>NZ_JBVHFA010000008.1:0-460793 GCF_055562575.1 Streptomyces sp. NPDC018263
GCGGGTCATGGCCTCGCCGCCGCTGCTCCGTGTGCTGGCCCGGCTGCTCACCCACGTCACCGACGAACCCGCCCACGACCGCGTCGACGCCCTCCTGCACACCCTGCTCCGCCTGGTGCCGTCCCCGCGACGGTGAAGTCCGGCCCCCGCCGGCCCCCGCACGCGTCGTTTACCGCTCCACCGCCAGGACAGAAGCGAAAGTGCCGGAACGGTGAAAGGACGGCCATGAGTGCAGGCGAGAAGGCCAAGGCGGAGATCGAACGGGTCGCCGGACGAGCCGTGCAGAAGGCGGCCCACGCGATGGGCAAGGAGACCCTGGCGGCCAAGGGCGCGGCCCTGGAAGCCCGGGGCCAGGCCCGGCGCCTCAAGGAGAAGGGCAAGGACGGCTTCCGCTGACGGAGCCGGTGAGGACGGCCGACAGGGCCCTGTGAAGCGAACGCCGGAGCGCCCGTCGCATTCCCCAGAGCGCCAGGCGGATGCCCCACCACGTCGCCCACAGGGCCACGCGCCGGGCGAACGGCCGGGTCGCCCAGTGCGCGACGCGTCGGACCGGGCGGCGCCGGCGTCGGCGCCGTTTCGCGGCGGACATCATGCATGTCTCCTGACGTATTCCGAGTCACCCTGATCGGGTGAAATGGCGTGCTATGCGCATTCTGTGGGTAAACGACGGATTGACACCAGCGACCCCATGTGCGGAGCGGTGCGGAGGTGAACAGCATGGGCGCGGGCAAGAAGGTGAAGAACGTCGCGAAGACCACCAAGGGGAAGGTGAAGGAGGAGACCGGAAAAGCGGTCGGCAACGAGAGCCTGGAGATGAAGGGGCGCGGCGAGCAGGCCGCGGGTGACGCCAAGCAGGCTGCTCAGAAGGCGAAGGACGCGATGAAGCACTGACGCGCCGCACCGGGCGCACAGGTGCGGCGAGCGAGAGGGCTGACGGGCCTGGACCCGTCGGCCCTTGCGTGTGCTCCGCGCGCCCGCTCACGCCGCCCGGCGGCTGCGCCGCCGCCCGCGGGAAGGCTCTTCCTCCTCTTCCTCGCCCTCGTCCTCCTCGTACTCGCCCTCTTCCTCTCCGTCTTCGCCGGGCTCCTCGGCGTAGTCGGCGTCCTCGTATTCGTCCTCGTCCTCGTCCTCGTCCTGATCCTCGTCCTGATCCTCGTCCTCGTTCTCGTATCCCTCGGGCTCTTCCTCGCCGTCCGCTTCCTCCTCCTCGTCGTATGCGTCTTCCTCCTCGCCCTCTTCGCCTTCGTCGCCCTGTTCTTCTTCCTCTGCCTGCTCCGCCTCGAGGGCCTCCTCGTGGGTCCGGACCACTTCGCCGTCGCGGATCTCGCCGCGCCAGCCCTCCGCCTCCTCGGTGCCGAGGCTCACGTACCGCAGGAAGTTCTTCACGTCCAGGCGCAGGCGGCGTCCCTGGGCCCGCCAGAGGTTGCCGGTCTTCTCGAAGAAGCCCGCCGGGTGGTACTCGACCACGACGACGATCCGGGTCAGCGAGGGGGCGAGTTCATGGAAGCTGACGCAGCCCCGGGTGGTCCCCTTGGCGCCTTCGGAGGTCCACACGATGCGCTCGTCCGGCACCTGTTCCTGGACGGTCGCCTTGTAGGAGCGGCTGGACGGGCCGACCTTGACCTTCCAGTCGCTCGTGGTGTCGTCGTTGCGCGACACGTCGCGGACGCCCTTGGCGAAGCTGCTGAAGTCCTCGTACTGCGTCCAGTGGTCGTACACCTCGCGCAGCGGAAGTCCCACGTCCACCGACTCGCAGATGTTGACGACCTTGCCGCCGCCCTTGCGGCCCTTGCCCTTGCTCTTGCCGAACACCTGGGACGCGGTGTCCGTCACCTTGTCCTTGAGATTGCCGAGCTTCTGGCCGGCGAACGCCTTCAGGGGCGAGTCGCCCTGCAGGATCCGGCTGCCTATCCCGCCGATGTCCGAGAGCTTGCCGCCGTTGTCGGCCACGTCGTAGAGCTGATCGGTGATGTCGCCGAGCTTGTCCGTCGCCTTCTCGGCCAGCCTGTCCGCCTGAGCGCCCACGAACTTGGAGAGCTCACCGAGCAGTTGGTCCATCCCCGAGGACTGTTCCTTCCCGCTGGCGCGGTCTGACGTTGCCATGGCTACCTCCGCGCCGACTGCTTGCGCCGCGCCGTCTTCTTGGCGGCCGTCTTCTTGGCCGTGCCGGCCTTGGCGGTCGCGGTGCTGTTGACCTTGGCCGGCACCGCCTTCGCCGCCGTCTTCTTCGCGGTCGTCCTGGCCGTCTTGCGCGGGGCCTTCACCGGGCCCGCGTCGCTGACCCGGTCGGCGCCGAGGACCTCGCGCAGGAACTTGCCGGTGTGGCTGGCCGGAACCGCCGCGACCTCCTCGGGCGTGCCCTCGGCGACCACGAGACCGCCGCCCGCGCCGCCCTCCGGGCCCATGTCGATGACCCAGTCCGCGGTCTTGACGACATCGAGGTTGTGCTCGATGACGACGACCGTGTTGCCCTTGTCCACCAGGCCCGAGAGGACCTTCAGCAGCTTGCTGATGTCCTCGAAGTGCAGACCGGTGGTCGGCTCGTCCAGGACGTAGACCGTGCGTCCGGTGGAGCGCTTCTGCAGCTCGCTGGCGAGCTTGACGCGCTGCGCCTCACCGCCGGACAGGGTGGTCGCGGACTGGCCGAGCCGGACGTAGCCGAGGCCGACGTCCTTCAGGGTGCGCAGGTGCCGGGAGATGGCGGGCACCGCCTCGAAGAAGTCGGTCGCCTCCTCGATCGGCATGTTCAGCACGTCAGCGATGGACTTGCCCTTGTAGTGGACCTCCAGGGTCTCCCGGTTGTACCGGGCACCGTGGCAGACCTCGCACGGGACGTACACGTCCGGGAGGAAGTTCATCTCGATCTTGATCGTGCCGTCGCCGGAGCAGTTCTCGCAGCGGCCGCCCTTGACGTTGAAGGAGAAGCGGCCGGGCTGGTAGCCCCGCACCTTCGCCTCGGTGGTCTCGGCGAACAGCCTGCGGACGTGGTCGAAGACACCGGTGTACGTCGCCGGGTTGGAGCGCGGGGTGCGCCCGATGGGCGACTGGTCGACGTGCACGACCTTGTCCACCAGGTCGTCGCCGTCCACGCGCGTGTGGCGGCCGGGGACGTTCCGCGCGCCGTTCAGCTCGCGGGCCAGGTGGGTGTACAGGATGTCGTTGACCAGGGTCGACTTGCCCGAGCCGGACACACCGGTGACCGCCGTGAAGACGCCCAGCGGGAAGGACACGTCGATGTCCTGGAGGTTGTTCTCCCGCGCGCCGCGCACCACGAGCTGCCGGGACGGGTCGAGCGGGCGGCGCACGTCCGGCAGCGGGATCGACTTGCGGCCGGACAGGTACTGGCCGGTCTGCGACTCCGCGTTGGCGAGCAGCTCGTCGAGGTGACCGCTGTGGACGACCTTGCCGCCGTGCTCACCGGCGCCCGGGCCGATGTCCACGATCCAGTCGGCGACCTTGATGGTGTCCTCGTCGTGCTCGACCACGATGAGGGTGTTGCCCATGTCGCGCAGCCGGACCAGGGTCTCGATCAGCCGGTGGTTGTCCCGCTGGTGCAGACCGATGGACGGCTCGTCCAGGACGTAGAGCACGCCGACCAGACCGGAGCCGATCTGGGTGGCCAGGCGGATGCGCTGGGCCTCGCCGCCGGACAGGGTGCCGGCCGCGCGGTTGAGCGAGAGGTAGTCCAGGCCGACGTCGACCAGGAAGCGCAGCCGCTCGTTGACCTCCTTCAGCACGCGCTCGGCGATCTTCTTGTCGCGGGCGTTGAGCTTCAGCTCGCCCAGGAAGTCCGCGCAGTCGCTGATCGACATCGCGGAGACCTCGGCGATGGACTTCCCCATGACGGAGACCGCGAGGACGATCGGCTTCAGGCGGGTGCCCTCGCAGGCGGGGCAGGGCACCTCTCGCATGTAGCCCTCGAAGCGCTCCCGGCTGGCGTCGCTCTCGGCCTCGCTGTGCCGACGCTTGACGAAGGGCACCGCGCCCTCGAACGGCGTGGTGTACACCCGCTCGCGGCCGTAGCGGTTGCGGTAGCGGACCTCGATCTGCGTCTTGTGCCCGTACAGCAGGGCCTTCTTCGCCCGCTGGGGCAGCCCGGCGAACGGGATGTCCGTACGGAAGCCGAGGGCGTCCGCGAGGGCGTTGATCAGCCGGCCGAAGTAGTCCTTGGTGTGGCCGTGGGACCAGGGGTGGATGGCGCCCTCGTCGAGCGACTTGTCCTCGTCCGGGACGATCAGCTCCGGGTCGACCTCCATGCGCGTGCCGATGCCGGTGCACTCGGGGCAGGCGCCGAAGGGCGAGTTGAAGGAGAAGGAGCGCGGCTCCAACTCCTCGAACGACAGGTCGTCGTAGGTGCAGTACAGGTGCTCCGAGAACATGCGCTCGCGCTCGGGGTCGTCCTCGGGGAGGTCGACGAAGTCGAGCACGACCATGCCGCCGGAGAGGCCGAGGGCGGTTTCCACGGAGTCGGTGAGACGGCGCTTGGCGGAGTCCTTCACCGTGAGCCGGTCGACGACCACCTCGATGGTGTGCTTCTCCTGCTTCTTCAGGGTCGGCGGCTCGGACAACTGGATGGTCTGGCCGTCGACCCGCGCGCGGGAGTAGCCCTTGGTCTGGAGGTCGGAGAAGAGGTCGACGAACTCGCCCTTGCGCTCGCGCACGAGCGGCGAGAGCACCTGGAAGCGGCTGCCCTCGGGCAGCTCCAGCACCTTGTCCACGATGGCCTGCGGCGACTGGCGCGAGATGGGCCGGCCGCACTCGGGGCAGTGCGGCTTGCCGATGCGGGCGAAGAGCAGCCGCAGGTAGTCGTAGACCTCGGTGATGGTGCCGACCGTGGAGCGCGGGTTGCGCGAGGTCGACTTCTGGTCGATGGAGACCGCGGGCGAGAGGCCCTCGATGAAGTCGACGTCGGGCTTGTCCATCTGCCCGAGGAACTGGCGGGCGTACGAGGAGAGCGACTCCACGTAGCGGCGCTGGCCCTCCGCGAAGATGGTGTCGAAGGCCAGGGAGGACTTGCCCGACCCGGACAGGCCCGTGAAGACGATGAGCGCGTCACGCGGCAGGTCGAGCGAGACATTCTTCAGGTTGTGCTCGCGCGCGCCACGGACGATGAGACGGTCGGCCACGCCGGTCCGCACCTTTCTTCAGAGAAGTGACAGGGGCCTTGGGCCCGTGCTTCTTCGAGCCTAGGGGGAGCCACTGACAACGCCGGTCGGATTCCCGGATGCATAACAATCTCCAGCCATCCAGCATGCCCGACGCCGCCTTCGACGATATAGCACGCGCTTTCGAATTCTGGAGGATGTCCGTCACCTTCACCCGAAGGAGTGGTCCCGCTAGGGTCGGGCCTCATGACCGATCACGCTCATGACCTGGCACGTGTACAGGAAGCGACGGAACGGCTGCTCAGCGCGGCCGCCGTACTGGACAACGCGGCGCTGGCCGAGCCGTCACGGCTCCCGGGCTGGACGCGCGGACACGTCCTCGCCCACGTCGCCCGCAACGCCGACGCCCTCGTGAACGTCCTCGGGGGCCGCCCGATGTACGTGAGCGCCGAGGCGCGCGACGCCGACATCGAGCGGGACGCCTCGCGCCCCCTGGAGACCCATCTCACCGACGTGCGCGACAGCGCGGCCCGGTTCGACGCGGCAGGCGCTGCGCCGGGCGACTGGGACCGGGTCCTGGAGCTGCGCAACGGCATCACCGACGTCGCGGCCCGGCTGCCGTTCCGGCGCTGGGTCGAGATCGAGCTGCACCACGTGGACCTCGGCGCCGGCTACGAGCTGGAGGATCTCCCGGCCGAGTTCACCGAGCGCGAGACCGGGTTCCTGGCCGAGCGCTTCCTGGGCCACCCCGACGTGCCCCCGACACTGCTGAGCGACGGCACCCGGACCTGGACCACCGGGCGGAAGGCCGATGATCCCGAGGTCACCGTCACGGGCACTCCGGCCGACCTGCTGGGCTGGCTCGCCGGGCGCCGCGAAGGGACCGCGCTGGAGGTGAAGGGCGGCGAACTGCCCGCACTGCCCCCGCTGTGACACGGCGCCGGCCCGCCGGCCCCCGCCCCGCTATAGGCTGATCGTCATGACGTACAGCGGCGAGGTCAGGGTCGGCGGTCCGGCGGACGTGCACGAGCTGAAGGACCTGATGATCACGAAGGTCGCGGTCGGCCCGATGAACAACAACGCCTATCTGCTGCGTTGCCGGGCCACCGACGAGCAGCTCCTGATCGACGCGGCCGCCGAGCCGCACACGCTCCTCACCATGATCGGCGAGGACGGCATCGCGTCCGTCGTCACCACCCATCAGCACGGCGACCACTGGCAGGCGCTCGGCGAGGTCGTCGGCGCCACCGGCGCCCGTACGTACGCCGGCCGGGCGGACGCCGCCGGCATCCCGGTCGCCACCGATGTGCCGGTCGACGACGGGGACGTCATCCGGGTCGGCCAGGTCGAGCTGACCGCGCGCCATCTGGTCGGGCACACGCCCGGCTCCATCGCGCTGGTCTACGACGACCCGCACGGCCACCCGCACGTCTTCACCGGTGACTGCCTCTTCCCCGGCGGTGTCGGCAACACCCACCAGGACCCCGAGGCGTTCGCCAGCCTGATCCACGACGTGGAGACGAAGATCTTCGACGCGCTGCCGGACGAGACCTGGGTCTACCCCGGCCACGGCGACGACACCAGCCTCGGTGCCGAGCGCCCGCATCTGCCGGAGTGGCACGCGCGCGGCTGGTGAACCGGCGCGGCGCTCAGGCGTCGGCCCGCGCCGCCCCCGCCAGCGTGGCGATCCGCTCCACCGCGAAGACGTACCCCTGCACCCCGCAGCCCGCGATCACGCCGTCGGCGCGCAGCGAGACGTACGAGTGGTGCCGGAAGGACTCGCGCTGGTGGATGTTGGAGATGTGGACCTCCACCACCGGCAGGCCGTCGCAGGTGTTGAGCGCGTCCAGGATCGCCACCGACGTGTGGGAGTAGGCGCCGGGGTTGATGACGATCCCGGCGTGGTCGAGCCGTGCCTCGTGAATCCAGTCCACCAACTGACCCTCGTGGTTGGACTGCCGGCAGTCCACCGTGCCGCCGTACGCGGCCGCCGCCTCGGCGCACATGGCCTCCACGTCGGCCAGCGTGTCCTTGCCGTAGATCTCGGGCTGCCGCTGGCCGAGGAGGTTCAGGTTGGGCCCGTTGAGGATCATGATCGGGGCGCTGGCCAGGCTGCGGGGCACGGTGGTTTCCTCCGGTGCGTCGGGGGCGGCCGGCAGGGCGGCCACTGCTCGCACCCGGTCTATCACGCGCCGCCGGAGGGCTCGCCTGCCCGGTGGGGCGCCGGCCGCTACGGGTTGAGGGCCAGCTCCAGATAGGCGGCGAAGATGACCAGGTGGACGCCGCCCTGGAGCGGGGTGGCACGGCCGGGCACGACGGTCAGCGAGGCGACCACCACGGTGAGCGCGAGCAGGAGCATGTGTGTGGAGCCGAGGCCCAGCACGAGCGGTCCGGACAGCCAGATCGACGCCAGGGCGACGGCCGGGATGGTCAGGCCGATGCTGGCCATGGCGGAGCCCAGCGCCAGATTGAGGCTGGTCTGCACCCGGTCACGGCGGGCGGCGCGCAGCGCGGCGATGGTCTCCGGGAGCAGCACGAGCAGGGCGATGATCACACCGACGACGGCCGGGGGCAGCCCCGCGCTCTCCACCCCGGACTCGATGGTGGGCGAGACCCCCTTGGCGAGGCCGACCACGCCGATGAGGGCGAGGCCGAGCAGGCCGAGGCTGATCCAGGCCCGGCGCGCGGTCGGGGGCGCCGCGTGGTCGGCCCCGGTGATGACGTCGCCCTCCTTGGTGACCGGCAGGAAGTAGTCGCGGTGCCGCACGGTCTGGGTGGCGACGAAGAGGCCGTAGAGGATCAGCGAGGAGAAGGCCGCGAACGTCAGTTGCACGGAGGAGAACTCGGGGCCGGGCTTGCTGGTCGTGAAGGTCGGCAGCACCAGGCTGAGGGTGGCCAGGGTGGCGACCGTCGCCAGGGCCGCTCCGGTGCCCTCGGGGTTGAACACGGCGGTGCCGTGGCGCAGGGAGCCGACCAGGAGGCAGATGCCGACGATGCCGTTGCAGGTGATCATCACGGCGGCGAACACCGTGTCGCGGGCCAGGGTGGCGCTCTTGTCCCCGCCGTCGACCATGAGGGTGACGATCAGTGCCACCTCGATGACGGTGACGGCAATGGCGAGCACCAGGGAGCCGAAGGGTTCGCCCACCCGGTGGGCGACGACCTCGGCGTGGTGCACGGCGGCCAGTACGGACCCGGCGAGCACGAGGGCGACCAGGGCGACGACCGCGCCGGGCAGGCCGCGGCCCCAGGTGAAGACGAGGAGGACGATCGCGAGCACCGGCACGAGCAGCGTCCACCGCGCGGCGAGCGAGCTGAGCCGAGTGATCATGCAGTGATGGTGGCAGAGGCGTACAGGGTTCGCATTCCGTTCGTCTCGCCCGGCACACCGGCCGGGTGGGCGCGGTGAGGTCGGGTCGGCCGGAGCCTTCCCGTGCGGAGGGTGCCGGGCTGCGGCACCCTCCGCACGGGTCGCTCGACCGTCAGGGAGTGAAGGGTCAGGCGTCGATGCTGTCCTTGGAGGCGCCGCCGCCCCTGGCCGCGTCGGCGGCGGCCTGCTTCCGGGAGGCGATGAGGCTGGTGATCGTGGTGATGATCAGCACGCCGCAGATCACGGCCAGGGAGACCGGGATGCTGATCTCGGGGACATGCACCCCGAGTTCGTGCAGGGCGTGCAGCACCAGCTTGACGCCGATGAAGCCGAGGATGACCGAGAGGCCGTAGGACAGGTGGACCAGCTTCTTCAGCAGGCCGCCGATGAGGAAGTAGAGCTGGCGCAGACCCATCAGGGCGAAGGCGTTCGCTGTGAAGACGATGTACGGGTCCTGCGTCAGGCCGAAGATCGCGGGGATGGAGTCCAGCGCGAACAGCACGTCGGTGGTGCCGATGGCGAGCATCACGACCAGCATCGGGGTCATGACCCGCTTGCCGTTCTCCTCGATCCACAGCTTGGTGCCGTGGTACCGGTCGGCGACCCCGAACCTGCGCTCCGCGGCCTTGAGGAGCTTGTTCTCCTCGTACTCCTCGTCCTCCTGATCGGCGCGGGCCTCCTGGATGAGCTTCCAGGCGGTCCAGATCAGGAAGGCGCCGAAGATGAAGAACACCCAGGAGAAGCTGGCGATGATCGCCGCGCCGGCCGCGATGAAGACGGCCCGCAGGACCAGGGCTATGAGCACGCCGAAGAGCAGGACCCGCTGCTGGTACTGCACGGGCACCGCGAACTTCGTCATGATCAGGACGAAGACGAAGAGGTTGTCGACACTCAGCGACTTCTCGGTGATGAAGCCGGCGAAGAACTCCCCGGCGGGCTGGGCGCCGCCGAAGAGGAACAGTCCGAGGCCGAAGAGTCCGGCCAGGGCGATCCAGACTGCTGTCCAGATGCCCGCTTCCTTGATGGACACCTCATGCGGCTTGCGGCCGATGAAGAAGTCCACCGCGATCAGGGCTGCCAGCCCCACGATGGTCAAGACCCACAGGGTCATCGAGACGTCCACTGCACCTCCGGCATCAGTCACGGCAAACATCAGCGTTGTCGCTGCCGGAGGTCTCTTCCACCCGAGGAACGGGCCGGCGCCCCGGAATCCATGGGGATTCGTACTGACGGGTGCGCCGCATCAGGGAGTACTCCCCTCCGCACGAATACGGTAGCGCAATCACCAAGGAAGAGTAAAGAGAAAGGTAAAATAAAGACCAAGTGAGCAGCTCAGAGGTTCTTTACTTTCCCTTGATCCTGGCCTCGGAGACCGTGCCGAGCACCTGCTGAAGCACCGCACCGCCCTGCGGCGGGAGCGACGGTTCGAAGGTCCAGGCGTGCCCGACCCAGGGATCGGCGAAATGGTCGTCGGCGGACGGCGTCAGTCGCATCAGCGAACGCCACAGCGGGTCGAGCAACGGCCCGTACTCCCCCGCGTCCGCACGGTCCGCGACCAGCAGCAGATGGACCCCGGCCGCCGGGCCCTCGTCGGCGAGGAAGCGGAGCCGGGTCAGGGCGCGGTCGTCGAAGCCCTGCGGGAAGTCGTTCACGACCAGCAGTCGCCGGGCGGTGTCGAAGCCGTCCGGCAGCGCCTCGGTGGCACCGCCGCCGATGGCCATCCGGACGAGGTCGACCCGCCTTGTGAGCGACTCCAGCGCCTGCGCGACACCCGCCGTGCCCCTCGCGGGCGGCCCCGTCAGGGCCCCCGAACGGGTGAGGGGGCCGAGCGGTCCGGCCCCGGTACCGGCCGGGTCGACGACCTCCACGGAGAACTCCCCCACCGGGTGGACGGCGAGCAGCCGCACGGCGAGGGCCACGGCGACTTCCAGGGCCAGTCGGCGCCGCTCGGCGGAGTCCGTGAAGTCGGCCGGTCTGGCGCCGCTGTCGACCCACAGACCCCGCTCCAACGGCAGCCTGACCAGCATCGGGATGCGCAGGGACGCGCTCTCGGGAAGGTGGAGGTCGCCAAGCCGTACGGCCTCGGGCGGCTCGGCCGGCATCCGGTGGCCCTGCCAGACTGGGCTGTCCCAGCGGGCGTACGCGGGTGGCAGGGCGGGCTCGACGACCTCCGCCTCGGCGGTGAGCTGGCCGAGGTCACGGTGATGGGCGGCCCGCGCCCGGCCCATCAGCTCGTCGTGCTTGGCGCGGGCCGCCTGCCGTGCCGCGTCCCCGGCGCGGCCGATCCTGGTGCGCGGGTCGGCCAGGGCCTCGTCGAGTTCCCGGTCCAGGCGCGCGGCGGCGAAGTCAGCCGCGCTCCGCAGGGCGGCGGTGGAGCGGGCCAGGTCCTCGAACATGCCCCAGACCTGGTTGTACAGCCGTTCCTCCATCGACCAGCCCGCCGCGTCGCCCGCGATGGGCTGAGGCTGTTCGCAAGCCTGTCGCCCGGGGTGGGTGTAGTCGACCGGTCCACCCCCGGGCGGCCTGTCCTGCCGAGGAGAGGCCGCCTGCGCCTCGCGGGGGCGCCCCGCTTCGTGTATCGCCTCCGCGACCTCCCGCGCCTCGGGCAACCCCAGGTCCGCCAGGAGGGCGGTCAGGCCCTCCGCGTACCCCTGGCCGACCGCGCGGACCTTCCAGCCGCCCTGCCTGCGGTACAGCTCCAGGGCGACGACGGCCGACTCGGCGTCCAGCCCGGCGAGGGTGAAGCGGGCGATCTCCGTGCCGTCGGCCTCGGTGACGGTCGCGCGCGGGGCGGCGATCGCGCCGAACCGCGAGCCCGGCAGCGCCAGCAGCACGGTGACGCGGTGCACCGCCTCGGGCAGCTCCCCCAGGGCGGCGGAGAGGCGGTGCTCGGCCGCGGCCGCGCGGGGCACCTCTATGCCGGGGAGGACGGGGGCGCCGGGGTGGGCGATCCGTTGGCCGTCATGAACGCGGCCGCCCTCGTCGCCGAGGGCGGCCGCCACGAGCACGGGGACCTCGGCCGAGATCAGGATCTCCAGCCGGGTCCGGGGCAGCGGGTGGTTCTGCCCCCGCACCAGTTCCGCCCCCATCGCCGTCCCCCTGTGTCGTGTTGTGGTGCGCGCCGGGCCGGCCCTACAGGTGCGGCAGGATCGCCGGCATCAGGTCCTGGAAGGTGCGCCCGTTGGCCGGCTCGCCCAGCGCGGTCATGGTCCAGCCGGCGCCCTGGCGGTGCACCTTGGCCATGATCTGCGCGGTGTACTGGCCACCGCCCGCCAGCGTGTAGCGCGCCAGTTCCTGGCCGTTGGTCTCGTCCACGAGGCGGCAGAACGCGTTCTGCACCTCCTGGAAGGTCTGCCCGGTGAAGGAGTTCACCGTGAAGACGATCTGGTCGACA
Source organism: Streptomyces sp. NPDC018263 (assembly GCF_055562575.1). NCBI lineage: Bacteria > Bacillati > Actinomycetota > Actinomycetes > Kitasatosporales > Streptomycetaceae > Streptomyces > Streptomyces sp. NPDC018263. The sequence goes on from NZ_JBVHFA010000008.1 coordinate 11,870, forward strand.
TGGGGCGGGACCCGCTGGAGGTCCACCAGGACGGCCTCGTCGTCACCGCCCTGCCCGACGCCGCCGACGAGGTTGTCGCCGGTGTGCCGCACGGAACCGTCGTCGCTCACCAGATGACGGAAGAAGACGACGTCGACCGGCTGCTTCTCCGCGAAGAGGACCGCCGAGGCGTCCAGGTCGATCTCGCGGGTGCGCGAGCCGAACAGCCCGCGGCGCTTCGCCGCCTGCCAGCCGAGACCCATACGGACCGCGGTCAGGGTGGCCCCGTCCTTCTTCTCCAGGCTGATGGCCTGGCCCTTGGTCATGTTGACGGTCACGGCTGAATCCCCTCTCGGTGTTCCCCTGTTGCCGCGCATCGCGCGGTTGCCCAGAACCCTACGCAGCGTGGCCGACGGCGCCGAACCCCGGCCCGCGCTTTGTGTCGGTGTTGCAACACTGGGCGCGTATGCCGAGGTCCGGACGGGTCGGGTGGGTCAGGCGAGACCGGCCTCCCGCATCTGGCGCAGTTCCTTCTTCATCTCGGACACCTCGTCACGCAGCCGGGCGGCGATCTCGAACTGGAGCTCCGCGGCGGCGGCGCGCATCCGGTCCGTCATCTCCTCGATCTGCCCGGCGAGTTCGGCGGCCGGCTGGTCGGTCGGCTGCGTCTTGCCCTTGGCCTTCGTCCTGGCCGCCTTCGCCTTGGCGTCCGCGGTCGCCTTGCCCCCGAGGCTGGGCACCGGCGCCTTGGCCGCCCTGCCGTCCTTCTGCTGCCGGTAGCCGGTGCCGAGGAGCTGCTCGGTGTCGACGTCCTCGCGGGCGATCTGCGCGACGATGTCGTTGATCTTCTTGCGGAGCGGCTGCGGGTCGATGCCGTTGGCCTTGTTGTACGCGACCTGCTTCTCGCGGCGCCGGTTGGTCTCGTCGATGGCCTTCTCCATCGCCGGGGTGACCTTGTCGGCGTACATGTGGACCTGGCCGGAGACGTTGCGCGCCGCGCGGCCGATGGTCTGGATCAGCGAGGTGCCGGAGCGCAGGAAGCCCTCCTTGTCGGCGTCGAGAATGGCCACCAGGGACACCTCGGGCAGGTCGAGGCCCTCGCGCAGCAGGTTGATGCCGACCAGGACGTCGTACTCACCGGCGCGCAGCTCGCGCAGCAGCTCCACGCGGCGCAGGGTGTCGACGTCGCTGTGCAGATAGCGGACCTGGATGCCGAGTTCCACGAAGTAGTCGGTGAGGTCCTCGGCCATCTTCTTGGTGAGCGTGGTGACCAGGACGCGCTCGTCCTTGTCGGTGCGCTCCCGGATCTCGTGCACCAGGTCGTCGATCTGGCCCTCGGTGGGCTTGACCACGACCTCGGGGTCGACCAGGCCGGTCGGGCGGATGATCTGCTCCACCACGCCGTCGCCGCGGGACAGCTCGTAGGCGCCCGGAGTCGCCGAGAGGTAGACGGTCTGCCCGATGCGGCCCTGGAACTCCTCCCACTTCAGCGGGCGGTTGTCCAGCGCGGAGGGCAGCCGGAAGCCGTGGTCGACCAGGGTGCGCTTGCGGGAGGCGTCGCCCTCGTACATGGCGCCGATCTGCGGGACGGTGACGTGCGACTCGTCGATGACCAGCAGGAAGTCGTCCGGGAAGTAGTCGAGCAGGGTGTTCGGCGGGGAGCCGGGGAGGCGGCCGTCGAAGTGCATCGAGTAGTTCTCGACGCCGGAGCAGGTGCCGATCTGCCGGAGCATCTCGATGTCGTAGGTGGTGCGCATCCGCAGGCGCTGGGCCTCCAGGAGCTTGCCCTGCTTCTCCAGCTCGGCCAGGCGCTCCCCCAGCTCCTTCTCGATGCCGTTGACGGCGCGCTCCATGCGCTCCGGTCCGGCGACGTAGTGGGAGGCGGGGAAGACGTAGAGCTGCTGGTCGTCGCTGATGATCTCGCCGGTGAGCGGGTGCAGCGTGGAGAGCGCCTCGATCTCGTCGCCGAACATCTCGATGCGGACGGCCAGCTCCTCGTAGACCGGGAAGATCTCGATGGTGTCGCCGCGCACGCGGAAGGTGCCGCGGGAGAAGGCGGTGTCGTTGCGCGTGTACTGGATGTCGACGAAGCGGCGCAGCAGGTCGTCGCGGTCGATCTCCTCGCCGACCTTGAGCGGCACCATGCGGTCCACGTACTCCTGCGGCGTGCCCAGGCCGTAGATGCAGGAGACGGAGGCGACCACGACGACGTCACGGCGGGTGAGCAGGGAGTTCGTCGCGGAGTGGCGCAGGCGCTCGACCTCCTCGTTGATCGAGGAGTCCTTCTCGATGTAGGTGTCCGACTGCGGGACGTACGCCTCGGGCTGGTAGTAGTCGTAGTACGAGACGAAGTATTCGACCGCGTTGTTGGGGAGCAGCTCGCGGAACTCGTTGGCCAACTGGGCGGCCAGCGTCTTGTTCGGCGCCATGACCAGGGTCGGGCGCTGGAGCTTCTCGATCATCCACGCGGTGGTGGCGGACTTGCCGGTGCCGGTCGCGCCGAGCAGTACGACGTCCTTCTCGCCGCCCCGCACGCGCTTGGCCAGATCGGCGATGGCCGCCGGCTGGTCGCCGCTGGGCTGGTAGGGGCTGACGACCTCGAAGGGCGCCACCGTGCGTTCGATCTTTGAAACGGGCCGCATGGCATCAACCGTACGACCCCGCACTGACAACGGGTCGGGAGTCAGTGGCGCTGCGGGGTGCGAGAGCCGTGGTCGCCGGCGTGGACCGGCTCCCGGACCGGCCGCCGCGGCGGGCGAACGCGCTGGTGGGAGGGTACGGCGGCGGCCGGGACGCCCGGCTTGGACTCCTCGGGGATGTGCCGCGGCGCGCCCTTGACCATCAGCGGATCGAACATCACGACGACGGCGGCCAGCAGCAGGAGGGCGAGCGGCCCGATGAGGATCGGGGCGAGCACGGCGGCCGACGAGCCGCCGGTCGCGGTGCCGGAGGTGCCGTGGAGGTGGACGGTGAGTCCGGCCATGCCGGTGTAGTGCATACCGGAGACGGCGAGACCCATGACGAGGCTGGCGCCGATGCTGCCCCGCCAGCCCCTGGCCTGCCCGGCGGCCCGGAGGGCGACGGTGGCGGCGACGACGGCGATGACGACGGACGCGACGACACCGGTGAGGTCGTAGGTGAACTGTCCGTCGAAGCGCATACCGGCCATGCCGAGGTAGTGCATCGAGGCGACGCCCAGGCCGGTGATCGTGCCGCCGGTGACGAGCGAGGTGCCGGTGGCGCCCCGGTAGCCGATGATGAAGATCCCGACGCCCACCATGACGATGGCCAGGCCGAGGCTGGCGTAGGTCATCGGTTTGTCGAAGCGGACCGGCGTCTCGTCGATGGAGAAGCCCATCATGGCGATGAAGTGCATGGTCCAGATGCCGGAGCCGATCGCGGTCGAGCCCAGAGCCAGCCACGCGGGCCGCCAGGAGTGGGTGACCAGCAGGGAACGGGTGGTGCAGCGCAGGCCGAGAGCGCCGCCCAGGCAGGCCATCACATAGCCCACGAGGGGGGTGACGACCCCGTAGCCGAATCCGTCGATCGTGCCTCGCATGCGCGGCTTTCCCTCGCCTTCTCGCGTCCCTCTACCGACGCGATGTTCCCCCTGCCCCACACCGCTGCGGCGGTCGGGGCTGTCGGAGAGAGTATGGCCGCCACCGGAATGGTCGAATGATTTTCCGGCAAAGAAACACGGCCTCGCCCCACTTGTGCGGCACCGGTGTGCGGAGTTGAGCCCCGCCGTTCATCGTGTGGCCGTTCTGCGCTCCTGTGCCGTTGACGCTCCGCTGTCACCCTGGTGCTGTTGGTATTCGCCGGACGTGAGGAGTACGCATGCACGCGCACGCAGTCGCCGTTGCGGCCACCGCGGCCCTGGGGGCGACGGTCCTGCTGAGCCCCGGCTCCGACGGCCGGCCGGCTCGGGCCGCCCAGCCCACGGTGGTCGCCCACCGCGGGGCCTCCGCGTACGCGCCCGAGAACACGCTGTCCTCCATCGACGCGGCGGCGAAGCTGGGCTTCTCCTGGGTGGAGAACGACGTGCAGCGCACCAAGGACGGCAAGCTGGTCGTCATCCACGACGACAGCCTGGCGCGCACCACGAACGTCGAGGACGTCTTCCCCGGCCGGGCGCCGTGGAAAGTGAAGGACTTCACGGCCGCGGAGATCGCCCGGCTGGACGCGGGGAGCTGGTTCTCCGCCGCCTACGCGGGCGCGCGCGTGCCGACGCTGGAGCGCTACATGCGCCGCGTCGAGCACAACCACGAGAAACTGCTGCTGGAGGTCAAGAACCCCGAGCTGTACCCCGGCATCGAGGCGCAGATCCTCAAGACCCTGAGCAACGAGGGCTGGCTGGACCGTGCGCACCGGAGCCGCCTGATCGTGCAGAGCTTCAGCGCGGACAGCATCCGTACCGTGCACCGGCTCAAGCCCGCGCTGACCACTGGGTACCTGGGCAGTCCGAAGGTCGCCGAGCTGAGCGCGTACGCCCGGTTCGCGGACCTGATCAACCCCGCGTACGCGGACGTCTCCGCGAGCTACGTCTCCACCACGCACGCCCTGAAGGGGCCGCACGGCAAGCCCCTCCGGGTCTTCACCTGGACGGTGAACGACGCGGCCACGGCTCGGAAGGTCCGGGGCTACGGCGTCGACGGGATCATCACCAACAAGCCCGACGTGGTGCGCGCGGCCCTCAGCGCCGACTGATCCCGGCGGCGGGGCCCGTTGTCAGTGGCGGGTCGTAACGTGGTCGGCATGGACAGTCAGGGGCAGGACGGACAGCGGGTCGTGTGGACGGTCATGGACAGCCGCATCGGCCCGCTGATGCTGGCCGCGAGCGGCCAGGGACTGGTCAACGTCGTCTTCCACGCCACCGGCCCGGTGTGCGAGCGCGCGCGGAAGCGGCTGGCGGCGCGGTACGGCACCGAGCCGGTCGAGGAGCCGGGCGCCCCCCTGCTGGCGGAGGCGATACGGCAGGTCGAGGCGTATCTGGCGGGCGAGCGACAGGACTTCGAGCTGCCGCTGGACTGGTCGCTGATCTCCGGCTTCAACCGGGCGGTGCTGCGCGAGCTGGCCGACGGCGTCCCGTACGGCACGGTGGTCGGCTACGGCGATCTGGCGCGGCGGGTCGGGCAGCCGGGCGGGGCGCAGGCGGTGGGCACGGCGATGGGCGCCAACCCGCTGCCGGTGGTGGTGCCGTGTCACCGGGTGGTGGAGAGCGACGGCGGGATCGGGGGGTTCGGGGGCGGGCTGGAGACGAAACGGCAGTTGCTCGCGCTGGAGGGCGTGCTGCCCGAGCCGCTGTTCTGACGGCGCCCCATACCCATTGCCGGGCATGGCGTTTGGCCGCCGGTCGCGCCCGCCAGGAATGAGGGGAGGCGACGGACGGGAGGCGGGCGCATGGTGCTGGTGTTGTCGGAGGAGGTCCGGGAGGCGAGGGGCGCCGGACGGCCGGTGGTGGCCCTGGAGTCCACGATCATCGCGCACGGGCTGCCACGCCCGCGCAATCTCCAGGTGGCGCTGGAGCTGGAGGACGTGGTCCGGCGCGAGGGGGCCGTGCCCGCGACGATCGCCGTGCTCGACGGACAGCCCCATGTCGGGCTGGACAAGAGCCAGTTGGACCGGATCGCCAACGAGGACGGCATCCGCAAGCTGGGCCACCGTGACCTGCCGTTGGCCATGGCCTCCGGAGCGAGCGGAGCGACCACGGTGTCGGCGACGGCTCAGTTGGCGGCGCTGGCCGGCATCCGCGTGTTCGCCACCGGCGGCCTGGGCGGGGTGCACCGGCAGTGGACGGCGACCCAGGACGAGTCGGCCGACCTGGGGCTGCTGGCCAGGACCCGGATCACCGTGGTGTGCGCGGGCGTGAAGTCGATCCTGGACGTGCCGGCCACCTTGCAGCGGCTGGAGACACTGGGCGTGGCCGTCGCCGGATACCGCACCGAGCGGTTCCCCGGCTTCTACCTGTCCGACTCGGGTCATCCGGTGGACTGGACGCTGCGGCACCCGGAGCAGGTCGCGGAGGTCATGCGGGCGCAGGACACGCTCGGCGGACCGGAGTCGGCGCTGATCGTGGCCAACCCCGTCCCGCCGGAGCGGCAGCTCGATCCCGAGCTGCACGCGCGCGTGCTCGCCGAGGCGCTGCGGGCCTGCGAGGAGGAGGGCGTCACCGGCCAGGCCGTCACCCCGTTCCTGCTGGCTCATCTGGTCCGGCACACGGAAGGGGCCTCGCTGCGCGCCAACCTGGCAGCGGTGCGCGGCAATGTGGAGCTGGCGGCGCGGATCGCCACGGCGTGGGCGGTGAGGTGACCGGCGGCCCGGCGGGAGGGCTGCTGGTCGTCGGGGACGTGATCACCGACGTGGTGGCCCGGCACCGGGGGCCACTGGCCGCGCGCACCGACACGGCCGCCGTGATCCGGACGCTGCCGGGCGGCGCGGGCGCCAACGTGGCGTGCTGGGCCGCCGACGCGGGCTGTACGGACGTACGGCTGCTGGCACGGGTGGGCGCGGACGCGGTGCGGTGGCACGAGCGGGAGCTGCTGGCGGCAGGGGTGCGCCCACGGCTGGTGGTGGACCCGGTGGCGCCGACCGGCACGGTGATCTGCCTGGTCGACGGCGGGGCGGCGGCCGAGCGCACGTTCCTCACCTCCAGCGGGGCCTCGCTGCGGCTCGAACCGGCCGACTGGTCGGAACGGTTGCTCGACGGGGTGGCCCGGCTGCATCTGTCGGGATACCTGCTCTTCGCCGAGTCCAGCCGGGCGTTGGCCGAGACCGCGCTGGCGGCGGCGCGTGCGCGCGGAGTACCGGTGAGCCTGGACCCGGCTTCGGCGGGGTTCCTCGCGCGGTTCGGGGCGGACCGGTTCCTGGAGTTCGCCAAGCAGCTCGATGTGCTGCTGCCCAGCCGGGACGAGGCGTGCCTGCTCACCGGATTGTCCGACTGGGCCGAGGCGGCGGCGGAGTTGAGCGGACTCGGGCCGGTGGTGGTGGCCAAGTCGGGGGCGGAGGGCGCGCTGGTGGCGCGGTCGGGCGTGGTGAGCGCCCGGGTTCCTGCGGTACCGGCACGGGCGACGGACAGTACGGGTGCCGGGGACGCGTTCACCGGCGCGTTCCTCGCGGCGCTGGTGGCGGGCGTTTGTGCGGAGGACGCGGCGGAGTGTGGGTGCCGGGCCGGGGCGCGGGCGGTGGAGCGGGTGGGCGGCCGACCGCCGCGCCCGGACGACGACGGGCGGCCGCCGCACACCCCCTGAACCGGACGCCGCTCAGACCTTGCGCCCCCATGCCGAGATCATCGGCGCCGTGGCCAGATCCATGCCGCCCGCCGCGACGTTGGCGAGGTGGCGGTCGATGTCCTCGTCGGTGGCGAGCCCCGCTTCGACCAGGCGGCCCCGGATCTGACGGACCGTGGCCAGTTCGAGCGCGGTGCACGCCGGTGAGGTGAGCGGGAAGTACGCGTCGGCCTCGACCTGCCGCAGCCCGGCCTCACGGAGCAGCCGGGGCAGCCGGCGTCCGTAGGAGAGGTCGGCGCCGCGCTCGGCGAGGAGCCGGCGGAAGCCCTGGCGGAGCCGGTTGGCGAGCCGTTCCTCGGGGCCGTGCTCGTCGGGGCAGGTCAGGGATTGCAGGGCCGGGTCGGCGTCCTCGACCAGCAGCCGGCCGCCGGGCCGCAGCGCGTCGATCATGGAGCGCAACGCCCGCTCCCGGTCCGGGACATGAACGAGCACGAGCCGGGCGTGCACCAGGTCGAAGCCCCGGCCGGGCGGCTCCTCGGCGCCCACGTCGTGGGTACGGACCTCCACCGGCGGCCGGGCCGCGGTGTCCAGGCGCGAGGTGTCGATGTCGGTGGCGACGACGGTGCCGGTCGGGCCGACCTGCCGGGCGAGCCAGGAGACGACGGAAGTGCCCCCGGCGCCCACCTCCCAGCAGCGCCAGCCGGGGCCGATGCCGAGGCGTTCGAGGTGGCGGAACGTGGTGGGGTCGAAGAGGGAGGCGAAGGCGTCGAAGCGTTCGCCCGCCTCGGTCTGCCGGTTGTCCAGGAGGTATCCGTCCGAGGGCGTCATGTTCCGCATCGTCCCAGCCGGCCGGCGGGTCCGGGGTGGCCGACCCTCCGTCCACAGGCGGGAACCAAGCGGAATCCACGATTCCCACAGGCTTCCCCGGCCTTCTCGGCGGACTGGCACACTGACCGGGCAGGACACGAAAGGTGTCGGGTGCGGAGATCCAGGCAAGGGGATCGAGATGTCGATGACGGGGAATCTGCGGAAAGTCACAAAGCTGAGCAAGGTCGGCGGCCTGCGCAAGGTGGCCGGTCTGGCCCGGCGCCGGCCGCGTGTGGACCTGAGCCACCCGGCCAGGTCGCCGCTGGGTTCCTCGGTCGTGAACTGCGTGATGTATCAGGACGGCATACGCGTGCCGGGCTCCGCCGATGTGGTGGAGGCGGTGAAGACGGTCCGCAACACCGGCGACGGCTTCGTCTGGCTGGGTCTGCACGAGCCGACCGCCGAGGAGTTCACCGATGTCGCCGAGCTGTTCGACCTGCACCCGCTGGCGGTGGAGGACGCGGTGGAGGCCCACCAGCGCCCGAAGCTGGAGCGGTACGGCGACACGCTCTTCGCGGTGCTGAAGACGGTCTGTTACGTGGAGCACGAGAAGCTGACGGCGACGAGCGAGGTGGTGAACACCGGCGAGATCATGGTGTTCGTCGGCGAGGACTTCGTCATCACCGTGCGGCACGGTCACCATGGCTCGCTGGGGCCGCTGCGCGAGGAGTTGGAGGCGCGCCCGCGCCAGCTCGCCAAGGGCCCGTCGGCGGTGCTGCACGCCGTGGCGGACCATGTGGTGGACGAGTATCTGAACGTCACGGACGCGGTGCAGGGCGATGTCGAGCAGGTCGAGACGGACGTCTTCTCGCAGGAGGGCGCCCGCGCCGATCCGGGGCGCATCTACCAGCTCAAGCGTGAACTGCTCGAACTGAAACGGGCCGCCGTGCCCCTGCTGCGCCCGGTGGAGGACCTGGCCACCCGGCCGATGAAGGTGGTCGACCCGGAGATACAGGCGTACTTCCGCGATGTGATGGACCATCTGATACGGGCCAAGGATCAGATCGCCGCGTTCGACGAGCTGCTCAACTCCATCCTCCAGGCGCATCTGGCGCAGGTGACGGTCGCGCAGAACGAGGACATGCGGAAGATCACGGCCTGGGCCGCGATCGTGGCGGTGCCGACGATGGTCTGCGGTGTCTACGGCATGAACTTCGAGTACATGCCGGAGACCCGCTGGCACTACGGCTATCCGTTGATCATGGGCATCACCGCGCTGGCCTGTGTCGCGCTGTGGCGGGGCTTCCGGCGCAACGGCTGGTTCTGACACGCCGGCCGGGTCCGGCAGGCGGGGTCAGCCGTTCCAGGCCGGGTGCCGGGGGTCGTCGGCGCGTACGACGACGTCGGCCGTCGCGGCCGGATCGGTCTCCGTCTCGTAGCGGGCGAAGGCGGGAAGCGTCCAGTGGTCGGTGTCGGGGGTGCGGCGGCGCAGGGCGCCGGACGACAGCAGGACGTGGACGGTCAGGTCGAAGGGGAACCAGTGCTGGAGAAGAAGGGGGCCGTGCAGGAGCAGTACCCCGCCGGGTGGTAGCCGGACGTAGGAGCTGCGGGTGGCGCGGTCGGTGACCGGGTCCCACAGGTCGGGCAGCACCCGCCCGTCGCCCCCGGCGTCCAGCGGGCCGAGGACCTCCCGCCACAGCGCGCCGGTGTCGAACCAGCCGCTGTAGTACGACTCCTCGTCGCGCCGCCCGTGCTCCAGGCGGAGGGAGGCGGGGCGCAGGAAGCCCTCGGCGCCGACGACCAGGGAGGGCCGGCCGCGTACCCGGAGCGCCTCGGAGATCCGGGTGGCGAGGTCACCCGGACCTGCGGCGGGCGCTCCGTCGAGGCCCACGCGCGGCCAGCGGCTGCCGTCGGCGGGCTCCAGCGCCAGAATCCGGTCGGCGAGCCGTTCGGCCAGCCGCTCCCACGTGATCGCTTCGAGTCGCACAGGCCCATGATGCCGGGAAGCCGGAAGAGGACGGAAAGAAGGAAGGAACGGAGGAAGGCAAGGGAGAAGGGAGGGAAGGAACGGCCCGGCCCGGTGCGGGAGGGCTGGCCGGTGGCGGGGAATGAACCGCTTATGGCCCGTCCCGCAGGTGCACGCCGTCCCGTGGAGCCCCCCTCCCCCGCGCTGCCCGACACCGGGGGCGGCCCGGTCGTGGTCCAGCCGCAGCGGCGGAAGCACTGCGCGGCTTGTCGGCGGGGGCCGCTGGCGCTGCTGGTGCTGGAGGACGGGGTGCCGCGTTGCCTCGACTGCGCGGATCTGGGGCACCTGGTGTTCCTGCCGCGCGGGGATGCCGCCCTGACCCGCCGGGCGCGGGAGGAGAGCGCGCTGTCGGCGGTGGTGGTGCGGTTCGCGCGGCGGCGTGGCCGGTACGAGCGCCAGGGCCTGCTGGTGGAGGAGGCCGCGCTGGCGCGGGCGGAGGAGCGGTGCCTGGCCGACGCGGAGGTCCGGGAGCGGCGCCGGGCGCGGGACGCGCGGCGCCGGGAGGCGGAGGACGAGCGCTTCGTCGCGCGGTTCGCGGCGGAGATCGGGCGGCTGTTCCCCGGCTGTCCGGACGGCCGGGCGCGGGCGGTCGCCGGGCACGCGGCCCTGCGGGGCAGCGGACGGGTCGGACGGAGCGCGGCCGGGCGGGCGCTGTCGGAGGCGGCGGTGACCTCGGCGGTGGTGGCGTCGGTACGGCATCTGGACACCCCGTACGACGGGCTGCTGATGAGCGGGGTGCCCCGGCGCGAGGCGCGCGGCCGGATCGCCGGGGCCGTGGAGGCAGTGCTGCGGGAGTGGCGGGAGCCGGCCGCGCGGGAGGGGGTGGAACCGGGACGAGCACAGGGAGAGGAGTGACGGGAGTGGCGCGAGGAAACAGTGGTTCGCGGGGGCGGGCCGATGGTGTGCGGAGTGCGGAAAGGTGGCGTCCGCCGCCCTGCGCGGGGGTCGGCGGCGACGTATCGTGGCCGGAAGGACACCGGGCCGGGGGTGCCTCCGTGCCGGGTGACCGCCGAGCGACCCCCGTCCGATGCCGCACGGCCCGCGGTACCCCCAGTGCCCCGATACACGTCCGTACCCCGGTACACGTCCGCACCCCGGTACACGTCCGCGAGGAAGACGCCCATGGCCGATCCCAAGGGGTTCATGAGCACACCGCGCCAGGAGTGGCCGCGGCGGCCGGTGGTGGAGCGGGTCCGGGACTGGGACGAGGTCTATGTGCCGGGGGCGTTGCTGCCGATCGTCGGCGCGCAGGCGAACCGGTGCATGGACTGCGGGGTCCCCTTCTGCCACGACGCCTGTCCGCTGGGGAACCTGATCCCGGAGTGGAACGACCTGGTGGCCCGGTCGGACTGGCGGGCGGCGAGCGAGCGGCTGCACGCGACGAACAACTTCCCCGAGTTCACCGGCAGGCTGTGCCCGGCGCCCTGCGAGGCGGGGTGTGTGCTGGCGATCAACCAGCCCGCCGTGACGATCAAGAACGTGGAGTGGGCGATCGCCGAGCGGGCCTGGGAGGAGGGCTTCGAGCCGCCCCGGCCGCCGGACCGGCTGTCCGGGAAGACGGTCGCGGTGATCGGGTCGGGCCCGACCGGGCTGGCCGCCGCGCAGCAGCTCACGCGGGCGGGGCACACCGTGGCGGTGTACGAGAAGGACGACCGCATCGGGGGGCTGATGCGGTACGGCATCCCCGAGTTCAAGATGGAGAAGCGCTTCCTGGACCGGCGCCTGGAGCAGATGCGGGCGGAGGGGACACGGTTCCGTACGTCGACGGCGGTCGGGCAGGACGTGCCGGCGCCGGAGCTGCGCTCGCGGTACGACGCGGTGGTGATCGCCACCGGGGCCACGGCGTGGCGGGAACTGACGGTGCCGGGGCGGGAGTTGGCCGGAGTCCACCAGGCCATGGAGTATCTGCCGCCGGCCAACCGGGTGTGCGCGGGCGACCTGGAGGCCAACCCCCTGTCGGCGGCCGGGCGGCATGTGGTGATCGTGGGCGGCGGGGACACCGGGGCCGACTGTCTGGGGACGGCGGTGCGCGAGGGCGCCGCGTCCGTGACCCAGTTGGACATCTACGCCCGGCCGGGCGGGGAGCGGGACGCGCAGGCGGAGCCCTGGCCGACGTACCCGAAGCTCTACCGGCTCTCCGGCGCGCACGAGGAGGCGGGTGAACTGCGTACCGCTCCGGTGGCGGACGCGGACGCCCGGCTGTTCGCGGCGTCCACGCTCCGGTTCACCGGGGACGGTCGGGGGCGGGTGAGGGAGTTGCACCTGGTGGAGGTGGACGAGGGACGGCAGCCGGTGGCGGGCACCGAGCGGGTGCTGCCCGCCGACCTGGTGCTGCTGGCGCTCGGCTTCTCCGGGCCGGACCGCGCGGACGGGCTCATCGACCAGTTGGGGCTGGAGACGGAGCCGCGCGGCACGCTCGCACGGGACGGGCAGTTCGCCACGAACGTGCCGGGTGTGTTCGCGGCCGGGGACGCGGCACGCGGTCAGTCGCTCGTGGTGTGGGCGATCGCGGAGGGCCGGGCGGTGGCGGCGGCCGTGGACCGGTATCTGATGGGTGAGTCGTGGCTGGAGGCGCCGATCTCGCCGTACGACCGGCCGATGGCGGTGTAGCCATCGGCCGGGTCAGGGAGGAGCAGGAAGGAGCCGGGAAGGAGGGGACCGGGGGGCAAGGGTGGTGCGCAGAGTCAAAAAGTGGGACAGCGGTTCAGGAGAGCAGGAAGTCCGCCTCTCCCGCCTTCGCGCCCTCGATGAAGGCGGTCATCTCGGCGGTGGTGTATATCAGCGCGGGGCCGTCCGGGTCGGTGGACTGGCGTACGGCGATGCGGCCGTCGGCCAGCTTCATGGCCTCCAGGCAGTTGCCGCCGTTGCCGCCGCTCCAGGGCTTGTGCCAGCCCACGGCGCCCAGTTCCCGCGCGGGCATCCCGTTGTAGACGCGGCGGCGCGGATTGATGCGATCCATTCACAGCTCCTTGCGGAGATCCCGCAGGATCTCCTTCGTGCGTTGTGCCGTGGCGGCCTGCGCCGCCATGCGGTCCATGACCTCCAGGTGTGTGGCCACCTCGGAGCGCGCGTCGAGGTAGACCGCGCCGGTCAGGTACTCGCTGTAGACCATGTCCGGGAGTTCGGGCATGGCGAACCGGAACAGTACGAAGGGGCCGTACGTGCCCGGATGCGGCCCGTTGGCGAACGGGGCCACCTGGAGGGTGACGCCGGGCAGCGTCGTGGCCTCCAGCAGTCTGTCGAGCTGGGCGCGCATCACCTCGGGGCCGCCGACCGGGCGGCGCAGGGCGGTCTCGTCCATCACGGCCCAGAAGCGGGGCGCGTCGGGGCGGGTGAGGAGTTCCTGACGGCGCATCCGGAGGTCGACGTGGCGCTCGATGTCGTCGGGGCTGGTCTGCCCGATGGCGCCGGATCTGAGCACCCCGCGCGCGTAGTCCTCGGTCTGGAGCAGGCCGGGGACGAAGTGCGGCTCGTAGGAGCGGATGAGCGCGGCGGCGCCCTCCAGGCTGACGTACATCGAGAACCAGCCAGGCAGGATGTCGTGGAACCGCTGCCACCAGCCGGGCCGGTTGGCCTCCTCGGCGAGCTGGACGAAGAGTTCGGCCTCGTCGTCCGGAACGCCGTAGGACTTCAGCAGGAGTTGGAGGTACGGGATCTTGAGGGAGACCTCGGCCATCTCCATGCGGCGCACGGTGGCGGGGGCGACGCGCAGGACGCGGGCGGCTTCCTCGCGCTTGAGCCCGGCGCGTTCCCGCAGGTCCAGCAGGCGTCGGCCGAGGACCACCTGACCCACGGTCGGCGCGGACCGCGGTTCGCTCACGTTGCCACCTCCGACGGAAGGGATACCGGTTGCCTGGGCGGGACACCCGGTGAAGGCACCCCGACAGCCCTGCGGCGCCGTTCGAAGACGCATTCGACGATCCGGGCGGATCGGCGAGGGTCCCAATTGGCGCCGCGCGAGGTGCTGTTGCGAGCAGTGTGCCACGGCCGTTCACCGCGTCATACCGCACTCTGCATTTTTCAGAGTGACACTTGCCAAGTGTTCACGGCGGGGAGATAGTGGCAACCGTGATTCCGTCCGCGCCCTTAGGAACAGACTCCGCCGCAGACCGTTCCCGTCCCGGCGTCGCACCGGCACCGGCAACGGCCGGGGCCGGCCGCCGGTTCCGCTTCGAGCTGGCCGCCCATCCGGGCTCTCCGGCCCAGGCCAGACGCCTGGCGCGGACCCGGCTGACCGGCTGGTCGGTGTGCGCGGACACCTGCGAGAGCGCGGTCCTGGTCGTCTCCGAACTGGTCACCAACGCGGTCGTGCACACCGCGAGCAGTCGCGTGGTGTGCGAACTGGCCGACCACGACGGCCTGGTGCGCATAGCCGTGCGGGACGAGGGCTGCGCGCCCGGCGAGCCGCACCCGGCACAGCAGCGGCCCGACGAGGAGCACGGGAGGGGATTGCTTCTCGTCGCCGCGCTGTGCCGGGCCTGGGGCGCCCAGGAACACGGGCCGGGCCTGCTGGTCTGGGCCGAACTGGACCGCGACCCCGCCACGGACGGCGACCCCGCCACCCCGGCGCACACCGGCACCGGCACTCGCACCGCCACCGAGCCCCGCCACGACCTCGGCTGGGGCACGCGCGGCAAGCCCGACCCCGCCCGCGCCCCCGGCGAGGACGTGCGCTCCGCCCCCGCCCGCCGCGTCCGGGTGCCGGAGCAGTACGCCCGCGCCGCCGAACGGGCCGAAGCCTGGAGCAGGGCGTGACCGGCGCCGCCGGGCAGCCGCTCGGCCTGAACACGCTGGTCCGGCTAGGACGCGGCCGCCCCGCGCCCGACCGGCTCCCCGGACCGCCCGTGCCCGAGGGCATGACCGCGCCGCTCGGCTGCGACGCCGTCGCCATGCCCGACCGCCTGGCCGCCCTGATCGTCCCCCGACTCCCCCGGGTGGGCTGTGTGTACGCCGAGGGCGGCCGCTGGTGGTGGCTCGTCCCGGCCGACTCCGACTACGCGCTCCCCTGGCCCGCCCCCGCCCAGTACGCCCCCGGCGCCCCCGTCCCCCGCACCGCCCATCTGCTGCGCCGCCCGGCCGGCACGATCCCCTACACCCCGCCGATCCCGCTCTACCTGGCCCTGTGCCGGGTCACGGGCACCACCCCGGACTGGTCCCGCCCCATCTCGGCCTGACGGCACACGACCCCGCGCACCCTCCCGCGGCACCCCGCCACGCGCACCCCCGTACGCCCCCGCTCGCGCTCTGCCCCCGCCGGGCGACCGCGGGGACAGTGGTCGTTCGGTCACGGCGACGGGGAGGTCCGCGGTGCGGCGGCAGCGGCGGGGACGGAACAGACCAGGCGAACCGAAGGACCCGGACGGCCCCGAGGTCTCGGAGTCGGAGCGGCTGCTCTTCGGCGGCCCCCTCCGGTACGACATGGGGTGGAACGAACACGCCGACGCCTTCCTGGAGCTGAGCCTGCGCTCGATGGTGCGGCGGCTGCCCGGCATGCTGGCGTCCAGTCTGGAGCTGGCCCGGCAGGCGGACTCGAGGGCGGCCCGTACCGTGCTCGCCGCCGAGGTGGGCCGGGGCGTGGCCCAGGCGGTGAGCCTGCTGGCCGTCAACAGCGCGCTCGGCAGCCTGCTCACCGGCCCGGACATCGAGCACCGGCTGCGCGCCGCCGTACCCGCCCTCGCGGTGATGGCCGTGACGATGCTGGTCGCGGCGTTGCTGCGGGCCGCCTCCACCTACGCCACCGGGCGGCTGGAGCCCAAGGTGGAGCGGGTGGCGACCGAGCTGTACCTGGAGCGGGCGGCCAATGTGGAGCTGGCCGCGATCGAGGACCACGCCTTCCACAAGCTGCTGGACACGGCGCAGTACGGCGCCCGCTCGGCGCGCCACATGATCTCCTACAGCGCGCGGGTCATCAACGCGCTGATCTCGCTGCTCGCGGCGGCCGGTGTGCTGACCGTGCTGCATCCCGCGCTGCTCCCGCTGCTGGTCACCATGACGCTGCCCAGCGCCTGGAGCGCCCTGACCAACGCGCGGCGGCGCTACGAGTCGTTCCACACCTGGGTGCAGCACGTGCGGGCCGGGCAGCTCATCGGCAGTCTGCTCACCGAGCCGGGGGCCGCGCCGGAGATCCGGGTGCACGGGGTCGGCCCGTTCCTGCTGCGGCACTACCGGGCGATGTCGGAGACGGCGGAGGCCGAGCAGGCCCGCCTCTCCCGGCTCGCGGCCCGTACCGGGCTGGCGGCGGCCGCGTGGACGGGGCTGGCGACGCTCGCCACCTACGCCACCCTCGGCGGCCTGCTGCTGGCCGGGGCGATGGCGCTGTCGGTGGCGGGTACGGCGGTCATCGCCATCCGTACCGGCTCGGCGAGCCTGGACACGCTGGTGCTGGAGGTCAACCAGTTGCACGAGGAGGCGCTGTTCGTCGGGGACCTGAAACGGCTGTACGTGGAGGCGGC
This sequence comes from Streptomyces sp. NPDC018263, assembly GCF_055562575.1. Taxonomy (NCBI): domain Bacteria; kingdom Bacillati; phylum Actinomycetota; class Actinomycetes; order Kitasatosporales; family Streptomycetaceae; genus Streptomyces; species Streptomyces sp. NPDC018263. The sequence goes on from NZ_JBVHFA010000008.1 coordinate 28,360, forward strand.
CGAGCGGGCGATCCCGGTGGGCGGGGAGGAACTGCCGGAGGAGCCGAAGGAGATCAGGTTCGAGGACGTCACCTTCAACTACCCGGGTGAGTCGGCGCGGCCCGCGCTGGACGGGGTGAGCCTCAGCCTGCCCATGGGCCGGATCATCGCGCTGGTCGGCGAGAACGGTTCGGGCAAGACGACCCTGGTCAAGCTGCTCGCCGGCCTGTACGCGCCGGACCGGGGGCGGGTGCTGTGGGACGGGGTGGACGCGGCGCGGGCGGACCGGCGGCTGCTGGCCGAGCGGGTGGCGATGGTGGCGCAGGACTTCAAGCGGTGGCCGTTCACCGCGCGGGTCAATGTGGCGGTGGGCCGTTCCTCCGTGCCGCTGACCGAGGAGCGGCTGGCGGCGGCGGTCGCGGAGGCCGGTGCCGAGGAGGTGGTCGCGGGTCTGCCGCGCGGGCTGGACACCCTGCTGGCCCGGAACTTCACCGGCGGCCACGAGTTGTCGGGGGGCCAGTGGCAGCGGCTCGGAATCGCGCGGGCCGCCTACCGGCGGGGCGGCATCCTGATCGTGGACGAGCCGACGGCAGCGCTGGACGCGCGGGCCGAGCTGGCGGTGTTCGAGAAGATCCGGGCGCTGGCGGGCAGCGGTCAGACGGTCGTACTGATCACGCACCGGCTCGCCTCGGTCCGGCACGCGGATCTGGTGCACGTGCTGGAGCGCGGCCGGCTGGTGGAGTCCGGCAGCCCGGAGGAGCTGCTCGCGCGGGGCGGGGTGTACGCGGAGCTGTACGCGCTCCAGGCCGGGCAGTTCACCGCCCCCGTCCCCGCGCCGAAGCCCGGCTGAGCCGGGCCCGTTCAGAAAGTCAGTCCACGCCGTCCGCACCGCGCAGGATCACCAGGAAGGTGTCGGTCGCCAGATCCATCACGACCTCGACCGGCATCCCTTCCTGCCGTCGCGCGTGCGCGAACTCCTCCGCGGGCCATGAGCCGCGCGGGCCGCCTGCGGGAAAGCGTTCGAGCACGGTCCGCCCAATCACCATCTCGCACCTCCAGTCATGCGTCGTGCTTACCGAAGTCAACGCGCTGGAGGGGGTGATCGCCTCGCCCGGTGACGACACTGAGACATAGCCGACACCGGTTCACAGCCGAACGTGTACGTCCGCTCACCGCACGACAGCGGCGGCCGCGTTCGGTGCCCGGACGGACACGGAACGACGCCGGCCGGTCAGTGGTCGTACTCGTCGTGCAGGCGGAGCCGGCCGTCGCCGTGCGGGTGGCGTCCGAGGGCGGTGAGGTCGAGCAGGCCGGAGAGGGCGCCGATGCCGTCCAGGGCGTCGTCGTACACCGAGTAGGTGTGGAAGACGCGGTCGCCGTCGCGCAGGAAGCAGCTCAGGCCGGGGCGTTCGGCGGGGGCGCCGGCGCGGTCCACGGTCGCCTCGAAGTCGCGGTTGAAGTCGCTGTGGCAGGAGGAGTACCAGGGCACGGTCCAGCCCATCCGCGCCTTGAAGGGCAGCAGGCGGGTGAAGGGCGCGAGCGAGACGGCCGCGAAGGCGGTGTCACGGGCGCGGAGGTGGGCGAGGGGGCCGAGCTGGTCGAGGAAGGCCGCGCAGCAGGGGCAGCCGGCCTCCTGCTCCGGCGCGAACATGAAGTGGTGGACGACGAGCTGGGCGCGGTCCCCGAACAGGTCGAGCAGGGTGGCTTTGCCGTCGCCGCCCTCGAAGACGTACTCCTCGGTGACCTCGGCCATGGGCAGCCGCCGCCGTTCCTCGCCGAGCGCCGCCCGTGCCCGCTCGACGGCCTGCTCCTTGCGCCGTAACTCCTCGCGCGCCGCCCGCCACCGTTCACGGCTGACGATCTCCGGAAACGACATGAGCCCTCCTGTCCGACGGTCCGTTCGGGGTGCTGACCGTGGACGGGGGCACAACTCATCGGCGTGCGGCGGACTTTTTTTTCCGGGCAGTCGCTACGCGGCCGTGCCGAGCCCGGTCCAGTCCCGGCCGCCGGCCTCCAGTTCCCTGAGCGCTGACTGGAGTTGGCCGGTGTGGCGGGGGGTGAGGCGGCCGGTGTCGTCCAGGTGGACCGCGCAGGCGGTGGTGGTGTCGACGAGCCGTTCCAGCACGGCGGCCACCTGGTCGGTGCCCTGCGTGTGCCGGGCCAGGGCGGGCAGTTCGGCGGCGGAGACGGCGATGGCGGTACGGGCCTCGGCGAGCGCGCGGTACGCCTCGCGGCGCAGCGCCCAGCGTTCGGCGTGGTCGCCGGTCTCGGCGAGGACGTGCACGAGGTAGGCGTGCGCGGCGCCCCCGGCGGCGGCCAGCCGGGCCCGGACCCCGGCGCCGTGACGGCCCGGCATCGGGAGGTGGCCGACGATCAGGACGAGCGCGCAGGCCACCATGGTCTCCGCGATCCGGCCGAGGCACGCCTGCGGTTCCCCGCCGACCATGATCAGGGCGAGCACGAGCACGGTGACGACGGCGGTCAGCGCGGCGAAGTGCCGGGTGGAGACGGGCAGCAGCGCACCGCACACCGTGACCAGCACGATCAGCCCGGCCGGGTGGGGCAGCAGCGCGGCCAGGGCGGCGAACACCAGCGCGCCCAGCACGGTCCCGGCGGCCCGGCACAGCACGCGGGAGACCAGCGGGCCGAGATCGGGCTTGACCAGGAAGACGGCGGTGAGCGGCAGCCAGTACCAGTGCGGGTGGCTGCCGTACCAGCCGGTGTGGTGGAGCGCCTGAGCGATGCCTGCTCCGGCGCCGAAGCAGAGGGCGACGCGCAGCCCGTACTCGCGGCCCGCCGTGCCGAACATGGCCCGCAGCGCGTCGCGTGTCCCGCCGCGTCGGCCGAGGGTGAGGTGGCGGGCGTCGCCGGCACGGTCGAACGCCTCGGCGGCGCGCAGCAGGGCGTCGTCGAGGGCGCGCAGGGCGGGCGCGGCGCGGGTGGGGGCGGGCAGCGGTCCGGCGGCGGTGTTGTCGCGGACGGCGGCGGCGAGCCTGCGGGGGCCCGCCGAGGCTCGTCCGCAGAGCGGGTCACCGGCCCAGGCGAGCGCGGTGGCGGCTTCGGCCAGGGGCAGCGCGGCCCGGTACTGGGCGTGCAGGCGCCGTTCGGCGGCGGAGGCGGCGTGACGGCGCAGCCGGGGCCCGGTGAGGGCGTCCTGCGCGTGGTCGAGGGCGGCGGTGAGCGCGGCCCGGCGGGCGGGCGCGGTGTCGGTGCCGGCCGCGTCGAGCAGGGCGGCGACGGCGTCGTACACGTCGGCCACCGCCTGGCGTTCGCCGTCGAAGCGGAAGTCGCCCGCGAGCGAGCCGGGGGTGGGCAGGGCGAGGCGGAGCAGGAGCAGCCAGAGCGCTCCGGCGAGGAAGGCGAGGGCGCCCTGCCAGGCGGGCGGTCCGGCGGGGGTGCCCGCGCCGACGGCGGCGGTGACGAGGAGCTGGGTGCCGGCCGCCGAGGCGACCGGGCCGACTGCGCTGATGGAACCCGCCAGCAGGCCCAGCACGGTCAGGGCGAGGGTGAGCGGTACGGCGGAGAGGTGCTGTCCGCCGTAGGTGCCGGCGAGCAGGCCGAGGGCGCCGGCCAGTGCGGGGATGTCGAGGCGTCCGACGGAGGCGCGGCGGCCGCCGGGGCGGTCGTTGATCCCGGCGAGCATCGCGCCGATCGCGGCGAGGACGCCCTCGGCGGTCAGTCCGGCGAGCATCCCGGCGACCAGCAGCGGTCCGGCGGCGAGGGCGCCCCTGAGCACCGCGCTCCAGGGCACCGGGCCGCGCTGGGCGCGGAAGGCGTGGGCGAGCCAGGGCGGAAGTGACCGGACGGCGGGGCGCGACACGGGGCTCCTGTTCGTGCGAGGGCGGGGGCCTTCGGACGACGGTGGCCGAGTGGGATCACTCCAGGGTAGAGCGTGGCGCTGCGGAGGATGCGACGCCCGGGTTTCGGGGAGGTGAAAGATGCCCTGGTGGCGTGAGCAGGATCTTCTCCGCCTCGGTCACCGCGCCGATGAGGGTCTCGGGCGTGAGGGCGGCGGTCACCTCGTCGATGCGGCGCAGTCCCGCACGCTCCAGCAGCCGCTTCTCGTTGGTGATCCACTCCCCGCGCTCGGCCAGCACCGCGTGTGCGGCCTGGGCGGCGGCGATGGCGAGGGCACCGGCGACCTCGGTGAGCCGGCCGTGCGGGGCGTGGCCGGCGCGGGCGTAGCCGAGGGTGGCGCGGGCGGTGCCCCACCAGCGCTCGGGGGCGGTACGGCGCAGCGCGTCCGGGTAGGCGGCGGGTCGGGGCAGGGTGCCGCGCAGCACCTGGTTGACGGCCAGTTCGGCGACGATCAGATACGTGGGAATCCCGGCGAGGTGGAACAGCAGGGGCTCGACCCGGAAGCGGCCCTCCTCCGCCTCGGCCAGCTCGTGCTCGACGGTGCCGAGATCCCGGTAGTGGACGTCGACCCGGCGCCCGTCGACGCTGAGCCACGCCCCGCCGTTGAACACCCCGCCGCCCCAGCCGCCGACCTCGGACACCTCGCCCTCCCAGCCGAGGGCGCGCAGGTCGGCGGGGTCGAAGCCGCCCCGGTAGTACACGGCGAGGTCCCAGTCGCTGTCCTCGGTGTGGGTGCCCTGGGCCCGCGACCCGCCGAGCGCGACGGCCCGCACGGTGGGCAGCCCGGCGAGGCGGTCGGCGGTGGCGGAGAGGAAGTCGGCGTCGGAGAGGGCGGGCACGGCGGCTGCTTTCTGTCGTCGTTATTCGGATGCGCGGACGGCTCCGGGCGTCCAATGATGGGCGGTCGTCCGCCCGCGCATCGAGGGAGCCGCCATGATCCGCCGTGTCACCGTCCCCGGTCTCTTCCCGCCGCCGGCCTACTCCCACGCCTCCGTGGTGGAGGCGGGCACCCGGCTCGCCTTCCTCGCGGGCGCGGTCCCGCTGGACGAACGGGGCGAACTGGTCGGGCCGGGCGACCCGGTGGCCCAGGCCGGGCAGGTGATCGCCAACCTGCGGGAGCAGTTGCGGGCCGTGGGCAGCGATCTGGAGCACGTCCTGGGGACCGAGGTGTACGTGGTGAGCGACCAGCCCTCGGTGCTCTCCTCGGTGTGGGAGGTGGTGGAGGCGTCCGGGCTGAGCAAGGGCCCGCACTCCTCCACCCTGCTCGGGGTCGCGTGCCTCGGCTACACCGGCCAACTGGTGGAGATCACCGCCACGGCCGTGATCCCGGAGACGGGCGAGTGACGGTCCTGCTGCGCCGGGCCGCCCCGGCGGACGCCCCCGCCACGGCCGACGTCTGGCTGCGCTCCTTCGCCGCCGCCCTGCCCACGGTCGTCCGCCCCCGGTCGGACGACGAGGTCCGCGCCTACTTCCGCGACGTGGTGATCCCGCTGCGCGAGACCTGGGTGGCCGAGGCGGAGGACGGCGCGATCGTCGGCGTGATGGTGCTCGACGGGAGCCTGCTGTCCCAGCTCTACCTGGACCCCGCCCATCGCGGACGCGGCCTCGGCGACCGGTTCGTCGCGCTGGCCAAGGAGCGCGTACCGACCGGGCTGACGCTGTGGACGTTCCAGGTGAACAAACCCGCCCACCGCTTCTACGAGCGCCACGGCTTCGTCGCCGTCGAGCGCACCGACGGCGCCAACGAGGAGCGGGAACCGGACGTGCGGTACGTCTGGCAGCCCCGCTAGCGCAGACCCGCCGCCTCCGCCGCCGTCCGCAGGGTCTCCCGGAGCATCTCCGGGGTGAGGCGGCCGGTGAAGGTGTTGCGCTGGCTGACGTGGAAGCAGCCGAAGAGGTCGAGGCCGCCCTCCAGCGGGACGTGGGTGCCGTGGCCGAAGGCGGGGCGGGGACGGGGTACGGTCCAGCCCGCCTCGGCGAGCGCGGGCAGCGCCGCCTGCCAGCCGAAGGCGCCGAGCACGACGACGGCCCGGAGCGTCGGCCGGAGCAGCTTCAGCTCCTGGACCAGCCAGGGCCGGCAGGTGTCGCGCTCGCCGGGCGTCGGCTTGTTGGCGGGCGGGGCGCAGTGCACGGGCGCGGTGACCCGGACGCCGTACAGTTCCAGCCCGTCGTCGAGGGCGACCGAGGTCGGCTGGGAGGCGAGGCCCAGGTCGTAGAGGGCCTGGTAGAGCACGTCGCCGGAGCGGTCGCCGGTGAACATGCGTCCGGTGCGGTTGCCGCCGTGCGCGGCGGGGGCCAGCCCGATGATGGCGAGGCGGGCGTCGGCAGGGCCGTAGCCGGGTACCGGGCGCCCCCAGTACGTCCAGTCCGCGAACGCGGCCCGCTTGGTACGGGCCACCTCCTCGCGCCACTCCACCAGGCGCGGGCAGGCCCGGCACTCGCTCACGCGCCGGTCGAGCCTGGCGAGGCCACCGCTGTCGTCCATGCCCTTCACGGTAGACCGGTCCGGTCCGGTGAATGCCGCTCCCAGCGCGAGGAACCCGCAGCTCAGCGCGAACAGCACGGCCGGCAGCGGCCACACCCATGGTGACGGCGGTGGTCGGCACCCAGAGGTTCAGCCGGCCGCTGGACGCCGGCCAAGCGGTGACGACGACCGCGCGGGACACCCCGGCGAAGTCCGGCCCCGCCTCGGCAACAGCCTCCGGGGTGCGCGGGCCGCTTCCGGGCCGGGGCGTGGGAGTGGTGGGAAACGCCGTACCGGCCCGGCGGGGCGGAGCGTTAGGGTCGGCAGCATGGCACTCGCTTCACAGGACCCGGCCGCCGACGAGACCCGGGGAGCCGCCGCCTCCGGGGCACCGGCGCCCGACTCCGGTACCGCCGCCGCGGTGGCCGCCGCCGAGGCCGCGGGGCTCGCCGCCGGGGAGACCGTGCGGATCGACAGTTGGATCTGGGCGGTGCGCCTGGTCAAGACGCGTTCGCTGGCCGCCACCGCGTGCCGGGGCGGCCATGTCCATGTGAACGGGGACCGGGTGAAGCCCGCGTACTCCGTGCGGGTGGGTGACGAGGTGCGGCTGCGGCACGAGGGCCGGGAGCGCGTGGTGATCGTGAAGCGGCTGATCCGCAAGCGAGTCGGCGCGCCGGTGGCCGCTCAGTGCTACATCGACAACTCGCCTCCTCCCCCGCCCCGAGAGGCGGTCGCCCCCATCGGCATCCGCGACCGGGGCGCCGGCCGCCCCACCAAGCGGGACCGCCGCGAGCTGGAACGCCTGCGCGGGCTGGGCGCGCCGGACGCTCCCGCTGCCCCCGAAACCAGGCACCGGCCGGGCCCCTGAACCACGGCACCCCGGACCGCCCCCCTCGAACCCCTCAGACCTCTCAGCTCACCGGCACCGCCCTCACCCATGTCCCGTCGTCGGTCAGCTCGGCGTCCACTCTCAGCCCCGCCTCCGCCAGCGCGGCCTCGAACCGCTCCTTCGTCAGGGGCCTGCTGCGGAAGGTCTGGGTCCAGGTGGCGTCCGGGAAGGTGTACTCGGCCCGCACCGAGTCGACCCCGTCCCCGACCGGTTCCACCGAGGCGATCCGGACGGTGAACCCACGGGGGTCGACGCGCTCCCGCGGCACGTTCTCGTGGTAGTCCGCGCCCTCCCGCTGGATGAGCACGCACCCGTCCGGGGTCACATGGCGGGCGCAGGCGTCCAGCAGGGCGTGGCGCAGCGCCGGGTCGGCGGTGTGCACCAGGAACGAACCGAGCAGGACCACGTCGAACCGCTCGGCCAGGTCCAGGTCCTCGATCGGCGTGCATATGGTGCGCTCCGCGCCGCGCACCCGCTCCAGCATCTCGGCGGACTCGTCCACCGCCGTCACCCGGAAGCCGCGCTCCAGCAGCTCATGGGTGATCCGGCCCGCACCGCTGCCCAGCTCCAGGATGTGCGCCCCGGCGGGCACGGCCGCGGCGATGACGTCCGGTTCGTCGCCCGCCGGGAAGCGGGCGTACAGCTCGACCGCGCAGCCGTCCGGGGTGATCGCTCCGGGGCCGGTGCCCTGATGTCCTTCACGCATCTCGACTGTCATGCCGGAAGAACGGACGATCTTCGCTCGGCCGTTCCCGTCCCGCTCCGAACCACTCGTTCGAGTCAATTCACACCGGTCCGGGAACCGGAGTACGTTGCCAGAGAGGCGGTGATCGGATGCGTACCGGCAGTGAACCGACGACCGCGCGCAGTGCGCTGCGGGCGCGGCTGTGGCTGAGCGTGTGGGGGTTCGCCTGGACCGTCTTCGGCACCGTGGCCTTCGCCCTCACCGGACGGACCGGCTGGGCGGTCGCCTGTGCCGTGCTGTGGCTGGTGGTCACGGTCGACCTGGTCCTGGTCGTCCGCCATCTGCGCCAGGGCCCGCACTACCAGCCCGGCCGGGACGTACCCCCGTACGAGCCGGTGCACGACGAGACGGCGGTACGGCCGAGGCGGCGGCGGGGCTTCCACCGGCTGCCCGCGCCCCGGCACCACCACCCCTGAACCACAGGGCTCAGGAGTCGAAGCGGGCCGCTCGCAGATAGTCCGGGTTGGGGTCCAGCGCGGCGGCCAGCCGGAAGTGGCGCCGGGCCTGACCGGACCGGCCCTGTCGCTCGTAGGTGCGGCCCAGCGCGAAGTGGGCGAAGGCGTTGTCCGGCTCGCGCTCCAGCACGACCGTGAACTCCAGCTCGGCGGGCCGCAGTTGGGCGGCGGCGAAGAAGGCGCGCGCCCGCAGCAGCCGGGCGGCGGTGTTCTCGGGGTGGGCGGCGATCACTTCGTCGAGCAGTTTCACCGCGCCCCGGGGGTCCCGCGCGTCGAGCAGGTGCTCGGCGGCGCGGAAGTCGATGACATCCGTCTCCGGCGTACGTCCGGCGGAACCATTGATCTCGGGCACGGCGAAGTCCTTCCCTCACTCCGCCGTTCCAACGCCTCGGAACCGAACGGCTATTCCGCGCCACCGCTTCGCGCGACCGCGCGCCGGGTCAGCTCGGCCCACACCTCCGCGACCCGCTTCTCCAGCGCGTCCAGCGGCACGTCGTTGTCGATCACGATGTCGGCGATCTCCCGGCGCTGCTCGCGGCTCGCCTGGGCGGCCATGCGGGCGCGGGCGTCCTCCTCGGTCGTCCCGCGCAGCCGGACCAGCCGGTCGAGCTGGGTCTCGGGGCTGGCGTCCACGACGATCACGAGGTCGTACAGCGGCGCCAGCCCGTTCTCCGTGAGGAGCGGTACGTCGTGCAGGACAACGGCGTCGGCGCTCGCCGCGCTCTCCAGCTCACGGGACCGCTCGCCCACCAGGGGGTGCACGATCGAGTTGAGGACGGCCAGCTTCTCGGGGTCGGCGAAGACGATGGACCCGAGCCGGGGCCGGTCCAGCGAGCCGTCCCCGGCGAGGATCTCCGGCCCGAACGCCTCCACCACGGCCGCAAGCCCCGGCGTCCCCGGCGCGACGACCTCCCGCGCGATCCGGTCCGCGTCGATCAGCACGGCCCCGTGCTCCACGAGCAGCCGCGACACCTCACTCTTGCCGGCCCCGATACCGCCGGTCAGCCCCACTTTCAACATGCCGCGCAGCCTAGACCCCTCTGCCAGGAGGCTTACGCCTCGCCCTCCCGCTCCGCGAGGAACCGCTCGAACTCGCGGCCGATCTCGTCGGCGGAGGGGATGTCCACGGGCTCGGCGAGCATGTTGCCGCGGGTCTCGGCGCCGGCGGCCGCGTCGTACTGGTGCTCAAGGCCCTGGATGAGGGAGGTCAGTTCCTCGTCGCCCTCGCGGATCTGGCGGTCGATCTCGGTCTGGGTGCGGTGGGCCTCCGTGCGCAGGCCATGGGCGACGCCGGGCAGGACGAGGCCGGTGGCGGCGGTGATCGCCTCCAGCACGGTCAGCGCGGCGTCCGGGTACGCGGAGCGGGCCAGGTAGTGCGGGACGTGCGCGGCGACCCCCAGGACGTCGTGCCCGGCCTCGCTGAGCCGGTACTCCACCAGCGCGGCCGCGCTGCCCGGCACCTGGGCCTCCTCGAAGGGGCTGCGGTGTCCGGGCACGAGGTCGGTGCGGTTGCCGTGCGGGGTGAGGCCCACGGGACGGGTGTGCGGCACGCCCATCGGGATGCCGTGGAAGTTGACGGAAAGCCGGACGCCGAGCCGCTCCACGATCTGCTGGACGGCGAGCGCGAACCGCTCCCACTCCACATCGGGTTCCGGCCCGGACAGCACCAGGAACGGCGCGCCGGTGGCGTCCTGCACGAGGCGGACCTCGATGGCCGGCACCTCGTAGTCGGTCCAACTGTCCCGCTGGAAGGTCAGCAGCGGACGGCGGGCGCGGTAGTCCACCAGCCGGTCGTGGTCGAACCGGGCCACGACCTGGTGCGGCAGCGTGTCGAGGACACGCTCGACGATCTGGTCGCCCGTCTCTCCCGCGTCGATGTACCCGTCGAAGTGGTAGAGCATGACCAGCCCGGCCGACTCCTGGGCCAGCGCCATGTCCACCACGGCCAGACCCTTCGACTCCCAAGCGAACAAACCCTGCGGATCAACCACGATGACCGCCCCTCCTAGTGTCCAAATGACCCAACACCAAGAAGCAACAGAGCATTCCCAAGATCATCGAACAGAGTCCGGCTGCGACTCCCCAAAGGGGCGCGGGGAACTGCGCGCTCAGCTCCCACAGCCCGCACCTGACAACGCACCAGAAACGCCTGAGGGACCCGCACCCCGAAAGGTACGAGTCCCTCAGCCTTAATACCGGCTAAACCTCAGCGGTGAGCGATCAGCTCTGGCCGCCCGCCAGCTTCTCACGCAGCGCGGCAAGCGCCTCGTCCGAAGCAAGGGCACCGGAGGTGTCCGCACCCTCGGAGGAGTACGAACCGCCGCCGCCACCGGACGCGGCCGGAGCGGCACCCGCGACGTCGCCACCCTCGGCAGCGGCCTTCTCGTCCGCCTCGCGGGACTTGATGACCTGGGCCTGGTGCTGCTCGAAGCGCTGCTGCGCCTCGGCGTACTGGCCCTCCCACGCCTCGCGCTGGGTCTCGTAGCCCTCGAGCCAGTCGTTGGTCTCGGGGTCGAAGCCCTCGGGGTAGATGTAGTTGCCCTGGTCGTCGTAGGACGCGGCCATGCCGTACAGGGTCGGGTCGAACTCGACCGACGCCGGGTCGGCACCGAAGGCCTCGTTGGCCTGCTTCAGCGAGAGGCTGATGCGGCGACGCTCGAGGTCGATGTCGATGACCTTGACGAAGATCTCGTCGTTGACCTGGACGACCTGCTCCGGGATCTCCACGTGGCGCTCGGCCAGCTCGGAGATGTGGACCAGACCCTCGATGCCCTCGTCCACGCGGACGAACGCACCGAACGGAACCAGCTTCGTGACCTTGCCGGGCACGACCTGGCCGATCTGGTGGGTGCGGGCGAACTGCTGCCACGGGTCTTCCTGGGTCGCCTTCAGCGACAGGGAGACGCGCTCGCGGTCCATGTCCACGTCGAGGACCTCGACGGTGACTTCCTGGCCGACCTCGACAACCTCGGACGGGTGGTCGATGTGCTTCCAGGACAGCTCGGAGACGTGCACCAGACCGTCGACGCCACCCAGGTCCACGAAGGCACCGAAGTTGACGATGGAGGACACGACGCCGGAGCGGACCTGACCCTTCTGGAGGGTCGTGAGGAACGTCTGGCGGACCTCGGACTGGGTCTGCTCCAGCCAGGCACGGCGGGACAGGACCACGTTGTTGCGGTTCTTGTCCAGCTCGATGATCTTGGCCTCGAGCTCCTTGCCCACGTAGGGCTGGAGGTCGCGGACACGGCGCATCTCGACGAGGGAAGCCGGCAGGAAGCCACGGAGGCCGATGTCGAGGATGAGACCACCCTTGACGACCTCGATGACGGTACCGGTGACGATGCCGTCCTCTTCCTTGATCTTCTCGATGGTGCCCCAGGCGCGCTCGTACTGGGCGCGCTTCTTCGAGAGGATCAGGCGGCCTTCCTTGTCCTCCTTCTGGAGAACCAGGGCCTCGATCTCGTCGCCGACCTTGACGACCTCGTTCGGGTCGACGTCGTGCTTGATCGAGAGCTCGCGGCTCGGGATGACACCTTCGGTCTTGTAACCGATGTCGAGCAGGACCTCGTCCCGGTCGACCTTCACGATGACGCCGTCGACGATGTCGCCGTCGTTGAAGTACTTGATCGTCTCGTCGATCGCGGCGAGGAAGGCTTCCTCGTTACCGATGTCGTTGACCGCAACCTGCGGGGTGGTGGCGGTGGTCTCGGTGCTGCTCGTCATGTGGGAAAGGGCTCCGGTACGGACATTGAAGTCGTAGGTACTGCTTACGCCGGGAGCCCGTTTCGCTCTGCAGAAGCCGGACAGCCAAGGAAGCGCCACATAAGCACCGGGTGCCCGGTGGCGCCTCGAGAACCGAGGGATACATACAGATGCGAGCGCGACCTGCTACGTCTGAGGTGCGCAGGCCCGCAGCGCAACTTGTAGCATACGGGGGCAGCCGGGCAGGGTCAATGCGCGAAGGCGCACACCGCCGACGGATCGCCGCATACCCGGCGGAAGAATCGTCCCAACTGGGCGCGGCAGACCGCGCGATCCCTTCCGTGACACGCGTCCGGCGGGCCGGTTGGACGGAAGAGTACGACGAGGGAGCCGATCATCCAAGAGCCTGAGACGCACGAGCCGGAGGGGCCGGAGGAATCCGAGCCGGAAGCCACCCGACGTGACGCGGGGGTCGCGGAGAGCAGCAGGGCCAACCGCGGCTGGTGGGACCGGAACGCCGACGAGTACCAGATCGAGCACGGCACCTTCCTCGGTGACGACCGCTTCGTCTGGTGCCCGGAGGGGCTGGACGAGGTGGAGGCCGAGCTGCTCGGCCCGGCGGAGGAGCTGAAGGGCCGGGACGTGCTGGAGATCGGCGCGGGCGCGGCGCAGTGCGCGCGCTGGCTGGCCGCCCAGGGGGCCCGGCCGGTCGCGCTCGACCTCTCCCACCGGCAGCTCCAGCACGCGCTGCGCATCGGCGCGGCGTTCCCGCTGGTGTGCGCGGACGCGGGCGCGCTGCCCTTCGCGGACGCCTCCTTCGACGTGGTGTGCTCGGCGTACGGGGCGCTGCCGTTCGTGGCCGATCCCCGGCTGGTGCTGCGCGAGGTGCGGCGGGTGCTGCGGCCGGGCGGCCGGCTGGTGTTCTCGGTGACGCATCCGGTCCGCTGGGCGTTCCCGGACGAGCCGGGTCCGGAGGGGTTGTCGGTGGCGTCGTCCTACTTCGACCGCACTCCTTATGTGGAGCAGGGCGACGACGGGCACGCCGTCTATGTGGAGCACCACCGCACGATCGGTGACCGGGTGCGGGACATCGTGTCCTCCGGGTTCCGGCTGGTGGACCTGGTGGAGCCGGAGTGGCCGGCCTGGAACACCTCCGAGTGGGGCGGCTGGTCCCCGCTGCGCGGCAACCTGATCCCCGGCACCGCGATCTTCGTCTGCGAACGGGACTGACGGGCCCCGCGGCCCGGCGTACGACACTGGGGGCGTGATCCGTGACGACGCCCTCGACGCGCTGCCCGTGCGCTCCGCCCTGCCCGACCTGACCGCCGCGCTGGAGGGGGAGGGCACGGCCGTACTGGTGGCGCCGCCCGGTACCGGCAAGACGACGCTCGTGCCGCTGGTGCTGGCCGGGCTGGTCGGCGGGGGTCCGGCGCGGCGGGTCGTGGTGGCCGAGCCCCGCCGGATCGCGGCGCGGGCCGCCGCCCGGCGGATGGCGTGGCTGCTGGGTGAGAAGCCTGGCGTCAGCGTCGGCCACACCGTGCGCGGCGAACGTGTGGTGGGGCCCCACACCCGCGTGGAGGTCGTGACCACCGGCGTCCTTCTTCAGCGGCTCCAGCGGGACCAGGAGCTGGCCGGTGTCGACGTGGTCGTCCTGGACGAGTGCCACGAACGGCATCTCGACGCGGACACGGCCGCCGCCTTCCTCTGGGACGTACGCGGGACCCTCCGGCCCGACCTCCGCCTGGTGGCCGCCTCCGCGACCACCGACGCGGGGGGCTGGGCCCGGCTGCTCGGCGGTGCGCCGGTGGTGGAGGCGGCCGGGGTGTCGTACCCCGTGGACGTGGTCTGGGCGCCGCCCGCGCGTCCGGTACGGCCGCCGCACGGGATGCGGGTGGACCCGGCGCTCCTCGCGCACGTGGCCTCCGTCGTACGGCGGGCCCTCGCCGAGCAGTCCGGTGACGTGCTGTGCTTCCTGCCCGGCGTGGGCGAGATCGCCCGCGTGGCAGGTCAGTTGGGGCCGCTTCCGGACATCGACGTGCTCCAGGTGCACGGCCGCGCCCCCGCCGCCGTGCAGGACGCGGTGCTCTCCGCCGGCGAACGGCGCCGGGTGGTCCTGGCGACCTCCGTGGCCGAGTCCTCCCTCACCGTGCCGGGCGTCCGGGTCGTGGTCGACTCGGGGCTCGCGCGGGAGCCCCGCGTGGACCACGCGCGGGGCCTGAGCGGCCTGGCCACGGTACGGGCGTCCCGCGCGGCCGGTGCCCAGCGGGCGGGCCGGGCCGGGCGCGAGGCACCCGGCGTGGTCTACCGCTGCTGGGACAGCGCCGAGGACTCCCGCCTAGCGGCCTTCCCGGCCCCGGAGATCAAGGTCGCCGACCTGACTGCCTTCGCCCTCCAGGCGGCCTGCTGGGGCGACCCGGACGCCACCGGCCTCGCCCTGCTGGACCCGCCGCCCGCCGGCGCGATGGCGGCGGCCCGCGACGTCCTGACGGCCGTGGGCGCCGTCGACCCCACCGGCCGCGCCACCCCCCGGGGCACCCGCCTCTCCCGCCTCGGCCTCCACCCCCGCCTCGGCCGAGCCCTCCTGGACGCACCGGCCCCCGCCGCTGAGACTGTCGCCCTCCTGTCGGAGGAGGTCCCCCGCGACTACGGCGACGACCTGGCCGGAGCCCTGCGCCGAGCCCGCCGCGGCGGGGACGCGTACGCGGGGCGGTGGGCGGCGGAGGTACACCGGCTGCGGGGGGCTACGGGGCGTGCGGCGGGGCCTGCGGCGGGATCGGCCGACGCCGAGAGCCCCATGGACGAGCAGGCGCGGCACGCCGAGCCGAGCGGTGAGGCCACGGCGGGCCGCGGGCCCCGGCCGGCCGGCGACGGTCCGGCCCGGCCAAGCGGCCCGGACCAGGCGGCCTCATGGGACGGCGACTCCCGCTCGGCCTCCCCCGGGGCGTCCGGCTCCGCCGTCGGCCTGTCCGGTGACGAGGCCGCCGTCGGTCAGGTCGCCGCGCTCGCCTTCCCCGAGCGGGTCGCCCGGTTGGACGGGGGGTCGTATCTGATGGTGTCCGGGACTCGGGTGGAGCTGGCGGAGGGGTCGGCGTTGCGGGGAGCGCCCTGGATCGTGGTGGCCGTGGCCGATCGGCCGGCGGGCAAGGGGCATGGGCGGGTGCGGCTGGGGGCCGCTGTGCGGGAGGAGGTCGCCCGGGCGGCTGCCGGTTCGTTGTGGGAGGAGCGGGAGGAGGTGCGGTGGGCCGACGGGGATGTCGTGGCGCGGCGGGTGGAGCGGCTGGGGGCCGTCGAGCTGGCCGTACGGTCCCTGGCGCGGCCGGACTCCGCGCTGGTGCGGGCCGCCCTGGTCGAGGGGCTGGAGCGGGAGGGGCTGGGGCTGCTGAGGTGGACCGAGCACGGTCAACTCCTGCGGCAGCGGCTGGCGTTCCTGCGCGCGCGGCTCGGGGAGCCGTGGCCGGACGTGTCCGAGGAGGCGCTGCCGGCCCGCGTGGACGACTGGCTGGAGCCGGAGTTGGGGCGGGCCCGGCGCCGGGCGGACCTGGGGCGGATCGACGCGGGGCAGGCGCTGACGCGGCTGTTGCCGTGGGCGGGCGGGGAGGCGGCCCGGTTGGACGAGCTGGCACCGGAGCGGATCGCCGTACCGAGCGGGTCACGGGTGCGGGTCGACTACAGCGACCCCGAACGGCCGGTGCTGGCCGTGAAGTTGCAGGAGATGTTCGGGCTGCGGCAGACCCCGGAGGTGGCCGGGGTGCCGCTGCTGGTGCATCTGCTGTCGCCCGCCGGGCGGCCCGCCGCCGTGACGGCGGACCTCGCCTCGTTCTGGCGGGACGGCTACCGGGCGGTCCGGGCCGAGCTGCGCGGGCGGTACCCGAAGCATCCCTGGCCCGAGGACCCGGCCACCGCCGAGCCGACCCGTCACACGACGGCCCGGCTCAGGCGGTGAAGGACCTCAGGAGCCGGCCGAGGGGCTCGGCGACGGGCTGGCGGAGGCGCTTGCCGCGGCCGACACCTTCAGTTCGACGGTGACGCTCCCGCCGCCCGGCGTGGTGACGCGGAGCAGGTAGGTGCCGCTGAACAGGTCGGCGTACAGCTTGGGCAGCGTGACCAGGCCGTTCGCGTCGGTGGTGAGCCCGGTGAGGGTGCGGACGGGCTGGCCGTTCGCGTCCTTGAAGTAGGGCCCGGCGATGTTCGCGGCGGGGTCGGCCGCGGACTTGACCAGGGTGGCGGTGGCGCCGACCTTGGCCGCCGGGGCGCCCTTGTACGTCGCCTTCACCTGGATCTGTCCGGCGAACTCGCCGCCCGGCGTGCAGGTCAGGGCGGTGTCGGAGGTGCGGACCAGCTTGTCGGCGGGGCGCGGGGTGACGGTGGCGGTGTAGCCGACGCCCTTGGCCGCATGCCCGACGACCACGCCGCTGACCGTGAAGGTGCCGGCCTTCTCCCCAGCGAGGAGCTGCGGGGCGAGCGCGATGCCCTTGGTGTCGGTGGCGATGGTGGCCACGCGCTCGCCGCCGGTGAAGGTGGCGTCGGTGTCGCCGCTGATGGTGAACCGCACCCGGATCTTGGCCACGGACTTGCCGTCCTTGGTCACCGCGCGGGCGCCGATCCGCCGCTCGAAGGCGTCCCCGGCCGTGGCGGTCAGCTCGGTGCCGTCCAGGTCGGGGGAGACGAGGTGGTCCACCGTGTCGGACGGGGTGGGCGTCCCGCCCGGCGGGGTGGGCTCGGGCGAGGCGCTGCCGGGCGTGCCCGGGTCCGGACTCGGGCTCTCCTTGGGCGGGTTGGCCGGCTTCGAGGGCTTGGCGGGCTTTGCCGGCTTCGAGGGCTTCGGCTCGGCCCTGCCGGGAGTGGCGGGCATGCTCGTACGCGGGAGGTCGTCGTCGCTGCGGTGGCCGGGGACGCCGCCGGAGCCGTCCGGGACCGAGTGGGTGCCCTTGCGGTAGTAATCCACCCAGCTCAGCACCAGGTTGAGGTAATCGGTGGAGTTGTTGTAGCTGAGGATCGCGCGGTGCAGGTCGCGTGACGTGGAGAGGTCCCAGCCGTTGCGGCACAGGTAGTGGCCCGCGGCGAGGGCCGCGTCGTAGACGTTGTTCGGGTCGGCCTTGCCGTCGCCGTTGCCGTCGCGCCCCGCCCACGCCCAGGTGGACGGGATGAACTGCATCGGGCCGATGGCCTGGTCGTAGGAGCTGTTGCCGTCATAGGCACCGTGGTCGGTGTCCTTGATGAGGGCGAAGCCGTTGCCGTCGAGCTGGGGGCCGATGATCGGGCTGATGGTGGTGCCGTCGGCACGCACGCGGCCGCCTCTGGCCTGGCCGGACTCCACCTTGCCGATGGCGGCGAGGAGTTGCCAGGGCAGGTTGCAGCCGGGCTTGGCGGCGCGGAGTTCGGCCGCGGCCTTCTGGTAGGCGTCCAGGACGGTCGCGGGGATGCCCGCCTCGCCCTCGCCCCGCGAGACGGGCGTGCCGATCGTCGAGGACGGGCTCGGCACGGGGCTCTTGAGCGGCGGAAGGTCCGTGTAGTACGGGGAGTTGCCGGTGGCGTTGCCGTCCGCCGACATCTCCGGCGCGGGGCTGCTCTGGCCCGCGTTGGCCTGGAGGGTGTCGGGGGCGCCGGTCGCGCCCGGTGCCTGGGACGCGGAGAGTGCCGCCACCGCCAAGGCGGCCGCCGCGGTCGTCGCCGCTCCCTTGCGCAGCCGCCTGCCCTTGTGCGCCGCCATAGAGTGAACCCCTCCCGTGGACGCCCTCGGCGTCCGTCTGCGCCTGTCCGACTGAAGGTGTGACGGCCGAGCCGGTACCGCGGTTGCCCGGTGTGCCGCACTGAGGCATGTGTGGTGGGTCACCTGACCGTGTGCACGACAGATGCGCCCCGGCCGACCCTACGTCAACTCCCCTGCCTCAAGGCACCCGTGGCGGCCGCGTTTTCCGGACTTGGCCGACTCCCGTCGCTCGCGCGGCCGGTGCGGGCGGATCACGCATACTGGGCGCGCGATCACCGGTGCGGCCTGTGCCGGCCGTTCCAGGAGGCCCCTTTGCCGTTCACGCTCAGCCATGCCGCGGCCGTACTGCCCGCCGTCCGCCGGGACGGGACCGGGCGCGGGCCGCTGGTCCCCGCGGTGCTCGTCGCGGGCTCCTTCGCGCCGGACCTGACCTATTACGCGGCCAGCGTCCACCCGGAGGCGATGGAGTTCGGGACGGTCACGCACTCCTTCAGCGGTGTGCTCACCGTGGACGTGCTGATCTCCTGGGCGCTGGTGGCGCTCTGGCTGCTGGTGCGCGAGCCGCTGGTGGCGCTGCTCCCTGGGTCCTGGCAGCCGAGGCCCGCCGCCCTGCTGCGCTGCGGGGCGCCCCGCGCGCGGGTGAGGGCGTCCCTGGCGCTGTGGTGGTACGTCTCGGCGGTGCTCGGCGGGCTCACCCACGTGGTGTGGGACGCCTTCACCCACCACGACCGCTGGGGCACCGAACTGGTCCCGGCGCTCGCCAGCGCCATGGCCGGAATTCCCCTCTTCCAGTGGCTCCAGTACGGCACGTCGGCCCTGGCCGCCGTCGGGATCACCGTCTTCCTGGTGCGGGCGGTCCGGTCGGCCCCGGCCGGGGACCCGGTGGGCGTGCCGCTGCTCTCCGTACGGGACCGGTGCTGGGCGCTGCTCCTGCTGGCCGGCTGCGCGCTGGGTGCGGCGGCAGTGCGGGCGGTGCGCTGGTGGGCGTACTGGGGCGCGGTCGCCCGGCCCTGGGAGCTGGTGCCCACGGTGTGCTTCGGCGCGGGCGCGGGCCTGCTGCTCGGTGTGGTGCTGTACGCGGGCGCGCTACGGGTGTGGCGGCCCGGCGGTGCTACGCCCGCTTCCGTCCCGGCCGGGGACCCGGTGTCGCGGGGCGCGACGGTCGGCGCGGGGCCGAGGGAGCGGGGCGGTCGGTGAGGGAGGCCACGAACACGGTGAGCGTGTGCCGGGGGCGGGCCTTCGGCAGGTGGGTCAGCAGCAGCGCGAGGTAGCCGCGCGCGAGGTCGGCACAGGCGTGCCGGTCGGGGAGGCGACGGGCCACGGCGGCCAGGGCCCGGCGGGTTGCCGCGCCCGCGCGGCGGACCCGGGTCAGCGGGTGCGCGGGGTGGCGGGCGGCGCTGGCACCGGCCGCGACGACGGGTACGGCCGTCCCGGACGCCTCGGGCGCCGGGCCGGTGTCCGTACGCTCCGTACTGCCGTGCCGCGGGGCGGGCCTCAGGCGGTGAAGCATGCGTATACCCATGCCCGCAGTCTCGCGGGTGGCGGGCGCGGGGTGCGTTCTGGCGGGGGCCACGTGAGTGAAACCCCGCGGGAAGGACGGCTGCCCGCGGGGTTTCCGGTGGCTCAGTGCGCCGCCGACTCCCAGTCCGGGCCGACGCCCACCGAGACGTCCAGCGGGGCGCGCAGACTGACGGCGTTCGCCATCTCGCGGCGGACGATCTCCTCGGTGGCCGCGCGCTCGCCGGGGGCGATCTCCAGCACGATTTCGTCGTGGACCTGGAGCAGCATCCGGGACTTCAGCTCCGCCTCGCGCAGCGCCCGGTCGACGTGGAGCATCGCGATCTTGACGATGTCGGCGGCGGTGCCCTGGATCGGGGCGTTCAGCGCCATCCGCTCGGCGGCCTCGCGGCGCTGGCGGTTGTCGCTGTTGAGGTCGGGCAGGTAGCGGCGGCGGCCGAAGAGGGTCGCCGTGTAGCCCGTCGCCCGCGCCTCGTCGACCGCGCGGCGCAGATAGTCCCGTACGCCGCCGAACCGCTCGAAGTAGGTGTCCATCAGCGCGCGGGCCTCGCCGGCGTCGATGTTGAGCTGCTGGGAGAGGCCGAAGGCGGACAGGCCGTAGGCGAGGCCGTACGACATGGCCTTGATCTTGCGGCGCATCTCCGCGTCCACCGCGTCCCGGCCGACCGAGAACACCTGGGAGGCGACCGTGGTGTGCAGGTCCTCGCCGGAGGTGAACGCCTCGATGAGGCCGGCGTCCTCGGAGAGGTGGGCCATGACGCGCAGCTCGATCTGGCTGTAGTCGGCCGTCATCAGGGACTCGAAGCCCTCGCCGACCACGAAGCCCCGGCGGATCGCGCGGCCCTCGTCGGTGCGGACCGGGATGTTCTGGAGGTTGGGGTCCGTGGAGGACAGCCGGCCGGTCGCCGCCACCGTCTGGTTGAAGGTGGTGTGGATACGGCCGTCGGCGGCGATCGTCTTGATCAGGCCCTCGACCGTGACGCGCAGCTTGGCCTGCTCCCGGTGGCGGAGCATGATCACCGGCAGTTCGTTGTCGGTCTGCGCGGCGAGCCAGGCCAGGGCGTCGGCGTCGGTGGTGTACCCGGTCTTGGTCTTCTTGGTCTTCGGCAGCGCCAGCTCGCCGAAGAGGACCTCCTGGAGCTGCTTGGGCGAGCCGAGGTTGAACTCGTGCCCGGCGGCGGCGTGCGCCTCCTTCACGGCCTGCTGCACGGCGCCCGCGAAGGTCTGCTCCATGGTCTCCAGGTGCGGGCGGTCGGCCGCGATTCCGTGCCGCTCCATGCGGGCGAGCAGGGCGGAGGTGGGCAGTTCCATGTCCCGCAGCAGGTCGGCGGCGCCGACCTCGGCGAGCCGGGTCTCCAGCGCGTCGCCCAGGTCGAGGATGGCGCGGGCCTTGATCATCAGGGCCTCGGCCTCGGCGCCGTCGTCCCCGCCGAAGGCGAGCTGCCCGTCGGCCGCGGCGGCGGGGGCCAGCTCGCGGTGCAGGTACTCCAGCGAGAGCGCGTCCAGGTCGAAGGAGCGGCGGCCGGGCTTGACCAGGTAGGCGGCGAGCGCGGTGTCCATGGACACGCCCTCCACACTCCAGCCGTGCTCGGCCAGCACCCGCATGGCGCCCTTGGCGTTGTGCAGCACCTTGGGCCGCTCGGGGTCGGCCAGCCAGTCGGCGAACGCCCGCTCGTCGGACTCGTCCAGCTCGGCGGGGTCGAAGAAGGCGGCCGCTCCCCCGGCGGCGGCCAGGGCGACCTCGGCGACCGAACCGGCGCCCAGCGCCCAGGTGTCCACCGTGGCCATGCCCAGCGGTTCGGCGGCGTGCTCGGCCAGCCAGCCGGCCAGCTCGCCGGTGCCCAGGACCGTGCCGTCCACCTCGACGCCGTCCGCGACGACCGGGGTGGCCTCGGCCTCCTCGGCGCCGGGGTCGACGGCGAACAGCCGCTCGCGCAGCGAGGGGTTGCGGATCTCCAGGGTGTCCAGGAACGCGGCCACGCCCTTGCGGTCGTACGGCTCACGGCCGAGGTCCGCGACCGTCTTCGGCAGCTCGACCTGGCGCTCCAGCTCGGTCAGCACACGGTTGAGCTTGACCGACTCCAGGTGGTCGCGGAGGTTCTGCCCGGCCTTGCCCTTGACCTCCTCCACGCGCTCGACCAGCTCCGCGAACGAGCCGAACTGGTTGATCCACTTCGCGGCGGTCTTCTCGCCGACGCCGGGGATGCCGGGCAGGTTGTCGGACGGGTCGCCGCGCAGGGCGGCGAAGTCGGGGTACTGCGCGGGCGTCAACCCGTACTTCTCGAAAACCTTCTCCGGGGTGAACCGGGTCAGCTCCGAGACACCCTTGGTCGGGTAGAGCACCGTGGTGTGCTCGCTGACCAACTGGAAGGAGTCCCGGTCGCCGGTGACGATCAGCACGTCGAAGCCCTCGGCCTCGGCCTGGGTGGCGAGGGTGGCGATCACGTCGTCCGCCTCGAAGCCGTCCACGGCGAAGCGGGGCGCGTGCATCGCGTCCAGCAGCTCGCCGATCAGCTCGACCTGGCCCTTGAACTCGTCCGGGGTCTTGGACCGGTTCGCCTTGTACTCGGTGAACGTCTCCGAGCGCCAGGTCTTGCGGGACACGTCGAACGCGACCGCGAAGTGCGTGGGCGCCTCGTCACGCAGGGTGTTGGCCAGCATCGAGGCGAAGCCGTAGATCGCGTTCGTCGGCTGGCCCGTCGCGGTGGTGAAGTTCTCCGCGGGCAGCGCGAAGAACGCGCGGTACGCCAGTGAGTGCCCGTCCATGAGCATCAGGCGGGGTCGGCCGCCGGGAGGGGTGTCGGTCTTCTTCGATGCTGAATCTGCCACGCCCCCGATCCTGCCACGCCGCACTGACAGCCGAGTCCGCGAACCGTTTCCGCCCGGAGATGCGCACTGTCCACAGGCTTCCCGCACGCACTGTCCACAGGGCTCCCGCTGCGGGCGCTCGCGGGGCATGCTTGTCCCGCGGGGCCGGGGGACCCCGGATGCGAGAAGGACGATCGAAGGAGAGCGGGCGATGGCGACGAAGCCGCCCAAGGGTGATCCGGTGCAGGACGCGCCGCGGACAGGGGAGCCGAAGCACGCGGCGGCGGGGCTGCCCGCGGTGGGGCACTCCCTGCGGATCGCCCAGCAGCAGATGGGGGTGCGGCGCACCGCGCTGACCCTGCTGCGGGTGAACCAGAAGGACGGCTTCGACTGCCCCGGCTGCGCCTGGCCCGAGCCGGAGCACCGGCACATGGCGGAGTTCTGCGAGAACGGCGCCAAGGCGGTGGCCGAGGAGGCCACGCTGCGCCGGGTCACCCCGGAGTTCTTCGCCGCGCACCCGGTGGCCGACCTCGCCGCGCGCAGCGGCTACTGGCTGGGCCAGCAGGGCCGCCTCACCCACCCCATGTACCTGCCCGAGGGCGCCGACCGCTACGAGCCGGTCACCTGGGAGCGTGCCTTCGACATCGTCGCGGAGGAGATCGCGGCCCTCGGCTCGCCGGACGAGGCCGTCTTCTACACCTCGGGGCGCACCAGCAACGAGGCGGCGTTCCTGTACCAGCTCTTCGCGCGCGAGCTGGGCACGAACAACCTGCCCGACTGTTCCAACATGTGCCACGAGTCGTCCGGTTCGGCGCTCTCGGAGACGATCGGCATCGGCAAGGGCAGCGTCCTGCTGGAGGATCTGTACCGAGCCGATCTGATCATCGTGGCCGGGCAGAACCCCGGCACCAACCATCCGCGCATGCTCTCCGCGCTGGAGAAGGCCAAGGCGTCCGGCGCGAGGATCATCAGCGTCAATCCGCTGCCCGAGGCGGGCCTGGAGCGGTTCAAGAACCCGCAGACCGCGCAGGGCATGCTCAAGGGCGCCGCGCTCACCGACCTGTTCCTCCAGATCCGCATCGGCGGCGACCAGGCCCTCTTCCGCCTGCTGAACAAGCTGATCCTGGAGACGGACGGCGCGGTCGACGAGGAGTTCGTGCGCGCACACACCCACGGCTACGAGGATTTCGCGGACGCAGCCGCCAAGGCCGACTGGGACGAGACCCTGGCCGCGACCGGGCTCGACCGCGCGGAGATCGAGCAGGCCCTGGAGATGGTGCTGGCCTCTGAGCGGACCATCGTCTGCTGGGCGATGGGCCTCACCCAGCACAAGCACTCGGTGCCGACCATCCGCGAGGTGGTCAACTTCCTCCTGCTGCGCGGCAACATCGGCCGTCCCGGCGCAGGGGTGTGCCCGGTGCGCGGCCACTCCAATGTGCAGGGCGACCGCACCATGGGCATCTTCGAGCGCCCCGCGCCCGCCTTCCTGGACGCGCTGGAGCGGGAGTTCGGCTTCGCCCCGCCGCGCGAGCACGGCTTCGACGTCGTACGGGCCATCCGCGCGCTGCGGGACGGCGAGGCGAAGGTGTTCTTCGCCATGGGCGGGAACTTCGTCTCAGCCTCCCCCGACACCGAGGTCACCGAGGCGGCCATGCGCAGGGCCCGGCTGACCGTGCACGTCTCGACCAAGCTCAACCGCTCGCACGTGGTCACCGGAGCCCGCGCGCTGATCCTGCCGACGCTGGGGCGCACCGAGCGCGACGTGCAGGGCGGGGGCGAGCAGTTCGTCACCGTCGAGGACTCCATGGGCATGGTGCACGCCTCGCGCGGCCGGCTGGCGCCCGCGAGCCCGCACCTGCTGTCCGAGCCCGCCATCGTGGCCCGGCTGGCCCGGCGCATACTGCCGGACAGCACCGTGCCGTGGGAGGAGTTCGAGCGGGACTACGCGGCCATCCGCGACCGCATCGCACGGGTGGTCCCCGGCTTCGAGGACTTCAACGCCCGCGTCGCCCGCCCCGGCGGCTTCACCCTGCCGCACGCCCCGCGCGACGAGCGCCGCTTCCCCACCGCCACCGGCAAGGCCAATTTCACCGCCGCGCCGGTGGAGCACCCGGAGCTGCCCGAGGGCCGGCTGCTGCTCCAGACGCTGCGCTCGCACGACCAGTACAACACCACGATCTACGGCCTGGACGACCGCTACCGGGGCATCACCGGCGGCCGCCGCGTGGTGCTGGTCCACCCCGAGGACGCCCGCGAACTCGGCGTGAGCGACGGGAGTTACGTGGACCTGGTGAGCGAGTGGAGCGACGGGGTGGAGCGCCGGGCGCCCGGTTTCCGGGTGGTGCACTACCCGACCGCGCGGGGCTGCGCCGCCTCGTACTACCCGGAGACCAATGTGCTGGTGCCGCTGGACGCCACCGCCGACACCAGCAACACCCCGGCGAGCAAGTCCGTGGTGGTCCGGCTGGAAGCGCGCCCGGAGGGGCGTCTGGAACAATCGGCGACCGACTGAGCGTTCGCTCAGTGATATCGGTGGCCGCCGGACAGGCGCACGAGAACGGAGCCGGACATGGGTGAGCAGCAGCAGGTGACATTCCCGCAGGAGATCATCGACGAGTACGCGGCGCTCGGCGTGGACCTGCCCTCGATGTTCTCCGCCGGCCACCTGGGGACGCGGATGGGTGTGCAGATCATCGAGGCGGCGCCGGAGCGGGTGGTCGGCACCATGCCCGTGGAGGGCAACACCCAGCCGTACGGCCTGCTGCACGGCGGTGCCTCCGCGGTGCTCGCCGAGACCCTCGGCTCCGTCGGCTCGATGCTGCACGGCGGCAGCTCCAAGGTCGCCGTCGGCGTCGACCTGAACTGCACCCACCACCGGGGCGTCCGCTCCGGCCTGGTCACCGGCGTAGCCACCCCGGTCCACCGGGGCCGCTCCACGGCGACGTACGAGATCGTCATCACCGACGAGCAGGACCGCCGTGTCTGCACGGCCCGCCTGACCTGCCTGCTGCGCGACCTTCCCGCGAGCGGGGCCCCGGCGAAGGACTGACGCCACCCATTGCCCCGCCCCGCCCCACGCCGTAGCTTTCGGCGCATGGGACGGGGCGGGGCACTTCTCGTACGGCCCGGAATCCGGCGATGACCGGCATCGGCCCGCTGGAACCCGGCGAGGGCACCTGGGCGCGCGAGCCCGCCGGGGCACGCCCGGCATCCCGCCCATGGCGCCGCCGCACCCTACTGATTCCGGCCACCGCCTGCGCCGTGCTGGCGGCCGGCGCCGCCCTCTGGGCCACCCGCCCGCGCCCGGCACCCCCTCCCGAACTCCCCTTTCCCGCACAGACGGTGACCGTGGCCTTTCTGGAGGGCCGGACCACCGCACCCCGCCGCCTCGCGTTCGACGTGCGGCTCGCCGTGGAGTCCGGTCCCGCGGTCACCGTGACCCGGGTGAGCCAGCCCCACGCCGGGATGTCGGCCGAATCCGAGCCCCCCGTCCCCTTCCGGACCGCACCCGGTTCCTCGCGCGTGATCACCGTGACCATGCGTGTCACGGAATGCGGAAGGGTGCCCAAAAATGCCGCACTGCCTTTCCTGGAAGTAACACTGCGTAATACGCGCGCAATACAAACCCAGAGTTTCATCCTCGGTCCGCGCTACGCCCGATACCTCTCCCGCGCACTTGGGGAAGCCTGCCGCGAAAGTACGCCGTCATCACCAAAACCCCCGAGACGCCTGAACAGTTGAGGGCACGGGCTGCGCGTTCTCACCATGTGGACAGGGCGAATCGGCCGGAATTCCGGCGTTCCCCCCAGGGCGTACCGCTCTGCATTACCTCGTGTCATAACAAGAGCGTCACAGCCTTGGTCAAGCTCTCCTCCACGTTCCCATCACACGCCTAGAGTCACGGCCAGTCACCGCGCCCCGGATTCGTTTTTCGGCCAGGCGCGCGGCTCGACCGTTTCCATGGGGATGCGGTCGTCCAGGGAAAGGACTGATCGTGCGTCAACGTTCGCTCATCGCCATCACCGCCGCGCTGTCCGCGGGAGCGCTCACCCTCACCGCCTGCGGCTCGCGCGACAGCGGCGACAACGGCACCGACGCCAAGGGCGGCACCACCGTCACCATCGGCGTCGACGCCCCGCTGACCGGCGACCTGTCCGCGCTGGGCCTCGGCATCAAGAACTCGGTGGACCTCGCGGTCAAGACCGCGAACAAGAAGGAGTACGTCAAGGGCGTCACCTTCAAGATCGACGCCAAGGACGACCAGGCCCAGCCCTCCTCCGGCCAGCAGAACTCCACCGCCTTCGTCACCGACAAGAGCGTCCTCGGTGTCGTCGGCCCGCTGAACTCCTCCGTCGCCGAGTCGATGCAGAAGGTCCTCGACGACGCCAAGCTGGCCCAGGTCTCCCCCGCCAACACCAACCCGGCGCTGACCCAGGGCGTCAACTGGCAGAAGACCAAGGCCCGCACGTACAAGTCGTACTTCCGCACCGCGACCACGGACGCCATCCAGGGTCCGTTCGCCGCCCAGTACGTCTACAACAAGGCCAAGAAGACCAAGGTCTTCGTCATCGACGACAAGAAGACCTACGGCGCCGGTCTCGCCGCCACCTTCTCCGCCGAGTTCAAGAAGCTGGGCGGCAAGGTCGTCGGCACCGAGCACATCAACCCCGACACCAAGGACTTCTCCGCGGTCGCCACCAAGGTGAAGAACTCCGGTGCCGAGGTCGTCTACTACGGCGGCGAGTACCCGCAGGCCGGCCCGCTCAGCAAGCAGATCAAGGCGGCCGGCGCCAAGGTCCCGCTGGTCGGCGGCGACGGCATCTACGCCGACGACTTCATCAAGCTCGGGGGCGCCTCCGCCACCGGCGACCTCGCCACCTCCGTCGGCGCCCCCGTGGAGACCCTCCCCTCCGCCAAGCAGTTCGTCGCCGACTACCAGGCGGCGGGCTACAAGGAGGCGTACGCGGCCTACGGCGGCTACTCCTACGACTCCGCCTGGTCGATCATCGAGGCCGTCAAGAAGGTCGTCGACGACAACGGCGGCAAGCTGCCCTCCGACGCCCGCGCGAAGGTCACCGCCGCCCTCCAGAACGTCTCCTTCGACGGCGTGACCGGCAAGGTCTCCTTCGACGAGTACGGCGACGCCACCAACAAGCAGCTCACGGTGTACTCCGTCAAGGACGGTGCCTGGAAGGCCGTGGAGTCCGGCACCTACAACGGCTCCTGACCCACGCCCGCACCAGCCGAGCCGCGCGGGGCGCTCAAGAGGCGCCCCGCGCGGACTCGCATCCGGCCACTTCCGGCCACATCCGTCGCTTATCCCACGCTCGGAGGACATGCGGTGAACGAACTGCCGCAGCAGCTCGTCAACGGCCTGCTACTTGGTTCCATGTACGGGCTGGTCGCCATCGGCTACACCATGGTCTATGGCATCGTCCAGCTCATCAACTTCGCCCACGGCGAGATATTCATGACCGGCGCCTTCGGCGCCCTCACTGTCTACGTGTACATCCTTCCCGACGGCACCTCCATGTGGATCGCCCTGCCGCTGATGCTGGTGGGCGCCATCGTGGTCGCCGTGACCGTCGCCGTCGGAGCGGAACGATTCGCCTACCGGCCGCTGCGCAGCGCGCCCCGGCTCGCCCCGCTGATCACCGCCATCGGCCTCTCCCTCGCCCTCCAGCAGGCCGTGTGGGCCTGGTACCCCGAGGCCAAGTCCGCGCGCACCTTCCCGAGCATCCCCGGCGGACCCTTCGAGATCGGCAACGTCACCATCCAGACCGGTGACGTCTTCCTCGTCGCCGCCGCCCCGCTCAGCATGGCCGTCCTCGCCTACTTCGTGATGCGCACCCGCACCGGACGCGGCATGCAGGCCACCGCCCAGGACCCGGACACCGCCAAGCTGATGGGTGTCAACACCGACCGCATCATCGTGATCGCGTTCGCCCTCGGCGCCGCCTTCGCCGCCGTCGGCTCCGTCGCCTACGGCTTCAAGTACGGCCAGATCGACTTCCGCATGGGCTTCATCCTCGGCCTCAAGGCGTTCACCGCGGCCGTTCTCGGCGGCATCGGCAACATCTACGGCGCCATGCTCGGCGGCCTCGTCCTCGGCGTCGCCGAAGCCCTGTCCACCGCCTACATCGCCGACATCCCCGGCATGGACAAGTTCGGCAGCCAGTCCTGGGCAGACGTCTGGGCGTTCGTACTCCTCATCCTCGTGCTCCTGCTGAGGCCACAGGGCCTGCTCGGCGAGCGCGTCGCGGACAGGGCGTGACCTCGATGACCACACAGACCACCGCACCCGGCACCCCGGACACCCCGGACAGCGCCGCCCCCGCCGCCACCGGCCTGATCGGCCTGCCCGCCTCCACCGGCCGGGCCCTCGCCACCGGCGGCGGCGCCCTCACCGTCGTCTCCACCTTCCTGGCCTGGACCTGGACCTCCGAGTTCCCCGGCGACCTCACCGTCTACGGCTACCCCGGCGGCCTCCAGGTGCTCGTCCTCATCGGCGGCCTCCTCACCACCCTGTTCGGCCTCGCCTCCTACGGCGTCAAGGGCCTCAAGCTCCTCACCCCCGGCAGCGCCGACAGCGCCCTCAAGCTCGCCGCGCTCGGCACCTTCGCCACCGCCTGGTACACCGTCCTCGCGATCAGCGTCGAACTCGGCGGCGTCGTCAACCTCGAACCCGGCGGCTACCTCGTCGCCCTCGCCACGCTGGCCGCCCTGCTCGGCGCCCTCGCTCTGCCCTATCAGCGGCCCGAGCCCGACCCGGCCGACCCCGACGACACCGGCTGGGAAGCCTTCCGGCACCGCGCCCGGCAGAACTGGCAGAACTTCAAGGCCGCCTTCGCCAGCGACTCCCCCGCCCCCGGCCGCACCCTGCCCGCCTGGGCGGAGATCCTCGTCATCACCGGCGTCATGGCCTTCGGCCTGCTCGTCTTCACCTACGGCATCGGCACCGAGTACGACGAACTCTTCATCGGCTTCCTCATCACCGCCGCCTTCGGCTTCGCCGCACTCGCCAAGGCCGGACTCGTGGCCCGGATCTCGGCGATCACCGCGCGGCACCGCACCGTCACCATGACCGGCGCCTTCGTCGCCGCGGCCGCCTTCCCCTTCACCCAGTCCGACGACCAGTACGCCACCATCGGCGTCTACATCCTCATCTTCGCCACCGTCGCCCTGGGCCTGAACATCGTCGTCGGCCTCGCCGGCCTGCTCGACCTCGGCTACGTCGCGTTCCTCGGCGTCGGCGCCTACACCGCCGCCCTCGTCTCCGGCTCCCCCTCCTCGCCGCTGCACGTGCACTGGCCCTTCTGGGCCTCCGCCCTGCTCGGCGCGGTCGTCGCCATGATCTTCGGCGTCCTCATCGGCGCCCCGACCCTGCGGCTCCGCGGCGACTACCTCGCCATCGTCACCCTCGGCTTCGGCGAGATCTTCCGCATCACCGTCCTCAACATGGACGGCACCTCCGGACCCGACGTCACCAACGGCTCCAACGGCATCTCCTCCGTCCCCAACCTGAACATCCTCGGCTTCGACTTCGGCCAGGAACACCAGCTCTTCGGCACCACCATCGGGCGGTTCGCCAACTACTTCCTGCTGATGCTCCTCATCACCCTCGTCGTGGTCGTCGTCTTCCGGCGCAGCAGCGACTCCCGCATCGGCCGCGCCTGGATCGCCATCCGCGAGGACGAGACCGCCGCGCTCGCCATGGGCATCAACGGCTTCCGGGTCAAGCTCATCGCCTTCGCCCTCGGCGCCTGCCTCGCCGGACTCGCCGGCTCCGTCCAGGCCCACGTCACCTACACCGTGACACCCGAGCAGTACCAGTTCGCCCACGTCGTCCCGCCCAACTCGGCCTTCCTGCTGGCCGCCGTCGTCCTCGGCGGCATGGGCACCATCTCCGGACCCCTCGTCGGCGCCTCGCTGCTCTACCTGATCCCGGCCAAGCTCCAGTTCCTGGGCGAATACCAGCTCTTCGCCTTCGGCGTCGCGCTCGTCCTGCTGATGCGCTTCCGCCCCGAGGGCCTCATCCCCAACCGGCGCCGCCAACTCGAGTTCCACGAGGACACCGCCGCGCCCGCCGTCCTCAGCAAGGCAGGGGCCTGACCACCATGACCACCGACACCACCACCCAGGACACCGCACCCGGCACCACCCCCGGCGAGACCGTCCTCGACGCCCGCGGCGTCACCATGCGCTTCGGCGGCCTCACCGCCGTCCGCGACGTGAACCTCACCGTCAACAGCGGCGAGATCGTCGGCCTCATCGGCCCCAACGGCGCCGGAAAGACCACCTTCTTCAACTGCCTCACCGGTCTCTACATCCCCACCGAGGGCGAGGTCCGCTACAAGGGCACCGTCCTGCCGCCCAAGTCCTTCAAGGTCACCGCGGCCGGCATCGCCCGCACCTTCCAGAACATCCGGCTCTTCGCCAACATGACCGTCCTGGAGAACGTCCTCGTCGGCCGGCACACCCGGACCAAGGAAGGGCTCTGGTCCGCCCTGCTGCGCGGCCCCGGCTTCCACAGGGCCGAAGCCGCCTCCCGCGCCCGCGCCATGGAACTCCTGGAGTTCGTCGGCCTGGACGCCAAGGCCGAACACCTCGCCCGCAACCTCCCCTACGGCGAGCAGCGCAAGCTGGAGATCGCCCGCGCGCTGGCCAGCGAGCCCGGCCTGCTCCTGCTCGACGAGCCCACCGCGGGCATGAACCCGCAGGAGACCCGCGCCACCGAGGAACTGGTCTTCGCCATCCGCGACCAGGGCATCGCCGTCCTCGTCATCGAGCACGACATGCGCTTCATCTTCAACCTCTGCGACCGCGTCGCCGTCCTCGTCCAGGGCCAGAAGCTCGTCGAGGGCGACAGCGCCACCGTCCAGGGCGACGAACGTGTAGTCGCCGCCTACCTCGGTGAACCCTTCGAGGACGCCCCCGGCGCCGAGGAGGCCGCCGAGGTCGAGGCGGCCGAGGCACAGGCGGACACCACGCCCGGCAAGGAGAACCGCAAGGAGAACGACCGATGACCGCACTGCTCGAAGTCGAGGACCTGCGGGTCGCCTACGGCAAGATCGAGGCCGTCAAAGGCATCTCGTTCAAGGTCGAGGCCGGCCAGGTCGTCACCCTCATCGGCACCAACGGCGCCGGCAAGACCACCACGCTGCGCACCCTGTCCGGGCTGCTCAAGCCGGTCGGCGGGCAGATCCGCTTCAACGGCAGGTCGCTGAAGAAGGTCCCCGCCCACCAGGTGGTCTCCCTCGGGCTCGCCCACTCCCCCGAGGGGCGGCACATCTTCCCGCGCATGACCATCGAGGACAACCTGCGCCTCGGGGCCTTCCTGCGCAACGACAAGCCCGGCATCGAGAAGGACATCCAGCGCGCCTACGACCTCTTCCCCATCCTCGGGGAACGCCGGAAGCAGGCCGCGGGCACCCTCTCCGGCGGTGAGCAGCAGATGCTCGCCATGGGGCGGGCGCTGATGTCCCAGCCGCAGCTCCTCATGCTGGACGAGCCGTCCATGGGGCTCTCGCCGATCATGATGCAGAAGATCATGGCGACGATCGCCGAGCTGAAGGCGAGCGGTACGACGATCCTGCTGGTCGAGCAGAACGCCCAGGCGGCGCTCTCGCTCGCGGACCAGGGGCATGTCATGGAGGTCGGCAACATCGTGCTCTCCGGCACCGGGCGGGACCTGCTCACCGACGAGTCGGTGCGCAAGGCGTACCTCGGCGAGGACTGAGCAGCGGTACGGCGAAGGCCCGCGTCCCTCCGGCTCAGGGGGCGCGGGCCTTCTTCCTGCCGTCGGTCAGCCCTTCTTGGCCGACTTCTTCTCCTGGTCGTCCGAGATGACCGCCTCCGCCACCTGCTGCATCGACAGGCGGCGGTCCATCGAGGTCTTCTGAATCCAGCGGAAGGCCGCGGGCTCGCTCAGGCCGTACTCGGTCTGCAGGATCGACTTCGCGCGGTCGACCAGCTTGCGGGTCTCCAGGCGCTGGCTGAGGTCGGCGACCTCCTGCTCCAACTGCTTCAGCTCGGTGAAGCGGGAGACGGCCATCTCGATGGCCGGGACCACGTCGGTCTTGCTGAACGGCTTCACCAGGTACGCCATCGCGCCGGCGTCGCGGGCCCGCTCCACGAGGTCGCGCTGGGAGAAGGCGGTGAGCATCAGGACCGGCGCGATGGACTCCTCGGCGATCTTCTCCGCCGCGGAGATGCCGTCCATCTTCGGCATCTTCACGTCCAGGATGACCAGGTCCGGCTTGTGCTCACGGGCCAGCTCCACGGCCTGCTCACCGTCCCCGGCCTCACCGACGACCGTGTACCCTTCCTCCTCCAGCATCTCCTTGAGGTCGAGCCGGATCAGCGCCTCGTCCTCGGCGATGACGACCCGGGTCGTCAGCGGGGGCACATGCGACTTGTCGTCGTCGGACACGTCTGCGGGCTGGGGCGACTCGGGGGTCACGGGGGCTCCTATGTACGGGCCGGACAGGTGCTGCTGTCTATGCAGCCTACCTAGCGGCGGCCCGGCACGGTGACCCGGTATGCTTCCGGGAGCCAGTCCCGCCGGGTTGGTGGAATGGCATACACGGATGTCTCAAACACATCTGCCCGAAAGGGCTTGCGGGTTCGAGTCCCGCACCCGGCACTCTGCGACACAGTAAGCGGAGGATCACGTTCGCGTGGTTCTCCGCTTTTTGCTGCGCGGCGCCGCGACTGGCCACGCACAGTAGTCGTCATGGCATCGCACACACCTTCGAAGCGCGCTGACGCGCTGGTTCTTCTGCGCGACGGCGTCCCCAACCGTAAGGTCGCCGAGCGGCTGGGGGTCCCGCGCGGGACTGTCGGCTGGTGGCGCAGCGAGGACCGCAGGGCACGCGGCGAGGAGTACCAGCGGCCGTCCGACTGCCCCCGGTGCACGGAGCGCGTCATGGACCGGACCGCGTACTCGTACCTGCTGGGCCTCTACCTGGGCGACGGGCACATCGTCTCCAAGCGAGGACAGCATCATCTGTCGGTCTACTGCGACGCCCGGTACACCGGCCTGGTCGCGGCCGCCGAGGACGCCATGCGGACGGTGCTGCCGTCCGCCGCCACGGGGCGGCGCAGCCGGAACGGCTGCGTCGAGGTGAAGTCGTACACCCAGCACTGGAAGTGCCTCTTCCCCCAGCACGGAGCCGGCCCCAAGCACGAGCGGCGGATCGTGCTGGAGCCCTGGCAGGAGGAGGTCGTCGACGTACATCCCTGGGAGTTCGTCCGGGGGCTGATCCACTCCGACGGCTGCCGGATCACCAACTGGACCACTCGCACCGTCGGCGGGGAGCGCAGACGGTACGAGTATCCGCGCTACCTCTTCACCAACAAGTCCGACGACGTCAGGGCGCTCTTCACCGGGGCCCTGGACGCGCTGGGCATCACCTGGACGGTGCTGAACCGCGACGGAAAGCCGTACAACATCTCCGTCGCCCGCAAAGCCTCCGTAGCCCTCATGGATGCTCACGTGGGGCCCAAGTACTGACCCCTACTTCGGGCTGTCGTCCTCCGCGATGTGGTGGACTCGGACGAGGTTGGTGGTGCCGGGGAGGCCGGGTGGGGAGCCGGCGGTGATGACGACGGTGTCGCCCTTCTGGCAGCGGGCGTGCTTCAACAACAGCTCGTCCACCTGGTCGACCATCGCGTCGGTGGAGTCGACATGCGGGCCCAGGAACGTCTCCACGCCCCAGGTGAGGCTGAGCTGGGAGCGGGTGGCGGGTTCGGGGGTGAAGGCGAGGACGGGGATGGGTGAGCGGTAGCGGGAGAGGCGGCGGGCGGTGTCGCCGGACTGGGTGAAGGCGACGAGGAAGCGGGCCCCGAGGAAGTCCCCCATCTCGGCGGCCGCCCGCGCGACCGCGCCTCCCTGGGTGCGCGGCTTGTTCCGCTCGGTCAGCGGCGGCAGCCCCTTCGCCAGCATCTCCTCCTCCGCGGCCGCGACGATCTTCGCCATGGTGCACACGGTCTCGACGGGGTACCGCCCCACGCTGGTCTCGCCGGAGAGCATCACCGCGTCCGCCCCGTCGAGCACCGCGTTGGCCACGTCGGAGGCTTCCGCGCGGGTCGGCCGGGCGCTGTCGATCATCGAGTCGAGCATCTGGGTGGCGACGATGACCGGCTTGGCGTTGCGCTTGGCGAGCTTGACGGCGCGTTTCTGCACGATCGGCACCTGCTCCAGCGGCAGCTCCACGCCGAGGTCGCCGCGGGCGACCATGAGCCCGTCGAAGGCGGCGACGACGTCCTCGATGTTCTCCACGGCCTGCGGCTTCTCGATCTTGGCGATGAGGGGCAGCCGGCGCCCCTCCTCCGCCATGATCCGGTGCACCTCGGCGGCGTCGCGCCCGCTGCGGACGAAGGAGAGGGCGACGACGTCGAAGCCGGTGCGCAGTGCCCAGCGCAAGTCGTCCTGGTCCTTCTTGGACAGGGCGGGGACGGAGACGGCGACACCGGGCAGGTTGATCCCCTTGTGGTCGGAGATCACGCCGCCCTCCAGCACACGGGTGCGCACGCGGGGGCCGTCCACCGCGGTGACCTCCAGGCAGACGCGGCCGTCGTCGACGAGGACGCGCTCGCCGGTCCGGACGTCCTCCGCGAGACCGGCGTAGGTGGTGCCGCACTGGTGGCGATCGCCCTGGACGCCCTCTTCGACGGTGATGGTGAAGGTGTCGTCGCGTTCGAGGAGTACGGGCCCTTCGGCGAAAGTGCCGAGCCGGATCTTCGGGCCTTGAAGATCGGCGAGGATTCCGACGCTGCGGCCGGTCTCGTCGGCGGCCCGGCGAACGCGCTGGTAACGCGCCTCGTGTTCGGCGTGGGTGCCGTGGCTGAGGTTGAACCGGGCGACGTCCATTCCGGCCTCGACCAGTGCCTTGATCTGGTCGTACGAGTCGGTGGCGGGCCCCAGGGTGCAGACGATCTTTGCTCGGCGCATGGGTCGAGCCTATGGCTTACCGGCGGGTAGAGAATTCGGGCTCCATGACCACTCAACAACCTTTGAGGAAAGGGTTATTGACAAGTGTTGAATTGTGCGATGACCCGCTCCTATGAGCGATGTTTTTCGCGCAATAGTTCTTTGAACCAGCAATAGTTCTTTGCACCAGAGGCTCCGCTAAAGCCGGGGCGGTACCAGCGTGAACCGCGCGGTGACCTGCGCGGAGACCCACAATCGCGCGGGCTGGAGATCGAACGGCTCGGCGGATTCGGCGGCGTCGGCCCGGCGGGCGGAGCGGCCGAAGGCGGAGACGCTGCGGGGCCGGTCGGTACCGGTGTCGGCGAGTTCGGTCAGCGCGGCGAGGGAGGTGCCGAGCGCGTCGGCGTATGCGCGGGCCCGCTGGAGGGCGTCGGCGACGGCGCGGCGGCGGGCCTCGGCGTGGGCCGGGGAGTCGGGGCGCAGCGACCACGAGGGGCCGTCCAGCTCGGTCAGCTCCAACTCGGCCAGTCGGGCGGTGAGTTCGCCGAGGACGGCGAAGTCGGTGATCTCGGCGTCGATGCGGACGACTCCCTGGTGGCTGCGCACCCGCTCGCCCCGGCCGCGGTCGCTGAGTTCGGGGGTGACGCCGAGGGAGCCGGTGGTGAGGTCGGGGACCGCGTCGCCGTAGGACTTGAGCACGTCGAGTGCGGCGGTGTTGCGGCGGCTGAGGTCGTCGAGGGTGGCGCGGCGGTCGCGGCCGCGGGCGGTGACGGTGACGCCGATGCGGGCGATCTCGGCCTCGGTCTGGAACTCGGCCTCGCCCCGGACGGCGAGGAGCGGGGCGTCGGCGGTGCCGTACGCGGGGGTCGCCTCAGGGGTCATACGTCCCACTGTGTCATGTGTCCGGCGCGCCGGCGGGGGGAGTTGACGGAAATCGGTCACCGGATCGCAACCTGGGGGGTCTGTTGCGACCTGTCATGGTCGGGCCACAATCTACGCGCGTTGTCGACCCCTTGCCGAGGAGACCGAGAGATGCCGTTCGACCGCCGGAAGTTCCTGAAGCAGTCCGCCGTCACCGGGGCGGGCGTGGCGATCGCGGGCGGGGCGGGAGCCCCGGCGGCGGAGGCTGCCGAGGCCGCCGGTGGCCGCCACGGGCACTCCGGGAAGCGGTACGCGCTGACCGTGATGGGGACCACCGACCTGCACGGCCACGTCTTCAACTGGGACTACTTCAAGAACGCGGACTACAAGGACGCGGCGGGCAACGCCCAGGGCCTGGCCCGGGTCTCGACGCTGGTGAACCAGGTCCGTGAGGAGAAGGGCCGCGGCAACACCCTGCTGCTGGACGCGGGCGACACCATCCAGGGCACCCCGCTGACGTACTACTACGCCAAGGTGGATCCGATCACCGCCGAGGGCGGCCCGGTGCACCCGATGGCGAAGGCGATGAACGCGATCGGGTACGACGCGGCGGCGCTCGGCAACCACGAGTTCAACTACGGCATCGAGACGCTGCGCCGCTTCGAGGACCAGCTCGACTTCCCGCTGCTGGGCGCGAACGCGGTGGACGCCAAGACGCTGAGGCCGGCGTTCGCGCCGTACTTCATGAAGCGGTTCCATGTGCCGGGCGCGCCGCCGGTGAAGGTCGCGGTGCTGGGGCTCACCAACCCCGGCATCGCCATCTGGGACAAGGCGTTCGTGCAGGGCAAGCTGGCCTTCGAGGGGCTTGAGGAGCAGGCCGCGAAGTGGGTGCCGAAGCTGCGCTCGATGGGCGCGGACATCGTGGTGGTCTCGGCGCACTCGGGCACCTCGGGCACCTCGTCCTACGGTGACCAGGTGCCGTACGTGGAGAACGCGGCGGCGAACGTGGCCCGGCAGGTGCCGGGGATCGACGCGATCCTGGTCGGGCACGCGCACCAGGAGATCCCGGAGCTGCGGGTCGTCAACGAGAAGTCGGGGAAGACGGTCGTGCTGTCGGAGCCGCTGTGCTTCGCGGAGCGGCTGACCCTGTTCGACTTCGAGCTGGTCTTCAGCCGGGGCCGCTGGCAGGTGGAGTCGGTGAAGGCGTCGCTCAGGGACTCGCGGACGGTGGCGGACGACCCGAAGATCACCAAGCTGCTCTCCAAGGAGCACGCGAAGGTGGTGGCATACGTCAACCAGGTGGTGGGCCGGGCGACCGAGACGCTGACCACGGTGGAGGCGCGGTACAAGGACGCCCCGATCATCGACCTGATCACCAAAGTGCAGGAGGACGTGGTCAAGGCCGCGCTGGCGGGCACCGAGTACGCCTCGCTGCCGGTGCTGGCGCAGGCGTCGCCGTTCTCCCGGACGAGCGAGATCCCGGCCGGCGATGTGACCATCCGGGACCTGTCGGGTCTGTACGTGTACGACAACACGCTGGTGGCGAAGCTGCTGACGGGCGCGCAGGTGCGGGCGTACCTGGAGTTCTCGGCGCAGTACTACGTGCAGACCGCGCCGGGCGCGCCGGTGGACGTGGACAAGCTGACGAACGCGGCCGACCGCCCCGACTACAACTACGACTACGTGTCGGGGCTGTCGTACGACATCGACATCGCGCAGCCCGCCGGGTCGCGGATCAAGAACCTGACCTTCGGCGGGGCTCCGCTGGACGACGCGGCCCGGTTCGTGTTCGCGGTGAACAACTACCGGGCCAACGGCGGCGGCGCGTTCCCGTATGTCGCGGCGGCGAAGGAGCTGTGGTCGGAGTCGACGGAGATCCGGACCCGGATCGCGGAGTGGGTGACCGCGAAGGGTGTGCTGGACCCGAAGGACTTCGCGTCGGTGGACTGGAGGCTGACGCGGAACGGGACGCCGGTGTTCTAGTACGCCGGTCCGGGTGGAGCCCCGGTGGCGGCACGGGCCCGGTCGGCCGTGCCCTCGCCGGGGCTTCGGCGTTGCGGGTGCAGGCCGAAGGTGGTGAAGGCGGTCCGGGTGGGGAGTGGGTACTGCTCCTTGCCGGTCAGGGAGTTGAGGATGGTGGCGCTGCGCCAGGCGGCGAGTCCGAGGTCGGGGGCGCCGACGCCGTGGGTGTGGAGTTCGGCGTTCTGGACGTGGACGCGGCCGCTGACGGCGGGGTCGAGGACGAGCCGGAACTCGTCGTCGATCCGGGGGCGTCCGGCGCTGTCGCGGCGCAGGTGGGGGTCGAGTCCGGCGAGGAGGCCGTCGAGGGGGCGCATGCGGTAGCCGGTGGCGAGGACGACGGCGTCGGTGGCGAGGCGGGTGCGGCTGCCCTGGTCGAGGTGTTCCAGGTGGAGTTCGACCTGTCCGGTGCCGAGGCGGCCCGCGGTGCGGACCTGGACGCCGGGGGTGAGGACGGCGTCGGGCCAGCCGCCGTCGAGGGTGCGCCGGTACAGCTCGTCGTGGATGGCGGCGAGGGTCCCGGCGTCGACGCCCTTGTGGAGCTGCCACTGGGCGGCGACGAGCCGGTCGCGGACGGGCTCGGCGAGGGCGTGGAAGTAGCGGGTGTGGTCGGGGGTGAAGTGTTCCAGGCCGAGCTTGGAGTACTCCATGGGTGCGAAGGCGGCCGTGCGGCCGATCCAGTGCAGGTGTTCGCGTCCGGCGGGGCGGTGGCGGAGCAGGTCGAGGAAGACCTCGGCGCCGGACTGGCCGGAGCCGACGACGGTGACGTGCCCGGCGGCGAGCAGCGCCTCGCGGTGGGCGAGGTAGTCGGCGGCGTGCAGGACGGGGACGCCGGGGGCGGCGGCGAGGGGGCGCAGTGGTTCGGGCACGTGGGGGGCGCTGCCGATGCCGAGGACGATGTTGCGGGTGCGGGTGCGGCCGAGGGCCTCGGCGTGGCCGTCGGCGTCGAGCCGGGTGAAGTCGACCTCGAACACGTCGCGTTCGGGGTTCCAGCGGACGGCGTCGACCTGGTGGCGGAAGCGGAGTCCGGGGAGCTGGCCGGCGACCCAGCGGCAGTAGGCGTCGTACTCGGCGCGCTGGATGTGGAAGTGCTCGGCGAAGTAGAAGGGGAAGAGCCGGTCGCGGGTGCGGAGCCAGTTGAGGAAGCTCCATGGGCTGGTGGGGTCGGCGAGGGTCACCAGGTCGGCCAGGAAGGGGACTTGGAGGGTGGCGCCGTCGATGAGGAGTCCGGGGTGCCAGTCGAAGCCGGGGCGCTGTTCGTAGAAGACGGCGTCGAGTTCGGCCAGCGGAGCGGCGAGGGCGGCCAGGGAGAGGTTGCAGGGGCCGATGCCGATGCCGACGAGGTCGCGGGGGGACTCGGGCTCCTGGTGTGGGGGGTTGGTCGGGTGGCTCATGCGGGGGTGTGTCCTTCGGCGAGTTTCAGGAGGTGGGCCAGGTCGTCGGGCCCGGTGTGGGGGTTGAGGAGGGTGGCCTTGAGCCAGAGGCGGCCGTCGGCGCGGGCCCGGCCGAGGACGGCGTGGCCCTCGTGCAGCAGGGTGCGGCGGGCGGCGGCCACGGCGTCGTCGCTCGCGTGGGCGGGCCGGAACAGCACGGTGGCGAGGGTGGGCCGGTCGTACAGTTCGAGGCCGGGGTGTGCCTCGACGCGGTCGGCGAAGTCGCGGGCGAGGGTGAGGACTTGGTCGATGAGGTCGGCGAGGCCGGTGCGGCCGAGGGTGCGCAGGGTGACCGCGGCCTTCAGGATGTCGGGTCGGCGGGTGGTGCGGGTGGAGCGGCCGAGGAGGTCGGGGAGGCCGGCCTCGGTGTCGTCGCCCGCGTTGAGGTAGTCGGCGCGCTGGTGGAGGGCGTCGAGTTCGTCTGCGTCGGCCACGGCGAGGAAGCCGGTGGCGACGGGCTGCCAGCCGAGTTTGTGCAGGTCCAGGGCGACGGTGTGGGCGGCGTCGAGGCCGCTGAGCAGGGCGCGGTGGCGGTCGCTGAGGGCGAGGCAGCCGCCGTAGGCCGCGTCGATGTGCAGCCGGACGCCGTGGGCGGCGCAGCGGGCGGCGATCTCGGGCAGCGGGTCGATGAGCCCGGCGTCGGTGGTGCCCGCGGTGGCGGCGACGAGGAGGGGGCCGGTCAGCTCGGTGAGGGCGGCGTCCAGCGCGGCGGGGTCCAGGGTGCCGTTGGGTGCGGGCAGGACGACGGGGTCGGGCAGGCCGAGCAGCCAGGCGGCGCGGGGCAGGGAGTGGTGGGCGGCGGCCGAGCAGACCAGCCGGACGTGGGCGCCGTGGGCCTCGCGGGCGAGCAGCAGGGCGAGCTGGTTGGCCTCGGTGCCGCCGGTGGTGACCACGGCGTCCGCGAGGCCGATGCGGGCGGCCAGAGCGCCGGTGACGCGGGCTTCGAGGGCGGAGGCGGCGGGTGCCTGGTCCCAGGAGTCCAGTGAGGGGTTGAGCGCGCTGACGGCGAGGTCGGCGGCGGTGGCGACGGCGAGCGGCGGGCAGTGCAGGTGGGCGGCGCAGAGCGGGTCGGCGGGGTCGGCGGCGCCTGCGGCGAGGGCGTGCGTGAGGGCGCGCAGGGCGTCGGGGTCGCCGTGTTCGGGGAGTACGTCGCCGAGGGCGTCGGTGACGCGGGCGGCGACGGCGTCGGGCCCGCCCGCGGGGAGCGGGCCGCCGCGGGCGGCGGCGCCGGTGGTGAGGGCGTCGAGGACGGTGTCCAGGAGCGGGCGCAGGGCGTCCGGGCCGTGGGGTCCTGAGGCGAGGGGCGGAATGCTCATGGGCTCTCCTGCGGGGCGGGGACGCGCACCGGCGCTCTGGTTCGGGAGCCGGGTGTCCGCGCTGCACAACGAGCGGGAGCGGGAAATGGGTACTGCCGTACGGGGAAAACGCGTTGGAGCGGCGTCCGGGCGGCACTACCGTCGCCGGGATGTGCGAGACGTGGACGGTGGAGCTGCCGGGTGAGCGGGTGCTGCTGCGCGAGCCGGGTCCGGCCGACGAGGCGGCGCTGCTGCGGCTGTTCGAGGAGTGCGAGGACTGGTTCACGGCGGCGACCGGTCTGCCGTCGGCGCCGGGCGATGTGCAGAGCCTGTACTACGCGCTGCCCGAGGGCGCGGACCCCGATGCCAAGGTGCTGCTCCTGGTGGGGCCGGGGTCTGGGGCGGGCGGTGGCGGAGTCGCTGCTCGCGCGGGGCGCCTCCCGTGTCACGGCGACGGTGCCGGCCGGGTGGACGGCGGGTGAGCGTTTCCTAGCAGGGCTCGGTTTCGCCCTGGAGGCGCCGGACGGCGTGCTGCGCCGGGCGGAGTGGCTGAGGGGGTCCTGAGCCACACCGCCCGGCGCCGAGAAGCTACTCCCCGCGCACCCGCAACGCCCGTGCCAGGTCGTCGAGCTCGTCGGCGAGCCTGCGCCGCAGGGCCGGCACCGGGTCGGCGTCGCGCAGGCACGCCTCGCCGAGCGCCAGGTTCTCGGCGTCGACGGCGTGGTGCGGGAAGGCCCAGGCGCCGGCGGCGGTGGCGATGGCGGGCCCGCGCCGGGCGGACACCGCGACCGCCTCGTCGTAGTAGCGGGGTACGTACTCGGCGACGAGGTCGGCCTGTTCGGGCTGCCAGAAGCCCTGGGCGGTGGCCTTGAACAGGTAGTTGGAGAGGTCGTCGGTGGCGAACATCGCCTCCCAGGCCCGCCGCTTGGCCTCCGGGTCGGGCAGCGCGGCGCGGCAGCGGGCGGCGCCTTCCTGGCCGTTGGCGGAGGGGTCGCGCTCCAGTTCGGCGGCGATGGCGGCCTCGTCGGTGGCGCCGAGCACGGCGAGCCGGCCGAGGACGCGCCAGCGCAGCTCGGGGTCGAGTTCGGGCCCGCCGGGCACGGT
Organism: Streptomyces sp. NPDC018263; assembly: GCF_055562575.1. Taxonomy (NCBI): domain Bacteria; kingdom Bacillati; phylum Actinomycetota; class Actinomycetes; order Kitasatosporales; family Streptomycetaceae; genus Streptomyces; species Streptomyces sp. NPDC018263. The sequence goes on from NZ_JBVHFA010000008.1 coordinate 70,137, forward strand.
GCCGTCGGCCAGCCAGGCCGCGATGGTGTCGGGGTGCGCGGCGAAGTCGATGAAGTGCCGTACGGCGACCAGGCGCAGACCGGGGTTGTCACCGTCCTCGGTGCGGCGCAGCAGGTCGCGGCAGAGGGAGCGCAGGGTGGCGAGGGCGGCGGGCCGCTCCTCGGGGGTGAGGTAGCGGTCGGCGATGTGGGCGCCGGCGAAGGCCAGGACGCCCTGGACGAGGGCGAGGTCGGTCTCCAGCGGCAGGTGGGCGCGGGCGGTCTCCAGGTAGGCGGCGGGCGGGAGTTCGCCGTCGCGGACCGCGTCGCGCAGGGCGTTCCAGACGACGGCGCGGGTGAGCGGGTCGGGCAGGCCGGAGAGGCTGGTGCGCAGGGTCTCGAAGGACTCGGGGTCGAAGCGGACCTTGGCGTAGGTGAGGTCGCCGTCGTTGAGGAGGAGCAGCGCGGGCCGCTTGCCGAGCGGCTGGGGCGCGGTCTGCGGGACGTCGAGGCCGACGCGTTCGCGCAGGGTCAGGCGGCCCTCCTCGGTGAGGTCGTGGTCGTAGACGCCGGCGGTGACGCGGTGCGGGCGGCTGCCGTCGTGCTCGACGGTCAGGGTGCGCTCGCCGTCGGTGGTGGTGAGGCGGGGGGTGAGCTTGTCGACGCCGGTGGTGCGCAGCCAGGCGTCGGCCCAGGCGGGGACGTCGCGTTCGGTGGCGGAGGCGAGGGAGTCGATGAAGTCGGCGAGGGTGGCGTTGCCGAACCTGTGCCGTTCGAAGTGGACGTTGATGCCGGCCAGGAAGTCCTTCTCGCCGAGCCAGGCGACGAGTTGGCGCAGCGCGGAGGCGCCCTTGGCGTAGGAGATGCCGTCGAAGTTGAGCAGGGCGGCGGCGGTGTCGTCGACGGACTCGGGGGCGACGGGGTGGGTGGAGGGGCGCTGGTCGGCGTCGTAGCCCCAGGACTTGCGGGTGACGCCGAACTCCACCCAGGGCTGGGTGAAGCGGGTGGCCTCCAGGGTGGTCTGGTAGCCCATGTACTCGGCGAAGGACTCGTTCAGCCAGATGTCGTCCCACCACTTGAGGGTGACGAGGTCGCCGAACCACATGTGGGCCATCTCGTGCGCGATGACCATGGCGCGGGTCTGCCGCTCGGTGTCGGTGACGGCGGAGCGGAAGACGAACTCGTCGCGGAAGGTGACGAGTCCGGGGTTCTCCATGGCGCCGGCGTTGAACTCGGGGACGAACGCCTGGTCGTAGGAGTCGAAGGGGTAGGGCTCCTCGAACTTCTCGTGGTACCGGTCGTACAGGGCGCGGGTGATGTCCAGGAGTTCGTCGGCGTCGGCGTCGAGGTGGGGGGCGAGCGAGCGGCGGCAGTGGATACCGAAGGGCAGGCCGCGGTGCTCGGTGCGTACGGAGTGCCAGGGGCCGGCGGCGACGGCGACGAGGTAGGTGGAGATCAGCGGGGTGGTGGCGGCGCGCCAGCGGCCCTCGCCGAGGTGCTCGGTGACGCCGTTGGCGAGCACCTGCCAGCCCTCGGGGGCGGTGACGCTCACGTCGAAGACGGACTTGAGGTCGGGCTGGTCGAAGGCGGCGAAGACGCGCTGGACGTCGTCGAGGAAGAGCTGGGTGTAGACGTAGGTCTCGCCGTCGGTGGGGTCGGTGAAGCGGTGCATGCCCTCGCCGGTGCGGGAGTAGCGCATGACCGCGTCGACGGTGAGTTCGTGCTCGCCCGCGGTGAGGTTCTTCAGCGGCAGCCGGTTGCCGTCGAGGGTTTCGGTGTCCAGGGGCTGTCCGTCGAGGGTGACGGCGCGCAGCTCGGCGGGCTTCAGCTCGACGAAGGTGTCCCCGTCCGTGCGCGCGGTGAACCGGACCGCGGTACGGGAGCCGAAGGTCTCGTCACCACGTGTGAGGTCGAGATCGACGGTGTAGTGGTGGACGTCGAGGAACTCTGCTCGGGCTTGCGCTTCGTCGCGCGTCAGTACGGACATGGGGGCCATGCTGCCCGATCGCCCCCGGCGGCGGACAGGGGCGGTTCGGTACACGGCTTATGTCCGGCCCCGCGGGCCCGCGCCGGTCCCGCGCCGGGCGTACGCGGGTCAGGGTCGGGTGTGGGCGGTGTCCTCGGCGATGCGCTCGTGGTGCCGGATCACCTCGGCGACGATGAAGTTCAGGAACTTCTCGGCGAAGGCGGGGTCGAGGCGGGCGTCCTCGGCGAGGCTGCGCAGCCGCTCGATCTGCCGGCTCTCGCGGGCGGGGTCGGCGGGCGGCAGGTGGTGGCGGGCCTTGAGGCGGCCGACCTGCTGGGTGGCCTTGAAGCGTTCGGCCAGCATGTGGACGACGGCCGCGTCGATGTTGTCGATGCTGGCCCGCAGCCGCTCCAGTTCCTCGCGGGCCTCGGGGTCGACGTCACCGGTGCCGGTGTTGCTGATGGTCATGGGGGTCAACCCTACGGGGCGCGGGGCGGTCGCGGTGGCGGTGGGCGGTTCTACAGTGGGAGGGGGTGTTCCGGACGACCTTCGGGGGTGCGGGCGTGGTGGCAGGCGGACCGGTGGAACACGGCTTCCCGCACCTTCACACGGTGCGGTCGGCGGTCACGGCGCTGTACCGGCGGCTGTCGGAGGACGGTCTGCGGACCTTCGCGGCGAGCGTGGCCCCGGCCGACGTGGCGTTCGGCGACGACGACGATCTGCATCTGGGCGCGCAGCGGGTGGCGCGGGAGCTGGTGCGGCACTTCCGGCTGCCGGACGCGCGGCTGATCGTCTGCTTCCGGGAGATGACGCACGCGGCCGATGTGGAACTCGCGGCGGGCCCGGAGTACTTCGTGGAGCTGAACGACCGTTTCCGCACCCACCGGCGGGACATCGGCGCGGCCCTCGCGCACGAGGTGGCCCATGTGTATCTGCACCGGCTGGGCCTGGAGTTCCCGACGACCGCCGAGAACGAGATCCTCACCGACACGGTGACCACGTATCTCGGCGCGGGCTGGCTGCTGCTGGACGCCTACCGGGAGCACGGCGAGGCGTCGCAGAAGCTGGGCTATCTCACCCCGGAGGAGTTCGGCTACGTCCTGGCGAAGCGGGCGGCGGTGTTCGGGGAGGACCCGGCGGTGTGGTTCACCAGCCCGCAGGCGTACACGGCGTATGTCGCGGGCCGGGACCGGGCGCGGGCGGACGAGCGGAGCGCGCCGCTGAGCGGGGCGGGCTGGGCGGCCCGCCGCCGGTACGCCCACGACCGGCGGGACACGGCCCGGCACGGCACCGCCGGCCATGGCACCGGCGGGCCCCGTCCGGATTCCCCCTACGCGTTCACCCCGGACGGGGCGGGGCTGAAGGTGTCGTTCCCCTGCCCGGTGTGCCACCAGCGCATCCGGGTGCCGGTGCAGGGCCGGGTCAGGGCCCGCTGCGGGCTGTGCCGGACGGTGCTGGAGTGCGACACCTAGCGGGGGCCGGGCCGGGTCAGCCGGGGAGGCGCTCCAGCAGCCAGGTGCCGAGTTCCTCGGTGACCGCCGTGTGCGCGGTGGTCGTGGAGGACCAGATGAAGTCGTCGGCCTCGCTCTCGTCCGGGTCGACGTCCTCCACGTTCACGTAGAGGTCCTTCTGCTGGTCCAGGTCGCGGAGGGCGACCGCGCTGACCGTGGGCACGAAGCAGATCTCCTCGTGCCGCAGATCGACCTGCGCGCCGGCCTTCCTCAGGGCGTCGGCGAGGATGCCGTAGGAGCGCAGGGTGCCGCCGGGGGCGCCGTCCAGCTCGGGGAGGTCGCCGGTGGTGATCGTCTTCTCGGACGCGGGGAAGCGGCGCTTCAGCTCGGCGACGGTGACCTCGCGGCCCTGCGCCTGGGCGGAGAAGACGGTGCCGGGGTAGACCCGCTCCGACTTCAGCACCGTCTCGCCGGGCGGGACGGCGATGCCGGTGCCGTCACCGCGGCCGTTGGCGAGGGCCAGGACGCGCGGGAGGCGCGGCCAGCCGCCGACGTCGGCCAGGCGCTGGAGGAAGTCGCGGCGCTCGGGGGCGATGCCGTTCTGGCCGGTCATCGCGTCGTGGTGCCGCCAGAGCATCTGACGGGCGGCGGGGCTGTTCATCTGCCGGGCGAAGTCGTTGGGCACCGGGATGAAGTGCGCGAACGCCTGGAGGCCGAGGGGGATGTAGGCGCCGCGGTGCGGGGTGTCGTAGGAGAAGGAGACGGCGGTCTGGTGGTCCATGCGCTCGTGCTCCATCCTGGCGAGCGCGTAGCGGGTGACCAGGCCGCCCATGCTGAAGCCGCCCACCGTGAGGGGGCTGGAGCCGAGCCGTTCGGCGATGGTCCGCAGCACGGCCTCGGTGACCGTCCGGGCGTTGTCGAGCACGGAGGCGCTGCGCTCGTCGAAGCCGACCAGGATGACGTCGCAACCCCGACGGCGCAGCTCGGTCAGGAGGGGGAAGTCGCCGTCGAGGCCCGCGTAGAGCCAGGCGAGGTCGCTCTTGCCGAGGTTGAAGCCGTCGGCCATGAGCACCGGGCGGACGATGCCCTGGTTGCGCTCGCCGTAGTGGACGTGGGCGAAGCCGCCGCGGAACGTCCACTTCTCGTCGGGCTCGGGGGCGGTGTACCCGGCCGGGGGCGCGCTGGCCAGCGGGCCGGTGAGGGTGAACTCCCCGACGCCGCACTCCGCCTGCTCGATCTGCTCGATCTGCTCGATCTGCTCGGTCAAGGCCGGCTCCTTCCGGACCCGCGCACGGCGCAGCGGCCCGTCAAGTGCGGGCCGGGTGACTGCGGTTGGCGCGGCGCTCCGGGCCATCCTCAGCGCGCCCCCGACCTGCGGGAACATGCCGCGCCGAGGGGTTCATCCGCACGAGTGCGGAGCGGGCGGGGTGGTGACGCGGCGTCGGGAAATCGGTTGATCACAGCCGGGGGCGCGGCCATCCTGCGATGATCCGATATTTTGTTCGCCGCCGTCCCCACCGGCTCCCCTCCGCACCCCCTTCCCCGATTTCCCCGAAGGAGCCGGCCGTGACCGCCGAGTCCGCCGTGACCACCTGCTTCCGTCATCCCAGGGTGGAGTCGCACGTCCGCTGCACCCGCTGCGACCGCTACATCTGCCCGGACTGCATGCGGGAGGCGTCGGTCGGCCACCAGTGCGTGGAGTGCGTCCAGGAGGGCGCCCGCTCGGTACGGCAGGCGCGGACCGCGTTCGGCGGCCGGATCAGTACGTTTCCGCTGGTCACCTGGGTGCTGGTGGCGCTGAACGTGCTCGCCTACCTCGTGGAGCTGGCCCGGCCCTCGGTGGTGGACCGGTTCGGGATGCTGGGCGCGGGGCTGGTCGGCCCGGACGGCGGCCACTACCTGTGGCAGTACCCGTACGACTCGGTGCTGACCCCGGAGGGGGTGGTGGGCGGGCAGTGGGAGCGGCTGCTGACCGGCGCGTTCCTGCACCTGCCGCCGGACGACGGGATCGGCGTGGTGCACATCGTGCTGAACATGGTGGCGCTGGTGAACGTCGGCCGGGTGGTGGAGACCCAGCTCGGCCGGGCCCGCTATCTCGCGCTGTATCTGCTCTCGGCGCTCGGCGGCTCGGTCCTGGTCCTGCTGATCGCGCCGGACGTGCCGACGGTGGGCGCCTCGGGCGCGGTGTTCGGCCTGGGCGCCGCGTACTGGGTGATGGGACGGCGGCTCGGCTACGACATGCGGTCGGTCAACCAGTACATGACCGGCCTGCTGATCTGGCTGGTGGTCTCGGCCTTCGCGACCTCCTGGCAGGGCCACCTCGGCGGCCTGCTCGCGGGCGCCGTCGTCACCCTGGCCTTCGCCTACGCCCCGCGCGGCGAGCGCCGCGCCCTGATCCAGTGGGCGGCGTGCGCGGGGTTGCTGGTCCTGCTGCTGGTCCTGGCGGCGGTGAAGGTGGCCACGCTGACCAGCGGCACCTACTGACAAGGCGGCGGCGCCTGCCCGGGCGTCCGGTCGGGGACTGTCGGGCAGGCGCCGTCTGATGTTCCGTACGCCGTTGTACGGCACACCGGGTGTGAGGGTGTCAGACCGCCAGGGCGCGGTCGGTGGGGCGGATCGGGGCGGGCAGGTCGCTGGCCCCGGTGAGGTGGCGGTCCACGCCGCGGGCTGCGGAGCGGCCCTCGGCGATGGCCCACACGATCAGGGACTGGCCCCGGCCCGCGTCACCGGCCACGAACACACCGGGCACGTTGGTCTGGAAGTCGGCGTCGCGGGCGATGTTGCCCCGCTCGTCCAGCTCCAGGCCGAACTGGTCGACCAGGCCGTTCTCCCGGTCGGTGCCGGTGAAGCCCATGGCCAGGGTGACCAGTTGGGCCGGGATCTTCCGCTCGCTGCCCGGCTTGGGGGTCAGCTTGCCGTCGATGAACTCGACCTCGGTCAGGTGCAGCGCCTGGACGTTGCCGTCCTCGTCGCCCTCGAAGTGGGTGGTGGAGACGGCGTAGACCCGCTCGCCGCCCTCCTCGTGGGCGCTGGTGACCTTGTACAGCATGGGGAAGGTGGGCCAGGGCTGGTTCAGCGGGTGCCGCGCGTCGTTCGGGCGGGGCATGATCTCCAACTGGGTGACGGAGGCCGCGCCCTGGCGGTGGGCGGTGCCCACGCAGTCGGCGCCGGTGTCACCGCCGCCGATGACCACGACATGCTTGCCCTCGGCCGAGATCGGCGGGGCCACGAAGTCGCCCTCCTGGACCTTGTTGGACAGCGGCAGGTACTCCATCGCCTGGTAGATGCCGGTCAACTCCCGCCCGGGGACGGGGAGATCACGGGCCGTGGTGGAGCCGGCCGCGATGACGACCGCGTCGTACCGCTTCTTCAGGTCGCCGGCCTTGAGGTCGCGGCCGATCTCCACGCCGGTGCGGAACCGGGTGCCCTCCGCGCGCATCTGCTCGATACGGCGGTTGATGTGCCGCTTCTCCATCTTGAACTCGGGGATGCCGTACCGCAGCAGGCCGCCGACGCGGTCGGCGCGCTCGTAGACGGCGACCGTGTGGCCGGCGCGGGTGAGCTGCTGGGCGGCGGCCAGTCCGGCCGGTCCGGAGCCGATCACCGCGACCGTCTTGCCGGACAGCCGCTCGGGGATGCGCGGGGCCACGTCCCCGGTCTCCCACGCCTGGTCGATGATGGAGACCTCGACGTTCTTGATGGTCACCGGCTGCTGGTTGATGCCCAGCACACAGGCCGACTCACAGGGCGCGGGGCACAGCCGCCCGGTGAACTCGGGGAAGTTGTTGGTCGCGTGCAGCCGCTCGGAGGCGGCCGCCCAGTCCTGCCGGTAGGCGTAGTCGTTCCACTCCGGGATCAGGTTCCCGAGCGGACAGCCGTTGTGGCAGAAGGGGATGCCGCAGTCCATGCACCGGCTGGCCTGCTTGCCGATGATCGGCAGCAGGGCGCCGGGGACGTAGACCTCGTTCCAGTCCTTGACGCGCTCGTCGACGGGACGGGTCCGGGCGACCTCGCGGCCGTGGTTCAGAAAGCCCTTGGGATCAGCCATTGGTCGCCGCCTCCATCATCTTCTCGGTGATCTCGGTCTCGGAGAGACCGGCTCGCTCGGCGGCGTCCTTGGCGGCGAGCACTGCCTTGTACGTGCTGGGGATGATCCTGCTGAAGCGCTCGACGGACCGGTCCCAGTCCGCGAGCAGCTTGGCCGCGACCGTGGACCCGGTCTCCTCGGCATGGCGGCGCACCACATCGTGCAGCCAGGTCCGGTCGGCGTCGTCCAGCGGCTCGACCGCGTTCGCGTTGCCCGCGTTCATGTTGTCCGGGTCGAGGTCGATGACGTACGCGATGCCGCCGGACATGCCCGCCGCGAAGTTGCGGCCGGTCGGGCCGAGGACGACCGCGTGACCGCCGGTCATGTACTCGCAGCCGTGGTCGCCGACGCCCTCGGAGACCACCAGGGCCCCGGAGTTGCGGACGCAGAACCGCTCGCCGGTACGGCCGCGCAGGAACAGCTCGCCGCCGGTGGCGCCGTAGCCGATGGTGTTGCCCGCGATGGTGGAGTACTCGGCGAGGTGGTCGGCCGCCCGGTCGGGGCGGACCACGATCCGGCCGCCGGAGAGGCCCTTGCCGACGTAGTCGTTGGCGTCGCCCTCCAGACGGAGGGTGACCCCGCGCGGCAGGAAGGCGCCGAAGGACTGGCCGGCCGAGCCGGTGAAGGTGATGTCGATGGTGTCGTCGGGCAGGCCCGCGCCGCCGAACTTCCGCGTCACCTCGTGGCCGAGCATGGTGCCGACCGTGCGGTTGATGTTGCGGATGGCGACCTGGGCGCGCACCGGGTGCGCCTCGGTGGCGTCGGTGGCGGCCAGCGCGTCGGCGGCGAGCCTGATCAGCTCGTTGTCGAGCGCCTTCTCCAGCCCGTGGTCCTGGGAGACCACCTGGTGGCGGGCCGCGCCCTCGGCCAGCTCGGGCACGTGGAACAGCGGCTCCAGGTCCAGGCCCTGGGCCTTCCAGTGGTCGACCGCGCGCTCCACGTCGAGCACCTCGGCGTGGCCGACGGCCTCCTCGATGGAGCGGAAGCCCAGCTCGGCGAGGAGTTCGCGGACCTCTTCGGCGATGAACCGGAAGAAGTTGACGATGTACTCGGCCTTGCCCTCGAAGCGCTCGCGCAGCACGGGGTTCTGGGTGGCGATGCCGACCGGACAGGTGTCCAGGTGGCAGACGCGCATCATCACGCAGCCGGAGACCACCAGGGGCGCGGTGGCGAAGCCGAACTCCTCGGCGCCCAGCAGCGCGGCGATGACCACGTCCCGGCCGGTCTTGAGCTGGCCGTCGGTCTGGACGACGATCCGGTCGCGCAGCCCGTTGAGCAGCAGGGTCTGCTGGGTCTCGGCGAGGCCCAGCTCCCAGGGGCCGCCCGCGTGCTTGAGCGAGGTGAGCGGGGAGGCGCCGGTGCCGCCGTCGTGGCCGGAGACCAGCACCACGTCGGCGTGCGCCTTGGACACCCCGGCCGCGACCGTGCCGACGCCGACCTCGGAGACCAGCTTCACGTGGATGCGGGCCGAGGGGTTGGCGTTCTTCAGGTCGTGGATGAGCTGGGCGAGGTCCTCGATGGAGTAGATGTCGTGGTGCGGCGGCGGCGAGATCAGGCCGACGCCGGGCGTGGAGTGCCGGGTCTTGGCCACCCACGGGTACACCTTGTGGCCGGGGAGCTGGCCGCCCTCGCCGGGCTTGGCGCCCTGGGCCATCTTGATCTGGATGTCGTCGGCGTTGACCAGGTACTCGGAGGTCACGCCGAAGCGGCCGGAGGCGACCTGCTTGATGGCGCTGCGCCGGGCCGGGTCGTACAGCCGCTCGGGGTCCTCGCCGCCCTCACCGGTGTTGGACTTGCCGCCCAACTGGTTCATGGCGATGGCGAGGGTCTCGTGCGCCTCCTGGGAGATGGAGCCGTACGACATGGCGCCGGTGGAGAAGCGCTTGACGATCTCGGAGACCGGCTCGACCTCGTCCACCGGGACGGGGGCGCGGCCGGAGTCGAAGCCGAACAGGCCGCGCAGCGTCATCAGGCGCTCGGACTGCTCGTTCACCCGGTCGGTGTACTTCTTGAAGATGTCGAAGCGGCCGGAGCGGGTGGAGTGCTGGAGGCGGAAGACCGTCTCGGGGTCGAACAGGTGCGGCTCGCCCTCGCGGCGCCACTGGTACTCGCCGCCGATGTCGAGCGTGCGGTGCGCGGGCGCGATGCCGCTGGCCGGGTACGCCTTGGCGTGCCGGGCGGCGACCTCCTTCGCGATGACGTCGATGCCGACGCCGCCGATCTTGGTGGTGGTGCCGTCGAAGTACTTCTCCACGAAGGCGTCGTCCAGGCCGACGGCCTCGAAGACCTGTGCGCCCCGGTAGGAGGCGACGGTGGAGATGCCCATCTTGGACATCACCTTCAGCACGCCCTTGCCGAGGGCGTGGATGAGGTTGCGGATGGCCGCTTCCGGCTCCATGCCGGGCAGGAAGGTGCCCGCGCGGACCAGGTCCTCGACGGACTCCATCGCCAGGTAGGGGTTGACCGCGGCGGCGCCGTAGCCGATCAGCAGGGCGACGTGGTGGACCTCGCGGACGTCACCGGCCTCGACCAGCAGGCCCACGTGGGTGCGCTGCTTGGTGCGGATGAGGTGGTGGTGGACGGCCGCGGTGAGCAGCAGCGACGGGATCGGGGCGTGCTCGGCGTCGGAGTGCCGGTCGGAGAGCACGATCAGCCGGGCGCCGTTGTCGATGGCGGCGTCCGCCTCGGCGCAGATCTCCTCGATGCGGGCGGCGAGCGACTCGCCGCCGCCGGAGACCCGGTACAGGCCGGAGAGGGTGGCGGCCTTGAAGCCGGGCATGTCGCCGTCGGCGTTGATGTGGATGAGCTTGGCCAGCTCGTCGTTGTCGATCACCGGGAAGGGCAGCACGACGGAACGGCAGGAGGCCGCGGTGGGATCGAGCAGGTTGCCCTGGGGGCCCAGCGAGGAGCGCAGCGAGGTGACGAGTTCCTCGCGGATGGCGTCCAGCGGCGGGTTGGTGACCTGGGCGAAGAGCTGGGTGAAGTAGTCGAAGAGCAGCCGGGGGCGCTCGGAGAGGGCCGCGATGGGGCTGTCGGTGCCCATGGAGCCGATGGGCTCGGCGCCGGCCTTGGCCATCGGGGCGAGGATGACGCGCAGCTCTTCCTCGGTGTAGCCGAAGGTCTGCTGGCGGCGGGTGACGGAGGCGTGGGTGTGCACGATGTGCTCGCGCTCGGGCAGGTCGCTCAGCTCGATCTCGCCGGCCTCCAGCCACTCGGCGTAGGGCTGCTCGGTGGCGAGGGACGCCTTGATCTCGTCGTCCTCGATGATGCGGCGCTCGGCGGTGTCCACCAGGAACATGCGGCCGGGCTGGAGGCGGCCCTTGCGGACGACCTTGGCGGGGTCGATGTCGAGGACGCCGACCTCGGAGCCGAGGACGACCAGGCCGTCGTCGGTGACCCAGTAGCGGCCGGGGCGCAGGCCGTTGCGGTCGAGGACGGCGCCGACCTGGGTGCCGTCGGTGAAGGTGACGCAGGCGGGGCCGTCCCAGGGCTCCATCATCGTGGAGTGGAACTGGTAGAAGGCGCGGCGGTCGGCGTCCTTCACGTTCATGGTGGCGTGGTTCTCCCACGCCTCCGGGATCATCATCAGCACCGCGTGCGGCAGCGAGCGCCCGCCGAGGTGGAGCAGTTCCAGCACTTCGTCGAAGGACGCCGAGTCGGAGGCGTCCGGCGTGCAGACCGGGAAGGTGCGCGCGAGGTTGTCGTCGGTGCCGAAGAGGTCCGAGGCGAGCTGGGACTCGCGGGCGCGCATCCAGTTGCGGTTGCCCTTGACGGTGTTGATCTCGCCGTTGTGGGCGACGAAGCGGTACGGGTGCGCCAGCGGCCACGACGGGAAGGTGTTCGTGGAGAAGCGGGAGTGCACCAGCGCGATCGCGGAGGCGAACCGGCGGTCGGACAGGTCCGGGAAGAAGGGTTCGAGCTGGCCGGTGGTCAGCATGCCCTTGTAGACGATCGTCCGGGCGGACAGGGACGGGAAGTAGACCCCGGCCTCCCGCTCGGCGCGCTTGCGCACCACGAACGCCTTGCGGTCCAGAGCGATGCCCTCGCTGACCCCGTCGGAGACGAAGAGCTGGCGGAAGGCCGGCATGGTCGAGCGGGCGGTCGCGCCGAGCAGTTCGGGGGCGACGGGGACCTCGCGCCAGCCGAGGACGGTGAGGCCCTCCTCGGCGGCGATCGTCTCGATACGTGAGACGACCTCGGGGGTGCCGTCCTCGGGCAGGAAGGCGATGCCGACGGCGTAGGAACCCGCGGCCGGGAGGTCGAATCCGGCCACCTCGCGGAAGAACGCGTCGGGCACCTGGGAGAGGATGCCGGCGCCGTCCCCGGAGTCGGGCTCGGAGCCGGTCGCGCCGCGGTGTTCGAGATTGCGCAGTACGGTCAGCGCCTGCTCGACCAGCGCGTGGCTCGCCTCACCGGTGAGGGTGGCCACGAAGCCGACGCCGCAGGCGTCGTGCTCGTCGCGGGGGTCGTACATGCCCTGCGCGGCAGGGCGGGCATCCATGAAGGACCAGGCTCGGTCGGTCACGGAATGCGGGGACGGCTGGCGCGTCGTACGCATCGGCTCTCCCGTCGTCGTCAGTGGCGTGTGGCAGGTGCCGAGGGACGACGCTGGCCCTCTGCTGGTGCAAAATTTCGTGCAGGTTACATGATGGAACGCTTGCCGGGAACCGGATACTCCGTTCCACCATGCGGACGCCACAGGGGGCGCGGCGGGGTGCCGTGGGGTACGGCGGACGCCGCTCCGGGCGGCGGGAACAGCGGGGTGTCACTGCGTTTCGAGCGGGGTTCTGCGACTGGGCCAGACGGGTGGTGACCGGTCGGACCCAGGGGGCGGAAGAGGCGTCGTCGCCCGTCCCGCGAGTGCACCGCGAGCGCCGTTGCCCGCAGTGCTTACGGCTCATGCCCGACGGTCAAGCGTGCGAAACCCGCGAGTAACAATTATTTATGCGGGCCCCGGCATATGTCCAGGGTCTCTCAGCTCACAGCGGTGTCGAACAGGGTGCCGAGCGCGAAGGTGACACCCGCGGCCGCGCCACCGAGCGCGAGCTGGCGCAGGCCGCTGAACCACCAACTGCGGGCGGTCACCCGCGCCACCACCGCGCCGCAGCCGAAGAGTCCGGCGAGCGCCAGCAGAACGGCGGGCCACAGCGCGGTCGCGCCCAGCAGGTACGGCAGCACCGGCAGCAGGGCGCCCAGCGCGAAGGAGCCGAAGGAGGAGACGGCGGCGGTCAGCGGGGAGGGCAGGTCGTCGGGGTCGACGCCCAGCTCTTCGCGGGCGTGTATCTCCAGGGCCTGCTCGGGGTCCTTGGAGAGCTGCCGGGCCACCTCGCGGGCGAGGTCGGGCTCCACACCGCGGGAGGCGTACAGCGCGGCCAGCTCCTCCTCCTCGGCCTGCGGGTGCCTGCGCAGCTCACGGCGCTCGACGTCCAGCTCGGCCTGGACGAGTTCGGCCTGCGAGGCGACCGAGGTGTACTCGCCGGCCGCCATCGAGAAGGCACCGGCCGCCAGCCCGGCGAGGCCGGTGATCACAATGGTCTGGTGGCCCACCGAGCCGCCCGCCACACCGGTCGTCAGCGCGAGGTTGGAGACCAGGCCGTCCATCGCGCCGAACACGGCGGGCCGCAGCCAGCCGCCGTTGACGTCGCGGTGCGTGTGGTTGTCGCGGTGCGCCTCGTGCGGCGCGGCCCCGGTCTCGATGACGGCCATGAGGACCCCCGATAAGCTGAGCCAAAGCTAACTTTGGACTGATTCTATTTTTCGAACGCCTTCCAATCTACGATGATCAGCGCTTCGCCGCCAGCAAGGCGAGGCTGCGCTAACCCCGGTGTCCGCGCAGCTCAGGCACCCGTGGCGGGGATTTCCCGGTACCGAGCGGGTGATGGCGGCGGCCGGGAGGCTAGGGCGCCGCCCCTCGGGTGGGACACATCCGCAAAAGGCCACGCGGTCCACGCGGTCCACGCGGTCCTGGCGAAGGAGGGTCCCGCCCATGGCATCGAACGCACCCGCTTCCCCACTGCCCGCCCCCGCCGGACCCGGACTCGGCGAGCGGGCCCGCGGCGCGCTGCTCGGCCTGGCCGTGGGCGACGCGCTGGGCGCCCCCGCCGAGAACCTGAAGCCCTCCGAGATCCGCGCCCGCTGGGGCCGCATCACCGGGTACGTCACCGACCGGCCGTGCGGCACGGACGACACCGAGTACGCGATCTTCTCCGGGCTGCTGCTCGCCCGGCACGGCTCCGCGCTCACCCCGGCCCATGTCGAGGCGGCCTGGCACCAGTGGATCGCCGACCGGGCGGAGGGGCCCTTCCGGGGCGCGGGGTTCAGCGAGCGGGGCACGCTGGAGAACCTGCGCCGGGGGCTGGCGGCGCCCATCTCGGCCCAGCACCGGCACGCCTGGAGCGACGGGCTGGCGATGCGGGCGGCGCCGTTCGGGGTGTTCGCGGCGGGGCGGCCCTCGGAGGCGGCCCGGCTGGTGGCGATCGACGGCTCGGTCAGTCACGAGGGCGAGGGCATCTACGGCGGCCAGGCGGTCGCGGCCGGGGTGGCCGCCGCCATGGCGGGCGCGGAACCGGCCGTGGTGATCGCCGCCGCCCTCGCCGTCGTACCGGACGACTCCTGGACCGCCCGCTCGCTGCGCCGGGCGGTCGCGGTCGCGCACCGGGGCGAGCGCGCGGTCCGTACGGCGGTGGTGATCGGCGGCTATCCGTGGACCGACCTGGCCCCCGAGGCGGTCGCCCTGGCCTTCGGCGCGTACGCGGCGGCCGACGGGGACTTCCGGGAAGCGGTGCTGACGGCCGTCAACATGGGCCGGGACGCCGACACTACGGCGGCGGTCGCGGGCGCCCTGGCCGGGGCGACCAACGGGGTGGCCGCCATCCCCGGTATGTGGGCCGCCGCCATTGGTCCGGCGCGCGGCAGGTGCCTGCCCGCCATGTCGGGCCACCATATTCTCGACGTGGCCGAGCTGCTGACCCCGGAGGAGGGCGGTAAGTGGGGCGAGGGGGTGGTGCCGCCGGACCTGCTGCCGGAGGGACTGCGGCCGGTCGTTGAGCCCCCGCTCACCCTGGTGGGCGGCGTCGTGGAGACGCCGTTCCCCCGCGCGGCGGCCGTGCGGAACACCGGGACCGAGGACCGGTCGTGACCCGGCGGATCGAGGGACTGCTGCTGGGGCTCGCCGCCGGGGACGCGGCGGGCTGGCCCGCCGCCCGGCACCGGGCCGCCCGGATGCCGGAGTGGACGCGGCGGCTGACGCGCGAGCTGGACACCTTCGCCGAGCAGAACGCCACCACCACCCTGCCGGTGCCCATCGCGCTGAACCAGCCCCCCGAGCCGCTGCGCCTCGGCCCCTCCGACGACGCCGAGTGGGCGGCGTTCGCGGCGGAGGCCGTACTGCGGGCCGGGGACGACGTCCTGGGCGACCTCAGCCGGGACCGCCGGATACGCGCCGCCATCGACCTGACCTGGACCGCCGTGGCCTCCGAGGTCGCCGCGGCGGCCGAACGCGCGCCGGAGATCGAGTCGGCCGTACTCCCCCTGCGTGCCCGCATCTCGGTCCGCGCCGGCCTCGGCAACCTCGCCGCCGGGCTGCGCCCGCCCGCCACCGGCCACGACAACCCGCACTACTTCGACGACGCGGCCTGCGTACGCGCCTGCGTGCTGGCCGTGGCCCACCCCGGCGACCCGGCACGCGCCGCCGGCCTGGCGGAGTTCGACGCCCGCTACACCCAGGACGGCGACGGCGTGCACGGCGCGCGGGCGATGGCGGCGGCGCTGGCCACCGCCCTGTCCGGCGCGGGCGCGGACGCGTGTGTGGCGGCGGCGCTGGACGAGCTGCCCGAGGGCACCGAGATCGGCCGCAACGCCCGGCACGCGCTGGCCCTGGTGACCGCCACCGACACCGCGTTCGCCCTGGTCCCGCTGCTGGAGCACCAGATCGTGGACCACGTCTACAGCTACGGCGTCGCCGCCGCCGAGACCGTCCCGGTGGCGCTGGCGCTGACCCTCGCGGCGGCCGGGCGGCTCGCGGAGGCGGTACCGGCCGCCGCCTGCCTCTCCCGCGTCGCGGACTCCGCGCCCGCGCTCGCCGGCGCGCTCTGCGGGGCGCTGGGCGGCGGGGAGTGCGTGCCGGAGGCGTGGCGGCACTCCTGCCGGACCCTCTCCGGCTGCGTCCTGCCCCGGCTGACCGGCACCGATCTGGTGGAACTCGCCGGGCTGCTGGAAGCCGCCCAACGGACCCGGCCGGGGGGATGATGCGGGCATGACGCCGAAAAGTGATGAAATCTCAAATTCCGGTGGAATCGGCCTGGACGAGCGGATCACCGGCGCCCTGCTCGGGGCCGCCGTGGGCGACGCGCTCGGCGGACCGGTGGAGGGCTACAGCCCCGACCAGATCGCCGAGCGGCACGGCGGCCGGGTGCACGGGATCGTCGGCCCCTGGAACGGCGACGACTGGCGCACTGCCCGCCCGATCGCGCCGTACCACAAGGGCGACGGGCACGTCACCGACGACACCCTGATGACGCACGCGCTGATCCGGGTCTACGCCCGCGTCCGGGACCACCTCGACGCGTACGCCGTCGCCGAGCACCTGGTGCCGGACCTGATGACCGAGCCGCGCTGGATTCCCGAGCTGGAGGCGGAGGCGCTGCCGCTCCAGCGGATCTTCCTCGCGGAGAAGTGGCTGGTGGCCCGGATCGCGTACGGGCACGTGGACCCGCGTGAGGCGGGCACCGGCAACATCGTCAACTGCGGGGCGGCGATGTACATGGCCCCGGTCGGCCTGGTCAACGCGGCCAACCCGGCGGGCGCGTACGCCGAGGCGCTGGACGTGGCCGGCGCCCACCAGTCGTCGTACGGCCGGGAGGCGGCCGGGGTGTTCGCGGCCGCCGTGGCCGCCGCCTGCGCGCCGGGCGCGACCCCCGACTCGGTGGTGGCCGCCTGTCTGGCGCTGGCCAAGGACGGCACCCGCGAAGCCATCGAGAAGGTCTGCGAAGTGGCCGCCGGACACGGCGACTTCGAGTCGGCGCTGCTCCCGCTGCGCCAGGCGGTCGCACCGTACGACACCGTCGGTCCCGACTATCGCGCCCCCTCGCTCGGCGCCCGCCGCCCCTCCCGGCTGCACGCGATCGAGGAACTCCCCGTCGCGCTCGGCATGCTGGTGGTCGCGGGCGGAGACCTGCGGCACGCGGTACTCGGCGCGGTCAACTACGGCCGGGACTGCGACTCGATCGCCACCATGGCCGGCGCTCTCGCGGGCGCCCTCGGCTCGCCGGTGCCCGAGGAGTGGTCCAAGACGGTCGCCGAGGCCAGCCGCCTGGACCTGTGGGCCCCGGCCCGCGAGCTGACCGAGGTCGCCCGCGAGGTCTTCGTACGGGACACCGAGCGGCGCCGGGCGCACGAGCGGGCGTTCATCGCGCTGGGAGGCCCGGCATGCTGCGACTGACCTGGGTGCAGCCCGAGGACCTGGTCGGCCACGAGCTGCGCCAGGCCCGCCTGGACGGCCGCAACGCCACCCGGATCGAGGCGCGCTGGCGCGCGGCGGGCGGCACGGACGCCCCCGAGCGGGCCGGAGCCTCGCCGGAGCCGCCCTCCCGCTATCTGCGGCTGCTGGCCGAGGACCTGCTGGATGAACTGGCCGAGCTGCCCAGCGACCTGTCCGAGCTGGAGCCGACCGCACTGGACCGCATCACGGCCCTGTGCCCCGACTGGCCCGCCTCCCCCGCCGCGCGCACGGCCCCCGACCCGGACGCGCTGGAGGCCGCCTGGCTGGGCCGGGCCGTCGGCTGCCTGCTCGGCAAGCCGGTGGAGAAGCTCCCGCTCGACGGTATCCGCGAGCTGGCCCGCGCCACCGGCAACTGGCCGCTGACCACGTGGTTCACCGCCAAGGGCGTGCCCGGCGACCTGCTCGCCCGGCACCCGTGGAACCGCCGCTCCGCCCCGACCTCGCTGGCCGAGAACATCGACGGCATGCCGGAGGACGACGACCTCAACTACCCCCTGCTGAACCTGCTGCTCCTCGCCCGCCACGGCCGCGCCTTCACCACCGACGACGTGGCCCGGCTCTGGCTGGACGAACTCCCGCCGGGCCGCGCCTTCACCGCCGAGCGCGTCGCCCTGCGCAACCTCCTCGCCGGGGTCGAGCCCCCGCACACCGCCCGGTTCCGCAACCCGTTCCGGGAGTGGATCGGCGCCCTGATCCGGGCCGACGTGCACGGCTGGACCAACGCGGGCGATCCGGGGGCGGCCGCCGCGCAGGCGCACCGGGACGCGGTCCTCAGCCACACGGCGACCGGCGTGCACGCGGCGATGTTCACGGCCGCCGTCATCGCCGCAGCCTCCACCGGCACCCAGGACGTGCACGCCTGCCTGCGCACCGGCCTCGCGGTGGTCCCGCCCGCCTCACGGCTGGCCGACGCCATCGGCCATGCCGTCCAACTGGCGCAGCGGCACACAGACTTCGATGACGTGGTGGATGCGCTCCACATGTTGTACAGCCCCACCCACCACTGGGTGCACGCCCTCCCCAACACCGCCCTGATCGCCGCCGCGCTCACCCACGCGGACGGCGACTTCACCGGCTCGGTCTGCCGGGCGGTGTCGGGCGGCTGGGACACCGATTCAGGCGGCGCCACCGCCGGCTGCGTCGCGGGCCTCCTCGCGGGCACCCCGGACGCGCTGCCGGAGCGCTGGCGGGCCCCGCTGAAGAACCGGCTGGCCACCACGGTCGCCGACTTCGACGGCACCGGCTTCGACACCCTCGCCCGACTCACCCACCTGGAGGCGACCCGCCCATGACCCACATCGTCGTGCTCGGCAGCACGAACATGGACCTCGTCACCTATGTCGCCCGGGCACCCCAGCGCGGCGAGACCGTCACCGGCCGGGAGTTCCGCACCATCCCCGGCGGCAAGGGCGCCAACCAGGCGATGGCCGCCGCCCGCGCGGGCGCCACGGTGTCGCTGATCGGCGCGGTCGGCAACGACGCGTACGGCGTCCGGCTCCGCGACAACCTCGAACACTCCGGCGTGGACACCGACTTCCTGCGCACGGTCGAGGGCCCGTCCGGCACCGCGCACATCGTGGTGGACGACGAGGGCAACAACGCCATCGTCGTCGTCCCCGGCGCCAACGGCACCGTCGACCATCTCTCCCCCGGCGACGAGGGCCTGATCGCCTCCGCCGACGCCCTGCTGCTCCAGCTCGAAGTGCCGCTCCCGGCCGTGATCGCGGGCGCGGAGGCCGCGCGGCGCCACGGCGTCCGTACGGTGCTCACTCCCTCCCCCGCCCAGCCGCTGCCGGAGGAGCTGCTGAGCGTGACCGACGTGCTGGTGCCCAACGAGTACGAGGCCGTCACCCTCACCGGCCGCACCGACCCCCTCGACGCGGCCGTCGGCCTGCTCGACCTGGTGCCGGAGGTGGTCCTCACCCTGGGCGAGGCGGGCGTGCTGTACGTGTCCCGCGACACCGAGCCGCTCGCGGTGCCCGCGCACCAGGTCGCCGCGGTGGACTCCACCGGCGCGGGCGACACCTTCGCCGGGGCGTACGCGGTCGCCGTGGCCGAGGAGAAGCCGCTGCGGGAGGCGCTGTCCTGGGCGGCGGCCGCGGCCGCGCTGTCGGTGCAGCGGGAGGGCGCGTCGGCGTCGATGCCGTACCGCCCCGAGATCGAGGCGCAGTACACCGCATGAGCGCCGACCGCCCCGAGAACGCCACCCGCCCGCCGCTGGACGGCCTGCGGGTGCTGGACCTGGCCACGCTGTTCGCCGGTCCGCTGGCCGCCACCATGCTCGGTGACTTCGGCGCCGAGGTGATCAAGGTGGAGCATCCGCTGCGGCCCGACCCGTCCCGCGGGCACGGCCCGGCCAAGGACGGCATCGGCCTGTGGTGGAAGACGCTCGGCCGCAACAAGCGGACCGTCACCCTGGACCTGTCCCGCCCCGGCGGCCGGGAGATCCTGCTGAGGCTCGCCGCCACCGCCGACGTGGTGATCGAGAACTTCCGCCCCGGCACCCTGGAGAAGTGGGACCTGGGCTGGCCGGAGCTGTCGGCGGCCAACCCCCGGCTGGTCCTCGCGCGGGTCACCGCCTTCGGCCAGTTCGGCCCGTACGCGCACCGGCCCGGCTTCGGCACGCTGGCCGAGGCGATGAGCGGCTTCGCGGCCCTCACCGGCGAGCCGGAGGCACCCCCGACCCTGCCGCCCTTCGGGCTCGCGGACTCCGTCACCGCCCTGGCCACCGCCTACGCCGTGCTCACCGCGCTGGCCGCCCGGCAGCACACCGGCGCCGGCCAGGTGGTGGACATGGCGATCATCGAGCCGATGCTCGCCGTGCTGGGCCCCCAGCCGACCTGGTACGACCAGCTCGGCTACGTCCAGGAACGCACCGGCAACCGGTCCGCGAACAACGCCCCGCGCAACACCTACCGCACCCTGGACGGCTCCTGGGTCGCGGTCTCCACCTCCGCGCAGTCGGTGGCGGAACGGGTGATGCGCCTGGTGGGCCGCCCGGAGCTGATCGACGAGCCCTGGTTCGCCACCGGCGTGCAGCGCGCCGCGCACGCCGACGAACTGGACGAGGCGGTCGGCAACTGGATCGCCGCCCGCCCCCGTGACGAGGTGCTGGCCGCCTTCGAGAAGGCGGAGGCCGCCATCGCCCCGGTGCAGGACGTACGGGACGTGTTCGAGGACCCGCAGTACCTGGCACTGGACACGGTCACCACCGTGGCCGACCCCGACCTCGGCCCGCTGCGCATGCAGAACGTGCTCTTCCGGCTCTCCGCGACCCCCGGCGCGATCCGCTGGGCCGGGCGCGGACACGGCGCCGACACCGAGGCGGTCCTCACCGAGCTGGGCCTCGGCCCGGCCGAGATCGGCGCACTGCGCGAGGAGGGCGCGCTGTGACCCCGCTGACCTGGCTGTACGTCCCCGGCGACCGGCCGCACGTGGTCGACAAGGCGCTCGCGGCGGGCGCCGACGTGGTGGTGATCGACCTGGAGGACGCGGTCGCCCCGGACCGCAAGGAGTACGCCCGCGCGGCCACCGCCGAGCGGCTGGCGGACCCCCAGCCGGTCCCGGTCCACGTCCGCCTCAACGGCACCGAAGGACCCTGGGCGGCGGCCGACCTCGCCGCCCTGGCCCGCCTGCCGGGCGTCTCCGGGCTCCGGCTGCCCAAGGTCGCCGGGCCGGAGCAGATCAGCCGTACCGCCGGGGCGACCGCGCACCCGCTGTACGCGCTGCTGGAGTCCGCCCTCGCCATCGAACACGCCTACGCCATCGCCACCGCCCACCCCTCGCTGCGGGGCCTCTCCCTCGGCGAGGCCGACCTCCGCTCCGACCTCGGGGTACGGGCCGACGCGGGCCTGGACTGGTGCCGCTCCCGCGTGGTGGTGGCCGCCCGCGCGGCGGGCCTCGCCCCGCCGCCCCAGTCGGTGCATCCCGACGTACGGGACCTGGACGGGCTCGCCGCGTCCTGCGCCCACGGCCGCGCGCTGGGCTTCGTAGGCCGCGCGGCGATCCATCCCCGCCAGCTCCCGGTGATCGCGCGGGCCTATCTCCCCACCCCGGAGGAGATCGCCGAGGCGGAGACGGTACTGAAGGCGGCGGCCACCGAGCAGGGCGCCCTCGCCCTCCCGGACGGCCGCTTCATCGACGCGGCGGCGGTGGCACAGGCCCAGCGCATCCTGTCGACGGCGGGCGGGGCCTGAACACGCCGAAGGGCGCCCGGTTCGAGTTCCGGGCGCCCTTCGGATGCGTACGGGGCCTGGCGTCAGCCCTTCTTGCCGGAGTCGGCGGTGTCCTTCATCCCGGCCTTGGCCTCCGGCGCAGAGCCGGAATCGGTCTCGGTCTCGGTCTCGGTCTCAGCCACGGGTTCGGCCTTCTCGGCCTGCTCGGCCTTGGTCACGTCGACCTTCGCCTCGTCCTTGCTCTCGGACTCGGTCGTGGGCTCCGCCTCACCGGCGTCCGGATCGTCGGAGCCACCCTGCTCCACCACCGCCTCCCGGCCCGGCCGGCGCCGGGCGGAGAGCACCAGGTAGGTCACCGCGAGCAGGAACACCACGACGGCGGTCCACACGTTCAGCCGGACACCCAGGATGTGGTGGGCGTCGTCCACCCGCATGTACTCGATCCAGGCGCGGCCCGAGCAGTACGCGGCGACGTACAGCGCGAAGGCGCGGCCGTGGCCCAGCTTGAAGCGGCGGTCGGCCCAGATGACCAGGAAGCCGACGCCCACGCACCACAGCGACTCGTAGAGGAAGGTCGGGTGGTAGTAGCCCGGCACCCGGCCGCCCTCGGAGGAGGTGATGTGCAGGGCCCAGGGCAGGTGGGTCTCGTGGCCGTACAGCTCCTGGTTGAACCAGTTGCCCCAGCGGCCGATGGCCTGCGCGAAGGCGATGCCGGGGGCGACCGCGTCGGCGTAGGCGGGCAGGGCCACGCCACGGCGGCGGGCGCCGATCCAGGCGCCGACCGCGCCGAGGGCGATGGCGCCCCAGATGCCCAGGCCGCCCTCCCACACCTTGAAGGCGTCCACCCAGTCACGGCCCGGACTGAAGTACAGCTCATAGTCCGTGATCACGTGGTAGAGCCGGCCGCCGACGAGGCCGAAGGGCACGGCCCACACCGCGATGTCGGCGACGGTGCCGGGTCGGCCGCCCCGCGCGACCCAGCGCTTGTTGCCGAGCCAGACGGCGACGAAGACGCCGATGATGATGCAGAAGGCGTAACCGCGCAGCGGGATGGGGCCGAGGTACAGCACCCCGCGCGACGGACTGGGAATGTAGGCAAGTTCCATGGCAGGACCGACGCTACCGTGCCGGGCCGTACGGTCGCCGCGCGGCCGGGCTACGGGTCCATAACGGGGAGGTGAGAAAACCCCCTCATCCGCGGTCGGCGCTCTCCACCATCTCCTTGAGCTTCTCGGGGGTCATGGACTGGTCCTGGTAGATGTTCTTGCCGCCGAACAGCACGGTCGGCGTGCCGCCGAAGCCGCCGGAGGCGAACGCCTGCTGGGAGCGGTCGACCCAGGTGTTGTGGGTGCCGTCGTTCACACATTTACGGAACGTCGGCGTGTCGAGGCCCTTGACCTTGCCCGCGAGGTCGATCAGCTTGCCGTTGTCCGCGAAGGCGTCGTCGGTCTCCGGGGGCTGGTTCGCGTACAGCACGTCGTGGAAGTCACGGAACTTGCCCGCGTCCTGGGCGCACGCCGCCGCGTTGGCCGAGCGCAGCGAGCCGGTGCCGCCCATGTTGCCGTCGATCAGCCGGACCAGGTGGTACTCGACCCGGAGCTTGCCCGCGTCGGTCAGCTCGTGGAGTGTGGAGCGGTACCGCGTCTCGAAGGACTGGCAGGCGGGGCAGCGGAAGTCCTCCCAGATGGTGAGCGTGGACTTGGCGCCCTCCTCGCCGACCGGGATCGCCAGGCTGTCCTTGCCCTGGGCGCCGGAGGGGGCGACGACCGGACCCGCGTTCTTGCTGCCCTTGTCCTTGCCCGCGTTGGCCGCGATGACCCCGATCACCGCGGCGAGGCCGAGCACGCCGACGACACTGACGCCGACGATCAGCGCGCGCCGGCGCTTCTCCGCGGACTTCTGCTTCTCGCGCTCGGCGGCCAGGCGCTGGCGGGCGTTGCGCTTTCCGTCACGGTTCTTCTCGCTCACACCCCCTGAACGAACCGGGGAGGCGCATTGCGCCTCCCCGGCCGGAGGTCCACCCGTTCGAGTGACCTGGAGCGATCCGGGTCAGGCGCCCCGGCGGACACCCTTCGCCAGGTCGGCGGCGAGCGCGCGGACGGCGTCGACACCGGAGGCTTCGTCGGGGGCGTCCAGCATGCGCTTGACGAAGGCCGAGCCGACGATGACGCCGTCGGCGAAGGCGGCCACCTCGGCGGCCTGGGCCGCGTCGGAGACCCCGAGGCCGACACAGACGGGCAGGTCGGCACGGGTGGCGCGGGTGCGCGTCACCAGGTCCTCGGCCTGCGCGCCGACGGACTCGCGGGTGCCGGTGACGCCCATCAGCGAGGCCGCGTAGACGAAGCCGCTGCCGGCCGCGGTGATCTCGGCGAGCCGGGCGTCCCTGCTGCTGGGGGCGACGACGAAGACGGTGGCGAGGCCGTGCTTCTCGGCGTGCTCGCGCCACAGCGCGGCCTCCTGCACGGGCAGGTCGGGCAGGATGCAGCCCGCGCCGCCCGCCTCGGCCAGCTCGGCGGTGAACCGCTCGACGCCGTAGCGGTCGATGGGGTTCCAGTACGTCATGATCAGCACCGGCTTGCCGGTGGCCGTGTGGGCCTCACGGACCGTGCGCATGACGTCTGCGATCCGCACCCCGCCGCGCAGCGCGATGTCGTCGGCGGTCTGGATGACCGGGCCGTCGAGCACCGGGTCGCTGTGCGGCAGGCCGACCTCGACGACGTCGGCGCCGCCCTCGAAGGCGGCCTTGATCGCCTCGATGCCGCCGTCCACGGTCGGGAACCCGGCCGGGAGGTAGGCGATGAGCGCGGCACGGCCCTCGGCCTTGGCGGCGGCGAGGGTGTCCGACAGCAGGTTGATGTTGCCGCTCACTTGGCGTCCCCCTCGATCTCGGCGGTGTGGGCCGCGTCGGCCGCGACCTCGGCGTCGGTGTCGTAGAGCCCGAAGTACCGGGCGGCGGTGTCCATGTCCTTGTCGCCGCGTCCGGAGAGGTTGACGACGATCAGCCCGTCCGGGCCCAGTTCCTTGCCGACCTCCAGGGCGCCGGCCAGCGCGTGCGCGCTCTCGATGGCCGGGATGATGCCCTCGGTGCGCGACAGCAGGCGGAGCGCCTGCATGGCGGCGTCGTCGGTGACCGCGCGGTACTCGCCCCGCCCGGAGTCCTTGAGGTAGGCGTGCTCGGGGCCGATGCCGGGGTAGTCCAGTCCGGCCGAGATCGAGTACGGCTCGGTGATCTGGCCCTCGTCGTCCTGGAGGACGTAGGAGCGGGAGCCGTGCAGGATGCCGGGCTCGCCCGCGGTCAGGGTGGCCGCGTGCTCGCCGGTGTCGATGCCGTGGCCTGCGGGCTCGCAGCCGATCAGGCGCACGTCCGCGTCGGGGATGAAGGCGTGGAAGAGGCCGATGGCGTTGGAGCCGCCGCCGACGCAGGCGATGGCGGCGTCCGGCAGGCGCCCGGCGCGCTCCAGGATCTGGCGGCGGGCCTCCACGCCGATGACGCGGTGGAAGTCGCGGACCATCGCCGGGAAGGGGTGCGGGCCGGCGACCGTACCGAAGAGGCAGTGGGTGTTCTCGACGTTGGCGACCCAGTCCCGGAACGCCTCGTTGATGGCGTCCTTCAGGGTGCGGCTGCCGGACTTCACGGCCACGACCTCGGCGCCGAGCATGCGCATCCGGGCCACGTTGAGGGCCTGGCGCTCGGTGTCGATCTCGCCCATGTAGATGGTGCAGTCGAGTCCGAACAGGGCGCAGGCGGTGGCGGTGGCGACGCCGTGCTGGCCGGCGCCGGTCTCCGCGATCACGCGGGTCTTGCCCATGCGCTTGGTGAGGAGGGCCTGGCCCAGGACGTTGTTGATCTTGTGCGAGCCGGTGTGGTTCAGGTCCTCGCGCTTGAGGAACACGCGAGCGTTCCCGGCGTGTTCGGCGAACCTGGGGACCTCGGTGAGTGAGCTGGGGCGGCCGGTGTAGTTGACCAGGAGGTCGTCCAGCTCGCGGGCGAATTCCGGGTCCTGCTTGGCCTTGTCGTACTCGACGGCGACCTCGTCCACGGCGGCGACGAGGGCCTCCGGGATGAATTTGCCGCCGAATGCGCCGAAGTAGCCCTGGACGGTGGGGACTTGCCCCTCCGGGTCAGGGAAGAAGTAGTTGCTGCTGGGCATGCCGGTACCTCACGGTGAGTGCGTGTGAAAAGACACTATTCGCCGTGGGGGCGGGGATGGTTATCCGGCTGCGGGCCGTTCGTGGCTCCTCGCGCCGTTCCCCGCGCCCCTACAGGTCGGCTGTCGCCATCGCATGCCGTTGATCTGGCCCGGCTCCGCCCCGATGTGGTACCTGACCCTGCGGCCGTGGACCCGGCGGGCCGGGGCACGGCAGCCACGGGGACGGCAGCCGCGCGCGAGGCGGGCGTGGCGGTCCACGGTGGCGGTCAGGGTGAGGGTCGTCATCGAGGTCAAGCCTACCGGGGGATCAGCCGCGGCCGTGCCGGAGCGCGGGGTGCTCGCCGGCCGCCACCAGGTCGGCCACCGCGGTCTTGGGGTCGCGGCCGGTGACCAGGGACTCGCCGACCAGGACGGCGTCGGCGCCCGCGTTGGCGTAGGCGATCAGGTCGTGCGGGCCGCGCACGCCGGACTCCGCGACCTTGACCAGCTCGTCGGGGATCTCCGGGGCGATCCGCTCGAAGGTGCCCCGGTCGACCTCCAGGGTCTTCAGGTTGCGCGCGTTCACCCCGATGATCCTGGCGCCCGCGTCCACGGCACGCTCGATCTCGTCCTCGTCGTGCACCTCGACCAGCGGGGTCAGCCCGATGGAGACGGCACGCTCGATCAGCGACTCCAGCGCGGGCTGCTCCAGCGCGGCCACGATGAGCAGCGCCAGGTCGGCGCCGTACGCGCGGGCCTCCCAGAGCTGGTACGAGGTGACGATGAAGTCCTTGCGCAGCACCGGGATGTCGACGCTGGCGCGGACGGCCTCCAGGTCGGCCAGCGAGCCGCCGAAGCGGCGCTGCTCGGTGAGGACGGAGATGACGGCGGCGCCGCCCGCCTCGTAGTCGGCGGCGAGGGCGGCGGGGTCGGCGATCGCGGCCAGCGCGCCCTTGGACGGGCTGGAGCGCTTGACCTCGCAGATGACCTTGACGCCGTCGCCCTTGAGGGCGGCCACGCCGTCCTTGGCGGCCGGGGCCTGGGCCGCGCGCTCCTTGAGCTCGTCGAGGCTGACGCGAGCCTGCCGCTCCGCGAGGTCGGCCCGGACTCCGTCGATGATCTCGTCGAGCACGCTCACGCGAGCGGCCCCCTTTCAGCGGTTGGTCTGGGGCGGGTTCGAAAACCCATGGTCACTGCGATGGTATCCGCAGGAAGTGCCAGGGCTCGCATCCAGCGGGCGGCGGTCCCATTACCTGGACATTCCTTGTTGATCAAGGACGGATCGAGCCACCGAACGGCAGGTTCCGGACGACGGTGAAGAGAAGCAGCGCGGAGCCGAGCACCCACAGCGGGGTGCGGCCGAGGACCAGGCGCACCGGCAGGCCCCGCGCGGCGCGGACCGCCCAGAGGGTCCACAGCACGGCGAAGGCGAGGTAGGCGGCGACGCCGGCCGCGTTGTCGTGCAGGGCGCCGAGGAGGTCGCCGTGGACGAAGGCGTGCGCACTGCGCAGCCCTCCGCAGCCTGGGCAGTACAGCCCGGTCAGCGCGTAGAGCGGGCAGACGGGGTAGTGGCCGGGCTGGTTGGGGTCGACGGTGCCGACATAGGCGAAGGCCCCGGCCACCGCCGCGAGGACCCCGGCCGGGGTGGCCAGGCGCCGCCACAGCGGAGTCTCCGCGTGCGGGGCCTGAGCCGGCGGGGCGAAGGGCGGGGCACCGCTGTCGGCGTTCACCCTGGCATTGTGCCGTGGCCCCGGCGCGGACGCGCGAAGGGGCACCCCCGAGCCGTCCGTACGGCCTGGGGGCGCCCCTTCGAGGTGCTTCGCTTTGCTTCGCTCAGCTCTCCGCGGCGACCGGCTCACGGGTGGCCGCGGCGGTAGGGCGGACCGGGGCGGCGCTCTCCTTCGGCATGCCGAGGCCCATGGAGCGCATGATCCAGCCCACGACGCCACCGAGGGCCACGACGACCATGCCGGCCCAGAAGCCGACGGGCTGGGCCATCACGATGAACGCGCCCGAGACGCAGAAACCGATGAAGGCGATGATGACACCGGTCCAGGCGGCCGGGGTGTGACCGTGGCTGCTGCCCGCCATGACTTGCTCCTCGTTGCTGTGTACGTGTCGAGTACATGCCGTACAGGTCGTACGGTCCGAGCCCGCCCGTCACTGTCCTGGCCGGGTCGCTCGCGGTCCATTGTCCCGTACGCCCGCCCGCGATCGACGCAGGGGGTGGAGTCTGGTTGCCCACACTCGGGCGGTGGTTCAGGCTCCGGTGGGGTCCTCGCCCCGGTCCAGGGCCTTCCAGATCTCCTCGGGGCGCTCCGGGTCGACCGGGCGGGCGCTGCGCCGGGGGCGGTCCGTGCCGCGCTCGTAGCGGCCGGACATGGCGGGCCAGCGGGGGCCGTAGCGCAGCGCGAGGAGTCCGGCGAGCAGGATCAGCACGCCTCCGGCGGCGGCCGCGTAGGGCCAGGCGGTGTGGCTGAGGGCCTGGACGGTGGCCGAGGTGTCGCCGGTGGTGGCGGCCGCCTTCTCGTCCAGTGCCGAGCCGTCGGCGACCCCGGTGAGCGCGGCGGCGACGATGCCCGCGCCGGAGAGCGTGAGCAGCGCGGCGACGGCGAACCGGCCCGCCCGGCGCACCGCGAACACGGCGACCAGCGCGGCGAGGCCCACGACGGCGAGGGCGGCCGGGACGCCGGTGACGTCGCTGCCGGTGGCGGTCAGGGGGAAGTTTCCGCCGGCGACCGTCGCGGTCCCCTCGGCCCAGCGCTGCCGGGTCGCCAGCAGCGCCACGGCCGCGCCGAGCGCGCCGGACAGCAGGGCGGCGGCGAGGCTGCGCCGGCCGGAGCGGGCGGGCGCGGCGGCTTCGGAACGGGGGTGCGGTACGGCAGTCACGTACTCCACTATCGCCTGAACCCCGGACGAAGCGTCATCCGGGGTTCCCGCGAACGGGTCACACCGTGCCCAGCCGGTTGGCGGTGTGGACGGCGCGCAGCACGGCCGCCGCCTTGTTGCGGCACTCCTGGTCCTCCGCGACCGGGTCGGAGTCCGCGACGATCCCCGCTCCGGCCTGCACATATGCCGTGCCGTCGCGCAGCAGGGCGGTGCGGATGGCGATGGCGGTGTCGGAGTCGCCCGCGAAGTCGAGGTAGCCGACGCAGCCGCCGTACAGGCCGCGCCGGGAGGGCTCGAGTTCGTCGATGATCTGCATCGCGCGGGGCTTGGGGGCGCCGGAGAGGGTGCCGGCCGGGAAGCAGGCGGTGAGCACGTCGAAGGCGGTCCGGCCTCCCGCGACCTCGCCGGTGACGGTGGACACGATGTGCATCACGTGCGAGTACCGCTCGATCGACATGAAGTCGACGACCTCCACCGAGCCGGGTTCGCAGACCCGGCCGAGGTCGTTGCGGCCGAGGTCGACCAGCATCAGGTGCTCGGCGCGCTCCTTGGGGTCGGCCATCAGCTCGTCGGCGAGCGCCTGGTCCTCCTGCGGGGTGGCGCCCCGGGGCCGGGTGCCGGCGATGGGGTGCACCATGGCGCGGCCGTCCTCGACCTTGACCAGCGCCTCGGGCGAGGAGCCGACCACGTCGAACCCCTCGAACCGGAACAGGTACATGTACGGGGACGGGTTGGTGGCCCGCAGCACCCGGTACACGTCCAGCGCGCTAGCGGTGCAGGGCGTCTCGAAGCGCTGGGAGGGGACGACCTGGAACGCCTCGCCCGCGCGGATGCGCTCCTTGACGTCCTCCACGGCCTCCTGGAAGTCGGGGCCGCCCCACAGCGCGGTGTACTCGGGCAGTTCGGAGGGCGGGAGCAGGGCCGGGGGCTGGGCGACCGGGCGGGCCAGGTCGGCCTCCATGGCGTCGAGCCGGGCGACCGCGTCGGCGTACGCCTCGTCCACGCCGGTGTCGAGGTCGTTGTGGTTGATCGCGTTGGCGATCAGCAGGACCGAGCCCTCCCAGTGGTCCATCACCGCGAGGTCGCTGGTGAGGAGCATGGTCAGCTCGGGCAGGTTCAGGTCGTCGCGTTCGCCGGGGCCGATCTTCTCCAGGCGGCGGACGATGTCGTAGCCGAGGTAGCCGACCATGCCGCCGGTGAAGGGCGGCAGGCCCTGAAGGTGCGGGGTGTGCAGGGCCTGGAGGGTGGCGCGCAGCGCGGCGAGCGGGTCGCCGTCGGTGGGGACGCCGACCGGCGGGGTGCCGAGCCAGTGGGCCTCGCCGTCGCGGGTGGTGAGGGTGCCGGCCGAGCGGACGCCGACGAAGGAGTACCGGGACCATTGGAACGCCGTGCGGCCGTTCTCGGCGGACTCCAGCAGGAAGGTGCCGGGGCGTTCGGCGGCGAGCTTGCGGTAGAGGGCGACGGGGGTGTCGCCGTCGGCGAGGAGCTTGCGGGTGACCGGAATGACACGCCGGTCGGCGGCGAGCTTGCGGAAGGTGTCGAGGTCCATGGCGTTCACCGGTCCTCCCCCTTGAGCAGCACGTCGGCGTCGAAGCAGGTCCGCTCGCCGGTGTGGCAGGCGGCGCCGGTCTGGTCGACCTTGACCAGCACGGTGTCGGCGTCGCAGTCCAGCGCGACCGACTTCACGAGCTGGACGTGGCCGGAGGTGTCGCCCTTGACCCAGTACTCCTGGCGGCTGCGGGACCAGTACGTGCAGCGGCCGGTGGTCAGCGTGCGGTGCAGCGCCTCGTCGTCCATCCAGCCGAGCATCAGCACCTCGCCGGTGTCGTACTGCTGGGCCACGGCGGGGACGAGGCCGTCCGGGTCGCGCTTGAGGCGGGCGGCGATCTCGGGGTCGAGGCCGCTGGGACGGGGGCTGCCGGTCGTACGGGTCATGGGTGCCATTGTGCCGTGCGGTGCCCGGGGTCACGTTCCGTGTCCGCTGCGTGGTCCTCGGGGGTGGCCGTACGCTGAAGTCATGTCGACCTTCGCCAAGCGTGAACGGCTCCTGCTCGCAGACCTCTTGGAAACCGCCGGCCCGGACGCACCGACCCTGTGCGAGGGCTGGACGACCCGTGATCTGGCCGCGCACGTGGTGGTGCGCGAGCGGCGCCCCGACGCGGCGGCCGGGATGCTCGCCAAGCCGCTGGCCTCCCGGCTGGACCGGGTGATGGACGAGTACGCGGCCAAGCCCTACGACGAGCTGATCGGGCTGATCCGCACCGGCCCGCCGAAATACTCCCCGTTCCGGCTGAAGCAGGTGGACGAGGCGGCCAACACCGTGGAGTTCTACATCCACGCCGAGGACGTGCGCCGCGCCCAGCCGGACTGGAGCCCGCGCGAGCTGGACCCGGTGTTCCAGGACGTGCTGTGGTCGCGGCTGGAGCGCACGGCCCGGATGACCGGGCGGCACGCGCCGACCGGACTGGTGCTGCGCCGCCCGGACGGCCGTACGGCGGTGGCGCACCGGGGCACGCCGGTGGTCACGGCGACCGGAGAGCCCTCGGAGCTGCTGATGTTCGCCTACGGGCGGCAGGACGCGGCCAAGGTGGCGCTGGAGGGCGACGCGGACGCGATCACCTCCCTGCACGACTGCCGTCAGCTCGGCCTCTGACCCACCGGGAGCGCTCGTGATCAAGGTCGCCATGACCGGGGTGTACGTGGACGACGTGGCGCGGGCGCACGCCTTCTACACGGAGGTGCTGGGGTTCGAGACCCGGCTCCACATGGACCTCGGCGACGGTGTGCTGTTCGTGACGGTGGGCGCGCCCCAGGGCGCCCAGCCGGACCTCCAGTTGCTGCTGGAGCCCGGCGGGGGCCCCATCGCCGAGCCGTACCGCACCGCTCTGTACGACGCGGGCCTGCCGACCATCGTGTTCGAGGTGGACGACATGCGCGTGGAGTACGAGCGGCTGCGCGCCGCCGGGGTCCGGTTCACTCATCCCCCGCAGGAGCAGGGGCCGGTGCTGGCGGCCGTGTTCGACGACACGGTGGGCAATCTGGTCCAGCTCACCCAGCGGCTGCGCTGACCGCCTCAGAGGGGCAGCTCGGCCCGCCTGAGGTGCGGGAAGCACAGCACGACGACCCCGCCGAGCCCGCACACCGCCGCGCTGGCCACGAACACCGGCCCGAGCCCGAGGACACCTATCGCGGTGGCCGCGAACGGCATGCTCAGCGGGGCGAGCCCGAGACTGACCAGACTGGCGACCGCCGTGATCCGGCCCAGGTAGGCGGGGTCGGCCTGGGTCTGGAGCAGCGCCCCGCACATCGCGCCGCTGAGCCCGGCGAGCAGTCCGACCAGCAAGGCCACCCCGACCGCCGCCGGGAGCACCGGCACATAGGCGAGGGCGCCGATGGCGACGGACCCGGCGAGGATCGAGCAGGCGGCGGTCAGTCCGGCGCGCGGGACCCGGCCGCGTACCGCGAGCAGAGCCGATACGGCGCCCGCGCCGACACCGAACCCGGCGAGCACCCAGCCCATGCCGGCCGCGCCCCAGCCGCGCCGGTCGGCGAGCAGGGTGAGGCCGACGTTGAGCGGGCCGACGAAGCCGAAGTCGCCGAGCGCGATGGCGAGCATCAGCGGGCCGAGGACGCGGTGGCGGCGGACGTAGCGCAGTCCGTCCACCAGGCCGGCCCAGGCGGTGCCCGCCTCGCGGGCGGTCTCCTCGGCGGGCAGCGGCCTGATCCGGACCGAGACCAGCAGCGGCAGCGAGAGCGCGATGAGCAGTCCGGCCAGGCCGAAGGCGGTGGCCGCGCCGCCCATGGCGACGCCGAGCCCGCCGAGCGGGGCGCCGACGACACCGGCGACCCGGATGGCGAGCCCGCGCAGGCCCTGCACACGGGCGAGCTGGCCGGGTGCGGTGATCCGGGCCGGGAGCGCGCCGACGGCCGGCATGAAGACGGCGTCGACGGTGCCGAAGACCAGCGCCAGCACGGCGAGCGGCCACAGTCCGGGCGTGGTGACGGACAGCAGCGCGGCCACGGCGAGCACGGCCGCGCAGCGCACGGCGTCGCTGCCGACGACCACCCGGCGCGGGCCGAACCGGTCCGCGATCACCCCGCCGCCCAGCAGCAGCAAGGCCCTGGGCACGGCACTGGCCGCCATCACGGCGCCGGCCTCCGCCGGGCTCCCGGCCCGCACGGCGGCCCAGGACAGGGCGATGTAGTAGACGTTGTCGCCGAGCATGGACGCGGTGTACGCGCCCAGCCAGCGCAGGACGTTGGGGTCACGATGAGCCGCCCGGTCGCCTGTCGGGGCGGCCGGGCGTATCTCGGTGTCGGTGCGGGGGGCCGGTTCAGACACGGACCGGGTGGCCCGCTTCTCGCAGGGTCTGCTTGACCTGGCCGATGCGGAGGTCGCCGAAGTGGAAGACGGAGGCGGCCAGCACCGCGTCCGCGCCCGCGTCCACGGCCGGCGGGAAGTGCGAGAGGGCGCCAGCCCCGCCGGAGGCGATGACCGGGACGGAGACGTGCTTGCGGACGGCCGCGAGCATGTCGAGGTCGTAGCCGTCCTTGGTGCCGTCCGCGTCCATCGAGTTGAGCAGGATCTCGCCCGCGCCCAGCTCGGCGGCCCGGTGGGCCCACTCGACCGCGTCGATGCCGGTGCCGGTACGGCCGCCGTGGGTGGTGACCTCGAAGGAGCCGGAGGGGGTGCGGCGGGCGTCCACCGAGAGGACCAGCACCTGGCGGCCGAACCGCTCGGCGATCTCGCGGATGAGGTCGGGCCGGGCGATGGCGGCCGTGTTGACGCCCACCTTGTCGGCACCGGCCCGCAGCAGCTTGTCCACGTCCTCGGCGGTGCGGACGCCGCCGCCGACGGTGAGCGGGATGAAGACCTGCTCGGCGGTGCGGCGCACCACGTCGTAGGTGGTCTCCCGGTCGCCGGAGGAGGCGGTGATGTCCAGGAAGGTCAGCTCGTCGGCGCCCTCGGCGTCGTAGACCTTGGCCATCTCCACCGGGTCGCCCGCGTCGCGCAGGTTCTGGAAGTTGACGCCCTTGACGACCCGGCCGTTGTCCACGTCCAGGCAGGGGATCACGCGTACGGCCAGGGTCATGCGGACACTCCTCGGAACGCCTCCACCTCGATCTCGACGACCAGGCTGGGGTCCACGAAACCGGAGACGATGATCATGGATGCGGCGGGCCGGACGCTGTCGAACAGCTCCTTGTGTGCGCGGCCCACCTCCTCCACGTCGCGGGCATGGGTGATGTACATACGGGTGCGCACCACATCGTCACGGCCGAGGCCCACCCGCGCCAGCGCGTCCAGCGCGACGCCGAAGGCGTTGACGGCCTGCTCGTACGGGCCGCCCCCGGCGATCTGCCCGTCCACTATGGAGGTGCAGCCGGAGACCAGCACCAGACCGTTCGGCAGCTCGACGGCGCGGGAGTAGCCGAACTGGTCCTCCCAGGGCGCGCCGGTGCTCACCCGGCGTACGTCGCTCACCGGGACACCGCCGCGAGGGCCTCTTCCAGGGTGAACGCCTTGGCGTACAGCGCCTTGCCCACGATGGAGCCCTCGACGCCGAGCGGAACCAGGTCGGCGATGGCGCGCAGGTCGTCCAGCGAGGAGACACCGCCGGAGGCGACGACCGGGCGGTCGGTGGCCGCGCAGACGTTCCTCAGCAGTTCCAGGTTGGGGCCCTGGAGGGTGCCGTCCTTGGCGATGTCGGTGACGACGTAGCGGGCGCAGCCCTCCTGGTCGAGACGGGCGAGCGTCTCGTAGAGGTCGCCGCCGTCGCGGGTCCAGCCGCGGCCGCGCAGGGTGGTGCCGCGTACGTCGAGGCCGACGGCGATCTTGTCGCCGTGCTCGGCGATGACCTTGGCGACCCACTCGGGGGTCTCCAGGGCGGCGGTGCCGAGGTTGACGCGGGTGCAGCCGGTGGCGAGGGCGGCGGCGAGGGTGTCGTCGTCGCGGATGCCGCCGGACAGCTCCACCTTGATGTCCATCGCGCCCGCGACCTCGGCGATCAGGGCCCGGTTGTCCCCGGTGCCGAACGCGGCGTCCAGGTCGACCAGATGCAGCCACTCGGCGCCCGCGCGCTGCCAGGCGAGGGCCGCCTCCAGCGGGGAGCCGTAGGAGGTCTCGGTGCCGGACTCGCCGTGCACGAGGCGTACGGCCTGGCCGTCGCGGACGTCGACGGCGGGGAGCAGTTCGAGCTTGGCCATGGTCTTAGAGGGTTCCGATCCAGTTGGTGAGGAGCTGGGCACCGGCGTCGCCGGACTTCTCGGGGTGGAACTGGGTGGCGGACAGCGCGCCGTTCTCCACGGCGGCCACGAACGGCCCGCCGTAGGTCGACCAGGTCACCGCGGGCGGGGTCATGGCCGCGTTGAGCTGCTCGAAGTCCCAGTCCTGCACGGCGTAGGAGTGCACGAAGTAGAAGCGGCTCTCCGGGTCGAGACCCGCGAAGAGGCGCGAGTCGGCCGGGGCGTCGACGGTGTTCCAGCCCATGTGGGGCACGATGTCGGCCTTGAGCGGGCCGACCGTGCCGGGCCACTCGTCCAGGCCGTCGGTCTCCACGCCGTGCTCGATGCCGCGCGCGAACAGGATCTGCATGCCGACGCAGATGCCGAGCACCGGGCGGCCGCCGGCGAGGCGCCGGTCGACGACCCAGTCGCCGCGGGCCTCGCGCAGGCCGGTCATGCAGGCGGCGAACGCGCCGACGCCGGGCACCAGCAGGCCGTCGGCGTTCATGGCCTTGTCGAAGTCGCGGGTGATCTCCACGTCGGCGCCCACGCGGGCGAGAGCGCGCTCGGCGGAACGGACGTTGCCGAAGCCGTAGTCGAAGACCACGACCTTCTTCACGTCGCTCAACTCCACACCTCCAGCCGCATGACACCCGCGACCAGGCACATGGCCGCGCCGATGGAGACCAGCACGATCAGGCTGGCGGGCATCTTCTGCTTGACGAAGGAGATGATGCCGCCGACCAGGAAGAGGCCGACGACGATCAGGATGGTGGACAGTCCGGTCATGGGGTTACAGCGCGCCCTTCGTGGAGGGGAGGATGCCGGCCGCGCGCGGGTCGCGCTCGCTGGCGTAGCGCAGGGCGCGGGCGAGGGCCTTGAACTGGCACTCCACGATGTGGTGCGCGTTGCGCCCGTAGGGCACGTGCACGTGCAGCGCGATCTGGGCCTGGGCGACGAAGGACTCCAGGATGTGCCGGGTCATCGTGGTGTCGTACTCGCCGATCATCGGCGCCATCTTCTCGGGCTCGGTGTGCACGAGGTAGGGGCGGCCGGAGAGGTCGACGGTGACCTGGGCGAGGGACTCGTCCAGCGGGACCGTGCAGTTGCCGAAGCGGTAGATGCCCACCTTGTCGCCGAGCGCCTGCTTGAAGGCGGCGCCGAGCGCGAGGGCGGTGTCCTCGATGGTGTGGTGGGTGTCGATGTGCAGGTCGCCGTCGGTCTTCACGGTGAGGTCGAACAGACCGTGCCGGCCGAGCTGGTCGAGCATGTGGTCGTAGAAGCCGACGCCGGTGGCGATGTCGGTCTTGCCGGTGCCGTCGAGGTCGATCTCGACGAGGACCGAGGTCTCCTTGGTGGTGCGCTGCACGCGTCCTGTGCGGCTCATGCGTCAAGCTCCTTCTTCAAGTCCCGTACCGCGTCGAGGAACGCGTCGTTCTCTTCGGGGGTTCCGGCGGTCACCCGCAGCCATCCGGGCACGCCGTTGTCCCGGACCAGCACCCCGCGGTCGAGGATGCGCCGCCACGCGCCGTGGGTGTCCTCGAAGCGGCCGAACTGCACGAAGTTGGCGTCGGACTCGGTCACCTCGTAGCCGATGGCCCGCAGTTCGGCGACGAGCCGGTCCCGCTCGGCCTTGAGCTGCTCGACATAGCCGAGCAGCGTGCCGGTGTGCTCCAGCGCGGCGAGCGCGGTCGCCTGGGTGACGGCGCTCAGGTGGTAGGGCAGCCGGACCAACTGGACGGCGTCCACCACGGCGGGGTCGGCGGCCAGGTAGCCGAGGCGCAGTCCGGCGGCGCCGAACGCCTTGGACATGGTCCGCGAGATCACCAGGTGGGGGCGGCCTTCGAGCAGCGGCAGCAGCGAGTCGCCGTGACTGAACTCGATGTACGCCTCGTCCACGACCACCATGGACGGCTTCGCCGCCTGCGCGGCCTCGTAGAGCGCGAGGACGGTCTCGGACGGGACGGCGTTGCCGGTGGGGTTGTTGGGGGTGGTGATGAAGACGACGTCGGGCTTGTGCTCGGCGATGGCGCGCT
Organism: Streptomyces sp. NPDC018263; assembly: GCF_055562575.1. Classification (NCBI taxonomy): domain Bacteria; kingdom Bacillati; phylum Actinomycetota; class Actinomycetes; order Kitasatosporales; family Streptomycetaceae; genus Streptomyces; species Streptomyces sp. NPDC018263. Next base: position 106,573 of record NZ_JBVHFA010000008.1, read on the forward strand.
CGGCGGCGGCCAGGTCGATGGTGAAGTCCGCGCCGCGCGGCCCGGAGATCCAGCCGGTCCCGGTGCCGCGCGCGATCAGCGCGTGCATCGAGTACGACGGCTCGAAGCCGATCGCGGTGCGGCCGGGTCCGCCGAAGGTCTGGAGGAGCTGCTGGATGACCTCGTTGGAGCCGTTGGCCGCCCAGACGTTCCGGGCGCCGAGGGGGTGGTGGCCGGTCGTGGTGAGGTACTTGGCCAGTTCGGTGCGGAGCTGGACCGCGTCCCGGTCGGGGTAGCGGTTCAGGTTCCGGGCCGCCTCGCGCACCCGCTCCGCGATCCGCTCGACCAGCGGTTCGGGCAGCGGGTAGGGGTTCTCGTTGGTGTTCAGCCGGACGGGGACGTCCAACTGGGGCGCGCCGTAGGGGGACGTGCCGCGCAGCTCGTCACGGATGGGGAGCTCGTCCCAGGGGGACTGAACGCTGTTGCCGGTCACTTGGTCCCCGGTACCTTCCATCCGAAGCGGGCCTTGACCGCCGCGCCGTGCGCGGGCAGGTCCTCCGCCTCCGCGAGGGTCACCACGTGGTGGGCGACCTCGGCGAGCGCGTCCTTCGTGTAGTCCACGATGTGGATGCCGCGCAGGAAGGACTGCACGGACAGGCCGGAGGAGTGGCAGGCGCAGCCGCCGGTGGGCAGCACGTGGTTGGACCCGGCCGCGTAGTCCCCGAGGGAGACCGGCGCCCAGGGGCCGATGAAGACCGCGCCCGCGTTGCGCACCCGGTCGGCTACGGCGGCCGCGTCGCGGGTCTGGATCTCCAGGTGCTCGGCGCCGTAGGCGTCGACCACCCGCAGGCCCTCCTCGACGCCGTCCACGAGGACGATCGCGGACTGCTGCCCGTTCAGCGCGGGCACGATCCGGTCGTCGATGTGCTTGGTGGCGGCGACCTGCGTCTTCAGCTCCGCCTCCACCGCGTCGGCCAGCGCGACCGAGTCGGTGACGAGGACGGCGGCGGCCAGCGGGTCGTGCTCGGCCTGGCTGATCAGGTCGGAGGCGACGTGCACCGGGTCGGCGGTGTCGTCGGCGAGGACGGCGATCTCGGTCGGGCCGGCCTCGGCGTCGATGCCGATCTTCCCGGTGAAGAAGCGCTTGGCGGCGGCGACCCAGATGTTGCCGGGGCCGGTGACCATGTTGGCGGGCGGGCAGGACTCGGTGCCGTAGGCGAACATCGCCACGGCGGTGGCGCCGCCGGCCGCGTACACCTCGTCCACGCCGAGCAGGGCGCAGGCGGCCAGGATCGTCGGGTGCGGCAGGCCCCCGAACTCGGCCTGCGGCGGGGAGGCGAGCGCGACGGAGCCGACGCCGGCCTCCTGCGCGGGCACCACGTTCATGATCACGGAGGAGGGGTAGACCGAGCGGCCGCCGGGCGCGTACAGCCCGACGCGGTCGACGGGGACCCACTTCTCGGTGACGGTGCCGCCGGGGACGACCTGGGTGGTGTGGGTGGTGCGGCGCTGGGCGCGGTGGACCAGGCGGGCCCGGCGGATGGACTCCTCCAGGGCGGCGCGCACAGCCGGGTCGAGGGCCTGGAGCGCCTCGGTGAGCGCCTCGGCCGGGACACGGACGGATTCCAGCCGTACTCCGTCGAACTTCTCCGCGAAGTCGATCAGTGCCGCGTCGCCACGATGATGCACGGCCTCGCAGATCGGACGCACCTTCTCCAGGGCGGCCGAGACGTCGAAGTCGGCTCGGGGCAGCAGGTCGCGCAGGGCGGGGCCCTCGGGGAGGGCGTCGCCGCGCAGATCGATTCGGGAGATCACACTCCCAATTCTCTCAGACCGGCGCCGGGCCCCGTCCGCGCGTATCAATGGCTGATACAGAACATGGGACAACCAGTGGGACAGAGCGTGGCCGGAACCCGCGAATTCACCCTCACTTTGTGTGTCGAACCCGTCACTCAGCGGGCATGAGCCGGGGAACGACGTGTGGGACGGACGTGGGCGGCGGGCCGGGCGGTGACGCCCGTGGCCGGCTCGCGGGAGAGGAGCCGCGGTGACCGAGGTACTGACGGCGGGTCCGGGCGCCGAGGAGCTGCCGGACGATCTGACCCCGGCCGAGGCGGGCATGTGGCAGGCGTTCCGCAACGGCAGCGTGTACGACCTGAGCAGCGGCGAGCTCGGCGTGGACGATCCGCACGGCGGCATCCCCTGGGGTCCGGAGCGCAGTGTGCGGGCGCGGGTGGTGTGCTGGCTGCTGCTGGACGGCCCGCCCGCGCTCGCGGGCCGGGTCTCCTCGCTGAAGCTGACGGGGGTGAGGATCACCGGCACCGTGGACCTGGCGGGCGGCACCGTCACGCCGTACATGGAGCTGCGCGGCTGCCGGTTCGACGACGAGGTCCGCATGCCGGAGGCGCATTTCACCACCGTGCGCCTGGTGGACTGCGCGGTGCCCCGCCTGGAGGCGGCGCGGGTGCGTACCGAGGGCGATCTGCATCTGGCGCGCTGCCGCTTCCGTACCGGCATCCGGCTGACCGACGCCCGGATAGGCACCGACCTGATGCTGAACCAGGCGGTGGCGCACCGGGACCGGGGCGGGCGGTCCATCACGGCGGACGGCATGACGGTGGGCCAGGACCTCCAGGCGGAGATGCTGGAGTCGTACGGCGAGCTGCGGCTGCGCGGCGCCCAGGTCGGGGTGTCGCTGAGCCTGCGCGGGGCCCGGCTGTCCAACCCGTACGCCCGGCTCGCGCTGAACGCCCCGCAGCTCACGGTGGAGCGGACCCTGTATCTGACCCCGGCCGCGGTGGGCAGCCCGCTGCTGAGCGGGACGACACCGGCGCGCGGGACGCGGGTGCAGCGGTTCGAGTGCCGGGGCGGGATACGGCTGGACGACGGGCGGTTCGGGGACGCGGTGGACCTGGAGGGGGCGCGGTTCGTGCTCACCGACGACCAGGAGCTGTCGCTGCGCCGGGTGCAGACGCCCGAGCTGCGCTTCCTCGGGGACCGGCCGCCGTCGGGCCGGGTGGTGCTGTCGGGCGCCCGGATCGTCAACCTGGTGGACCACGTGGGCAGTTGGCCGGAGCCGGGCAACCTCCAGATGAGCGGCTTCGCGTACGAGAACCTGGTACCGCGCGGGCCCTTCCCGCTGGCGCACCGGCTGGACTGGGTGGCGGCGGCTACCGCCGAGTACCACCCGGAGCCGTACGAGCGGCTGGCCGCCGTGCTGCGCGCGGCCGGGGAGGACGAGGACGCCCGCGACGTGCTGCTCGCCAAGCACCGCAGACGCCGCGAGACGCTGCCGCTCGCGGCCAAGCTGTGGGGGTACGCCCAGGACTGGACGGTCGCCTACGGCTACCGGCCGGGCCGGGCCGCGCTGTGGCTGGCGGTGCTGTGGGCGGCGGGCACGCTGGCGTTCGCGCAGGCCGATCCGCCCCCGGCGCACTCGGCGGACCGTCCGGCGTGGAGCCCGGCGTTGCTCACACTGGACCTGCTGCTGCCGGTGATCGACCTGGGCCAGCTCGACCAGTGGCGGCTGCGCGGGGCGTGGCCGTGGCTGGCGGCGGCGCTGATCATCCTGGGCTGGGTGCTGGCGACGTCGGTGGCGGCCGGGGCGACACGGCTGCTGCGGCGGAGCTGAGCCGGAGGGGGCGCGTGGGCCTCGCGGGGCCTTGTGGGGCCTTGTGTGTGGCAGGGGCGTGACAATAGCTGAAAAGCTACCTTTTTGCGGTTCCTTGACCCTCGGCGGTACAACCTTCCACAAGTTGTCCCAACCCTCTGGCGCGGGCCCGACCTGCGGACTTTCAATGGTCGGCACCATGGTTCTGCTGCCGGCGTTCCTCCGCCCCACCCGGAAGACACGACGCGCCTCGCGCCCGGACTCCCCCGCACCGGCCGACGACGTCATCCTCGACGCGCCCGACGACCGCCTCTCCCCCGCCCTGGTCGCGGCCGGGCAGGGCGAGTTCGCGGTCGCCGCCGCCCTCCTCGCGGCCACCCGCGCGGCGGCCCAGTGGGAGGAGCGCGATGCGTACGCCACCCGGCTCGCCGCCTTCGCCCGCTCCCGCCCCGAGTGGTTCGAGGCGTGGCGCGCGGCCGAACCGGGCGATCCGGGCGGGCTGCTCGTCGGCGCCCAGTTGGCCGTGGACCGCGCCTGGCCCTCGCCGGGCCGCGCCGAGCTGCTGCGCGAGGCCAGCCCGCTGATCACGGCCGCCGCCCGCGCCGACGACCGCGACCCGGTGCCGTGGCGCATCGCGCTGGACCACGCGCGCGGCTCCCGCGCGGGCCACCGCTACTTCGAGGAGCTGTGGGAGGCGGCAGTACGCCGCTCCCCGCACCACTACGGCTGCCATGTGGCCGCGCTGCGCTATCTGGCCACGTTCTGGCACGGCTCGCACCGCGAGTGCTTCGACTTCGCCGAGCCGGCCGCCCAGGACGCCCCGTCCGGCTCGCTGGTGCAGGCACTCCCGCTGCGCGCCGCCTTCGGCTACCTCACCGACGCCTGCGGCCCCGAGGTGCCCCAGGAGCGGCTGCACGCGGCGGCCGACCGAGCGGTGGCCCTCTCGGCCCGCTTCCCGGCCGCCGACCCCCGTCTCGCCCAGGTCCGCAACAAGCTGCTCTACGTCCTGCTGCGCCTGGAGCGCCGGGAGGAGGCCCGCGCCCAGCTCGCGCTGATCGGCCCGTACGCCACCTCGTACCCCTGGAGCCGGGTGTCCGAGGACCCGCTCGGCCACTTCCTGCGGCTGCGCGACGCCCTGCTGGCCGACGCCCCGCCCGCCGCCCTGGCCGCCCTGCTTCCGACCCCGCCGCGCTCGCGCGGCTGAGTCCGGCGGGGCCCGGCCGGGCCAAGATCGGTGAGACTGCCGCTGGCGCCGCGGACGCTCCCGCGGGCCGGACCATTAGGCTGGGGCGTCGTGACCACCGCCCGCCTGCCCCTCTTCCCGCTGAACACGGCGCTGTTCCCGGGACTCGTGCTGCCGCTGTCCGTCTTCGAGGAGCGGTATCGCGCCATCATGCGCGAGCTGCTGAAGACCCCGGAGGACGAGCCGCGCCGGTTCGTCGTCGTAGCGATCCGCGACGGCCACCAGGTGGCGCCGAGCGGCACGGGACTGCCGGACCCCGACGCCGACACCGAGGAGGGCCCGGCGGCCGGCTTCGGCTCCGACCCGCTCAAGGCGCTGCACCGGGTGGCCTGCGTGGCCGACGCCGCGACCATCCGGGAGCGGCCCGACGGCACCTTCGAGGTGCTGTGCACGGGCACCACGCGCGTACGGCTGCTCTCGGTGGACGACTCCGGGGCGTTCCTGACCGCCGAGGTGGAGGAGCTGCCGGAGGAGCCCGGCGACGAGGCGGGGGCGCTCGCCGAGGGGGTGCTGCGCTCCTTCCAGCAGTACCAGAAGCGGCTGGCGGGCGCCCATGAGCGCTCCATCTCCGCCGACTCCGACCTGCCGGACGAGCCCAGTGTGATCTCCTACCTGGTGGCGGCGGCCATGGTGCTGGACACCCCGACCAAGCAGCGGCTCCTCCAGGCGCCGGACACCGCGTCCCGGCTGCGGGACGAGCTGAAACTGCTTCGCGCGGAGACGGCGATCATCCGTAGTCTGCCGTCACTGCCCGCGTTCGAGCTGACGCGGGCGCGTACCAGTCTGAACTGAGGGAACAGAGGGCCGGCACCCGCGATGGCGAAGAAGTCCAAGAAGCAGCAGGCGGGCGGCACGCCCGCCACGGTGGCGCTCACCGCGGCGGGCGTGGACCACACGGTCCACTCCTACGAGCACGACCCGGCCCACCCCTCCTACGGCGAGGAGGCGGCCGAGGCGATGGGCGTCTCCCCCGACCGCGTCTTCAAGACCCTGGTGGCCGACGTGGACGGCGCCCTGACCGTCGCCGTGGTCCCGGTCTCCGGCACGCTGGATCTGAAGGCGCTGGCCGCGGCCGTCGGCGGCAAGCGGGCGGCGATGGCCGACCCCGCGCTCGCCGAGCGCACCACCGGCTACGTACGCGGCGGCATCTCCCCGCTGGGCCAGCGCAAGAAGCTCCCCACCGTGCTGGACGAGTCGGCAGGGGACCACCCCACCATCTGCGTCTCGGCGGGCCGGCGCGGCCTGGAGGTCGAACTCGCCCCGGCCGACCTGGCCACCCTGACCAAGGCGGTCCTGGCACCCATCGGCCGCGGCTGATCCCTTACGCGGGCGGCGTCCCGTACGGGCCCCGCGGCTCGTGGTCGTACGGGCCCTGCTCGAACGGGTCGGGGTCGCGGGGGCCGAAGAGGGCCGTCAGACCCAGATGGACCAGGAGCGCGCCCAGCGGCCAGGCCAGCAGGGCGCCCTTGGCACCGAGCCGGAGCGGGGCCGGGAAGGTGACGCCCGCGCCGACCGCCTTGGCGTGCGCGATGACGTCCGAGGTCGGACCCAGCCAGACGCCGAGCCGCCAGCCCAGCAGCGAGGCGAGCAGCCCGCCGACACCGAGGCCCACCACCAGCGGCACGCCTCCGCGCCGCCGCAGCAGGAACACCACCACCGCGCTGACCAGGCCAAACGCCAGGCCCAGCAGGGCGAAGGTGCCGTCCACCCCGGCCGCCTGCTCGCCCTCGGTGTCCTTGAGGTAGACCACCCAGCTCCGGTCGGTCTCCTCGCCCACGAGCGGCACGTGCGGAGCCAGCCACCACCACAGCAGTCCGAGCAGCACCCCGGAGAGCGCCACCGCCACGGCCACGACGACGGCTTCGCGTACTTCGGTCTTCATACCGGGGCCGTCCTGTCCGTACGGGTCCGTGACCGGTGTCCCGCCCGCGGGGCCCCCTCCGTGCTGATGCGCGAAGTCGTCGTGCGGCGGCGGTGGCGGAGTCAGCGGTGCGGTCACCCTGACATCGTGCCAGGTCGCGTCGCGCGCCGCGTCACCGGACGGCGGCCCGGCGGTACGCGCGGGTGGCCACGGCCAGCGAGATCACTCCGACGCCCGCGCACACGCCCAGGTCAGCGAGGACCACCGCCCAGTCGGGGTCCGGGCCGAAGGTGCGCGCGTACGCCTCCACCCCGTAGGTCGAGGGCAGCAGGTCGCGGGCGAAGCGCACGACGCCGGGCATCCGGTCGGCGGGCAGCACGCCGAGCAGCAGCGCCGCCGACATGCCGAGCTGGCCGAGCAGCGTGGCGAGTTCGGGGCGCGGGGCGAGCAGCCCGCAGGCGGCGCCGAGCCCGGACAGCGCGGCCCCGGCCAGCGGGATCACCGCCAGCAGCACCCACAGGTTGGACAGCGGCAGCCCGAACAGCGCGCAGCCCACGACCGCGGTGACCAGCGTCCCCGGCACGGTGAAGGAGGCGTACGCGGCCGCCGCGCCCAGCACCACGGCGGCGGGCGGCACGGGCAGCGTGGCGTAGTGGTCGAGCCCGCCGCTGGCGCGCAACTGGCCGAAGTACTGCGAGAGCAGGTTCAGCGCCACGTAGGCGACGACCAGCACCGAGGACCCGGCGACCACGGCCTGCGCCTCGGGCCCGTCGTCCACGACGCCCCGCATCATCACGGCGATGCCGACCGACTGGAAGGTCGCCACGAACAGCAGCGGGATGCGCGCCACCCGGGCCCGCGACAACTGGGCCCGGTAGACGGCGGCCAGCGACGGCCACAGCCGCACGGGCGGCCCCAGCTCGGCCGCGCGCCGCGCCTGCCCCGGCACGCTCCTCGCGGCGCCCGGCAGGACCTCGGCGGGTACGACACTCACGACGCGCTGCTCCTCTTGACGACGGCGGCCGGACAGACGTCCCCCGAAGACCGTACGGATGCGATCAGGACCGTGCTCACGCCTTGACCAGCCCCTGCCGTGCGGCCCCGCCAAGGGCCAGGTAGACGTCCTCCAGGCTCGGCGTGGCCAGGGTGAAGTCGTCCAGCGCGGCGAAGGCCGCCCCGCCGGTGACGGTGGCCACGGCGGCCCGCGCCTCCTCGGGGGCGAGCCGGAGCGTCCAGCGGCGCCCGGCCTCCACGGCCCGCTCCCGCAGGACCGCGACCTCGGGCACGTCCAGCGGCGCCTGCTCCCGCCAGACCAGCTCGACCCGGACCTCGCCGGAGACCCGCTCCTTGAGCCCGGCCGGGGTGTCGCAGGCGATCACCCGGCCCTGGTCGAGCACGGCGACCCGGTCGAGGACGGTCTCGGCCTCGATGACGTTGTGGGTGACCAGCAGCACGGTCGCACCCTGCTCGGCGCGGCGCCGGTCGACGGCGGCCCAGACCGCCCGCCGGGCCACCGGGTCCATGCCGGTGGTCGGCTCGTCCAGCACCAGCAGCGGGCGCGCGCCGACGAGCGCGGCGGCCAGGCAGGCGAGCCGCCGCTGGCCGCCGGACAGCTTCTTCAGCGGGCGCCCGGCGAGCGGGGCGAGGCCCAGCTCGTCCAGGACGGCGTCGCGCTCGGCGCGGGCGGCCCGTGCCTCCAGGCCGCGCAGCCGGCCGGTGGTCTCGGCGGCCAGCGCGACGGTCAGCTCGTCCAGCGCGGAGGACTCCTGGCCGAGGTAGGCGAGGATGCGGGCGGCCCGCTCGGGGTGGCGCACGATGTCGTGGCCGAGGATCTCGACGCTGCCGGAGTCGGGGCGCAGCAGCCCGGTGAGCTGGCGGACCAGGGTGGACTTGCCGGCGCCGTTCGGGCCGAGCAGCCCGAAGATCTCACCGTGCCGCACGTCCAGGGTCACCTCGTCGGTGGCCCGCACCTCCGGCGCCCCGGCCGCTCCGCGCCGCCCCTTGACGGGCGGATAGGTCTTGCTGAGCGCGCGCACGCGTACGACGTCGTCGTACCTGAGTGGCTCTCCCGCGCGCGTGGTCACGAGGGACGAGACTACGCGGTGCGGCCCCTTTACTCGCCTTTGGGGCACCTCATCTCGGCATCCGCCGGTCAGGGCGCGTTCACTCCCCGGCGGAGGCGTTCTCCGCCGCGGCCGGGACGTCGAACTCCCGCCAGAACCCCGCCCGGATGGCGTAACGGTCGTGCTCGTCGATCTGGTCGTCCTTGTGGGCGAGCAGGCCGAAGCGGGCCGCGTAGCGCAGCAGCTCGCCGTCGATGCGGTGCGGGATGCGCGGGTACATCGCGGACAGCCGCTGGAGGTGGCCCTGGTCGCCGAGCCGGGCCATCCAGCGGCGGGCGAAGACCTGCCCGACCTCGTAGGGGTCGCCGCCGACCGTGGTGATGTCCTCCTCGCGGTCGGCCCAGCGCTGCTCGGCGGTGGTGAGCTGGGCCAGCGTCGGCATGGCGGCGACCTCCGGCGGTTCGGCGGCGGTGCCCGGCCGGTCGACCCAGCCCTTGTCGGAGGACCAGCGCAGGGTGGCGCTCGTCGGGGGCTGCGCGGGCGGGGCGCCGGGGGTGCGCAGCGCGGCCAGGTCCTTGGGGGTGGGGACGCCCTTGTGGGCGGCGGCCCGGTCCTGGGTGCCGTTCTCCGGGGCGGTGGCGGCCGGGCGGTGGGTGTCGTCCTCGGCGGTGCGCTCGCGGCCGTTGGGCGCGGACTCGGGCAGCGGGGCGGAGAGGATCGCGGCGATCTCGGGGCGCGGCGCCGGGGGCGGGGCGCAGACGCCGGTCAGTTCCTTGGCGCGGACGGCCTTGATGATCCAGGCCCGGTCCAGCACGCGCCGTTCGTCGGCCTCGGCGACCAGGTCCTCGGACTGGTTGTAGTCGCCGTCGGCGGCCTGCACGGCCCACAGGTGGACGGCGACGCCGTGCTCCTTGGCCGCCATCATGCCGGGCAGCAGATCGCCGTCGCCGGTGACCAGGACGATGTCGGAGCAGGCGCGGTTGCGGGCCAGCTCGGTCAGCTCGGCGTGCATGGCCGCGTCGACGCCCTTCTGCGCCCAGCGGCCGTCGCTTCTGGTCAGGGCGCCGAGCCGGACGGTCACCCGGGGCATCACCCGGAGCCTGCGGTGCTCCGGCTGGGGGACGCGGTCGGGGGCGCCGTCGAACCAGTAGATGCGCAGCAGCGGGCGGCCGGTCTCGGACTCGGCGCGTTCGCGCAGCGCCTGGATGAGCGCGGTGTGGTCGACGATGATCCGGGACCGCGAGGGCTCACCGGCGAGGAGGCTCGCGGCGGCTCCCAGCAGATACCCGGCGTCCACCAGGACGATGCAGCGGTCCACGCGACTCACCCTCTTTCCGGGAGGTATTGCTTCGGCGTTCCTTCGAGTCTGCCCGACCGCGCGGGGGTTAACGGCCGGAACTCGATCTTCGGCGTGGCGTTTCGGGAGCCGGTGTCCCCACCAACCCTGTCACACACGGTAATTATCCGACATGCGCTTGATGTCAGCGTATGTGAATCTAATTTCGGCCCTGGCCCCTAGACCCCCTTCAGGAGGCAGATCCCCATGGCCAAGAACAAGAACCGCAAGCAGACCGGCCCGAAGAACCGCGCTTCCCAGGCCGAGCAGTCCCAGCGCTCCGCCGAGCAGGCCCCCGAGGCGCAGGAGGCCACCGCCCAGATCGCGGGCGGCCAGCAGGACTACACCCGCAAGCAGAACAAGCGCTTCGGCCACAACTGAGTGCCTTAGCAGGGCATTTGTGCCGGCAGTGAGCATACGAAAAGGGGCGCACCTCCGCGGGGTGCGCCCCTTTTGCTCTGGTTACCGCCGGGTTCAGCCGGCCAGGCAGGACGGGCCGAGCAGGACCTTCAGGTCGCCGTAGAGCGCGGGGTCGGGCTTGACCCGGTGCCGGTCCAGGCGCAGCACGGTGGTCTTGTGCGGGCCCTGGAGCTTGATGCGGACCTCGCTGTCGCCCTTGTGATGGGTGAGGATCTCGCCGAGGCGGCTGATCATCGGCGGGGTGACCCGGACCGCCGGGATGGTGAGCACCACGGGGGCGTTGGTGCCCGCGTTGGACAGGTCGGGGACCTGGAGCTCCATGGCGACCAGCCGGGGCACGTCCTCCCGCTTGTCGAGCCGGCCCTTGACGAACACCACGGCGTCCTCGACGAGTTGGGTCGAGACGAGCTGGTAGGTCGCCGGGAAGAACATGCACTCGATGGAGCCGGCGAGGTCCTCCACGGTGGCGATGGCCCAGGCGTTGCCCTGCTTGGTCATCTTGCGCTGGAGGCCGGAGATGATGCCGCCGATGGTCACCACCGCGCCGTCGGAGTGCTCGCCGCCGGTCAACTGGGAGATGCCCGCGTCGGCCTTGTCGGAGAGCACGTGCTCCAGGCCGAAGAGCGGGTGGTCGGAGACGTAGAGACCGAGCATCTCCCGCTCCTGGGCGAGGAGATAGGTCTTCTCCCACTCCTCGTCGGTGAACTGGACGTCGAGTCCGAAGCCGGGCTCGTCGCCGGCGTCGTCGCCCATGCCGCCGAAGAGGTCGAACTGCCCCTCGGCCTCCTTGCGCTTGACCGCGACCACGTTGTCGATCATCGGCTCGTACTGCGCGGTGAGGCCCTTGCGGGTGTGGTTCATCGAGTCGAAGGCGCCGGCCTTGATCAGCGACTCGGTGGTGCGCTTGTTGCAGGCGACCGCCTCGACCTTGTCGAGGTAGTCCGGGAAGGAGAGGTACTTCCCCTTGGTCTTGCGGCCGCGGATGATCGCCTCGACCACGTTGGTGCCCACGTTGCGCACCGCGGAGAGGCCGAAGAGGATCACGTCGTCGCCCTGGGCGGCGAAGTTGGACTCCGACTCGTTGACGTTCGGCGGGAGCACCTTGATGCCCATGCGCCGGCACTCGTTGAGGTAGACGGCCGACTTGTCCTTGTCGTCCTTGACCGAGGTCAGCAGACCGGCCATGTACTCGGCCGGGTAGTTGGCCTTGAGATAGGCGGTCCAGTAGGACACCAGGCCGTACGCGGCGGAGTGCGCCTTGTTGAACGCGTATCCGGCGAAGGGGACCAGCACGTCCCACAGCGCCTGGATGGCCTCGTCGCTGAAGCCCTTGTCGCGGGCGCCCTTCTGGAACAGGACGAAGTTCTTCGCCAGTTCCTCGGGCTTCTTCTTGCCCATCACACGGCGGAGGATGTCGGCCTCGCCGAGCGAGTAGCCCGCGATGATCTGGGCGGCCTTCTGCACCTGCTCCTGGTACACGATCAGGCCGTAGGTGACGTCCAGGACCTCCCGGAGCGGCTCCTCCAGCTCCGGGTGGATCGGCGTGATCTCCTGCTGCCCGTTCTTGCGCAGCGCGTAGTTCGTGTGGGAGTTCATGCCCATCGGGCCCGGCCGATACAGGGCCGAGACGGCGGAGATGTCTTCGAAGTTGTCCGGCTTCATCAGGCGCAGCAGCGAGCGCATGGGGCCGCCGTCGAACTGGAAGACGCCCAGGGTGTCGCCGCGCTGGAGCAACTCGAAGGTCTTGGGGTCGTCGAGCGGGAGGCTCAGGAGATCGATGTCGATCCCCTTGTTGGCCTTCACCATCTTGACGGCGTCGTCCATGATCGTGAGGTTGCGCAGACCCAGGAAGTCCATCTTCAGCAGGCCGAGCGACTCACAGCTCGGGTAGTCCCACTGGGTGATGGTCACGCCGTCGGTGTGCCTCACCCACACCGGGACGTGCTCGGTGATGGTCTCGCTGGACATGATCACGCCGGCGGCGTGCACACCCATCTGCCGGACCAGGCCCTCCACACCGCGCGCGGTGTCGATGACCTTCTTCACGTCCGGTTCGTTCTCGTACATCGCCCGGACCTCGCCCGCCTCCGAGTAACGGGGGTGCTCGGGGTTGGTGATGCCGTCGATGTTGATGCCCTTGCCGAGGACGTCGGCGGGCATCGCCTTGGTGATCCGGTCGCCCATCGCGTACGGGTAGCCCAGCACGCGCGCGGAGTCCTTGATCGCGTTCTTGGCCTTGATGGTGCCGTAGGTGCCGATCATGGCGACCTTGTCGGCGCCGTACTTCTCGGTCACGTACCGGATCACCTCGACGCGCCTGCGCTCGTCGAAGTCGATGTCGACATCGGGCATCGAGATGCGCTCGGGGTTGAGGAACCGCTCGAAGATCAGGCCGTGCGGGATCGGGTCGAGGTCGGTGATGCCCATAGCGTAGGCGACGATCGAGCCGGCCGCGGAGCCTCGGCCGGGACCGACCGCGATGCCGTTGTTCTTGGCCCACATGATGAAGTCGGCGACCACGAGGAAGTAGCCGGGGAAGCCCATCGAGATGATGACGTCCATCTCGTACTCGGCCTGCTTCTGGCGGTCGTCGGGGATGCCGTCGGGGAAGCGGCGCTCCATGCCCCGGCGCACTTCCTCCTTGAACCAGGTGACCTCGGTGTAGCCCTCGGGGATGTCGAACTTGGGCATGAGGTTCTTGGCCTCGAACATGCCCGTGGTGTCGACCATCTCCGCCACCAGGAGGGTGTTGGCGCAGCCCTCCTGCCAGGCGTCGGAGGAGTCGATGGCGTACATCTCGTCCGTGGACTTCAGGTAGTAGCCGGTGCCGTCGAACTTGAAGCGGCCGGGCTCGGAGAGGTTCTTGCCGGTCTGGATGCACAGCAGGGCGTCGTGGGCGGCCGCCTCGTGCGCGTAGGTGTAGTGCGAGTCGTTGGTGACCAGCGGCGGGATGCCGAGCTTCTTGCCGATCTCCAGCAGGCCGTCGCGGACCCGGTGCTCGATGTCGATGCCGTGGTCCATCAGCTCCAGGAAGTACTTGTCCTTGCCGAAGATGTCCTGGTAGTCGGAGGCGGCCTTGAGGGCCTCGTCGAACTGGCCGAGCCGGAGCCGGGTCTGCACCTCGCCGGAGGGGCAGCCGGTGGAGGCCACGATCCCCTCGGACCACTTGGAGATGGTCTCCTTGTCCATCCGGGGCCACTTCTGGAGCCAGCCCTCGGCGTACGCGTCGGAGGACAGCCGGAAGATGTTGTGCAGGCCGGTCTTGTTCACCGCCCACATCGTCTTGTGGGTGTAACCGCCGGAGCCGGAGACGTCGTCCCGCTTCTGGTGCGGCTGGCCCCACTGGATCTTGCGCTTGTTGCGCCGGGACTCGGGGGCGACATACGCCTCGATCCCGATGATCGGGGTGATCCCGGCCTTCTTCGCGGAGTGGAAGAAGTCGTACGCCCCGTGCAGGTTGCCGTGGTCGGACATGGCGATGTGCGTCATGCCCATCTCATTGCAGGCGTTGAACATGTCCTTGAGCCGCGCGGCACCGTCCAGCAGCGAGTACTGGGTGTGGACGTGCAGGTGCGTGAAGGGCGGCTTCGACACGGTTTCGGCCTCCGGATGAACAGGAAGGGGACAGCGAGGAAGTCTATGCCCCGGCACTGACACCACCGGGTCCGGTCCGCGTACCTTCAGGTGGGAACCGGGCACTCCGGCGCGGCGTCGCCCGTTGTGGACGGGGGGACGCGGCGGTACGGCTCCCCCGTGTTCCCGCGTAAATCCCCCGCACGATCCGCACCAGGAGGCACCCCGCGATGTCGGTTTCCCAGCTCAGCGACGAGCAGCGCGGCGAGGAGATCCTCGCCGTCTTCGACACCGCCTTCGGCCGGCTGCTGGCCGCGGACCCGGCCGCGTTCCGGGTGAAGTTCCGCAAGATGGCCGCGAGCGCCTTCGCCTTCTACCGGGGCACGGCGAGCCTCTTCTACCACGACCTCGACGCCGAGAAGCGGGGCGGCCCGTACCTGGACGAGCGCACCTCGCGGGTGTGGGTGCACGGCGACCTGCACGCCGAGAACTTCGGCACCTACATGGACTCCAACGGCCGCCTGGTCTTCAACGTCAACGACTTCGACGAGGCGTACGTCGGCCCCTTCACCTGGGACCTCAAGCGCTTGGCCGCCTCCGTCGCGCTGATCGGGTACGCGAAGGCGCTCAGCGACGAGCAGATCACCGAGCTGGTGACGATCTACGCCGTCGCCTACCGCGAGCGCATCCGCGCCCTGGCCACCGGCGCCAAGGACGACGAGGTGCCGCCCTTCACCCTGGACACCGCGCAGGGCCCGCTGCTGGACGCGCTGCGCGACGCCCGCTCGCTGACCCGGTTCGGGCTGCTGGAGTCGATGACGGAGATCCGCGACTTCGAGCGCCGGTTCGCGCCGGGCGGCGGCTCGGTCGAGCTGGACGCGGCCACCCGGTACAAGGTGCTGGCCGCCTTCGACGGCTACCTGGAGACGCTCCCGGAGACCTCGCTGGCCCGCCCGGAGTCCTACCGGGTCAAGGACGTCGTGGGGCGGCGGGGCATCGGCATCGGCTCGGCGGGGCTGCCCTCGTACAACATCCTGCTGGAGGGGGCGACGGACGCACTGGAGAACGATGTGGTGATCTACATCAAGCAGGCGCAGACCCCGGCCGTCTCCCGGCACATCACGGACCCGGCCATCGCCGGGTACTTCCAGCACGAGGGTCACCGCACGGTGATCTCCCAGCGCGCCCTCCAGGCGCACGCCGACCCGTGGCTGGGCTGGACCGAGCTGGACGGCGCGGGCCAGTTGGTCGCCGAGATCTCGCCGTACGCGGTCGACCTGGACTGGAGCGACATCGACGACCCGGAGGAGATCGCGGCCGTCGTCGCCGACCTCGGCCGGGCCACGGCCACCATGCACGCGGCGGCGGACGAGACCACCTCGGGCGAGTCCCTGGTGCCGTTCTCCACCGAGCGGGCCATCGACGCGGCGCTCGCGGCCGACGAGGAGGGCTTCGCGCCCCTGCTGGTGGACTTCGCGCACAGCTACGGCGCCCGGGCCCGCGCCGACCACCAGACCTTCCTGGACCTGTTCCGCAACGGCCGGATTCCGGGGCTGTAGCCGCCGCACACCCTTTACGGGTGTCTCACGGCGGTCCGTGACACACTCTCCTCTCGCTATGGACATATCCGGGACCCAGCTCAGAGCCGTGCGCGCGGCGCTGTTCACGGCCTTCACCGTGACGCTCAGCACCGCGTCGCACGTGCTGCTGTCCCGGTCCCCGCTGCCGGTGGCGACCGTGCTCGCGGTCGCCGCCGGGGTGTTCACCGCCGCGTACGCCCTGGCGGGCCGGGAGCGCGGCTTCGGCCCGATCGCGGCCCTGCTGGTCCCGCTGGAACTGGCCGCCGACACGGTGTTCACCACCGGCCAGCACGCCTGCTACGGCCGGGCCGGCGGCCCGGTCACCGGCCCGCTGCACGCGGTGGGCCTGGACCTGCTGTGCCGGGGCGGCGCCGTGGGCGGCCCGCTGGCCCATGTCTCCGGTGGCGCCGGTGTCTCCGGCTCCCCGGACCGCGCGGGCGCGCTGCTCGCGCACACCGACCCGGCCGCCTCCTGGCTGCTGCTCGCCGCGCACCTCGGGGTGGGGCTGGTGGCCGCCGCCTGGCTGCGCCGGGGCGAGCGGGCCCTGGCCGAGCTGGTGCGGGCCCTCGCCGCGACCACGTTCCGGCCGCTGCTGCTGGCGGTCGCCGCCGGTGCGGTCCGGCCGGCCCCGGCCCGCCGGACGCCCCGCCCGGCGCCGTGTCCGGCCGCCGCGCGGGCCCTGCTCCTCGCGCACTCCCTGGGACGGCGCGGACCGCCGCGCTCCGTCGCCCTCGCCCGCCCCTGAGCGGACTCCGGGCGATCCCGAGCACGACCCAGTTCCCCACACGTAACCCGCGCACACGTACCTCGCGTACGGCATGTGCGCGTCCCCTATGGAGATCACCAACATGAGCAAGCGGAACACCCAGGCGGCGAAGACGGCGGCGCGGGAGCGGCTGCGCGAGGAGCGCGAGCGGCAGGCCAAGCGGGACAAGGTGAAGCGGCAGGCGATCGTCGGCCTGTCGGTGGTGGCGGTGCTCGCCGCCGCGGGCGGCATAGGTTACGCGGTCGTCCAGAACAGCAAGCCGAGCGGCTGGGACGCGGCCGAGAAGGCCACCCTGGTCAAGCCCGCCCACACCACGGGCAAGGACGGCACGACGGTCGTCATCGGCAAGGACACCGCGAAGAAGACCCTCACGATGTACGAGGACCCGCGCTGCCCGGTCTGCGCCCAGTTCGAGCAGGCGTCCGGCGCCACGGTGGACAAGGACGTCGCGGACGGCAAGTACAAGCTCCAGTACGTCGGCGCGACCTTCATCGACGACAACATCCCGGGCGAGGGCTCCAAGAACGCGCTCAGCGCGCTCGGCGCGGCCCTGAACGTCGACCCGGAGGCGTTCCTCAAGTACAAGTCGGCGCTGTACTCGGCGAAGTACCACCCCGACGAGCAGGAGGACAAGTTCAAGAGCGACGACTACCTGATCAAGGTGGCCGACACCGTGCCCGCGCTCAAGGGCAACGCGGCCTTCCAGAAGGCGGTGAAGGACGGCACCTACGACAAGTGGGCGCTGGTGATGAGCGACAAGTTCAACACGGACGGCAAGAAGTACGGCTTCCAGGGCACGCCGACGCTGCTGATGGACGGCAAGAAGGTCACCGGTTCCGACGGCCAGAACGCGCCGATGACGCAGGGCGAGTACGTCACCGCGATCACCAAGGCCCTCAAGGGCTGAGCCCTTCGCGCCGAGGCGCACCGCATGAAGGGCGGGCGAACTTTCGGGGTTCGCCCGCCCTTCATGCATACCGATCAGTAACCTGATCGGCCGTGACCAGTCCCCACAGATCCGTCGAGGCCATAACGGCCCGCAACTCCCTTGCCCCCAGCCGCCGTACGGTCGTCAAGGCCGCGGCGGCCGGCGCCGTCCTGGCCGGGCCGCTCGCCGCCGCGCTGCCCGCCCGCGCCGCCACCCAGGCCCCCGTCTTCCGGCACGGCGTCGCCTCCGGCGACCCGCTGCCCGACGGCGTCCTGCTCTGGACCCGGGTGACCCCCGTGCCCGAGGCGCTGCCCGGCTCCGGGGTCGGCCCGGACACCGAGGTCGGCTGGGCCGTCGCCCGCGACAAGGCGTTCACCGACGTCGTCGCCACCGGCTCCACCACCGCCACGGCGGCCACCGACCACACCGTGAAGGCCGACATCCGGGGCCTTCAGCCGGGCACCGACTACTGGTTCCGCTTCACCAGCGGCGGCGCCGAGTCCCCCGTGGCCCGCACCCG
This sequence comes from Streptomyces sp. NPDC018263, assembly GCF_055562575.1. NCBI lineage: Bacteria > Bacillati > Actinomycetota > Actinomycetes > Kitasatosporales > Streptomycetaceae > Streptomyces > Streptomyces sp. NPDC018263. The sequence continues at coordinate 124,452 of NZ_JBVHFA010000008.1, forward strand.
CACCGCACCCGCCGCCGACGCCGCCGTGCCGGGGCTCCGCTTCGGCGTGGTCTCCTGCGCCAACTGGGAGGCGGGCCACTTCAGCCCCTACCGCCACCTCGCGGCCCGCGGCGACCTGGACGCCTGGCTGCACCTGGGCGACTACATCTACGAGTACGGCAACGGCGAGTACGGCACCCGCGGTACCGTCGTGCGCCCGCACTCCCCCGCGCACGAGATCCTCACCCTGGCCGACTACCGGATACGGCACGCCACTTACAAGACCGACCCCGACCTCCAGGCGCTGCACCTGGCCGCCCCGGTCGTCGCCATCTGGGACGACCACGAGTTCGCGGACAACGCCTGGTCGGGCGGCGCCACCAACCACACCGAAGGCGCCGAGGGGGCGTGGGCGGCCCGTCAGGCGGCCGCGAAGCAGGCGTACTTCGAGTGGATGCCGGTTCGCCCGGCCGTCGCGGGCACCACCTATCGCAGGCTGCGCTTCGGCAAGCTGGCCGACCTGTCCCTGCTGGACCTGCGTTCGTACCGCTCCCAGCAGGCGGCCACCGCCTCGGGCTCGGTGGACGACCCGGACCGCACGCTCACCGGGCGGGCCCAACTGGACTGGCTCAAGGCCGGTTTGAGGGCGTCGGACACCAAGTGGCGACTGGTCGGCAACTCGGTGATGATCTCGCCGTTCGCGGTGGGCGCGCTCTCCGCCGATCTGCTCCGCCCGCTGGCGAAGCTGCTCGGGCTGCCGGAGGAGGGCATCGCCGTCAACACCGACCAGTGGGACGGCTACACCGACGACCGGCGCGAACTGCTGGCCCACCTCAAGGCCAACGCCATCGGCAACACCGTCTTCCTCACCGGTGACATCCACATGGCGTGGGCCAACGACGTGCCCTACGACGCGGGCACCTACCCGCTGTCGGCGTCCGCGGCCACCGAGTTCGTGGTCACCTCGGTCACCTCGGACAACCTCGACGACATCGTGAAGGTCCCCGAGGGCACGGTCTCCGCCGTCGCCGCGCCGGTCATCCAGGCCGCCAACCGGCACGTCCGCTGGGTCGACACCGACCGCCACGGCTACGGCGTGCTCGACATCACCGCCGAGCGGGCGCAGATGGACTACTACGTGATCTCCGACCGCAGGGACCCGGCCGCCACGTCGGCGTGGGCGCGTTCGTACCGCACCCGCAGCGGCACGCAGAGGGTGGAGCGGTCGTACGACCCGGTGTAGTTCCTCGTGACGGGGCGGGTGGTGTGTGCGTTCGGCACACACCACCCGCCCCGTCTTCGGTCAACTGGCCACTTTTATTGGGTGCTTGATGGCTTGATCGGTTGGTCATGTCCACGTAATCTCCGGGCGGCGACTGGGAAGACCCCCACACGCCCTCCCCGACGCATCACCTTGGAGTCCGCATGCGCGCGCTCGTCCGGATACCCCGCCTCACGTCCAGACGCCTTGTCGGCACGGCCCTCGCGGCCGGAACGCTGTTGCTCTCTCCCCTGTCGGCGCCGACGCAGGTCGTCGCCGCGCCCGCCCACGCTCCCGCCGCCAAGTGCGCCGGGGAGACCGGCCAGTCCGCGGCCCGCAAGGCCCGCCCCGCGCACGGCGACACGGGCGTCACCGAGCCGAACGAGATCAGCACCGCCAGGGCCGAGGCGATCAACGCCGACCTGCGCGAGAAGCTCGGCAAGCTTCCCTCCTCGGGCAGCCGCAGTCTGGCCGCCGCCGCGTCGGCCACCGTCCCGGTGTACTTCCACGTCATCCACGACGGCGCGGCCGGCCAGCTCAGCTCGACCGACATCAGCGCGCAGATGAACGTGCTGAACGCGGCCTACGCCGGCCAGGGCACCGGCAACACCGACTCCGGCTTCCAGTTCACCCTGGCCGGCACGGACTACACGGACAACGCGGCCTGGTACAACCTCTCCTCCGGCTCACCGGAGGAGAAGGCGATGAAGTCCGCCCTGCGCAAGGGCGGCGCGAACGCGCTCAACGTGTACACCGCCAACCTCGGCGGCGGCCTGCTGGGCTGGGCCACCTTCCCCAGCTCCTACGCGTCCAGCCCCTCCATGGACGGCGTCGTCGTCCTCGACGCGTCCCTGCCGGGCGGCTCGGCCGCCAACTACGACCAGGGTGACACCGCGACTCACGAGGTCGGCCACTGGCTCGGGCTCTACCACACCTTCCAGGGCGGCTGCAACGGCAACGGTGACTACGTCTCCGACACCCCGGCCGAGAAGAGCGCCGCGTTCCAGTGCCCCGAGGGCCGGGACACCTGCGCCCGCTCGGCCGGCGCCGACCCGATCCACAACTTCATGGACTACACGTACGACTCCTGCATGTACCAGTTCACCGCGGGTCAGGTGGCGCGCATGCAGCAGAGCTGGGCGGCGTACCGCGCGGCGGCCTGACCGGACACGGCCGACGGGTCACAGCGAGTCGAGGAAGCCGAGTGCCACCCGCCAGGTGGCCTCGGCGGCCTCGGCGTCGTAGTCGGGCAGGTCGCGGTCCATGTAGAGGTGGCCGGCGCCGGGGTAGCGGTAGACCTCCACGTCCGCGCCGGTGCGGCCCATCTGGAGGTACCAGGCGCTCAGCCAGTCGTCCGTCTCGAACGGGTCCGGCTCGGCCACGTGCAACTGCACCGGCAGCTCGTCCACGAAGGCGTTCGGCGCGATGTCCGAGGTGCCCTGGAGGAGCAGCAGCCCGCGCGCCTTGTCGTCGCCGAGCGCCAGGGTCTGCGCGATGGAGGCGCCGAGCGAGAACCCCGAGTAGACGAGCCCGCGCTCGGAGTAGGGGGCGACGGCGAGCACGGCCCGCTTGAGCAGCTCCTCCTTGCCGACGGACTGCTGGTACTCCATGCCTTCCTCGACCGAGTCGAAGGTGCGGCCCTCGAAGAGGTCCGGCGTCCACACCTCGTGACCGGCCGCGCGCAGCCGTTCCGCCGCGTCGCGCACCGCGGGGGTGAGCCCGTAGGCCGAGTGAAAGAGCATGATGTTCATGCCCCCCATGGTGCCAGCCGCACCAGGTCGGGGCGGTTCCGGCGCGGCCCGTCTACCCAGCGCGAGACCGAACACACAGGTTCATGCCGCCGCCACGCGGTTACGTTCCCCCTCATGGAGAACGTCATCCGGCCCCTGGCCGTGATCGGCGGTGCCGTAGCGCTCACCGTGCTGCTCGGCTGGGCCACCGATCTGCTGCTGCGCAAGGCCGACGAACGGCACGGCGAGACCCCGCTGTGGGACCTGCTGCGCCGTTGCCGCATCCCCTACCAGCTCGTCCTGCTCGCCGCCCTGCTCAGAGGGTCCTACGCCCAGGTGCCGTGGCTGCGCGGCCACGGGGTCGGCATCGGGCGGACCCTGACCCTGGTGCTGATCGGGTCGGCCGCCTGGCTGGTCATCGGCATCGCGGGCGCCGTCGTGGAGACCTCGTACAGCCGGTACGCCCGCATGCACCGGGACGCGGCGCGGGTGCGCCGGGTGCGCACCCAGGTCACGCTGATCATGCGGGTGGTGTCGGCGACGGTCGGGGTGGTCGCGGTGGCGGCGATGCTGCTGACGTTCCCGGAGATGCGCGCGGCCGGTGCCTCGCTGCTGGCCTCGGCCGGCATCCTCGGCATCGTGGCCGGTGTCGCGGCCCAGTCGACGCTGGCCAACCTGTTCGCCGGGCTCCAGATCGCCTTCGGCGACATGGTGCGCATCGGCGACACCGTGGTCGTGGACGGCGAGTGGGGCACCGTCGAGGAGATCACCCTGACCTTTCTGACGGTACGCACCTGGGACGAGCGCCGGATCACCATGCCGGTCTCCTACTTCACCTCGCGCCCGTTCGAGAACTGGTCGCGCGGCACCCCGCAGATGACCGGCACCGTCTTCTGGTACCTCGACCACAGCGCGCCGGTGGAGGCGATGCGGGAGAAGCTCCGCGACATCCTGCGCCACTGCGCCGCCTGGGACGGCCGCGCCTACGGCCTGGTGGTGACCGACACCACCCCGAACACCATCGAGGTGCGCGCCCTGGTGACCGCCAAGGACGCGGACGACATCTGGACGGTCCGGGTCACGGTCCGCGAGCAGATCATCGCCTGGCTGTCCGCCGAGCACCCGTACGCGCTCCCCCGCGTCAACACCTCCGACGCGGTCAAGGCGCCGTACCAGATCCCGTCCCCGGACCGGTCCACCCTGCGCAAGGCGTACGACTTCCCGCGCACCGGCCGGGTCTAGGGAGCCGGGGGCGGCTCAGCGCAGGCTGCGTACGTCGAGGTGGCGCAGCACCCGGTCCACGATCTCCGGGTCCGCCCCCGGCTCGCTGCGCGCGGCGAGCACCTCGTGGCGGGCGGCGCTCATCATCTCGGACTGGATCTGCCGCACCCGCTTCAGGCGCCGGGCCCGCTTCTGGTGGGCCTCCCGGCGCTCCTCCTCGCCCATGTCGGGGCTGATGCGGATGCCGATGTCGAAGGCGCGCCGCAGCATCTGCTCGGACAGCTCCTCGGGGAGGTCCTCGACCTGCTCGATCTCCCGCAGCTTGCGCCGGGCCGCCTTGGTCGCGCGGACGGCGAGTTCCTTCTCGAAGTCCTTCTCCCGCCCGGCGTCGGCCCGCACCCCGAGCCTGCGCACCAGCGAGGGCAGGGTGAGCCCCTGGAGCACGAGGGTGGCGATGATCACCCCGAAGGCGATGAAGACGATGATGTCCCGGTCCGGGAAGGGCCCGCCGTCCTCGGTGGTGAGCGGGATGGCGAGGGCCAGGGCGACCGAAGCCACCCCGCGCATCCCGGACCACCACATCACCACGGTCTCGCGCCAGCCGACCGGGATCTCCTCGTCGATGTCCCGCCGGGCGTGCAGCCGTTTGGTCAGCCAGGTCGCCGGCAGCAGCCAGAGGAGGCGGACCAGGATCACCACGGCCGCGACCGCCGCCGCCCAGCCCAGCAGCTCGCCCCAGCGGCCGGAGGCGGTGCGGACTGCGTTGTGCAGTTCGAGGCCGATCAGCCCGAAGGCGACGCCGGTGACGAGGGTGTCGATGATGTCCCAGAAGGTGTGCCCGGCCAGCCGGGTCATCACGTCGTCGGCGTCGGTGGCGTACTCGGAGAGGAACAGCGCGGTGGTGAGCACCGCGAGCACGCCCGAGCCGTGCAGCTCCTCGGCGAGCACGTAGGAGGCGTACGGCACCAGCAGGGTGAGGCCGATCTGGAGGGTGGCGTCGCCCAGCAGGGACATCAGCTTGTTGGCGCCCCAGCCGAGCGCCAGGCCGATGGCGACGGCGACGACCGCGGAGAGCACCAGGTCGAGACCGGCCTCCCAGGGCGAGAACTCACCGCTGATCGCGGCGGCGATGGCCACGTGGTAGAGCACGATCGCGGTGACGTCGTTGAACAGCCCCTCGCCCTCCAGGATGGACACCAGGCGGCGCGGCAGGCCCAGTTGGCCGGCGACGGCGGTCGCGGCGACCGGGTCAGGCGGGGCGATCAGCGCGCCCAGCGCGACGGCGGCGGCGACCGGCAGACCCGGCACTATGGCGTGCGCGACCGCGGCCACGCAGATCGTGGTGACGAAGACCAGGGCGACGGCCAGCAGGAAGATCGGCCGGATGTTCGCCGTGAACTGCCGCCAGGAGGTGCGCCGTACGGCCGCGTAGAGCAGCGGGGGGAGCAGCGCGGGCAGGATCAGGTCGGGCGGGATGTCGACGTTGGGCACGAAGGGCAGCACGGCCAGCACCCCGCCGAACACCGTCATCAGCACCGGCGCGGGGAGGTTCAGGTACTCGCCCACCGGCACGCTCACCAGGGCGGCCAGCAGGATCACGAACAACAGGGCCAACTGATCCACGTAGCGCGCTCCGGAGGTAAACGATCACCGCGAGCCTCCAGCCTGCCACGCCGGCCGGAAAAGCCCGGTCAACGGCCCGCCCTCGTACGGCAGTCCTACGCGGGCGGAAGCGGGCGGCGCATCGCCCGGTGCGCGATCCCGGCGTCCTGGAACTCGGGGCCGTACGCGGTGTAGCCGAGGCGCTCGTAGAACCCGAGGGCCCGGGTCTGGGCGTGCAGGTCGACGGCGGTGAGGCCGAGGCCGCGGGCCGCGTCCTCGATGGCCCGCACCAGGGCGGCGCCGACGCCGAGACCGCGCGCCCGCCGGGTCACCGCGAGCCGGCCCAGCGAGCCCACCGAGGCGTCCCCGCCCGTCCTGCCCGCGGCCGCCGCGCCGTGCAGCAGCCGGCCGGTACCGAGCGGTATGCCGTCCTCACCGACGGCCAGTACGTGCAGCGCGGTGGCGTCGTACGCGTCGTACTCGATGTCCTCGGGCACGCCCTGCTCGCCGACGAAGACCTCCTTGCGGACCGCGAAGCACGCCTCGCGGTCGGCGGGGTCCCCGGCGACCCGGACGGTGAACGGGGTGCTCACGCGTACGTCTCCTCACGGACCCGGTCGAGGGCGAGGCTGAGGTCCTCGGGGTAGTCGCTCTCGAACTCGACCCACTGGCCGTCCGCCGGGTGCTCGAAGCCGAGCCGGACCGCGTGCAGCCACTGGCGCTCCAGCTTGAGCCGCTTGGCGAGGGTGGGGTCGGCTCCGTAGGTCAGGTCGCCGACACAGGGGTGGCGGTGCGCGGCCATGTGGACGCGGATCTGGTGGGTGCGGCCCGTCTCCAGCTTCACGTCCAGCAGGGAGGCGGCGCGGAACGCCTCGATGAGGTCGTAGTGCGTGACCGAGGGCTTGCCCTCGGCGGTGACGGCCCACTTGTAGTCGTGCTGGGGGTGGCGGCCGATGGGGGCGTCGATCGTGCCGCTCGTGGGGTCCGGGTGGCCCTGGACCAGGGTGTGGTAGCGCTTGTCCACCGTGCGCTCCTTGAACTGGCGCTTGAGCGAGGTGTACGCCCGCTCGGACTTGGCGACCACCATCAGGCCGGAGGTGCCCACGTCCAGCCGGTGCACGATGCCCTGGCGCTCGGCGGCGCCGGAGGTGGAGATCCGGTACCCGGCGGCGGCGAGACCGCCGATGACGGTGGTGCCGGTCCAGCCGGGCGACGGGTGCGCGGCCACGCCGACGGGCTTGACGATGACGACCACGTCGTCGTCGTCGTAGACGATCTCCATGCCCTCGACCGGCTCGGCGACGATCTGCACCGGGGCGGGTGCCTGGGGCATCTCCACCTCCAGCCAGGCGCCGCCGTGCACGCGCTCGGACTTGCCGACCACGGCGCCGTCGACCTGGACCTTGCCGGCCGCGGCCAGCTCGGCCGCCTTCGTGCGGGAGAAGCCGAACATCCGGGAGATGGCGGCGTCGACGCGCTCGCCCTCCAGGCCGTCGGGCACGGGCAGGGTTCGGATCTCGGGAAACGTGCTCACCCGTCGAGTATGACGGACGGGCCGGAAGGCACCGAACGAGCCTGTGGAAAACCGGTGCGGGGCCCGTCAGTCCTTGTGGACGGTGCCGTCCGGGTCCAGACCGCGGAAGGACAGCAGCACGATCAGGATGCCGCCGCACACGATCGCGGAGTCCGCCAGGTTGAACACGGCGAAGCCGCGGGGCGCGATGAAGTCGACGACCTCACCCTGGAGGACGCCGGGGGCGCGGAAGATCCGGTCGGTGAGGTTGCCGAGGGCGCCGCCGAGCAGCAGGCCGAGCGCGACGGCCCAGGGGAAGCTGTAGAGCTTGCGGGAGAGCCGGACGATCACCACGATCACGGCGACGGCGATCACCGTGAAGATGATCGTGAAGGCCGCGCCGAAGCCGAAGGCGGCGCCGGGGTTGCGGATGGCGTGCAGCTCCAGGAGGTCGCCGATCAACTGGACCGGGGCGTGGTGCTCCAGCTTCGCCACCACCAGCAGCTTGCTGCCGAGGTCGAGGGCGTAGGCGAACGCGGCCACCGCGAAGAGCACGGCGATCCGCCGGCCGCGCCCGGTCCGGGGCGCGGGGGCCGGCGCCCGCTCTCCGCCGGCCTGCGGAGTACTGCCTTCCGGAGTGTCCGGCGTACCGATGATGCGCTCCGCCTCTGCCACGTGAGTCCCTCAACCTAGGTGCCTGACTGAGGAGAGAGTACGGCACACCCCCGGCGGGGGCGGAGAGCGGACCCGGAGGTCAGGAGCGGCGTTCCTGCTTCTGCTTGCACTCCACGCACAGGGTGGCCCGCGGGAACGCCTGCATGCGGGCCTTGCCGATGGGGTTGCCGCAGTTCTCGCACAGGCCGTAGGTGCCCGCGTCGAGCCGTTCCAGGGCGCGCTCGGTCTGGCTGAGCATCTCGCGCGCGTTGGCGGCCAGGGCCAGCTCGTGCTCGCGGGTGATGTTCTTGCTGCCGGTGTCGGCCTCGTCGTCACCGGCGCCGTCCGCCGAGTCGCGCATCATGCCGACCAGGGACGCCTCCGAGGAGGAGATCTCGATGCCGAGCCGGTCCGCCTCGGCGGCCAGTTCCGCGCGCGCCTCGGCGACCTCCTCCGGGGTCCAGGGGTCCTCACCGGGACGTACGGCCAGGTCACCGGGTTCCGCGGCGGTCAGACGCGCGCCCGGAAGCGCGCTCCCCTCCGCCGTGGCCGTGCCAGGAGTCTTCTTCGCAACCACCCTCGTGGCTCCCGTCTTCTCGGCCGTGCTCTTCCCGGCCGCCTGTTCGGCGACCGCCTTCTTCGCGGGCGCCTTCACGGCCGCGGTCTTCCTGGTGGCGCTCTTCTTGGCGACCGCCTTCTTGCCCGCCGTTTCCTTGGCGGCGCGCTTCTTGGCGGGCGTCTTCGTGGCAGTCGTCTTGGTGGCGGTCTTGGCGGTGGCCTTGGCAGCACTCTTGGGGGGGGTCTTGGCAGCGCTCCGGGTGGCGGTCTTCTTGGCGGCCGATTTCTTCGCCGTCGTCTTCTTGGCCGCCGTTCTCCCGCTCCCGGCCGTCGTGCCCTGCGGGGTCGCCGCCTCGGCGGCGGTGGCCTTGGCGGCCGTCTTCCTGGGGGTCACCGTCTCGCCGCCCGTCTTCTCACCGGCCGTCTTCCTGTCCGTGGTCGTCTTCTCGGCGGACGCGCCCTTCTCACCTGCGGCCCTCTTCCCGGTGGCGCCCGCGTCGGCAGCCTTGTCCGTCTTTCCTGGCCGCCTGCTCCCCCTTCCTGCCGAACCGCCGGAGGTCTTCTTCGCCACCATGGCCGGGACCCCTTCACATATGTGAGATTGCAGGCGAATCGTGCTGGGACGATAAATCGACTTGGGGCCCGCGGCAACGGGGCACGCCGCCCGATTCGCCCGCCCCGCACCCCCCGCGCAGCAGACCTGCATCCGTTGTGCCCAGCTCCCCGGCCCGTAACCCGTCACTCCCGCCCCGCCGCCGATCGGGTCACACCACCGGGCCGGAAAAGCGGTCGGCCGCTGTCCGCACGGCGCCGTACACTGGGCGGAGCGAGAAGCGTGGATGGGGACGAGTAGCGTCGTAACGCAGCCCAGAGCGAGCCGGGGTCGGTGGAAGCCCGGTGGCGAGCGCGATGTGAAGATCACCCCGGAGCCGCCGGAGGAAAGCCCCTCGGGGCGAGTAGAACCGGCTTCGCGACCCCAATGAGGGGGCTCACCGCCGGACAAACCCCGGTGGCGGGCCAAGGAGGGTGGTACCGCGGGAGCGCGCCGCACACGGCGTGAACAGGAAGAACGCTCTCGTCCCTCCGACGGAAGGCAGCAAGTTCCGTTGGAGGATGCTCGCAGATGACAGCGCCGACGTACCGCCAGGTGCCCGCCCAGGTCGACCTGCCCGCGCTTGAGCACGCCGTGCTCGACTTCTGGCGCGACCAGAAGATCTTCGCCAAGACCCTGGAGCAGTCCGAGGGCCGCCCCGAGTGGGTGTTCTACGAGGGGCCGCCGACCGCGAACGGCATGCCGGGCGCCCACCACATCGAGGCCCGCGTCTTCAAGGACGTCTTCCCCCGCTTCCGCACCATGCGCGGCTACCACGTCGGCCGCAAGGCGGGCTGGGACTGCCACGGCCTGCCGGTCGAGCTGGCCGTGGAGAAGGAGCTGGGCTTCTCCGGCAAGAAGGACATCGAGGCGTACGGCATCGCCGAGTTCAACGCCAAGTGCCGCGAGTCGGTGACCCGGCACACGGACGCCTTCGCCGAGCTGACGACCCGCATGGGGTACTGGACGGACCTCGAGGACCCGTACCGCACGATGGACCCCGAGTACATCGACTCGGTCTGGTGGTCGCTGAAGCAGATCTTCGACAAGGGCCTGCTGGTCCAGGACCACCGCGTCGCCCCCTGGTGCCCCCGCTGCGGCACCGGCCTCTCCGACCACGAGCTGGCCCAGGGCTACGAGACGGTCGTCGACCCCTCGGTCTACGTCCGCTTCCCCCTCACCTCCGGCCCGCTGGCCGGCGAGGCGTCCCTGCTGGTGTGGACGACGACCCCGTGGACCCTGGTGTCCAACACGGCCGTCGCCGCCCACCCCGAGGTCACCTACGTCGTCGCCACGGACGGCACGGAGAAGGTCGTCGTCGCCGAGCCGCTGCTGGAGAAGGCGCTCGGCGAGGGCTGGGAGCCCACCGGCCAGTCCTTCACCGGCGCCGAGATGGAGCGCTGGACCTACCAGCGCCCCTTCGAGCTGGTCGAGTTTCCCGCGCCCGCGCACTTCGTGGTCAATGCCGAGTACGTCACCACCGAGGACGGCACCGGTCTGGTCCACCAGTCCCCCGCCTTCGGTGAGGACGACCTCAAGGTCTGCCGCGCCTACGGCCTGCCGGTGATCAACCCGGTCCGCCCCGACGGCACCTTCGAGGAGGAGGTCCCCCTTGTCGGCGGCGTCTTCTTCAAGAAGGCCGACGAGCAGCTCACCGAGGACCTGCGCGAGCGCGGCCTGCTCTTCCGCCACCTGCCCTACGAGCACAGCTACCCGCACTGCTGGCGCTGCCACACCGCGCTGCTGTACTACGCCCAGCCGTCCTGGTACATCCGCACCACCGCCGTCAAGGACCGGATGCTCGCGGAGAACGAGGGCACCAACTGGTTCCCGGAGACGGTCAAGCACGGCCGCTTCGGCGACTGGCTGAGCAACAACATCGACTGGGCGCTCTCCCGCAACCGCTACTGGGGCACCCCGCTGCCCGTGTGGACCTGCGACAACGACCACCTCACGGTCGTCGGCTCCCGCGCCGAGCTGAGCGAGCTGACCGGCACCGACCAGTCGGGCCTGGACCCGCACCGCCCGTACATCGACGCGGTGACCTTCCCCTGCCCCGAGTGCGGCGACACCGCCACCCGCGTGCCCGAGGTCATCGACGCCTGGTACGACTCGGGTTCGATGCCGTTCGCGCAGTGGGGCTACCCGCACAAGAACAAGGAGCTGTTCGAGAGCCGGTACCCGGCGCAGTTCATCTCCGAGGCCATCGACCAGACCCGCGGCTGGTTCTACACCCTGATGGCGATCGGCACCCTGGTGTTCGACGAGTCCTCCTACGAGAACGTCGTGTGCCTCGGCCACATCCTCGCCGAGGACGGCCGCAAGATGTCCAAGCACCTGGGCAACACCCTGGAGCCCATCCCGCTGATGGACCAGCACGGCGCCGACGCGGTGCGCTGGTTCATGGCGGCCGGCGGCTCCCCCTGGGCGGCCCGCCGGGTCGGCCACGGCACCATCCAGGAGGTCGTCCGCAAGACGCTCCTCACGTACTGGAACACCGTCGCCTTCCAGGCGCTGTACGCCCGCACCTCCGGCTGGGCCCCGAGTGCGGCGGACCCGGCCCCGGCCGACCGCCCGCTGCTGGACCGCTGGCTGCTGTCCGAACTGAACGCCCTCACCGACCAGGTGACCAAGGCGCTGGAGGCGTACGACACCCAGCGCGCCGGCAAGCTGCTCTCCGCGTTCGTGGACGACCTGTCCAACTGGTACGTGCGCCGCTCGCGCCGCCGCTTCTGGCAGGGCGACAAGGCCGCGCTGCGCACGCTGCACGAGGTGGTCGAGACGGTCACCCAGCTCATGGCGCCGATCACCCCGTTCATCGCCGAGCGGGTCTGGCAGGACCTGATCGTGCCCGTCACCCCGGACGCCCCGGAGTCCGTCCACCTCTCCACCTGGCCGGAGGCCGACCTCTCGGCGATCGACCCGGAGCTGTCGAAGCGGATGGTGCTGGTCCGGCGGCTGGTGGAGCTGGGCCGCGCCACGCGTGCCGAGTCGGGCGTGAAGACCCGTCAGCCGCTGTCCCGTGCGCTGGTCGGCGCGGCCGGCTTCGACACCCTCGGTCCGGAGCTGCGCGCGCAGATCACCGAGGAGCTGAACGTCGAGTCCCTGGCCTCGCTGTCCGAGGTGGGCGGCTCGCTGGTGGACACCACCGCCAAGGCCAACTTCCGCGCCCTGGGCAAGCGGTTCGGCAAGCGGGTGCAGGACGTGGCCAAGGCGGTCGCCGCCGCCGACGCCGCCGCGCTGTCGCTCGCGCTCCGCGAGGGTACGGCCTCCGTCGAGGTCGACGGGGAGACGGTTGCTCTCGCCCCGGACGAGGTGATCATCACGGAGACGCCGCGTGAGGGGTGGTCGGTGGCTTCCGACTCCGGCGCGACGGTGGCGCTGGATCTGGAGATCACCGAGGAGCTGCGGCAGGCGGGGCTCGCGCGGGATGCGATCCGGCTGATCCAGGAGGCCCGTAAGAACAGCGGGCTCGACGTGGCGGACCGGATCGCGCTGCGGTGGTCGGCCGCCGACCCCGCGGTGGTCGCCGCCCTGTCCGGGCACTCCGGGATCATCTCGGAGGAGGTTCTCTCCACGGACTTCGCCCAGGGCGAGGGGGACGAGAGCTATGGCGATGTGTTCGCGGACGAGGGGCTGTCCCTGACGTTCCGTCTGCGCAAGGTGTAACGCTCGGCGCATGGCAACGGCGGCTCCCCGTAAGGGGGCCGCCGTTGTCGTTTCGAGGCTGCGGAGCGTTGTGGCTGGTCGGGCGGTTCCCCGCGCCCCTTGAGGTGGGCACCCGTCCGTCGGCTGTGTCGGCAACCCTGCTCAACACGCGTAAAACAGGGCGGCCCCCGGACCTCAAGTCCGGGGGCCGCCCTGAACGCTGCCGACGCCTGTGGCGTACTACAGGCCGTGCGCGGCCGTCAGTTGTCGTCCTCGTCGATCAGGAACCCACGCATCGGCGAGGGAGCCTGGCCCATCGGGGACGGACCCTGCGGCCGGACCGGAGCCATCGGCTGGGTCATGGCCGGTGTCATCTGCTGCTGGCCGCCGTACGACGGGCCGGCGGGCGACTGGGGACCGCCCATGCCCTGGTTGCCGCCGCCGTAGGACGGGGCGCTCGCGCCGGCCGGAGCCATCGAGGGCGCCGGGGACGGCGGGAGGGACGCGGCGGCCGGAGTACGCGGCGGAGCGAGCGAGTCGTCGGCCTGCGTCTCGAGCTGACGGAGCTGAGACTCCAGGTACGACTTCAGACGCGTCCGGTACTCGCGCTCGAAGCCGCGCAGGTCCTCGACCTTGCGCTCCAGCGTGGCGCGCGCGGACTCCAGGGAGCCCATGGCCACGCGGTGCTTCTCCTGCGCGTCCCGCTCCAGGGCGTCGGCCTTGGCACGGGCGTCGCGCTCCAGACCCTCGGCGCGGCTGCGGGCCTCGCCGACGATCTTGTTGGCCTCGGAGCGGGCCTCGGCGATCGCCTGGTCGGCGGTCTGCTGGGCCAGCGAGAGGACACGCGCGGCGCTGTCGCCGCCGGGGCCACCCTGACCGGGCAGGCCGGGGCCGCCCATCGGACCGCCCATGGGGCCGCCCATCTGCTGCGGCATGGGCGGCTGGCCGCCCATCGGACCCTGGCCCATCGGACCGGGACCCTGACCCATGGGGCCGGGGCCCTGCTGGCCCATCGGACCCTGACCCATCGGGCCCTGGCCCATCTGTCCCTGGCCCTGGCCCATCGGACCGGGACCCATCTGACCCTGGCCCATCGGGCCGGGGCCCTGCGGGCCGCCCTGTCCGCCGGGACCGGCGGGGAGCTGCGGGGCACCGCTCGGCAGCTGGGGCGGGCCACCCATGGGGCCACCCATCTGCTGCTGCGGCGGGCCCGATATCCCGGCGGGAACCGGGGCGCCCGGACCGCGCATGCCCTGCTGCTGGTCCTGCCCACCCTGCTCCGGGGGCTTGCGCATGTTCTGCTGGTTCTGCGCGGCGGCCCGCGTGGCGGCGGCCAGCTTGGCGCGCAGATCCTCGTTCTCGCGGAGCAGACGGGTCAGTTCGGCTTCGACCTCGTCGAGGAAGGCATCGACCTCGTCCTCGTCATAGCCTTCTCGGAGGCGGACGGTCGTGAACTGCTTGTTCCGCACGTCCTCGGGGGTCAACGGCATCTCTTCACCTCAACGTAGTCATCGGCAGTCGGCAAGACCGTATCGTCCACCCTCATCGCACGAAGCTCCCCGCCACGGTGATGAGGATGTAGACGATGATCATCAGGACGAAGAAGGACAGGTCGAGTGCCACGCCCCCGAGCCGCAACGGCGGGATGAACCGCCGCAGAAGCTTCAACGGTGGATCGGTGACAGTGTAGGTGGCCTCCAGTACGACCACCATCGCCTTGCCGGGTTGCCACGAGCGGGCGAACTGGAAGACGTAGTCCATGACCAGCCGGAAGATCAGGACGACGAGAAACACCATCAGCGCGATGTAGATCACCTGCGCGAACACGCTCATGGCTACTGGTTCCCTCTCCCCTGTTCCGTGCGTCTTCCGGTGGTACGTCTTCAGCTCTGGTTGAAGAACCCGCCCTCTGCGATGCGGGCCTTGTCCTCCGCCGTGACATCGACGTTAGCAGGAGACAACAGGAAGACCTTCTGCGTCACCCGTTCGATACTGCCGTGGAGTCCAAACACCAAACCCGCCGCAAAGTCGACAAGTCGCTTCGCGTCGGTGTCGTCCATCTCGGTCAGATTCATGATCACCGGGGTGCCCTCACGGAAGTGTTCCCCGATGGTACGGGCCTCGTTGTAGGTCCGCGGGTGCAGCGTGGTGATGCGGTACGGCTCTCGTTCCGACACGACCTTGGGCATGATCACCGGCGCGTTCTTCTCCAGGGACTGACGTTCTTGTGTGATGGACGCCACGGGCGCGATACGCGCCGGGCGGCCCGATTCCGCGGTCAGCGCCGGGGAATGGGACACCGGTTCGCGTTGCGCCGGAGGCTGCACCACTCGCACCGATTCATCCCTTTGGGACACATGTGCACTGTGCGACTGGTGTGTCGGCTCATGTCGTCGGTGGTCCCGCTCGGGCTCCGGGTCCAGTTCGGGCTCGAAGTCGTCGTCGGGGTCGAAACCCCGGCCGTCGTACCCATCGTCCTCCACGAGGCCGAGGTAGACCGCCATCTTGCGCATCGCGCCGGCCATGCTCTGAGTCCTCCGCTCTGTGGTGGATCGGGTGACGACTGCCAAGTTCCCGCGATCCACTCGGTCGTTGCGCCCGCTTTCGGCGGGCATTGACCATATTTTCTGCTGTGGTCCGACTTCTTGGCGACGTTACCCGAGCCTGGGACGGACTCCGAGTACCGCGCTGCCGACGCGCACATGTGTCGCCCCGGCCGCCACGGCCTCCTCGAGGTCCGCGCTCATCCCTGCGGACACCATGGTTGCAGCAGGATGGGCCCGGCGCAGGTCGGTCGACAAATCCACGAGCCGTTCGAACGCCGCGCGTTCGCGTCCCGCGTACTCCCCGGTGAGCGGCGCGACCGTCATCAGGCCGTCCAGCCGCAGTCCGGGCGAGCCGGCGATCAGGTCGGCCAACTCCCCGATCCCGGCCGGTGCGATCCCGCCCCGCTCGCCCCGGCCGCTCGCGCCCGCGTCCAGGGCGACCTGGATGAGGCAGCCGATCTCGCGCCCGGCCCGCACGGCCTCCTTGGAGAGTGCGGTGACGAGCCGGTCCCGGTCGACGGACTGCACGACATCGGCATAACCGACCACGGAACGCACCTTGTTGGTCTGCAACTGACCCACGAAGTGCCATTCCAGGGGCAGATCCGCGCACTCGGCGTGCTTGGGGGCCGCGTCCTGGTCCCGGTTCTCCGCGACCTGACGCACCCCCAGTTCCGACAGGATGCGGACATCGTCGGCCGGGTAGGTCTTGGTGACCACGATCAGGGTCACCTCTTCACGCGCCCGCCCCGCGGCCGCGCACGCGGCGGCGATGCGTTCCTCAACCTTCGCCAGATTCCCGGCGAGTTCGGTCCTACGGTCCGTCATGCCCCATCAGTCCAGCCACACATAGCCGGCGAGCCGCCCGGTGGAGCGGTCGCGGCGGTACGAGAAGTGATCGTCCGACTCCCTTGTACACACCGGGGATTGCTCCCGGTCTCGCACGCCGAGCCGGTCGAGTTGCGCGTGCACTCCGGCGCTCACGTCGACGGCGGGAGTGCCCCAGCTCGTCTCGGCGTGCGCCGCCGGTTCGGCGGCGGCCACCTCGGCGCGCATCGCCTCCGGCACCTCGTAGCACCGGCCGCACACGGCGGGTCCGGTGCGGGCGACGATCCGGCCGGGCTCGGCGCCCAGTCCGGTCATGGCGCGCACGGCGGCCGGGACGACCCCGGCGAGCATGCCGGGCCGTCCCGCGTGCGCCGCCGCGACGACACCCGCGACGGGGTCGGCGAGCAGCACCGGTACGCAGTCGGCGGTGAGCACGGCGAGGGCGAGGCCGCGCCGCGCGGTGACGAGCGCGTCGACCTCCGGCACCGGGCGTTCGCCCCAGGGCTCGTCCACGACCGCGACCCCGGCGCCGTGCACCTGGTTCATCCAGACCACGAGCGCCGGGTCCACGCCCAGCGCCTTCGCGGTCAGTTCGCGGTTGGTCCGCACGGCGCCGGGGTCGTCGCCGACCGCGCCGCCGAGGTTGAGCTCCGCATACGGAGCGGCGCTCACCCCGCCCCACCTGTCGGTGAAGGCGAAGTGCGCGCCGCTCACGTGTTCGCGCTGTCCTATCACTTCAGGAAGTCCGGCACGTCCAGCTCCTCGGCCGCGCTGTCCGCGTAGGTACGGGACTGCGGCACCGGCGGGGCCACCGGGATCTCGACCACCGGCTCGGGGGCCGGCTCCGGCTCGTCCTTCGGGGTCACGCTGCCGAGCGACCCGAAGGTCGGACGGCTCTCCGCCTGCTGCTGGCGCGGCGGAGCGGGCTCCTCGCGGCGCGGGGCCGAGGAGGTGGAGGAGGAGGCCGAGGACGAGCCGAGGACGTTGTCCCGGCGGGCCGGGGGCTGGCCGCCGTCGAAGCCGGCCGCGATCACGGTGACCCGCACCTCGTCGCCGAGGGCGTCGTCGATGACCGCGCCGAAGATGATGTTGGCCTCGGGGTGGGCGGCCTCGCTGACGAGCTGGGCCGCCTCGTTGATCTCGAACAGGCCGAGGTCGGAACCGCCGGAGATGGAGAGCAGGACGCCCCGGGCGCCGTCGATGGACGCCTCCAGCAGCGGCGAGGAGATCGCCATCTCGGCGGCGGCCACCGCCCGGTCGTCGCCGCGGGCCGAGCCGATGCCCATGAGGGCCGAACCGGCCTCGGACATGACCGACTTGACGTCGGCGAAGTCGAGGTTGATCAGACCGGGGGTGGTGATCAGGTCGGTGATGCCCTGGACACCGGAGAGCAGGACCTGGTCGGCGGACTTGAACGCGTCCAGGACCGAGACCTGGCGGTCCGAGATGGACAGCAGCCGGTCGTTGGGGATCACGATGAGGGTGTCGACCTCTTCGCGCAGCTCCGCGATGCCGTCCTCGGCCTGGTTGGCGCGGCGGCGGCCCTCGAAGGTGAACGGGCGGGTGACCACGCCGATGGTGAGGGCGCCCAGCGAGCGGGCGATGTTGGCCACGACGGGCGCGCCGCCGGTGCCGGTGCCGCCGCCCTCGCCGGCGGTCACGAAGACCATGTCGGCCCCCTTGAGGACCTCTTCGATCTCCTCGCGGTGGTCCTCGGCGGCCTTGCGGCCGACGGCCGGGTTGGCGCCGGCGCCGAGTCCGCGGGTGAGTTCACGGCCGACGTCCAGCTTGACGTCGGCGTCGCTCATCAACAATGCCTGTGCGTCGGTGTTGATGGCGATGAACTCAACGCCCTTGAGGCCGACCTCGATCATCCGGTTGATGGCATTGACACCACCGCCGCCGACACCGATGACCTTGATGACTGCGAGGTAGTTCTGCGGTGCTGCCACGTCGAAGGCCTCTCGCCTCGAATTACGTTGTCGCGCCGGGCGGTTCCCCGACCGGGACGACGGATGCCGAATTGGGACGGTCCGAACGCCGACCCGAACCCTAACGCTGAAGTTTAGGGTTACCAGTGTGTCTGTTCCCTGGAGTCTTCTGAACAGGACACTAAGTCGACAAGCGGCGCCCGTTCAACGAACACGCCGAACCTCCCGTTTTTCTTTTCACCCTATGTGATCAGCCGTAGCAGTGCCCAACCAGGGTGCTGGCCTGCGCTGATGTGCGTCAACTCCCCGCTGACGCGGGGGCGGTGGGCACACTCACATCGAAGTGCCGGGCGTCCGGAGCTGCTTTCATGAGAGCTGTGAGGGCCCGTGCCTTGGCGCGGCCCTGCTCCCCGCTCCCCCACTCGACGGTGCGCCCGCGGCCCAACTCCAGCGTGATGGCGTCGAACGAGCCCACCTTGACCGTCCCGGTGTCGCGGGCGACGGCGGGCGGGAGGCTGCCGGCCACCCGGACCGCCTCGCGCACGAGACGCCCGGTGCCGAAGCGGCGCAGGCTGGCGGCACCCGATCCCTTGCGGGAAGCGGCGAGTTCGAGCATCGGTACACCCTTCGGCGCCTTCCCCACGACCGCGAACCGTACGCCCTCGTGATCGATCTCGGTGAACTTCCCGTTCTCGCGGGCAAGCAGTACCGGGGTGCGCTCGGTGACCTTCAGCGTGATGCCGTCGGGCCAGGACCGGGACACCTCGACGGTGTCGATACGGCGCAACTTCCCCCGCAGCCGGGCCTCCACGGCGTCCGTGCCGATGGAGGCCAGCGGGGCGCCGACCGGCACGGCAGCCGCGTGGCGGACCTCGGCGGGGGTGAGCACCTCGGTGCCGGAGACCGAGACGTGCCGTACGCGCAGCCACTCGGAGCCGTAGAGCAGCCAGACGGTGCCTGCGGCCGACAGGACCAGCACGACGGCCAGAACGATGATCACACGAAGGCGGGGGCGCCTCCATCGGCGGACGAGCGGCGGGCCGGCCGACTCCTGCTGGCGTTCACCGCGCTCGGCGGTGGTCGAACCGGCCACGCTCGCTGTCCCTTCGTCGTGCGATGCCTAACGGCTGGAGGCGATGGCCTCGTACACCATGCCGACGAGCAGGTCGTCGGCGTCCCGGCGGCCGAACTCACCGGCGGCGCGGGACATCTCGTAGAGACGGTGCGGGTCGGCGAGGACGGGGAGCACGTTCTGCTGCACCCACTCCGGCGTCAGTTCCGCGTCGTCCACGAGGAGTCCGCCGCCCGCCTTGACCACCGGCTGGGCGTTGAGCCGCTGTTCGCCGTTGCCGATGGGCAGCGGGACGTAGGCGGCCGGGAGCCCGACGGCGGTCAGTTCGGCGACGGTCATCGCGCCCGCGCGGCAGAGCATCATGTCGGCCGCGGCGTACGCGAGGTCCATCCGGTCCAGATAACTTACCGGGACGTACGGGGGCATCCCCGGCATCTGCTGCACCTGCGGTAGTTCGTTCTTCGGGCCGACCGCGTGCAGGATCTGGATGCCTGCCTGCTGGAGCCAGGGCGCGACCCGCTGCACGACCTCGTTGAGGTGCCGGGCGCCCTGGGAGCCGCCGGAGACGAGCAGCGTGGGCAGGTTGGGGTCCAGGCCGAAGCGGGCGCGGGCCTCGGGGCGCGCGGCGGCACGGTCCAGGGTGGCGATGGAGCGGCGCAGCGGGATGCCGATGTAGCGGGCGTCGCGCAGCTTGCTGTCGGGCGTGGAGACCGCGACCCGGGCCGCGTAGCGCGAGCCGATCTTGTTGGCCAGGCCGGGGCGGGCGTTGGCCTCGTGGATCACGATCGGCACGCCCAGGCGCTTGGCGGCCAGGTAGGCGGGCAGCGCGACGTAGCCGCCGAAGCCGACCACCGCGTCCGCCTTGGTGCGCTCCAGGACCTGCTCGGCGGCCTTGATCGTGCCCCGCAGCCGGCCCGGCACGGTGATCAGCTCGGGGGTGGGCTTGCGCGGCAGCGGGACCGCCGGGATCAGCGCCAGCTCGTAGCCGCGCTCCGGGACGAGCCGGGTCTCCAGGCCGCGCTCCGTGCCCAGGGCCGTGATCCCCACGGTGGGGTCCTGCCTCCGCAGGGCGTCCGCGAGGGCGAGCGCGGGCTCGATGTGGCCCGCGGTACCCCCGCCGGCGAGTACGACATGCACCGAAATTCACCGCTCTCCGGACGGACGCGCCGCCGAGGCACGCCGTCGCATCGTGTTCCATCTCCGTGGCACCCGCTCGGCACGGGAGCCCCCCGACCGCTTTCTACCAAAGCGGGGTTGCCGCATCGCAAGTGCCGCCCGCGCACCGGGCTCGTCACGCGCGAACGCGATCAGCAGCCCGACGGCGAACATGGTCGGCAGCAGGGCGGACCCTCCGTAGGAGAACAGCGGGAGCGGGACGCCGGCGATCGGCAGCAGGCCGAGCACCGCACCGATGTTGATCACCGCCTGGGCGATGAGCCACGTCGTCACGCCTCCCGCGGCGTACCTCACGAAGGGGTCCTCCGTGCGTCCGGCCACGCGGATACCCGCATAGCCTAGAGCCGCGAACAGGGCCAGTACCGACAGCGTGCCCGCGAGACCCAGTTCCTCACCTGTGACGGCGAAGATGAAGTCCGTGTGGGCTTCGGGGAGTTGGCCCCATTTCTCCACGCTGGCGCCGAGTCCGGAACCGAAGATCCCGCCCGAGGCCAGGGCGTAGATGCCGTGCACGGCCTGCCAGCAGTCGGCGGCGCCCGCCTTGGGCTCGGTGGCGCCGATGCAGGCGAGCCGGGCCATCCGGTTGGGGCTGGTCTTGATGAGGATCACACCGATCAGCCCCGCCACCGACAGCACCCCGGCGAAGAGCCGGGTCGGGGCGCCGGCCAGCCAGAGCAGGCCGAAGAGGATCGCGGTGAGGATGATCGCGGTGCCCATGTCACCGCCGAGCATGATCAGTCCGAGCAGCAGGAAGGCGACCGGGACCAGCGGGACCAGCATGTGCTTCCACTGGGTC
Organism: Streptomyces sp. NPDC018263; assembly: GCF_055562575.1. Classification (NCBI taxonomy): domain Bacteria; kingdom Bacillati; phylum Actinomycetota; class Actinomycetes; order Kitasatosporales; family Streptomycetaceae; genus Streptomyces; species Streptomyces sp. NPDC018263. Next base: position 145,559 of record NZ_JBVHFA010000008.1, read on the forward strand.
AGCAGCCGCTTCTCCTGCTTGCGGGCGATCAGGTCGGCGCCCCACAGCACCAGGGCGAGCTTGCCGAACTCGCTGGGCTGGATCTGGAAGGAGCCGCCGAGCGCGATCCAGTTCCGGTTGCCGTTGACCGACATCCCTATCCCCGGCACCTGCACCAGGGCCATGGAGAACACGGCGGCGGCCAGGATCGGGTAGGCCAGCGCCCGGTGCAGCTTGACCGGCATCCGGGAGGCGGCGAACAGCAGCGCGCCGCCGATGAGCGCGGCGAGGAACTGCTTGCGGAAGAAGAACGAGCCGGGCAGCGAGAGCTGCAGCGCGGTGATCTGGGAGGCCGAGTAGACCATCACCAGCCCCAGGACGGTGATCAGCATGCTGCCGCCCAGGATCAGGTAGTAGGCGGTCAGCGGGCGGTCCCACGCCTTGCGGGCGCGGGTGCGCAGCCGGCGCAGCGGGTTCTCGCCCGCGATCCTCGGGGGCGCGGGACGGGCCGCCCGCTGTACGGGCGGCCGTCCGGTACGGCTACTGGGCATCCTGGCCTCCGCTGAACGTCGACCGTCCCACGCGTCCCTCCCAAGGTCCGCCCGGCACGGGCGGCCGGGGTCAGGCGCCGAGTTCGCGGACCGCGGCCGCGAACGCGTCGCCGCGCTGGTTGTAGTTGGTGAACATGTCCATGGAGGCGCAGGCCGGGGCCAGCAGGACCGTGTCGCCCGCCCGGGCCAGCCGCTTCGCCTCCGTCACCGCCTGGAGCATCGCCCCAGTGTCGGTCCGGTCGAGGTCCACGACGGGTACTTCCGGGGCGTGTCGCGCGAGGGCCTCGCGGATCAGCGCGCGGTCGGCGCCGATCAGGACGACGCCCCGCAACCGCTTCGCGGAGTTGGCCACCAGCTCGTCGAACTCGGCACCCTTGGCCAGTCCCCCCGCGATCCACACGATCGGCTCGTAGGCGGCCAACGACGCTTGTGCGGCATGGGTGTTGGTCGCCTTGGAGTCGTCCACGTAGGCCACGCCGTCGATGTCGGCGACGTGGGCGATGCGGTGGGCGTCCGGCTTGAAGGCGCGCAGTCCGTCGCGCACCGCCTGCGCGGGCACCCCGAAGGAGCGCGCGAGGGCCGCCGCGGCAAGGGCGTTGGCGATGTTGTGCGGGGCGGGCGGGTCGACGTCGGAGACCTCGGCCAGCTCCTGCGCGTTCTTCTGCCGGTTCTCCACGAAGGCGCGGTCGACCAGGATGCCGTCCACGACGCCGAGTTGGGAGACCGCGGGCGCCTGGAGCGTGAACCCGACGGCCCGGCAGCCCTCTTCGACATCGGCCTCGCGCACCAGGTCCTCGGTGCGCGGGTCGGCCACGTTGTAGACGCAGGCGACCTTGTTGCCCTCGTAGATGCGGCCCTTGTCGGCGGCGTAGGCGTCCATGGAGCCGTGCCAGTCGAGGTGGTCCGGGGCGAGGTTGAGGACGGCGCCGGAGTAGGCGCGCAGGGAGGGCGCCCAGTGGAGCTGGTAGCTGGACAGCTCGACGGCGAGCACGTCGTACTTCTCGTCGCCGAGGACGGCGTCCAGCAGGGAGACGCCGATGTTGCCGACCGCGGCCGTGCGCAGACCCGCCGCCTTGAGGATGGAGGCGAGCATCTGCACGGTCGTGGTCTTGCCGTTGGTGCCGGTGACGGCGAGCCAGGGAGCCGCGTCGGGGCCGCGCAGGCGCCAGGCCAGCTCGACGTCGCCCCAAATGGGGACGCCCGCCTGCTCGGCGGCGCGGAACAGCGGCTTGCCGGGCTGCCAGCCGGGCGCGGTGACGATCAGCTCGGTGCCCTCGGGCAGGGTCGCGCCGTCGCCGAGGCGGACGGTGATGCCGAGCGCCTCCAGTTCCGCCGCCTGCTCGCGGGCGCGGGCGTCGTCGCCGTCGTTGACGGCCGTGACGACCGCCCCGCGCGCGTGCAGCGCCTTCGCGGCCGGCAGGCCGGAGACGCCGAGCCCGGCGACGGTGACGTGCTTGCCCTGGAATTCGCTGGGCCCCGAGGGCACCGAGGAGGTCACTTGTCCGCTGCCCATCCCGCGTAGAAGAGGCCCAGTCCGACGATGACGCAGATGCCCTGGATGATCCAGAAGCGGACCACGACAAGGACCTCGGACCAGCCCTTGAGTTCGAAGTGGTGCTGGAGCGGCGCCATCCGGAAGACGCGCTTCCCGGTGAGCCGGAAGGAGCCGACCTGGATGACGACCGACATGGTGATGAGGACGAACAGGCCGCCCATGATGGCCACCAGCAGCTCCGTGCGGGAGAGGATGGCCAGGCCGGTGAGGACACCGCCGAGGGCGAGCGAGCCGGTGTCGCCCATGAAGATCTTCGCCGGGGAGGTGTTCCACCACAGGAAGCCCAGGCAGGCGCCCATCAGGGCGGAGGCGACCACCGCGAGGTCCAGCGGGTCGCGCACCTCGTAGCAGGCGGCCGGGTTGGTCAGGGTCATGGCGTTGGCGCAGGACTCCTGGAACTGCCAGACGCCGATGAACGTGTAGGCGCCGAAGACGAGGACGGAGGCGCCGGTGGCCAGGCCGTCCAGACCGTCGGTGAGGTTCACGCCGTTGGACATGGCGAGGATCATGAAGAGCGCCCAGACCACGAACAGCACCGGGCCGATGGTCCAGCCGAAGTCCGTGATGAACGACAGCTTGGTGGAGGCCGGCGTGTTGCCCCGGTTGTCGGGGAACTGGAGGGCGAGGACGGCGAAGCCGATGCCGACTATGAGCTGGCCGGCCATCTTCGCCTTGGCCCGCAGACCGAGCGAACGGCGCTTGACGATCTTGATGTAGTCGTCGAGGAAGCCGACCAGGCCCATGCCGAACATCAGGCCGAGCACCAGCAGACCGGAGTAGGTCGGCGGCTTGCCGGTGATCACCTTGCTGAGGAAGTACGCGGCGATCGTGGCCAGGATGAAGGCGATACCGCCCATGGTCGGCGTACCGCGCTTGCTGGCGTGCTCGCGCGGGCCGTCGTCGCGGATGTACTGGCCGTAACCCTTGCGGGCGAGGAGCTTGATCAGCAGCGGGGTGCCGATCAGCGTCAGGAAGAGACCGATGACGCCCGAGAACAGGACCTGGTTCATCATCGGGCGGCGACCTCACCCTCGGTACCGGCCTCGGCGAGCGTCTGCGCGACACTCTCCAGCCCCACCGACCGGGACGCCTTCACCAGCACGACGTCCCCCGGACGCAACTGCTTGCGCAAAAGGTCGATCGCCGCCTGTGCGTCGGACACGTGCACCGACTCCTCACCCCACGAACCCTCGTTGTATGCGCCCAGTTGCAGCCAGGAGGCTTCGATGCCACCGACCGCGACGAGCTTGCTGACGTTGAGCCGGACGGCGAGCCGTCCGACCGCGTCGTGCTCGGCGAGAGCCTCGTCCCCCAGCTCGGCCATCTTGCCGAGCACCGCCCACGTGCGGCGCCCCTTGCCCATGGCCGCGAGCGCCCTGAGGGCGGCCCGCATGGACTCGGGGTTGGCGTTGTAGGCGTCATTGACGATGGTCACGCCGTCCGGGCGCTCGGTGACCTCCATGCGCCAGCGGGAGAGGGTGCCCGCCCCGGAGAGCGCGGTGGCAATCTCGGTTGCGGACATGCCCAGCTCATGGGCGACGGCGGCCGCGGCGAGCGCGTTCGACACGTGGTGCTCACCGTACAGGCGCATGGTCACGTCGCTTGCACCGGAGGGTGTGTGAAGCCTGAAGGAGGGCTGTCCGCTGTCCGTGAGTCGTACGTTCTCGGCGCGTACGTCCGCTTCGGCCGACTCTCCGAAAAGGACCACCTTCGCCTTGGTACGGGAGGCCATCGCGCGCACCAGCGGGTCGTCGGCGTTGAGGATCGCCACGCCGCCGTCGGCCGCTGCGGGCAGGCTCTCCACCAACTCGCCCTTGGCCTGGGCGATCTGCTCGCGGCCACCGAACTCGCCGATGTGGGCGCTGCCCACGTTGAGCACCAACCCGACCTTCGGCGGGGTGAGTTCGGCGAGGTACCGGATGTGTCCGATGCCGCGGGCGCCCATCTCCAGCACGAGGAACTTCGTCTCCTCGGTGGCGGACAGGGCGGTCAGCGGCAGCCCGATCTCGTTGTTGAGCGAGCCGGGCGTGAACACGGTCGGCGCCTTGCCGCCCAGCACCTGGGCGATCAGGTCCTTGGTGCTGGTCTTGCCGGCCGAGCCGGTCAGCGCGACGAGGGTGGCGCCGAGGCGCTCCACCACGTGCCGGGCGAGGGCGCCGAGGGCGGTCTGCACGTCGTCCACGACGATCGCGGGCACGCCGACGGGACGCGTCGCCAGTACGGCGACGGCGCCCGCCTCGACGACCTGGGCCGCGAAGTCGTGACCGTCCACCCGCTCGCCGACGAAGGCGACGAACAGGGTGCCGGGCACCACCTCGCGGGAGTCCCGGACGACCGGGCCGGTGACCTGGACGGACGTATCCGGTATGTCGTGCGTCTGCCCGCCGACGACTGATGCGATCTCGGCGAGGGAGAGGGCGATCACAAGTTCATCCCTGGGTGTTCTGGATTGCTTCGCGGAGCACCTGGCGGTCGTCGAAGGGACGGATCACGCCGGCGATGTCCTGGCCCTGCTCGTGGCCCTTGCCCGCGACCAGCACCGTGTCACCGGCGGCGGCGCGGCCCACTGCGGCGGCGATGGCGGCGGCCCGCTCCTCGAAGAGCAGCACCTCGCCCCGCTCGTGCGCGGGGACGGAGGCGGCGCCTTCGAGCATGGTCGCCAGGATCGCCAGCGGGTCCTCGGAGCGGGGGTTGTCGGAGGTCAGTACGGCCGTGTCGGCGTACCGGGCCGCGGCCGCGCCCATCGGGCCGCGCTTGGTGCGGTCGCGGTCGCCGCCGCAGCCGAGCACCAGGTGCACCCGGCCCTTGGTGACCTTGCGCAGCGCCTTGAGCACCGACTCGACCGCGTCGGTCTTGTGGGCGTAGTCGACGACGGCGAGGTAGGGCTGTCCGGCGTCGACGCGCTCCAGGCGGCCGGGGACGCCGGGCACGGTGGCGATGCCGTCGGCGGCGGTCTGCGGGTCGATCCCGGCGGCGGCGAGGGCGGCCAGCGCGGCGAGGGTGTTGGCCACGTTGAACGGGCCGGGCAGCGGCGAACGGGCGTGTACGCGCTCGCCGTTGGGCCCGAGCGCGGTGAACGTCGAGTCCATGGGCCCGATCTGGACGTCCTCGGCGCGCCAGTCGGCGTCCGGATGGCCTTCGGCGGAGAAGGTGACGACGGGGACGCCGGCCTCGGTGACGAGCCTGCGGCCGTACTCGTCGTCGGCGTTGACCACGCCGAGCCTGCTGCGCTCGGGGGTGAACAGGCTCGCCTTGGCCTGGAAGTAGTCCTCCATGCCGGAGTGGAACTCCATGTGCTCCGGGCTGAGGTTGTTGAAGACCGCGATGTCGAAGACGCAGCCGTCGACCCGGCCGAGGACCAGGGCGTGGCTGGAGACCTCCATGGCGACGGCGTCGGTGCCGCGTTCGCGCATGACGGCGAACAGGGCCTGGAGGTCGGTGGCTTCGGGGGTGGTGCGCTCGGACTTGATGCGCTCGTCGCCGATGCGGGTCTCGACCGTGCCGACCAGTCCGGTGGTCCGGCCGGCGGCCCGCAGGCCGCCCTCGACCAGGTAGGCGGTGGTGGTCTTGCCGGAGGTGCCGGTGATGCCGATCTGGAGCATGCCCCGGCCGGGCCGGCCGTAGATGGTGGCCGCCAGTTCGCCCATCTCCGCGCGCGGGTCCTCCACGACCAGGACCGGCAGGCCGGTCGCGGCGGCGCGGTCGGCGCCCGCCGGGTCGGTGAGGACGGCGACGGCGCCCAGGCCGGCCGCCTGGGTGGCGAAGTCGGCGCCGTGCAGTCTGGCGCCGGACAGGGCGGCGTACACGTCACCGGGGCGGACGGCCCGCGAGTCGTGGGTGATGCCGGTGACCCCGACGGACGCGGCGGACTCGGCGGGCGCGGCGGTACCCAGTTGACCGGCCAGTTCCGCGAGGGAGATGGCGGAGACCTGAACGGGTCGCGGCGGTCCCGGATTTGTCACGGAAGCGCCTTTCTGAGTGGTTTGGGACTGATCGGCGTGTGGCACGGCGGTGAGCGTACCGGGAGTACCCGCTCCGGAGCTAAAACGGGGCTCGCGGTCGGTGCGGAGGGTCCCTCGGTTCCCGTCGTCGGGGGTGATCGTTGTCACGGGCTCGTTCCTGGTGGTCGTTGCCTGGTTCCGGTGGGGCGGTCAGGGCCGGTAGGAGACGGGCAGGGCGGCGGCCTTGGCTCCGGTCGGCGGCACCTGCATGGTCTTCAGCGCGAACTCCATCACCTGCTTGTAGACCGGACCGCAGATCTGGCCGCCGAAGTAGCTGCCGGAGGTGGCGTTCTGGATGGCGCAGTAGACGGTGAGGCGGGGCTTGTCGGCGGGGGCGAATCCGGCGAAGGACGAGGTGTAGCCGTGGTACCTCCCGGTGGCCGGATCGACGCGGTTGGCGGTGCCGGTCTTGCCCGCCACCCGGTACCCCGGAATGCGGGCCTTGACGCCGGTGCCCTGCTCGTCGTCGACGACCGACTCCAGCATCTGGGCGACGGTCTTCGCGGTCTTCTCGCTGACCACACGGGTCTTCTTGGGCTTGGGCGCGGGGGCGAAGCGGCCGTCGGCGCCCCTGGTGCCGCGCACCAGGGTGGGCGCGACGCGTACTCCACCGTTGGCGATGGTGGAGTAGACGGAGGCGGCCTGCATGGCGTTGATGGAGAAGCCCTGGCCGAAAGGGATCGTGTACTGCTGCGAGGTGGACCACTTGGCGGCGGGCGCGAGGATGCCCGGTGTCTCGCCGGGGAAGCCGAGCCCGGTGTAGCGGCCGATGCCGAACTGGCGCAGGTAGGAGTAGAGCGTGTCGTTGGCGGCCCGCTGGGTCTTGCCGAGCTGGCCGGCGGCGAGGATGGTGCCGATGTTGCTGGACTTGGCGAGCACGCCGTTGAGGGTGAGGTACCAGGTGGCGTGGTCGACGTCGTCCTGGAAGAGCCGGTCTCCCCGGTGCAGCCGGTTGGGTACGACGACATGCGTGAGCGGGGTGGCCGCGTTCTCCTCCAGCACGGCCGCCATGGACATCACCTTGGCGGTCGAGCCGGGTTCGTAGGCGTCCTGGAGGGCGGGGTTGCCCATGGCGGCGGAGTCGGCCTTGGACAGGTCGTTGGGGTCGAAGCCGGGCGAGTTGGCCATGGCGAGGATCTGGCCGGTGGCGGTGTCCTGGACGACGACGTAGCCGCGGTCGGCCCTGGACTTCCTCACCTGCTCGGAGATCGCGTTCTGCGCGGCCCACTGGATGTCGCGGTCGATGGTCAGCTCGACGTCGCTGCCGGGCACGGCGGGCGTCTCGGTGGAGCCCGCGGTGGGCACCTCGCGGCCGCCGGACTGGGCGTAGCGGATCTTGCCGTCCTTGCCGGAGAGCTGCTTGTCGAGCTGCTGCTCGATGCCGCCGCCGCCCCGGCCCTCGCTGTTGACCCAGCCCAGTATCCCGGCGGCCAGCTCCTTGTTGGGGTATACCCGCTGGCTGCTGGGGTCGGCGAAGACCCCGGCGAGCACGTTGGGGGTGCCCTTCTTGACGAAGGCGGCCTTGAGGTCCTTGATCTGCTTCCAGACCTGCGGGGTCTGCCGGGAGGCCAGCCGGGCGTAGCGGGACTGCTTGTTGGCGGGGCGGAGCTTCTTGACGAGCGTTTCCTGGTCCTGGCCGAGGATCGGCGCGAGCAGCGCGGCGGCCTGCTCGGGCCCGTCGGAGATCTTGAGCTGTTCGCTGTTGAACATCATCGGGTCGGCGGTGATGTCGTAGGCGTCCTCGCTGACGGCGAGGGCGACGCCGTTGCGGTCGGTGATGCCGCCGCGCTCGGCGGTCAGGGTGTGCGCCACGTAGCGGTTCTGCTCGGCCTTGGCGCTGTAGGTGGCGGCGTCCACGGCCTGCACCTGGAGGAGGCGCACGGTGAAGGCGGTCAGCACCAGGGCGAGGGCGAGGCCGACCAGGCGCAGCCGGGGCCGGGGGCTGCCGAGCCGCAGGGCGGGCTTGGCCGGGGGCCGGCGGCCGCCGGAGGGGCGGCGTGCGGGGCGGGCGCCGGGGCCGGGGCGGCGGGGGGCCGCGCTCCGGGGACGGGGCGGCCTCGCGGGTCCGGGCACGCGGCGGCGCGGCGTTTCCCTGTCGGACACTTCCGTCACCTGCCGGGGGTCGGGGTGGTGGGGGCGGACCGGAGGGTGCCGCCCGGCGCGGGAGTCGTGGCGGCGGGGGTCGCCGGGGTGGTGCTGGGGGTGCTGCTCGGCGTGGCCGGGGTGGTGGTGGGGGCGGCGGTCAGCGCCTCGGGGGCGCGGGGGCCGGTGAGGACGGCGGAACGGGGGGCCGCGCTGGGCACGCCCTTGACGCTGCCGTCGGGGTCGAGGAAGGCGGGGTCGCCACCGGGCACCATGCCGAGTTCGCGGGCGCGGCGCTGGAGTGCGTCGGGCGCGGAGTAGGCGTCGATGTCCCGCTGGAGGGCCTGCTCCTCGTCGGTGAGGCTCTTGGTCTTGCGCTGTATGTCGTCCAGCTCGAACGACCCTTCGCTGAGCGCGGAGTTGAGCACCAGCAGGCCGAGGAGTCCGCCGCCCAGGAGCAGGACGACGAGGAGGACGAAGGGGGTGCGGGCCGCGCGGGCGCGGCCGGCGGGGATGAGCCGGGCGAGCCGGGCCGCCCTCCCCCGAGGTGCGGGCTTGCTGCTCACTGTCCCTCCCGGCGGGTCGTGGCACCCGGCCGGCCCCGTTCGTTCACTCGGTGTCCTCCCTGATGCGCTCGACGCCGCGCAGCCTGGCCGGGGCGGCCCGGCGGTTCTCGGCGATCTCCTCCTCGGTGGGAAGTTCGGCACCGCGGGTGAGGAGCTTGAGGCGGGGCTGGTAGCGCTCGGGCACCACGGGCAGTCCGGGCGGCGCGGTGTTGGCGGCACCGGCCGCGAAGACCTGCTTGACCAGCCGGTCCTCCAGCGACTGGTACGACAGCACGGCGATCCGCCCGCCGACCGCCAGCGCCTTCACCGCGGCCGGCACGGCACGCTCCAGTACGGAGAGTTCGCCGTTGACCTCGATACGCAGGGCCTGGAAGGTGCGCTTGGCGGGGTTGCCGCCGGTGCGCTTGGCGGCCTGCGGCAGGGCGTCCCGGATCAGCTCGACGAGGCGGGCGCTGTTGGTGAACGGCTCCTTCTCGCGCTCGCGGACGATCGCCGAGACGATCCGCTTGGCCTGCTTCTCCTCGCCGTAGGCGCGCAGGATGCGGACCAGTTCACCGGCCGGGTAGGTGTTGAGGACCTCGGCGGCGCTGATGCCGGCCGTCTGGTCCATACGCATGTCGAGCGGGGCGTCCTGGGCGTAGGCGAAGCCTCGGTCGGCCTCGTCCAACTGCATGGAGGAGACGCCGAGGTCGAACAGGACGCCCTGGACGGACGGGATGCCCAGGCGGTCGAGGACCTCGGGGAGTTCGTCGTAGACGGCGTGCACGAGGGTGGCGCGGTCGCCGTAGGGGGCGAGGCGTTCGCCGGAGAGCCGGAGGGCTTCCTTGTCCCGGTCGAGGCCGATCAGCCGGACCTCGGGGAAGCGGGCCAGCAGCGCCTCGCTGTGGCCGCCGAGGCCGAGGGTGCAGTCGACGACCACCGCTCCCGGCCGCTCCAGGGCGGGCGCCAGCAGGTCCAGGCACCGCTGGAGCATCACCGGGACGTGTCGACTCTCGGTCAAGGGGGCCTCTCATTCCGGCGGGCGGTACGCACCGCCGGGTCCCCGCCCGCTCCGTGAAGGGGAGGCCCGCCGGCGCCGGAAGCGTCGGCCGGCCGGGAGCGGGAGGAGGCCGGGCCGCACGTACGCGCCGCGCACGCGGGGAGACGGTCCGGACGGATGCCGGGGTCTCCGGGGGTTTCACCAGCGGGAAGAGCCGCGCCTCCCGCTTCGCGTCACTTTAGTCCACCCTGTGTCGCGGTCAATCAACCGGCCTGCGCGTCGCGTACGGCTTGTGGAGCGGGCCTGCGATTCGCCGGGATTCACCCGTCCGGCGGAGGTTCGCGCTCCGTGTGGGTTAGCTCACAACAAGCCACGAAGTGGTTCTTTGTGGCCGTCCACAGCAGGCCGGGGACACGGGTGACCAGTAACGTCGGGAGCATGACGACTTCCGCAGCAGTTCCGACCGGGTCCGACAACGCCATAACGGGTGGCGGCAGCGTCACGGACCGCCTGGTCGGCGCCAACCAGACGTATGCGAGCGAGTTCACCGACCCCGGCATGGACGCGCGTCCGGTGCTCCAGGTCGCCGTCGTCGCCTGCATGGACGCCCGCCTCGACCTCCACGCCGCGCTCGGCCTGGAGCTGGGCGACTGCCACACCATCCGCAACGCGGGCGGCGTGGTCACCGACGACGTGATCCGCTCGCTGACCATCAGTCAGCGCGCGCTGGGCACCCGCAGCGTGGTCCTGATCCACCACACCGGGTGCGGTCTGGAGTCCCTCACCGAGGAGTTCCGGCACGAGCTGGAGATGGAGGTCGGCCAGCGCCCGGCGTGGGCGGTGGAGGCGTTCCGGGACGTGGACCAGGACGTACGGCAGTCGATGCAGCGGGTGCGGACCTCCCCGTTCCTGCTGCACACCGACGACGTGCGCGGCTTCGTCTTCGACGTGCGCACCGGTCTGCTCCGGGAGATCGACCCGGCCGACGGCGGCGACGCGCAGTCGGCCTGACGCCCCGGCGGCCCCTCCTCCCGCCCTTGTGGCGGGGGGTGAAAGGGCCGCAAGCCCGGCATCACGGGGGCAGTTGTCCACAGGCGGTGACACGAATCCGTAACGGCGGCAAGAATGCGTGGTGTGACGGCGCGCGGCCTGGTCCGTGCGGCGTCGCAGTTCCGGGGTGGGCCGGTCGCGCTCGCGTGCACAGGCCCTGGGTGATGACGGGCCGAGGAGGGCCGGGTGACGACCTATGACGATCGGGCGAGCCAGGGGGGCGTCCCCGCTCGAACGGAGTCGGGCGCGGGGCGGGAGCTGACGGCCACCGCGGAGCGGGTCCGCGCTTCGGTGGAGGACGTGATCGAGGGCAAGCCCGAGGTCGTACGGCTGGCGCTGACCGTGCTGCTGGCCGAGGGGCATCTGCTGATCGAGGACGTGCCCGGCGTGGGCAAGACCATGCTGGCCAAGGCGCTGGCGCGGTCCATCGACTGCTCGGTGCGGCGCATCCAGTTCACCCCCGACCTGCTGCCCTCGGACATCACCGGGGTCTCCATCTGGGACCAGCGCGGCGGTGACTTCGAGTTCAAGCCGGGGGCGATCTTCGCGCAGATCGTGATCGGCGACGAGATCAACCGCGCCTCCCCCAAGACCCAGTCGGCGCTGCTGGAGTCCATGGAGGAGCGCCAGGTCACCATCGACGGCCACAGCTACGAACTGCCGAGCCCCTTCATGGTGGTGGCGACGCAGAACCCGGTCGAGATGGAGGGCACGTACCCGCTGCCCGAGGCCCAGCGCGACCGCTTCATGGCCCGTGTCTCCGTGGGCTATCCGAGCGTCGAGGCCGAGCTGCGGATGCTGGACGTGCACGGCGGGGCCTCCCCGCTGGAGGACCTGGAGCCGGTGGCGCACGCGCACGAGATCGTGAAGCTGATCGAGGCGGTGCGCGCGGTGCACGTCTCCGAGGCCGTGCGGCGGTACGCGGTGGAGCTGGTCGCCGCCACCCGGTCCCACCCCGACCTCAGACTCGGCGCCTCCCCGCGCGCGACGCTGCACCTGCTGCGCGCGGCGAAGGCGTCCGCCGCCCTGGAGGGCCGGGAGTACGCGCTGCCGGACGACCTCCAGGCGCTCGCCCCGCCCGTGCTGGCCCACCGCCTGCTGCCCACCTCGGAGGCGCAGCTCGGCGGCCGGACGGCGGAGGACGTGGTGCGGGAGATCATTCAGCACACGGCCGTGCCCACCACCGGCCGGCAGAGCGGCTACGACGGCCTGGACGCCTCACCGGCCCGTCCCCCGCGTCCGCTGCGGTCTCCCAGGGGTCGGTGATGTCCGCCGGGGGGCGGGGCGGGGTGCGTGCGACGCTGTCGGGGCTCACCACCCGCGGGCGCTCCTTCCTGGCCGCCGGGATCGCCGCCGCGATCTGCGCCTATGTGCTGGGCCAGGACGATCTGCTGCGGGTGGGCCTGCTCCTGGCGGTGCTGCCGCTGCTCTGCGCGACCGTGCTGCACCGCACCCGGCACCGGGTGACCGCCGAGCGCGGTCTGGCCCCCACGCGGGTGCCCGCGGCCGGGGAGGCACGGGTGCGGCTGCGCGTGGACAACGTCTCCCGCCTGCCCACCGGCCTGCTGATGCTCCAGGACCGGGTGCCGTACGTGCTGGGGCCCCGGCCGCGGTTCGTGCTGGACCGGGTCGAGCCGGGCGGGCATCGCGAGGTGTCCTACCGGGTGCGCTCGGACCTGCGCGGCCGATACCGGCTCGGGCCGCTCCAGGTGCGGCTGAGCGACCCGTTCGGGATGTGCGAGCTGACCCGGTCCTCCTCGGCGTACGACACGCTGACGGTGCTGCCCCGGGTGGAGCCGCTGCCGCCGGTCCGGTTCGGCGGGGAGTCGCTCGGGCACGGCGACGGGCGGCAGCGCTCGCTGGCACTGGCCGGCGAGGACGACCTGATCCCGCGCGGCTACCGGCACGGCGACGACCTGCGCCGGGTGCACTGGCGCTCCACCGCCAGGCACGGCGAGCTGATGGTGCGCCGCGAGGAGCAGCCCCGCCGCTCGCGGTGCACCGTGCTGCTGGACACCCGCGCGGTGGCCTACGAGGGCGCGGGCCCCGGCTCGGCCTTCGAGTGGGCGGTGTCGGGGGCAGCCTCGGTGGTGGCGCATCTGCTGGAGCGGGGGTTCTCGGTGCGGCTGCTGACGGACTTCGGGGTCACGGTGTCCGGCGAGGGCGGCTCGGGGCACGAACGGGCGGCGGCGGCCGCGCTGATGATGGACACCCTCGCGGTCATCGATCACTCCGACGGCACCGACCTGGCGGGCGCGTACGACGTGCTGCGCGACGGGCACGACGGGCTGCTGGTCGCCTTCCTCGGTGACCTGGACGGCGGCCAGGCGGCCTCGGTGGCCCGGATGCGCAGGCGCGGCGGCGCGGTCGCCTTCGTACTGGACCCGGACGACTGGACGCGCGAGCCGACGGCGGTACCCGAGCCGAACGCCCCGCTGCCCCAGCGGCTCCGGGTGCTGCGCGAGGGCGGCTGGACGGCGCTGGGTGTGCCGCGCGGGGCCTCGCTGGAGGAGCTGTGGCGGCAGGCGGACCAGGAGCGGCCGGGTCCGGCCGCGCTGAGCGGGAGGGCACGGGGATGAGCGGGCGGGCACGACTGGCGCTGTGCGCGGCGGCGGCGACGCTGATGGCGTCCTCGGCCCTGCTGCCCCTGGTCGACGGCCCCACCTGGCTGCTGCTGTCGGCCCTGCTGGTGGCCGTGCAGGCGGGGGTGGGCATCGCGGCCCGGCGGGTTCCGCTGTCCCGGTCGCTGACGCTGTCGGCGCAACTGCTGGTGACGCTGGTGCTGCTGACGCTGGTCTTCGCGCGGGCCGAGGCGCTGGGCGGGCTGCTGCCGGGGCCGGATGCGTTCCTGCGGTTCGGGGCACTGTTCGGGCAGGGCGCGGACGACGTGAACCACTACGCGATCCCGGCGCCGCTCACCGACGGCATCCGGCTGCTGCTGGTCGGCGGGGTGCTGCTGGTGCATCTGCTGGTGGACACCCTGGCGGTGACCTTCCGGCGCGCGGCACCCGCGGGGCTGCCGCTGCTGGCGCTGTACTCGGTGGCGGCCGGGCTGTCGGACGGGGCGGCGGACTGGCTGTGGTTCCTGGTGGCGGCGGCCGGTTATCTGATGCTGCTGCTCGCGGAGGGCCGGGAGCGGCTCGCCCAGTGGGGCCGGGTCTTCGGCGGCGCCCCGCGCGCCGGTGCCCCGGCGGCCGGGGTGACGGCCCCGGCGCGCACCGGGCGCCGGATCGGCGCGGTGGCGCTGGGCGTGGCCCTGGTGGTGCCGCTGGCCCTGCCGACGCTGAACGGCGGCCTGCTGGGCCAGGCGGGGTCGGGTGTCGGCGCGGGCAACGGCCGGGGCGGCACGATCTCGGCGGTGAACCCGCTGGTGTCGCTGCGGGACAGCCTGAACGTGGACGACGACCGCCAGGTGCTCTCCCTGCGGCCCAGCTCCGGCGAGGTGCCGGACATGTATGTGCGGATAGTGTCCCTGGACGACTTCGACGGCACCGACTGGAAGCCGTCCCAGCGCCGCATCGCGGCGGTGCCAGGGGTCTTCCCGGCCCCGGCGGGCCTGAGCGACGACGTCAAGCGGACCACGCTGCGCACGGTGATCACGGCGGCGGACTGGTACGCCCAGGACTGGCTGCCGATGCCGTATCCGCCGAGCGGGGTCCGGATCGACGGCAACTGGCGGTACGAGCCGGTCGGCATGACCCTGGTCGGCGACCACGGGCAGACCACGCGCGGCGAGACCTACCAGGTCACCAGCCTGGACCTGCGGCCGACCGCGAAGCAGCTCGCCGACGCCCCCAAGCCGCCGGCCGCGCTGGAACGGGAGTACACCCGGGTGCCGTCCCGGCTGCCGGACGTGGTGGCGCGGACCGCCGAGGAGGTCACCTCGGGGGCGCGCAACCACTACGAGGAGGCGGTACGGCTCCAGGACTGGTTCTCGGTGGACGGCGGCTTCCGGTACGACACCGAGGTGCAGGTGGGCCGGGGCGCGAACGCGATCGCCAACTTCCTCAAGAAGAAGGAGGGGTTCTGCGTCCACTTCTCCTTCGCCATGGCCGCGATGGCCCGCACGCTGGGCATTCCGGCCAGGGTGGCGGTCGGTTTCGCGCCGGGGACTCCGCAGGGCGACGGCTCGGTGTCGGTGAGCCTGAAGGACGCGCACGCCTGGCCGGAGCTGTACTTCCAGGGAGTGGGCTGGACCCGGTTCGAGCCGACGCCGACGCGGGGCACGACCCCGGCGTACACCCGGCAGGACACCCCGGGCAGCGCCCGCCCGGACCGGGAACTGCCCTCGCGCGGGGCGTCCGAAGAGCCTTCGGCGGCGGCGACGCAGAGCGAGACGTGCGCGGCGCGGGAGAAGTCGGGGGCGTGTGCCGGCCCGTCGGCGGCGGTCGCGGCGCCGGGTGGGGGCGCGGGTCCGTCGAACGGGCTGTGGACCGCGCTGATCGTGCTGGGCGCGCTGGCGCTGGTGGTGCTCCCGCTGTCCCCGATGCTGTGGCGGACCCGGGCGCGGGCCAGACGGCTGGACGGGCACTTCCCCGGCCCGGCCGAGCAGACGCCGGCGGCCTGGCGGGAGCTGACCGACAGTGCCTGGGACCACGGGGTGATACCGGACGACTCGCTGACCCCGCGCGGCTCGGCGGCCCGCATCGTGCGGCTGGGGCGACTGGACGGGGAGGCCGGGGCCGCGGTGCACCGGGTGGCGGCCGCGCTGGAGCAGGTGCTGTACGCGCCGGAGCCGCGATCGGCGCCGGACCTCGCCCAGGACGTGCGCCGGGTGATCGCCGGGCTGGCGGCCCCGGTGGGCCGGGGCACCCGGCTGCGGGCGCTGTTCGCGCCGCGCTCGGCCCGGCGGGTGCTGTGGTCGGCGCGGGACCGCTGGGCGGCGCTCCGGGCGCGGGCGGCGGCGCTGCGGCCGGCGCGCGGGGAGGCGTAGCGGGGCCGGACACGGCCGAGGGGGTGACCACCGGAATCGGTGGTCACCCCCTCGTACGAAAACCTGGGGAGTCCGGCTCAGTGGCCCTGTTCGTCCCGGCGGCGCTGCCAGCGGTCCTCGATGCGTTCCATGACGGTACGTTTCCGCCGGACGGGGCGGCGCCTGGTGTGGCCCTTGGGGGTTTCACCCGGCTTGGGCGCCTTGCGCCATCCGGTGACGGCGAGTACGGCACAGCCGAGCATCACGAGGAAGCCGACGACACTGATCCAGATCAACTGGGCGACCATACCGGCCATGAGGAGCGCGATACCGACGAGGAAGCCCGCGACCGCCTGGTAGACCCGGCGCCGGGTGTAGGTCCGCAGCCCGTTTCCCTCGAGCGCCGACGCGAACTTGGGATCTTCGGCGTACAGCGCTCGCTCCATCTGCTCGAGCATGCGCTGCTCGTGCTCCGAGAGCGGCACGGAGTCCTCCTCATCGTGCAGTCGCCGGGGCGACTCTGGGGGGTCCTTTCAGGATAGGCAGGGAATCGCCCCCGTGAAACCCGCCCCTCTGCGCCATCTGGCCAACCGGTCCGTCAGGGCGTCCCGGCTCGCTGAGGCTGTCATTCCCCGGCGGCCGACCCGTCATGCCGGTCGGTGTACCTCGATCATACGGCGCAAACCCCTCGATCGGGGGGCTTGTGGCGTACTCCATCTGCCGCCGCGCCCCTGATCAGCGCCGTGTCCCGCGGGGCCGGTTCAGTCTCCGGCGCCTTCCGCGGGCACTTCCGTCCCGCGGGTCTCGCCGAGCACATGGACCTGGGTGGCCACGGAGTGGAAGGCGGGCAGCTCCGCCACGGCGGCCTCCAGCCGCAGCAGGGCGTCCAGCGCGCCCGGCTCGGTGTCCACCAGGACGCCGGGCACCAGGTCGGCGAAGACGCGGACGCCGTGCACGGCGCCGACCCGCAGACCCGCGCCCTCGACCAGGGCGGTGAGCTGTTCGGGGGTGAAGCGGTGCGGCACGGGGTCGCCCTCGCCCCAGCGGCCGTCGGGGTCGGCGAGGGCCTGGCGGGCCTCGGTGAAGTGCCCGGCCAGGGCGCGGGCCAGGACGGCGCCCCCGAGGCCGGCCGCGAGCAGGCTGAGCACGCCCTCGGGGCGCAGCGCGGCGACCACGTTGCCGACGCCCTCGGCGGGGTCGTCCACGTACTCCAGCACGCCGTGGCAGAGCACCGCGTCGTAGCCGCCGCGCTCGACCACGTCGAAGAGGCCGTGGGCGTCGCCCTGGACGCCCCGGACGCGCTCGGCCACGCCCGCCTCGGCGGCCCGGCGCTCCAGGGCGAAGAGCGCGTTGGGGCTGGGGTCGACGACGGTGACGCGGTGGCCGAGCCGGGCGGCGGGCACGGCGAAGTTGCCGCTGCCGCCGCCGGTGTCCAGCACGTCCAGCGAGTCCCGCCCCGTGGCCTTGACCCGGCGGTCGAGGGCGTCCTTGAGGACGTCCCACACCACGGCGGTACGGAGAGAGGCGCGGGGGCGCGTCGGGTCCGGCACGGCTGTTGCTCCTCGGCACGGCACCGCCCGTTGCCCGGCGGCGCGATGGGGGTCTCCCCGGCCGGTCACGGGGAGGTGCGCGGCAGGTGGAGACGTAAGGCGCCTCCACCCTATGGCCTCGCCCGCCGCGCCCCGCCACCCCCGCCGGGTGCGGTGGTCCGCGTCTCGCCCAGTGGACGACAACCCCGCGTCAGGCGTTCTCCGGGCTGGTCCGGGGCAGCACCGGCTGGAGGGCGAGCATCCGCTCGATCAGGCGGAGGAACATGCCCGCGTCGCGTATCAGGTCGTCCGCGTCGCGGGGGCCGGCCGCGCCCCGGATGCCGGCCTCGGCGCGGGCCCGGCGGTCGGCGCCGGAGGCGAACAGGGCGCTCCACTCGGCCAGCTCCGGCGCCAGCTCGGGCAGCACCTCCCAGGCGGGGCGGATACGGGCCCGGCGGCGCGCGGTGGCCTCGGGCCGTCCCCGGACGGCGAGGACGGCGGCGGCCGCGCGGAGGGCGGCGAGGTGGGCCAGGGCGTACCGCTCGTTCGGGGTCTCCATGGCGGTGGCCTCGTCCAGCGTGGTGTGGGCCTGGGCGAGCAGGGCGAGGGCGGCGGGCGGTGCTGTGGACCGGCGGAGCACGGGGTGGACGTCGCTCGCGGCGGTGGCCGCTGACGAGCTGGTCATGACGAACCTCCTGTCGTCCGGTGACGGCACGGATGCCGTATGCCCACATCGTGCGGTATGCCACTGACAATCCGTTCCGACCTGGCGTTTCACCCCAACTGGGCCCGCACGCGGGGGCATCGGGGAACACCTGTGGGGCATCCGGGCTTTGTCGCGCACGTCTGTTCGGGCATACTTTTGAACTGACCAGTCAGTTCAAAAGTTGTTCCGGGGAGAGGCGGGGGCTTGTGCACGGCGTGGACGTCACGGCCGGGGGGTTCGGGCTCAAGGGGCCACGGGGGTGGGCCTTCAGGGACATCGGCTTCGAGGCCGGGCCGGGTTCGCTGATCGCCGTGGAGGGACCGTCCGGCTCCGGCCGTACGTCTCTGCTGCTGGCGCTCACCGGGCGGATGAGGCCGACGGAGGGCGAGGCGTCCGTCGGCGGCCTCGCCCTCCCCCGGCGGATGGGGGCGGTACGCCGGTTCAGCGCGGTGGCCAACGTCGCCGGGGTGACCGACCTGGAGCCCGCGCTGACCGTGGGCGAGCACCTGCGTGAACGGGCCCTGCTGCAGCGCCGGTTCGGCGACTCGCTGCGCGAGGCGCTGCATCCGCGTCCGCAGCGCGCCCACGAGGCCCGGCTGCGCGCGGACGCGGCCCTGGCCGCCGCCGGGCTCGACCTGGACGGGCTGCCGAAGGGCTCACGCACGGCCGTACGGGACCTGGAGCGGCCGGCGGAGCTGCGGCTGTCCGTGGCGCTGGCACTGATCGGCCGGCCCCGGCTGCTGGCGGTGGACGACGTGGAGCTGAAGCTCTCGGCGGCCGAACGGGCCGAGGTGTGGGACCTGTTGCGCTCCCTGGCCGACGCGGGGACGACGGTCCTGGCCGTGTGCCGCACCGCCCCCGACGACTGCGTCACCGTCTCCACGGCGCCCGCCGAGGCCGGACCCGAGGAAGACGACGAGCCCACCAAGGACCAGCCGACCGAAGACACCGAAGCCTCAGAAGACACCGAGGACGCCCCCCGAGAGGAGGCCCCCGATGCGCTCACCGAAGCTGGCCGCGCTTGAGCTGCGCCGGTTCGGCCGGGGCCGGCTGCCGCGCGCCGCGCTGGTCGCGCTGCTGGTGCTGCCCCTGCTCTACGGCGCCCTGTACCTGTGGTCGTTCTGGGACCCGTACGGCCGCCTGGACCGCGTCCCCGTCGCCCTCGTCGACGAGGACCAGGGCGCGACGGCGGCCGGGAAGAAGATCCATGCCGGTGC
The DNA here is from genome assembly GCF_055562575.1 of Streptomyces sp. NPDC018263. NCBI lineage: Bacteria > Bacillati > Actinomycetota > Actinomycetes > Kitasatosporales > Streptomycetaceae > Streptomyces > Streptomyces sp. NPDC018263. The sequence continues at coordinate 164,686 of NZ_JBVHFA010000008.1, forward strand.
CGACATCGTCGAGGGGCTGCGTGAGCGGCGGACCTTCGAGTGGCACGAGGTCGACGCGGCCGAGGCCCGGCGGGGTGTGGAGGACGGCACGTACTACCTGTCGCTGACCCTCCCGGCCGACTTCAGCCGCCGTATCGCGTCCAGTTCGGGTGACTCCCCGGAGACCGGCGCGCTCCAGGTGCGCACCAACGACGCGAACAACTACATCGTCGGCCAGATCTCCCGGACCGTGTTCGCCGAGGTCCGCTCGGCCGCGTCCACTAAGACCTCCCGGACCTTCCTGGACCGGATCTTCGTCAACTTCTCCACCCTGCACGACAGGACCGAGACCGCCGCCGAGGGCGCCGACAAGCTGAGGAAGGGACTGGGCAAGGCGGAGAAGGGCGCCCGGAAGCTCGCGGACGGCCTGAAGGAGGCCGACAGCGGCAGCGGCAAGCTCGCCAAGGGCCTGACCCGGCTCGACAAGGGCGCCGGTGACCTGGAGGACGGCTCCCGCCAGGTCGCGGCCGGCACCCAGACCCTGGCGAACAAGGTCGACGGGGCGTACGCCAAGGCCGGGCCGTTCCTCCAGAAGAACGGGAGGACGATCGGGGCCACCGCCCGCCTGGTCTCCGACTCGGCCGCGACGGTGCAGGACAACCTCGACACCCTGGTCCGGCTCGCCCCCGGCGCCGCGAGGACCGCCCACGCCTCCGCCGCCGTACTGGACCGGGTGCACAGGACCCGCTGCGAGACCCCGCCCGTACCCGACCCGGCCTGCCCGGACCTGGCGAAGGCCCAGAAGGCGGCGGACGACGTGTCGGTGGTGGCCGACGATCTGAACAAGGTCGTCGCCGCGCAGGGCGGTGATCTGACGACCATGCGGAAGAACCTCACCACCCTGCGCCGGCAGGCCGACGCCCTCGCCGAGCGCGCCCCGCACCTGCACCAGGACGTCGCCGACGCGGTCGCCCGGATCGACAGGCTGAACGCGGGCGCGAACGCGGTCGCCGCCGGGGCGAAGAAGCTGCACACCGGCCTCGGCACCGCCCAGTCCGGCGCGGCCACCCTGCACCGGGGCATCGGCACCGCCGAGTCGGGCGCGAAGTCCCTGGACAGCGGCCTGTACAAGCTGACCGACGGCGCCGAGCGGCTGGCGGACGGCCTGCACGAGGGTGCCGGGAAGATCCCCGACTACGACGAGCGCGCCCGCGACCAGCGGACCGGCGTCATGGCGGACCCCGTCCGGCTCTCCTCCGCCGATCTGCACCACGCGCCCAACTACGGCACCGGGTTCGCCCCGTACTTCATCCCGCTGTCGCTGTGGGTCGGCGCGATGGTCGCCTACATGCTGATCCCGCCGCTCAACCGGCGGGCCCTGGCGGCCGGTGCCCCGTCCTGGCGGATCGCGCTGGCGGGCTGGCTGCCGGTGCTGGCGGTGGGGGTGCTCCAGACGGCCGCGCTGATGTCCGTACTGCACTTCGGCATCGGGCTGGAGATGGCGCGGGCGGCCGGGACGACCGCGTTCCTGTTCCTGGTCACGGCGTGCTTCACGGCGATCGTGCAGTGGCTCAACGCCCGCTTCGGCGCGGCGGGGCGCATCCTGGTGCTGGCGCTGCTGATGCTCCAGCTCACCTCGGCGGGCGGCACCTACCCGGTGCAGACCAGTCCGGGCTTCTTCAACGCCATCCACCCGTTCCTGCCGATGAGTTACGTGGTCTCCGCGCTGCGCCGGCTGATCACCGGCGGCGGGCTCGGCCCGGTGTGGCAGGCGTGCCTGGTGCTGACGGCGTTCACCGCGGGCGCCCTGGCGCTGACCGCGCTCACCGCCCGGCGCCGCCAGGTGTGGACGCTCCAGCGGCTGCACCCGGAGCTGAGCCTGTGAGCGCCGGGGCGGCGGAGGCGGCCCGGCGGCCCGGCGCACCTGTGAGAATCGGGTCCATGGAAAGCACCAGCGCCCGGCCCGCCGGCGGCACGCGCCGCGAGGCCACCCGGCAGAAGCTCTACGAGGCGGCCGTCACCCTCATCGCCGAGCAGGGGTTCTCCGCGACCACGGTGGACGAGATCGCCGAGCGCGCCGGGGTGGCGAAGGGCACCGTCTACTACAACTTCGCCAGCAAGTCGGTGCTCTTCGAGGAGCTGCTGCGGCACGGCGTCGGCCTGCTCACCGCCTCGCTGCGGGAGGCCGCCGAGCGCACCGCCCGCGAGGGCGGCGGCGGGGTGGACGCGCTGGACGCGATGGTCCGCGCGGGCCTGGTCTTCATCGACCGCTACCCGGCCTTCACCCAGCTCTACGTGGCCGAGCTGTGGCGCACCAACCGCGCCTGGCAGTCGACCCTGATGGTGGTGCGCCAGCAGGCCGTGGCCGTGGTGGAGGGGGTGCTGCGCGACGGCGTGGCGGCCGGGGAGTTCAGCGCCGAGATCGATGTCCAGCTCACGGCGGCCGCGCTGGTCGGGATGGTGCTGGTGGCCGCGCTGGACTGGCAGGCGTTCCAGCCGGAGCGGTCGCTGGACGACGTGCACTCCGCGCTGTCCCGGCTGCTCCAGGGGCGGGTCAGCGGGGGCTGAGGCCGCACTCCGGGACCCAGGGGCGCGCGGAGGGCGCCGGACCGCGTACTGCCGGTCCGGCGCCCTCGCTCTCCCCCGTACTCCCCCGTGGCTCCCCCGTACGGTTCCCACCGCGGTCCCCGTGGCCCTCACGGCCACGGCCCCATGTCTCGCTTCCGCCGACGGATCGGCGGAAGGAGCGGCCGGCGGGCGGGTCCGTTCCGCCGCCCCGTGTCGGCGGTGCCGGGCCGCGCCCCCTGGCCGTGTCTCCACTCTCCCGTCCGGGCCGTCCCCGGCCCATCCGCGCGGCTACTCATCTGTACGTCTAGGTACGGGTACTCAAGCCCCCGCGTTCGGGCCCGGGGCCGGGCACTGTCGGTGGTGGTCGGTAAAGTCGCCGTCATGGCACGGATTGCGGTGATCGGCGCCGGGATGGGCGCGCTGGCGGCGGCCGCCCGGCTGGCCGTCGCGGGCCACCGGGTGACGGTGTACGAGCGGACGGACACGTACGGCGGGGCGGTGCGCCGCTTCGAGCGGGACGGGTTCGCCTTCGACACCGGCCCCGGTCTGCTGCCGCTGCCCGCGGTCTGGCGTGACCTGTTCCTGAAGACCGGCAAGGAGCCGCTGGAGGACCTGGTCGAGCTGGTCCAGGTCGACCCCTCCTCCCGCCACCTCTTCGCGGACGGCACCGAAGTCGCCGTGCCCAACGCCTCGCGCGCCGGTGTCGTCTCCGCGCTGGACGAGGCGCTGGGCGCCGGGGTCGGACAGCGCTGGGGCGACTTCCTGGTGCGGGCCCGCGAAGCCTGGGACCGCACCCGGCGCCCTCTGCTGGAGGAGCCGCTGTGGCCCAACTGGCAGGTGCTGGCGGAGCGCGAGCCCTATCCGGCCGTCCCGCACAAGCGCCTGCTGCGCACCCGCCGGGCCACCACCCTCGCCGAGGTCGCCGGCTGGGAGCTGCGCGACGACCGCCTCACCGCCCTGCTCACCGGCCACGCCCTCGCCCACGGCCTGGACCCGCGCACCACTCCGGCGAGCGCGGCCGTCCTGCCGTACCTGGAGCATGCCTTCGGCACCTGGTACGTACGCGGCGGCATCCGCGAGCTGGCCCGCGCGGTGTACGAGCGCTGTGTGCGGCGCCGGGTGGAGTTCGTGTTCGGCGCCGAGGTCACCGGGATCACGGTGAAGGACGGCCGCGCGGCGGGTGTCGAGCTGGCCGACGGCACGGTGGTGGACGCCGACCACGTGGTGGCCGGCGTGGACCCGGCGCTGCCGGCCCGCCTGACGGACCGCCCGCTGGACGGCACTGGCGATGTGCGCCCCGGCGAGCGCGGCGCCGCCCGGCTGACCCTGCTGCTGGCGCTGAGGGGCGCCCGCGAGGCGGGGGCCGCGCACCGTACGGTCGTCCACGCGCCGGACGCGGCGGCGGAGCTGGACTTCCTGGCGAACCCGGGCGGCGATCCCTTCCCCGTCCCCACGGTCACCGTGCTGCGTCCCGACGACCCGGCGCTGCGCCCGGACGACGCCCACGAGTCGGCGGTGGTGCGGGCGACCCTGCCCGCCGGCCTGGACGTGGACGCCCGCCATGCGGAGGTCCTGCTCGACGCGGCCGCCAGGGCGATCCCGGCCCTGCGCGACCGCCTGCTCTGGCACGAGATCCGCACCCCGGACCACAACTCGGCCGAGACCGGCGCCCGTTGCGGCGCGGTCCCCGCCCCCTCACTCGCGGCGGGCGACGGCGGATTCCTGCACCCCGCCAACTCCACGCGCCTGCCCGGCCTGTACCGGGTCGGTGGCTGGTCCCACCCCGGCGGCGGGCTGCCGCACGCCGGGATGTCGGGGGCGATGGTGGCCGGACTCGTGGTGGAGGGGCCGGAGTTCCGCGGCTCGACGTGAGCGGCGCTCAGTAGCGGTACTGCTCGTCGTAGCCGGTGGTGTGCTGCTGGGTCTAGCCCTGGTAGGGGTACTGCTGCTGCTCGGGCGGGAGTTCGCCGTCGTAGTTCTCGTCGGTGCGCTGCTGCGGCACCCACACCCCGCCCGCCGGGGTCTCGCCCTGGCCGCCGTACGCGTCCTGGCCGTAGCCCTGCTGGGCGTAACCCTGCTGCGCGTAGCCGGAGTTGTCGTAGCCGCCCTCGTAGCCCTGGCCGTAGGGGTCGGTGTAGCCGGGGTACGCCTGCTGGGCGCCGGTGTCGTAGCCGCTCGGGGCGTAGCCCTGCTGGCCGTAGCCCGAGTAGTCGTAGGCGTACGCCTGGTCGGTCTGCTGGGGCTGGGCCGGGGTGCCGTCGCCGTAGACGCCGTAGCTGCCGGTGTCGTCGGGCATGGGCTGGGGCTCGTAGACCGAGGTGGTCTCGGCGGCGGTGGGGTCGGGGCGGACCGGGGTGAACACGTCGTCGCGGTCGTAGGCGTCGTCCCCGTCGTAGGCGCCGTAGCCGTCGGTGTGGGCCGCGGTCGCCGGGCCGGGGTGGTCCTGGCCGAAGTCGGCGGACTCGTCCGGCTCGGGGGCGCTGAGGGCCGGGTCCTGGTGCTCGGAGCGGTTGCGGCGGCGCCGGGTGACCGGGCCCGCCTCCTCGTCGTCGGGGCGCTTGACGGCCCAGCCGGCCGCGAAGCCCTTGCGGAACGACAGCGTGACGTAGGTCTGCCCGACGGCGAACGCGATGGCGCCGAGACCGATGACGACGACCGACGGCATCAGCACGCCGACCACCACACCGAGGAACCCGGTGAAGGCGAGCAGCCGCCAGCGCAGCCGCGCCTTGTACTGCAGCAGCACTTCGCCGAGCAACCACAGCGCGACGACGCCGAACGCGATGTAGAGGACCGTCCAGCCCATGTACGCCCCTCTCCCAGTGACCGTTACGCAGTGTGTCCCATCGCGGTGCGGCCGGTCTAGGCCCGCGGGGGGTGGTGCAGGCCCAGGTTCTCGTAGATTTCCAGCGTCGCCGTGGAGTTGTTCAGCGTGATGAAGTGCAGTCCGGGCACTCCTTCGGCGAGCAGCCGAGCGCAGAACTCCGTGGCGAACTCGATGCCCAGGGAGCGTACCGCCGCCGGGTCGTCCTTCGCCGAGAGGATGCGCTCTTTCAGCTCGGCCGGGAACAGCGCGTTGCTCAGCTTCGGCAGCCGTTCCAGCATCTTCACGCTGGTGACCGGCAGGATCTCCGGAATGACGGGGGTTTCGCAACCCGCGGCCTCGACCCGGTCGCGCAGCCGGAGGTAGGACTCGGGCTGGAAGAACATCTGCGTGATGGCGTAGTCGGCGCCCGCACGGCACTTGTCCACGAAGTGGGCGACGTCGGTGTCCCAGTCGGCGGAGCGCGGATGCATCTCCGGGAAGGCGGCGACGCCCACGCAGAAGTCCCCCGACTCCTTGATGAGGCGCACCAGTTCGGCCGCGTACCGCAGCCCCTCGGGGTGCGCCACCCAGTCGCCCATCGGGTCGCCGGGCGGGTCGCCGCGCACGGCGAGCATGTTGCGGATGCCGGCGTCGGCGTACTGGCCGATGATGTTGCGGAGTTCGGCCACCGAGTGGTCGACGGCGGTGAGGTGGGCGACCGGGGTGAGCGTCGTGTCGACGACGATCTGCTGGGTCTCCTTGACCGTGGTGGCACGGGTGGTGCCGCCCGCGCCGTAGGTGACGGAGACGAAGTCGGGCGCGACGGCCTCGACCCTGCGCAGCGCGTTCCACAGGTTGCGCTCGCCCTGCGGGGTCTTCGGCGCGTAGAACTCGAAGGAGTACGCCGTCTTGCCGGTGGCGAGGATGTCCCGCACGGTCCGGGCGCGATCAGTCCTGGTGGATGCGGTTCCGAGGGCCATACCCGCAGGTTAGCCACGGGTGGGCGGTGACCCAACCGGGCACCGGCGATTTGGCCGAATTGCCGGGCCACTTGTCCACCCCTTGGGACAGGTTCCCGGGACGGCCTGCGCTCAGACCTCGCGGAGCCGCTTGGCGAACTCGGCCGCGGCGGCACCGGGATCGTCCGCCCCGGTGAGCGCGCGGACCACGACGACCCGGCGGGCGCCCGCGTCGAGCACCTCGTCCAGGTTGGTGCGGTCGATGCCGCCGATGGCGAACCAGGGGCGCTCGGTCTTGAGGCCCGCCGTGTACCGGACGAGGCCGAGGCCGGGGGCGTGGCGGCCGGGCTTGGTGGGGGTGGGCCAGCAGGGGCCGGTGCAGAAGTAGTCCACGCCGTCCTGGACGGCGGCCGCGGCGGCCTCCGCCTCGGCGTGGGTGGAGCGGCCGACCAGGACCCGGTCGCCGAGGATGGCGCGGGCGGCGGACACCGGCAGGTCGCCCTGGCCGAGGTGGAGCACGTCGGCACCGGCTGCGTGGGCCACGTCGGCCCGGTCGTTGACCGCGAGCAGCTTGCCGTGCCGGGCGCAGGCGTCGGCGAACACCTCCAGGTGGGCCAGCTCCTCGGCGGCCTCCATGCCCTTGTCGCGCAACTGGACGATGTCGACACCGCCGGCCAGCACCGCGTCCAGGAACTCGGCGAGGTCGCCCTGCTCCTTGCGGGCGTCCGTGCAGAGGTAGAGCCGGGCGTCGGCGAGGCGGGCGCGGGCGGTGTCGGGCATGCGGTGGGTCCCCCGGTGTTCGGTGTGCGGGTCGTACTGCGGGGGCGGCACCCGGCCGGGTGCCGCCCTGGTGCGCGGTGGGTCAGACGGCCAGCGCCTGGGCCCGGCGCTTCACCTCCGTGCCGCGGTTCTCACTGAGGGCCTGCGCGGGGGTGCCGGGCAGGGAGGGGTCCGGGGTGAAGAGCCACTCGATCATCTCTTCGTCCGTGAAACCGTTGTCCCGCAGGAGCGTCAGGGTGCCGGTGAGGCCCTTGACGACCTTGTCCTCGTCGATGAAGGCGGCGGGGACGTGCAGCGCGCGGTTCTCACCGCGGCGTACGGCGATGAGCTGGCCCTCCTTGACCAACTGCCGTACACGCGTCACCTCGACGTCGAGCTGTTCGGCGATGTCGGGGAGGGTGAGCCAGGCGGGGACAAGTGCGTCGGTCTTGGTGTCAATCTCGGTCACGACATCTAGCCTGCCATCCCCCACCGACAGCCGGTAGTCGGGCCACTCCGGGCGCGGGCCCCCGGCCTACTCGGCCACGGCCTGCTTCAGCGGGAGCGCGGGGTCGGTCAGGGCCTCGGCGTCCATCAGCCGGCCCGCCTCGATCAGCCGTCTGCCCTGGGCCAGGTCGCGCGGGCGGCCCACCGCCAGCAGGGCCACCAGACGGCCCTCGCGCAGCCAGCACACGGTCCACGCGGGGTCGGCCGGGTCGCCACGCCACACCGTGCGGTCGGCGGCCGCGTGATGGCCCGCGTACTGCACGAACCGCCCGAACTGCTCGGACCAGAAGTACGGCACCGGGTCGTAGGGCGCGGCCTCCTCGCCCAGGATGTCGGCGGCGACCGTACGGGGGCCCTGGAGGGCGTTGTCCCAGTGGTGGACGAGCAGCCGCTCGGCGTAGCGGGCCGAGGGGAAGGAGGTGCAGTCACCGACCGCGTACACGTCCTCCGCGGAGGTGCGCAGCCGGTCGTCGGCCAGCACCTCGCCGTGCGGGCCGAGGGCGATGCCGGAGCCGGCCAGCCAGCCGGTGGCGGGGTGGGCGCCGATGCCGACCACGACGGCGCCGGAGGGCAGCCGGGCGCCGTCGTCCAGCACGACCGCGCCGGGCTCGACGGCCGCCACCCGGGTGCCGGTGCGCAGGGTGACGCCGGCGTCGGCGTACCAGGCGGTCATCGGGGCGGCGACCTCGGCGGGCAGGGCGCCGGCCAGCGGGCGGTCGGCGGCCTCGACGACGGTCACCGCGCAGCCCGCCTCACGGGCGGCGGTGGCGAACTCGGCGCCGATCCAGCCCGCGCCGACGACCACCACGTCGTGCTGTCCGGCGAGCACCGGGCGCAGCCGCTCGGCGTCGTCCAGGGTGCGCAGGAGGTGCACGCCGGGCGCCTGGCCGGTGCCGGGCAGCCGGACGGGTTCGGCGCCGGTGGCGAGGACCAGCACGTCGTACGGGACGGGCCCGTCGGCGGTGTCCACCTCGTGGTCGGCGGGGCGGACGCCCAGCGCCTCGCAGCCGAGCCGGAGGTCGATGCCGAGCGAGGCGAAGTCCACGTCGAAGGCGGAGCCGTCGGCGGTGCCCAGCAGGACGGCCTTGGACAGCGGGGGCCGGTCGTAGGGCGGGTGCGGTTCGGCGCCGATCAGGGTGACGGGCCCGGTGAAGCCCTGTTCGCGCAGGGCGACGGCGGTCTGCACCCCGGCCATCCCCGCCCCGACGACGACCACGTGCCGCTCCTGTACCGAACCCTCCGGAGATCTCTGCTCGCTCACATCGCCACCCTAAGTCACCTGACTCCGCGTCAGCCCGTGCGCCCGGCACCGACCTCTTCCACCACGCTGGTGCCCGCGCCCGGCCCGGACTCCCACTCCCACTCCTCCTCCAGCCGGACCCGGCCGTCGGGCAGCTCGACCACGGTGGAGACGCAGTGCCCGCAGGCGGTGCTGCCGTCGTGCCGGAGCTGCACGTAGCGGAAGTCCAGCCGGTCCCCGGCGCGGGTGCCGACGAGGTGGCCGCGGGCGATGTCGCCGCCCGCGTACTCGGCCCAGATCCGCCCGTCGCGCTCGTGGTAGGCGAACCGGGTGCCGGTGCCCACCTGGCCCGGCGCCTGGTCGGCCACGGGGGCGAGGGTGAGTCCGTCGAGCGAGCGGGGCATGCGTGGGCTCCCTTACGGGTGAGCTGGGCGGGCGGCTAGGCTTGCCACCGTAACTGCACTCGCGGGAGCCCGGACGCACCGGGCTGAGAGGGAGGCTGGCGGCCTCCGACCGTACGAACCTGATCCGGGTCATGCCGGCGAAGGGAGGGGCGGGACGCCCATGCCGTCACGTATGTCCGAACGACCCGGTGCCCCCGACGTCCTGGTCGTGGGGGGCGGGCTCATCGGCCTGGTCACCGCCTGGCGCGCGGCCGGGCGGGGGCTGAGTGTCACCGTCGTGGACCCCGAGCCCGGTGGCGGGGCCGCGCGGGTCGCGGCCGGGATGCTGGCCGCGGTCACCGAGCTGCACCACGGCGAGGAGGGGCTGCTCGCCCTCAACCTGGCCTCCGCGCGCCGCTATCCCGCGTTCGCCGCCGAGCTGGCCGAGGCCACCGGCCACGATCTGGGCTACCGCCGCTCGGGCACGCTGGCCGTCGCCTTCGACACCGACGACCGCGCCCAGCTCCGCGAGGTGCACGACCTCCAGCTCCGCTGCGGGCTGGACTCCGCGTGGCTGTCGGGGCGGGAGTGCCGCCGGCTGGAGCCGATGCTGGCGCCCGGTGTGCGCGGCGGGCTGCGGGCCGACGGCGACCACCAGATCGACCCCCGGCGGCTGGCGGCGGCACTGCTGGCCGCCTGCGAGGGGGCCGGGGTGGTCTTCCACCGCGCCTGGGCCGAGCGGCTGGACGTGACGGGCGACCGGGCCACGGGGATCACCACGGCGGACGGCGCCGCGCTGGCCGCCGGGCAGGTGGTGCTGGCGGGCGGCAGCCTGAGCGGGCGGCTGGAGGGCGTGCCCGAGGCGCTCGTACCGCCGGTGCGCCCGGTGAAGGGGCAGGTGCTGCGGCTGACGGTGCCGCCCCGCTACCGGCCGTTCCTCAGCCGTACCGTGCGGGCCGTGGTGCGAGGCGGCCCGGTGTACCTGGTGCCGCGCGAGAACGGCGAGCTGGTGATCGGCGCGACCAGCGAGGAGCTGGGGTACGACACCACGGTCACCGCGGGCGGGGTGTACGAGCTGCTGCGTGACGCCCATGAGCTGGTGCCCGGCATCACCGAGCTGCCGCTCACCGAGACCCTGGCCGGGCTGCGCCCCGGTTCCCCCGACAACGCCCCGCTGCTCGGCCCCTCGGGCCTGGACGGCCTGCTGCTGGCCACCGGGCACTTCCGCAACGGCGTGCTGCTCACCCCGGTCACCGGGGACGTCATGGCCGACGTGCTGTGCGGCGCGGGCCTGCCCGAGGTGGCCCGCCCGTTCTCGCCGCGCCGCTTCGCCGCCCCCTCCCCCACTCTGGAGCACTCCGCATGAACATCTCCGTCAACGGCGAGCGCCGCGAGGTGGCTCCCGGCACCGCCCTGGACGCCGTCGTACGTGTCCTCGCCCCGGCGCCCTCCGGGGTGGCCGCCGCCGTCAACGAGACCGTGGTCCCGCGCACCCGGTGGGCCGAGACCGGCCTGGCCGAGGGCGACCGGGTCGAGGTCCTCACCGCCGTGCAGGGAGGCTGACCATGACCACCGGAACCACCGAACCCCTGGTCCTCGGCGGCCTGGCCCTGGACTCCCGGCTGATCATGGGTACCGGCGGCGCCCCCAGCCTGGACGTGCTGGAGCGCTCGCTGATCGCGTCCGGCACCGAGCTGACCACGGTGGCGATGCGCCGGGTCGACCCCGGCGCGCACGGCTCGGTGCTGTCGGTGCTGGAGAGGCTCGGCATCCGCGTGCTGCCGAACACCGCGGGCTGCTTCACCGCAGGGGAGGCGGTGCTGACCGCACGGCTGGCCCGCGAGGCGCTCGGCACTTCCCTGGTGAAGCTGGAGGTGGTGGCCGACGAACGGACGCTGCTGCCGGACCCGGTGGAGACCCTGGACGCGGCCGAGACGCTGGTCGACGACGGCTTCACCGTGCTGCCGTACACCAACGACGACCCGGTGCTGGCCCGCAGGCTCCAGGACGTGGGGTGCGCGGCCGTGATGCCGCTGGGCTCCCCGATCGGCTCCGGTCTCGGCATCCGCAACCCGCACAACTTCGAGCTGATCGTGGAGCAGTCGTACGTCCCGGTGATCCTGGACGCCGGTGCCGGTACGGCGTCCGACGTGGCGCTGGCGATGGAGCTGGGGTGCGCCGGTGTGATGCTCGCCTCGGCCGTCACCCGTGCGCAGGACCCCGAGACGATGGCCTCGGCCATGCGGTACGCCGTGCATGCCGGGCACCTGGCGCGGCGGGCCGGACGCATCCCGCGCCGCCATTTCGCGCGGGCGTCCTCCCCCGTGGAGGGGCGCGCGGACCTCGACCCCGAGCGCCCGGCGTTCACGTCCCCGGACCGTCACAGCTCTGCTGCGGTCGCTCACCCGGACGGCGCAGCGGGAGCCACGTCCGCGCACCCCTCGTAGACTCGCCCGCGTGGATACGACCCTCTCGGACCCCCTCCTCGGCCAGGTGCTCGACGGCCGCTATCGCGTCGAGGCGCGGATCGCCGTCGGCGGGATGGCGACCGTCTACCGGGCCCTGGACATCCGGCTGGACCGGGTCCTGGCGCTCAAGGTGATGCATCCGGCGCTGGCCGCCGACGGCGCCTTCGTGGACCGGTTCATCCGCGAGGCCAAGTCGGTCGCCCGGTTGTCCCACCCCAACGTGGTGCAGGTCTTCGACCAGGGCACCGACGGCGGTTACGTCTACCTCGCCATGGAGTACGTCGCCGGATGCACCCTGCGCGACGTGCTGCGCGAGCGGGGCGCGCTGCGGCCGAGGGCGGCCCTGGACATCCTGGAGCCGGTGCTCGCCGCGCTGGGCGCCGCGCACCGGGCCGGGTTCGTGCACCGGGACATGAAGCCGGAGAACGTGCTGATCGGGGACGACGGCCGGGTCAAGGTCGCCGACTTCGGCCTGGTCCGCTCGGTCGACACGGTCACCAGCACCACCGGCGCGGTCCTCGGCACCGTCTCCTACCTGGCCCCGGAGCAGATCGAGCAGGGCACCGCCGACCCGCGCGTGGACGTGTACGCCTGCGGTGTCGTGCTGTACGAGATGCTGACCGGCGCCAAGCCGCACTCCGGGGACTCCCCGGCCCAGGTCATCTACAAGCACCTCAACGACGACGTGCCCCCGCCCTCGGCGCTGGCACCGGGCCTGGCCCCCGAGCTGGACGGCCTGGTCGCCGCCGCCACCGCCCGCACCCCGGCTCTGCGCCCCGCGGACGCGGCCGCGCTGCTCGGCGAGGTGCTGCGGGTGCGCGGCACGCTCACCGAGGAGCAGCTCGACGCGCTGCCCCCGCAGGCCCTGTCGGGCGACCACGACAACGCGGGCGACCGGACGAGCGTGCTGCCGCGCGCCCTGACGGTCCGGCCGCTCCCGGTGAACGGGGACGGCGAGGACGTTCACGACGTCACGAGCGTGCTGCACACCACCGACATCGAGCCCCCGCCCGCCCGGCGCGGCACCGGACGCTCCCGGCGCGGGCTGCTCACCCTGCTGGCGGCGGTGCTGGTGGTCCTCGGCGTCGGCGGCGGGGTCTGGTACATCAACTCCGGCCAGTTCACCAAGGTCCCGCCGGTGCTGTCGCGCACCCAGGACCAGGCCGAGCAACGGCTGAGAGCGGCCGGGCTGGAAGTGGGCGGCGTGAAGCACGCCTACAGCGACACGGTGGACCGGGGCACGGTCATCAGCACGGACCCGACGGCCGGCTCGCGCGTACGGGGCCACGCCTCGGTGGGGCTCACGGTCTCGCTGGGCCCGCGTACCGTCTCGGTGCCCCGGGTGGCGGGCCAGCCGCTGGAGCGGGCGCGGGAGCGGCTGAAGTCGGCCGGGCTGGAGCCGGGCATGGTCACGCGCGAGTTCAGCGACGAGGTCGAGCGGGGCTCGGTGATCCGGACGACGCCGGAGGCGGGCATCGAGCGGCATGCCGGGTCGGCGATCGCGCTGGTCGTCAGCAAGGGTGCCCCGGTCGACATCCCGGACGTCAGCGGTGAGGACGTGGAGAGCGCGCGCCAGGACCTGACGGACGCCGGGCTGAAGGTGAAAATCGCCGCCGAGCGCGTCAACTCCGACTACGACAAGGGCCAGGTCGCCTTCCAGTCGCCGGAGGCGGGCGCCCGGGGTGCCGAGGGCGACACGGTGACGCTGACGCTGTCCAAGGGCCCGGAGATGGTGAAGGTCCCGGACGTGGTCGGGTCGAACGTGGACGACGCGCACCGGAAGCTGGAGGCGGCCGGGTTCGAGGTCCACGAGGACCGTGGGCTGCTGGGGCTGTTCGGCGACACCGTGAAGAAGCAGTCGGTGGCGGGCGGCGACGAGGCGCCCAAGGGTTCGAAGGTCACGATCACCATCCGGTGACCGGTCTCACCGCGGCCGCCGGTCCGGGCGCCGGGGACGGCGTGACACCCTGAACGGGTGACACTCCAGCCGTCCCCCGCAGCTCCCCTCACCGTCCCCGGTGCCCTCCGCAACCCCGTCGGCGCGCATGTGCCGGTGGCCGGCGGCCTGCACTCGACGGGGCTTCCGTACGCCCGTGAGCTGAGGGCGGAGACCGTGCAGGTCTTCGTGGCCAACCCGCGCGGCTGGGCCACCCCGGCCGGGAACCCGGCCCAGGACGAGGCGTTCCGGGCGGCCTGCGCGGCGGAGTCGATACCGGTCTACGTGCACGCGCCCTACCTGATCAACTTCGGCTCGCACACCGAGGCGACGGTGGAGCGGTCGGTGGAGTCGCTGCGGCACTCCCTGCGGCGCGGCCGGGACATCGGGGCGCTCGGCGTGGTGGTGCACACCGGGAGCGCGACCGGCGGGCGCCCGCGCGAGGTGGCTTTGAAGCAGGTGCGCGAGCATCTGCTGCCGCTGCTGGACGAGCTGACCCACGACGACGACCCGTTTCTGCTGCTGGAGTCGACGGCCGGGCAGGGTTCCTCACTGTGCTCGCGGACCTGGGACTTCGGCCCGTACTTCGACGCGCTGGACGCCCACCCGAAGCTCGGCGTCTGTCTGGACACCTGCCACATCTACGCCGCCGGGCACGACCTGACCGGCCCGGACGGCATGCGGCAGACCCTCGATCTGCTGGTGGAGACCGTGGGCGAGGGACGGCTGAAGCTGATCCACGCCAACGACTCCAAAGATGTGGCCGGCGCACACAAGGACCGCCACGAGAACATTGGCTCCGGACACATCGGCGAGGAGCCGTTCCGCGCGCTGATGGCGCACCCGGCCACGGCGGGCGTCCCGCTGGTCATCGAGACCCCCGGGGGCAAGGAGGGGCACGCGGCGGACGTGGCCCGCCTGAAGCGCCTCAGGGACGCATAGAGCTACAGCTCCGGCCCGTCCCCCGGCTCCTCCTGGTAGGAGTAGCGCTGTTCCTTCCAGGGGTCGCCCACGTTGTGGTAGCCACGCTGCTCCCAGAAGCCCCGGCGGTCGGCCGTCATGTACTCCACGCCCCGGACCCACTTGGGGCCCTTCCAGGCGTACAGGTGCGGGACGACCAGGCGGGCCGGGAAGCCGTGTTCGGCGGTGAGGAGTTCGCCGTCCTTGTGGATGGCGAAGATGGCGCGCTCGTCGGCGAAGTCGGCCAGCCGGAGGTTGGCGCTGAAGCCGTACTCGGCCCACACCATCACATGGGTGACGTCGGGCGCGGGCGGAACCAGGTCGAGGATCGCGCGGGCGGGCACGCCGCCCCACTCCGCGCCGAGCATGCTGAACTTCGTCACGCAGTGCAGGTCGGCCACGACGGTGGCGTACGGCAGGGCGGTGAACTCCTCGTGGGTCCAGGACCGCTTGTCGCCGTCGGCGGTGGCGCCGAAGACCCGGAAGTCCCAGCGCTCGGGGCGGAACTTGGGCACGGGCCCGTAGTGCGTGACCGGCCAGCCGCGCTGGAGCCGCTGCCCCGGCGGAAGATCTGCCGCTGCCCCCGTCCCAGACGCGCGTTCCACCGGATGAGCCATGTCTCCATCCTGACAGACCGGGCGGGGTGCATCCGACCAGCACAGGGATATTTCCGGCAATGCGTACTAAGTGTGCGCTTACTGGACGGCCCGGGGCGCCGGTGAAATCATGCGGCAGCATCTGCCAGGTATGTCCGGAAGGAGCCCGTTCACCATGTCAGGCGACCCCGAGGTCATCGAGCTGCTCAACGAACAGCTCACCGCCGAGCTGACCGCGATCAACCAGTACTTCCTGCACGCCAAGCTCCAGGACCACAAGGGGTGGACGAAGCTCGCCCGGTACACCAGGGCCGAGTCCTTCGACGAGATGCGGCACGCGGAGTCCCTGACCGACCGCATCCTGATGCTGGACGGTCTGCCCAACTACCAGCGGCTCTTCCATGTCTCGGTCGGCCAGACGGTGACGGAGATGTTCCGGGCGGACCGGCAGATCGAGGTCGAGGCCATCGACCGGCTGCGCCGGGGCGTGGAGATCATGCGCGCCAAGGGCGACATCACCTCGGCCAACGTCTTCGAGGCCATCCTCGCCGACGAGGAACTGCACATCGACTACCTGGAGACCCAGCTCGACCTGATCGAGAAGCTGGGCGAGTCGCTCTACCTGTCCACGGTGATCGAGCAGACCCAGCCCGACACCCCGTAGGCCCTGGTCAGGCCGCGTCACCGAGCCGTCGTACGGGCGCCTCGGCGGCGGTGACGAGCACCGGCGGGCGCTGGGCGATCTGCTCGCGGCGCGGGCAGGCGCCCCGGCCGAGGAGAGCCTGGATGCGCCGGACACAGCCGCCGCAGTCGGTGCCGGCCTTACAGGCGGAGGCGATCTGGCGCGGGGTGCAGGCGCCGTCCTCGGCGTGCTGCTTGACCTGCTGCTCGGTGATGCCGAAGCAACTGCAGACGAACACCAGGTTCACCTCCCGACGCGACCGTCGTATCCATGCCGTCGCCGGATTTCGGTGAGGCAAACCTAACCTAACCCAGTGGCCGGGGGGCGGGAAAGCGGAAGGGCGCGGATCTCATGTGATCCGCGCCCCACTTCACGCCTGACGCCGCTTCGGCCTCACTGGTCCCGGTACATCTCCGCGACCAGGAAGGCGAGGTCGAGCGACTGGCTGCGGTTGAGCCGGGGGTCGCACGCCGTCTCGTAGCGCTGGTGCAGGTCGTCGACGAAGATCTCGTCGCCGCCGCCCACGCACTCGGTGACGTCGTCGCCGGTCAGCTCCACATGGATGCCGCCGGGGTGGGTGCCCAGGCCCTTGTGGACCTCGAAGAAGCCCTTGACCTCGTCCAGCACGTCGTCGAAGCGGCGGGTCTTGTGCCCGGAGGCCGCCTCGAAGGTGTTGCCGTGCATCGGGTCGGTCACCCACGCCACCGTCGCGCCGGACGCCGTGACCTTCTCCACCAGCTCGGGCAGCCGGTCGCGGATCTTGTCGGCGCCCATGCGGACGATGAACGTCAGCCGGCCCGGCTCCCGGTCGGGGTCGAGACGGTCGATGTAGCGCAGGGCGTCCTCGGCCGTGGTGGTCGGGCCGAGCTTGATGCCGATCGGGTTGCGGATCTTGGACGCGAACTCGATGTGCGCACCGTCCATCTGCCGGGTGCGCTCACCGATCCACACCATGTGCCCGGAGACGTCGTACAGCTTGCCGGTGCGGGAGTCGACGCGGGTCAGCGCGGACTCGTAGTCCAGCAGCAGCGCCTCGTGCGAGGAGTAGAACTCGACGGTCTTGAACTCCTCCGGCTCCGCGCCGCAGGCCCGCATGAAGTTCAGCGCCTGGTCGATCTCGCGGGCGAGCTGCTCGTAGCGCTGGCCCGACGGCGAGGACTTCACGAAGTCCTGGTTCCAGGCGTGCACCTGGCGCAGGTCGGCGTAGCCGCCGGTGGTGAAGGCGCGGACCAGGTTCAGCGTGGAGGCGGAGGCGTGGTACATCCGCTTCAGCCGCTCGGGGTCCGGGTAGCGGCTCTTCTCGGTGAAGTCGAAGCCGTTGACGGAGTCGCCCCGGTACACCGGCAGGGTCACGCCGTCACGGGTCTCGGTGGGCTTGGAGCGCGGCTTGGAGTACTGGCCCGCGATCCGGCCGACCTTGACGACGGGCACGGACGCGGCGTACGTCAGCACGGCGCCCATCTGCAGGATCGTCTTGACCTTGGCCCGGATGTGCTCGGCGCCCACCGCGTCGAAGGACTCGGCGCAGTCGCCGCCCTGGAGCAGGAACGCCTCGCCCTTGGCGACGGACGCCAGCCGGGCGCGCAACTGGTCGCACTCGCCCGCGAAGACGAGGGGCGGATAGGTCGACAGCTCCGCGATCACTTCGCGCAGAGCCTCGGTATCCGGGTATTCGGGCTGCTGCGCCGCGGGCAGGTCTCGCCAGGTCGCCTCGGCGGCCACGGCTCGGGAATCAGCGTTCACGGTCACGCTCTAAACATTACGGGGTCGCAGCCCGTGCTCCCGGCCCCGCTCGAAAGGTGAGACGGGGTGACTGCTCCGTGGACGCCTTTCCCCGCGCCGGGCCGGGCCGATGCGGTAGGGTCGGCGCCATGTTCGCGCAGCAGATCCAGAACTGGTGGTGGACCGCTCTTCCGGCGGCCCACTGATTTCGCGCGCACCACCGAGACTTCCGCGAAGGCCGCCCGAGGGGCGGCCTTCGGTGTTTCCGGGGTCCGTCCCACGACCGGCGTCCGTCGTCCCGCTTTCCGGACCGCCCTACGCATGAGGACCCCCATGAACCAGCCCGACCTGGCCCGTCTCGCCGACGGCGACCGCCCCTTCGCCCTGCTGCACCGCCGCACCCCCGGCCGGGACACCTCCTTCGTGGAGGTGCTGCTCGGCCCGGTCACCGCCCACGAGGAGCTGGCCGAGCTGCCCGACGAGGGCCTGGCGCTTATCCCGTTCCGGCAGATCCGCGAGCGCGGCTTCGACGTCCGCGACGACGGCACCCCGCTGCTGGTGCTGCACCCCGAGGAGTCCTACGAGGTCCCGCTCGACCGGGCGCTGGACACCCTGCCCGCGCACCCGGTGCGGGTGGAGGACGGCGGGTTCGACGTGCCCGACGCGGAGTACGGGGAGATCGTCGGCCGGGTGCTGCGCGAGGAGATCGGGCGGGGCGAGGGCGCCAACTTCGTGATCCGGCGGACCTACCGGGGCGAGATCCCCGGCTTCTCGCGGGCCGACGCGCTCGCGCTGTTCCGGCGGCTGCTGGCGGGCGAGCGGGGCGCGTACTGGACGTTCGTGGTGCACACCGGCGCCCGGACGCTGGTGGGGGCGAGTCCCGAGGTCCATGTGCGGATGTCCGGCGGCACGGTGGTGATGAACCCGATCAGCGGGACGTACCGCTATCCGGCCGAGGGTCCGACCCCGGAGCACCTGCTGGACTTCCTCGCCGACGCCAAGGAGACCGAGGAGCTGTCCATGGTGGTCGACGAGGAGCTGAAGATGATGTGCACCGTCGGCGACCGGGGCGGGGTGGTGATCGGCCCCCGGCTGAAGGAGATGGCCCACCTCGCGCACACCGAGTACGAGCTGCGCGGCAGGACCTCGCTGGACGTGCGGGACGTGCTGCGCGAGACCATGTTCGCCGCCACCGTCACCGGGTCCCCGGTGCAGAACGCCTGCCGGGTGATCGAGCGGTACGAGCCCACCGGGCGCGGCTACTACGCGGGCGCGCTCGCCCTGCTCGGCCGGGACGCCGGGGGCGCCCGCACCCTGGACTCCCCCATCCTGATCCGCACCGCCGACATCGCCGCCGACGGCCGGCTGAGCGTGCCGGTCGGCGCGACCCTGGTGCGCGGCTCGGACCCGGCCGGCGAGGTGGCCGAGACCCACGCGAAGGCCGCGGGCGTGCTGGCCGCCCTCGGGGTGCGCCCGGCCCGGCCGCACACCGAGCGGGAGCGGCCCCGGCTGGCGGACGACCCTCGGGTGCGGGCCGCACTGGACGGGCGCCGGGCGGCGCTGGCGCCGTTCTGGCTGCGGATGCGGGAGCCGGCCGCCCCGCTGGGCGCGCACGCGCTGGTGGTCGACGGCGAGGACACCTTCACCGCGATGCTGGCCCACGTCCTGCGCTCGGCCGGCCTGGAGGTGACGGTACGGCGCTTCGACGAGCCGGGGCTCACCGAGGCGGTGCGGGCGCACGAGGGCCCGGTGGTGCTGGGCCCCGGCCCCGGTGACCCCTCGGACGCGGCCGACCCGAAGATGCGGGCGCTGCGGGAGCTGACGGCCACCGTGCTGCGCGGGCACCGGCACGGGGTGCTCGGGGTGTGCCTGGGGCACGAGCTGATCGCGGCGGAACTGGGGCTGGAGATCGTCCGCAAGCGGGTGCCGTACCAGGGGGCGCAGACGGTGATCGACCTGTTCGGGCGCGCGGAGACGGTGGGCTTCTACAACAGCTTCACGGCCCGCTGCGACGACGAGGCGGCGCGGGAACTGGCCGCGCACGGCGTCGAGGTGAGCCGTACCGAGGACGGCGAGGTGCACGCGCTGCGCGCCGGCCGGTTCGCGTCGGTGCAGTTCCACCCGGAGTCGGTGCTGACCGTCAACGGGGCCGGCCTGGTGCGGGAGTTGGTCTCCGGACTGCTGACGGCGCGCACCGGCTCGTAGCGGGGCTCAGCCGAAGAACACCCCGGCCTCCGCGTACAGCTCCGGGTCGACCGTCTTCAGTTCGGCGGTCGCCTCGGAGATCGGGATGCGGACGATGCGGGTGCCCTGGAGGGCGACCATCTTGCCGAAGTCGCCGTCGTGGACGCAGTCGATGGCGTGCAGCCCGAAACGGGTGGCGAGCCAGCGGTCGAAGGCGCTCGGGGTGCCGCCGCGCTGGACGTGCCCGAGCACGGTGGTGCGGGCCTCCTTGCCGGTGCGCTGCTCGATCTGCTTGGCCAGCCACTCCCCCACCCCGGAGAGGCGCACATGCCCGAAGGAGTCGTGCGACTCGTCCTTGAGCACCATGTCGCCCTCGCTCGGCATCGCGCCCTCGGCGACGACCACGATCGGGGCGTACGCCGCCTCGAAGCGGGAGGTGATCCAGCCGCACACCTCGTCGAGGTCGAAGCGGTGCTCGGGGATGAGGATGACGTTGGCGCCGCCGGCGAGCCCGGAGTGCAGCGCGATCCAGCCCGCGTGCCGGCCCATCACCTCGCAGACCAGCACCCGCATGTGGGACTCGGCGGTGGTGTGCAGCCGGTCGATGGCCTCGGTGGCGATGTTGACGGCGGTGTCGAAGCCGAAGGTCCAGTCGGTGCCGGAGAGGTCGTTGTCGATGGTCTTGGGCACGCCCACGCAGGGCACGCCGTGCTCCTCGTACAGCGTGGCGGCGACGCCGAGGGTGTCCTCGCCGCCGATGGCGATCAGCGCGTCGACGCCCTGCTCGGCGAGGTTCGCCCGGACCCGGCGCACCCCGTCCTCGGCCTTGAGGGGGTTGGTGCGCGAGGAGCCGAGGATGGTGCCGCCACGCGGGAGGATGCCGCGCACGGCGGGGATGTCGAGGGGGACGGTCCGGCCTTCGAGGGGGCCGCGCCAGCCGTCCCGGAAGCCGGTGAAGTCGTAGCCGTACTCCTGGACACCCTTGCGGACTATGGCCCGGATGACGGCGTTCAGGCCCGGACAGTCGCCGCCCCCGGTCAGCACTCCGACGCGCATGGTCCGTCCCTTCGCCGCGGTAACCGACTCAGCCACGGTAATGGTGATACAGGTCACACAACGAGGTGGGAAGGGCGAAACCGGTGAATCAGTCGTCGTCCAGGCCCCGCTCGATCGCGTACCGCACCAGTTCCACCCGGTTGTGGAGCTGGAGCTTGCCCAGGGTGTTCTGGACGTGGTTCTGGACCGTGCGGTGCGAGATGACCAGGCGTTCCGCGATCTGCTTGTAGCTCAGCCCCTTGGCGACCAGGCGCAGCACCTCGGTCTCCCGGTCGGTGAGCCGGGGCGCGCCCGGTGTCCCGGCCTCGGGGGCGGGCGCGGGCTCGGCGGCCAGCCGCCGGTACTCGCCGAGGACCAGTCCGGCGAGGCCGGGGGTGAACACCGGGTCGCCGACGGCGGTACGGCGGACCGCGTCCAGCAGTTCGCCGGTGGAGGCGGACTTCAGCAGATAGCCGGTGGCCCCCGACTTCACCGCCTCCAGCACGTCGGCGTGCTCGCCGCTGGCGGAGAGCACCAGGACGCGCAGGCCCGGGTCGTGGGCGATGAGTTCCTTGCAGACCTGCACACCGGGCTTGGCGGGCAGGTTGAGGTCGAGCACGAGTACGTCGGGGGCGGCGGCCTTGGCCCGGCGCACCGCCTGCTCGCCGTCGCCCGCGGTGGCGACGACGTTCAGCCCGGACTCCGCCAGGTCGCGGGCGACCGCGTCGCGCCACATGGGATGGTCGTCGACCACCATCACCTTGATCGGGTCCTGCTCGGTCATCGCCGTTCCGCCTTCCCCCGCGCCGCCTCGGCGCTCTTCGGTACCTTCAACTCGACCTCGGTGCCCTGGCCGGGCACGGAGATCACCTCGGCGCTGCCGCCGAGGTCGCGCAGCCGTCCCCGGATCGACTGGGCCACCCCGAGCCTGCCCTCGCCCTCGGCCAGCGCGAGCCGGCCCTCGGGTATGCCGGGGCCGTCGTCGCGGACGGTGACGACGATCCCGTCGGGCTCGTCCTCGACCAGAATCCAGGCGCGGGCCTCCTCGCCCGCGTGCCGGCGCACATTGTCCAGCGCGGCCCCGACGGCGGCCGCCAGCTCCCGCGCCGCCGTCGCCTCCAGCGTGACCGGCGCTCCGGGTTCGGCGAGGCTCACGCGCGACCCGGCGTACGGGGCGAGCAGGGAGCGCAGGTCGAGCGGGCCGGTGTCAGCGGGGGGCGGGTCGGCGGGGGTGCGGCCGGCGGGGAGCAGGCCGCCGGAGACCAGGGTGCGCAGGGCGATCTCCTGTTCCCCCGCGAGCCGGCCCAGCTCGGCCGCCTCGCCGCCGATGACCGCGCCGCGCCGCTGGACCATGGCCAGCACCTGGAGCACGCTGTCGTGGATGTCGCGGGCGAGGCGCTCGCGTTCGCGGGTGGCGGCCTCGATCTCCAAGGCACGGGCCAGGGTGCGCTCGGAGGCGCGGGCCACCTCGACCACGTAGCCGATGGCGATGGCGGCGACCCAGACCAGGATCACGTTGTGCACGGTGTCCCGCGCCGGGGCGCCCCGCTCGACCAGGTTGGCCACGGCGACCGCCGTGGAGGCACCGGCCGCCCAGCGCCAGCCGCCCTTGAGGGCGAAGGCCAGCACCGCGCCTGCCGTCCATATCGACGGCAGGGTGGGGCCGCCGTCCGCGATCCGGTGCGGGTCGTCGGCGAGCGGGGTGAGCAGGATGCCGAGCACCGCCACGGCCAGGTCGGCCGCGAGGAACCGCCGGGTGCAGCGGGCGGCACTGGTCACCCGGGTCACGGTGGCGAGCGTCCAGAGCACCAGCAGGGCGTAGTAGGCGAGGGCCACCCAGGGGCGGACGAAGTGGGTGTAGGCGGTGGCGCCCAGACCGAGCGCGTACAGCATGGTCAGGACGCGGTAGCCGGTGAGCGCGCGCCACAGCGGCAGCTCGACCGACATCCGCATGACCCGTTCGCCCCTGGCCATGGCGCCCCCGCCTCCCCCGAGCCGGGTCGCTAGGCCCCGGTCTTCTCCGCCTTCCCGGCCTTGCCGGCTTCCTTCGCCGCCTTCGCCGCCTCCGCGAGCTGCCGCTTGGCGGCGGTCGCGTAGATGTCGACGTACTCCTGGCCGGAGAGCTTCATGATCTCGTACATGACCTCGTCCGTCACCGCCCGCAGCACGAACCGGTCGTGGTCCATGCCGTGGTAGCGGCTGAAGTCCAGCGGCTTGCCGATCCGGATGCCGGGACGCATCAGCTTCGGCATCACCTTGCCGGGCGGCTGGATCTTCTCGGTGTCGATCATCGCCACCGGGATCACCGGCGCCCCGGTGGCCAGCGCCACGCGGGCCAGACCGCCGGGCTTGCCCCGGTAGAGGCGGCCGTCGGGAGAGCGGGTGCCCTCGGGATAGATGCCGAACAGCTCACCGCGCTCCAGCACCTCTATGCCGCTCTTGATCGCGGCCTCGCCCGCACCCCGCGCGCCGGACCGGTCGACGGGGAGCTGCCCGACGCCCTTGAAGAAGGCGGCCGTCAGCCGTCCCTTGAGTCCGGGGGTGGTGAAGTACTCGGCCTTGGCGATGAAGGTGACCTTGCGGTCCAGCATCGTGGGCAGGAAGAACGAGTCCGAGAACGAGAGGTGATTGCTCGCCAGAATGGCGGGCCCCTCGGCCGGGATGTTCTCCAGCCCCTCGACCCAGGGTCTGAAGGCGACCTTCAGCGGCCCTCCGATGGCAACCTTCATCGTGCCGTACAACACCCACGTGCCTCCCGATTCCGTCGCACAGACCTTATCCCGGACCGCCGCCAATGGCGCCGACGACCCTGGTCGGTGGCGATGCGGTCGCGTACGGTGAACCCACATCCGCCAGTACCGCACTCCCCATAGATCCACATACCGGAACAGGAGCCCCAAAGGTGCCGGTCCTTCCCGGAGCCGAGCCGTACCGCCACGACGGCGGGGAGGTGGGGGTTCTCCTCTGCCACGGTTTCACCGGCTCGCCCCAGTCGCTGCGCCCCTGGGCGGAGCACCTCGCCGCGCACGATCTGTCGGTGTCGCTGCCCCTGCTGCCCGGACACGGCACCCGCTGGGAGGACCTGCGGGCCACCGGCTGGGAGGACTGGTACGCGCACGTCGACCGCGAGCTGTGGCAGCTCTCCGAACGCTGCGAACAGGTGTTCGTGGCCGGTCTGTCCATGGGCGGGGCGCTGGCGCTCCGGCTGGCGGCCAGGCACGGCGAGCGCGTCGCCGGAGTGGTCGTCGTCAACCCGGCGAACCGGGTGCACGGACTCGCCGCGCACGCCCTGCCCGTCGTCCGGCACCTGGTGCCCTCCACCAAGGGCATCGCCAGCGACATCGCCAAGGGCGCCACCACCGAGCTGGGCTACGACCGGGTCCCGCTGCACGCCGCCCACTCCCTGCGCCGCTTCCTGCGCGTGCTGGACGGTGAGCTGCCGCAGGTCACGCAGCCGTTGCTGCTGCTGCGCAGCGCGGTGGACCACGTGGTCCCGGCGGCCGACTCGGCGCGGGTGCTGAGCCGGGTGTCCTCCACGGACGTAACGGAGAGCGTGCTGGAACAGAGCTACCACGTGGCGACGTTGGACCATGACGCGGACCGGATCGTCGAGGAGAGCCTCGCCTTCATCGACCGGATCGCTCCCCGTGTCGGCAAGGAAGGGACGGCCCCCGTTGGCTGAGCACGACTCCGACCGCGAGGGCCGCGAGCCGGACGAGCACGGTACGCCCTTCGACGAGGACGCCGCCTGGCGGGCCATCGTCGCGGGGTACGGCGACGAGCCGCCGGACCCGCCCGGCTCCAGGCCCTTCCGCTCCATCGAGGACCTCGCGCTGCTGGAGAAGGACCCGGAGCCGGACGAGGACGAGGACGAGGAAGGCACCGAGCGGAAGCCCGCGCCGGTACGGCCGCTGGGCAGTTCGGTCACCTTCGCGCCCGGCGTCGGCCCCCGCGACCACACCCCGGCCGAGCCCACCGACGAGGGCGGCGGCGGCGCCGACAACGATGACGATGACGATGACGAGGGTCACTTCGTCCCGCCCGAGCCGCCCCCGCTGCCCGTCGCCGACACCACCGCCAAGTTCGCCTGGCTCGGAGTGGTCGGCGGGCCGGTCCTCCTGCTGCTCGCCGTGCTGCTGGGCTGGGAGATGACCTGGTGGCTGACGACGCTCGCCATCGGCGGGTTCCTCGGCGGCTTCGTCACCCTGGTGACCCGGATGCGCACGGACGACGACGATGACGACGACCCCGGCCGGGGGGCCGTCGTCTGAGACACCCCGCTCAGGCGCTCGCCGGGATTCTGAGGGCGGCCAGGACCGGAAGGTGGTCCGTGGCCGCCCTCAGGTCGCTCCCGGTGACGCCGGGCAGGTCGGTGGGTACTCCGCAGGCCAGTACCTCGACGCCCTTGGTGGCGAGGACGGCGTCGATACGGCGGGCGGGTGCCTCGGCGGGGAAGGTGTCCGTGCCGCCCTGGGGCGCGACGGTCGCGGCGTCCTGGAGGGCATCGGCGAGGAGGGTGAAGGCGGGGCCGGTCGGGCCCTCGTTCAGGTCGCCGCCGATCACGGCGTGCTCCACGCCCAGGGTGCCCAGGCGGTCCAGGAGCAGGCCGCTCTGCGTCTGGCGCTCGGCCTTCTGGAGGCCGAGGTGGCAGCAGACGAGCCCGGTGCGGGCCTTGCCGAAGCGGACGATCGCGGTGGCGAGGCCCCTTCGGTGCTGGCCCGGCGTGAGGGGCAGCAGGACGTCCTCGGTGTGCTCGACCGTGGCCCGCAGGGAGCAGAGGATCGCCGGGCCGGCGGCGGGGGCTCCGCCGGTGAGGTAGACGAGGCGGGTGGCCTTGGCCAGGCGGGCCAGCTTCTTGCGCCAGCGGAAGAAGCGGGGGGCCTCCTGGAGGAGGAGTACGTCCGGGGCGCAGGCGTTGATCACTCGCGCCAGGGCGTCGGTGTCGTCCCTCAGGGAGCGGACGTTGTAGCTGAGGACCCTGATGATCGCGGAACCGTCTGACTCCGTACGGGAGTTGGGGAACGGGGTTGGCATGTGATCAACCTACTCGGGGCGCGAGGATCGTTCCCCGCGCCCCTGAAGTCGGTACCTCGTCCGGTCTACATCACCGGGTCCGGCTCCCTCGCCAGGTCCGCCGCGCCCACCAGGCCGGCCTTGTTGCCGAGCTGGGCGGCGATGACGTCGGCCACCGGGCGCCAGTTGCCGCCGACCAGCCAGCGCTTGTAGGACTTGCGGATCGGGTCGAGGACCAGCTCGCCCTCGTCCGAGAGGCCGCCGCCCACGATGAAGGCGGAGGGGTCGAACAGCGAGGCCAGGTCCGCGAGGCCGGCGCCCGCCCAGCGGGCCAGCTCGCGGTAGGAGTCCACGGCCACCGGGTCGCCCTGACGGGCGGCCACCGAGATGTGCTTGCCCTCGATGCCGTTCGGGGTGCCGTCGCCGAGGCCCAGGAGGATCTCGGCGTTCTCCGGGGTGGCGTTGGCGCGCTGCTTGGCGTAGCGGACCAGGGCGCGGCCGGAGGCGTACTGCTCCCAGCAGCCCTGCGAGCCGCAGCCGCACAGCAGGCCGTCCGGGACCATCCGGATGTGGCCGAACTCGGCGGCCACGCCGAAGTGCCCCCGGCGCAGCTTGTTGCCGATGATGATGCCGCCGCCCAGGCCGGTGCCGAGCGTGATGCAGATGACGTTGCGGTGGCCCTTGCCCGCGCCGAACTTGTACTCGCCCCAGGCGGCCGCGTTGGCGTCGTTCTCCACGACGACCGGGAGACCCACGCGGGCCTCGACCTTCTCCTTGAGCGGCTCCTGGCGCCAGTCGATGTTGGGCGCGAAGTACACGGTCGAGCGCTGCCGGTTCACGTAGCCGGCCGCACCGATGCCCACGCCGACGATGTCGTGTCCGGCACGCGCGCCCTCCACGGCCGAGGCGATGGCGTCCACGATGGCCTCGGGCGTGCTGGGGGTCGGCACCTTGAAGGTCGAGAGGATGTTGCCTTCCTCGTCGACCACGCCGGCCGCGATCTTGGTGCCGCCGATGTCGACGCCGATGGTGAGTCCCATGAATCCCTCAGTTCCGGTCGAGCCCCGCTAGGGCCAACGGTACCCGAGGCCCCACCGGGACAGACCGTCAGTCCAGGTCGATGCGCTCGCCCGGCCCGGTGCCCTCACCTGGGCCGCGGCGCCCGCCGGGCGGGGGGTCGGCCGGGGGCGGGGTGGGGCCGGTGGTCCAGCGCCGCTCCTGGGCCTGGACGGCCGAGCGGTAGGCGGCGAGCAGCTCGCTCCCGGCGGCGGCGAGGTGGTCGAAGACCTGCGGATTGCGCTCGACGACCGGTTCGACGGCGGCCTTGGCCTGCTGGACCATCTGGCGCACCGCCTGCTGGGCGGCGGGCCCGGCGACCGCGCCGAGCAGCGGGGACTGGAGGCCGGAGAGCTTGTCGGCCACGGAGTCCATCAGCCGGCGCAGCTCCTCGGCGGCCGTGCCGGGCGGCGGCGGGCTGGTGCCGCGGCGGCGGGCCTTCTCGGCGGCCAGGTCCTCGGCGGTGGCGGTGGCCCAGGCGTCGGCGTCGCCCGTGCGCGGCGCTTCGGGAGCTTCGGGCTCCTCGGGGGGCTGGGGTGCGGGGCGCTCTTCGCTCATGGCGGGCTCCTGACTACGGTTCGCGTCTTCGACGTTACCCGAACGGCGCAGCCCGTTCACCGTTCCGTGCCGGGCCACAGGGCGGGGTCGGGCGCGAACCGGACACACAGCTCGCCGTCGGTCAGGGCGGCCCCGGCGACCGTGCAGCGGCGCAGCGCGGAGGGCAGGGCGACGATCCGGTGGAAGGGTCCGGCGGTGACCACGAGTTCGTCGCCGCGCCGGATCAGGTCGAGGTCGTCGCGTACGGCGCCGGGCAGCGGGAGGCGCCAGACCAGGGTGCCGTCCTCGGCGAGGCGGTCGGTGACCGGCCACTCGACGGGGTCGGGCGCGGGGTTGACGCCGGGCGGGGCGAGCGCGGTGAGGTCGTCGGTGCCACGCGGGTCGTGGCCGAGGTGCGGGACGGTGTGCACGTCGTACTCCTCCGCCCAGTCGGCCAGGGTCTTGCGCTGCTGGGCGACGGGACCGGCCAGCCAGGTGCCGTCGGCGGACTCGGGGAGCACGCGGTTGGCGATCAGGGTCTCGGCGCGCAGTCCGGCGAGGGCGAGGCCGAGGGTCGCGGTGCGTACGGCGTCCTCCCCGGCCGGGCCGGGTTCGGCGACCAGGCGGACGGTGGTGCCCCGGTCGGCGACGACGGCTTCGACGGCGGCGAGTTCCAGGTCCCAGCGGGCGGCCGTCTCGTACAGCCAGTCGGCGGGCATCGGGACCCCGGCGAGGCGGCCGAGGACGGGGCGCAGGGCGCGGGCGGCCTGGCGCTCGGGGGGCAGGAGGCGGCGCAGGTAGCGGCGGAGTTCCCCGGGCAGCGCGAGCAGGGCGAGGGCCTGGGGCAGCGGGGGGAGGTCCACCACGAGCAGGTCGTAGCGCTCGGAGAGGGCCGCGTCGCGCAGGGCGCGCAGCACGGAGAGTTCCTCGGCGCCGGGCAGCGGGGTGACCTCCTCGGCGTCCAGCCGGGAGGCGCCGAGCAGGTCGAGGACGGTTCCGGCGCGGTGCTGGAAGGCGGTGAGGTCCTCGCGGAAGCGGGCACCGGCGTCGGGGCGACAGAGGGTGAGGTTCTCGGCGGCCTCGGTGGGCGTGGGTCCCGTCACCGTGCCCAGGGCCGCGCCGAGCGTGTCGGCCCGGTCGGCGCCGAGCACGAGCACTCGGGCGCCGGTGCGGGCCGCGGCGAGCCCGGTGGCGGCGGCGACGCTGGTGCGGCCGCTGCCGCCGGGCCCGGTGATCAGGAGGGTGCGCATGAGGCTGAACGGTAACGGAGCCGCACGGCGGCCGGAGCGGTCGCGGGGGTCAGGAACCCGTCTCGACGCGCTTCTTCAGGCCGGCCAGCGCGCGGTCGATGATGACCTTCTCGGCCTTGCGCTTGATCATGCCGAGCATGGGGATCTTGACGTCGACCGTGAGGCGGTAGGTGACCTCGGTGGACCCGGCGCCCGCGGGCTTGAGCAGGTAGCTGCCGTCCAGGGAGCGCAGCATCTGGGACTTGACCAGGGTCCAGGAGACCTCGTGCTCGCCGGTCCAGGTGTAGGCGAGGGTCTGGTCGTCCTTGATGGCGCCCGCGTCCATGACGAGGCGGACCTCCTCGGCGCGCCCCCGGCCGTCGGTCTCCAGGACCTCGGCCTCCTTCACCTCGCCGGTCCAGTCCGGGTAGCGGGAGAAGTCGGCGATCACCGCCATGACATCGGCCGGGGCCGCCTCGATCGTGATGCTCGAACTGGTGTGTTCCGCCATCGCCGTGGCTCCTCCAGATGCGGCCGGACGTTCTCTCACGCGCGGGGTGCGCACGTGTGTGCAGCGTGAAGGCTACCGCGCCGGCCCCGGGCCGCCGTCACCACTCCAGCGCCCACGGCTTGCCGGTCCCCGCGAAGTGCCCCACGTTCACGCACTCGGTCGCGCCGATCCGCATCCGGCGGGCGAGCGGCTGGTGGACGTGGCCGAAGAGGGAGTAGCGCGGCCTGGTGCGCCGGATGGCGGCCAGCAGGGCGCGGCTGCCGCGCTCGAAGCGGCGGGCGACGGTGTCGTAGACGAGTTCGGGCACCTCGGGCGGGATGTGGGTGCAGAGCACGTCGACCTCGCCGACGGCCTCGATCTTCGCCGCGTACTCCTCGTCGTCGATCTCGTACGGCGTTCTCATCGGGGTGCGCAGGCCGCCGCCGACGAAGCCGAAGACGCGGCCGCCGATCTCCACCCGCTCGCCGTCCAGCACGGTGGTGCCCGGTCCGGCGTACTCGCGCCAGAGGGGCGGCATGTCGACGTTGCCGTAGGTGGCGTAGGTCGGGGTGGGGAAGGCGGCGAACATCTCGGCGTACTGGCGGCGTACCGCCTGCTCGATGGCGGCGTCCCGGTCGGCGCCGATCCCGGACCACAGCTTCCGTCCGAAGGCGCGCGCCTCCTCGAAGCGGCGGGCGGTGCGCAGCTCCACGATCCGGTCGGCGTTCTCCGCGCCGAACAGGTCGGGGAAGATGCCGCGCGAGTGGTCGGCGTAGTCGAGGAAGAGGACGAGGTCGCCGAGGCAGATCAGCGCGTCGGCGCCCTCCCCGGCCCGCGCGAGATCACGGGCGTTCCCGTGCACGTCGCTGATCACGTGTACGCGGGTGCGGGGGCCGCGGGCGGGTGTGGAAGCCATGGCGATCAAGGGTAGAGGTGTGCGGTCTACGTGAACAGTGGCCCGTCTGGCCTGCGGTTACTCGCCCGTTGGTCAAGAGGTGGACTACTGTGCGCCCAAGCGGGTTATCCCGTGTGACGCAGCGAACATCTGGCACGGACCCCCTGTCCCAGAGGTCATACCGGCGGGTAACGTCCGGGCAGTCCGGTCGTGCTCCGGAGAACACCCCGGCAGGCGGTACCCCCCGAGCACCCGCCCCGAGGAGCAGCAGTTTTGCGCGAGTTCAGCCTTCCGGCCTTGTACGAGGTCCCCGCCGACGGCAACCTGACGGACATCGTCCGCAGAAACGCCGCTCAGCATCCGGACGTCGCCGTCATCGCCCGCAAGGTGGGCGGTGCCTGGCAGGACGTGACGGCCCGGCAGTTCCTCACCGAGGTGCACGCCGCCGCCAAGGGCCTGATCGCCGCCGGTGTGCAGCCGGGCGACCGGGTCGGCCTGATGTCCCGCACCCGCTACGAGTGGACCCTGCTGGACTTCGCCATCTGGAGCGCGGGCGCGGTCACCGTGCCGGTGTACGAGACGAGTTCACCGGAGCAGGTCCGCTGGATTCTCTCCGACTCGGGCGCGACCGCCGC
This sequence comes from Streptomyces sp. NPDC018263, assembly GCF_055562575.1. Taxonomy (NCBI): domain Bacteria; kingdom Bacillati; phylum Actinomycetota; class Actinomycetes; order Kitasatosporales; family Streptomycetaceae; genus Streptomyces; species Streptomyces sp. NPDC018263. The sequence continues at coordinate 195,325 of NZ_JBVHFA010000008.1, forward strand.
CTTCGTCGAGCTGGACGGCCACGCCGCCGCCGTGGACTCGGTGCGCGAGTCGCTGCCGGCGCTGAAGCACGTGTGGCAGATCGAGGCCGGTGACCTGGAGGAGCTGACGCGGCTCGGGCAGGACGTCTCGGACGCGACGGTCGCCGAGCGCGGCTCGCTGGCCAAGGCGGACGACCCGGCGACCATCGTCTACACCAGCGGCACCACCGGCCGCCCCAAGGGCTGTGTGCTGACCCACCGCAGCTTCTTCGCGGAGTGCGGCAACATCGTGGAACGGCTGCGCCCGCTGTTCCGCACCGGTGAGTGCTCGGTGCTGCTGTTCCTGCCGCTGGCGCACGTCTTCGGGCGGCTGGTGCAGGTGGCGCCGATGATGGCGCCGATCAAGCTGGGCTGCGTCCCGGACATCAAGAACCTCACCGACGAACTGTCCGCGTTCCGGCCGACCCTGATCCTGGGCGTCCCGCGCGTCTTCGAGAAGGTCTACAACACCGCCCGCGCCAAGGCGCAGGCCGACGGCAAGGGCGCGATCTTCGACAAGGCCGCGGACGTGGCCATCGCCTACAGCCGCGCGCTGGACGCCCCGGCGGGCCCGTCGCTGAAGCTCAAGCTCAAGCACAAGGTCTTCGACAAGCTGGTCTACGGCAAGCTGCGCGCGGTGCTCGGCGGCCGGGGTGAGTACGCGATCTCCGGCGGCGCCCCGCTGGGCGAGCGGCTCGGCCACTTCTTCCGGGGCATCGGCTTCTCGGTGCTGGAGGGCTACGGCCTGACCGAGTCCTGCGCGGCCACGGCGTTCAACCCGTGGGACCGGCAGAAGATCGGCACGGTCGGCCAGCCGCTGCCCGGCTCGGTCGTGCGGATAGCGGACGACGGCGAGGTGCTGCTGCACGGCGAGCACCTGTTCAAGGAGTACTGGAACAACCCGGACGCGACCGCCGAGGCGCTGGCCGACGGCTGGTTCCACACCGGGGACATCGGCACCCTGGACGAGGACGGCTACCTCCGGATCACCGGCCGCAAGAAGGAGATCATCGTCACGGCGGGCGGCAAGAACGTCGCCCCGGCCGTGATCGAGGACCGCATCCGGGCGCACGCGCTGGTCGCGGAGTGCATGGTGGTGGGCGACGGGCGGCCGTTCGTGGGCGCGCTGGTCACCGTCGACGAGGAGTTCCTGGGCCGCTGGGCCGCCGAGCACGGCAAGCCGGCCGGTTCCACGGCGGACTCGCTGCGCGACGACCCGGAGCTGAACGCGGCGATCCAGGCGGCCGTGGACGACGGCAACGCGGCGGTCTCCAAGGCGGAGTCGGTGCGCAAGTTCCGTATCCTGCCGATCCAGTTCACCGAGGAGTCAGGGCACCTGACCCCCTCGCTGAAGCTGAAGCGGAACGTGGTGGCCAAGGACTACGCGGCTGACATCGAGGCCATCTACGCCAAGCAGACCGTCTCCTGACGCACCGTCACAGAGCGGAGCGGCGCCGGGGAGTCCCCGGCGCCGCCGCGTCAGAGCAGCACCTTCAGCCGTTCGGCCAGCAGGTCCCAGCGCCACTTCTCCTCGACCCAGCTCCGCCCGCGCTCGCCCATGCGGCGGCGCAGACCCTCGTCGGCGAGGAGGGCGGTGATCCGCTCGGCGGCCTCGGCGGGTTCGCCGCCGCGCACCACCCAGCCGGTCTCACCGTCGAGCACGGCGTCCGGGGCGCCGCCGGAGTCACCGGCGACGACGGGCAGCCCGGTCGCGGACGCCTCCAGGTAGACGATGCCGAGCCCCTCCACGTCCAGCCCCCCGCGCCGGGTGCGGCACGGCATGGCGAACACGTCCCCGGCACCGAAGTGCGCGGGCAGCTCGGCCCAGGGCACCGCGCCGGTGAACCGTACGGAGTCCGCGACGCCGGTCTCGGCGGCCAGGCGGTGCAGGTCGGCCTCGTAGGGGCCGCCGCCCACGATCAGCAGGACGGCGTCCGGCTCGGCGGCGAGGATCTGGGGCATCGCCTGGATCAGGGTGTCCTGGCCCTTCCTCGGCACCAGCCGGGAGACGCACACCACGACCGGCCGGTCGGCGAGCCCGAGCCGGGCGCGCACCTCGTCCCCGCCGGAGCCGGGGTGGAAGGTCTTCTCGTCCACACCGGGCGGCAGTTGGACCATGCGTCCGGCCGCCTCAGGGGTGAGCCCGGCCGCGATCCGGGACCGGGTGTACTCGCCGAGGTAGGTGATCGTGTCGGTGGACTCACCGATCCGGCGCAGCAGGGCGCGGGCGCCGGGCAACTGGGCCCAGCCCGCCTCGTGACCGTGGGTGGTGGCCACCAGCCGCTCCGCGCCGGCCTGGCGCAGCGCGGGTGCCATCAGCCCGAGCGGCGCCGCCGCCCCGAACCACACGGAGGTGCAGCCGTGCTCCCGCAGCAGCCCCACCGCCCGCCGGGTCGCCGCCGGCGTGGGCAGCAGCATGGTCGTACGGTCGCGTACGACGGTGAAGGGCTGCTCGGCGTCGAAGGCGGCGGTCGCCTCGGCGCCTTCCCGGCCGCGCTTCCAGGTGGAGGCGTAGACGACGATCCGGTCGGGGTCCAGGCGCAGCGCCATGTTGTGCAGGAACGCCTGGATGCCGCCGGGGCGGGGCGGAAAGTCGTTGGTCACGATCAGGGTCTTGTGCATCGCCGCCGACCCTACCGGGTGGCCCGCCGGGTCCCCGGCCGGGCGGAGTCTGTGGCAGGGACACGGCCGTAAAGGACATCATGAGTCTTCCGACGCGCACGACACACGACCGAACGGCAGGGGATCACGTGGACACGAAGGGCGCCGGGCGGTCCCTGGCGTGGCTCGCGGCGGTGTGGGCGGCGAGCCGTGCCGTCCTGCTGCTGACCGTGTTCAAGGTGATCACCGTCGCGGGCCCGGACGTCACCTCGGACGTGTCGGTGATCTACCGCGGCTGGTACGAGGTCCTGCGGCAAGGAACGTTTCCGCTGGACGACGTGACCTGGCAGTACCCGCCCGCGGCGGCGCTCGCGGTCCTCTCCCCCGGCCTGCTGCCGTTCCTGGACTACACGCACGCCTTCTTCGTCCTGTGCTGCCTCACCGACCTCGTGGTGCTCGCCCTGCTGGTGCGCCACGGCCGCGGGCCGGACCGCTCGCCGCGCGGCGCGTGGCTGTGGACGGCGGCCGTCCCGCTGCTCGGACCGACGGTGTACGCGCGCTACGACGTGATGGTGACCGCCCTGGCCGTGGCCGCCCTGCTGGTGGCCGCCCGGCATCCACGCGCGTTCGGGGTGCTGACCGCGCTCGGCGCGATGGTGAAGGTCTGGCCGGCGCTGCTGCTGACGGGCTCCTTCCGGCGCCGTCCATGGGCGTCGGCGGCGGTGACGGCGTCGGGGCTGGCGGCGCTGTTCGCGGTGTCGATGCCGGGCGCGTTCGCCTTCCTGACCTTCCAGCGGGACCGGGGCACCGAGGTGGAGTCGCTGGGCGCGCTGGTCTTCCATGTGGCCCGGCACTTCGGCTGGGAGGGTCAGGTACTGCTGAACTACGGCTCGATCGAGTTCCTGGGCCCGTGGGTCGGGGTGGTGAGCACGGCCGCACTGGTGCTGACCGGGGCCGCGTTCGGCTGGCTGGTGCTGTGGCGGCTGCGGGTGGCGCGGACCGACGAACTGACGCTCCCCGAGGCCGCGTTCACGGCGGTGCTGCTGTTCACGGTGACGAGCCGGGTGATCAGCCCGCAGTACCTGGTGTGGCTGACCGGCCTGGCCGCGGTGTGCCTGACCCACCGCGCGACCCGGATGACGGCGCCCGCGCTGATGGTGGCCGTGGCGTCCCTGGTGACGCTGCTGGAGTTCCCGATCGGCTTCATCCACGTGGTGACGAGCGACTGGTACGGCGTGACGCTGATGGTCGTGCGCAACGGCCTGCTGGTCGCCGCCTCCCTCGCGGCGGGCCGCCGCCTGTGGCGCTCCACCGTGTCCCCGGTGCCCCTCGCGTCCGCCCCCGCCGCGGCGCAGTCGCCCGTCTCCCCTTGAGACTCAGCCCAGTTGTGCCCGGACGTAGTCCTGCCACGCGGCGGTGAACTCCTCCGGGGTGGTGTCCAGCACCGTCTTCAGCGCTCCCTCGACCGCACCCGCCCGGGTGCCGTGGGCGCCGACGGCCCGGTAGAAGGCGCGCAGCTCCTCCTCGCCCCAGCGCTCGGCGATCATCCGGCAGGCCAGCCAGCCCGACTCGTAGGACCGGGCCAGCCCGGCCGGGTCGCCGGTGAAGCCGAAGTCCTTGTCCGTGGGGAGCGCGGCCGGGACGTGGCCGTCCGCGACGGCGCGGGTCAGCTCGGGGGCCGCCTCGGCGGGGGTGCGGCCCGTGCCGAGGTAGCCGGTCCAGTCGGCGTACCCCTCGGACAGCCAGAGCGGGGTGGCGGCGGTGGTCGCGGAGCGGGTGGCCACATGGGTGGTCTCGTGCGTGAGCACCACCTGTTTGCCCAGGTCACCGAGGGCCGCGTACGCCTCCGGGTTGATCACCACCCGGTCGGCGGGGGCCCGTCCGGCGCCCGGTGTCTCGGCGGTGGTGACGGCGGCGATGCCCCGGTACTGGGCGGCGGGCGAGCCGAGCAGCGCGGCCATGCCGTCCAGCGAGCGCGGCACCAGCACCACCACCCGGCGGGCCCAGCGGGCGCCCCAGGCGCGGGAGACGGCCGGTACGGCGCGGTCCGCGAGCCGGGCGTAGCCGCGCAGCTCGTCGGTGCTCTGCCCGGTGCCCAGCACCAGGCTGTGCGCGCCCCTGACGGCGCCGACCGCCCCCTGGTCCCAGAGCTGCTGCCCGGCGCCCTGGGCGGGCCCCTCGGCGGCGACGTACCAGCCGCCGTCGGCGGTGTGGCTCAGGGTGAGGGTGCGGCGGGCGGTGACGGGCGCGGTGTCCTGGCCCGCGACCCGGTAGCTCAGCTCGGCCTCCGCGCTGGTCCCGTCGGTGCGCAGCGAGGTGATCCGGTAGGACCAGGCGGCCAGCGGGAGCGCCCGGAGCCGGGTGTAGGGGGTGCGGGTGCCGGTGGTGGCGTACGCGGCCTCGTCGTGGCCGAGCAGGGCGGTGGCCCTGCGGTCGAGCACCCGCTGCACCTCGGCGCGGGCGCCGGTGCCGGGGTCGCGGTGGCCGCATCCGGAGAACGCCGGCAGGAGCAGCAGGCAGAGTCCCGCCGCCACCGCTCGCCACGCTCTCTCCCGGCCGGCCACCGTCCGATCGTACGGGGTGTGGGCTGGGCTCAGGGCCGGGTCACCGCGGAGATCGGGAGCATGCCGACCCGGTCGTAGCGCACCGCCGCGCCGGGGTGGGGCGCGTGGATGACCTGGCCGTTGCCGGCGTACATCGCCACATGGCTGGCGTCGGAGCGGTAGATCACCAGGTCGCCGGGGCGGGCCTGGGAGAGCGGGACCTGGTGCCCGGCGCCCCGCTGGGCCTGCGAGGTGCGCGGGAGCTGGACGCCGGCCCGGGCGTACGACCACTGCATCAGGCCCGAACAGTCGAAGCCGGAGGGCCCGTTGGCACCCCACACGTACGGCCGGCCGAGCGCGGAGCGGGCCGCGGCGAGCGCGGCGGCGGCCCGGGGGTTCAGGTCGCCGAGGCCGGTGAGATCGGGGCGGCCGGAGCGGGAGGACCGGTTGTAGTCGGCGCGGTCGGCGGCGGACAGGGAGTCGAAGAGGCGCCGGGCGCGGGTGAGCCGCTCGCGAACGTTCCGCTTGTGCGCGGCGACCGCCTTGCGGGTGCGCTCCAGGTCACCGAGCTTCGCCTGGGCCTCGGCCCGCTCCTGGGCGAGGTCGCGCAACGCACCGCTCAGTTCGCGCAGTTGCCCGGCCCGCCGGGTGTCGATGCGGTCGACGACGGACGCCTTGTCGAGGTAGTCGTCGGGGTCGGCGGAGAAGAGCAGGGCGACGGCCGGGTCGATGCCGCCGGATCGGTACTCGGCGCCGGCGAGCGAACCGAGGTGCTCCCGCAGGGTGTTGACCCGCTGCTGGGTGCGGGCGATGTGGTCCTGGGCGTCCCGGACCTGGTGGCGCAGCTTGTCCGCGCGCTCGTCGGCCCGGTCGTAGTCCTCGGTGGCGCGCTCGGCCGCCGCGTAGAGCCGGTCCAGTTCGGCGCGGGCGCCGTCGCGGGGGCTCGCGTGGGCGGCGGGCACGGCGCCGAGGGCGGCGGCCGCGGCCGACAGCACGCACAGGGCGGCGGCACCCCGGTCGCAGCCGGATGTTGCGGGACGGCGATGGGACGCCACGGCGGTCCTTCCCCTGGACGACGGGAACCGTCCCCCCGGCGCGCGGACGGGCGGGGGCCCTCGGTGCCGGGGAAACGCGCCAGACAGTAGCCGCAGCGGCACCCACCGGCCAACGACCGCCGTGCGCACACACGGTGACGCCCCGGCGCCGACGCAGGTCAGCGGCGGGGCGCCAGGGGTCGCGCGGTGCCGTGATTCGCCCGTTCGGGCGGGTGTGGCACGTCGGCCGGAGCCTGTGTCAGACGCGGACGCCGAACATGAACGGGCCGCCGATGGTGCTCATGGACTCGTAGCGGACGACCGTGCCGGTGCGCGGGGCGTGCAGTACCTGGCCGTTGCCCGCGTAGAGACCGACGTGGTGGATGTCGTTGAAGAAGAAGACGAGGTCGCCGACCTGGAGGTCGCTCGTGGAGTAGATCCGCGTGCCGATGTTGGCCTGCGACTCGGAGGTGCGCGGGATGGAGACCCCGGCCTGGGCGTAGGCCCAGGAGGTCAGACCCGAGCAGTCGTACGCGGAGGGGCCGGTGGCGCCGTAGACGTACGGGGTGCCGATCTTGCTCTGGGCGGCGGAGAACGCGGCTCCGGCGCGGCCCGAAGCGGGCACGGCGTGGCCGAGCTGGACGCGCTCGCTGGAGGAGCGGTCGGCGCGCTGCTGCTCGGCGGCCAGGGCCTGCTTCTCCTTGGCGGTCAGGGTGTTGAGCAGGCGCTGCGCCTCGCCCAGCTTGCCCTGGACCTCCTTCTTCTTCTTGCCCAGCTCGGTGCGGGTGGCGGCGAGGTCCTTGAGCTTCTCGGTGGCCTCGGCGCGGTCCTGGGCGAGTTCGCGCTGCTTGTCCTGGATCTTCTTCAGCGCCTCGACCTGCTGGCCGCTCAACTGGTCGAGCGTGGACGCCTTGTCGAGGTAGTCGTCCGGGTCGGCGGAGAGGAAGAGCTGGACCGAGGGGTCGATGCCGCCGCTGCGGTACTGGGCGGTGGCGAGCGAACCGAGGCCGTCGCGCAGCTTGTTGAGGTCCTGCTGGCCGCGGGCGACGTTGTCCTGGATGGTGGAGATCTCCTTCTGGAGCTTCTCCTGCTTCTCCTTGGCGCCGTTGTACTTCTCGGTGGCCTGCTCGGCCTGCTCGTAGAGCTTGTCGACCTGCGCCTTGACCTCGGTCTTGCCCGGCTTCTCACTCGGGGCTGCGTTGGCCGCGTTCGCGCTCAGCGCGACTGCGGCGGCCGCCGCCGTGGTCAGCACGGTGATGCGCGTGCGGCTCGGCTGCTTGGGTCGACGATGGGACGCCACGGAGGAGGAACTCCTTCTTGTGAGTGATCACCCGCTCGGAGGTTCGAACTGACCCTAGTGACCCAGTTGTGATCAGTTCAAATCCTCACAGCAAAAAATCCAGTCCCTCACTGCATATTTTGCACTCAACGCACCACACGTGACATCAGGTTGACCCTCTGTCGTCCACAGACGCCCCCAATCCGGGCATGTGCCACGTCCGTCGGGCGTTCAGGACAGTCGCTTGAGAAGTACCGCAGAGGCCACGGGGCGCGCTCCGGCGCGTGCGACCCCGTCCGCCACCTCACGGTCGGTGGAGGCCACGATGACGGGCCGGCCCGGCGGTTCGGCGCGCACGAGCTGACGGATCAGCTCGTCCGCCGTCACGCCCGGCTTGGAGAACAGCACCCGGACCCCGCGCGGCGGCGCGAGCAGCACCGGGGCGGCCAGTTCGGCGCCGTCGAAGACACAGGTGACCTCGGCGCCGGTCTGCGCGGCGAGCGCGGAGAGCTGGCCGAGCAGTCTGAGCCGCTGCTTCTCCAGCGGCATCTGCGGATAGCCGGTCTTGGTGACGTTGTAGCCGTCGACCACCAGATGGGCCTGCGGCAGCGCGAGCAACTGGTCGAGGATGGCCGGGTCGTGCTCGGACAGGGCGCGGGCGGCGATGTCCTTGGGGGTCATCCGGCCCGGCTCGACGGCGTCCACGGTCTCCGCCGGGCGCACCGACACCGGGGGCAGGGCGAGTTCACGGCGCAGCCCCTGGGCCGCCTCCAGGACGGTGTCGAGCAGCAGCCGTACCCGCATGTCCTCCACGCTGCGGCCCTCGCGGACCGCGCGGCGGGTCGCCTCCAGCGCGGCCTCCGACTCGCCGAGGCGGGTCTTGAGCCGGCGCGACTCGCTCTCGGCGGCGGAGACGGCGGCCTGGCCCTCGGCCCGCGCGGACTCGGTCTCGGCGCGCTCCTTGCGCAGCGCCGCCTCCCCGCGCTTGACGTCGCTCAGGGCCGAGCGCAGCTTGCGGTGCAGCGCGTCGGTCTCCTTCTTCGCCGCGTCCAGCTCGGCGCGCAGCCGGGCGGTCTCGGCTCTGGTGTGCTCGCGGGCCCGCTCCAGTTCCTCGCGGAGCTTCTCCAGCTCGGCGCGGCTCTCCTCGTCCACCCGCTCGGCGTCCGCGCGCTGCGCCTCCTCGCCGGCCGCGGCGACCAGCTTGGCCCAGCCGGGCGGGCGCAGCACATAGGCGGCGGCCGCGACGTCGAGGGGGTCGGCGGCCGGGGGCGGCGCGCCCGCCTCCAGCGCGCCGCACAGCTCGGGCTGGGTCTCCCTGTACCGCTCGGCGATCCGCTGCCGGAAGAGGCGTTCGGTCTCCAGGGCGGCGGCCATCGCGTTCCCGGCGAACTTGGCCCGCCGGTTGGGTGTGAACCGGGCGTACTGCCGCAAGGGGGCGGGCAGTTCGGCCATGGTCAGGGCACCGAAGGCGTCCGAGACGATTCCCACGACCCGGCGGCGCACGCCGTCGGGCAGCGGACGGTCAAGCACCTCGGCGGTGCCGTCCTCCGGCCCCCCGCCCGCGGTCTCCACCATCCGTCACACCCCAATGCCCGACATGCCCGATCCACCTGTCCGATCCCGCGCGGACCGCCCCGCCCTCAGGAGGCGGCGCCCGGCCTGTCCACGAGTTCCACCTGGTCCACCGCGTTGCACCAGCGGCAGCGGACCGACTCGATGGTCTCACTGACCACCTCGCGTTCCTCGACCGTCGGCTCCCCGGCCAGGTCGAGGTGGACGTACTCGACGGCCTTGGTGGAGCGGGTCACGTCGAACCGGGTGAGGTTGCCGCACAGGGTGCAGCGCCAGCGTGTCGTGGCGGTCGGCGGAGGAACCGTCATGGCGCAGCTCGCTTCCTTCTCGTCGCGTCTGGCGGACATCACGCGCGCCGGTCCGGCGCGTGTGGCCGTAACCCTACGGCCTGCCGGGTGTTCGCCGCCCGCCTGTCCGAAGCGGCGAGGCGGTCTGTACCAGTGCGTCCGGTTACGTCATGCTCTGTATTCATGATCAGAGAGTGGAGCACGACCGCCGCCCGGACCGTCAGGGCGGTCCGGGGCAACCCGGCGCCGCTGACATACGGCCTCATCGCCCTGTGCTGCCTGATCTTCCTGCTGGGCCCGGCCTCCGGTTTCACCCACACGTACGGCACCGGGGACGCCCTGCTCGCGGCGCAGCGGGCGTACTTCCGGCACTGGGGGGTGATCCCGGCCGGGCTCTTCGCGGAGCCGGTGCGCGAGGCGCTCACGCCGGTGACCGCGCTGTTCGTGCACGGGAGCTGGGTGCATCTGCTCGGCAACATGCTGTTCCTCTTCGTCTTCGGCGTGCTCACCGAGGAACGGATGGGCCGCGTCGAGTTCGCCCTCTTCTACGTCGGCTGCGGCTACCTCGCCCTGCTCGGGTACGCGCTGGCCAACGCGGACTCCGAGCAGTCCCTGGTCGGCGCCTCGGGGGCCATCTCCGCGGTCCTCGGCGCCTTCCTCCACCTCTTTCCGCGGGCCCGTGTCACCAGTCTCCTCCCGTTTCTCTTCTTCCTCCCGCTGCGCTTCCCGGCCTGGGTGGTGCTGCCCTTCTGGGCCGGCCTGCAGTGGTACGCGGCGGGCCGCGCGCCCGAGGGTCCCGGCGTCGCCTACCTCGCCCATGTGATCGGCTTCTGCCTCGGCTTCGGCTACGCCTGGCTCCGGTACGGGCGCAGGCGGTGCGAGAAGGAGGGTCCGGGCGAGACTAGAGTTGGGGCCGCCCCGGCTCCGGCGTCCAAGGGAGAGAACCAGCCGTGATCACCGCGATCGTCCTGATCAAGACCAGCGTGGACCGGATTCCGGAGATCGCCGAGCAGATCGCCGCGCTGGAGAGCGTGAGCGAGGTCTTCTCCGTCACCGGCACCTACGACCTCATCGCCATGGTCCGCGTGGCCCGCCACGAGGACCTCGCCGAGGTCATCCCCGGCCGCATCAGCAAGATCCAGGGCGTGGAGGGCACCGACACCCACGTCGCCTTCCGCACCTACTCCCAGCACGACCTGGAAGCGGCCTTCGCGATCGGCCTGGACAACTAGTCCCCTCCCCCGGCTGGTCCCCTCCCCCGGTACGCGGTCAGCTCTCCGGGACGCAGCGGCCGTTCTCCGTGCGGTAGGTCCAGCGGGCGCCCCGGGTGACCAGTTCGCGGACCGCTGTGACGAACCGGGTGACGTGCTCGTCCGGGGTGCCCGCGCCGAAGCTGACGCGGACGGCGTTCAGGGTGCCGGTGCCGCAGCCGGCCTGTTCGGCGGCGTTCGCCCCGAGGAGGGCGTGCACCAGGGGGTGGGCGCAGAAGAGGCCGTCGCGGACGCCGATGCCGTACTCGGCGGAGAGCGCGGCGGCGAGGTGGGAGCTGTTCCAGCCCTCCACCACGAAGGACAGCACGCCCACGCGCGGGGCGTCGTCTCCGAACAGGGAGAGCACCCGCACCTCCGGCACCTCGGCGAGGCCCGCCCGGAGCAGACCCAGCAGATGCCGCTCACGCGCGGCCGGCGCCTCGGGACCGGCCTCGGCGAGCGCCCGGCAGGCCGAGGCGATCGAGTAGGCGCCGATGACATTGGGGGACCCCGCCTCGTGCCGGGCGGCACCCTCGTGCCACTCCACCTCCACCGAGCCGTCGGCCCGCCGTGCCACCGTGCGGCTGGCGCCGCCGCCCGCGAGGTAGGGCTCGGCCGCGGAGAGCCAGTCCGCCCGCCCGGCCAGCACCCCGGAGCCGAAGGGCGCGTACAGCTTGTGCCCGGAGAACGCGATCCAGTCGACGTCCAGCTCGCGCACGCTCACCGCCTGGTGCGGCACCAACTGGGCGGCGTCCAGCACGATCCGCGCCCCGGCCGCGTGCGCGGCGGCGGCCAGCTCACGCACCGGCCACACCTCGCCGGTGACATTGGAGGCACCGGTGACGCAGACCAGCGACGGGCGCGCGGTGTCCCGGCCGGCGAGGGCACGCTCCAGCGTGCGCACGGCGCCCTCGTGGCTGCGCGGGGCGTCCAGGAAGGTCACGTCGGCCGCGCGCCAGGGCAGCAGCGCGGCATGGTGCTCGGTCTCGAAGACGTACACCTGGCACCCGGCGGGCAGCGCGCGGGCCAGCAGGTTCAGCGAGTCCGTGGTGGACCGGGTGAAGACGACCTGGTCGTCCTCCCGGCAGTGGAGGTACTCCGCGACCGTGCGGCGGGCGTTCTCGAACAGCTCGGTGGAGAGCTGCGAGAGGTGTCCGGCGCCCCGGTGCACGCTGCCGTAGTAGGGGGCGTAGGCGGCGACGTCGTCCCAGACCCGCTGGAGCGCGGGGGCGCTGGCGGCGTAGTCGAGCGCGGCGTAGCCGACCTCTCCCCCGGTGACGAGCGGCACGCGGACGTCCCGGCCGAGCACGGGCAGCGGGGCGGGGACGACATCGGTGGCGGCGGGGGCGAAGGCGGTGGAGACGGACATGGCTGAACTCCCGTGAGGCAGGCCGGAGTCACCGCGCGCAGGGCATGCGGACGCGGCACCGGAGAAAGGGTGGAAGGGGGTGTGCGGAGGCGGGGCTCGGCGGCCCTAGCGCATTCGCTTGCTCACGGAAGAAGGCTCCCTCGTACGACCAGGACCCCTGGTTCTCGAGGGGTCCGCGCTTGCCGTGGACCTTCTGGACCACGGCCTGGTCCTCACCCGGAGCACCCCGCCACGGACGGAGGGTTGCCGGACAGCCGGCCGGGGCCGCATGGCTGTCGCTCATGACCTGATCGGGAAGCTAGCCAAACGGAGCGCGCGGCGCAACCGACGTCCGGATGCCGGAACGCCGACGCGGCGAGGAGCAACCGCTCCCCGCCGCCCCCGCGGAACGACTCCTACCGGTTGCTGGCGGCCACCCACCGCTCCAGCGTGCGCGCCGCCGCCCCGGAGTCGATGGACTCCGCCGCTCTCGCCATGCCCGCCCGGAGCTGGTCCGCCAGCGGCTCCCGCGTCGGGTCCAGCGCGACCAGCGCGGCCGCCGAGTTCAGCAGCACCGCGTCCCGCACCGGTCCCCGCTCGCCCTCCAGCACCTTGCGGGCCACCATCGCGTTGTACGCCGGGTCACCGCCGCGCAGCGCCTCCACCGGCACCAGCTCGATGCCGACGTCACGGGGGTCGAAGACCTCCTCGGTGAACTTGCCGTCGCGCACGATCCACACCCGCGAGGGCGAGGTCGTGGTCAGCTCGTCCAGCCCGTCCTCGCCCCGGAAGACCAGCGAGGAGTTGCCGCGCTCGGCGAAGACGCCCGCGACGATCGGTGCCATGGCCAGGTTGGCCACGCCCACCGCCTGGGACCGCACCCGTGCCGGATTGGTCAGCGGACCGATCACGTTGAAGACCGTACGGACGCCGAGCTGGCCGCGGGCGGCGCCGACATGGCGCAGCGCCGGGTGGAACTTGACCGCGAAGCAGAAGGTGATCCCCGCCTCCTCGGCTACCTCGGCCACCCGCTTCGGCGTCAGCTCCAGGTTGACCCCGAGCCGCTCCAGCACGTCGGAGGAGCCGGACGCGGAGGACGCGGCCCGGTTGCCGTGCTTGATGACCTTCGCGCCGGTGCCGGCGACCACGATGGAGGACATCGTGGAGATGTTCACCGTCTTGGCGCCGTCCCCGCCGGTGCCGACGATGTCCACGGTCCGGCCGGGCACCTCGATGACATTGGCGTGGTCGTACATCGCCCGGACGATGCCGGTGATCTCCTCGACCGTCTCGCCCTTGGCGCGCAGCGCCACCAGGAAGCCCGCGATCTGGGCGTCCGTGGCCTCGCCGCGCATGATCCGGTCCATCGCCCAGGCGGTGGCGTCGGCGCTCTGGTCCCGGCCCTCCAGCAGGGCGTTCAGTACCTCGGGCCAGGAACGGCCCGCCGCGGTGTCGCCTCCAGCGGGGGTCACAGCGCTCATCAGGCCGCTCCTGGGTGTGTGTGAGGAAGACAGGTGTTCCGGGCACGCGGGGTGCCCGGTCCCACCCTATCCAGCCCGAACAGGGCGAAGGGCCCCGCCGGTGTTCCGGACGGGGCCCTTCGGCCGTGGCGTGGCGACGCGCGCGGGGATCAGTGGTGGCCGTGGCCGCTCGTGATCTCCTTGTACTCGTCGACGGTCGGCTTGGGGATCTGGTTGTCCTTGCCGTAGTAGGCGTTGGACAGCTTGACCCGCAGCCGCTCGGTGGGCTTCACCTTGCGCTCGACCCCGTTCTCGTCGACCGTGGGGCCGATCTCGGCGGGCTCGTACTGGTGGTGCGCCGTCAGGGTGTGGAGCTGGTCCTGGCTGAGCGGCTCGTGCACCTCGATGAACTCACCGTGCGGCAGGCGCTTGATGATGCCGGTCTCCCGGCCGTGCAGCACCTTGTCCTTGTCCCGGCGCTGGAGGCCGAGGCAGATCCGCTTGGTGACGATGAACGCGATCACCGGTCCGGCGAAGAAGAAGATCCGGACGAACCAGGTGACCTGGTTGATCGACAGGTGGAAGTGGGTGGCCCACAGGTCGTTGCCACCGCCGACCAGACCGATCATGTACACCGTGATCCAGGCGACGCCGAACGCGGTACGCGTCGGGGCGTTGCGCGGGCGGTCCAGGATGTGGTGCTCGCTCTTGTCACCGGTGACCCAGGACTCGATGAACGGGTAGACCGCGATGGCCATCAGCACGACACCGAACAGGACCAGCGGGATGAACACGCCCAGGACCAGCGTGTGGCCCCAGAAGTTGATCTCCCAGCCCGGCATGTAGCGGACCAGACCCTCGGCGAAGCCCATGTACCAGTCGGGCTGGGCGCCGGTGGAGACCTGGTCGGGCCGGTACGGGCCCATCGCCCAGATCGGGTTGATCTGCGCGACGGCCGCGATGGCCGCGATGACACCGAAGACCAGGAAGAAGAAGCCTCCGGCCTTGGCCATGTACACCGGCAGCAGCGGCATGCCGACGACGTTGGTCTCCTTCTTCCCCGGACCCGCGAACTGCGTGTGCTTGTGGTAGAAGACCAGGATCAGGTGCGCCACCATCAGGCCGAGCATGATGCCCGGCAGCAGCAGGATGTGGATCGAGTAGAACCGGGCCACGAAGTCGTGGCCGGGGAACTCGCCGCCGAAGAGGAAGAACGAGATGTACGTGCCGACGATCGGCATGGACAGGATCGCGCCCTCGGTGAAGCGCACACCGGTGCCGGAGAGCAGGTCGTCCGGGAGCGAGTAACCGGTGAAACCGGTGAACATGCCGAGGACGAACAGCAGGAAGCCGAACAGCCAGTTGACCTCACGCGGCTTGCGGAACGCGCCGGTGAAGAACACGCGCATCATGTGCACGAACATGCCCGCGAGGAAGATCAGCGCGGCCCAGTGGTGGATCTGCCGGATGAGCAGGCCACCGCGCACATCGAAGGAGATGTGCAGGGTCGAGTTGAACGCCTCCGACATGAGCTGTCCCTGGAGCGGGACGTAACTGCCGTGGTACTCCACCTCGTTCATCGACGGGTGGAAGAACAGCGTCAGGTACACACCGGTCAGGATGATGATGAGGAAGCTGTACATGCAGACTTCGCCCAGCATGAACGACCAGTGGTCCGGGAAGACCTTGCGCATGTTGGCCTTGGCCAGGGAGAAGATCCCCAGCCGGCCGTCCGCCCAGTCGGCGATGCGCTCGCCGGCCGGCGCCTTCCCGCGCGAGCGGGGGGCTTCGTTCGCTTCAGTACTCATCCGCGCTCCCAGAATGCAGGACCGACGGGCTCCGCGAAGTCGCCGAGCGCCTCGAGGTAGCCCTCGTCGTTCACACCGATGCGGAGCTGCGGCAAGGCGTGACCGGCGGGGCCGAAGATCACTCGGGCACCGTCGGAGAGGTCGAAGGTGGACTGGTGGCACGGGCAGAGCACGTGGTGCGTCTGCTGCTCGTACAGGGAGATCGGGCAGCCCACGTGGGTGCAGATCTTCGAGAACGCGACGATGCCCTCGTGGGACCAGGCCAGTTCCTGCTTGTCCTTGATGTCGTTCGGCTGGAGCCGGACGATCATCAGGGCGGCCTTGGCGATCTGGTCCTGGAAGTCCTCGTCCGTCTCCTCCAGGCCCTCGGGCTTGGCGAAGGTCAGCGAGCCGACGGCCACGTCCTCGGGACGCAGCGGCTCGTTGGTGTTGACGTTGACGAGGAGCTTGCCCTTCGCCCACAGCGTGTGGCGGAGCGAGTTGTGCGGCAGCGGACCGAGGTCGCGCAGCAGCATGACGCCGGAGAGCGGCACCAGGGCGAGCGCGCCGAACATCGTGTTGCGGATCAGCTTGCGACGGCCGATGCCGGACTCGGCGGCTCCCTGGCGGAAGTCGTCGAAGACCTGGGCACGGACCGTGGGCTCCGCCGCGATCGGGTGGCGCTCGGCCACCATCTCGACGTCGGACATCAGGGTGCGCGCCCAGTGGACGGCGCCCGCGCCGATGCAGAACAGCGCCGTACCGAGGGTCAGGCCGAGCGCGAAGTTGAGCGCGCTGATGTGCCCGATCGGGAAGACGAAGATCGACTTGTCGTGCGGGATCGTCACGTACGACGCGATGAAGCCGAGGGTGGCCAGCATCGAGATCGTGAACAGCAGGGCCACCGCGCGCTCGGACCGCTTGGCGGCCCGCTCGTCGATGTCCTGCACACGGTGCTCGTGCGGCGGCATACCCGGATCGGCGAACGGGGTCTCTTCGTCCGCGACGCTCACCGAGCCGTGCGGGTGGTCCTGCGCGGCGGGCAGGTTCTCTTCTGGAATGTCTTGGCTACTCATGACTTCTTGGCCTTTGCGGTCCGAGCGGCGACCCAGATGGCGACGGCGATCAGCGCGCCGAGGCCGAAGATCCAGGCGAACAGACCCTCACTGACCGGGCCGAGTCCGCCCAGCTCGAGGCCGCCGGGGTTCTCGGTCTCGCTGCTGTTGACCGCGTTCAGGTACGCGATGATGTCCTTCTTGTTCTTCTCCGTCATGGTGGTGTCGGGGAAGGACGGCATGTTCTGCGGGCCGGTCTGCATGGCCTCGTAGATGTGCTTGGGCGCGACGTCCTCAAGGCTCGGCGCGTACTTGCCCTTGGTCAGGGCACCACCCTTGCCGGTGAAGTTGTGGCACTGCGCGCAGTTGGTGCGGAACAGCTCGCCACCCGCGGCGATGTCCGCGCCTTCCTTGGAGTACTGCTCCTTGGTCGGCACGTTCGGTCCGGCGCCCAGCGACGCGACGTACGCGGCGAGCTGGTCGATCTGGGCCTGGTTGTAGATCGGCTTCTTGGCCGGGATCTGGGCCATCTGCGAGCTGGAGGCGGGCATGCGGCCGGTGCCGACCTGGAAGTCGACCGCGGCGGCGCCGACGCCGACCAGGCTCGGGCCGTCGGAGGTTCCCTGGCCACCGGTGCCGTGGCAGCTTGCGCAGCCCACCGAGTAGAGCTTCTGGCCCTCCTTGATGGTCAGGGACTGGGAGGTTTCATCGGCCTGCGCCTTGCCCGCGGGCGCGAACGCGGCGTACAGCCCCCCAGTGGCCGCCAGCGCGAGGAGTAGGACGACGACCGCCGCCAGCGGATGGCGTCGTCGTGCGGAGAGCTTTTTCACGGATTACCCCGGTGTCAGGATCTTCTGCGTCGGTGCTTCTGGATGTGCGGGCGGTGCCCGCTACTTGATCAAGTAGATCGTGGCGAAGAGGCCGATCCAGACCACATCGACGAAGTGCCAGTAGTAGGACACGACGATGGCGGCGGTCGCCTGCTCGTGAGTGAACCTCTTGGCCGCGTAGGTGCGGCCGAGGACCAGCAGGAAGGCGATGAGTCCGCCCGTCACGTGCAGGCCGTGGAAGCCGGTGGTCAGGTAGAACACGGAGCCGTAGACGTCGGAGGACAGCGAGATGCCGTCCTTCTTCACCAGTTCCGTGTACTCGAAGATCTGTCCGCCGATGAAGATCGCACCCATCACGAAGGTGACGATGAACCATCCGCGGAGCTTCTTCACGTCCCCGCGCTCGGCGGCGAACACGCCGAGCTGGCAGGTCAGGGAGGAGAGCACCAGGATCGTGGTGTTCGTCGCGGAGAAGGGCACATTCAGCGCGTGCGCCATCTCCTTCCAGTGATCCAGTCCGGTCACCGATCGAGCGGTGAAGTACATCGCGAAGAGGGCCGCGAAGAACATCAGCTCGGAACTCAGCCAAATGATGGTTCCGACGCTGGTGAGGTTCGGCCGGTTGACCGACGGGTGCGCGTGCCCGGTATCTACTGTCGTTGCTGTCGCCACGACCGACATTATGTCGGTCGCTTATCTCGCCCTCACTCCGGGGGTGCCGTTCGGAGTGTCTTCGCCTGTCGTACCGGTGTTGACGTGCTGTCCCAGGGAGTAGCATCCGGCCCACAACGGCCTGTCCGTAAGACGCCGACGTCTCGGAGGAAGCATGCAGCCGACCGCCACTGTGCTGGTGTACAGCGACGACTCCAACACCCGTGAACAGGTACGGCTCGCCACCGGCCGCCGGCCGGCTCCGGACGTGCCCCTGGTGGAGTTCGTCGAGTGCGCCACGCCCGAAGCCGTGGTGCGCGAGGTGGACCGCGGCGGCATCGACGTCTGCGTACTGGACGGCGAGGCGGTGCCCATGGGCGGCATGGGGGTGTGCCGTCAGATCAAGGACGAAGTCTTCGACGCTCCCCCGGTGTTGCTGCTCATGGGCCGCCCCCAGGACGCCTGGCTGGCGACCTGGAGCCGGGCCGACGCGGCGGTGACGCTGCCGGTCGACCCGATGGAGTTCGCGGAGGCGCTGGCCTCCCTGCTGCGCCGCAAGCGCCTCCAGAACGCCTAGGAGGGCCCGCTGAAGGGGTGCGGGGCTCCGTCCGGCTCCCGCACCCCGGAGCGTCATGCGGCGGCGGGGCGCAGGCGTACGGAGTCCCTGGGCGCCGACCCGTTCTGGGCGGCGCCGGTGAGGGCGCTGCCGGCGCCCCACTTCTTCCAGTCCAGGTTCCAGTCGCCGAAACCGTTGCCGAAGTCCTCCATGGCATGGCCGTTGGAGTTGACGACCTTGACGATGTCGCCGGCCCGGACGTGGTCGTAGAACCACTCGGCGTTCCCGGTGCTCATCCCGGTGCAGCCGTGGCTGACGTTGGCGTAGCCCTGCGAGCCGACCGACCAGGGCGCGGCGTGCACGTACTCACCCGACCAGGTGACGCGAGTGGCGTAGTACACCGGCAGGTCGTACGAGTCGGAGGTGCCCTCGGCGATGCCGACGGTGGTACCGCGCATCCGTACGAAGTACTGCTTCTCCAGGACCACTTTGACGCCGTTGCGGGTCTCGAAGCCGGGCTTGCCGGTGGTCACCGGGATGGTGTTGATCGCCTCACCGTTCTTGTAGAACGTGAGCTGGTGGGTGGCGGCGTCGGTGATGGCCTCCACCTTGTCCCCGATGGTGATCTTCAGGTCTTTGCTCTTGCCACCGCGCAGCCGGTCCGTGATCTTGATCCCGTCGAGGTTGCTGTGCACCTGGACGGTGGCGTGGGCCGGCCAGTACTCCTTGGGCCGGTAGTGGAGTTCCTTGTCGCTGACCCAGTACCAGGAACCCTGCACGGCGGGGACGGAGTCCACCCGCAGCCCGCTCTCCACCACGGCCCGCTGGGCCTTGTCCTTGATGGGCTGGTCGAGGTTGGCGACGACGGGCTGTCCGACGCCGTACTCCCCCGCCTCGGGCCCGAAGGTGACACCCAGGCTCTTCTTGCTCACCGTCTTGGTGGTGTCGAAGTTGAGGATCTTGCGGCCGGGGGCGCCGTCCTCGTCCTCGGTGCTCACGCGGACCGTGTAATGGGCGTTGGCGGCCAGCGGGGAGGTGCTGTGCCAGCGCCCGCCGTCGGCGGCGAGTTCACCCGCCACATAGCGTCCTGTGGCGTCCATGGCGGTGACATCGGTGATCCGGCCCTCGCCGCTCTTCAGGGTGACCTCGAGGGGCTTGTCCGGATCGGCCTGCTTCGCCTTGTCCGTGGGCGCGTTGAAGACGATCTGGTCGGCCGCGTCGTACGGCTTGGACGACAGGGCATTGCCGTCCGAACCGCAGCCGGTGACGCCCGCGCCGAGGGCGGCCACCAGCATGGCGGAGCTGACCACGGTGCGGGTCCGCGCAGTCTGATTCATATGATCACGCTATGAGATGAAGACCTCACTGGCTCGGCACGTAACCCGTATGAGGGACGGACACTGCGGCAAACGGACACCGCGACAAAGGGAGGAGCCCGGACGCTCCTGATGGAGTGTCCGGGCTCCCGCCGTGTCCTGCGCTGTGGTGCTGTGCCGCTGGGGGTGTTACTGGGTGCGGTTCTCACCGCGGTAGTACTCGAACACCCAGCCGAAGAGACCGACGGCGATCAGGGGTGCCGAGAAGTACAGCAGCCACCAGCCGACCGCGATGCCGAGGAAGGCCAGCGCGCCGCCGACCGCCAGGGACAGCGGCTGCCAGCTATGCGGGCTGAAGAAGCCCAGCTCGCCCGCGCCGTCCGCGACGTCGGCCTCCTTGTCGTCCTGCGCGCCCGCGTCGACCCGCCGGGCGGTGAAGCCCAGGTAGAAGCCGATCATGATGCACAGGCCGAAGGCCAGGAAGAGCGCCGTGGTGCCGGCCGGCTCCTTCGACCACACGCCGTACACGACGGCCATGACCAGGACGAAGATGCTCAGCCAGAAGAACATCCGACCTTGGATCTTCACTTGCCGGCCTCCTTGCTGCCCGCGATGGCGGCGCCGTGACCGGCGTGCTCAAGCTGCTCCAGCGCGGCGATCTCGGGGTGGTGCAGGTCGAACGCCGGGGATTCGCTGCGAATCCGCGGCAGGGTGAGGAAGTTGTGGCGCGGCGGCGGGCAGGAGGTCGCCCACTCCAGCGAACGGCCGTAGCCCCACGGGTCGTCCACCTCGACGGGCTTGCCGTACTTGGCGGTCTTCCACACGTTGTAGAGGAACGGCAGGATCGACAGACCGAGCAGGAACGAGGCGATCGTGGAGACCGTGTTCAGCGCGGTGAAGCCGTCGGCCGCCAGGTAGTCGGCGTACCGGCGCGGCATGCCCTCGGCGCCCAGCCAGTGCTGGACCAGGAAGGTGCCGTGGAAGCCGATGAACAGCGTCCAGAAGGTGATCTTGCCGAGGCGCTCGTCCAGCATCTTGCCGGTGAACTTGGGCCACCAGAAGTGGAAGCCGGCGAACATCGCGAAGACGACGGTGCCGAACACCACGTAGTGGAAGTGCGCCACCACGAAGTACGAGTCCGAGACGTGGAAGTCCATCGGCGGCGAGGCCAGGATGACACCGGTCAGACCACCGAAGACGAAGGTGATCAGGAAGCCGGTCGTCCAGAGCATCGGTGTCTCGAAGGACAGCGAGCCCTTCCACATCGTGCCGATCCAGTTGAAGAACTTCACACCGGTCGGGACCGCGATGAGGAACGTCATGAAGGAGAAGAACGGCAGCAGCACACCGCCGGTGACGTACATGTGGTGCGCCCACACGGTCACGGACAGACCGGCGATGCCGATCGTGGCCGCGATCAGACCCATGTAGCCGAACATCGGCTTGCGCGAGAACACCGGGATGATCTCGGAGATGATGCCGAAGAACGGCAGCGCGATGATGTACACCTCTGGATGGCCGAAGAACCAGAAGAGGTGTTGCCACAGCAAGGCCCCGCCATTGGCGGCGTCGAAGATGTGCGCGCCGAACTTGCGGTCCGCCTCCAGGGCGAACAGCGCGGCGGCCAGCACCGGGAAGGCCAGCAGGACCAGCACACCGGTCAGCAGCACGTTCCACACGAAGATCGGCATGCGGAACATCGTCATGCCCGGAGCACGCATGCAGATGATCGTGGTGATGAAGTTGACCGAGCCGAGGATCGTGCCGAAGCCGGAGAAGGCCAGACCCATGATCCACATGTCGGCGCCGACACCCGGCGACCGGACCGCGTCCGACAGCGGGGAGTAGGCGAACCAGCCGAAGTCGGCCGCGCCCTGCGGGGTGAGGAAGCCACCCACGGCGATGGTCGAGCCGAACAGGTAGAGCCAGTAGGCGAACATGTTCAGCCGCGGGAACGCCACGTCGGGCGCGCCGATCTGGAGCGGCATGATCCAGTTGGCGAAACCGGCGAACAGCGGGGTGGCGAACATCAGCAGCATCACGGTGCCGTGCATCGTGAACGCCTGGTTGAACTGCTCGTTGGAGATGATCTGCATGCCCGGGCGCGCCAGCTCGGCACGCATGAGCAGCGCCATCACGCCACCGATGAGGAAGAACGCGAACGACGTCGCCAGATACAGCGTGCCGATCGTCTTGTGGTCAGTGGTCGTCAGCCACTTGATCACGACGTTGCCGGGCTGCTTGCGCCGGATCAACAACTCGTTGTCGTTCGAGTCCTCGGTCGCGCCGGCACCCTGGGGTTCATTGAGGATGCTCACAGGTTGTTCGTCTCCCGGTTCTTCTCGTGGCTCGTCTGCGCGATGCCGGCGGGAATGTAACCGGTCTGCCCCTTCTTGGCGAGGTCCTTGAGGTGCTGCTCGTACCGCTCCGGGGAGACGACCTTCACGTTGAACAGCATCCGGGAGTGGTCGACGCCGCAGAGCTCCGCGCACTTGCCCATGAAGGTGCCCTCCTTGTTGGGAGTCACCTGGAAGGCGTTGGTGTGGCCCGGAATGACGTCCTGCTTCATCAGGAAGGGCACGACCCAGAAGTCGTGGATGACGTCACGCGAGGTCAGCACGAAGCGGACCGTCTTGCCCTTGGGCAGCCACAGCGTCGGGCCGGGGTTGCCGGTCTGCGGGTTCCGCGTACCCGGCGTACCGACGTCGTAGACGCCACCGGCGTTGGCCGGGAACTGGTCCACGAACCGCGTGGGGATGGCCGCGAGGTTCGGGTCCTTCTTGGCGTCACCGGTGGAACCCGGCACATTCTCGATGTAGTTGAAGCCCCAGCTCCACTGGAAGCCGACCACGTTGACCGTGACGTCCGGCTTCTTCTCCAGGCTGAGGAGCTTCGATTCGTCCCGCGCGGTGAAGTAGAAGAGCACCGAGACGATGATGATCGGAACCACCGTGTACAGCGCCTCGATGGGCATGTTGTACCGCGTCTGCGGCGGAACCTCGACCTTGGTGCGGCTGCGCCGGTGGAACATGGCGCTCCACAGGATCAGGCCCCACACCAGCACGCCGGTAGCGAGCGCGGCCGCCCACGAACCCTGCCACAGGGAGAGGATGCGGGGAGCCTCTTCCGTGGTCGGGGTGGGCATGCCGAGGCGGGGGAAGTCCTTGTATGTGCAACCGGTCGCGGTCGCAAGGACCAGGCCCGCGGTCAGTGCCTGCAGCAGCTTCCGCGTCGCGCGCCGCGGCTTGGGGGTACCGCCCACGCCTTTCGGGCGAAGGGGGAGGTCGGAGCCGTTGGGACTCACGTAGCGCCTTCCCGAGAGTCTCGCCCGCGCGGTCGGCTGCGGCCTTCTCGCTGGTCGGTCGCCGCCCTGCGTCGGGCAGGGGTTTGGATGTTTATGCGGACCAAACCCTAGCCGACGGTCTCCGACGGTTCGCGGGGAGGGGGGCATACGCGTCGTCGGGTCGTTCTGAGGGGTGGATCAGGGGGACCAATCGCCGTTGTTGGGGTGGTTTGGGGGTGTGTGCGGGAGGCGGTGGGCTGGTCGCGCAGTTCCCCGCGCCCCTGGGTGGGACCGGTGGACCGGCGTTCTACCGTGGCCGTGTGGCCTACTTCGATGTTGCTTCCGGTGCTCCTCTTCATCCTGTCGCTCGTCAGGCGTTGTTGGCGTCTTTGGACGAGGGGTGGGCCGATCCGGGGCGGTTGTACCGCGAGGGGCGGCGGGCCCGGATGCTGCTGGACGCGGCGCGGGAGGCGGCGGCCGAGGCGGTGGGGTGCCGGGCGGACGAGGTGGTGTTCACCTCGTCCGGGACGCGGGCCGTCCAGGACGGTGTGGCGGGGGCGTTGGCCGGGCGGCGACGCGTCGGACGTCACCTGATCGTGTCAGCGGTCGAACATTCCTCGGTCCTCCATTCGGCGGACGCGTTCGAGGCCGGGGGCGGTGCTGTCACCCGAGTGGGCGTCAGCCGGGCGGGAGCGGTGGACCCGTCGGCGTACGCGGAGGCGCTGCGGGCGGACACCGCGCTGGCGTGTCTGCAGTCGGCCAACCATGAGGTGGGCACGGTGCAGCCGGTGGCCGAGGTGGCCGGGGCGTGCCGGGCGGCCGGGGTGCCGCTGCTGGTGGACGCGGCCCAGTCGCTGGGCTGGGGACCGGTGCCCGAGGGCTGGTCGCTGCTGACGGCAAGCGCGCACAAGTGGGGCGGCCCCTCGGGCGTGGGCCTGCTGGTGGTGCGCAAGGGCGTGCGCTTCGCGGCGCAGGGCCCGGGCGAGGAACGGGAGTCGGGGCGCGTCGCCGGCTTCGGCAACATCCCGGCGATCGTGGCCTCGGTGGCCGCGCTGCGGGCGGTACGGGCCGAGGCCGACGCGGAGGCGGTACGGCTGCGGGCGCTGACCGAGCGGATTCGGGCACGGGTGCCGCGCCTGGTGCCGGACGTGGAGGTGGTGGGCGATCCCGAGCGGCGGCTGCCGGGGATCGTCACGTTCTCCTGCCTGTACGTCGACGGGGAGGTGCTGCTGTCCGAGCTGGACCGGGCCGGCTTCTCCGTCTCCTCCGGCTCCTCCTGCACCAGCGGCACCCTGACACCGAGCCATGTGCTCAGGGCGATGGGGGTACTGAGCGAGGGCAACGTCCGCGTGTCGCTGCCGCTGGGCGTCGCGTCGGAGGAGGTCGACCGCTTCCTGGAGGTGCTGCCGGGGGTGGTGGCGGGGGTCCGCGCCCAGCTCGGCGCTCCGGAGCCCCAGGTGGAGGAACGGGCGGCCGAGTTGGTGGTCGACTCCCTCGGCAAGCGCTGCCCGATCCCGGTGATCGAACTGGCCAAGGTGTTCGCCGAGGTCCCCGTGGGTGGCACGGTGAGGGTCCTGTCGGACGACGAGGCGGCCCGCCTGGACATCCCGGCCTGGTGCGAGATGCGGGGCCAGGAGTACGTGGGCGAGGAGAAGGCGGAGCGGGGCAGTGCCTACGTCGTCCGCCGGCTGAGCTGATCAGGGGGCCGAGCTGATCGGGGGCGCGGGGCTGCATTGGATTTGCGGCTCCGCCGCGTGGGCGCGACAAGCCACGACGGGCCCGCAGCGAACCACGGACCCGTCGAGGCGAGCAATCAGCTCAGGTGCTCACGAACCTCAGCAGCCGCGTCCTCGCCGTACGCCTTCGTGAACCGATCCATGAAGTGCGCCCGCCGGAGCTGGTACTCCTGCGTACCCACGGTCTCGATGACGAGCGTCGCCAGCATGCACCCGACCTGAGCGGCACGCTCGTGCGAGACCCCCCAGGCGAGCCCGGACAGGAACCCGGCGCGGAAGGCGTCGCCGACACCGGTGGGGTCGGCCTTGCGCTCCTCCTCGGGGCACCCGACCTCGATCGGGTCCTCGCCGACCCGCTCGATCCGCACACCCCGCGAGCCGAGCGTGGTCACCCGGTGCCCGACCTTCGCGAGAATCTGCTCGTCGCTCCAGCCGGTCTTGGACTCGATGAGCCCCTTCTCGTACTCGTTGGAGAACAGGTACGTCGCGCCGTCCAGCAGTATCCGGATCTCCTCGCCCTCCATACGGGCGATCTGCTGGGAGAAGTCCGCGGCGAACGGGATGGACCGGGAGCGGCACTCCTCCGTGTGGCGGAGCATGCCCTCCGGGTCGTCGGCGCCGATCAGGACGAGGTCGAGGCCGCCGACCCGGTCCGCGACCGTCTTCAGCTCGATCAGCCGGGCCTCGCTCATGGCGCCGGTGTAGAAGGAGCCGATCTGGTTGTGGTCGGAGTCGGTGGTGCACACGAAGCGTGCGGTGTGCAGGGTCTCCGAGATACGGACCGACTCGGTGTCCACACCGTGGCGGTCGAGCCACGAGCGGTACTCGTCGAAGTCGAAGCCCGCGGCGCCGACGAGGATCGGCCGGGTGCCGAGCTGGCCCATGCCGAAGGCGATGTTGGCGCCCACGCCGCCCCGGCGCACGTCCAGGTTGTCGACGAGGAAGGAGAGCGAGACCGTGTGCAGTTGGTCCGCTACGAACTGGTCGGCGAAGCGGCCGGGGAAGGTCATGAGGTGGTCGGTGGCGATGGAGCCGGTGACTGCGATGCGCACGGCAGGCGTTCTCCTGGCGGGAGGGGGAGCTGACAGTTCACGCTACCCGTAATCGGGCACCCGCTGAAGCGGGGAAAACTACCCGATAGTAGATCTTTCTTCACCGCCCTCGCCGTGCCTACGGTGCGCTCATGACGAACCTCAGGCCCGACGACCTCGAAGTGGACCTCCCCGCGCTGCGCGGCGACTGCGCCCGTATGGCTCCGCACTGGGCTCCGCCCGAGCACCAGGTCACCCGCCCTGTCCCGCCCTCGCTGATCCACGGGGTCCGGGTTCCGGTCCGCTCGGCCCGGCTGGTGGACGCGATGTCCGACTACGGCGACTGAGGCTGCCTCCGGCGGTTCGACGGGGTTCTTCGCCGGGCGCGCGGCAGGGAACCGCGCGCCCCCCTCACGCGTCCCACCGCCGTCCCCCGCGCGGGAGACGCGGGGCACGAGCAGCGAGGAGCGATGCGGTGACCACGGAGCGACCCGAGAACCCGGACCGGTCGAAGTCGGAGGAGGGCCCTGCGGCGACCTCGGCGACACCAGAGGCATCGGCGGCACAGGGGGACGCGGAAGGCCGGGAGGCCGACGCAACCGAGGGCGCCCCGGAGACCCCCGCGACCGCGGAGGCAGCAGAGGCATCGGCGGCACAGGGGGACACGGAAGGCCGGGAGGCCGACGCAACCGAGGGCGCCCCGGAGACCCCCGCGACCGCGGAGGCAGCAGAGCGTCGGGAGGTCACGGAGGCGTCGGAGGACCCGGCGGCCGACGGGACCGCGGATGCTCAGGAAGCCCCTGAGGCCGCGAACGCCACGGAGAGCCCCGAGACCCCCTGGCCCGCAGAGAGCCCGGAGACCTCCGGAGCCGCGGGCCCCTCGGAGAGCCTGGAGGCCCCCAAGGCCCCCAAGGCCCCCAAGGACGCGGACGCGGCAGGGGCTGCGGAGGTGGCAGAGCGCCGGGGTTTCGCCGAGGCGGCGGAGGCTCTGGGGAGCCCGGAGGCCGTGGGTGATGTTCCCGCTGTCGAACGGGCCGGCCGGGAAGGCCCCGCCGGACGCCCCCGTACCGCCGCGATCGTCGCCTCTGTCGCTGCCGCCGTGCTGCTCGTCGGCGGCGGGGGCGCCTGGCTGGCCTCCGGGGCCGGGGCCGACGCGAAGCCGGCCGGGAGCAACGGCGCTCCCCCGCCGCTCGCCCTTGACACCGGCACCGGCACCGGCACCGGCACCGGCCGAGCCGGTATCGCCGTCGGCGAGCCCGACCCCAACGGCAGCGTCCGTTACGTCGTCGAAGGCGACCTCCCCGACGGCCCCCGCTCCGCCCCCGTCCACCTCGCGGAGGACAAGGCCGGCAAAGACCAAGTAGCCCGGCTGGCACAGGCGTTGGGGATCGACGGCACCCCCGTGGCCGACGGGAACGGCTGGCGGGCCGGAGAGCGGGAGGGCGGGCCCGTGCTGCGGGTCACCGGCGCCGACTGGTCGTACGCCCGGTATGCGCCCGGTACCGACAACTGTCGCAAGATCACCGTCTGCGCGCAGGACCCGGCCGCCCCGGCGGACGAGCCGGTCAATACGGCGGAGGCGGAGCGGGTGGCGCGGCCGGTGCTGAAGGCGCTCGGGCAGGACGGCGCGAAGGTCGACGCGAACCAGGTGATGGGCGCAAGGCGGGTGGTGAACGCCGACCCGGTGGTGGACGGTCTGCCCACCTACGGCTGGACGACCGGCCTGACCGTGGACGAGAAGGGTGACATCGTCGGCGGCCACGGCATGCTGGCGCGGCTCACGAAGGGCGACACGTACCCCGTGCTGGGCGCGGCCGACACGGTGAAGCTGATGAACAAGCGGCCCGCGCCGGGCCACCGGGCGGGCATCGGCGGCTGTGCGAGCCCGGTGCCGCTGAAGGACCGGCTGGAGCAGCCGTGCGGCGCCGGCACCGGCTCACCCGCCGCGCCCACGACGGACTCGGTGACGGTCGAGAAGGCGGTGTTCGGGCTGGCCGCGCAGTCGGTGGACGGCCGCCGGGCCCTCGTACCGTCCTGGCTGTTCGAGGTGCGCGGTTCGGCGGCCCGTGGGGGCTTCACCGTGGCGCACCCGGCGGTCGACCCGGAGTACCTCGCCTCGCCGGCCACCGAGGCGCCGAAGGAGCGCGGGGTGAAGGTGCAGGGGTACCGCGCCGAGGGCCGGAAGGTGACCGTGCGCTTCATGGGCGGCGTGTGCTCCGAGTACCGCGCGTCGGCGGACGAGAGCGCGGGCCGGGTGACGGTCACGGTCACCGAGAAGCCGCAGCCGGGCAACTGCGTCGCCATGGCCAAGGAGTACGCCCGCACCGTCTCCCTGGACGCCCCCCTCGCGGACCGCGCGGTGGTCGGCGCCGACGGCGACCGGGTCCCGAAGGCGGAGCACAGCCTGCTGCCCCGCTGACACCTCCGCACACGAAGACGGCGGCGGCCCCTCGCCAGGAGGGGCCGCCGCCGTCGTGTCCCGGCTGTGGGACCGGTTAGCTGAAGGAGTCGCCGCAGGCGCAGGAGCCCGTCGCGTTCGGGTTGTCGATCGTGAAGCCCTGCTTCTCGATCGTGTCCACGAAGTCGATGGTGGCGCCGCCCAGGTACGGGGCGCTCATGCGGTCGGTGACGACCTTGACGCCGTCGAAGTCCTTCACGACGTCGCCGTCGAGCGAGCGCTCGTCGAAGAAGAGCTGGTAGCGCAGACCGGAGCAGCCGCCGGGCTGGACGGCCACCCGCAGGGCGAGGTCGTCCCGGCCTTCCTGGTCGAGCAGCGCCTTGACCTTGGCCGCGGCGGCGTCGGTCACGATGATGCCGTCGGTGACGGTGCTGGTCTCGTCCGATACGGACATCTACATCTCTCCCAAGTTGTACGGAGACTGCTTTCCGACCAGTGCAACCGGCGCGCCGGCCGATTCATTCCGGGCCGGGCGGACCGTCTGGCCGCGTTTCGCTCTCCCTTCATGCTCGCACACGGGCGGAAGAGGGGGCAGCGGGCCGGTGCCGGAGAAGCCGGGATTCACGTCACATGGACGCTATCGCCATCGTCAAAGTGACGTGAAGCGGTTATGATAGATAACGTCAGTTAGACGAAAAGTAGAAAGGGTAGGTGCCGTGACCACCGCCCAGTCCCCGCAGCTCGACGTACAGCCGTCTCCGCTCGCCCTGCTGCTGCTCGGCCGCGGGGCCGACCCGAGGAGCGAGCGGGGCGTCGAATGCCCCGGCGATCTGCCCGAGCCGTCCGACCCGGACCTCGTGGCGCGTGCCCGCGCGGCCAAGGAGAAGCTCGGCAGCAAGGTCTTCGTCCTCGGCCACCACTACCAGCGCGACGAGGTCATCCAGTTCGCGGACGTCACCGGTGACTCCTTCAAGCTGGCCCGTGACGCGGCCGCCCGCCCGGACGCCGAGTACATCGTGTTCTGCGGTGTGCACTTCATGGCCGAGTCGGCCGACATCCTCACCACCGACGACCAGAAGGTCGTCCTGCCGGACCTCGCGGCCGGCTGCTCGATGGCCGACATGGCCACGGCCGAGCAGGTCGCGGAGTGCTGGGACGTGCTGACCGAGGCGGGCGTCGCCGAGCAGGTCGTGCCGGTGTCGTACATGAACTCCTCCGCGGACATCAAGGCGTTCACCGGCAAGCACGGGGGCACCATCTGCACCTCCTCCAACGCCGAGCGGGCGCTGGAGTGGGCGTTCCAGCAGGGCGAGAAGGTGCTGTTCCTGCCCGACCAGCACCTCGGCCGCAACACCGCCGTCCGCGACATGGGGATGTCCCTGGAGGACTGCGTCCTCTACAACCCGCACAAGCCGAACGGCGGGCTCACCGCCGAGCAGCTCCGCGACGCGAAGATGATCCTGTGGCGCGGCCACTGCTCCGTCCACGGGCGGTTCAGCCTGGAGTCGGTCGAGGACGTGCGGGAGCGGGTGCCCGGCGTGAACGTCCTGGTCCACCCCGAGTGCCGGCACGAGGTCGTGGCCGCGGCGGACTACGTCGGCTCGACGGAGTACATCATCAAGACGCTGGAGGCGGCTCCGGCCGGGTCCAAGTGGGCCATCGGCACCGAACTGAACCTCGTCCGGCGGCTGGCGAACCGGTTCGCGCCCGAGGGCAAGGAGATCGTCTTCCTCGACAAGACGGTCTGCTTCTGCTCCACCATGAACCGCATCGACCTCCCCCACCTGGTCTGGACCCTGGAGTCCCTCGCCGAGGGCACCCTGGTCAACCGCATCGAGGTCGACCGCGAGACGGAGGCGTTCGCCAAGCTGGCCCTGGAGCGGATGCTGGCGCTGCCGTAGGTTGCCCGCGTACGACGGAGGCCCGCCGGACACCTTGAGGGTGTCCGACGGGCCTCCGCTCTGGGTGGTGCCGGTCAGACTCCGGCCGTCTCCGGTTCGTCCGAGGAGTGCTGCTCGGCCTCCGGCGCCCGCTTCGCCGCCTTCTTCGCCGCACGGCGTTCCTTGCGGAGTTCGACCATCGCGTAGAGCGTCGGGACGAGGAGGAGGGTCAGGAGGGTGGAGGTGATCAGGCCGCCGATCACCACGACCGCCAGCGGCTGGGCGATGAAGCCGCCCTCGCCGGTGACGCCGAGCGCCATCGGCAGAAGGGCGAAGATCGTCGCCAGGGCGGTCATGAGGATCGGGCGGAGCCGGTGCCGGCCGCCTTCCACGACGGCCTCGACGACCCCGTGCCCCTGCGAGCGGTACTGGTTGATCAGGTCGATCAGCACGATCGCGTTGGTCACCACGATGCCGATGAGCATCAGCATGCCGATCATCGCCGGGACGCCCATCGGGGTGCCGGTGAGGATGAGCAGGCCGATCGCGCCGGTCGCCGCGAACGGGATGGAGACCAGCAGGATCAGCGGCTGGATCAGCGAGCGGAACGTCGCCACCAGCAGCATGAACACGATGGCGATCGCCGCCAGCATGGCCAGACCCAGGTTCTTGAAGGCGTCGTCCTGGTCGGAGGAGACCCCGCCGATCTCGGCCGTGGCGCCCGCCGGGAGCTTCAGGGCCTTGATCTTCGACTGGAGCTGGGCGCTGACCGCGCCGGTGTTGTCCCCGGTCGGCTTGGCCGTGACGGTCGCCGCGCGCTGACCGTCGATCCGGGTCATCGACACCGGTCCGTCGACCAGCTTCACCGTGGCGATGTCACCGAGCTTCACCGCGCCGAGCCGCAGGTCCTTCAACTGGGCCAGGGTGGCGGCCGGGTGGGCGGACCGTACGACGACGTCGCGCTCGGTGTCGTCCAGGACGGCCTTGCCCGCCGGGACACCGCGCACCGACTGCGCCACCGCCGCGCCGAGCTTCTGCTCGTCGAACCCGGCGGCGGCCGCCTTGGCGTTGGCGCGCACCGAGATGCGCGGCACGCTCTGCGCGAGGTCGCTGGTGACGTCGGTGACGTCGTCCAGGCCGGCCACGGTGGAGCGCACCTTCTCGGCCGCCGTGCGCAGGGTCGCGGGGTCGGCGGCCTTGACCACGACGCTGAGGTCCTGGTTGCCGAAGGCCGCGCCCGCCGAGACGGTGGTGGTGCCCGCGCCGTCCAGCTTCTTCAGCCCGTCCTCCAGCTCCCGCTGCACGTCGGCGGCGGAGCCGGAGTCCTTCAGCATGATCTGGTACGACGCCTGGTTGGTGTCGGTGCCGCCGCCGAAGGCGGCCATGAAGCCGGAGGAGCCGACGGTGACCTGGTAGTCCTTGATGCCGTCGATCCCGCCGAGCAGCTTCTCCACCCGCCGGGCCTGGGCGTCGGTCGCGGCGAGGCTGGTGCCGGGCTTCAGCTTCTGCTTGACGGTGAGGACCTGCTGCTCGCCCTGGTCGAAGAAGTTGGTCTTCAGCAGCCCGGCCATCCCGAAGGTGCCGAACAGCACGACGACCGCGATCAGCAGGCTGACCAGCCGGCGCCGGGTGGCGAACCGCAGGACGGGGACGTAGAGGCGCTGGAGGCGGCTGTTCGCCTCCTTCTCCTCGGCCCGGCGGCGGGCCTCCTCGGCGTCCTCGGGGGTGCCCTTGGGGGCGCGCAGGAACCAGTACGACAGCACCGGCACCACGGTCAGCGACACCAGCAGCGAGGCCAGCAGGGCGGCCGTCACGGTGATGCTGAACGAGCCGAACAGGGCGCCCACCATGCCGCCGACCAGGCCGATCGGCAGGAAGACGGCGACCGTGGTGAGGGTGGAGGAGGTGACCGCGCCGGCGACCTCGCGGACGGCGCCGAGGATGGCCTCCTTGCGCTCCTCGCCGTAGCCGAGGTGCCGCTTGATGTTCTCCAGCACCACGATCGAGTCGTCCACGACCCGGCCGATGGCGATGGTCAGCGCGCCCAGCGTGAGCATGTTCAGCGAAAGACCACGCGTCCACAGCACCAGCAGCGCCAGCACCACGGAGAGCGGGATGGAGACCGCGGTGACCAGCGTGGAGCGGACCGAGGCCAGGAAGACCAGGATGATCAGCACGGCGAACAGCAGGCCGAGCGCGCCCTCGGTGGTCAGGCCGTCGATGGCCTTGGACACCTCGGGCCCCTGGTCGCTGACGACCGTGAGCTTCGCGTCCTTGCCGAGGTCGGCCCGGAGCTTCGGAAGCTGGTCCTCGACCGCGTCGGAGATGGCGACGGCGCTGCCGTCGTGGTCCATGGTGACGTTGACGGCGAGGCTCGGCTTGCCGTCCGTCCGGGTCAGCGAGTCGGCCGGGGCCGGCCGCTCCGCGACGGTCGCCACGTCGGCCAGGCGTACGGGCTTGCCGCCCTGGCCCGCGACGCGCAGGTCCTTGATCTGGTCCAGCGAGGTGAAGCCGCCGCCGACCTGCACGGTGCGGTTGGCGCCGTTCTCGTCGAAGGAGCCCGCCGGGACGGACGCGCCGCCCGCCTGGAGCGCCGGGATCAGCGCGGCCGGGCCGATCCCGGCCTTGGCGAGCTTGGCGTCGTCGGGGGTGACGGCGACCTGGAGGTCGCGCACGCCGGTGACCTGGACCCGGCCGACGCCGTCGATGTCCTTCAGCGCGGGGACGACCGTACGGTCCAGCTTGTCGGCCAGCGCCTGCTGGTCGGTGCCGGAGGACGCGGCGAGCACCACGGTCGGCATGTCGTCGGTGGAGCCGGAGACGACCTGGGGGTCGACGGTGTCCGGGAGCTGGGCACGGGCACGGTTGACGGCCTGCTGGACGTCGGTGACGAGCCGCTTGGTGTCGTTGCCGTAGTCGAAGGACGCCATGATCACGGCGTTGCCCTCGCTGGCGGTGGAGGTGACCGAGGTGACGCCGTCGACGCCCTGGAGGCTGTCCTCGATGGGTTCGACGACCTGCTTCTCCACCACGTCGGGCGAGGCGCCCTGGTAGGGGGCGATCACCGAGACCATGGGCAGGTCGATGGTGGGCAGCAGTTGCTGCTTGATCTGGGGTATCGCGATGAGTCCGAAGACCAGCGCGATGAGCGACATCAGGCCGATCAGGGCCCGTTGCGCGAGGCTGAAGCGGGACAGCCAGGACATGGGACAGGGTCTCTCTTCTGTGAGCGGCAGAAGCTGCGGCGGGACGCGTCTGTGCGCCCACCTCACACCCTGGTCCATCGCCGGGGCCCTGCCCGTAGGCCCCAGGTCCATTTCGGGGGCGGGCCGGTACTCCCCGCGCAGTAGGGCGGCCGGGGGTCAGTCCGACCTCGGGCGGACCAGCCCGGACTCGTAGGCGATGACGACGAGCTGGGCCCGGTCGCGGGCGCCCAGCTTGGCCATGGCCCGGTTGACGTGCGTCTTCACGGTGAGCGGGCTGACCTCGAGACGCTCGGCGATCTCGTCGTTGGAGTGCCCGCCGGCCACCAGCACGAGCACCTCGCGCTCCCGGACGGTGAGCGCGTCGAGCCTGGCCAGCCGGGCCGGGTCGGGGGCGGGGGCGTCGGACTGGGCGAGGAAGCGGGCGATCAGGCCCTTGGTGGCGGCCGGGGACAGCAGCGCCTCTCCGCTCGCGGCGAGCCGGATCGCGGTGAGCAGTTCCTCGGGCTCGCTGCCCTTGCCGAGGAACCCGGAGGCGCCCGCGCGCAGCGCCCGTACCACGTAGTCGTCGACCTCGAAGGTGGTCAGGATGACCACCCGGACGTGGGCCAGGGCCGGGTCGGCGCCGATCATGCGGGTGGCGGCGAGGCCGTCGGTGCCGGGCATCCGGATGTCCATCAGGACGACGTCGGCGGCGCACTCCTTGGCCAGCCGGACCGCCTCGGCGCCGTCGGACGCCTCCCCCACCACGGCCATGCCGGGCTCGGAGTCGACCAGCACCCGGAACGCGCTGCGCAGCAGCGCCTGGTCGTCGGCGAGCAGGACACGGATGGTCATACGGGCTTCCTCTCGGCCCCGGCAC
The DNA here is from genome assembly GCF_055562575.1 of Streptomyces sp. NPDC018263. NCBI lineage: Bacteria > Bacillati > Actinomycetota > Actinomycetes > Kitasatosporales > Streptomycetaceae > Streptomyces > Streptomyces sp. NPDC018263. The sequence continues at coordinate 229,305 of NZ_JBVHFA010000008.1, forward strand.
GGGTCTGGACCGGCAGGATGGCATGGACGCGGAAGCCGCCGCCGTACCGGGGGCCGGTGGTGAGGGTGCCGCCGAGCGCGGTGACCCGCTCGCGCATGCCGAGCAGCCCGTGCCCGCCGCCGGTGCCGGTCGCCCCGGTGGCTCCGGCGCCGTCGTCCAGCACGCTGACCTCGATGTTCGGGCCGACCCGTACGACACTGACCTCGGCCTTGGCGCCGGCCCCGGCGTGCTTGTGGGCGTTGGTGAGGGCTTCCTGCACGATCCGGTAGGCGGCCAGGTCGACGGCGGCCGGGAGTTCGGTGTCCTGGTCGGCGCGGGCCACCTGGACCGGCAGCCCGGCGTTGCGGAAGGTCCCGGCGAGTTCGTCGAGGCGGCCGAGGCCGGAGGCGGGTTCGGTGGGCGCGGCGGGGTCGTCGGACTGGCGGAGCAGGCCGACCGTGGCGCGCAGTTCGTCCAGCGCGGAGCGGCTGGCCTCGCGAACGTGCGCGAGGGCCTCCTTGGCCTGGTCGGGGCGCCGGTCCATGACGTGGGCGACGACGCCCGCCTGCACGTTGACCAGCGCGATGTGGTGGGCGACCACGTCGTGCAGTTCGCGGGCGATGCGCAGCCGTTCCTCGGCGACCCGGCGCCGGGCCTCCTCCTCGCGGGTGCGCTCGGCGCGTTCGGCGCGCTCCCGGATGGCCTGGACGAAGGCGCGGTGGCTGCGCACCGCGTCGCCCGCGGTGGCGCCGATGCCGGTCCAGGCGACGAGGGCGATGTTCTCCTGCGCGTACCAGGGCAGTGGTCCGGCTAGCATGGCGGCGGCCGTCAGCACGGTCATGGTGAGCAGGCCGACCCGCCAGGTGGTGGCGCGGTCGGTGGTGGAGGCGACGGTGTACAGGGCGATGACGGTGGTCATCGCCACGGGGGCGCGCGGGTCGCCGGTGACGCACTCGACCAGGGCGAAGGTGCCGGTGGCGGCCAGTACGGCGAGCGCGGAGCGGCGGCGCAGTACGAGGGCGGCGGCGGCCAGGACCATCAGCAGCAGGCTCAGGACGCCCGGCGGCCGGGCGCCCCAGTCCACGCCGTGGTCGCCGTCCGGTGCGGCGAAGGCGCTGCTGATCATGCACAGCAGCACGGCCCCCGCGATGACCGCGTCGAGTGTGAGGGGGTGCGCCGTGAACTGGTGCCGGGCGCGTCGCAGAGTGCTCACCCGGTGAACAGTACGGGGCGCCGGGAAAGTCCGGGTACGGGTGGGCCGCGGTGGGGGGCGTCAGGTGTCGGGCGGTGTTCGCCGGGGATACCCGTGGTGGACGCCCGCCGTTGGCCGGGCCGCCCGAGCCTTCTCACCGGCATGCGGGCCGCCCGGACCGGATGCGTCGTCGTCGAAAGGCAGTGACCGTGCGCCCTCCCGTCTCCCGTCTGCTCCCCACCGCCACCGCGGTCGCCCTGCTGGCCGTGCTCGGCCCGGCCGGCACGGTGCACGCGGCGTCCACCGGCACCCCCACGATCAAGCTGTCGGCCGCCTACCTGTCCGGCGCGGTCGGCGCGACCGGCGACCCGGTGGTCACGGTGACCGTCGCGCAGAGCGGCGCGGACGCCTCGGGGCTGACGGTGACGGCGTCCAGGAGCAGCCGCAGCACGGTGGCGGGCCCCGGGGACGTCCGGGTCACCGGCACCGGCGGCAGCCGTACGGTCGCGGTGACCGCCCGCGCCCAGGGGTACGCCGACCTCACGCTCAAGGTGACCGGCGCCGACGGCAAGTCCGCCACCACGACCCTGCACTACGCGGCCTCCCCCGCCGTCCAGCGCCCGGCCGACGCCCGCTACCTCACCGGCGCCTCGGACGCCTCCGCCGCCGTGGACGCGGGGGGCGGCTATGTCCTGGTGGCCAACGACGAGGACAACACCCTGCGCCTGTACGACGGTTCGGCCTCGGGCGCGCCGGTGAGGAGCTGGGACCTGTCCTCCGCGCTGGGCGCCGACAAGGAGGTGGACATCGAGGGCGCGGCCCGCGCCGGGAACACCGTCTACTGGACCGGCTCGCTCGGCAACAACAAGGACGGCGAGTACAAGCCGGACCGGAACACGGTCTTCACCACCACTCTCTCCGGCTCCGGCGCCACCACGTCGGTCGCCTTCGGCACCGCCGGACACAGGCTGCGGGACGACCTGGTGGCCTGGGACAAGGCCAACGGCGACCGGTACGGCTTCGCGGCCGCCACCGCCGACGGCCAGACCCCCAAGCAGGTGGACGGCCTCAACGTGGAGGGCCTGGAGTTCGCGCCCGGCTCCACCACCACCGCCTACGTCGGCTTCCGCGCCCCGCTGGTACCGCCGAGCAGCGGCGGGAGGGCGCTGATCGTGCCGGTGACCAACATGGACCAGGTGGTCCGGGGCACGAAGGCGGCCTTCGGCACCCCCGTCGAGCTGGACCTCGGCGGTCTCTCGGTGCGTGATCTGCGCCGGAACGACAAGGGGCAGTACCTGATCGTCGCCGGGTCCTGGGCGGCCGAGGACAACAGCGCGCCCTACGCCCTGTACCGCTGGGACGGGGTGGCCGGGCACCAGCCGGTGAAGGTGCTGGACCTGCCCACGGCGGACGCGGGCGGCTGGGAGTCCGTGGTGTCGGTGCCCGACCTGGACGTGTCCGGCGGCCGGGTCCAGCTCATCACCGACGACGGCAGCGCCGACCTCTACGGCGACGGCACCCAGGCCAAGGACCTCGCCCACCCGGAGTGGCAGAAGTCCCGCTCCACCGTCTTCACACTGGGCTGACGTGGACCCGGGCTGATCAGCCGGGGATCAGCCCGTCGTCGCTGAGCATCTCCCGGACCTCCGCCACGGTGGCGTCCGGGGCGGGCAGGATCAGCTCGGAGGGCTCCAGGGAGTCGTCCGGGAGCGGGGTGCCCAGCTTCCGGACGGCTTCCAGCAGCGCGTGCAGGGTGCGCCGGAAGCCCTCCTCGTCACCGCCCTCGACCTCGGCGAGCAGTTCGTCGTCCAGCGCGTTCAGCTCAGGGAAGCGGGAGTCGTCCAGCCTCACCTGGCCCTCACCCATGATCCGTACGATCACTACGGCCTCCTCGGCTCGGGTCCCGGCGGCGGGCTACTGCTTGTCGAAGCGGGGGGTGTCCTGCGGCTGCTGCTGAGCCTGCTGACCGCCCGTCCCGCCCTCGATGGCCTGCTGGCTGCCGGAGGAGCCGCCGGCCAGCTCGGCCTTCATCCGCTGGAGCTCCAGCTCCACGTCCGAACCGCCGGAGAGGCGGTCCAGCTCGGCCTGGATGTCGTCCTTGGCCATGCCGGACTGGTCGTCCAGCGCGCCGGAGGCGAGCAGCTCGTCGATCGCGCCGGCCCTGGCCTGGAGCTGGGCCGTCTTGTCCTCGGCCCGCTGGATCGCCATGCCCACGTCGCCCATCTCCTCGGAGATGCCGGAGAACGCCTCCCCGATACGGGTCTGCGCCTGGGCGGCGGTGTAGGTGGCCTTGATGGTCTCCTTCTTCGTACGGAAGGCGTCCACCTTGGCCTGGAGGCGCTGGGCCGCGAGGGTCAGCTTCTCCTCCTCGCCCTGGAGGGTGGCGTGCTGCGTCTGAAGGTCCGTGACCTGCTGCTGGAGGGCGGAGCGGCGGGACAGCGCCTCGCGGGCGAGGTCCTCCCGGCCGAGCGCGAGGGCCTTGCGGCCCTGGTCCTCCAGCTTCCCGGACTGCTGCTGCAACTGGTTGAGCTGGAGCTCCAGGCGCTTGCGGGAGGTCGCCACGTCGGCGACACCGCGCCGCACCTTCTGGAGCAGCTCCAACTGCTTCTGGTACGAGTAGTCGAGGGTCTCGCGCGGGTCCTCGGCCCGGTCAAGGGCCTTGTTCGCCTTCGCGCGGAAGATCATCCCCATACGCTTCATGACACCGCTCATGGGCTTCGCGCGCCCCCTTCTGACGGACTCCAGCTCACCGATCCTGCGACAGAACCCACAGTACGGGCCCTGCCACCATTACCGCACCGTTCGGGGAGCGATGCGCTCCTCCCCAAGGACGAGCCCGGGCCCGGACCCTCCGGCGTGAGGAGTAGGTGGTCCCCGGGGATGACGCCGCGCCGGGGCACGACTCGCCCGGAAAGCGCCGGTGACGTCCTCTTCGTACCCCGATAGACGTCCGGCGTTGCCGGATCGTTCCCCGAGGGACTGGGGTCCATGCCGGTGATGCCCGTACCCTTGGGTTTTGTGTTCCGTAGCCGTGCGAAGGAAGAGAAGGCACCCGCCGACAAGGCGCAGGTGACCGGCTCCATGCAGCCCCGCGACCCGCAGGCCCCCAAGGGTCGGCCCACGCCGAAGCGCAGTGAGGCCCAGACCCAGCGCCGCAGTGTCGCCAGTACGCCCGTGTCCCGCAAGGACGCCGCCAAGCGGCAGCGCGAGGACCGCCGTCAGGCCCTGGACCGGCAGCGCCGCGCGCTCGCCGGGGGCGACGAGCGGTACCTGCCCGCCCGGGACAAGGGGCCGGTGCGCAAGTTCGCCCGTGACTGGGTCGACTCGCGGATCAACGTGGCGGAGTTCTTCCTGCCGCTGGCCATCGTGATCCTGATCCTCAGCGTGGTGCGGGTTCCCTCGATCCAGAGCATCGCGCTGCTGCTGTGGCTGATCGTGATCGTGCTGATCCTCGTGGACTCCGCCTTCAGCGGCTACCGGCTGCGGAAGCGGCTCGCCGAGAAGTTCCCGGACGCCAATCGCCGGGGCGCGGTCATGTACGGCCTGATGCGCTCGCTCCAGATGCGCCGGCTGCGGCTGCCCAAGCCGCAGGTCAAGCGCGGAGAGCGGCCCTGAGCGCAGACGCCGCTCACGGCACGGCGGCCCTCGCGGGGCCGCACACGCCGGGCGAGCTGATCCGGCAGCACCTGGTCACCCGGCAACTGGACGAGCAGCTCGCCCGTGCCTTCGCCGTCGGGCGGCGGCTGCGGGTGCTCGACGTCGGCATGGGCCGGGGCGCGCAGGCGCTGCGGCTGGCCCGGCTCGGCCACATGGTCACCGGGGTCGAGCGCGACCCGGAGCTGGTCGCGGCCGCCCGTGCGGCGCTGACCGGTGAGCCGGACGGCATCCGCGAGCGGGTCCGGCTGGTGCAGGGCGAGGGCCGGGACACCGGGGTGCACTTCCTGCCGGGCAGCTTCGACGTGGTGCTGTGCCACGGGGTGCTGATGCACGTCGAGGAGCCGGACGCGCTGGTGGCCGGGCTGGCCCGGATGCTGGCGCCCGGCGGGCTGCTGTCCCTGCTGGTGCGCAACGGCGACGCCCTCGCCATGGGGCCCGGCCTCTGCGGCGACTGGGCCGGGGCGCTGGCCGCGCTGGACAGCGCCGCCCTGCTCCCCCGCTCCCGCACCGAGGCCGACGGCGACGCCCCGGCGGCCCCCGCCCCCGAGGGCCGCGCCGACCGCCTGGCCGCCCTGACGGCCACCCTGCACGGCATCGCCGCCCCGCTGTACGCCTGGTACGGCGTCCAGGTCTTCACCGACCGTGTCCCCTCCGCGCCCGTCTCCCCCGTCTCCCCCGACGAGCTGGAGACCCTCCTCGCCGTCGAGGAACGCGCGGGCCGCACGGACCCGTACCGGGGGGTCGCGGAGCTGCTGCACCTGTGCGGGGTGCGGGGGTAGTCCCGTTCGGGCGTACTTGGCGGGCCGGTCCGCATGACCCGTGGGGAGACTCGTCCATGGACGCTTCCCGTATCCGGGCCCGGCGCAGGGGTGCCGTGGCCGTCGTGCTGGTGTGCGCCGCCGTCCTCGTGGCCGGCTGCTCGGACCCGGCCACCTCGGCCCGGAAGGGCGGCCCGTCGACCGCGCAGGCCGCGCTGCCGATGGCGGCGGACGACCTCCAGGACCAGTACCAGAAGGTCATCAAGGACGTCCTGCCCTCGGTGGTGCAGATCCAGGCGGGGCAGTCCCTCGGCTCGGGCGTGGTCTACGACGACAAGGGCCACCTCGTCACCAACGCGCACGTGGTCGGCTCGGAGAAGACCTTCCGGGTGACCACGGCCCGCAGCGAGGAACCGCTGTCGGCGAGCCTCGTCTACTCCTACCCCGAGCAGGACCTCGCGGTGATCAAGCTGGACAAGGTCCCGGCAGGCCTGCGCCCGGCGGAGTTCGGCGGCTCGGACGAGGTGGAGGTCGGCCAGATCGTGCTGGCCATGGGCTCACCGCTGGGGCTGTCCTCCAGCGTGACCCAGGGCATCGTCTCGGCCACCGGACGGACCGTCAGCGAGCCGGGCGACGACGGGGGTACGGGCGCCACGATCCCCAACATGGTGCAGACCTCGGCCGCGATCAACCCGGGCAACAGCGGGGGCGCCCTGGTGAACCTGAACGGCCAGGTCATCGGCATCCCGACGCTGGGCGCGGCCGACCCCGGCATGGAGGGCGGGGCGGCGCCGGGCATCGGCTTCGCCATCCCGGCGTCCATGGTGCGTACGGTCGCCGGGCAGATCATCGCCACCGGCAAGGTCACCGACTCGGGCCGGGCCGCCCTGGGCGTCACGGTCCGCACGGTGGTGGACGACGGCTACCGGCCCGCCGGGGCGGCGGTGGTCACGGTGTCGCAGGGCGGCCCGGCGGCGAAGGCGGGGCTCAAGGCGGGCGATGTGATCACCCGGCTGGGCGACAGCCCGGTCGGTACCACCACCGAACTCGCCGAGGTGCTGGCGGACAAGAAGCCCGGCGACAAGGTCGAGGTCACCTACGAGCGCTCGGGTGCGCGGCGCACGGCCGAGGTGACGCTCGGGGAGCAGTGAGGGCACCCAGACGGGAGCGGGACTGTCCCCGCCCCCGCTGGGCCGGGGTCAGACCCCTTCGGCGTCGAGGCTCATCGGCCCGTAGATCTCGGTGCCCTCCTCGAAGAGGCGCACCTGGTCCGCGCCGCCCTCCAGCAGCGCCTTCCAGTTCTCGCCGACCCAGGACTCGGCGTCGCCCTGGGTGGTGAACTCCTCGGGCTCCACGGCGGGCGGGACCTCCGTCCCGTCGGCCTTCTCGAACCGCCACGTCCAAGCTGTCATGCGGGCCTCCTTCGATCCGACTCCTGCGGGCAGCGTATGCGGTCGGCGGCGCCGCCCACAGGACATCGTGGATCATCGTCCGCTCAGGTGACCCGGTGCGCGGGCGCCGCCGGGACGGGTGAAAATCGGTTCCGTGGACGTCACTCTGCTCGGCACCGGTGCCCCCTCGGGACTGCCCCGCCCCGACTGCCCCTGCGCCGTGTGCGCGAGCGCGCTCGGCCCGGACGCGCGGGCGGCCACCGCCCTGCTGGTGGACGGGGCCCTGCTGCTGGACCTGACACCGGGCGCCGCCTTCGCCGCGGCCCGCGCCGGGCATTCGCTGGGCCGCGTCCGCCAGGTGCTGCTGACCCACCCGCACGACGGACCCGCCGTGGAGGTCCCGGCCGGGCTGCCCCAGCCGGTCCGGGTGCCGGACGGCCGGGAGCTGACCCTCCTGACGGGGCATCGGGTCCGGGCGCTGGCGATGGACGCGGGCGGCACCGGGTACGAGGTGACCGGGCCGGACGGGCTGAGGCTGCTGTACCTGCCGCCGGGCGGCTCCCCGGCGGGGCTTGAGCGGGTGGCGGAGCCGTACCACATGGTGCTCGCCGATCTCGTGGGGCGCCCGGACGCGCTGGCCCGGCTGCGGGCGGCCGGCGGGGTGGGTCCGGCCACCGATGTCGTCGCCGTCCACCTGGACCATGACGTGCCGCAGGCGACGGAGTTGCCCCGGCGGCTGGCGGCGGCCGGGGCGCGGGCGGTGCCGGACGGGGTGACGCTGGTGGTGGGCGCGTACGACCTGGTCCCGGACGTGCCGCGCCGGACGCTGGTGCTGGGCGGCGCCCGCTCGGGCAAGTCGGTGGAGGCGGAACGGCGGCTGGAGTCGTTCCCGGACGTGGTCTACGCGGCGACGGGCGGCACCCGCGCCGGGGACCGCGAGTGGGCGGACCGGGTCGCCGCACACCGCGAACGCCGTCCCGGCTCCTGGCGTACGGCGGAGACGACGGACCTGGTGCCGCTCCTCGCCGAGGACGGCCCGCCCCTGCTCATCGACTGCCTCTCGCTCTGGCTCGCCGACGTGATGGACGCGGTCGGCGCCTGGGACGACGCCCAGTGGGCCGACGGCGGCGAGAAGGCGCTGCGCGACCGGGTCCACGAACTGACCCGGGCGGTACGCGAGACTCCGCGCACGGTGGTCGCCGTCTCCAACGAGGTCGGCTCCGGCATCGTCCCCGCCACCCCCTCGGGCCGCCGCTACCGCGACGAACTGGGCCGCCTGAACACGGCGTTCGCCTCGGAGTGCGAGCAGGTCGTCCTGGTGGTGGCGGGGCAGGCGCTGGTGCTGCGGGGCTAGAACCGGCCTGGTTTGCGGGCCACCAGGCGGTACGTGTTGGCGAAACGGGTGCGGCGGGTCAGGGGGGCCAGGAGGCGGTCCAGGGCGGTGGCCGCCGTCAGGGGGGCGCGCAGGGGCCGGGGGAACGTCGCGGTGAGGTCCTGGGGCTGGTGGACGCGGGCCGTGGTGGTGACCGCGCAGTCCAGCGCGAGGAGTTCGGCCTCCAGGTTGGGCAGCGGGAGCAGGTGGGCGTGCCGGTGCGGGAGCCAGTGGGGACCCAGGAGGGTGGCGTAGGCGCTGTCGGGAGCGGCGGCCTCGATGACGAGGTGGCCGCCGGGGCGGAGCACGGCCAGCGCGGCACGGAGTTCGGCGCGCGGGTCGGGGACGTGGGCCAGGTGGTGGAGCAGGCTGACCACGTCGTAGCGGGCGCGCAGCCGGTCGGTGACGCCGGGCGTGGTGAGCAGCCCCCGGTGGGCCTCCTCGACCCGCCCCTCGGCGAGCGCCCGCTCGACCCGCGCGGTGGGGTCGAGCCCGTCGAAGCTGGTGTACGGGAAGAACTCCCGCGCGGCCTCGGGGAAGTGGCCGTGCCCGGTGCCGACGTCGAGCCAGCTCTCGGGGTCGGTCAGTCCGGCGAGGGCGCGGGCGGTGGCCCGGTGGGAGCGGCGGCCGGCCGGTGAGGGGGCGCCGGCGGGCGGCCGGGGGTTCTGGAAGGCGTGGGCGCACGCCCCGCACTCGTCGAGGGCCAGCGCGCGGGGCCCGCGCAGCCGGGTGCGCAGGCGGCCCGAGCCGCACCAGGGACAGTCCTCGCGGCGCGGGCCGGGGAACCGGTCGCTGACCTGCGGGGCGGAGGGCGAGGACGGCATGGCGGCTCCTGTACGGCATTTCGCGGTAAACCGGAACGTATGGGATGCCGATCTTGGGTGCAATGACGTGCGCCGGGCGTGGTGGCGGTGTGGCGCGGGGCGCCTCGCGCGCGGGCGGTACTGTTCCGCGAATGGACAGCCTTCAACTCGACGACTTCACCGATCTGATCGAGCGCCCGGACGGCGGCGTGCGCCGGGACGCCGAGGCACGGCGGGAGCGCCTGGCCGTACCGTCCGGCGCGCTGGGCCGGCTGGACGAGCTGGGCGAGTGGCTGGCGGCCGCGCAGGGCGCGGTGCCGGTACGGCCCGTCGAGCACCCGAAGCTGGTCCTCTTCGCCGGTGACCACGGCATCGCCGCCCTCGGCGTCTCCCGGCGTCCGGAGGGCGGCGCGGCCGACCTGGTCCGGGCGGTGCTGGAGGGCGCGAGCCCGGCCGCGGTGCTGGCCCGCCGGCTGGACGTGCCGGTACGGGTGGTCGACCTGGCCCTGGACTGCGACCCGGACGCCTTCCCCGCCGAGGTGACCCGGTACCGGGTGCGGCGCGGCAGCGGCCGGATCGACGTCGAGGACGCGCTGACCACCGAGGAGGCCGAGGCGGCGTTCCGCGCGGGCATGGCCGTGGCCGACGAGGAGGCCGACTCCGGTACGGACCTGGTGGTGCTCGGCGATGTGAGCGTGGGCGGCACGACGGCGGCGGCGGTGCTGGTGGCCGCGCTGTGCGGCACGGACGCCTCGGTGGTGACCGGGCGCGGCGGCGAGGCGATCGACGACCTGGCCTGGATGCGCAAGTGCGCGGCCGTCCGCGACGCCCTGCGCCGGGCCCGCCCCGTCCTCGGCGACCAGCTCCAACTGCTGGCGACCGTGGGCGGCGCCGACCTCACGGCGATGACCGGCTTCCTGCTCCAGTGCGCGGTGCGCAAGCTGCCGGTGATCCTGGACGGCGTGGTGGCCTCGGCCTGCGCGCTGGTGGGCCAGCGGGTGGCGTTCCGGGCGCCGGACTGGTGGCTCGCGGGCCACGACAGCGGCGAGCCGGGGCAGGCGAAGGCGCTGGACCGGATGGCGCTGGAGCCGCTGCTGACCCAGGGCGTGCGGGTCGGCGAGGGCGCGGGCGCCCTGCTGGCCCTCCCCCTGGTCCGCTCGGCCGCCGCACTGGCCGCCGAGCTGCCGGAGCGGGCGGAGACGGAGAAGCCCGACGAGTCTGCGGAGTCCGAGAAGCCTGCGGAGTCCGAGGGGTCTGCGGAGCCCGTGGAGTCCCAGGAGAGCAGCCTCTAGCGCGGGCGCACCCCACCGCGCCGATGAGCGCGATTCACGGCAAATGCGGACATATGATCCCCGCTCATGGGAGATGCCCGAGTTGCCGAGCGACGGAGCGAGCCGGACCAGCGGACGGAACCGGACCGGCGGACCGAGCCGGGGCGGCGGCCGGGCGGGGTGTCGTCCCGCCGGGCCGCCGCGGCGGCCGTCTGGTACCTGCGGGCCGTCGCGTTCGTCAACTTCCTCAGCGCGGTGTGGGTCTCGCTGGGCCAGGACGTGCGCCGCCACAACCAGGAGAACCTGTTCACGCCGTACCTGCTGACGGCCGGTTTCGCCTCGGGTGTGTTCACCGCGTTCCTGGCCATCACCATGCGGCGGCGCAAGCGGGCCGCGTGGATTCTCAACCTGGTGCTCAGCGGGGCCTTCCTGGCCCTGTTCGCGGTCACCATGGCGTTCCCGGAGATCCGCCGCTCCCCGCAGAACTGGGTCTCGCTGGCGCTGACGGCCGCCTTCGTCACCGTCCTGCTGCTCGGCCGCCGGGAGTTCTACGCCAAGGGCGACCGCGCCAACCCCCGGCTCGCCGCGAGCGTCGCCCTGGGCGGCGGTACGGCCGCCTCACTGCTTGCCGCGCTGCTGGTGACGGCCACCAACCAGGCGCCGGACGCGGCCCGTTCGACCTTCTGGGAGCGCTGGCAGTACGGCACGCTGCGCCTGGTCTCGGTGGCCACCGAGGAGTCCGGCTTCCTGGGCATCGACCCGCCCAACTGGGCCGACGTCAGCGTCAATGTGCTCAGCACGGCCCTCCTCCTCGCCGTCCTGTACGCCGCGTTCCGCTCCCGCCGTGCCGTCGACCCGCTCACCGAGGACGACGAGAAGCGGCTGCGGGAGCTGCTGGACAAGCACGGCGAACGCGACTCCCTCGGCTACTTCGCGCTGCGCCGGGAGAAGAGCGTGCTGTGGTCCCCGACCGGCAAGGCGGCCGTCGCCTACCGGGTGGTGGGCGGGGTCAGCCTGGCCTCCGGCGACCCGCTGGGCGACCCCGAGGCATGGCCCGGCGCCATCGCGCCCTGGCTCACCGAGGCGCGGGCCCACGGCTGGATTCCCGCGGTGATGGGCGCGAGCGAGGAGGCCGGGACCGTCTACGCCCGGCACGGCCTGGACGCCCTCGAACTCGGCGACGAAGCCGTTGTGGACGTCGCGGAGTTCACCCTGGAGGGCCGCGCGATGCGCACCGTGCGCCAGGCGTACAACCGGGTGCGGCGGGCCGGGTACGAGGTGCGGATGCGGCGGCACGAGGACATCCCGGCGGCCGAGATGGCCCGGCTGGTGGAGCGGGCCGACGACTGGCGGGACGGCGCCACCGAACGCGGCTTCAGCATGGCGCTGGGCCGGCTCGCGGACCCCGAGGACGGCCGGTGCGTGATGCTGGAGTGCACCGACGCCGAGGGCCGGCTGCGCGCCCTGCTGTCGTTCGTGCCGTGGGGCCCCGGCGGGCTCTCGCTGGACCTGATGCGCCGTGACCGGGACAGCGACAACGGCCTGATGGAGTTCATGGTGATCGACCTCCTGCGCCGGTCGCGGGAGATCGGGGTCACCCAGGTCTCGCTGAATTTCGCCGTGTTCCGCTCGGTGTTCGAGCGCGGCGCCCGCCTCGGCGCCGGGCCGGTGCTGCGGCTGTGGCGCTCGCTGCTCAGCTTCTTCTCCCGCTGGTGGCAGATCGAGTCGCTGTACCGGGCCAACGCCAAGTACCGGCCCATCTGGGAGCCGCGCTTCCTGCTCTTCGAGAAGAGCGCCGACCTGCCCCGCATCGCCCTGGCGGCGGCCCGCGCGGAGGGGTTCCTCGAGGCGCCGGGCCTGCCGAAGTGGCTGCACCGCAGACAGTTGGAGACCCACCGGTGAGAGCGTGGGCGCGCGCCGAGTGGGGCCCGCTGTACGCGGCCCTGCGCACGGCGCTGCTCGCGCGCGGCCCGCTGCTCGCGGCCCCGCTGACGCTCGCCGCGGTGGGCCTGACCGCGCTGCTCCAGTTCGTGCAGAACCAGCCCTGGGGTTTCGCCCTGGTGGAGGCGGCCGGTGCCGTGCGGGCCGCCGATCCGCTGTGGCTGGCCCTGCTGCGCACCCCGCTCTCCCTGTTCGTGCCAGCGCTGGATCTGCCGGTGTGGGGCGCGCTGGCCCAGGTGCTCTTCGTGTTCGGCATCGCGGAACTCTGCCTGGGCCGCCGCCGCACCCTGCTCATCGCCTACGCCGCCACCCTCGCCGGGACCCTGTACGCCCGGGCCGGCATCGCCCTCGGCCCGCACGCCCCCTTCGGCCTGCCCGCCTCGGACGCGCTGGTGGTGGACACCGGCCCGTCGGCGGCCGTGGTCGGGCTCGCGGTGTACGTCGCGGTACGGCACCGCGCCCGCGTGACGGCGGCGGCGGTACCGGCCGCGATGGTGACCGAGGTGCTGCTGAAGGACAACCTGGCCGGCAAGGAGCACCTCGCGGCCCTGCTCGCCGTGGGCGTCCTGTGCCTGGCGGGACTTCAGTCGCCCCTGGGCAGCCGGGCCGGGGACGGGTCCGGCTTGCCGCCGATCCAGTCCTGAACCACCCGCCGGGGCCCCGCCCAGCGCCGGTCGTGCCGGTAGGCCCGCAGCAGGGACCGGGCCCGGGCACGCGGGCGGCGGCCGTAGAAGCGCCGCGCCCAGAACGAGGCCGGCCGGGCCAGCCGCAGGGCGCCCGCGAGGGCCAGCAGCGGCACGATCGCCCCGAACACGGCGGTACGGGTCTTGCCCTTGCTCAACGCGACCAGCGACACGAGGAAGTTGGCCGCGACGAACGCGATGACCCCGCCCCGGTCCTGCAGCTCGTCCTGGGAGAGGTCGTTGACGCCGAACGGGGAGAAGCCCGCGAGCAGCAGCCCGACCAGCGCGGCCGTGATGACCACGACCTCGACGCTCTTGCGGCCCTCCGCGCTCCAGTACACGTCGTCCAGATGCAGGATCAGCGCGAACTCGTCCAGCACCAGCCCGGCGCCGGTCCCGAAGACCACGGCGGCGATCGCGCCGCCCGCCCCGTGCCGGTCGCTGGCGACGGCGCCGAAGCCGCCGACGACGGTCAGCACCACACCGGGCACCACATGATGGATGTGCACCCCGCCCGCCTGGACGTTGCCGAACGGGCCCTTCCCGGCGCGGATCAGCCGGACGATGATCCGGGTCACGACGAAGGTGAGCACGAACGAGAAGAGGGCCAGCAGCAGCGGAAGCTTGCCCGGTTCCAGGATGTTCCGCTCCCACCAGTGCCCCATGTGCGCACTTTATCCCCGGCCCGCCGACCGGGCCCGGCGACCGCCCCGGTAGCCTGCGCCGATGCCCGAGACACCCCCGCCGGACGGCCTCCTCGACGGACCACGCTTCGCCTTCGGCACCCTCACCGTGATCCCGGTCCAGGTGCGCCGCTGGGACCGGACGGCCGCGCGGGCGGGCATGCTGTGCGCCCCGCTGACCGGGCTGGCCGTCGGCCTCGCGGCGGCCGGGCTCGGCCTGTCGCTCCTGCTGCTCGGCGCGGGCCCGCTGCTCGCCGCCGTCGCCTCCGCCGCCGTGCCGGCCGCGCTCACCCGCGGGCTGCATCTGGACGGGCTCGCGGACACCGCCGACGGGCTGGGCAGCGGCAAGCCCGCCGAGGAGGCGCTCGCCGTCATGAAGCGGTCCGACATCGGGCCGTTCGGTGTGCTCACCCTGGTGCTGACGCTGCTGGCCCAGGTCGCCGCGCTCGCCGGGCTGTACGGCGACTCCTGGGCGCGGGGCGCGCTCGGGGCCGTCGTCTCCGGGGTCGCGGCCCGGCTGGCGCTCACGCTGGCCGCGCGCACCGGGGTGCCGGCGGCGCGTCCGGAGGGGCTGGGGGCGGCGGTGGCCGGGGTGGTGCCGGCGGTGGGGGCGCTGGCGGTGGGGGCGGCGGTGACGCTGGCGGCCGGGGCGGGCGGGGCGCTGCTCGGGCCGTGGGAGGCGGTGCGCGCGGCGGCGGCCGTACCGCTCTGCCTGGTCCCGGCCGAACTCCTGCTGCGCCGCTGCGTCGCGCGCTTCGGCGGGGTCACCGGGGACGTGTTCGGCGCCCTCGCGGAGACCTCGGCCACGGCGGCGCTGCTCGTGCTGTGCCTGGGCGGGACCGGCTGAGCACGGCAACTGTGCCGTACCCGGGGCAAGTTGTCCCGCCCGGCTGACAGCGGTGCCCGAAGTGCGGGCGGCCGGGGTGGTCCTCGGCCATGAGCGATCGCACGTACGCGCGTAGTCTCGTGGCGGGTGTTCGCCGACAGGGAGTCGACCCACCCCTTGCGGCGGTCGCCCCTCGCGGACGACCGGCTTGCGCAAACGGCCCCAGCAAACTTCACATCGGAAGCGAGATTTCACCACCGTGACTGCTCTGACTCTCAAGCCTGCCGCGGCGCCGGGCCCGCGGGCCGACGCGATCGTGATCGGTGTCGCCAAGGCCGGCACGGGCCCCGTCGTGGCGCCCGGTGCCGAGGCCGTGGACCAGGCGTACGACGGCGGGCTGGCCGGCGTCCTGAAGACCCTCGGTGCCTCGGGCGCCGAGGGCGAGCTGACCAAGCTGCCCGCCCCCGCCGGTCTCGACACCCCGCTCGTGGTGGCGGTGGGACTGGGCGCCGAGCCCGAGGCGGACGCCGGGTACGACGCCGAGGCGCTGCGCCGGGCCGCCGGTGTGGCCGCCCGCGGGCTGTCCGGCACCAAGAAGGCTTCCTTCGCGCTCCCCGTCGACGGCCCCGGCGCGCTGGCCGCGGTCGCCGAGGGCGTGCTGCTCGGCGCGTACGCCTTCGACGCGTACAAGGAGAGCCCGAAGGACGGCAAGGCGAAGGACGACAGCGGCCCGCTCGGCGAGGCCGTGCTGCTCGGCGGCGCGGAGGGCGAGGCCGGCTACCAGGCCGCCGTCGACCGCGCGACGGCGATCGGCGAGGAGCTGAACCGCGCCCGCGACCTCGTCAACACCCCGCCGAACGACCTGGACCCCGAGGCGTTCGCCGCGATCGCCCAGGCCGCGGCCGACGAGCACGGCCTGACCATCGAGGTGCTGGACGAGCAGGCGCTGAAGGACGGCGGCTACGGCGGCATCCTCGGCGTCGGCGGCGGCTCGGCGTCCACCCCGCGCCTGGTGAAGCTGGCGTACAAGCACCCGGAGGCGGACAAGCACCTCGCCTACGTGGGCAAGGGCATCACCTACGACTCGGGCGGCATCTCGCTCAAGCCCGCCGGGCACAACGAGACGATGAAGTGCGACATGGCCGGTGCCGCCGCCGTGTTCGCCGCCGTCGTCGCGGCCGCCCGCCTCGGCCTCAAGGTGAACGTGACCGGCTGGCTGGCGCTCGCCGAGAACATGCCGTCGGGCTCCGCCACCCGCCCCGGTGACGTGCTGCGCATGTACAGCGGCAAGACCGTCGAGGTGCTCAACACCGACGCCGAGGGCCGCCTGGTGCTGGCCGACGCGCTGTGGGCGGCCTCGGCCGAGGAGCCGGACGCGATCGTGGACGTGGCCACGCTGACCGGCGCGATGGTGCTGGCGCTGGGCAACCGCACCTTCGGGATCATGGCGAACGACGACGCCTTCCGCACCTCGCTGCACGAGATGGCCGAGGAGTCCGGCGAGCCGGCCTGGCAGATGCCGCTCCCCGAGCACCTGCGCAAGGGCATGGACTCCCCCGTCGCCGACATCGCCAACATGGGCGAGCGGATGGGCGGCGGCCTGGTGGCCGGCCTGTTCCTGCGCGAGTTCGTGGGCGAGGGCATCACCTGGGCCCACCTGGACATCGCGGGCCCGGCCTTCAACGAGGGCGGCCCCTTCGGCTACACGCCCAAGGGCGGTACGGGCACCGCCGTGCGCACCCTGGTGCGGCTGGCCGAGCAGACCGCCGACGGCGACCTCGGCTGACCCGGCCACGGCACCCTGGGGGGGCGCGGACCTGGCGGGTCCGCGCCCCCGGCGTGAGGCGTCCGGAGCGGACGTGGGGCGTCTCACACCCCGGCCCGGCGTCCGTCGCACCCCCGACAGGTGCAAAGATGGAGCCCGGCAGGACAGGGCCCCCACCACAGGGCCGAAGCATTGAGCGGCCGGACACCAGCCGCCTGCCGGTCATCGGAGACCGGCACAGGCGCACATGCATGGAGGACGTGACGTGGCGAACGACGCCAGCACCGTTTTCGACCTAGTGATCCTCGGCGGTGGCAGCGGTGGTTACGCCGCGGCCCTGCGCGGAGCGCAGCTTGGCCTGGACGTCGCCCTGATCGAGAAGGACAAGGTCGGCGGCACCTGCCTGCACAAGGGGTGCATCCCCACCAAGGCCCTGCTGCACGCGGGCGAGATCGCCGACCAGGCCCGCGAGAGCGAGCAGTTCGGCGTCAAGGCGACCTTCGAGGGCATCGACGTCCCCGCCGTCCAGAAGTACAAGGACGACGTGATCTCGGGCCTGTACAAGGGCCTTCAGGGCCTGATCGCCTCCCGCAAGGTGACGTACATCGAGGGCGAGGGCCGGCTGTCCTCCCCCACGTCGGTGGATGTCAACGGGCAGCGGATCGAGGGCCGCCACATCCTGCTGGCGACCGGCTCCGTGCCGAAGTCGCTGCCGGGCCTGGAGATCGACGGCGACCGCATCATCTCCTCCGACCACGCCCTCGTCCTGGACCGCGTGCCCAAGTCCGCGATCATCCTCGGCGGCGGTGTCATCGGCGTCGAGTTCGCGTCCGCGTGGAAGTCCTTCGGGGCCGACGTCACCGTCATCGAGGGCCTGAAGCACCTGGTGCCGGTCGAGGACGAGAACTCCTCCAAGCTGCTGGAGCGCGCGTTCCGCAAGCGCGGCATCAAGTTCAGCCTGGGCACCTTCTTCGAGAAGGCCGAGTACACCCAGGACGGCGTCAAGGTCACCCTCGCCGACGGCAAGGAGTTCGAGGCCGAGGTCCTCCTCGCCGCCGTCGGCCGCGGCCCGGTCTCCCAGAACCTCGGTTACGAGGAGCAGGGCGTCAACATCGACCGCGGCTACGTCCTGGTCGACGAGTACATGCGCACCAACGTGCCGACCATCTCGGCCGTCGGTGACCTCGTCCCCACCCTCCAGCTCGCCCACGTCGGCTTCGCCGAGGGCATCCTGGTCGCCGAGCGGCTGGCCGGTCTGAAGACCGTCCCGATCGACTACGACGGCGTCCCGCGTGTGACGTACTGCCACCCGGAGGTCGCCTCCGTCGGCATCACCGAGGCCAAGGCCAAGGAGATCTACGGCGCGGACAAGGTCGTCGCCCTGAAGTACAGCCTCGCGGGCAACGGCAAGAGCAAGATCCTCAAGACCGCGGGCGAGATCAAGCTCGTCCAGGTCAAGGACGGCGCCGTGGTCGGTGTCCACATGGTGGGCGACCGCATGGGCGAGCAGGTCGGCGAGGCCCAGCTCATCTACAACTGGGAGGCGCTGCCCGCCGAGGTGGCCCAGCTCATCCACGCCCACCCGACGCAGAACGAGGCGCTCGGCGAGGCGCACCTGGCGCTGGCCGGAAAGCCGCTGCACGCCCACGACTGAGCCTTCGGCCCCCGGGCGCGACGACACAGACTTCCGCAATTCCTAAGGAGCAACCGAAACCATGGCGGTTTCCGTAACCCTTCCGGCGCTCGGTGAGAGCGTCACCGAGGGCACTGTCACCCGCTGGCTGAAGGCCGAGGGCGAGCGCGTCGAGGCCGACGAGCCGCTGCTCGAGGTCTCCACCGACAAGGTCGACACCGAGATCCCGGCCCCCGTCGCGGGTGTGCTGGCCTCCATCAAGGTCGCCGAGGACGAGACCGTCGAGGTCGGCGCCGAGCTGGCCCTGATCGACGACGGCTCCGGCGCCCCCGCCGAGACCGCGGCCCCGGCCGCCGAGGCCCCTGCCGCCGAGGCTCCGGCCCCCGCCGCCGAGGCCCCGCAGTCCGCCCCCTCCACCGAGCAGGAGGCGCCCGCCCCGGCGCCGACCGCCGAGGCCACCTCCGGCGGCGGTTCCGCCGAGGGCACCGACGTGGTCCTGCCCGCGCTGGGCGAGTCGGTCACCGAGGGCACCGTCACCCGCTGGCTGAAGTCGGTGGGCGACTCCGTCGAGGCCGACGAGCCGCTGCTCGAGGTCTCCACGGACAAGGTCGACACCGAGATCCCGGCGCCCACCTCGGGTACCCTGCTGGAGATCGTGGTCGGCGAGGACGAGACCGCCGAGGTCGGCGCCAAGCTCGCCGTCATCGGCGTCGCGGGTGCCGCCCCGGCCGCCGCTCCCGAGGCCCCGAAGGCGCCCGCCGCCCCGGCCCCGCAGGCTCCCGCCCCGCAGGCCCCGTCGGCTCCGGCTCCGCAGCAGCAGACCGCGCCGGCCCCCGACCCGGTCCCGTCCGCCCCGGCCCCGGCTCCCGCGCCCGCCCCGGCTCCGGCCGTTCCGGCCACCGCGCCGAGCGCGCCGACCGCCACCCAGGCGACCGACGAGGGCGCCTACGTGACCCCGCTGGTGCGCAAGCTCGCCGCCGAGAACGGTGTCGACCTGGCCTCGGTCAAGGGCACCGGTGTCGGTGGCCGCATCCGCAAGCAGGACGTCATCGCCGCCGCCGAGGCCGCGAAGGCCGCCGCCGCCCCGGCTCCGGCCGCGGCCCAGGCTCCGGCCGCCGCGAAGAAGGCCCCGGCGCTGGAGGTCTCCCCGCTGCGTGGCCAGACCGTCAAGATGACCCGCATCCGCAAGGTCATCGGCGACAACATGGTCAAGGCGCTGACCGAGCAGGCCCAGCTCTCCTCGGTCGTCGAGGTCGACGTCACCCGTCTGATGAAGCTGCGCGGCAAGGCGAAGGACTCCTTCGCCGCCCGTGAGGGCGTCAAGCTCTCCCCGATGCCGTTCTTCGTCAAGGCCGCCGCGCAGGCGCTGAAGGCCCACCCGGTCATCAACGCCCGCATCAACGAGGCCGAGGGCACCATCACCTACTTCGACACCGAGAACGTCGGTATCGCGGTGGACTCCGAGAAGGGCCTGATGACCCCGGTCATCAAGCACGCCGGTGACCTCAACCTCGCGGGCATCGCCAAGGCGACCGCGGAGCTGGCCGGCAAGGTCCGCGCCAACAAGATCACCCCGGACGAGCTGTCCGGCGCGACCTTCACCATCTCCAACACCGGTTCGCGCGGCGCCCTGTTCGACACGATCATCGTGCCGCCGAACCAGGTCGCCATCCTCGGCATCGGCGCCACGGTGAAGCGCCCGGCCGTCCTGGAGACGGAGGAGGGCACGGTCATCGCCGTCCGCGACATGACCTACCTGACCCTCTCCTACGACCACCGTCTGGTCGACGGCGCCGACGCGGCCCGCTACCTGACCACGGTCAAGCAGATCCTGGAAGCAGGCGAGTTCGAGGTAGAGCTCGGCCTGTAACTCCCCGGCCTGTAACTCCCTGGCCTGTGAGGAAGCCCCCTGTCGAAGGACAGGGGGCTTCGCCGTTTCAGCGCAGGTGAACTGCACCCACCCAGGGGCGCGGGGAACTGCGCGACCAGCCACGACGCCGCCGCACCCACCCCAAACCGACACCCCCACGGCGAGACCGATCGAAAACACCCTGTGCAACTCGTCTCACCTGGGCAAAAGCCCCCCGATGCGCCGCCAGGCACCCGCGGGGCCCCCGTATGGTCATAGAGCCACGCCCCTTGAAAAGGAGCCCCCATGACCGCGCCCGTAATCCACTCGCTGCGCGAACAGATCCGCGAGCACATCGTGGAGGGCATCGTCAGCGGCCGCTGGCAGCCGGGCGAGCGCATCGTGGAACGCAGGATCGCCACCGAACTGGAGGTCAGCCAGACCCCGGTACGAGAGGCGCTCCGCGAACTGGAGTCCCTCCGCCTCATCGAGTCCGCCCCCAACAAGGGCGTCCGCGTACGCAACCTGACCGCGGCCGACCTGGAGGAGAGCTACCCCGTACGGGCCGGGCTGGAAGCCATCGCGGCGGAACTCGCGGCCGAGACCCTGGCGGAGAGCTGCGCGGCCCTGGAACCCCACGTGGCGGCCCTCTACGAGGCCGACCGGGCCGGCGACGGCACCGGCCAGGTCCGCCACACCGTCGGCTTCCACCGCGAACTCGTCCGCGCCGCGGGCAACTCGGTGCTGCTGCACACCTGGGAGGGCCTGGGCATCGAGGTGTTCACCGCCCTGTCGATCCGCTGGCTCGGCACCGTCCAGCAGTCGTACGCCGAGGAGCACGAGGAGCTGGTGCAGGCGTTCCAGCGCCGCGACCCCCGGATCGCCGAGCTGGTGAAGGCGCACGTGCTGGGCTGCGCGCCCCGCCCCTGAACCGCCCCTGAACCGCCCCTGAACCGACTGAGCAGCACCCCGCTCACCTGGGAAAACAAGGCACCGGGTGCCTGGACGAAAGACACCGGGTGCCTACTTTCGCCTCAAGACCGGGTTTTCGTCCCCAAACCTTTGATCGATCATCGATCAGGGAGTTATTGTCACCGACGGACTTCTACCGAGTTCTCGCCCTGTCCTGCCAAAGACCAAGGGCAACCCCGAACCCTCACCCATGAGGGATTCCCCCTTCGACTGAGGAAGGCGGCGAGATGACCGACCCCAACGCCATCCAGCCGAGCGCGCTCGACCAGCTCCCGGACCGCGACCCCGAGGAGACCGCCGAGTGGCGCGCCTCCCTGGACGCCGTGGCCAGGGAAGCGGGCCCGCACCGCGCCGCGTACCTGATGCGGCGCACGCTGGAGCGTGCCGAGGCGGGCGGTGTCGCGCTGCCGAAGCTCCTGGAGACGGACTACGTCAACTCCATCCCCACCGCCGCCGAGCCGGGCGTGCCCGGTGACGAGGCGATGGAGACCCGGATCACCGCGTGGAACCGCTGGAACGCGGCGGCGATGGTCACCCGCGGCAGCAAGCACGGCGTCGGCGGCCACATCGCCACCTTCGCCTCGGCCGCGTGGCTGTACGAGACCGGCTTCAACCACTTCTTCAAGGGCAAGGAGTCCCCGGACGCCGACGGCTCCGGTGACCAGCTCTACATCCAGGGTCACGCCTCCCCCGGCATCTACGCCCGCGCCTTCCTCGACGGACGGCTGACCGAGGCGCACCTGGACAACTTCCGCCAGGAGGCGGGCGGCAACGGCCTGCCGTCGTACCCGCACCCGCGCCGGCTCCCCTGGCTGTGGGAGTTCCCGACGGTGTCGATGGGCCTCGGCCCGCTCTCCGCCATCTACCAGGCGCGGTTCAACCGCTACCTGACCAACCGCGGCATCAAGGACGTCTCCGCCTCGCACGTGTGGGCGTTCCTCGGTGACGGCGAGATGGACGAGCCGGAGTCGACGGCGGCCCTCGCGCTCGCCGCGCGTGAGGAGCTGGACAACCTCACGTTCGTCATCAACTGCAACCTCCAGCGCCTCGACGGCCCGGTCCGCGCCAACTTCAAGATCGTGCAGGAGCTGGAGGCCCAGTTCCGCGGCGCCGGCTGGAACGTGATCAAGACGCTGTGGGGCACCGCCTGGGACGAGCTGTTCCAGCTCGACACCACGGGCGCGCTGGTCCGTCGCCTTCGCCAGGTGCCGGACGCCCAGATCCAGACGTACCAGACGCGCGACGCGGCCTACATCCGCCAGGACTTCTTCGGCGCCGACCCGGCGCTGGTGGAGATGGCGAAGCTGCTGAGCGACGACAAGATCCTCGAGTGCTTCCACCTGTCGCGCGGCGGTCACGAGGCCCGCAAGGTCTTCGCCGCGTACAAGGCCGCCGTGGAGCACAAGGGCGCGCCGACCGTGATCCTGGCCCAGACGGTCAAGGGTCACACCCTCGGCCCGGGCTTCGCCTCCAAGAACGCCAACCACCAGATGAAGAAGCTCTCGGTGGACGAGTTCAAGGCGATGCGGGACCTGCTTGACCTGCCGATCGCGGACAGCGCGTTCGCCGACGGCCAGGTGCCCTACGGCCACCCCGGCGCCGACTCCCCCGAGGTCCGCTACCTCCAGGAGCGCCGCGCGGCCCTCGGCGGTCCGGCCCCGGCCCGCCGTACGCACGCGCTGGCGCCGCTGCCCGCCCCGGCGGAGAAGGCGTTCACCTCCTTCGACAAGGGCTCCGGTTCGCAGAACGTCGCCACCACCATGGCGTTCGTCCGCCTGGTCAAGGACCTGGTCCGCGACAAGGAGACCGGCAAGCGCTGGGTGCCGATCGTCCCCGACGAGGCGCGCACCTTCGGCATGGAGTCGCTCTTCCCGTCGCTCGGCATCTACTCGCCCAAGGGCCAGACGTACGAGCCGGTCGACCGCGACCAGTTGATGTACTACAAGGAGGCCAAGAACGGCCAGATCCTCAACGAGGGGATCACCGAGGCCGGTTCGATGGCCGACTTCATCGCCGCGTCCACCGCGTACGCGACGCACGGCGAGGCGATGATCCCGTTCTACATCTTCTACTCGATGTTCGGCTGGCAGCGCACGGCCGACCAGATGTGGCAGCTCGGCGACCAGCTCGGCCGCGGCTTCCTCGTCGGCGCGACGGCCGGCCGTACGACCCTGACGGGCGAGGGCCTCCAGCACGCCGACGGCCACTCCCCGGTGATCGCCGCGACCAACCCGGCGGCGCTGACGTACGACCCGGCGTTCGCCTACGAGGTCGCCGTGATCGTCAAGGAGGGTCTGCGCCGGATGTACGGCGAGGCCGCGCCCGGCGAGGACAGGGACGTCTTCTACTACCTGACGGTCTACAACGAGCCGCTGCCGCAGCCGGCCAAGCCCGCCGTCCCCGGCATCGACGAGGGCATCGTCAAGGGCCTGTACCGGTTCAACACGGCCGAGTCCGCGGGCGTCACCGTCCCGGCCAACGCCCCCCGCATCCAGCTCCTGGGCTCGGGCACGGCGATCCACTGGGCGCTGGACGCGCAGAAGCTGCTCGCCGAGGAGTGGGGGGTGGCCGCCGACGTGTGGTCCGCGACCTCCTGGTCCGAGCTGCGCCGGGACGCGATGGACGCCGACGCGGCCCTGCTGCGCGGCGAGGAGCGGGTGCCGTTCGTGCGGCGGGCGCTCCAGGGCGCCGAGGGCCCGGTCCTCGCGGTCTCCGACTACATGCGCCAGGTCCCGGACCAGATCGCGCAGTGGGTCGACCAGGACTGGTCCTCGCTGGGTGCGGACGGCTTCGGCCTCTCCGACACCCGCGCGGCGGCCCGCCGGCACTTCGGTGTCGACGCCGAGTCGATCGTGGTCGCGGCCCTGGCCCAGCTCGCCCGGCGCGGCGAGGTCAAGGCGACGGCGGTGAAGGAAGCCCGCGAGAAGTACGGGCTGTGACCGCCTGAGGTCCGGTGAAGGGGTACGGCATGCTGCCGTACCCCTTCTTCGTTCTCCCGCGGGTTCCCGTGCCGTTTCCGCGTGCGGGGCGGGGGTGGAGGCCCGATGCTGGTGGCGTGATGGACGAGACGGAGTTCTGGGAGCTGATCGACGCCACCCGCGAGGCCGCCGAGGGCGACCCCGAGGAGCAGGCCGACCTGCTGGTGGACCGGCTGCTCCAGTACGACCCGGACATGGTGCTGGACTTCGCCCGTCACTTCGAGGCCCGTTACAACCGCGCCTACCGCTGGGACCTGTGGGGCGCGGCCTTCCTCCTGCTGGGCGGCGCGAGCGACGACGCCTTCGACTACTTCCGCTGCTGGCTCATCGGCCAGGGCCGCGAGGTCTTCGAGGGCGCCCTCCACGACCCCGACTCCCTCGCGGACCTCCTGGACGAGTTCGACGAGGAGATGGACGGCGACGGCGAGGAACTCGGCTACGCGGCCGACGAGGCGTACGAACGCCTGACCGGCGTGGTCGCCCCCGACCTCGGCATCGCCCCCGCCCCCACCGAACCCTCCGGCACCCCCGTCGACTTCGACAACGACGGCACCCTTGCGGACCGGTACCCCACCCTGTGGGAGCGCTTCAAGCCGTGAGCGGGCGTTGACCCGGCCGGGGACGCGGCGTGATCATGGGGCCCTTCGTCCGGTCAGGTCCCGATGGACGCCGAGGGCCGGCCGGTGGGCGAGGGGGACGCCGAGGCGCAGGTGCGGCAGGTCTACGCGAACCTCGCGGCCGCGCTGCGGGCGGCGGGGTCGGATCTGCGGCACGTGGTCAAAGCTGACCGTCTTCCTGACCGATCTCGGCGACCTCGCCGCCTTCCGGCGCGTCCGGGACGAGCATCAGGACCCGGAGCATCCGCCCGCCTGCTCGCTCGTGCGGGTCGCGGGGCTGGTGCGGCCGGAGTTCCGGGTCGAGATCGAGGCGTGGGCGGTCGTGGCGGGCTAGGGGGTGTCTCGCCGGTCAGGCGTGATCGACGAGACACCCCCTAACGGGTGCGGCCCTGGAGGCGGGCTGCCTCGGCCCGGATCGCGGGGAGGGTGGCGGTGAGGGCCGCGCCGGGACAGGTGGTGGCGTAGGCGTCGTTGTGGCCGGCGACGGCGGGGAGGCTGGCGGGGGTGCCGGAGTGGTAGCGGCTGAGGTCGCTGGTGGAGGTGAGGCGTACGCGGACGCGGGGGTCGGTGTCGGAGGGGCCGAGCTTCCAGGCGGCGAGGGCCGCGATGGCGTGGGTCATGGCCGCGGGGACGGAGGCGCCCGCGGTGAAGGTGCCGAGTGCGGCGATGCCCGCCGAGCGGTGGTTGAACCCCTGGGTGTGGGCCCCGGTGACCGGCCGGTCGGCGCCCCCGGCGCGGCCCTCGTAGATGGTGCCGCAGCGGTCGACGAGGAAGTTGTAGCCGATGTCGTCCCAGTGCCGGGCGCCGGTCTGGCCGGAGTACAGCGAGCGGATGACGCGCGGGGCGTCGGCGCAGTGGTAGTCGTTCGGCGAGTCGGTGTGGTGGATGAAGACGGCGACGACCCGGTCGTCGTGGCGCGGCGGCGGCTGGCGGCGCAGGGTGGCCCGGTCGAGCCAGGCGGAGCGGGGCAGGATGGCCGGGCGGGGCGCGCGGTGGGCGGGGGCGGTGCTGGGGGCGGGATGCGCGTTGCGGGCCGTGACGGCGCGTTCGCTGCCCCGTACGAGGAGCAGCAGGGCGGCGAGGGCGGTCAGGGCCGCCAGGACGCCGGGCAGGCGCGCGGTACGCCACGGGCGCGTCCACTTCATGATCCCACCATCGGTCCGGCACGGCGGGTCCGCGATGTGTGGTGTGCCACCCGGTGGAACCATCGTCCAGGTCCGGGGCGTTTCTGTGGGTACACGCATACGGGAGGCCCTCGTCCGTTCGCCCTGGCGTGGGACTGATCAGCGGGCCCGTCCCGCCCGTATTAGGGGGTCCTGGAGAAAGGCGGCCTCGTGGACCTGCTCGACGTGCTGCTCGTGCTGGTGATCCTGCTCTACGCGGCCTCCGGGTACCGGCGCGGCCTGGTGGCCGGCTGTGTCTCGCTGGCCGGTTTCGTGGGCGGTGCGGCGATCGGCGTGTGGGCGCTGCCGTGGGTGACGGGGCTGGTGACGCGCGGTTCGGCGGCCGCGACGGTGGTCGCGGTGCTCACCGTGCTGGTGCCGGGCGTGATCGGGCACGAGCTGGCGGGCCGGCTGGCGCTCAGGCTGCGCAGCCGGATGGACCGGGCGGGCAGCAGCCCGCTGCGGGTGGCGGACGGCATCGGGGGCGCCGCGGCCAACGGGGTCGCCGTACTCCTGGTCGCGTGGGTCGCGGCGAGCGTGCTGGGCGCGGCGCCCTCGCAGACGGTGACGACGGCGATCCGTAACTCCGCCCTGCTGGGCGCGGTGCAGCAGACGATGCCGGAGACCACCCCCGCCTGGTTCTCGCGGGCGACCTCCGCGCTGACGGAGGCGGGTTTCCCGCAGGTGTTCAACCCCTTCGAGAACGAGTCGACCGCGCAGGTGGCCGAGCCGTCCGGCGACAGCGTGACCCCGGCGGCCACGGAGGCGGCCCGGCGCAGCACGGTGAAGATCGAGGGGTCGGCGGGCGCCGAGGGCCGCGAGGGCAGCGGCTTCGTGTACGCCCCGCGCCGGGTGATGACCAACGCGCACGTGGTGGCCGGCATCGACCGCCCGACGGTACGGATCGGCGGGGTCGGCGCGGTGTACCAGGCGCGGGTGGTGCTGTTCGACCCGAACAAGGACGTGGCCGTGCTGTACGTACCGGGTCTGCGCGCCCCGGTGCTGCCCTTCGACTCCTCCGCCCGGCGCGGCGAGTCGGCGGTGGTCGCGGGCTACCCGCAGGACGGCAGCCTGGACCTCCAGGCGGCGACGGTGGCGAACCGGGTGCGGGCGACCGGCCAGAACATCTACAGCGACCGCACGGTCACCCGCGAGATCTACTCCATCCGCTCCACCGTCCGGCCGGGCAACTCCGGCGGCCCGCTGCTGACCACCGACGGCCGGGTCTTCGGCGTGGTCTTCGCCCGCTCCACCTCCAGCGCCGAGACGGGGTACGCGCTGACGGCGTCGGAGGTCTCGGCGGACGCGGCCCGCGCGGAGACGGCGACGGTGGCGGTGGACACGGGTGACCTGATCACGTCGTGAGCCGTAGGAGTGCCGGAGGGACCGGAGGGGGTGGACGGCCGCTCTGATTCCGGGTCCGCGGGGCATGCTGGGATCATGGACTCTTCCCGAATCGCGGTGACCGGTGCGTCCGGTCTCATCGGCAGCGCCCTGGTGCGGTCCCTCACCGACGACGGGCACCAGGTGGTGCGGCTGGTCCGGCGCGAGCCGCAGGGCCCCGACGAGGTGCGCTGGGACCCCGAGGAGAGTTATGTGGACGCGGCCGGGCTGGCCGGCGTCGACGCGGTGGTGAACCTGGCGGGCGCCGGGATCGGCGACAAGCGCTGGACGCCGGAGTACAAGCGGGTGATCCGCGACAGCCGGGTGTTCGGCACGACCACGCTCGCCGAGGCGGTCGCCTCCCTGCCGGAGCCCCCGCGCGTCTTCGTGAACGGCAGCGCGATCGGCTTCTACGGCGACACCGGCGACCGGATCACGGACGAGGACGCCCCGCCCGGCGACGGCTTCCTGCCCTCGGTGTGCGAGGAGTGGGAGGAGGCGGCCGCGCCGGTGCGGGAGGCGGGCGTGCGGACGGCGTTCGTGCGCACCGGGCTGGTGGTGGCCGCCGGGGGCGGGGCGTGGGCCAGGATGTTCCCGCTGTTCAAGGCGGGGCTCGGCGGGCGGCTGGGCAGCGGGAAGCAGTACTGGTCGTACATCGCGCTGCACGACGAGGTCGCGGCGATCCGGCACATCCTGGACCGGGACGACCTGTCCGGGCCGTTCAACCTGACCGCGCCGCATCCGCTGACCAACCAGGAGATCACCGAGGCGATGGGCCGGGTGCTGCACCGGCCGACCCCGTTCCCGGTGCCGGCCGCGGTGCTGAAGACGGT
Organism: Streptomyces sp. NPDC018263; assembly: GCF_055562575.1. Taxonomy (NCBI): domain Bacteria; kingdom Bacillati; phylum Actinomycetota; class Actinomycetes; order Kitasatosporales; family Streptomycetaceae; genus Streptomyces; species Streptomyces sp. NPDC018263. Next base: position 257,054 of record NZ_JBVHFA010000008.1, read on the forward strand.
GCTGGGCGAGATGGCGGGGGATGTGCTGGGCAGTCAGCGGGTGGTGCCGAAGCGGCTGTTGGAGTCCGGGTTCCAGTTCGCGTTCCCCGGCATCGAGGACACGATCCGCGCGGCGGAGTAGACCGGTGGCATAGGCGTGATCCTGGCGGGCACCGAGCGATCATGACCGTATGCGACCGCCGTGCGACCGTGCTCTGCCGATGCGCGACTGGCATTGACCGACAATGACCCTAACCTCGACCCGAACTCGCGTATCCGGCGGGCCGGTTGAGGGCATGACCTCTCCACCGGCCGCGCAACCACAGGAGGGGCCTCGTGCTTGAGCCCGCGTACCAGGTGGACGTCGTCGTCGTGGGGGCCGGGGTCGCCGGACTCTCGGCGGCCCATCGGCTGACCAGCGCAGGATTGACGACCGCAGTCCTGGAGGCCGCCCCCTCGGTGGGCGGCCGCATGTCGACCGAGCGGGTCGACGGTTTCCGTCTCGACCGCGTCGGACGGCCCCTGACCACACCCGGCCCCGAGCTGCGCACCGTGCCGGGGCTGGAGCCGCTCGCGCTGCGGCAGTTCGCGCCCGGCGTGCTGCTGCACCGGGACGGCCGCAGGCACCGCGCGGGCGCGCCGGCACCCGTAGGGGGCGCCAGGGGCGCACTCCATGTGGCGCGCGCCCTGGCGAGCGCCCCCAGGGGGCCGGTCGCCGTCCTGCCCGGCCGGACCGGGACGCCGGTCGGCGGGGCGTGGGACCAGGCCCGGCTGAACGCCGCGCTGGCCCGGATCGCGGCCACGCCGGTGGACCGGCTGCTGGCCCGCCCGGAGCAGGCCGCCGCCGACGCGCTGGCGGCGCGCGGGATTCCGGCCCGTACCGTCGACGGCTTCCTGCGTCCGCTGCTCGCCGCGCTGCTGTGCGACCCGGAGCTGGGCACGTCCAGCCGGGCCGCCGACCTCGCCCTGCGGGCGTTCGCCGGGGGGCGGCTGGGCGTGCCGGAAGGGGGCGCGGAGGTGCTGCCCGAGCTGCTGGCGCACGCCCTGCCGCCGGGCACGGTGCGTACCGGGGTCCGGGTCACCTCGGTCTCCACCACCTCGGTCACCACCGCCGAGCACGGCGTACTGCGCTGTCGCGCGGTGCTGCTGGCCACGGACGCGCGTGCGGCGGCCGAGCTGCTGCCGGGGCTCCGCGTCCCCGACTTCCACCCGGTGACCGTCGTCCACCACACCACCGACGATCCCGGCCCGGCGCTGTCCACGGGTACCTCGCTGCTGCTGGACGCGGACCGGGGCGGCCCGGTCGCGCACACGGCGGTCATCAGCAACGTCGACCCGAGCCGCGCCCCGGCGGGCCGCACCCTGATCTCCTCGACCGTGCTCGGCACCCCGCCCGAGGACATCGACTCCGCCGTCCGCACCCACCTGGCCCGCCTGTACGGCACCCCCACCACCCGCTGGGAGACCCTGGCCGTCCACCACACCCCCGACGCCGTCCCGGCCACACGCCCCGCGTACGACCCCCACCGCCCGGTACGCCTCCTGGCGGGCCTCTACGTCTGCGGCGACCACCGCGACACCGGCACCCTCCAGGGCACCCTCCACGCGGCCACCCGAGCCACCACAGCCATCCTGACCGACCTGGGCGCCACCACGTCGCTGCACCTGAGCGACCCCCCGGCAACCATGCCCCGAGCAGCCTGAACCGGGTCCCCGGCCGGGGACCCGCCAGCTCCGCGCCTGGCACCGGACGCCCGGTGCCAGGCAGCCCTCCCGCCGGCGGCCCAGCCCCTGAGGGGCGCCCCCCTGTCGCTACCCCAGCGCCGCCACCCTCTCCCGGTATCCACGGGCCGGGGCGGCGTCGCGGTAGGGCTCCAGGCGGCGTTCGAAGTCGCGGATGTATTCCACGGCTCGGACCGAACGCATTTCGGCGGCCTGGGTGGCGGCTTCGGCGGCGAGGGTGCATGCCTGGTCGAGGTCTCCGAGGCCGAGGCGGGCGGTGGCCAGGACGACTCGGGAGAAGAGCCTGCTGCGGGCGTGCGTGGCGGAGCGCAGCCGCAGGGAGCGCTCGGCGTGCTGGGCGGCCGCCCGGAACTGGTGGAGGTCCCGGTGGCAGTGGCCGAGTTCGTCGGCGAGCTGGGCCTCGTCGAAGAAGCGCGCCCAGTGCGGCACGTCGTCACCGGGCCGTGCCGTCTCCAGGGCGCGCTCGGCGCGTACCAGTGCGCCGGTGCACGCCCTGGTCTCTCCGAGGAGGGCGTGCGCCCGCGCCTCCGCCGCGTGCAGCAGGGCCTGCACGACGGGCGTCGCGCCGGTGCCGATCCCCTGCTGGGCGACCCGCGCCAACTGGACCGCCTCCCGCCCGTGCCCGAGGTACACGGCCTGGCGGCTCATGGTGACCAGCACATAGGAGCCGTAGGCCCGGTCCCCGGCCGCCTGGGCGAGCCGCAGCGCCTGTACGAAGTACCGCTGGGCGAGCCCGTGCGCGGCGATGTCGTACGAGGTCCAGCCGGCCAGCCGGGTGAGGTCGGCGGCCGCGCCGAAGAGCCTGCGGCCGGTCTGCTCGGAGTAGCTGCCGCGCAGCATCGGCTCGCACTCGTGCTCCAGATAGCGCACGAGGGCCTGCCGGGCGTGCCCGCCGCCGTACTGGTCGTCCAGCGCCCGGAACAGCTCCGCCACCGAGCGCAGCGCGGCGAGGTCCCCGCCGGTCACCCGGTGCCCGGAGGGACGCTCGACAGGGGGCGCCGGGGCGCGTACGGGCCCGGCCTGCGCCGGTACCCGGACGGCGGGCTCCCGCGCCACCCGGTCGTCGGCCTTGCCGATCAGCCAGTCCCGGCTGGGCACGACCAGCCCGGCGGGCGTGAACGCGATCTTCCGCAGCTCGGCATGGCTGCCCGAGTCCTTGCGCCACAGCCCGCTGACGATGTCGACGGCCTCCTCGGGCGTGCCCGCGAACTCCAGCCCGGCGTACACCGGCGCACAGGCGTCCAGACCGAGGTCCTGGGCGGTGAGCCGGCGGCCGAGGCGGCGGGTGAAGACCTCGGCGATCAGCGCGGGCGTGGTCCCGCGGGGCTGCTGGCCGCGCAGCCAGCGGGTGACGGAGGTCTTGTCGTATCTGAGGTCCAGCCCGTGTTCCAGGCCGAGCTGATCGACGCGACGGGCCAGACCCGCGTTGGAGAACCCCGCCTCTGCGATGAGCGCGGCGAGCTGGCGGTTGGGGGTGCGCTGCGCGGGTCGGTCCGTCATGTGCGGTGCGGTCTCCTGCCTGACAGGCCACTGAGGTGCCGGGACGGGCTGTGAACAGCCCTTTTGGCCTCACGAACGGCGCGAATGTAGCGGAGAGTGAACAAGCCCTCGCACAGTTCCCCGTGCATTCATCCGATCGTGTGAGGATTACCCGCGCGGCTGACGTCACCCGTCCGGACGTACAGTGGCGTGGGCGCCGTACGCGCCTGACAGACCCGACGAGGGGTGCCCGGCTTAGGGAGGCGCTTGCCGTGAGTGACTTGCGGTTCGTCCACATGGGGTTCGGCGCGGACGCCGTCGACTACCAGGAGGCGTGGGACGAGCAGCGCCGGGTGCACGCCGCCCGGTTCGCCGACGAGGTCCCCGACACCGTGCTGCTGCTGGAACACCCCCCGGTGTACACCGCCGGCCGCCGCACCGACCCGAGCGAGCGCCCGCTGGACGGCACCCCCGTGATCGACGTGGACCGGGGCGGCAAGATCACCTGGCACGGTCCGGGCCAGCTCGTCGGCTACCCGATCCAGAAGCTCCCGCGCCCCGTGGACGTCATCGCCCACGTCCGCCGCCTGGAGGAGGCCCTGATCCGCGCCTGCGCGGAGTACGGCGTGCAGACCACCCGTATCGAGGGCCGCAGCGGTGTCTGGGTGCTGGGCGACCCGGTGGAGCAGCGCCTCGGCGGTCTCTCCCTGGACTTCGACCCCCGGATCGCCGACGAGGAGTTCGACCCCCGGCTGAACGGCCCGGAGTACGCGCCCTCCAACGCGGGACAGCGCCGCGAGGACCGCAAGATCGCCGCGATCGGCATCCGCGTGGCCAAGGGCGTCACCATGCACGGCTTCGCCCTCAACGTGAACCCGGACAACCGCTGGTTCGACCGCATCATCCCGTGCGGCATCCGTGACGCCGGCGTCGCCTCGCTCGCGCACGAGCTGGGCCGGGACATCACGATCGAGGAGGTCGTGCCCGTGGTCGAACGCCACTTGCGCGAGGTCATGGCCGAGGCCGTCCTCGCCCCCCGGGTGATCGAGAAGGCCCCCGCGGTCTGATCCGGGAATGCGGCCTGCGTCCGCGAGGTTTTCGCCCCCGGTAGGGCCCGAAGAACACGGGCGTACTCTGGTGTACGCCGAAGAATCGAAGACTCAACTTCGCAACAAGCAGGGAGCCGGTCGTGTCCGCAGTCGCACCCGACGGACGCAAGATGCTGCGCCTGGAGGTCCGTAACAGCCAGACCCCCATCGAGCGCAAGCCCGAGTGGATCAAGACGCGGGCGAAAATGGGACCCGAGTACACCAAGATGCAGAACCTCGTGAAGAGCGAGGGCCTGCACACCGTGTGCCAGGAGGCCGGCTGCCCGAACATCTACGAGTGCTGGGAGGACCGCGAGGCGACCTTCCTCATCGGCGGCGACCAGTGCACCCGGCGCTGTGACTTCTGCCAGATCGATACCGGCAAGCCCGAGGCCCTCGACCGGGACGAGCCGCGCCGCGTGGGCGAGTCCGTGGTCACCATGGACCTCAACTACGCCACGATCACCGGTGTCGCCCGCGACGACCTGGCCGACGGCGGCGCCTGGCTGTACGCCGAGACCGTGCGCCAGATCCACGCCCAGACCGCGGGCCGCGAGGCCGGCCGCACCAAGGTCGAGCTGCTGGCCCCCGACTTCAACGCGGTGCCCGAGCAGCTCGCCGAGGTCTTCGAGTCCCGCCCCGAGGTCTTCGCGCACAACGTCGAGACGGTCCCGCGCATCTTCAAGCGCATCCGCCCCGGCTTCCGCTACGAGCGCTCGCTGAAGGTCATCACCGAGGCCCGTGACTTCGGCCTGGTCACCAAGTCGAACCTGATCCTCGGCATGGGCGAGACCCGCGAGGAGGTCGTGGAGGCGCTCCAGCAGCTCCACGACGCCGGCTGCGAGCTGGTCACCATCACCCAGTACCTGCGCCCCTCCGTGCGCCACCACCCCGTCGAGCGCTGGGTGAAGCCGCAGGAGTTCGTGGAGCTGAAGGAGGAGGCCGAGCGGATCGGCTTCTCCGGTGTGATGTCGGGCCCGCTGGTCCGTTCCTCCTACCGCGCCGGGCGCCTTTACCGGATGGCGATCGAGAAGCGTGGTACGTACATCGCCGCCCAGGCGGTGTGAGCGAGTCGTGTGAAATCACGCACAAGTTCCTACTGGCCAGTAATGGCCGAGTCGACGCGGTCCCGTCCGTCCTCGCTGATGAGGGCGCATGGCGGGGCCGCGTCGGCGTGTACGGAACCGGCGGCGAGGCTTCACCACCGTTTGACCGGTCGGTCACGCGCTGGTAACACCAATCAGTGACCCTGGAATCACGCCCCGTACACCACCCGCACCGAGGGGGGACCTCGATCATGCAGGCCGCACCCGTCCGCGCCACCGCCATCCCGTCCTTCACCGTCGCCCTGCGCGCGGTCGAGACGCTGCTGCTTCAGGGCGGTCAGCGCACCGCCCGCCGCAACGCCTGGACCTCCGTCCTGGAGGACCGCCGCCGCGCCAAGGACCGGGTCGAGGCGCAGCAGATCCTCGACCGCGCCGCCACCCGTCCGTAACCCCCGCCTTACGCCGGGCACCGCCGTCGAGAGTGTTCCGGCGGCCACGTAGACTCGTGGGCATGGCGAGGAAGGAAACCGCGGCGGACGCCGCGAGCGCAGGGCGACTGAAGCAGATCGCCCTCACGTACAAGATGACCCGCAAGGCCGACAAGACGATCGGTCTTGTACTCGCGGCTGTCGGGCTCGGCATTTTCGCCGTCCTCCTCGTGATCGGCTTCCTGATCGGGCACCCCGTCTACGGCGGCATCCTGGGCCTGCTGCTCGGTCTGCTGGCGACGGCGATCGTGTTCGGGCGCCGGGCCGAGCGGGCCGCGTTCGGGCAGATGGAGGGCCAGCCGGGTGCGGCGGCCGCGGTACTGGACAACATCGGCCGGGGCTGGGCGACCACCCCCGCGGTGGCGATGAACCGCAGCCAAGACGTGGTGCACCGGGCGGTCGGCAAGGCCGGCATCGTGCTGGTGGCCGAGGGCAACCCGAACCGGGTGAAGAGCCTGCTGGCGGCCGAGAAGAAGAAGATGAACCGCATCGTCGCGGACGTGCCGGTGCACGACGTGATCGTCGGTGACGGTGAGGGCCAGGTCCCGCTGAAGAAGCTGCGGACGACCATGCTGAAGTACCCGCGGGTGCTGACCGGCCCCCAGGTGACCGCCACCAACGACCGGCTGCGGGCGCTGGGCGACCTGATGAGCAACATGCCGCTTCCCAAGGGTCCGATGCCGAAGGGCATGCGGATGCCCAAGGGCGGCGGCAGGGGCCGCTAGTTCCTCCTACGACATGAGAAGGGGCGCCCGGAGATCTCTCCGGGCGCCCCTTCCTGTTCTTGTCTTCTTGCCGCGTGCTAGATCCTGACCTCGACGGTCTTGGCGAGGCGGTCGTGCAGGCCGCGGCCGTCGCGGTCCCAGACCAGGGCGGGGACGGCCAGGCAGAGCAGGAAGGTGCGCAGCAGGGCGCGCAGCGGGTTGACGGTGCCGGTCTCCAGGGCGACGACGCGCAGCCCGAGCAGCCGCTTGCCCGGCGTGGAGCCGAGGGTGCCCACGGTGAGCGCGCTCATCACGAAGAAGACGAGCAGCGCCCAGTTGCTGGTGGCCGGGGAGTTGCCGTGGGTGATCAGGCCGTATGCGATCAGCACGCACAGCCCCCAGTCCACGGCGAGCGCGCCCAGCCGGCGACCCGGACGGGCGATCGAGTTCGGCCCGCTCTCCGGCAGCCCGAGCTGCTCGCCCCGGTACCCGAAGTCGGCGCCCGCTTCTTCCATGGCCGCCCGCGGCCCGGAGAGCCACGACCCCATCACTTCCCTGTTGTCCACCCGACCACGGTACTGCGCCCGCTTTCGGGCAGTACGCGCAGGGGTGTGTCGGGGCTACGGTGTAGGGGTGGCTGGTTAACTTCTGCGAAACAAACGAGTCACGCCCGAGAAATCACCCATCCCTAGGGTCGAGACCAGCGTGTGCCACCGCACTGGCCGCACGAACGATCTACCACCCCGGCGGGAACGGTCGGGAGTAGGAGGAGCTGGATGTTCCAGAACGCCGACGAGGCCAAGAAGTTCATCGCGGACGAGGACGTCAAGTTCGTCGACGTCAGGTTCTGCGACCTGCCGGGCGTCATGCAGCACTTCACCGTGCCCGTCGAGGCGTTCGACCCGGACGAGGAGCTGGCGTTCGACGGCTCGTCGATCCGCGGTTTCCAGGCCATCCACGAGTCCGACATGGCGCTCCGCGCCGACCTGTCGACGTCCCGTGTGGACCCCTTCCGCCGTGACAAGACGCTGAACATCAACTTCTTCATCCACGACCCGATCACTGGCGAGCAGTACTCCCGTGACCCGCGCAACGTGGCGAAGAAGGCGGAGGCGTACCTGGCGTCCACCGGCATCGCCGACACCGCGTTCTTCGGCCCCGAGGCCGAGTTCTACGTGTTCGACAGCGTGCGCTTCAAGACCGCCGAGAACGAGGCGTTCTACCACATCGACTCCGAGGCGGGTGCCTGGAACACCGGCGCGCTCGAGGACAACCGGGGTTACAAGGTCCGCTACAAGGGCGGCTACTTCCCGGTCCCGCCGGTCGACCACTTCGCCGACCTGCGTGCCGAGATCTCCCTGGAGCTGGACAAGGCCGGCCTCAAGGTCGAGCGCCAGCACCACGAGGTGGGCACGGCCGGCCAGGCCGAGATCAACTACAAGTTCAACACGCTGCTCGCCGCGGCGGACGACCTCCAGCTCTTCAAGTACATCGTGAAGAACGTGGCCTGGCGCAACGGCAAGACCGCGACCTTCATGCCGAAGCCGATCTTCGGCGACAACGGTTCGGGCATGCACGTCCACCAGTCGCTGTGGTCGGGCGGCGCCCCGCTCTTCTACGACGAGGCCGGTTACGCGGGCCTGTCGGACATGGCCCGCTACTACATCGGCGGCATCCTCAAGCACGCCCCGTCGCTGCTGGCCTTCACCAACCCGACGGTGAACTCGTACCACCGTCTGGTGCCGGGCTTCGAGGCGCCGATCAACCTGGTGTACTCGCAGCGCAACCGCTCCGCGGCGATGCGTATCCCGATCACGGGCTCCAACCCGAAGGCCAAGCGCGTCGAGTTCCGCGCGCCGGACTCCTCGGGCAACCCGTACCTCGCCTTCTCCGCGCTGCTCCTGGCGGGCCTGGACGGCATCAAGAACAAGATCGAGCCGGCCGAGCCGATCGACAAGGACCTCTACGAGCTGGCCCCCGAGGAGCACGCGGGCGTCGCCCAGGTCCCCACCTCCCTCCCGGCCGTCCTCGACCGCCTCGAAGCCGACCACGACTTCCTCCTCCAGGGCGACGTCTTCACCCCGGACCTCATCGAGACGTGGATCGACTACAAGCGCACGAACGAGATCGCGCCCCTGCAGCTCCGTCCTCACCCGCACGAGTTCGAGCTGTACTACGACGTGTGATCGCCGCTGCTTGAAGCCAGGCTCTGCCCCCGTCTCCTTTCTGGAGGCGGGGGCGGTTCTGTTTCACCAGGTCAGCGTCGCCGCCACCGGCAGATGGTCGCTGCCCGTTCTGGGGAGGGTCCAGGAGTGGTTGGGGGTCAGGCCGCGGTAGAGGATCTGGTCGATGCGGGCCATGGGGAAGGCGGACGGCCAGGTGAAGCCGAAGCCGGTGCCGGAGGTCTGCTGGGTGGAGTGGAGGTGGGTGCGGAGGATTGTGAAGGCCCGGTCGTCCCAGGTGCCGTTCAGGTCGGCCAGGAGGAGGACTCGGGGGCTGGGGTCGGTGGTGACGGCCTTGGTGAGGGCGGCGGCGCCTATGTCGCGGCTCGCGGTCCAGAAGCCCTTGCGGGGCATGAGGCGGACGGAGCCGAGGTGGGCCACGTAGACCGCCAGGGGACCGTCGGGGGTGGTCACCGTGGTGCGGAGGGCTCGGTTCTCGGGGAGCTTGGCGGCGGCTGATTTGGTGGCCGCCAGCGGGCCGTAGTTCATGATGTCGATCGGGTGGGTGGCCGAGAGGGGGAGCTTGCTCCAGAGGCCGACCGTGCCTCGGATCACGTGGTGGGGGTACGCCGGCGCCAGGGCCTTCTCGTACAGCGGGGTCGCCTGCGGGGTCAGTTCCTCCAGGGCCAGGAGGTCGGCGCCCGAGGACGCGAGGGTGTGGGCGGTGGCCGTCGGGTCGGGGTTGGCGGCGCCCACGTTGTGGGTGGCCACGGTGAGGTCGCCGCCCGGGCGGGACTTGTCGTGGAGGAGGCCGCCGAAGAGGGTCGTCCAGGCCACGGCCGGGAGCACCAGCGCGGTCACCGCGGAGAGGGAGCGGCGCCACAGGGCGGCCGCCAGCAGGAGCGGGATGAACAGGCCGAGCCACGGCAGGACGTTCTCCACCAGGCTTCCCAGGCCCGCCCAGTCCGGGAGCGTCGCGTGCAGCAGCAGGAGCAGGCCCAGCAGCAGCGCCGACGCGGCGATCACCGGGCCGCGTTTCCAGGGCTCCGGGCGGGAACAGGCGCGGAGCGCGTTTCGCATCATGCGCCCAGCCAAGAGGGTGCGGTGTTGCGACGGCGTATGCGGTTTCCGATATGCGGACGATACGCGGCGCCTCGTAGCCTCGATGGCATGCGTGTGCTGATCGTCGAGGACGAGCCCTATCTGGCGGAGGCCGTCCGGGACGGCCTGCGTCTGGAAGCGATCGCGGCGGACATCGCGGGTGACGGGGACACCGCGCTGGAGCTGCTGGGGATCAACGCGTACGACATCGCCGTGCTCGACCGGGACATCCCCGGCCCCTCCGGTGACGAGGTCGCGCGGCGGATCGTCGCCTCCGGCAGCGGGATGCCGATCCTCATGCTCACCGCCGCCGACCGGCTGGACGACAAGGCGTCCGGCTTCGGGCTCGGCGCCGACGACTACCTCACCAAACCCTTCGACCTGCGCGAACTAGTGCTCAGGCTACGGGCGTTGGACCGCAGGCGGGCCCATCACCGGCCGCCGGTACGGGAGATCGCGGGGCTGCGGCTGGACCCGTTCCGCCGGGAGGTCCAGCGGGACGGGCGTCATGTCGCGCTGACCCGCAAGCAGTTCGCGGTGCTGGAGGTGCTCGTCGCCGCCGAGGGCGGGGTGGTCAGCGCGGAGGAACTGCTGGAGCGGGCGTGGGACGCGAACGCCGACCCGTTCACCAACGCCGTACGCATCACCGTCTCCGCCCTGCGCAAGCGGCTCGGCGAGCCCTGGCTCATCGCCACCGTGCCGGGGGTCGGGTACCGCATCGACGCCGGGAGCGGGCGTGGATAGGGCGCCGGGACCGAGCGTCCGCCTCCGGCTCACTCTGAGCTACGCCGGGTTCCTCATGCTCGCCGGCGCGCTGCTGCTCGGCGCGGTGTGGCTGTTCCTGCTGCGGTACGTGCCAGAGCGGGCGCTGATCGTGCCCTCGGGCACGCCGATCCGGTACGACGTCTTCCCGGTCCGCTCCAACCTGCTGCGGGTCTTCGCGCCGCGCGCGGCCGGGGTACTGGCGTTCCTGCTGGTGTTCGGCCTGGCCGGCGGGTGGTTCCTCGCGGGCCGTATGCTCGCGCCGCTGACCCGCGTCACGGAGGCGACCCGGAAGGCGGCGAACGGTTCCCTCTCGCACCGCATCCGGCTGCCGGGACGGCGGGACGAGTTCCGCGAGCTGGCGGACGCCTTCGACACGATGCTGGCCCGCCTCGACGCGCACGTCGCCGAACAGCGGCGCTTCGCGGCCAACGCCTCGCACGAGCTGCGCACCCCGCTGGCGATCTCCAAGGCCCTGCTGGACGTGGCCCGCACCGACCCCGAGCACGACACCGCCGGACTCCTCGACCGCCTCCACGCCGTCAACGCCCGCGCGATCGACCTCACCGAGGCGTTGCTGCTGGTCAGCCGGGCCGAGCAGCGGGCCTTCGGCCGGGAGGACGTCGACCTGTCCCTGCTGGCGGAGGAGGCGACCGAGACGCTGCTGCCGCTCGCGGAGAAGCACGGCATCTCCCTGGAGACCTCGGGCGAGATCACGCCCACGAGGGGGTCGCAGGCGCTGCTGCTCCAGCTCACCATGAACCTCGTACACAATGCGATCGTCCACAACCTGCCTGGTCAGGGCCGGGTGTGGGTCAGTACGGCGGCGCGGCCCGGCACGGTGGCGCTCACCGTCGAGAACACCGGCGAGCACCTCTCCCCCGAGCTGGCCGCGACGCTCACCGAGCCGTTCCGGCGCGGCACCGAGCGTGTCCACAGCGACCACGCGGGCGCGGGACTCGGCCTGGCGATCGTCCAGACCATCACCCACGCCCACGACGGCACCCTGACCCTCGCCCCGCGCCCCTCGGGCGGGCTCAGGATCACGGTGGAGCTGCCGGACGCCACGTGACGAAGAGGGCCGCCACCCCAGCCGGGACGGCGGCCCTCCGCGCCTGCTCTGGCGTGATCATCCAGGAACGACGATCACCACGACGCTGCCGTTGTTGTAGCCGTAGCCGGGGCCGTAGCCGTGGTTGAAGCCGTAGCCCGGCCCGTAGCCGTAGCCGCAGTTGCCCCACCAGCCGCAGCCGCGATTGGTCGGTACCTGGGTGGTCGTGCTGGCCGAGGCGGTGCCTGCGGTGGCGATCGCTCCGCCTGCCGCCAGGAGGAGACCGGCGGCGGACGCCGCCACGAAACGCCTGGTGCGCTGTGCATTCATGGACGTACCTTCCTTCCACCCCGCGTGCGGTACGGGACTGCACGGTTCGGATGGCCGCGCACTCGGAGTGGGAAGTCCGGCGCGGTCGGTGGGCTGGCCGCCTTCGGTCGCCGGGACGACACGGAACGCGTCCCGCTCTGCGGCACTTATCCGATGCTAGGTGAGCACCTCCCGCTCGGCATCCGGAGCCGCAGGCGTGCAACCTTTTGCGCCGCTCGCGCTTCCTACTCTCGGGGGATCATGACCCTCGGGGAGTAGGAAAGGGTTTGCGTGACATGGCCGAACAGGACGACGAGCAGCGGGATTTCGACCTCAGGTGGGCCGACGCCTCCGAACACAAGGAGCCGTCCGCGCGGGCCCGCATGCTCGCGGCCCGCTGGAAGGAGAACCCCCCGGACCCGATCCCGTTCCGCGCCGACCCGGCCCCGTCCCACGGCTCCCGCCGAAGCTCGTGGCTGTCGACGGTCCTGGTACTGGGCTGCGTGGCCGCGGTGATCGTGCTCTTGGGCTGGGCACGGATGAGGTCGCCCTATTAACGGCAGGGACCCGGTCAACGGCAGAGACCCGGCGGCCCTGTCGCTGCTCGGCGACGCGGGGAAAGCCTTTGCCGGTCGCGGGCACCGGCATGGGCCGCGCCGGGTGCACACTGGAGGCAGGGGGAGAGGCCGAGTATGGGGTGATGCGGGATGCGGAGCCGTTTTCGCAGTGACCGTCGGCTGACCGTGCGGATGACGGTCACCATGTTTCTGCTCGGGCTGCTGTACGTGGGGTTCGTCGCCGCGCTGATCGTGCTGCTGAAGTCGTGGATCGTCGTCGCGGTGCTGGTGGCCGTGATGGTCGTGGCCCAGTTCTGGTTCTCCGACAAGATCGCGATGTTCGCGATGCGCGGGCATGTGGTGGAGCGGGAGCAGTGTCCCGAGCTGCACGCGGTGGTGGACCGGCTGTGTGCCATCGCGGACATGCCGAAGCCGGTGATCGCCGTGTCCGAGCTGGACATGCCGAACGCGTTCGCCACCGGCCGGAACCCCGATCACGCGGTGGTCTGTGTGACCACCGGGCTGCTGCGGCGGCTGGAGCCGGCCGAGCTGGAGGGTGTGCTGGCGCACGAGCTGTCGCACGTGGCGCACAAGGACGTCGCCGTGATCACGATCGCCTCGTTCCTGGGTGTGATCGCCGGGCTGATCGTCCGGTTCATGTTCTACTCGCAGCTCTTCGGCGGGGGCCGGCGCGACCAGAACACCGCCGCGGTCTTCGCCGCGGTGATCGGTGTCTCGGCGGCCGTGTACGCGATCAGCTTCCTGCTGATCCGGGCACTTTCCCGGTACCGCGAGCTGGCCGCCGACCGCGCGGCCGCGCATCTGACCGGCCGCCCCTCGGCGCTGGCGTCGGCGCTGACGAAGGTGTCCGGGGAGATCGCCCGTATCCCGACCAAGGATCTGCGCACCGCGCAGGCGTTCAACGCGTTCTACTTCACCCCCGCGACCGGCAAGGAGCCGGGCATCGAGCGGATCTTCTCCACTCACCCGCCCCTGGAGCAGCGGCTCGCCCAGTTGGGCCGGATCTCCGCGGAGCTGGGCGAGGCCGCCGCCCCCGAGAAGACGGGCTGATCATTGGGTCTGCTGGACATCCTGCTGGGGCGTACGAAGCCGGTGGCGCCCGATCTCGACCAGCTCTTCGCGCTGCCCTCGGCGGCGATCACCCTCCAGGCGGCGGCCGGGTTCACGCCGACCGGCGCGGGCGCGGTGTGCTTCGCCACGGTGGAGGGCGCGGCGTTCGAGCAGACGCACCGTGAGGTGCGGGCCCTGCTGGACGCGGACGCCGGGCGCGAGGGCCCTCCGGTGGAGCTGACCCAGGACGACTACGGCTACTCCTGGCTCAGCTCCCACCGCTCCCCCGAGCAGCTCCCCGAGCTGGTGAACGACCTCCACGCGGTGAACAGCTCGCTGGAGGCCAACGGCTTCGGCCCCCAACTGCTGTGTTCCCTCGCGGCTTTCGAGCGGGCGGACCAGGACGACGACCGCCGGCTGGCCCTGGTCTACCTCTACAAGCGGGGCACCTTCTACCCGCTGTGCACCCGCCCCGGCCACCAGCGCCGGGACAACACCCTGGAGCTTCAGGTGGCGTCGGCGCTGGAGGGGGACCTGCGGATCGAGAAGGACACGTCCCGGTGGTTCCCGCTGTGGGACGCGCCGGGAATGACGGGCTGAAGGGCTAGCGGCTCTTCTCCCGCTGCAGCCGCCGCGCCTCGTGAGGACGCTCGCGGCGGTAGCGCCGCTCCCACTTGGCCTGCCGGTCACGGCGGTCGCGGTAGGCGCGGTACGTCTCCGGGGGCGGACCTCCGCCGGGCGGCGGGGGTGGTGGTGGCGAGCCACGGCCGCCCCTGTAGTACAGGCAGAGCAGGGCGACGGCGGCGAGCCAGTAGAGGTGGTTACCGATACCGAGAACGGCCAGAGTGAGGGTGGCGGCGACGATGAGAACGCTCATGACGGAACCTCCTGGCGATTCAACGTACCGGCGCGGCTACTGTGAGTGCATCTCCTTTTCCGGGTTCGGTGACCGTGAGTGAACAACAGGCTCGAACTTCCGGACGCGGAGCACAGGTTGGGGCTGTGGTTCCGCGATCACCCGGAGGACGGACGCAGGCCGGCGGCCGAGCTGCCGGCGGGGTGAGTGCCGGGCGCCCCCGGGAGGCGCCCGGCCGGAGGGATCAGTGGAGGAGCGCCCGGACCATGCGGCAGGTCGTGGCGGACGGCGGGTGGACGCCGAGCCGGTCCGCCGTGTCGCGTATCTCCTCGTCGCGGGCCTGGGCCGGGAGATAGACGCCCGAGTCGAGCAGGGCTATGGCGAGGCGCATGGCCTTCAGACGCCGGTTGTGCGTCACGTACCACTCACGCGGCCGCCCGGCGGGCAGCGGACGCTTCACGGCGGGCGTGTACGGCGAGTCGAGCGGCACGGGCCGCCTGGCGGTGGACTGGGTCGGCGACGGCTTGTTCCTCAGAGCGGCAACGGACACGGAACACCCTCCTGTGGCGAGCGGAGCACCCACCGGAACCCCCCGGCGAATCCTCTCGAACACTGCCCCCAGTCTACCGGCGCCCACCGACAACGGGGAGGGCGTGAAGAAGCACGGAATCCCCTGGTGGGACCGGTAATTGGCGTACTGTCACACGAGTGGCGCGAGGGGTGCCAGGAAATCGAACAGGGCGGGCGCGGCGTACCGTACCCCCATGGAGATCTGGATCAACCCCGCCTGTTCCAAGTGCCGCAGCGCGCTCGGCGTACTGGATGCCGAGGGAGCCGGGTACACCGTGCGCCGGTATCTGGAGGACGTGCCGAGCGCTTCGGAGATCCGGGAGCTGCTCGGGCGGCTCGGGCTGGAGCCGTGGGACATCACCCGGACCGGGGAAGCCGTGGCCGGGGAGCTGGGGATGAAGGAGTGGGCCCGGGACGCGGATGCGCGGGAGCGGTGGATCTCCGCGCTCGCCGAGCACCCCGTGCTGATCCAGCGGCCGATCATCACCGCCGAGGACGGGACGGCGCTGGTGGCGCGGTCGGAGGAGGCGGTGCGGGACGCTCTGCGGCGGGGCGGGCCAACTTCCGTATGACGTAGGTCACTTACGCAACGCGTGTCACCGTTGAGACACGGCGGCCGGGCCTCCCGTACATAGCGGCGTACGCTCCCCTACCCCCCTGGAGGCGCCGATGTCGCGCAGGAGAAGTCTCGGCACCAAGAAGAAGATCGCGCTGCTCGTCAGCGCCGCCGCGGTGGCGGGCGGTGGGGCCTTCGCCCTGGCGGCCACCTCGAACGCGGCGCAGAGCCCGCAGGACGCCAAGACCCTGTCGTCCGCCGCGGACTCGACCGTGTGCCAGGGGTTCGCCACCGCCCTCGGCAACAACCAGAAGTTCATCGCGGACCAGAAGGCGAACCCGGACGCGCAGTCCTCGGCCCGGATCGCCAACCGCGAGGCGGTCATCGCACAGATCAAGGTCCAGCAGCAGGCCGCCGGCTGCACCGTTGGGGAGTCGGCTCAGGGCTCCCAGGCGGGCAACCAGCAGGGCGCGGGCCAGCAGGGCGCCGGGCAGCAGGCCGGTGGCGGGCAGCAGGCCGGCGGTCAGCAGAGTGCGCCGCCCGCGCAGAGCGCTCCGCCCGCGCAGGGAGGCGGCGGTGGCGCCGCCGCCTCCGGCCAGCAGGTCTGCAACGGCTCGACCGTCACGCTCTCCGGCGAGGGCGGCGCCCCGGCCGCGTCCAGCAACCAGTTCCCGATCGGGACCACGCTGAAGGTCACCAACCTGGACAACAACAAGTCCACGACCGTCAAGGTCGCCTCGGTGTCCGGCAGTTGCGCCCTTCTCAACAACGCGGCCTTCGAGCAGGTCCGGGAACCGGGCAAGTTCCTGATCCGCCGCGCCGTGATCGAGAAGGTGGGGTGAGGCGCCACGAGGTGAACGGAAACCGGTGAGACGACGGCCCGGACCGACCGCGATGTCGGCTCCGGGCCGCTCCCCGGTCTCCCGCACCCCGCACACCCCGTACCGACGGGCGGGGTCCGTGGCTCGCCGCCTTGCGCACCCACCCGCGCAGGAGGAACAGGCGGCGCCCCCGGACCCCGCCTCCGTCATGTGCGGCGACCACATGGTGAGCCGCAACACAGAACCTCCAGGTAACACGGGGTTCACACACGGGCAATGATCGGGAAATCGCCTGTTGGCACGCTGCCGGACATATCGACGCGGCGCCCGTGCCGCGGCGTCGCGGCACCTCGTGTGCGCCCGAACCACCCCGAAGGATGTGTCCCCGTGACCTTCAAGGCCGAGTACATCTGGATCGACGGCACCCAGCCGACGGCCAAGCTCCGTTCCAAGACGAAGATCATCACGGGTGCCCCGGCCGGTCTCGACGCGCTTCCGATCTGGGGCTTCGACGGCTCCTCCACCAACCAGGCCGAGGGCCACGCCTCCGACCGCGTGCTCAGGCCGGTCTTCACCTGCCCGGACCCGATCCGCGGCGGCGACGACATCCTGGTGCTGTGCGAGGTCCTCGACATCGACATGACGCCGCACGTGTCCAACACCCGTGCCGCGCTCGCCGAGACCGAGGAGCGCTTCGGCGCCCAGGAGCCGATCTTCGGCATCGAGCAGGAGTACACCTTCTTCGACGGCACCCGCCCGCTCGGCTTCCCGGAGAACGGCTTCCCGGCCCCTCAGGGCGGCTACTACTGCGGTGTCGGCGCCGACGAGATCTTCGGCCGTGACATCGTCGAGACCCACCTGGACAACTGCCTCAAGGCCGGTCTCGGCATCTCCGGCATCAACGCCGAGGTCATGCCCGGCCAGTGGGAGTTCCAGGTCGGCCCGCTCGCCCCGCTGGAGGTCTCCGACCAGCTCTGGGTGGCCCGCTGGCTGCTGTACCGCACCGCCGAGGACTTCGGCGTCTCCGCCACCCTCGACCCCAAGCCGGTCAAGGGCGACTGGAACGGCGCGGGCGCGCACACCAACTTCTCCACCAAGGCCATGCGCGAGGGTTACGACGCGATCATCACCGCCTGCGAGTCCCTCGGCGAGGGCTCCAAGCCGCTGGATCACGTCAAGAACTACGGCGCCGGCATCGATGACCGCCTCACCGGCCTGCACGAGACCGCCCCGTGGAACGAGTACAGCTACGGCGTCTCCGACCGCGGTGCCTCGGTCCGCATCCCGTGGCAGGTCGAGAAGGACGGCAAGGGCTACATCGAGGACCGCCGCCCCAACGCCAACGTCGACCCGTACGTGGTGACGCGTCTCCTGGTCGACACCTGCTGCGCCGCGCTGGAGAAGGCCGGCCAGGTCTGATCCCGCATACGCCGAAGGGCGCCCGCCGAGCCGGTGGGCGCCCTTCGGCGTACCCCCGGCCGGCAGCGGGTTTCGGCCAAGAAGGTGTCAAGGAGGCGTCCGAGGGGTGAGAGAGGGCTCCTCGGCGGCGCCCGCGTCTGCTTCAATGGGCGCATGGTCGGCATCCAGAACTTCGTAGCTACGGGTCGTGAGGACCTGGAGCCGTTCTGGCCTTCCCGTCAGCACGACGACTTCGACCGAGAGTGTTGCCGCGCGGCCACCGCGCGAGCCCTCTGAGCACCGTCGGTCCCTGAGCGCCGGACACCACCGCCCTCACGGACCTGAACGGCCTCCGGCCAGCGCGTCACGACGAACGTCCCCCTGGCGTGCGCCCGACCACCAGTCCCCGACCACCAGTCCCGGACCACGAGTCACGGCCGCCGCCTCGCCCGACGACACTCCTCGCGCGAAAGAGCTGACCTCTCATGGCGACCCACCGTCCTCAGTCCACCGCCACCACCCTCACCGACCGCCCCGCCTCCCCGGCCAAAGGCCCCCGGCACCGGCTGCGCGCCGTCGACCGGGACGAGGAGTGGCATCTGCCCTCCCCCGCCGTCCCGGAGGCGGTCGCGGAGACCATGGCGGACCTGCTCCCGCCCGGCGCCACCTGGCTGCCCGCCCCGCCGCACACCCTGCCCGACCTCCCCGGCCGCCCGCCGATGGTCGGCTACCTGGTCCTGGTCCCCGCCGACCAGCGGCCGCCCTTCGCGCCGGTGGCCGTCCCCGCCCCGGCCGAGCCCGCCCCCGAGCCGGTGGTGCGGATCGACGCGGTACGCCGGATCGCCCATGTCGACGGCCGTGAACTCGACCTGACCTACCTGGAGTTCGAGCTGCTCGCGCATCTGGTGGCGCATCCGCACCGGGTGCACACTCGCGACCAACTGGTCACCACGGTCTGGGGATACGGCCACGTCGGCGACGGCCGTACGGTCGACGTGCACATCGCCCGGCTGCGCCGGAAGCTGGGCGCCCGGTACCGGCACGCCATCCAGACCGTGCGCCGGGTGGGCTACAAGTACACGCCCCCGACGGCCGGTTGAGCCGATCCGCTCTGAGCGGACGTGGGTGCCGCCCGCGTCCGCTCCGGGCATGATCCCCGGCATGAAGCTACTCGTGCTGGGCGGAACCGAGTTCGTGGGCCGGGCCGTGGTGGAGGCCGCGCTGGAACGGGGCTGGGAGGTGACCGCGTTCAACCGCGGCAACCGCCAACCCCCGCCGGACGTGCGGTCGTTGCATGGTGATCGCACCACACCCGAGGGCCTGGCCGCGCTCACCGCCGACGACACCCGCTGGGACGCCGTCGTGGACACCTGGACGGGCGCGCCGAGGACCGTGCTGGAAACGGCCCGCCTCCTGAAGGACCGCGCCGAGCGGTACGCCTACATATCCACCCGCTCCGTCTACACCTGGCCCTGGCCCACCCTGGGCGGCCTCGCCGAGGAGGGCCCCCTGGTGGAGGGCGCCGCCGACGCGGACGCCACCGACTACGCGGCCGACAAGCGGGGCGGCGAGCTGGCCGTCCTGGACACCTTCGGCCCCGACCGCACCCTGCTGGTCCGGGCCGGCCTGATCCTCGGCCCCTACGAGAACGTCGGCCGCCTCCCGTACTGGCTCACCCGGATCGCGCGCGGCGGTGAGGTGCTGGCGCCGGGCCCGCGGGAGATGCCGATCCAGTACATCGACGCCCGCGACCTGGCCGACTGGGTGCTGAGCGCGCTGGACAAGGGGCTGAGCGGGCCGTACGACCTGGCGAGCGCGCCGGGCCACACCACCATGGGTGAGCTGCTGGAGCGGTGCCGGGAGGTCACCGGCTCGGTGGCCGAGCTGCGCTGGACCGACCCGGAGACGGTCCTCGCGGCCGGGATCGAGCCGTGGACCGAGCTGCCGGTCTGGGCGCCGCCGGACGGCGAGCTGTCCTGTGTGCACCGCGGGGACGTGTCGCGGGCGCTGGCCACCGGGCTGCACTGCCGGCCGGTGGACGAGACGGTCGCCGACACCTGGCGCTGGCTGACCTCGATCGGCGGGCAGGTGCCCGGGCGGCCGGGCCGGAAGGCGCCGGGCGTGCCCGCGGACAAGGAGGCGGCGGCACTCAGGGCGAATTCCAACTCCCCCAGTTCAGAAGGCATTTCACCCGCCGAGCGCGGGTAGACCTGGGAAATATTTGTGAGACCGGTGAACACCTCTGGGGCGGCGTGCGTATGGAAGGGCGCCGCTTCACTCCTGTCGGGCGCCTCGAAGCTGCCCCGCAAGGAAGTCAGAGGAGTTCCATGGGACGCAACACACGTAAACGCCGTTCGCCGCTGGCCATCAAGGTCACCGCCGCATCGGCGGCCCTAGCGCTCGGCGGGGGCGGGCTGATCTGGGCGAACTTCTACGCCTCGGCTCACGAGTCGGACAATGACGCGTGGGGAGGCAACCGCACCAAGGCCGCGGCCGCGCAGGTCGCCACGATCTCGTGCCCGGACGTCGGCCAGAAGCTGACCAACGTGCCGGACAAGGCGCGTACCGATGTCGCCGGTGAACTGTCCAACCTGGACCGGCAGATCACCGAGGCGTACCAGCGCCTGGCGACCACGCGGGACGCGCAGACGCGGGACGCGAGCTTCGTCCAGAACAGCATCCTCCAGCCGCTCAAGGACCGCCGCCAGAACATCCTGGACCGGATCAAGCTGGAGATCACCCGCGTGGGCGGCACCGCCCCGGGTGACCTGGACACGCTGGCCAACTGCACCGGCACCCCGGCCGACCAGACCAACGCGGGCGGTCAGCAGGGCGGTCAGGACGGCGGTCAGCAGCAGGGCGGGGGCCAGCAGCAGGGTGGCGGCCAGGACAACGGCGGCCAGCAGCAGGGTGGCGGCCAGCAGGGCGGCCAGAACAACGGCGGCCAGCAGGGCGGCAACATCGGCGGCCAGGCCGGCAACGGCCCCGTCGCGGCCGACTTCGTCGACATCACCAAGGCCCAGGCCAACGTGAAGGCCAAGCCGCGCAACGCCCGCAACGCCTCGCGGGGCACCTTCACCACCCGCTGCGGTGTGAACACCAACAAGAACCACAACACCGACAACGTCATCGTGGCGCCCGGCGTGAAGAACGGCGCGCACCACCTGCACGACTACGTCGGCAACCAGAAGATCGACGCGTTCGCCAGCAACGACACGTTCCTCCAGGGCGGCACGAGCTGTCAGAACAAGAGCGACCTGTCGTCGTACTACTGGCCGGTCGTCCGCGTCCAGGACGGTTCGCAGGACTTCGACCAGAACAACGACGGCGGCGGCAAGGAGGGCAACGTCGGCAAGATCCTGACGCCGGTCCAGGCGCAGATCAAGTACGTCGGCAGCCCCACCGGCAAGGTCGTGGCGATGCCGCAGTTCCTGCGGATCATCACCGGTGACGCGAAGACCACCACCAACGGTCTGGCCAACGCCAACGCGCACTGGAGCTGCACCGGGTTCGAGAACAAGGTCCAGCTCACCGAGCAGTACCCGATCTGCCCGCAGGGCAGCAAGGTCGTGCGGTCCTTCGCCTTCCAGAGCTGCTGGGACGGCCAGAACACCGACAGCGCCAACCACCGCACCCACGTGGCCTTCGCGGACGCCAATGGCAACTGCCAGAACGGCTTCAAGGCCATTCCGCAGCTCACCATGCGCCTGGTGTACGACATCACGCCGCCCACCATCGAGAACGGCCAGGTGAAGAACGCCTACGCCGTGGACGGTTTCCCGGAGCAGCTCCACAAGCCCTCCACCGACCACGACGACTTCATCAGCATCACCACCAACAATCTCGCCAACAAGATCGCCAACTGTGTGAACCGCGGTCAGAACTGCTCGTGAGCCACACCGCGTGACGCACAACAGGTGATCCACAGCTCGTGATCCTCCGAAGACCCCCCTCCTCGGGGGATCACGGCAGAAGGCCGGTGACGGGAACTCCGTCACCGGCCTTCGCCGTGTGTGTACCGCGTCAGCCGGAGTGCTTCGCCCCGTGCCCGCTGTGGTCGGTGCCCACCTCGACCTCGCCGCCCAGCGTGCCGCGCAGCGCGTCGACCACGCCGTCGTCGCCCACGGCGACCCACTTGCGGCCGACGAGGTAGTGACCGCCGTAGTCCTTCGCGTCGTTGATCCACTCGCGCTGGCCCCGGTCGGTGGCGAAGGTGGCCAGGACGAACTTCCCGTCGGCGTTCTTGCAGAGCGCCTGGCGGATCTCGTCGGCGTCGGTCTGCATGTCCGGGCGGCACTTCACCTCGGCGGCCAGGCTCTCCAGGCTCCCGGTCGCGGTGGCCGGCACCCTCGCCGAGTCGTCCTGGTCCGCGCCGCAGCCCGCCAGCGTCAGCACCACGGCGCCCACGAGCACCGCGCTGGTCATCCTCATCCGTTCCTCCGGTCCCGGTGGTCCTGGTGGGCCCTCAGCATCCCGCACGCGGGCCCTCGCAACGGGTACGGCTGCGAGGCCCGACATGCTCAAATCCCTTGATCGGTATGCCCGGTGCCTGCCAGAGTGGTCCGATGGACCGAGACTGGGAAGAGCGCGTGGCGGCCGCCTGGGCCGCCTTGGACACCTGGCCCGAGGACGACGCGGCGGGCTTCCGCGCCGTGATCGACAAGCTGGCCGCCGAGTTGCCCGAGGACCATCCGCTGGGCCTGTTCGAGCGGGCCTGCGCCTTCGACTCGACCGGCCACTCGGCCGACGCGGTCGGCCTGTACCGCGCGGCCCTGGACAACGGCCTCACGGAGGCGAACCCGTACAAGGCCCGGCGGACGAAGATCCAACTGGCCAGCTCGCTCCGGAACACCGGACACGCGGAGGAGGGCGTCGCCCTGCTCACCCCGGAACTCGACGCCCACTCCGACGAGTTGAACGACGCGGTACGGGCCTGTCTGGCGCTGTGCCTGTCCAGCCTGGGCCGGGACCGCGAGGGCCTCTCGCTGGTGCTCGGCGCGCTGGCCCCCCATCTCCCGCGCTACCAGCGGTCGATGGCCAACTACGCCCGCCTGCTGACCGAACCGGCGTGATCCGGGCCGCACATCACCCGTGCGGCGGTGACCTACGGCCGCCTCGCTCGTTCTCCCCGATGTGCAGTCACAGGATGTAGCCCAGCGTCACGCACCCGCCTCCTCCCGGAACCAGGACCCGGCCGTCGATGTCGGCCGGGCCGAGGCCGCGCTCGTCGAGCACTATCCGCGGCTGGTCCGGCTCGCCTACCTGGTGCTCCCGCCCGCTCTCGGCCGGGGGCGCCGGGTCCTGACCGCACACGCCCTCGCCCAGCGCGCCCTGCCGCGCGGCCGCAAGCAGCGCGCGCTGATCCCGGCCCAGTCGACCGGCCGGAACGGCGACGCCGGCTACGAGTTCGTCCGGCTGAGGGTGCTGCGCAGCGCGCTGGAGGCGTCCGCGCCGCGCAAGGGACTCCCCAAGCTGTCCCAACTGCCCGCCCCGCTCCCCCAGGTGTGGGGTCTGAGGCTCTTCCCGCGCTCCGGCGGCGCCGACGAACTCGCCCTGGACCAACGGCTGTCGGCCCTCACCGGTCCGGCCCGTGCCGCCTATGTCCTGCGCGGCCTGGAGGGGCTGGCGGACGACGACGTGCGCAAGATCCTCAAGGCCGCCGGGGTCACCCGTACCGAGTCCGCGCTGGCCGGGGCGAACGGGGTGCCCGCGCAGTACGCGCTGCTCGCCTCCCCCGAGTTCGACGCCTGCTCGCTCCAGGCCCGGCCCACCGACCTGATGCGCCGCCGCCAGCACACCAAGGCGGCGGTGGCCGCGGTGGCCGCGCTCGCGGTGGCCTGCGTGCTGGTCGCGCTGCCCGGCGGCGGCTGGGGCCCGGACGGCGCCGCCGCCCCCGCGTACGCGGAGAACCCGGCCGCGGTGGCCGCGCTCGACCCGGCCAAGGTGCAGCGCGTGACCCCGGCCGCGTGGAAGACCTCGGCCCGTACCGACTTCTCGGTGTGGCCCGCGCGCGGCCCGCTCACCGGTGACGACGGCCTGCTGCGCCGCGCGCTGGCGGTCTGGGCCCGTCCCGGCGCCACGGTCCGCGTCTCGGCCACCCCCGGCACCTTCACCGGCGGCCCGGCCGGACCGCCCCAACTCCTGTACGCGGGCGACGTGGACGCGGCCCGCGTGGTGATCCTCTACGACGGTCTGCGCATCGCCCGCTACGCCGAGCCCAGGGACGGCACCGAGGGCGCGGCCCTGGACTTCGCCCGCGTCGACGGCGCGACCGGCGCCGAGGCGAGCGCGCTGGTGCTCGGCCGCTCCGACGGCAACGTCCGTTATCTGACCGCCCCTTGGGTGAAGAAGGCGGCCGGACGGGACCTGGCCAAGCCGGAGTCGGCGCCGACCGCGCTCACCCTGACCGACGGGGTCACCTCCCCGCTGGCCAGCCCGGCGCTGCGGACGGGCGACTGCACCTCCTGGACCGTGCTCCAGTTGACGGACGGCTCGGGCACCCAGCTCTCCAGCGACCTGGGCGAGCTGGTGCCGGCCCATCTCACCGCGGGCCGGCCGGGTGCGACCCGCGAGGCGACCGGGGCCGAAGGGCTGCGCGCCTGGGCGCCGTTCGCCTGCTCGCTGGCGGCGGAGCGGGCGGCCGGGGTGCGCGCCGTGAACGCGTGGGCGTTCGCCGAGCAGCCGCTGCCGGACGCGAGCGGCTCCGGGCAGTGGGTGTGCACGCGGGCGGAGACCTGGCGCGGCGACGGCACGGCCGCGCTGGCGCAGTTCCGTACGCCGGGCGGTCCGGCCGGGGCGGTCGTGGCCAAGGGCACCGACACCACGGCGTGCGGGCCGCGTGCTCCGCATGTGCTGGCCGGGGTGCTGTGGAAGTCCAGCGGCGGCCACTGGTATCTGCTGGCGGCGGGCAGCCGGGGCGTGACCTCGATCCGGTCCTCGGGCGGGGTGACCGCGTCCGGACAGGGCCAGTTGCTGGTGGCCAAGGCCGAGCAGGGCGCCCAGGCGCAGTTGGCGGGCACCCTGGAGGGCGGCCGGAAGATCAGCGGGCTGCACTGACCGGGCGCTGCTGACAGTTTGCCGAACAAGGCGTCGCACGGGGGTTCTCAGACGGAGTACCCATCAGTACATTGACGCCATGTCTAACAAGCAGGCCCGGCCGGTGCAGGCCGAGCGCATCCCGCTGAAGGCGCGCAAGGTGTCCTTCGCCTGGGAGGACACCCCGCTGCACTGGGTGCCCGGCGACCCGTTCACCACGCACACCGTCAATGTGCTGCATCTGCTGCTGCCCGCCGGTGAGCGCTGGTTCGTCCATGTGTACAAGCAGGCACTGCCGCTGATCCGGGACGAGCGACTGCGGGAGGACGTCATCGGGTTCATCGGGCAGGAGGCGATGCACTCCCAGGCCCATGACGAGGTGCTGCCGCATCTGCGCGAGCAGGGGCTCGACCCGACGCCGTACACCGCGCAGGTCGACTGGTTCTTCGAGAAGCTGCTCGGGGACCGCACCCTGCCGCCGGGCCGGGCGCGGCGCTGGTGGCTGCTGGAGCGGATCGCGCTGATCGCGGCGATCGAGCACTACACCGCGTTCCTCGGCGACTGGGTGCTGAACGCGGCCGAGCTGGACCGGCGGGGCGCCGATCCGACCATGCTGGACCTGCTGCGCTGGCACGGCGCGGAGGAGGTCGAGCACCGCTCGGTCGCCTTCGACCTCTTCACGCACGTGGACGGCGACTACCGGCGCCGGGTGCGGACCTGGGCGCTGGCCTTCGGGGCGCTGATGTTCCTGTGGCAGCGCGGGGCCCGCTTCTTCATGGAGCACGACCCGACGCTGACCGGCGGCAAAGCGTCGTTCCGGGAGTTCTACGCCGGCGGCCGCCGGGGCACGCTGCCCGCGACGGGCGCGCTGCTGAAGTCCGTCCCGCGCTATCTCAGCCGGGCCTACCACCCGTCCCAGGAGGGCTCGACCGCGCAGGCGGTGGCCTACCTGGCCTCGTCCCCGGCGGCGCTGGCCGCGGAGAAGGCGGAGCACGATGCCTGAGCAGACCACCCGTTCCGTCGCCGCCGCCGCGCTCCTGGTGGGCGCCGGGCTGCTGACCCGGCGGGCGCTGCGCCGCCGGGTCAAGGACTCCCCGCTGTGGCCGATGCCGGCGCTGGACCCGCCGGTCTCCGGGCGCCCCCGCACGCGGGCGCTGCGGCTGCTGCTCACCGGGCACGAGCGCATCGCGGACGGCGTGGTGCGGCTCCGCCTGGAGGGCGGCGACCTGCCCGCCTGGGAGCCGGGCGCGCATCTGGACCTGGTGCTGCCGTCGGGGCTGGTGCGCCAGTACTCGCTGTGCGGGGACCCGGCGGACTCCTCGGCGTACGAGGTGGCCGCGCGGCTGGTGGAGGACGGCCGGGGCGGCTCGCGGGAGGTGCACGAGCAGCTCACCGAGGGTATCGAGCTGGAGGTGCGCGGCCCGCGCAACCGGTTCCCGCTGGTGAAGGCCCCCGCCTACGTCTTCGTGGCCGGCGGCATCGGGATCACCCCGGTCCTGCCGATGCTGCGGGCCCTGTCGGAGGACGTGGACGTGCGGCTGCTGTACTGCGGGCGTACGCGGGCCTCGATGCCGTTCCTGAAGGAGGCGGCGGATCTGGTCGGGGACGGGTGCACGGTGGTGGCCGAGGACGAGGACGGGCGCCCCGACCTCACCGCGCTGCTGACCGGGCTGCCCGAGGGCGCGGTGGTGTACTGCTGCGGCCCGGAGGGGCTGATGGCGGCGGTGGAGGCGGCGCTGCCCGAGGGGACGGCGTTGCACCTGGAGCGGTTCGCCCCGCGTGCGGCGGGTGGCGCCGACACCGCCTTCGAGGTGGAACTGCGGCGCAGCGGGCGGACGTTGACCGTCCCGGCCGACTCGACCGTGCTGGCGGCGGTACGCCGGGAACTGCCCGACACCCTCTACTCCTGCGAGCAGGGTTTCTGCGGGACCTGCCAACAGCGGGTGCTGGAGGGCGAGGTGGATCACCGGGACGAGCTGCTGACGGACGGGGAGCGCGACGACTCGATGCTGATCTGCGTCTCCCGCGCCCGGGGTGAGCGGCTGGTGCTGGACATGTGAGGGCGGGGAGTCAAGGCCGGGGCGGAACCGGAACGTCCAAGTGTCGTTGCCGGTCGGTAAGGTTGAACCCATGGGTACCGGGGTTCGCCGCAGGATGGGCGTCGAGGAGCGGCGGCAGCAGTTGATCAAGGTCGCGCTCGACCTGTTCAGCCGGCGCTCGCCCGACGAGGTCTCGATCGACGAGATAGCGTCGGCCGCGGGCATCTCCCGCCCGCTGGTCTACCACTACTTCCCCGGCAAGATGAGCCTGTACGAAGCCGCGCTGACGCGGGCGGCGGAGGATCTGGCGGGCCGCTTCGAGGAGCCGCACGAGGGCCCGCTCGGCGCCCGGCTGCTCCGGGTGATGGGCCGCTTCTTCGACTTCGTGGACGAGCACGGGCCGGGCTTCTCCGCCCTGATGCGGGGCGGCCCGGCGGTCGGTTCCTCGGCCACCAACGCCCTGATCGACTCGGTGCGCCAGGCGTCCTACGAGCAGATCCTCTCCCACCTGGGGATCACCGAGGCGCCCGCCCGGCTGGAGCTGGTGGTGCGCTCGTGGATCTCGCTGGTGGAGTCGACGGCGCTGATCTGGCTGGAGGGCCGCCGGGTGCCGCGCGAGGAGCTGGAACGCCAGCTCGTGCACGACTTCGCCGCCCTGGCCGCGGTCAGTGCCGCCTACGACCCCGAAATGGCCGCCGTGGTCCGGACGTTCGTACAGAACGAGCCGGGCGACGGTCCCTTCGCGGAACTCGCCGCCCGGCTGATCTCTCTGGCGTCCTGACCCGTTACCGGGTGAACACCGCCACCGTCCGCGCCGGGACCGTGAAGGTGCCCGAACCGGCCGCGTACGACGCCGACTTGACCACCTCGTCGGTGCCGGACGCCTGGACGGGGTGCAGGCGGTAGTCGGTGCCCGCGAGGGCGGCCACCCGCTGGTCCTGGCGCTCAGGCGTGGCGTTGAAGACCACGATCAGGTCGCCCAGGCGCATGGTGATCACGCCGGGGGTCTCCTCCTTGCCCGAGAGCGGGAAGGAGAGCCGCTCCTGCACCTGGGCGGTGGTGGCGAGGGAGAAGGCGTCCTCGGTGGTGCGGATGCGCAGCAGGTCGCGGTAGGCGGCCGAGGTGCCGGTGATCTGCGGGCAGCCGACCTTGACCGTGCTCAACAGCGGCTTGGCGTACGGCCACTTGGACTGGTTGTCGGACGCCGGGGGCAGCCCGCGTCCGAAGCCGTTGCCGTCGGCGCAGTTCCAGTGGATGGCGTTGAACCAGTCGCCGCTGTCGAAGGAGTTGCGGTCCAGCGACTTGGAGCGCAGCAGGTCGGTGCCCGCCTGGGACAGCGCCGGGCCCTGGGAGAGCGCGGCCGTGGCCATCGCGAGCACCTGCATCCTGGCCCGGTCGGACGCGCTCGTCCCGGCCGGCAGCTTGAAGGCGAGGGCGTCGAACAGTGACTCGTTGTCGTGGGCGTCCGCGTAGGCGAGGGCGTCGCCGGGGGCGGCCGCGTATCCGGCGGGCGAGCCGTTGTAGTCGACCCCGGCACCGGTGACTTCCCGGCCCGCGTTGTCGGTGAACCGGTATCCGGCGAGGTTGCCGGTCAGGCCGACCTTGATCAGGTCCTGGTAGTGCAGCAGCCGGGCCTTCTGCTCGGCCTCGGTGCCGTTGGCCGCCGAGGAGTTGGGGTCGGTGAACAGGCCGGAGGCGAAGCCCTGGACGCCGGGGTCCGTATCGAAGGGTCCGCCGCCGCGCACGGCGTCACGGGCCCGGTCGGAGAAGGTGGCGATGCCGGTGCCGGCCATGTTCTTCTGGGTGGCCTGGACGAAGCGGGCGTCGTCGGCGACCTCGCCGAAGTTCCAGCCCTCGCCGTACAGGATGATCTTCTTGCCGTCGACGCCGTCCTTGGCGACGGTCAGCGCGTCCAGCGCCTTGCGGACGGCCAGGATGTTGGCCTTGGGGTGGTGGCCCATGAGGTCGAAGCGGAAGCCGTCGACCTTGTACTCCTTGGCCCAGGTGACGATCGAGTCCACGACGAGCTTGCCCATCATGGCGTTCTCGGTCGCGGTGTTGGCGCAGCAGGTGGAGTTGGCCACGCTGCCGTCCGCGAGGAGCCGCTGGTAGTAGCCGGGCACGATCCGGTCGAGCACCGAGGTGTCCGCCTGCCCGCTCGCCGCCGTGTGGTTGTAGACCACGTCCATGACGACCCGCAGCCCGTCCTGGTTGAGCGCCTGCACCATCTTCCGGAACTGCACGGTGCGCGCGGTGCCGTCGGGATCGGTGGCGTACGAGCCCTCGGGGACGGTGTAGTGGAACGGGTCGTAGCCCCAGTTGTAGGCGTCCTTCGCGGCGGTCTTCGCCAGGCACTCCTGCTGCTTGTCGGAGTCGGCCGGGAAGGAGGCCAGGTCGCAGTCCGGGGTGGCCTGGTCGGCCTTCTTCTCGGGGATGGTGGCGATGTCGAACGCGGGCAGCAGGTGCACGTAGGAGGTGCCGGCCTTCGCCAGCTCGCGCAGGTGCTTCGAGCCGTCGCTGTTCTTGTCGGTGAAGGCCAGGTAGGTGCCCTGCTCCCCCGCCGGGACGGTCTTGTCGGCCACCGAGAAGTCCCGGATGTGCAGCTCCTGGATCTGCGCGTCCCTGAGCGGCACCGCCTTGGGCTTGGTGAGCCCGGCCCAGCCCTCGGGGGCCAGGGAGCGGTCGGCGAGGTCGACGACGAGGCTGCGCTCGGAGTCGGCGGTCAGGGCGACCGAGTAGGGGTCGGTGACCGAGTTGGTGACGAGCTTGCCGACGCTGGGCGCCCACACCTTGACCACGTACCGGTAGGGCTTGCCCTTCCAGGACGCGGGGCCGGTGACGGACCAGACGCCGGTGGTGTCGTCGCGGCGCATGGGCGTCAGCGCACCGTCCAGCTCCAGCGCGACGCTCTGGGCCGTGGGCGCCCAGACGGAGAGGGTGGGCTTGCCCGCCGCGAAGACCGGGCCGAGGCCGCTCTTCACGGCGCTCGCGTACACGTCGTCCAGCACTCCGGCGGTCTGCACGCCGGTCGCGGCGAGGACCGCGCCGTTGGCCGCGCGCTGGGAGGCGACGAGCTGGCCGGTGAGGGCCTCGCGCACCCGGTCGCGGTCGCGGGCGTCGACGCTCCAGGCGGTGTAGTCCTTCAGGTGCGGGAACCTGGCCTTCTGGGCGTCGGTGAGCGTGCCCTTCTCCAGCCGCAGCCAGCGCTCGTCGTCGCTGGTCAGGGCCCCGTCCTTGACGGTGATCGTGCCGTCACGGGAGTACAGGAGCTGGGTGGAGGCGGCGCCCTCGGCACCGTTCCAGGCGAGGGTGTCCCGGTCGATCCAGACCGCCTTGGCGGTGGTCAGGTCGAGCGCGGCCGCGCTGCCCTTCGGCTGCGGGAGCAGGTACTTCTCCTGGCCGCTCAACAGCCACACCTCGTGGCCGTCGGCCTTGAGGTCGAGGGACTGGTCGGTGGGCAGGTCCTTCTCGTCGCCCTTGTGCAGGATGTAGCTGAGACTGGTGGCACCCTCGGTGAGCGGCACCTCGTAGACCGCGCCATAGGCGTCAGTCTTCACCGGCGTCAGGGGCTTCGACCAGTCGGTGGGGTTCGCGGCACCGGTCCAGGTGTGCAGGCCCCAGCCCTCGTAGTTGCCGTCGGCGCGGTGGTAGTGGAGTACGGCCTTGCCCTGGTCCTGGGCCGGGTAGTCGGGGCGCTCGGTCAGCACCTCGGGCTTGCCCTGCTCCAGCCAGACCTCACCCGTCTTCGTGACGTCGATGCTCCGGTCGGCGGAGACGTCCTTGTTCCCGTCCTTGTCGATGACCAGGAACCCGACGTTCGAGGCGCCCGGCTTGAGCTTGACGTAGGCGAAGGCGCCGTAGGCGTCGCGGCCGGTGAAGGGGTGGCTGGCCGGCCACTCGGTGGCCTCGCCGTCCGCGAGGTCGCCCCAGGCGTACAGGCCCCAGTTCGCGTAGTCGCCGTCGGCCCGCTTGTAGTGCACCACCGCGTAGTAGCGGGAGGCGGCGGCGGGCGGCTCGGGGGCGGGCGCGGTGCCGGTCGTCGAGGCGGCCAGGGCGCTCGCGGTGCGGCCCGCCGAGTCGATCACCACGGCCTTGTACCGCAGCGCGGTCCCGGCGGGTACGTCCTTGCCGAGGGCCTGGGTGACCTTGTACGGGGCGTGGTCCGCCGAACCCAGCGTCTTCCAGGGCCCGTCGCCGACCTGTGCGGCGAAGACGACCCGGTTCAGGCCGCCTCCGCCCACCTCGGCGCCGACCTCCACCGTGCCGGTGGCTCCGGCGGGCGGGGCGGTCAGGGTGAGCACCGGCTTGGTGGCCGGAGCGGCGGGGCGCCTGGTGGCCCGGTAGACCACGGCGGTCCCGGCGGGGACGGTGAGCTTGAGCTTGCGCCCGGCGTCCGACTTCACCGGACGCGCGGCCCCGTAGATGCCCTGGTACGTCATGCGGGCGGAGCCGGTCGGGAAGGACACGGTCTCGGCGGAGGCGGCGTTGTTGAGGGCGACGACGTACTCGGCGCCGGTGCGCGCGTCGGTCCGGGTGAAGGCGTAGACACCGGCGCCGTCGGCCGCGTACCGCTCGGTCTGCACGCCGTCCGTCAGCGCCGGGTTGGCCTTGCGGAGCCTCGCGAGGGCCGCGATGTCCTGGTACAGCGGGGCCTTGGTGTCGTAGGCGTCGGACGCGTGGGTGCGGGCGGTGCCGATCTCGTCGTCGTCCAGGTAGTCGGCGACCTTGGAGGCGAACATGGTCTGACGGGCGTCCTTGTCGCCGCCGGAGCCGGTGAAGCCCTGCTCGTCGCCGTAGTAGACGACCGGGTTGCCCCGGCTGAGGAACATGAGCTGGTTGGCGAGGCGGTCCTTGCGCAGGATCTCGGCGTCGGTCGCCTTCGGGTCGTCCTGCTTCAGGAAGGAGCCGATGCGGCCCATGTCGTGGTTGCCGAGGAAGGTGACCTGCTCGTAGGCGTTGGCCTTGTCGGTCGTGTACTTGTAGTCGTCCCCGAAGACCCCGGCGAGCTTCCTGGCGCTGCCGCCCTGCGAGGCGTAGGCGCGGGCGGCGTCCTGGAAGGGGAAGTCGAGGGTGGCGTCCAGGCGGCCCTGGGTGACGTACGGGGAGGTCACCGAGGTGTCGGCGGAGTAGACCTCGCCGAACATGAAGAAGTTCTTCCGCCCGCGCTCGGCCGCGTACTTGTCCAGCGCGGTGGCCCACTGGGTCCAGAAGTCCATGTTGACGTGCTTGACGGTGTCGATGCGGAAACCGTCGACGGCGAAGTCCCGCACCCAGCGCTGGTAGATCTTCTCCATGCCGCTGACCACCTCGGGACGCTCGGTCCACAGGTCGTCCAGGCCGGAGAAGTCGCCGTACTCGGCGGACTCGCCGGCGAAGGTGGAGTCGCCCCGGTTGTGGTACATCGCCGGGTCGTTGAGCCAGGCCGGGACCTTGTCGCGGCTGCGCACGGTCGGGGTGCGCGGGAAGGACGAGGCGCCCACGGCCGGGAACTTCCTCCGGCCGTCCGCGTAGTCGGCGTCGTCGAAGGGGCGGCCGTCCTCGGTCAGGTACGGGAAGGCGCCCTTGGAGAGGTAGTCGTAGGACTTCTCCTTGTAGTCGACGAGGTCGGCGGTGTGGTTGGTGATGACGTCGAAGAAGACCTTCATGCCCTTGGCGTGCGCCTTGGCGATCAGGCCCTTCAGGTCGGCGTTGGTGCCGAAGTGCGGGTCGACCTGGGTGAAGTCGGTGATCCAGTAACCGTGGTAGCCGGCCGAGGAGTCGGCGCCGGTGCCCTGCACGGGGCGGTTCTTGAAGATCGGGGCGAGCCAGATGGCCGTCGTACCGAGGCCCTTGATGTAGTCGAGGCGCTGGGTCAGGCCCTTGAGGTCGCCGCCCTGGTAGAAGCCCTTGTCGGTGGGGTCGTACCCGGTGCTCGTCCGCGAACCGGTCAGTCCGCCGCGGTCGTTGGAGCGGTCGCCGTTGGCGAAACGATCCGGCATGACGAAGTAGAACTGCTCGCGCGTGTCGTCGTGCCGGGCGGGCTCGGCGGCGAGGCGGGCGTCGGAAGGCGGCGCGGGCGGGCTCGCCGCCTGCGCGGACAGGGGCGTCACCAGGGAAGCGGCGAGGGCCGCCACGACGACGGCCGCCGCCCTGCGCCGGTAGGGGGTGCGGCGCGTCCGGCGCGCCTGCCAGGAGGGTCTCATCGGGCACAAACTCCTTGCGCTCACGGCTCGTTCGAGTCCGGCCAGAGGCACGGCTTCGCTGCCGGACGCGGCGTGACCGTACCGCCGCCGAAAGGCTTGCAGCAAGACTTGTGAAACATGAAGAAAGAAATTTCAGCGGTGAACGAGGGACGAACCGCCCGTATACGACGGACGGTTCGCCGGGAGGCTCCTCGAAGAGGGCGTCAGCAGCTCGACTTGCCCGCGTACAGCGCGAGCGCGGTGTTGGCGCCGAGGGTCGCGGTGAACTGGCCGCTCGAGTTCACCGACACCGTGGTGTTGTTCTGCACGTTGCAGTACGTGCCCGCCGCCAGCGAGGTCTGGTAGGTCCGGGACAGCGACGAGGACTCGTGGTTGATGGCCACGAACCCCTTGCTCCCGCGCCCGAAGGCGATGGCGTCGTTGCCGTTGTCCCACCAGTTGGAGACGGCCTGGCCGCGCGTGGCGTTGCGGAAGGCGACCATGGACTTGATCTCCGGCCAGGCGTGCTGGCACTTCCAGCCGTCCTGCCAGCAGGCGTTGACCCTGCCCCCGTTGGGCGGTCCGGCGTCCACGTCCGACCACTCGTATCCGGAGTTGATGTCCGGGGCACCGTAGGGATAGGCCAGCATGAAGACGTTGGCCAGCGTGTAGTTGGCGCCGTCCTTGTAGTTGAGGGTGCTGCCGTTGCGCTCGGTGTCGTGGTTGTCCACGAAGACCCCGGCGACCGAGCTGCTCATGTACCCCCAGCCCTCGCCGTAGTTCTTCAGGTAGGCGAGGTTCTCGTTGTTGAACACCCGCTTGAGGTCGTAGGCGTACCGGAACTCCTGGACGTCGCCGTTGCCCGTGTACTCGGTGGGCTGGACGGCCTCGCCCGCGCCGTAGATGACCTCCTGCTTCCAGTACACCGACGGGTTGGTCAGCCGGGACTTGATGTTGGCCAGGTCCGCCGTGTCGATGTGCTTGGCCGCGTCGACGCGGAAGCCGTCGACCCCGAGCGAGAGCAGGTCGTTCATGTACCCGGCGATGGCCTTGCGGACGTAGTCCTCGCCGGTGTCCAGGTCGGCCAGGCCCACCAGTTCGCAGTGCTGGACGTTCCAGCGGTCCTGGTAGTTGCCGACCTGCGCGGTGCAGTCGTCGAAGTCGGGCGAGGAGTACAGGCCCGGATAGTTGTACTTGCTGTACGAGGAGCCGCCGGTACCGGTACCGCTGCCCGCGGACATGTGGTTGATCACCGTGTCGGTGACGACCTTCACGCCGGCCGAGTGACACGTGTCGACCATGTTCTTGAAGGCGGTCCGGTCACCGAGCCGGCCGGCGATCTTGTAGGAGACGGGCTGGTACGAGGTCCACCACTGGGAGCCCTGTATGTGCTCGGCGGGCGGGGAGACCTGCACATACCCGTATCCGGCCGGGCCGAGGGTGGTGGTGCACTCGCGGGCGACGGAGGCGAAGTTCCACTCGAAGAGGACGGCGGTGACGTCCTTGGTGCCGGGCGGGGACGCCTGTGCCGTAGTCGGGTACATGCCAACCGTGGCGGCTGCGGCGAGGGCGAGCGCCACGGTGAGGGTTCTGCGTGCCATGTGGGGGTTCCTTCGTCGTTGAAGGCTGTTGCCGCAGGACTGGATGCCCTTGCTGAAATGTTTCAGCAAACTTGCGGTGACGCAGATGTTAAAGGCCCGCTGCCTGAAAAGGCAGCGGGCCGTGGGAAGTTGATGCAAGAACTTTCAGGGAGCCGCCGTCAGGCCGTGGTCCACCACACCGTGGTGTCGGCCGGGACCTCGGCCCCGGCGGCGCTCTGGGTGATCTCCCCGCTCGCGAGCAGCACCCGCCCGTACGCCGGGACGGTCACCGCCGCGCCCGTGGTGTTGGCGACACAGGTGAACTCCCCGCGCCGGAAGGCCAGTACGCCCTCGGGTGCGGGCAGCCACTCGACGCCCGTACCCGCGCCGAGCGTGGGCACCGCCCGCCGGGCGGCCAGCGCGGCCCGGTACAGCTCCAGCGTCGAACCCGCCACGCCGGTCTGCGCCTCCACGCTCAGCTCACCCCAGCCCGCCGGCTGCGGCAGCCAACTGCCCCCGCCGCCGAAGCCGTACGAGGAGCCCTCGCGGGTCCACGGGATCGGCACCCGGCAGCCGTCGCGGAAG
Organism: Streptomyces sp. NPDC018263; assembly: GCF_055562575.1. Taxonomy (NCBI): domain Bacteria; kingdom Bacillati; phylum Actinomycetota; class Actinomycetes; order Kitasatosporales; family Streptomycetaceae; genus Streptomyces; species Streptomyces sp. NPDC018263. The sequence goes on from NZ_JBVHFA010000008.1 coordinate 292,195, forward strand.
CCGTCCTGGCCGGCGCCCCGGAAGTAGGCGGGGTCCTGGCGCACCTCGTCGGGCAGGTCCACCACGTCGGGCAGACCGAGTTCCTCACCCTGGTAGAGGTAGGCGGAGCCGGGCAGCGCCAGCATCAGCAGGGTGGCGGCTCGGGCCCGGCGCAGACCGAGGGCGCGGTCCCCGGCGGTGCGGATCTGGGTGCCGAGGCCGGGCGGGTTGGCGAAGCGGGTGGCGTGCCGGGTGACGTCGTGGTTGGAGAGCACCCAGGTGGCCGGGGCGTCCACCGGGCGCATCGCGGCGAGCGTGCGGTCGATGACCTCGCGCAACTGCTCCGCGTCCCAGTCGGTGCCGAGGTACTGGAAGTTGAACGCCTGGTGCAGCTCGTCGGGGCGGACGTAGTTGGCGGTCCGCTCGATGGTCGGCGTCCACGCCTCGGCGACGAAGATGCGGTCCCCGGCGTACTCGTCCAGCACGGTCCGCCACTGGCGGTAGACCTCGTGGACGCCCTCCTGGTCGAAGAACGGCATCACGTCGTTGCCCAGCAGCTTGAGCTGGTCGTGGGCGCCGAGGTCGGGCAGGCCGTCGGCCTTGACCAGGCCGTGGGCCACGTCGATGCGGAAGCCGTCCACACCCATGTCCAGCCAGAACCGCAGGATGGAGCGGAACTCGTCGCCCACCGCGGGGTGGTTCCAGTTGAAGTCGGGCTGCTCGGGCGCGAAGAGGTGCAGATACCACTCCCCCGGCGTGCCGTCGGGCTCGGTGACCCGCGTCCAGGCCGGCCCGCCGAAGATGGACTCCCAGTCGTTCGGCGGGAGTTCGCCGTCCTTCCCCTTGCCGGGGCGGAAGTGGTACCGCTCGCGCAGCGGCGAGCCGGGGCCCTCGGCGAGGGCCCGCTTGAACCACTCGTGCTGGTCGGAGGAGTGGTTGGGCACCAGGTCCACGATGATGCGCAAGTCCAGCTCGTGGGCGTCGCGGATCAGCGCGTCGGCGTCCAGCAGGTTGCCGAACATCGGGTCGACGGCCCGGTAGTCGGCCACGTCGTACCCGGCGTCCGCCTGCGGGGAGGCGTAGAACGGGCTGAGCCAGACGGCGTCCACGCCGAGGTCGCGCAGGTAGGGCAGTCTGGCCCGCACGCCGGCCAGGTCGCCCATGCCGTCGCCGTTGGAGTCGGCGAAGCTGCGCGGATAGACCTGGTAGATCACCGCGCCGCGCCACCAGTCGCGGTGCTGGGCGGCGGGGGCGACGGCGGTGTCGTCGGCCGGGGCTGCGAGATGCTGCTGGCTCATGGCGTCCTTGGTGCGTGACGAGGGGCGGTTCGTGGTGAGGCGTGGGTGCGGCGGGGCGTCAGCCCTTGGTGCCGCCCGCGGTGAGTCCGGTGACGAGGTTCTTCTGCACGAGGTAGAAGAACACCGACACCGGTATCGCTATCAGCACCGCGGTCGCGGCCATGTAGTTCCACTGCGCGTCGTGCTCGCTGACGAAGGTCTGGAGGCCGACGGCGAAGGTGTACTTGGAGTCGTCCAGCATGAAGGTCGTGGCGAACGCGACCTCGCCGACCGCCGTGATGAAGTTGTAGAACGCGGCGACGGCCAGGCCGGGGCGGGCCAGCGGCAGGATCAGCCGGAAGAAGGTGCCGAACGGGGTGAGCCCGTCCACCCGGCCCGCCTCGTCGATCTCGAAGGGGATGGTGTCGAAGTACCCCTTGAGCAGCCACGCGCTGTACGGCACGGCGGTGGAGCAGTTGATGAGGATCAGCGCCCAGTAGGTGTCGATCAGGCCCAGCTCGCCGAAGATCTCGTACATCGGCACGATCAGGATGGCGATCGGGAACGCCTGGGTGAGCAGCAGGACCCACATCAGCGGCTTGTAGCCGGGGAAGCGCATCCGGGAGACGGCGTAGCCGGTGGTGGCGGCGACGAAGACGCCGATGAAGGTGGTGCCGAGCGCCACGATCATCGTCGACTTGAACCAGTCGAAGAAGCCGGTGTGCTGGAGCACGAAGGCGTAGTTGGAGAAGCCCGCCCGGCCGAAGATGCGGCCCGGGTGCAGGTAGTCGTCCTTCTCCGGGCCGAGGGACAGGAAGAACAGCCAGGCCACCGGGACCAGCGCGATCAGGCTCGCCAGGACCAGCCCGCCGTGCAGCAGGACGGTGCCCAGCGGGCCGCGCTCGCCGCGCCGGCGGGTCGCGCGGGGCTGGACCGGGGCCGGTGCGGCGGCGGTGAGGCCGCGTCCCGGTGCGGTCTCGGGGGGTGTCGTGGTGCTCATGGCGGCGGCTCCTGCGGCGTCAGACGGCGAGCTGGTCATTGCGCTTCAGCCAGCGGAAGTAGAAGGAGGTGAACACGGTCAGGATCGACAGCAGCAGTACGCCGTACGCGGCGGACTGGGCGAAGTCGCGCGGCTGCTGTCCGAAGCCGAGGAAGTAGGCCCAGGTGACGAGGATCTGGGCGTCCGGGGCGCCGGTCGGGCCGAACAGCAGGAAGATGATGGCGAACTGGTTGAAGGTCCAGATCACACCGAGCAGGACGACGGTGGAGCTGACCGAGCGCAGTCCGGGCAGGGTGACGTGCCTGAAGCGCTGCCAGGCGCTCGCGCCGTCCATCTCGGCGGCCTCGTACAGCGAGGAGTCGATGGACTGCAGCCCGCCGAGCAGCGAGAGCATCATGAACGGCACGCCGCACCAGGTGTTGACCATGATGGCGGCGAACCGCTGCCAGAAGGTGTCCTCCAGCCACTGCGGCTGGGGCAGGTGGAGGGCGCCGAGGACCTGGTTGAGCACGCCGGAGTCGGCCAGCATGATCCGCCAGGAGAAGACGGTGACGAAGGTGGGCACCGCCCAGGGCAGCACCAGCAGCAGCCGGTAGACGGTGCGGCCGCGCAGCTTCTGGTCGAGCATCATCGCCAGGCCGAGCCCGATGACGTAGTGCAGGGTGACGCACGCGACGGTCCAGAACACGGTCCACAGGAAGTGCGACCAGAAGCGGTCGTAGGCCGTGGGGCCGAAGAGGATGTCCTGGTAGTTGTCGAGCCCGATGAACTTGTAGGTGGCGTCGATGTGGTTGACGCCGATGGTGCGCGCCGAGTTGAGGCTGTTGGCGTCGGTGAGGGTCAGGTAGACGCCCCGCACCAGCGGGTAGCCCACGAGGACACCGAGCACGACGACCACGGGCGCGATCATCGCGTACGCGTACCAGTACCTCTGGTAGCCGTTCCGCAGGCGCTGCCCGAGACCGGGGCGGGGCGGCCGCTCACCGCTGCGCCGGCCGGTCGCGCGGTCGATGGCGACTGTCATGGTGCGACACCTTCTACAAGTTCGGGGGCGGGCTGGTCACAGGCCGGTGGCCGCCGGGTTCCCCCCATCCCCCACGGCGGGGGGAACCCGGCGGCCACACGGGCTCACTTGCTGAAGTCGGGCACCAGCTTGGCGATGGCCAGCTCGGCGTTGCTCAGGCCCTTGTCCAGCGGCTCCTTGCCCCCGGCCACCTTGGGCAGCTCGGTGTCCAGCGGACCCCACAGGGAGCTGTACTCCGGCAGCGCCGGGCGGGGCTGGGCGGCGGGCAGCACGCCCTGGTAGCCGGCGATGCCGGGGTCGGCCTTGACCTGGGAGGTGTAGGCGTCGCCGCGGGTCGGCAGCGTGGAGTTCTTCAGCGCGATGGTCTCCTGGGACTTGGCCGAGGTCATGAACTTCACGAACTTCAGGGCCGCGTCCTGGTGGGCCTTGTCCGAGCCGGCGTAGACCGAGAGGTTGTGGCCGCCGGTCGGGGCGCCCGCCTTGCCGGCCGAGCCGGCCGGGACGGTGGCGATGCCGAGGTTGGACTTGTCCTTGAAGGCCGAGCCCTTGTAGAAGTTCGTGATCTCCCAGGGACCCTGGATGATCGAGGCGACCTTGCCGTTGACGAACGCGTCCTGGATGTGGGCGTAGGCGTCCGCGGTGGTGTCGGCCTTGTGCAGGCCCTTGCCGGAGAACGTGCTCTGCCAGGTGCCGTACGCCTTCTTCGCCGGGGCGGAGGCGACGGTGATCTTCTTGGCCGAGGCGTCGACGGTGTCGGTGCCCTCGCCGTAGAGGAAGCACTGGGCGTAGTACGCCTGGGTGGAGCCCCAGTAGCCGTCGACCTTCGCCTTGTCCTTGACCTTGGCGGCGTCGGCCTTCAGCTCGTCCCAGGTCTTGGGGGCCTCGGTGATGCCGGCCTTCTTGAACAGGGCCTTGTTGTAGACGAACGCGAGGGTGTCGGTGACCAGCGGCACGCCGTAGGTCTTGCCCTCGTACTGGGCCTGCTTGATCAGGTTGGGCTCGAACTTGTCCTGCTCGGCCAGGGCGTCGGTGCCGTCCAGCGGCAGGAAGAAGCCCTTCTTGGCGAAGGCCGGGGTCCAGCCGACCTCGGACCGCAGGATGTCCGGCGCGCCCTTGGAGCCGGCGGCGGTGTCGAACTTGTTCTGCGCCTGGTCGAAGGGCACGTTGACGTACTTGACCTTGATGTTCTTGTTGGCGGCCTGGAACTGCTCGACCAGGGCCTTGTACGTCGGCGCCTCATTGGTGGCGTTGGAGGTGTCCCACCAGGTGAGGGTCACCGGGCCGTCCGCCTTGCTGTCGCCGTCGTCGCTCCCGCCGCACGCCGTCGCCGTGAGGGCGAGGGACGCCACGAGCGCGGAGGCCGCTATGCCACGCCGCATGAGTTCTCCTTGAGGGTGAAAAGCCCGAGATTGCAGGGGCGGCCCCGTCTGCCGCCACCCGCGTCGTGCCGACTGCGCCATTGCCGCGGCCGGGCGACTCGGAACGTAACAGCGTTGTAAGCGTCGCGAAAGACCTTGCAGAAAAAAAGTGCAAGAAGACGGCCGGGTTACCGTGTCGTGACCTGCTCCAGACCTTGTCGAAATACTGGTCTACCGCCGGTAGACGGGTTGACGGACACTTGTGCAAGACTCTGCAAGCTCTTGCCGCGGGGGGCCGCCGCCGGGATCATCCCCTTGCGGCCGTGCGCCGGGCGGACCGTCCGGCGGGCACGAGCGACGACATGGCCATGACGGGCCACGAGGGGCAAGGAGCGCGATGACGCGGCAATCCACGGCGGGCCGTTCGGCCGCCCGCGCACGGCGTCCCGCCGGTGCGCCGGGCGCGGTGCGGCCGGTACAGTCCACAGGCGTGACCACACGGCTTGCGGACATCGCTGCGCAGGCGGGGGTGAGCGAAGCGACCGTCAGCCGGGTCCTCAACGGGAAGCCGGGCGTCGCCGCCACCACCCGCCAGTCCGTCCTGGCCGCGCTGGACGTGCTCGGCTACGAGCGTCCGGTGCGGCTCCGCCAGCGCAGCGAGGGCCTGGTGGGCCTGATCATCCCCGAGCTGGAGAACCCGATCTTCCCGGCGCTGGCGCAGGTCATCGGCCAGGCGCTGACCGGGCAGGGCTACACCCCGGTGCTGGCCACCCAGACCCCGGGCGGCTCCACCGAGGACGAGCTGACCGAGATGCTGGTCGACCGGGGGGTGGCCGGGATCATCTACGTCTCCGGGCTGCACGCCGACACCACCGCCGACATGCAGCGCTACGAGCGACTGCGCGCCCAAGGCGTGCCGTTCGTGCTGGTGGACGGGTTCTCGCCGAAGGTGCAGGCACCTTTCATCTCCCCCGACGACCGGGCCGCGACCACACTGGCGGTCACGCATCTTGTGTCGCTGGGCCACACCCGGATCGGTCTGGCGCTCGGGCCGAAGCGGTTCGTGCCGGTGCAGCGCAAGATCGAGGGCTTCGTCCGCGCGATGCAGGACCAGCTCGGGCTGGGCGCGGACATGGTCGCCGAGGAGCTGGTGCAGCACTCGCTGTACACCCTGGAGGGCGGGCAGGCGGCGGCCACCGCGCTCATCGAGCGGAAGTGCACGGCCGTCGTGTGCGCCAGCGACATGATGGCGCTCGGCGCGATACGGGCCGCCCGGCAGCTCGGCCTCGACGTGCCGCGCGACGTGTCGGTGGTCGGCTTCGACGACTCGCCGCTGATCGCGTTCACCGACCCGCCGCTGACCACCGTCCGCAAGCCCGTCCCGGCCATGGGTCAGGCGGCGGTGCGCACGCTGCTGGAGGAGATCGGCGGGACGCCCGCTCCGCACAGTGAGTTCGTCTTCATGCCGGAGCTGGTCGTGCGCGGGTCCACCGCCTCGGCGCCGGGCGAGCGTTCGCGGGGCTGAGCCCCCGCCCCGCCAGGTGTTTTCGCGCAGAACATGCGTGGGGGCAGCGGCCTTGGGATGATCTGTCGAGCATCCCCTGTCTGGCAGACTTGGTAGCTATGAGTGACTCGACCGTGACAGGACCGGGCGGCCACCGCGACGAGGTGGCCGTACCGCGGACCGTCACGGTCCGGGGCGCCGACGGAGCGCGCGCCCTGCGCGACCGGGTCCGCCGTCCCCGGCGACCCCGGCTGTGGTTCGAGATCCTGCTGATCGGCGCGAGTTACTGGACGTACTCGCTCATCCGCAACGCCGTCCCGGAGCAGAAGCGCGAGGCGCTGCGCAACGCGGACGCGGTGTGGTGGCTGGAGCACCGTCTCGGCATCGCCGTCGAGGCGTCCGTCAACCACGCCGCCGACTCGGTGGGTTGGCTGATCATCGGCATGAACTACTACTACGCCACGCTGCATTTCGTGATCACCATCGGCGTGCTGGTGTGGCTCTACCGATGGCATCCCGACCGCTACGCCCCCATCAGGCTGGTGCTGTTCGCCACCACGGGCGTGGCGCTCGCCGGGTACTACCTCTTCCCGCTCGCCCCGCCCCGGCTCATGCGCGGCGGCCACTTCATCGACACCGTGATGGTGCACCAGACCTGGGGCTCCATGGCCTCCGGCGACCTCAAGCACATGTCCAACCAGTACGCCGCGATGCCGTCCATGCACATCGGGTGGTCGCTGTGGTGCGGGCTGACGATCTTCGCGCTGGCCTCGGTGCCGTGGGTACGGGTGCTGGGGCTGGCGTACCCGGCGCTGACGCTGCTCGTCATCGTGTCCACCGCCAACCACTTCTGGCTGGACGCGGTCGGCGGGGTGCTGTGCCTCGCCTTCGGGGTGGGGGTGGCCCGGCTCTGGTACGGGCGGTGGCCACAGGTGCCCGGAGCCATGCTCGGTGCAGGGGCTCAGCCGGCGTAGAAGAGTTCGTCCACCACCGTCCGTGCCCGGCGGGCGGTACGGCGGTACGCGTCCAGCATGTCGCCGGCCCGGCCCTCGCCGTAACCCAGGTACCGGCCCACCGCCGCCAGCTCGCGGGGCTCGGTGGGGAAGGTGTCGCCCGCCCTGCCCCGGACCAGCATCACCGCGTTGCGGACCCGGCTGGCCAGCACCCACGCCTCGTCCAGCACGGCCGCGTCCTCCGCGCCGATCAGCCCGGCCTCGCGGGCCGCCGCCAGCGCCTCGCGCGTCCTCGGGGTGCGCAGGCCCGGCACCTCCCAGGCGTGCCGGAGCTGGAGCAACTGCACCGTCCACTCCACGTCCGACAGGCCACCCGGTCCCAGCTTGGTGTGCAGCTTGGGGTCGGCGCCGCGCGGCAGCCGCTCCGACTCCATCCGGGCCTTCAGCCGGCGGATCTCGCGCACCGCGTCCTCGTCCAGGCCGCGGGCCGGGTAGCGCAGCGGGTCGATCAGTTCCCTGAACCGTCGGCCCAGATCCTCGTCGCCCGCCACCGGCTCCGCCCGCAGCAGCGCCTGCGACTCCCAGCCCAGGGACCACCTGCGGTAGTACGCCTCGTACGACTTCAGGGTGCGGACCAGCGGGCCGGACTTGCCCTCCGGGCGCAGGTCGGCGTCGATCAGCAGGGGCGGGTCGGCGCTGGGGAGCTGGAGCAGGCGGCGCATCTCGGCCACCACCTTGTTGGCGGCCTTCGCGGCCTCGTGCTCGTCCACGCCCTCGCGCGGCTCGTGCACGAACAGGACGTCGGCGTCCGAGCCGTAGCCGAGTTCGTGGCCGCCGAACCTGCCCATGCCGATGATCGCGAACCTGGTCGGGAGGGTGTCGCCCCAGCCCTCGCGGACCACCGCGCGGAGGGTGCCGGCGAGGGTGGCCGCGGTGAGGTCGGAGATCGCGCTGCCGGTGCGGTCGAGGAGGATGCCCTCGTCGGGCTCGGCGGGGGTCGTCTCCGTGCCGTACGAGCCGACGATGTCCGCCGCGGCGGTGCGGAAGAGTTCTCGGCGTCTGACGCCCCGGGCGGCTGTCACGCCCTGTTCCGCGTTCTCCGCGCGGTTCACCGCCGCGGTGATCTCCTGTTCCAGTTGGGCCCTGCCGCGGGGTTCCAGGCCGCCCGCGTCTCCGTCGCCCAGGAGGGCCACCGCTTCGGGGGCGCGGAGGAGGAGGTCGGGGGCCAGGCGGCCTGCCGAGAGGACCCTCGCCAGGTTCTCCGCCGCCGCGCCCTCGTCCCGGAGGAGGCGGAGGTACCAGGGGGTCTTGCCCAGGGCGTCCGAGACCTTGCGGAAGTTCAGGAGGCCGGCGTCGGGGTCCGCCGAGTCCGCGAACCAGCCGAGGAGTACGGGGAGGAGGGTGCGCTGGATGGCCGCCTTGCGGGTGACGCCGGAGGCGAGGGCTTCGAGGTGGCGGAGGGCCGCTGCGGGGTCCGCGTAGCCGAGGGCGACCAGGCGCTCTCTTGCCGCTTCCGCGCTCAGCCTTGTCTCGCCGGGGGCCAGTTGGGCCACCGCGTCCAGGAGGGGGCGGTAGAAGATCTTCTCGTGGAGGCGGCGGACCACTCCCGTGTGGCGTTTCCACTCTCGGCGCAGGCCCGCCACCGGGTCCGTGCGGAGGCCGAGCGAGCGGCCGAGGCGGCGCAGGTCCTCCTCCGCCTCGGGGACCAGGTGGGTGCGGCGGAGCTGGAACAACTGGATGCGGTGTTCCAGTTCGCGCAGGAAGCGGTACGCCTCGTCGAGGCGGGCGGCGTCCTCCCTCCCCACGTAGCCGCCTGCCGCCAGGGCTTGCAGGGCCTTCAGGGTGGTGCCGCTACGGAGAGCCTGGTCGGTGCGGCCGTGGACCAACTGGAGCAACTGGACCGCGAACTCGACGTCCCTCAGGCCGCCCGGGCCCAGCTTCAGCTCTCTTTCGATCTCCGCCGGGGGGATGTTCTCCACGACCCTGCGGCGCATCTTCTGTACGTCCGGGACGAAGTTCTCGCGGTCCGCCGCTTGCCAGACCATGGGGGCGAGGGCGTCTGTGTATGCCTCGCCGAGTTCCTTGTCTCCCGCTACCGGGCGGGCCTTCAGAAGGGCCTGGAACTCCCAGGTCTTCGCCCAGCGCTGGTAGTAGGCGAGGTGGCTGCTCAGGGTCCTTACGAGGGGGCCGTTGCGGCCCTCCGGGCGGAGGTTCGCGTCCACCGGCCAGATCGAGCCCTCGATCGTGGTCTCCGAGCAGATGCGCATCATGCGGGAGGCGAGTTTGGTTGCTGCCTTGAGGGCTTTTGTTTCGTCTGCGCCCTGGGCCGGCTCCGCCACGAAGATCACGTCCACGTCGGAGACGTAGTTCAGTTCCTGGCCGCCGCACTTGCCCATGGCGATCACCGCCAGGCGGCAGGCTTGGGCGTCCTGGGGGGCTTCCGCCTCCGCCATGGCCAGGGCCGCGCGGAGGGTCGCCGTTGCCAGGTCCGCCAGTTCCGCCGCGGTCTGGGTTACGTCCGTGGTGCCGCAGACGTCCCTCGCGGCGATGGAGAGCAGGCAGCGGCGGTACGCCACTCTCAGTTCCACCGGGTCCGTCGCCGCTGCCAGGCCGCGCTCGAACTCCGTGACTCCTGGGTGCAGGTCCCTGGGTTCGTAGGTGACCAGTTCCTGCCAGTCGTGGGGGTGGCGGGCCAGGTGGTCCGCCAGTGCGGCTGATGCGCCCAGCACGCCCAGGAGGCGGTCCCGTAGGGGCTTCGCCGCGATCAGGGTGTCCAGGAGTTCTCGGTGGTCCGTGGGGGCCGGCTGGGCCTCCAGCAGTCTCACCAGGCCGCGCAGGGCCAGGTCCGGGTCCGCTGTCGCGCCCAACGCCTCCAGGAGGACGGGGTCCGCCTTCACCGGGGCCAGCTCCGGGCTGTCCAGCAGGCGTTCCGCTCCCGAGGGGTCCGTGAAGCCGTGCCGAAGCAGTCTGGTGAACGTACTGCTCCTGCGCCCCGGCGTCATCCGCGGCCTCCCCTCGGGATCAAGACGGTCCTGGCCAGAGCCTAACCGTGCCGCCGTCCACCGGTCGGTGCCGCGCCCCCGCGTCGTCGTGGGTCGGGGCCGCGCCGGGGGGTGTCCGTCCTCGGTCCGGCGACTTACGTTTCTACGACGCGTTCAACTTGCCTTCTCGCCGGCCGCTGCGGGCGGACACCCCCCGACACGTCCCCTTGCCGCCATTCGCGGGTGCGGGGTCGTGGGGTGAGCTCAGAGGTCGTCCGGGAGGATTCGGAAGTGGGGGTGCTTGCCGTTCAGGGGGCGTACGGTCCTGAAGTCGCGCAGGTCTCTGGTGAGGATGGCGTCCGTCGCGTACTCGGCCGCCAGGGCCACGTTCATCGCGTCCACCAGGTCCAGGGTCTGGTAGCGGGCTCTTACGGTGAGTGCGGCGTCCAGGGTTTCCGGGGTGGGGTTCGCCAGGATCAGGCGCATCTCGCTCACTCTGCTGGTGAGGCTGCGCAGGATCGAGTCCGCCGCTCTGCGGCCCGCTCTGCTGGTGGCCACCTGGTGCACCTCGGTGAGGGCCAGCGGGGTTGCCACCAGGAAGCCGCACTGGTCGGCTGCCTTCTTGGCCGCTGTGTGTGCCGGGTCCGAGCGGTTGTACAGGGCGAGGATGCCCGAGGTGTCCGCGATGGCGATCACGCAGCGTGGTTCCTGTTCCGGTGCTCGCGGGCCACGTAGCCCTCGGTCACTGTTCTGCCGATCTCGTCCCGGTCCATCGGCTCGCCCAGGTCGAAGGTCTCCTCGTCCTTCACGAACGGCTCGTCCCAGACTCGGTGCGCCAGTGCGATGCGGTGGATGCGGCATGGTACAGCTCCTGTACCACCTGTTCCAGATGGAGAGGGTTTACGGCTCGTTATGGATATGGCTCTGGAAGTTGTCGTGCTTCCCGTTTCCGATGTGGATCGGGCCAAGGAGTTCTATCGGGATCTTGTTGGCTTTCATCTGGATTTTGACGGGGAGGTGATGGACGGGGTGCGGATTGTTCAGCTCACTCCGCCTGGGTCCGGGTGTTCCATCGCTCTGGTGGAGGGGATGGACATGGTTACGGGGGTCCCTGTGCCCGGGTCTTATCACGGGCTTCAGTTGTGTGTTGCCGATGCTGATGCCGCCTACGCCGAGCTTCGGGGGCGGGGGCTTCAAGTCAGTGAGCCCGTGCGGTATTCGGAGCGCGACGGGGGGACTTTTATGTACTTCACCGATCCCGATGGGAATGGGTGGGCCATTCAGGAGTACCGGGTCCGGGGGACCGAGCCGCTTCATCGGGTGCTGGCTCGGCTTGCCGGGGAGAAGGCGTCGTGAGCGGGGCCCTGAGTCGTGGGTCCGTTGCCACTCGGCTGCCTGCTCAGGATCTGGGGCGGGCTCGGCGGTTCTACTCCGAGAAGCTGGGGCTGGAGCCCTTTGATGAGCGGCCCGGGGGGTTGCTTTATCGGTGCGGGGAATCGTTTTTCGCGCTGTTTCAGTCCACTGGGGTTTCGCCTGGGACTTTTACCCAGATGGGGTGGGAGGTCGACGACCTCGAAGCCACCCTCGCCGAGCTTCGGGGGCGTGGGGTTGTCTTCGAGGACGTCGAGACTCCTGGGTTTCGGACCAAGGGTGGCATTGCCGAGGTGCAGGGGAATTATCCGAGCAAAGGGGCTCGGGGGGAACGGGCTGCCTGGTTCCGGGACAGTGAGGGGAATCTGATCGGGATCGGGCAGCCCGTTCGGTGATGCCCCTCGCTACAGGACCGGGAGGTTCTTTCGCAGTTCGAAGGCCGTGACCTCCGACCGGTACTCCTCCCACTCCTGCCGCTTGTTGCGGAGGAAGAAGTCGAAGACGTGCTCGCCCAGGGTTTCGGCCACCAGGTCGCTGCGTTCCATCAGGGTGAGGGCCTCGCCCAGGTTTTGCGGGAGGGGTTCGATGCCCATGGCCCGGCGTTCCGCGTCGGAGAGGGCCCAGACGTCGTCCTCGGCGCCCGGGGGGAGTTCGTAGCCCTCCTCGATGCCCTTGAGGCCGGCGGCGAGGAGGACGGCGTAGGCGAGGTAGGGGTTGGCGCCGGAGTCGAGGGAACGGACCTCCACGCGGGCCGAACCCGTCTTGCCGGGCTTGTACATCGGGACGCGGACCAGGGCCGAGCGGTTGTTGTGGCCCCAGCAGATGTAGGAGGGGGCCTCGCCGCCCGCGCCCGCCGTGCGCTCCGAGCCGCCCCAGATGCGCTTGTAGGAGTTGACCCACTGGTTGGTCACCGCCGAGATCTCCGCCGCGTGCCGCAGCAGGCCCGCGATGAAGGAGCGGCCGACCTTGGAGAGCTGGTACTCCGAGCCGGACTCGTAGAACGCGTTGCGGTCGCCCTCGAAGAGGGAGAGGTGGGTGTGCATGCCCGAGCCGGGGAACTCCGAGAACGGCTTCGGCATGAAGGTCGCCTGCACCCCCTGCTCCAGCGCGACCTGCTTCATGACCAGGCGGAACGTCATGATGTTGTCCGCCGTGGACAGCGCGTCGGCGTACCGCAGGTCGATCTCCTGCTGGCCGGGGCCGCCCTCGTGGTGGGAGAACTCCACCGAGATGCCCATCGACTCCAGCATGGTGATCGCCTGGCGGCGGAAGTCCATGCCGACGTTCTGCGGGGTGTGGTCGAAGTAGCCGGAGTTGTCCGCCGGGGTCGGCCGGCTGCCGTCCGTCGGCTTGTTCTTCAGCAGGAAGAACTCGATCTCCGGGTGGGTGTAGAAGGTGAAGCCCAGGTCGGAGGTACGGGCCAGCGCCCGCTTGAGGACGTAGCGCGGGTCCGCGAAGGACGGGGAGCCGTCCGGCATCAGGATGTCGCAGAACATGCGCGCCGTACCGGGGGCCTCCGCCCGCCAGGGCAGGACCTGGAACGTGGACGGGTCCGGCTTGGCGATCATGTCGGACTCGTAGACGCGGGCGAAGCCCTCGATGGCCGAGCCGTCGAAGCCGATGCCCTCGTCGAACGCCTGCTCAAGCTCGGCGGGGGCCACGGCGACGGACTTGAGGAAGCCCAGCACGTCCGTGAACCACAGGCGTACGAACCGGATGTCGCGCTCCTCCAAGGTCCGGAGCACGAACTCCTGCTGCTTGTCCATCTTCCGCTTCCCCATCCTTGCTGGTCAGGCCGCCTGTCCGTGGTGCGACGGGAGGCGGTCGGCACCTGAGCATCCCACCACATCGGCGTTTCGCGCGCGTTGCGGACCTTGATCGGCCGGACGTCTCCGGGCTGAACGTTCCGCCTGCGGGGGCACACCGTCCTGCCGACCATCTTGCATGTTCATCGGGCTGTCCGTCATGGTCGCGAGCGCCGGCGGCCCCGCAGGTGCAAATTATCCGGTTGTCGCACATCGCTCCCCCGTGCTCCGCCCGTCCCACTACGATCAGCGGACCCCGAGACCGCCCCGCGGAAGGACACGCCCCATGGGTACCGACCAGCACACCCCCGCCTCCGCACGCGCCGCGCGCATAGAGGAGATGCGGCGCGCCGAGCGGGCCCGTGCCCGCCGCAACCGGGTGCTGGCCGTCACCGCGAGCGTGGTGGTAGTCGCCGGGCTGGTCGTGGGCGCAGTGGCGCTGGTGCGCGCCCAGTCGGACTCGGGCGAGGACGCCTCGGGCAAGGACAAGGACACGGCGGCGAGCGGGGACGCCAAGGGCGGCTCCGGGCACTTCACCACCGGCCCGGACGGCGTGCGCACCTGGTCAGGCAAGCTGTCGCGTGACCATGTCACGGCCAAGGTGACGTACCCGATGCACCCGCCGGTCGGCGGTGATCACAGCCCGGTCTGGCTCAACTGCGACGGCGACGTCTACAAGGAGCCGGTGCGGGACGAGAACGCGGTGCACGCGCTGGAGCACGGCGCGGTCTGGGTGACGTACACCGACAAGGCGAACAAGGCGGACGTGGACGCGCTCGCGGCCAAGGTGAAGCGGACGCCGTACTCGCTGATGAGCCCGTACGCGGACCAGGACGCGCCGCTGGTCCTTTCGGCGTGGGGGCACCAGGTGAGCGTGAAGAGCGCGGCCGACCCCGAGGTGGACAAGTTCTTCGCCGCCTACGTGCAGGGCAAGCAGACCCCGGAGCCGGGCGCCTCCTGCACCGGCGGGGTCATGAAGTGAGGCGCGGGTACGCCGGGTTGGCGGCCGGCGCCGCCCTGCTGGCGGTCGTCGCGGCGGGGGCCGGGGGGTACGCGGCCGGCGGGGAGCGCGACTCCACCGCGGTACGGGTGCCGGGCGCGGAGTCGGCGGACGCCGGGTTCGCGCGGGACATGGCCGTGCACCATCAGCAGGCCGTGGAGATGTCGTACCTGGTGCGCGACCGCACCGGTGACGAGGAGGTGCGGCGGCTCGCGTACGACATCGCGCAGACCCAGGCCAACCAGCGCGGGATGCTGCTGGGCTGGCTGGATCTGTGGGGCCTGCCGAAGGTGTCGGCCGGGCCGCCGATGGCGTGGATGGGCATGGGTGACATGCCCGCCGGGCAGGACGGCGCGCTGATGCCGGGCATGGCGACTGACTCCGAGCTGCGCGAGCTGGGTTCGCTCAGGGGGCGGGCGGCGGAGGTGTTCTACCTCCGGCTCATGACGGAGCACCACAAGGGCGGGGTGCACATGGCCGAGGGGTGTGTGGCCCGGTGTGCGCCGGGGCCGGAGCAGCGGCTCGCGCGGGGCATGGTCGACGCCCAGCGGTCCGAGATCCGGCTGATGGCGGACATGCTCAAGGCGCGTGGCGCACAGGCCCGTTCGTGACGGTTTCTGATCAAGTCGGCCCTTTTCATGGTTACTTGAGCTTCTCTTGACCTTTTGCTTCCCCTGACATGAACGGTTCATCGGCCAGAGTGGCCCCCATCGTGCGATCTCCACGCCGGTCGACACCGCCGCTTCACCGGCGCGCATCCGCGACGTACCGACCACGACATGCATGCGAAACGCATCGCAGGGGGTTCTATGAGATCCAACCGCGCCAAGACGCGCGCCGGTGTGAGCATGGCGGCGACGCTGCCGATGATCGCCGGAGCGCTGGCGCTCGGCATACCCGCGGCCCACGCGGACGGCCCGGCGCGCAACGCGCTGACGGGCACCCGTCCACTGTGGGCCACGGCGAACGCGGACAAGGGCGCCGCCGCCGACAGCGCCCGCGTCAACGCCCGGGTCTACCTGGCCGGGCGGGACGCGGCCGGACTGGCGGCCTACGCCAAGGCCGTCTCCGACCCGGCCTCGCCGCTGTACGGCAAGCACCTCAGCGCCAAGCAGGCGCAGGCCCGCTTCGGGGCCACCAAGGCCCAGGTGGCCGCCGTCAAGTCCTGGCTGAAGTCGGCCGGCCTGACGGTCACCGGGGTCACCGCGCACTACGTCGCCGTCTCCGGTGACGTGGCCGCCGCCGAGAAGGCGTTCGGCACCCAGCTCCACAACTACGCCAAGGGCAGGCACACTTACCGTGCCCCCGCGAAGACCGCCTCCGCGCCCGCCTCGCTCAAGGGCGCCGTGCTCACCGTGTCCGGCCTGGACAACGCGCCGCACAAGTCGGACCACGACGAGCAACTCCCGCCGCCGGACGCGGTGTTCAAGAACTCCGGTCCGTTCTCCAGCTACTTCGGCTCGAACATCGCGAGCAGCCTGCCGGACGCGTACGGCCACAAGATCCCGTACGCGATCCAGGGTTACACCGGCAAGCAGCTCCGCTCGGCCTACGGCGCGGGCCAGTACACCGGCGAGCACGTGCGCATCGCCATCACGGACGCGTACGCCTCGCCGACCATCGCCTACGACGCGGCCTCCTACGCCCACAAGCACGGCGACGCGGCGTGGCGCACCGGTCAGCTCCACCAGGTGCTGCCGAAGAACTACACGAAGACCGAGGAGTGCGGGGCGGCCGGCTGGTACGGCGAGGAGACCCTCGACGTGGAGGCCGTGCACGCGGTCGCGCCGAACGCGGACGTCACCTACGTGGGCGCCGCCTCCTGCTACGACGACGACCTGCTCGACTCGCTGAGCAAGATCGTCGACAACCACCTGGCCGACATCGTCTCCAACTCCTGGGGCGACGTGGAGGGCAACCAGACGCCCGACCTGGCCGCGGCCTACGACCAGGTGTTCCAGTTCGGCGCGGTGCAGGGCATCGGCTTCTACTTCTCCTCCGGCGACGACGGCGACCAGGTCGCCGCCTCGGGCGTGAAGCAGGTCGACACCCCCGCCAACTCGGCCTGGGTGACGGCGGTCGGCGGTACCTCGCTGGCGGTCGGCAAGGGCGACACGTACCAGTGGGAGACCGGCTGGGGGACCGAGAAGGCGACCCTGGCGGCCGACGGCAAGAGCTGGACGGACTTCCCCGGCGCCTTCACCTCGGGCGCGGGCGGCGGCACCAGCAAGACCGTGCTGCAGCCGTACTACCAGCAGGGCGTCGTCCCCGAGGGGCTGGCCACGGCCAACAGCAAGGCCGGCAACCGCGTCGTCCCGGACATCGCGGCCATCGCCGACCCGAACACCGGCTTCCTGGTCGGCCAGACCCAGACCTTCCCGGACGGGTCCCAGACCTACAGCGAGTACCGCATCGGCGGCACCTCGCTCGCGGCGCCGGTGATCGCGGCCGTGCAGGCGCTGGCGCAGGAGGCGCGCGGCGGCAAGGCGATCGGCTTCGCCAACCCGTCGATCTACCAGCGGTACGGCAAGAAGGGCGTCTTCCACGACGTCACGGACAACCCGACGGGCTCCGGCCTGGCGGTGGCCCGTACCGACTTCGTGAACGGCCTGGACGCCTCGGACGGCCTGGCCGTCTCGGTCCGCAGCCTCGGCAAGGACAGCTCGCTGCACGCGGTCAAGGGCTACGACGACGTGACCGGCGTGGGCTCGCCCGCGAACGGCTACGTGCAGTCGTACAAGGGTCACTGATCCGCGGTAGCCGGTGACGGGGGCGTGGGGTGTCGGATCACCTCACGCCCCCCATCGCGTCGGAGTGACGATTACACTGGCGGGGTGCCTCAACTTCGTCTCGCCCTGAATCAGATCGATGCCCGGGTCGGCGACATCGCCGGCAACACCGAGTCGGTCGTCCGCCGTGTCCGCCGGTCGGCCGAGGCGGGAGCGCATCTGGTCGCGTTCCCCGAGATGGTGCTGACCGGGTATCCCGTGGAGGACCTCGCGCTGCGCTCGTCCTTCGTCGAAGCCTCCCGCGCCGCCGTGCGCGCGCTGGCCGCCCGGCTGGCGGAGGAGGGACTCGGCGAGGTGCCGGTGGTCGTGGGCCACCTCGACCGCTCGGCGACCGCGCAGCCGAGGTACGGCCAGCCGGCCGGTGCGCCGCAGAACGCGGCGGCCGTGCTGTACCGGGGCGAGGTGGCCCTCACCTTCGCCAAGCACCACCTGCCGAACTACGGCGTCTTCGACGAGTTCCGCTACTTCGTGCCCGGCGACACCATGCCGGTGATCCGGGTGCGCGGGGTGGACGTGGCGCTCGCCATCTGCGAGGACCTCTGGCAGGACGGCGGCCGGGTCCCCGCCGCCCGTTCGGCCCACGCCGGCCTGCTGCTCTCGGTGAACGCCTCGCCGTACGAGCGGGACAAGGACGACACCCGCCTCGAACTGGTCCGCAAGCGGGCCCAGGAGGCGGGCTGCACCACCGCCTATCTCGCCATGACCGGCGGCCAGGACGAGCTGGTCTTCGACGGCGACTCCATCGTGGTCGGCGCGGACGGCGAGGTGATCGCCCGGGCACCGCAGTTCGAGGAGACCTGCCTGCTGCTGGACCTGGACCTGCCCGCCGCCGACCCGGACGCGCCCACGGGCGTCGTGGACGACGGTCTGCGCATCGACCGCGTGGTCCTCTCCTCCGAGCCCGTGCCGCCGTACGAGCCGGAGCATCTCGGTGGCTGTGCCGAGCGGCTGGACGACGACGCGGAGATGTACGGGGCGCTGGTGACGGGGCTGCGTGCCTACGTCGTCAAGAACGGCTTCCGTTCGGTGCTGATCGGTCTGTCCGGCGGGATCGACTCGGCGCTGGTGGCCGCGATCGCGTGCGACGCGGTGGGCGCGGAGAACGTGTACGGGATCTCGATGCCGTCCAAGTACTCCTCCGAGCACTCCCGGAGCGACGCGGCCGAACTGGCCCGGCGCACGGGGCTGAACTTCCGTACGGTGTCGATCGAGCCGATGTTCGACGCGTACATGGGGGCGCTGTCCCTGGACGGTCTCGCGGAGGAGAACCTCCAGTCCCGGCTGCGCGGCACGCTGCTGATGGCGGTGTCCAACCAGGAGGGCCGGCTCGTGCTGGCACCGGGCAACAAGTCCGAGCTGGCGGTGGGGTATTCGACCCTGTACGGCGACTCGGTGGGCGCGTACGGGCCGATCAAGGACGTCTACAAGTCCTCGGTGTTCCGGCTGGCCCGCTACCGCAACCGCGCGGCCGAGGAGCGCGGCGAGACCCCGCCGATCCCGGAGAACTCCATCAGCAAGCCCCCCAGCGCCGAGCTGCGCCCCGGCCAGGTGGACACCGACTCCCTCCCGGACTACCCCGTCCTCGACGCGATCCTCGACCTCTACGTCGACCACGACCAGGGTGCCGACGCGATCGTGGCGGCGGGCTTCGACCGGGACCTCGTCGTCCGGATTCTCCGCATGGTCGACACGGCCGAGTACAAGCGGCGGCAGTATCCGCCGGGTACGAAGATCTCGCCGAAGGGGTTCGGGAAGGACCGGCGGCTGCCGATCACGAACGGGTGGCGGGAGCGGGCGTAGTCGTCCGGGGCGGGCGCAGGTCCGCGTCCAGCACGCGGATCAGCTCGCCCACCCGGCCGCCGCCGTCGGGGGCGGCCGGGTAGCGCCTGAGCACGTCGAGCACTGCCGGCGTTGCCCGCCGTACCGTCCGCCCAAGGTGGCCCGCCGCGACGCTTCGGTCGTCCCCGGCGGCCAGTTCGGCCGCCCTGGCCGCATGGGCTCCGGCCCCGAGGATGTGCTTGACCTGGGTGGCCTTGGCCAGCGGATGCAGATAGGCGGCCCCGGCAGCGGCCGTCGCGGCCCGCGCCGCCTCCCGCCCAGCCGCGGTGTGCGCGTTCTGAGCCGCCTTCAGGGCCGCCCACGCCGTGTCACGCAGCGCCTTCCCCCGCTCCCCTCCCCGCGCGAACGCCCACGCGGCCGCGATGGCATCCCTGGGCCGCGAATCATCCGGCTGATCGGCCTCGAAGATCCCGAGCACGGTCTCGGCGGAAGCGGCGGCGAAACCGGCGACGGCACGAAGATCGTCCTTGCTCAGCACGACCTCGGCACTCATCGCCCCTCTTCCGGCGCCGACCGCCGGTCCGCGAGCCGCTCCTGATCGGCGGCGTTCCCGGTACGGGCCTCGGTGCGACGCCCCCGCTCCAGGTAGTCCCGGACGATCAACTCCACCGCGTCCTGCGGACTCTTCACCCCGGCCAACAGCATGACCTCGATGGCCAGATCGGCATCCAGACTGACGGTGACCTTCGCCATGACCCCTCCCGAGCAGGCTCCCGCGAGCAGCGTACTCGGGTGTGTGGACGTGCCGTGTTGTCGGCGCTCACGCGACAGGTGCGGGGGTGTGCGTGCCGATGGCGCCTCGGGCAAGTGCTCGCCGGGCCAGTGCCAGTCTGTCGATCGCCTCGGTCAGTTGGCCGGGCGGGAGGGTGTAGGGCAGCCGGAGGTTGCGTTCGAACGCGCCGCCGATTCCGAAGCGTGGTCCGGCCGCGATGGTCACTCCGTGGTCCGGCGCGATTGCTGCCAGCCGCGAGCTGATGGGCTCGGGGAATGTCGCCCACAGCGTGACACCGCCGACGGGGCGAAGGGCCTGGACCTCTGGCAGGTTCTCGGTGAGTGCTTCGCACAGCGCGTCGCGTTGCGAACGCAGTTGTCGGAGTGTGCCTGGGCGCCGGGTCTGGTGCTCGTTCAGGAGGACAGCCGTGGCGAGCTGTTCGACGACAGGGGTGCCGAGGTCCGTTGCCCGCCGGGTCTGCTGGACGCGTTCGAGGAGAGACGGGGCCGCCCGGATCCAGCCGATGCGCAGGCCGCCCCAGATGCTCTTGGAGACGGAGCCGATGCTGATCGCGGTCGGCATGTGCAGCGCGAAGGGTTCCGGGCTCGCTCCCTCCAGGGCCAGGTCGGTCATGGTCTCGTCGATGACCGTGGGACAGGCGAGCCTGAGCCCGGCGCGGACGCTCGTGGGCATGCACAGCCCTGTCGGATTGTGGAAGTCCGGTATCAGATAGGCCAGATGCGCGCTGCGGGCCGCTTCCTGGAGCTGTGCCGTGTCCCAGCCCGAAGGCGACACCGCGACCGCCAGGAGCCGGGCACGAGCCTCGGTGAACGTGCTGATCGCATGCGGATAGGTCGGATGGTCGATCAGAACCCTGTCGCGCGGGGACAGCAGGGTACGCGCGAGAAGGGCGAGCGCGTGCTGCGCGCCATTGGTGATCAGGATGTGATCGGGGGCCGTGGGCAGGGAGCGCCGCTGATACCAGCCGGCCACCGCTTCACGCAGCTCCGCGATGCCGTACCGGTCGTAGCCGTGCCGCTCGAAGTGCCGTGGCAATCGTTCGAGCGCGGTCGCGAACGCGGTGTGGAGGATCTCGACGGGCGCGGGCGGAGCGGCGAAGGACAAGTCGATGGCCGCCGAGCCCGCGGTGCCGCCGCGCTCGGGAGAGCGGTCATCGGGCAGCCGCACCGTCGCCCTGGCTCGTGCCCGTGTGGCGACGTATCTCTGATCGACCAGAGTGCGGTAGGCGGCGCTGACAGTGGTTCTGCTGGTGGAGAGCGTGGTGGCCAGGTCACGCTCGCCCGGCAGGACCGACCCGAGAGGGAGACGTCCGTCCAGGACGAGGAGCCGCAGCCGGTCGGAGAGGCGTTGATGCGCCGGCCCAGGCCCCTCTTGCCATGTCCCGAGCATGCGTGCCACCGCGTGCGCACTTACTTTCACCCCGCCAGCATAGGCAATCTGGCTATGGATTCGAGGTCCAGGCGCTCGCAGGCTTGCCGCATGGCACCTCCTGCTTCCCCCGCACACGTCCCTGTCCAGGCGCATCATGACCCGCCTGTGCTGACCCGGTTGAACGCGGTCGCTCAATTCAGAGCGGGCCGCACGACACGTCGCGTACTCCAGCTTCTGGTCGGCCTGGTGGGATACGGGGCCGCCGTGATGACGCTCGTCCGCTCCGGGCTGGGTGCAGCGAGCTGGAACGTGCTCACCGAGGGCACCGCCACGACTCTCGGTGTCTCGTTCGGCTGGGCGACGAACCTCATCTCCCTGTCGGTACTTCTGGCATGGATTCCGCTGCGAGAACTGCCCGGCCTCGGCACCGTTCTCAACGTCGCCGTCGTCGGCTTCGCCGCGGACGCCACCGCGGCCGTCCTCCCGCGCCCGCAGGGGGCACTCACCGAGATCGCGTACCTCGTGCTCGGCCTCGTCGCTCTGGCCTTCTTCGATGCGCTCTACCTCGGTGCGCAGTTCGGCTCCGGCCCCCGCGACGGAATCATGACCGGACTCGTCCGACTCACCCGCCTGCCCATCGCCGTGGTACGCACCGGCATCGACATCGCCGTCGCCGGGGCCGGCTGGCTCATGGGCGGAACCCTCGGGGCCGGGACTGCGCTCGTCGCCCTGTGCATGGGGCCCCTGGTGGGCTTCTTCCTGCCCCGGGTGGCGGTCCGCCTCCCCGTCGTCGACGGGGAGATCCGATAAGGCCCCCGCTCCGCATTTGTCGAAGGCGGACACCGGCCGGCCGCACGCTCCTTGACGCGCCCGGCCACCCACACGACGAGAGGACGAAGATGACGGTGCTACTCGCCCAGATCAGTGATCTGCACCTGGACGGCAGTGAGAGGGCCACCCGGCGCGCCGAACGCGTCATGGACCACCTGCGGACCCTGCCCCAGCCGGTCGACGCGGTCCTGGTCACCGGGGACATCGCCGATCACGGCGAGGAGGCCGAGTACGAGGAGGCGGCCCGGATTCTGGCGGCCCCCTTCCCGGTGCTCACCCTTCCCGGAAACCATGACGTGCGCTCGGCCTACCGCAAGGCTCTGCTCGGCGAGGCGCCCGGACACGCCCCCGTCAACCGGCTGCACCACATCGCCGGGACCGCCGTGCTGATGTGCGACTCCAGCATTCCGGGTCGTGACGAGGGACGCCTCGACGTGGCGACGCTGGGCTGGCTGGACACCACTCTCGCCGGCCTGCCACGGGACACCCCCGCGCTGGTCGCCTTCCATCACCCGCCGGCCGCACTCCACCACCCGCTGCTCGACTCCATCAGGCTGGAACAGCCCGGACACCTGGCCGGCCTGCTGGAGGCGCACCCCCAGGTCGTCGCCGTCCTGACCGGGCACGCCCACACGGCAGCCGCCTCGACGTTCGCGGGCCGTCCGCTGATCGTCGGCCCCGCGGTCACCTGGACCCTGAGGATGCCCTGGGAGGGCGACGACCTCGCGGACCGGGACCAGCCGCCCGGCATCGCCTTCCACGTCCTGGACGACGACCGGCGTCTGACCACGCATTACCGCGTCGTGCTCTGAGAGGGGAAGCCGGCCCTCCGTGCGAGCACAGCGGGCGGTCAGTCCACCGGCCGCAGCCCGAAGGTGCCGGCCAGGCCGTCGGCGCCGGCCTCGGTCAGATGGACGACCCGGGGGCTGGAGCCGTGGCGCAGCCAGCGCAGTTCGAACAGCCGGGCGGTCAGCGCCGCGCCCACCGCCCCGGCGAGGTGGTGGCGCTGCTCGCTCCAGTCCACGCAGTAGCGGATCAGGGGGCGGCGCGGCGGCAGCCGGGTCAGGTCGACGCCGAACCGGGCCAGCGCCCGCCGGCCGGTCCCGGTGAGCCGGTAGTCGACATCGCGTCCGTAGCCGCTCGCGCCGTCGCGCACCGCCTTGTCGGGGCGGTGGGTGCCGTCGTGCCCGGCGAGCAGACCTCCCTCGAGCAGGGACTCCAGCAGGGCCACGCCCAGCCGGCCGGCGAGATGGTCGTAGCACGTGCGGGAACGGCGCAGGGCTCCGGCGGTGCTGCTCTCCCGCAGTGAGGTGAGCGGGAGGGGCGGCGCGATGACGGCCAGCGCCTCCAGGGCGAGGCTGATCTCGGGGTCGGCCAGACGGTAGTAGCGGCACCGGCCCGCGCTCTCCACGCTGACCATGCGCGCCTCGACGAGCTTGCCCAGATGGGCACTTGCCGTCGCGGCGCTCACGCCCGCCTCGGCGGCGAGCAAGCCGGCGGGCAGTGCGCGGCCGTCGCTGAGCGCCTTCAGCATCCGGGCGCGGGACGGGTCGGCGATCAGCGTGGCGGCCCGTGCGATGTCGGGCTGGTGGTGCACTCGGTCCCGGTCACGACCGGTCGTCGTCCTGGCCATACGGCGAGCCTAGTTGGAGGACACTTCGACGGGTGACGAAGTTTTGCGGCCCGAGACTCGTTCGCATGACCTTCACCGATCCCTCCGTCTCGCCCGCGCCGGCGGCCGCCGCCCCGCCGCGTCTCTCGTTGCCGCCGCTCATCGCACTGAGCCTCGGTTACTTCCTGGTGATGCTCGACGTCACGGTCGTGAACGTGGCCGTGCCCTCCATCCAGGACTCGCTGCACGCCGGTCCGTCGGACATGCAGTGGATCGTCGACGGCTACAGCGCGTTCTTCGCCGGGCTGCTGCTGCTCGGCGGCGGACTCGGTGACCGCTTCGGACACCGCACACTCTTCCTCGCGGGCCTGGGAGTCTTCGCGGCCGCCTCGGTCGGCTGCGGGGTGGCGCCCTCGGCGCAGGTGCTCATCGCGGCCCGGCTGGCTCAGGGTGCCGGAGCCGCGCTCCTGGTTCCCGCCTCGTTCGCCCTGCTGCAGGCCGCCTATCCGGACAGGGCCCAGCGTGCCCGGGCGGTCGGCTACTGGGGGCTCGTCTCGGCGGTCGCCTTCGGCGGCGGACCCGCGGTCGGTGGTCTGCTGGTCTCGGGCTTCGACTGGCGTTCGGTGTTCTGGGTCAACCTGCCCGTGGCCGGGGTGGCGGTGCTGCTGACCCTGCGTCATGTACCGGCTCCCGCCCCTCGGGCCAAGCCCGGCCGGATGGACCCGGCCGGGCTGCTGCTCGGCGTGGTCGGGCTGCTCGGGGTGGCCGGCGGCCTCAACGAGGCGGGCAGCGCGGGGTGGTCGTCGCCGGAGGTGCTGACGCTGTTCGCGGGAGGTTTGGTGGCCCTGGCCGGCTTCGTCGCCCTCGAACTGCGCCTGGAGAAGGGCGCCGCCCTGCGACCGGAGGGCGTACGCCCGCTGCTGCCGCTGTCGCTCTTCCGTGAGATCCGGCTCACCGCGACGAACATCATCGGCCTGCTGCTCAGCTTCGGCTACTACGGGCTGCTCTTCGTCGCCACGCTGTACTTCCAGCAGGAACGTCACCTCAGCCCGCTGGCAACGGGACTCGCCCTGCTGCCGTCGGTCTGCATGGGCTTCCTGGCCGCGCCGCTGTCGAGCCGGCTGACCGCCCGCAGCGGCCCCTACCTGCCCATGGCCGGCGCGCTGCTGCTCGGGAGCGCCGGTTTCCTGGGCTGGCTGGCGGCCGGCCCCGACACGCCTTACCCCGTACTGCTCTTCGCGCTCATGGCCACCGGCCTGGCCACGCCCGTCACCGTCGTCGCCGCCACCGTCGCGATCATGGAGGCGAGCCCCGTGGACAAGGCCGGCGTGGCGTCGGCAGTCTTCAACGTCTCCCGCCAGGTGGGCTGCGCCCTCGGTGTCGCCCTCTTCGGCACGCTCCTCGGCTCGACGGGGGGCATGATCGGCGGGCTGCACGCGTCCGCGGTGATCGCCGCGGTGGCGTTCCTGCTGGCGTCGACGCTGTCCGCGACCGTGGGGCGCCGGGCGGACGTACTGCGGGCCCGCTGAGACCGCCTGGACCGGCAGTTGTCGGGCGGGAAGCGGGACGGGCAAGGCCGGTCTGGTCCTACGGGCTCACAGACCGCTCGTGGGCCTGTGTCCCACCACACGACGGCCGGACGGCCGACGTCCGGCCGGCCGGCCGCGGCGGGTCGGAGACAGCTCCTTGCGGACCCGTTCCGGGAGTTCGGCGCCCGCGCGAGGGCGCCCGAGGTGCTGGGCCATGGCCTCTCCGGCTGGGCCCGGACCTTCGGACGCGAAAGGCGAGCAGCCCGCCGACAGGGGGAAGATCGGCGGGCTGCTCGTGGTGGTGCGGCAGTGGCTAGTGGACGGAGTGTTCGTCGAGGGGGAACGTTCCGCCGACGACGTCCTCCGCGAAGGACTTGGCCGCGTCGCCCATGACCTCGCGGAGCGCCGCGTACTTCTTGACGAACTTCGGGACGCGGCCCGAGGTCAGGCCGAGCATGTCGGTCCAGACGAGGACCTGGGCGTCGGTGTCCGGGCCCGCGCCGATGCCGACCGTCGGGATGTGGAGGACGCGGGTGACCTCGGCGGCGAGTTCCGCCGGGACCAGCTCCAGTACGACGGCGAACGCGCCCGCGTCCTGCACCGCCTTCGCGTCGCGGAGGAGCTGCTGGGCCGCCTCCTCGCCGCGCCCCTGGACCCGGTAGCCCATGGCGTTGACGGACTGCGGGGTGAGGCCGATGTGGGCCATCACCGGGATGCCGGACTCGACCAGCAGCCGGATCTGTTCGTGCGACCGCTCGCCGCCCTCCAGCTTGACCGCGCCCACCCCGGCCTCCTTGACCAGCCGGGTCGCCGAGCGCAGCGCCTGCACCGGGCCCTCCTGGTAGGAGCCGAAGGGGAGGTCGCCGACGATCAGGGCACGGCTGGTGCCCCGTACGACGGCGGCGGAGAGCATGGCCATCTCGTCGAGCGTGACCGGCACGGTCGTCTCGTAGCCGAGGTGGCAGTTGCCCGCCGAGTCGCCCACGAGGAGGACCGGGATGCCGGACTCGTCGAAGACGGAGGCGGTCATCGAGTCGTAGGCGGTGAGCATGGGCCACTTCTCGCCCCGCTCCTTGGCGAGGGCGATGTCGCGGACCGTGATGCGGCGGGTGCCCTTTCCTCCGTACAGCGTCCTGCCGTCGGAGGGCTTCGTCTGGGCAGCCGAGAGCTGCGTCATGGCAACGGCTCCTTCAGTTCATCTCGAGGCGCCCTTTCGGCGTCCCCGGATCGTCTCCATGGTGGCACTTCGTGCCGGACGTGGCCAGGGGACCCCCACACCGGGTGCCCCGCCGCGCAATACCTCGGCAAAGGAATTCAGATACGAGACGGTGCCGTATTGAAATGAGAATACGATCGGGCACATGACAACCTCCCCTGCCCCCCGGATACCGGAAGCCGTGCACCGGCGCCGCTGGGCGATCCTCGGCGTGCTGATGCTGAGCCTGCTCATCGTGGTGCTCGACAACTCGATCCTGAACGTCGCCATCAAGACCATCGCCACCCCGGCGCCCACCGGTCTGGGCGCCACGCAGAGCGAGATCGAGTGGGCGATCAACTCGTACACCCTCGTCTTCGCGGGCCTGCTCTTCACCGCCGGGCTCATCGGTGACCGGCTCGGCCGCAAGAAGGTGCTGCTGGGCGGGCTGGTGGTGTTCGGCATCGGCTCGGCGCTCGCCGCCGAGTCCGGCTCGCCGGGCCAGTTGATCACCTACCGCGCGGTGATGGCCCTCGGTGCCGCGTTCGTCATGCCCGCCACCCTGGCCGTACTGATGAACGTCTTCGAGCGCTCCGAGCAACCCAAGGCCATCGGCATCTGGGCGGGCGGGGTCGGCCTCGCCATCGCCATCGGCCCGATCACCGGCGGCGCGCTGCTGGACCACTTCTGGTGGGGCTCGGTCTTCCTGATCAACGTGCCCATCGTGCTGATCGCCCTCGCCCTGATGGTCTGGCTCGTCCCGGACTCCCGCGACCCCAGGCCCGGCCGCCTGGACCCCGTCGGCGTGGTGCTCTCCGTCCTCGGCCTGGTCCTGCTGGTCTACGGCATCATCAAGGGCGGCGAGCTGGCCGACTTCACCGACGCCAAGGTGCTGGCCACGATCATCGCCGGTGTGGTCGTCCTGATCGGCTTCGTGGTCCACGAGAAGCGCAGCGACCACCCCTCGCTGGACGTGACCTACTTCCGCGACAAGGTCTTCTCGGCCGCCATGGCCGCCATCGCGCTCGTTTTCTTCGCGCTGATGGGCGTCACGTTCTTCGGCGTCTTCTACACCCAGAGCGTGCGCGGCTACTCGCCGCTGGAGTCCGGCCTGCTGATGCTGCCGCTGGCCGCCGCCCAGATGATCTTCGCGCCGCGCGCCCGGCTGCTGGTCGACCGGTTCGGCAACCGGGCCACCACCACGGCGGGCATGCTGCTGATCGCCGCCACCCTGGCCGCGTTCGCCGGCTTCGAGGCCGACACGCCCATCTGGCTGCTGGAGGTCGTCTTCTTCCTCATGGGCACCGGCATGGCGCACATCATGACCCCGACCTCGGTCGTCATCATGCAGGCCCTGCCCCGCGAGAAGGCCGGCTCCGCCTCCGCGCTCAGCAACACCTTCCGCCAGGTCGGCGGCGCCCTCGGCATCGCCGTACTCGGCTCGGTGCTCGCCACCTCCTACCGGGGCGGCATCGAGGGCAAGCTGGGCGCGCTCCCGCCCGGCCTGCGCGACACCGCGGGCGAGTCCATCGAGGCCACCCTCGGCATCGCGGAGAAGCTCGGCCCGCGCGGCCAGGCGCTGGTCACGCCCGCCTACGACGCCTTCCTGCACGCCATGCACGTCACCGCCCTGTGGGGTACGGGCGTGGCGCTGATCGGCGCGGTCGTCGTGGCCGTGTTCCTGCCGGGCAGGAATCCGGCCGCCCAGGCCGGCGAGCGCGAGCCGGAGCTGATCGGTACCGGCGACTGAGTCACCCGGAGGCTGCCGCTGCGGGAGAATCCTCCGCAGCACACCGAGAGGACGACACAGACGTGAGCCTTGCCGCAGACCGGCCCGCGCAGCCCGCCCCCGCCCGGGGCAGGCCCCGCAGCGAGGCCGTGGAGCGCGCCATCATCGAGGGCGTGATGAAGCTCCTGGAGGACGGCGTACCGCTGGCCGACCTCTCGATCGAGCGGGTCGCCCGCACGGCGGGGGTCGGCAAGGCCACGATCTACCGCCGGTGGAGCGGCAAGGAGGAACTGTTCGTCGATGTCATGCGTGCCGCCGAGCCCCCCGACCCGGAACTGCCCGGCACCTCCATGCGCGACGACCTCGTCGTCCTGCTGGAGACCCTGCGCCGCCGGGGGCTGGTCAGCCGGTCCTCGGCGATCATGCACAACGTCTACGTCCAGGCGAAGTGCAGCCCCCGCATCTGGGCCGCGTACGAGGCGGGCGTCATAGCGCCCCGGCGCGCCGCCGCCCTGGACGTGCTGCGCCGGGGCCAGCGCGACGGGGAACTGCGCACCGACGTCGACGTGGAGCTGGCCAACGACATGTTCGTCGGCGCCATGCTCGTACGCACCGTGCTGCGCCCCGACGCCGACCTCCCCGAGGGGCTCGCGGAGGAGATCGTCGACACGTTGCTCGCCGGCCTACGGCCCGTCAGGCCCCCGGCGCCGTAGCCCGGATGTGCGGGTTTCGTCACAGAAACCCCGTGTGGAGGGCCTTCTCGGAACTGCCGGCGCCGCCTCGCACGTCCTCGACTTCCGAACGGCCGTCATGGGACGGCGGAACGGAGCCCGGTATCCCCTAGGGTCGTACACACACACGGGGGGATGACGGAGTGCACGGCAGGCAGTGAGGCACGGTATGGCGCAGCAGGCGTACATGACGGAGACGGACAACGGCGGCTCGGGGCCCGAGCGACCAGTGTCCCGGCTTCGGCGCCTGGCGCACCGTCTGTTCGGCGGCTGGCGCGGCGACCGGGGCGTCTGGCGCCGGGGGCTGGTCACCGCCGCGTTCGCGCTGCTGCTGGCGCTGGTGATGCTGGTCCACTCGCGCATCCCGAACCGGCTCGGCAACCTGGGCAGCCTGATCGAGACCTTCCTGCCCTGGCTGGGGCTGGCCATCCTGGTACTGCTGGTGCTCGGTGTCGTCCGCCGCTCCGCCACCGCGCTGATCGCGGTGCTGCTCCCGGCGATCGTCTGGCTGAACCTGTTCGGCGGGCTGCTGCTCTCCGACAAGTCGGGCACCGGCGGCGACCTGGTCGTGGCCACCCACAACGTGAACGCCGACAACCCGGACCCGGCCGCCACGGCCCGCGACGTCTCCGCCTCCGGTGCCGACATGGTCGCCCTGGAGGAGCTGCCCGCCTCCGCCGTGCCGGTGTACTCGGCCGCGCTCAAGGCCACGTACCCCTACCACTCGGTGGTGGGCACGGTCGGGCTGTGGAGCAAGTACCCGATGAGCCAGGTCGAGCCGGTCGACATCAAGCTCGGCTGGAAGCGGGCGATGCGCGCCACGGTCTCCACGCCGGACGGGCTGGTCGCGGTGTACGTCGCCCACCTGCCGTCGGTACGGGTCAAGCTGGAGGCCGGGTTCACCGCCCGCCAGCGCGACAAGAGCGCCGACGCGCTGGGCGAGGCCATCGCGGACGAGACCCTCACCCGGGTCGTGCTGCTCGGCGATCTGAACGGCACGATGAACGACCGCTCGCTCAACGCCGTGACCTCCCAGCTCCGCTCCACGCAGGGCGCGGCGGGCAGCGGCTTCGGGTTCAGTTGGCCGGCCGCGTTCCCGATGGCGCGGATCGACCAGATCATGGTCAAGGGCGTCGAGCCGGAGAGTTCCTGGACCCTGCCGCGCACCAACAGCGACCATCTCCCGGTGGCGGCTCGTGTCAAGCTCGACATGCCCTCGTAACCCAGGGGAATACTGGACCTGAGAGACTTTGTTCCGTACGGGAACATAGGCGATCCCATCCCTGTACGGCACTTCCGCTCTGAGAGGTCCCCTCATGCCCCTGGCCCTGCTCGCCCTTGCCGTGGGCGCCTTCGGCATCGGTACCACCGAGTTCGTGATGATGGGCCTGCTGCCCGACGTCGCGGACGACCTGCACATATCCATCCCGACCGCCGGACACCTGGTCTCGGCGTACGCGCTGGGCGTGGTCATCGGCGCTCCGCTGCTGGCCGCGGTCACCGCCCGGATGTCCCGCCGCACGGTGCTGATCGGCCTGATGGCCGTGTTCGTCGCGGGCAACGCGCTCTCCGCGTTCGCCCCCGGTTACGAGTCCCTGCTCGCCGCCCGCTTCCTGAGCGGCCTGCCGCACGGCGCCTTCTTCGGCGTCGGCGCCGTCGTCGCCACCGGCATGGTCGCGCCGGAGCGCAAGGCACGCTCGGTCTCCCTGATGTTCCTGGGGCTGACCGTCGCCAACGTCGCGGGTGTGCCCGTGGCGACCCTCATGGGCCAGCACATGGGCTGGCGGGCCACCTTCCTCGGGGTCAGCGCCATCGGCCTGGCCGCGATAGCCGCGCTCGCCCTGCTCATCCCGCGCGACCACACCCACGCCACCGCGGGCGGGCTGCGTCACGAGCTGGCCGCGCTGAAGTCCCTGCCGGTCTGGCTGGCGCTCGGTACGACGGTCGCGGGCTTCGGCGCGCTGTTCGCCGCGTACAGCTACGTCACCCCGATGCTGACCGACTCCGCCGGGTTCGCCCCGGCCAGCGTGACGCTGCTGCTGGCGCTGTTCGGCGTCGGCGCGACCGCGGGCAACCTGCTGGGCGGACGCCTGGCCGACCATGCGATGCGGGGCACGCTGTTCGGCGGGCTCGCGGCGCTCGGCGTCGTCCTCGCGCTCTTCCCGGTGCTGATGCGGGCCGAGTGGAGCGCGGCGCTGGGGGTGGCCCTGCTCGGCATGGCCGCGTTCGTCACCGGCTCGCCGCTCCAGCTCATGGTCATGGAGAAGGCCGCCGCGGCCCCCTCCCTCGCCTCCTCCGCCAACCAGGCCGCCTTCAACCTGGCGAACGCCGGCGGCGCGTGGATCGGCGGCCTCGCCCTGGCGGCGGGCTTCGGCGCGACGTCGCCCGCGCTGGCGGGGGCGGTACTGGCCGTCCTCGGCCTGGGGGTCGCGGGCGTCACGTACGGGGTGGACCGACGCCGGGCGTCCGCGCCTACGGGCCGGCTCGTCGCCGCTCACGTACCGGAGCCCGCGGAGCAGGTACACCGCTGACTTCCGCCCACTGACGGCCTGAGGCCCCGTTCATCCCTTCCCGCAGGGGCTGAACGGGGCCTCTTGCGTACAGGCGATCCGTTCACCTACACCGGCACGGGCAAGTGCGTCCACTTTTACTCCAGTCCGGTCGATCCGAACCGAACGGTACTCGCGTGGAGGTGCCCGAGCGCAGTTCGCCGGCGCGGGCGGTCTGCCGTCTCATCGAGGTGCTCGCCGAGGCCGGTCGCCTCGCGCGCGGCGTACTCGGCCGCCAGGTCGATGCCGGGACGGAGGAGGCGCGGGGCATCCGCGTTGTCCCGCCCCTGGGCGACCACTGCTCCGACGAGCGCGCGGCACGCCGAGCCAGTCGGCCCAGGACGCCCAGTACCGGTCGTCGCGGACGAGCGTCTCGCCGACATCGAACGCCACGGTCTCCATCACGTGGGCACCCTGGGGGAAGGTGCTCGGTCTGACGTACCCCATGGTTCGGGCAAGCGAGCAGTGGCGCTCGGCTACGGGTGCGGCTTCTCGCCCCTCGCCAGCATCGCCACGAACTTCTCGATCCGGCGGGCCCGGGTCTCGGGCTTCTTGGCGTCCTGGACGCGGTACAGGATGGCGTAGCGGTTCTGGCGGTCCAGGTTCTCGAAGGACTCCGCCGCGGCCGGGTCGGCGGTCAGGGCCGCTGCCAGGTCGTCCGGCACCGTCGCGGTCCTCGCGCCGTCGTAGGCCGCCTCCCAGCGGCCGTCCGCCTTGGCGCGGTCGATCTCGGCCTGTCCCGGCGGCCGCATCCGGCCCTGCGCGATCAGGGCGGCCACCTTCTCCCTGTTGACCTTGGACCACCTGCTGCGCGGCGTGCGCGGGGTGAACCGCTGGAGCCACCACTGGTCGTCCAACTTGGCCTTCTGCCCGTCGATCCAGCCGTAGCAGAGGGCCGCGTCGAGCGCCTGGGGGTAGTCCAGCGCGACGATTCCGGCGCCCTTCTTGCGCAGCCTGAGCCAGATGCCGGGCGAGACGGCGTGGTTCTCGCCGAGCCATGCCTCGAACGCCTCGACGGATTCGAAGGCGACGATCTCCAGGTCCTGAGTCACCCCAGCAGCGAACCACACCCGTCCGAGCGTCGTGACGTGTTCGGGCGCGGCCGGCGCCCGGCAGGTCGGTCGAGGGCGCCGCCGCGAGCCGCGGAGGGACCGGTGTGCAGGGGCGCGCTCCGCCTGCCCCTGGCGGCCCCTCACCGCTGGAGGTGCCTGCCATCATCGCTGTCATGGACATACACATCGCACCAGCCGGGGTGGCCGACTTCCACCAGGTCCTGACGGATCACGCCCGTTACTGGGGCGAACGCGATCTCCGGTCGCTGCATCTCCTGGCGCTGGTGCAGGAGTTCGGTTCCACCTGCCTGGTCGCCCGTGCCGAGGACGGAATCCGTGGGTACGTCTTCGGGTTCGTCACGCCGGACGGCACCGGGTACGTGCATCTGGTCGCCACCCGGGCCGACGTCCGTGGCACCGGTCTCGGGCGTCGTCTCTACACGGCGTTCGCCGAAGCGGCAGAACGCCATGGTGCACAGCGGTTGAAGGCGATCACATCGATCGAGAACATCGGTTCGATCGCCTTCCATCGCAGCCTCGGCTTCGCTGCGAAGGTCGTCGACGACTACAACGGCCCCGGCCTGGCCATGGCCGTCTTCCACCGGGATCTGCCGCTCGACATCTCGTGATCCTGACGGAGAACGGCCGTCATCGCGTGGTCGCGACGTACTGGTCCGACAGCAACTCGAACACCCGCACCCGCCGACCGCAGGTGGGATGGACGGTCTCCCGGACCGGCCGCATCCCCAGTTTGGCCATGATCCGCTCAGAGGCGTCGTTGCCCACTTGAGCGATGCTGACGAGCCGTTCCAGCCCTCGCTCCTCGAACCCGAACCGCACTGCGGCCGTAGCGGCCTCGGTGGCGAGGCCCTGCCCCCAGTGGGCACGTCCCAGCCGCCAGCCGACCTCGACCGCCGGCAGGACCTCCGGCAGGAAGCGGGGCACCGAAAGGCCGGTGAACCCGGCCAGCTCGCCGGTGGACCGGATCTCCACGGCGAACAGACCGAAGCCCTCCGACTCCCACTCGCTCTCCCAGGCCCGGATCCCGCGGCGGGTCTGCTCCTCGTCACGGGTGCCGCCGTCACGGATCCACCGCATGACCACGGGGTCGGCATGCACGGCGGCCATGGGAGCGATGTCTTCCTCGCGCCAGCGACGCAGGATCAAGCGGGGAGTCGTGAGCGTGACCATCCCGTCATCCTGGCTCACGACGGGGCCCCTGACACCCTCCCCGCCCCGCGGGGCAGGATGTCGGCGGCCCCGTCGGCCGTCTGTCGGCGGATTGTCGGTGCCGCCTGGCACAGTCCTCTCCATGACGCGAATCGATGAGAACCCCGGCGGCGGCCGTTCCGCCGTGTCCGTGCGGGGGATGGTCAAGCACTACGGCGAGACCAAGGCGCTGGACGGGGTGGACCTGGAGGTCCGGGAGGGGACCGTGATGGGGGTGCTGGGGCCGAACGGCGCCGGCAAGACCACCCTGGTGCGGATTCTGTCGACCCTGATCACCCCGGACGCCGGCGAGGCGGTCGTGGCCGGGTACGACGTGGTGCGGCAGCCCCGGCAGTTGCGCCGGGTGATCGGGCTGACCGGGCAGTACGCCTCGGTGGACGAGAAGCTGCCCGGCTGGGAGAACCTGTACATGATCGGCCGGCTGCTGGACCTGTCCCGCAAGGACGCCCGCCGCCGCGCGGACGAGCTGCTGGAGCGCTTCTCCCTGACCGAGGCGGCCAAGCGCCCCGCCTCCACCTATTCCGGCGGCATGCGGCGGCGCCTGGACCTGGCCGCCTCCATGATCGGCCGCCCGCAGGTGCTGTTCCTGGACGAGCCGACCACCGGCCTCGACCCCCGGACCCGCAACGAGGTCTGGGACGAGGTGAAGGCGATGGTCGGCGAGGGCGTGACCGTGCTGCTCACCACCCAGTACATGGAGGAGGCCGAGCAGCTCGCCTCCGAGCTGACCGTGGTGGACCGGGGCAAGGTCATCGCGGGCGGCCGGATCGAGGAGCTGAAGGCGAAGGTCGGCGGCCGCACCCTGCGCGTACGCCCCATCGACCCGCTCCAGTTGGAGCCGCTCGCCACCACGCTGGACGAGCTGGGCATCACCGGCCTGGCCACCACCACCGTGGACCACCAGACCGGCACCCTGCTGGTGCCGATCCTCAGCGACGAGCAGCTCACCGCGGTCGTCGGCGCGGTCACCGCGCGCGGCATCACCATTTCCTCCATCGTCACCGAACTCCCCAGCCTGGACGAGGTGTTCCTCTCGCTCACCGGCCACCGCGCCAGTGCCCCGCAGGACGCCACGCCCGCCGATTCCCGCGAAGAGGTCGCCGTATGAGCGCCACCACGACCGTCCCGCCCGTCCCGCTCGCGGACTCCCGCATCACCCTGCGCGGCCACCTGCGGCACACCGGCGCCCTCGTCCGCCGCAACCTGCTGTGGATCAAGCAGGACCCGGAGTCGATGTTCGACGCGCTGCTGATGCCCGTCGTCTTCACCCTGCTGTTCGTGTTCGTCTTCGGCGGCTCCATCGGCCAGGCCCTCGGCGGCGGCCAGGACCAGTACGTGCAGTACGTCATCCCCGGCATGCTGGCGATGATGAGCATGACGATGTCGCAGGGCGTCGGCACCGGCTTCAGCCAGGACTTCAACAGCGGGGTCATGGACCGGTTCCGCTCGCTGCCGATCGGCCGGGGCTCGGTGCTGTTCGCCAAGCTCGCGGTGGAGCTGGGCCGGATGCTGTTCGCCACGGCCGTGCTGATGGTCGTCGCCGTGCTGGTCGGCTTCGACATCACGAGCTGGCCGGGGCTGTTCGCCACCGTCGGCCTGGCCACGCTGTTCGCGTCCTCGATCATGTGGGTCTTCCTCACCCTGGGCGTGGTGATGAAGAGCGCGCAGTCCGTGCAGGCGATGGGCTTCCTGGTGCTGTTCCCGCTCCAGTTCGGCTCGTCCATCTTCGCGCCGACCAAGTCGATGCCCGGCTGGCTCCAGGCGTTCACCGACTACAACCCGCTGTCCACGCTCGCGGACGCGGCGCGCGGTCTGATGGTCGGCGGCCCGGTCGCCCACGACCTGTGGGTCACGGTCGCCTGGTCGGTGGGGATCACGGCGGTGATGGCACCGGTCGCCATCCACAAGTTCCGTACCAAGACCTGACGTTCACCGACGTGCGGTTCGCCGGTTCCCTGTGAACCGGTTTCACACCAGGGCGGTGGCCTCCACGAGGGAGAGGCCACCGCCTTCGGCGTACGCGGCGCTGAAGGCCGTCTCGTCCAGCACTTCACGGATACGGGCCTCCGCGCGGTCGTACCCCCGCTGCTCCACCTGCGGCCGCAGATGTCCCTCCGGCATCAGGGCCGCCGAGGCGCCCAGGCAGCGGGCGGCGTCCAGGGCGCGGGAGCCGTCGGGGACGAGGGCCAGGGCGAGCGCGGCGACGGTGAGGCAGACGGTCGGCATCTGCGGGACGACCACCTCGCACAGCGAGTCGCCGGCCAGGCCCAGCGCCCGGCGGATGCCGTCCAGCGCGCGCTCGAAGTTCCCCTCCTCGGCGTCCAGCCAGGCTTCCTGGGCCAGGATCATGGTGTCGAAGACGATGAACCGGGAGAGTGCGAACTCCTCGCGCAACAAGGTGAGTTGGACACGCGCCTCGGCGGTACGCCCGGTGACCAGGAGCCAGGAGGCGAGGTGCAGCCTGGCCACCGGCATGGCCTCGCTGTGCCGGCCGTCCAGTTCGTGCACGACCTCCTGCAACAGCCGTTCGCCGCGCTCCTCGTCCCCCGCCTCCATCAGCACGTTGCCGAGGCGGGCGCCCAGGACGGCCATCTGGGCGCGGGCGCCGAGGTGTTCGGCGTGCGCCATGGCGCCCTCGTAGTCGGCGGCGGCCTCGCGGTACATGCCCTTGCGCTCATGGGCCTCACCGCGCGCGGACAGCGCCTCGGCCAGCCCCCAGTCGTCGCCCAGGCGCCGGTAGATCTCCAGCGCCTCGTCCGCGTCGCGGGTGGCATCGCCCGCCCAAGTAGCCCGGTTGGCCAAGAGGTTGGCGCGGGTCTGGAGCGCGCCGGCCAGCTCCCACTCGTAGCCGGGGGTCTCCCGGCAGGTGTCCACGGTGGCGTCGGTGATCGCGGGCAGCCGTCCCACGCCGTTGACGAGCATCTCCGCGAACCACCAGAGCATGCCGGGCGAGCGGCAGGTCTGCGGCAGGCCGGGGCGGTAGACCTCGGTGACGACGGTCAGCTTGTCCCGCGCCGCCGGGCTCTGCCACGCCTCCATGTCGGTGTCCATGCAGGCGAGATGGGCGAGGTGCAGCCCCCGCCGGGCCTCGGCGAGGTCCTCGCCGGTGAGCGGGGGCGGGGTCTCGGTGCTGCGCCGCCACACCGGCTGGGCGGGCGTGGCCGGGTCCGCGAACGGGTCGGGGCCGAGCGCCATGACCTCCTCGCACCAGGCCCGTACCTCCAGGCGCTGGTCGCGCATCTGCCAGTACCAGAGCAGGGACAGCACCATGCACAGCCCCTCCTGCTCGTCGCGCAGGGCGACGGCGTGCCGCAGGGCGGTGCGCAGGTTCTCGTACTCCACCTGGATGCGGTCGATCGCCTCGCGCTGGCGGGGGCCGCGCAGCAACGGGTCGGTGGTGCGGGCGAGTTCGCGGTAGTAGGTGAGGTGGGCGCGTTCGGCGGCGGCGCGCTCGCCGCTCTCGTCCAGCCGTTCGGCGGCGTACTCGGCGACGGTCTCCAGCAGCCGGTAGCGCATGCCGGAACCGGCCGAAGGGGCGGCCACCACCAGGGACTTGTCGACCAGCGAGCCGAGCGCGTCCAGTGCGACGGGCCCGCAGACGGCCTCGGCGGCGGCGAGGTCGCAGCCGCCCGCGAACACCGACAGCTTGCCCAGGACGTCGCGTTCGTCGGCGTCGAGCAGGTCCCAGGACCAGTCGACCACCGCGCGCAGGGTCTGCTGGCGGGGCAGGACGGTGCGGCTGCCGGAGGTGAGCAGCCGGAACCGGTTGTCGAGCCGGTCCGCGATCTGACGGGGTGTCAGCATGCGCAGCCGGGCGGCCGCCAGCTCGATGGCCAGCGGCAGGCCGTCCAGGCGGTGGCAGATCTCGGCGCACGCCTCGGGGTCGTCGGCCACCGTGAAGCCGGGCCGGGCGGACGCGCCGCGGTGGCCGAGCAGCCGCAGCGCGACCGGCTCGGGCAACGGCTCGACGGGTCTGAGCAACTCCCCCGGTACGCCGAGGGGTTCGCGGCTGGTGGCGAGGACGGTGAGGTACGGGCAGTCGGCCAGCAGGCGCTCGGTGAGCCGGGCCGCGGCGTCCACGACGTGCTCGCAGTTGTCCAGGATGATCAGCATCCGGCGCCGCCCGCAGTGCTCCACCAGCCGCTCGACGGGGTCGCCCCAGCGGTCGGAGGCGGCGCGCACACTGTCGACGCCCGCGCCGTGCAGCACGGTCTCGCGGGCGCCGATGGCGGTGAGCACGGCCTGCGGTACGGCGTCGGGGTCGTCCACGGGCGCGAGTTCGGCGAGCCAGGCCCCGTCGGGCGCGGTGTCCCGGACCGCCTCGGCGGCCTCGATGGAGAGCCGGGTCTTGCCCGCGCCGCCGGGCCCGAGCAGCGTGACCAGCCGGGAGCCGGAGAGGTCGGCGCCGATGGCATCGATGTCGGACTCCCGGCCGACGAACGAGGTCAGCCGGGCGGGCAGGTTGCCCTGCGCGGGCCGGGGCTCGGCCGGGGCGGGCGGTGCCGGTTCGGGCCCGGTGCCGGCCAGCAGCTCGGCGTGCAGCGCGCGCAGCTCGGCGCCGGGGTCGGAGCCCAGCCGGCCGGCCAGGAGCTGCCGTACGTCCTCGTAGGCGGCGAGCGCCTGCGCGGTGCGGCCGGTGTCGCGCAGGGCGCGCAGCCGCAGGGCCTGGAGGGGCTCGTCCAGGGGGTGTTCGTCGCACAGGGCGGCCAGCTCGGGCAGGGAGGACTCGGCGTGGCCGAGGGCGAGCGCGGCGGTGTGCCGGGCGTACAGCGCGTCCAGCCGGCGGGTCTCCCAGCGGGCGGCGTCGGCGGTGCGGTCGGGCAGGTCGGCGAGGACGGGCCCGCGCCACAGGGCGAGGGCGTCGTCGAGGAGGACGGCGGCCTTGGCGGGGTCGGCGTCGTCGAGGGCACGGCGGCCGTCGCCGACGAGCCGGTCGAAGCGTGCGAGGTCCACGTCGTCCGGGGCGGCGGTGAGCCGGTACCCGCCGTCGACGGAGGCGATCGCGTCCGCCCCGAGGGCCCGGCGCAGCCGCCCGACGAGCGCCTGGAGAGCGCCCGGCGCGTCGGCGGGCGGGTCGGCCCCCCACACCTCGTCGACCAGCACCCCGGCCGGTACGGTCCGCCCCGCGCGCAGCGCGAGCACCGTCAGCAGGGCACGCAGCCGCGCCCCGCCGACGGGGACGGTGGTGCCGTCCGGGCGGAGAGCCTGAGTGGTGCCGAGAAGCCGATAGCGCACGGGGTCCATTGTCCCTGGGGACGCACCCCCGGCGCCTCCGGGTTTCACCGAGGCGCGAACCGACGCGCGAACCGAGGCGCGAACCGACGCGCGAGCCGGCGCGGGCACGGACGCCGCGGGCGCCCCGGAACCCGGCGGCGGGGCCGGGACGTTCCCGCCACATCACCGGTACGGTCGACCCCCAGCACCCAACCGTAGGCAGGAGCCCCATGACCACCGCCCTCTCGCGCGCCGGCGACCGCCGGATCAGTCCCGTGTTCGCCGGAATCGTGGCCGTCGCGGCGGTGACGGGCTGGGCGACCTGGACGGGGTTCGCGGCGCAGCCGGGGCTCGCGGTGTTCCTGTTCGTGACGGCCGCGTGGATCGTCTCGCTGTGCCTGCACGAGTACGCGCACGCCCGTACCGCCCTGCACAGCGGGGACATCTCGATCGGCGCCAAGGGCTATCTGACGCTGAACCCGCTGAAGTACACGCACGCCCTGCTCAGCGTCGTGCTGCCGGTGCTGTTCGTGATCATGGGCGGGATCGGTCTGCCGGGCGGCGCGGTGTTCATCGAGCGAGGCCGGATCAGGGGCCGCTGGCGGCACAGCCTGATCTCGGCGGCCGGTCCGCTGACCAACGTGCTGTTCGCGGCGGCGTGCACGGCGCCGTTCTGGCTGCACGCGCTGGACGGCGTCCCGCGCGACTTCCGGTACGCGCTGGCGTTCCTCGCGCTGCTCCAGGTCACGGCGGCGCTCCTGAACTTCCTGCCGGTGCCGGGCCTGGACGGCTACGGGGTGATCGAGCCCTGGCTGTCGAACGGGATCAAGCGGCAGGTGGAGCCGATCGCGCCGTTCGGTCTGCTGATCGTGTTCGCGCTGCTGTGGGTGCCCTCGGTCAACCGGGTGTTCTTCGACGTGATCTACACCCTGCTGAGCGCGCTGGGCGTGGACGGCGCCTCCTCGGACTGCGGCTACTACCTGTACCGCTTCTGGACCGAGACCCCGCAGGGGTGCTCGGTCAGCCCGTGACGGACCCGGTGCCGGCGCCCGGCTTGGCGGCCCGGCCGCGCCGGACGGCGAGGAACGTCATGTTGGACGTCAGGCCCGCGAGCAGCACCCAGATGATCCCCAGCCAGCTCCCCTGGACGAAGGACACGACGGCCGCGGCCACGGCGAGCACGCAGACGGCGAGGGTGACGAGGGCGATGCGGGGCATGGGGTCGGCTCCTGTCGGGGGACACTGCTACGCCGACCAGTGTCCCCCATCGGGCCCGTGCGTCCTGCCCGGGTGCGTCACACGTCGGTGACGCGGAGCCCGGCGTGCGCCTTGTAGCGGCGGTTGGTGGAGATCAGGTTGGCGACGAGCCCCTCCACCTGATGGGCGTTGCGCAGCCGCCCGGCGAAGACGCCCCGCATGCCGGGGATGCGGCCGGCCAGGGCCTGCACGATGTCGGTGTCGGCCCGCTTGTCACCGAGGACCATCACATCGGTGTCGATCTCGTCGATCTCCGGGTCCTCCAGGAGGACGGCGGAGAGGTGGTGGAAGGCGGCGGTGACACGGGAGTCCGGGAGCAGCGCCTCGGCCTGCTGGGCGGCGCTGCCCTCCTCGACGGTGAGCGCGTAGGCGCCCTGCTTGTCGAAGCCGAGCGGGTTGACGCAGTCCACGACGAGCTTGCCCGCGAGGTCCTCGCGGAGCGACTTCAGGGTGTCGGCGTGGCCGTCCCACGGCACGGCGACGATCACGACGTCGCTGCGGCGGGCGGTCTCGGCGTTGTCGGCGCCCTCGACGCCGTGGCCCAGCTCCTCGGCGGCCGCGTGCGCGCGGTCGGCGGACCGCGAGCCGACGATCACCTTCTGCCCGGCCTTGGCGAGCCGGTAGGCCAGCCCCTTGCCCTGCGGCCCGGTGCCGCCGATCACGCCGACGGTCAGGCCGGAGACGTCGGGCAGGTCCCAGGGGTCCTTGGCGGGGGCCTTCGCGGGGGCCTTCGCGGAACCGGTACCGCTCTGCTGTGCGCTGTCGCTGGAGGTCATGGGCCGACTCTACGTCCGCCCCGGCGCCCGTACCCGGCGAGGGTGGGCCGTGTCCGGGGGCACCCGCAGGGGTGAACCGCGTGTGAACTGCGGTGCGGGAGTGACCGGTTGCGGCAGGATGCGGCCGCATGGACGCCGTACGGGTCGCGCTGCTGCGCGAAGTGCTCGCCGGGACCGAGTGGTTGGGCGCCACCCGGCGGTTCGCGGGGGTGCTGCGCGCCTCGGTGACGGCCCACGGCGGCGGCCTGCTGCTGGCGGGCACCGAGGAGTACGAGCCCTGGCACCTGGCCGCGCACCTGGTGGACGAGGCCGCCTGGTCCGGCACGCCCGAGCTGGCCCCCACCCTGGTCCGGCACCACGCCCGTCCCGGTGACCCGGCGCATCTGGCGGTGGGCCCCGGCCGGATCGCGGAGGCCCGGCGCGGCGAGACCCTGCTGGTGGTGGCACCTCAGGAGCCGGCCGAGCTGCTGGAGCGGGTGCACAGCGCCCGGCGGGCCGGGGTGACGGTGCTGGCGCTCGGGGCGGGCGGAGGCGAGCTGGCGGTGATGGCCCACGAGACGCTGGCGGTGCCGGAGGGCGCCGAGCTGGACCTGGACAGCGTGCAGCACCTGGTCAGCGCGGCGGCCGGGGAGAACGCGGGGCCGCCCAGGGCGCGCCGGGGCCTGAGAGACCGGCTGTCCCGGCTGGCCGAGACGCTGACGGCGCCCCCTGCGGCGCCCTGGTGAGAAAGAGCTGGTGAAAAGGTCCGTAAGAACGCGAAGCCGCCCCCACCAGCGGTGGAGGCGGCCCGATGTCGCGTCTGAGAGTGCTGCGTCAGTCCTTCTCGGACTCGTCGGCCGGGGTGTCGTGCCAGCGCGGGTCGGTCTCCCAGTCGGCGTTGCGCTCGCGGGCTGTCTCCATCGCGTGGCGCGCCTCGTCCGGGGAGGCGTAGGGACCGAAACGGTCCTTGCCGGGACAGTCGGGGCCCTCCTCGACCTTCTTGTGCTCCAGGCAGTAGTACCACTCACCCGGCTTGCCCTGGGTGCGCTTCTTGAACACGGACATCAACGGCTCCTCTCGCCACCCTCATGTTCCCTCATGCGCCGCTGGTTAGACTCGCTGGCATGTCTGGCCAGTCGCTGCTCGTACCAGGGGAGCTCTCCCCCACCCGCCCGGTGCCC
Organism: Streptomyces sp. NPDC018263; assembly: GCF_055562575.1. NCBI lineage: Bacteria > Bacillati > Actinomycetota > Actinomycetes > Kitasatosporales > Streptomycetaceae > Streptomyces > Streptomyces sp. NPDC018263. Next base: position 334,044 of record NZ_JBVHFA010000008.1, read on the forward strand.
GGAAACATCCGCCGCCCCGAGTACGTCGGAAAGCCCGCGCCCGCACCGTACACCGGTCCGGAGGTGCAGACGCCCGAGACGATCGAGGCGATGCGGACCGCCGGCCGGATCGCCGCGCGGGCGATGGCCGAGGCGGCGAAGATCATCGCCCCCGGTGTCACCACCGACCAGCTCGACAAGGTCGCGCACGACTACATGTGCGACTACGGGGCCTACCCGTCGACACTGGGTTACCGGGGCTTCCCCAAGTCCCTGTGCACCTCGGTCAACGAGGTCATCTGTCACGGCATCCCGGACTCGACGGTGCTCAGGGACGGCGACATCGTCAACCTGGACGTCACCGCGTACATCGGCGGGGTGCACGGCGACAACAACGCCACCTACCTCGTCGGCGAGGTGGACGAGGAGTCGCGGCTGCTGGTCGAGCGCACCCGCGAGGCACTGAACCGGGCGATCAAGGCGGTCAAGCCGGGCCGGCAGATCAACATCATCGGCCGGGTCATCGAGTCCTACGCCAAGCGCTTCGGCTACGGCGTCGTGCGGGACTTCACCGGCCACGGCATCAACTCGTCGTTCCACTCCGGGCTGATCGTGCCGCACTACGACTCCCCGCACGCCACCACGGTCATCCAGCCCGGCATGACCTTCACCATCGAGCCGATGCTGACCCTCGGCACCCACGAGTACGACATGTGGGACGACGGCTGGACCGTGGTCACCAAGGACCGCAAACGCACGGCCCAGTTCGAGCACACCCTCGTGGTGACGGACACCGGCGCGGACATCCTCACGCTGCCCTAGCTAGCGCTCCAGCACGACCCGGCCACCGACCTCCACCCAGCCGTGCGGCTGGGGGGCGGTGAGGAGCTGGGAGCCGCGGCCCTGGGTGATGTTGAGGGCCCGGCCGAGGCGGTCGGTGAGCAGCAGCGCGGCGGCGCCGGTCGCCTCGTCCTCGTCGATGCTGTCGCCCCGGCCGGGGAAGGCGCGGGCGCGCACCCGTCCTGCCGCCTCGTCCTCCCAGGCCCAGGCGTAGATCCACTCACCGGGCGGGGGCACCTCCAGCGCGTCGACCTCGGCGGCGCTCGCGTACTGGCGCAGGGTGCGCGGCGGGGCCCACTCGGCGCGGGCCTCGATCCAGGTGAACTCGCCGTCCAGCCGGGTGCCGACCTCCCCGGCGGGCGTGACCAGTTCGGGTACGTCGAGCAGCCAGGCGGCGCCGACGCAGGGGTAGCCCGCGAAAGGCAGCCGGGAAGTGGGGGTGTAGATGTCGATCACTCCGCGCTCGGGGTCGTCCACGAACACGGTCTCGCTGAAGCCGAGTTTGGCGGCGAGCGCCTGCCGGTCGTCCCGGTCGGGCATCAGCGAGCCCTCGCGGACGACGCCCAGCTCGTTCCCGTAGCCGCCCGAGGGGCCGCAGAAGACCCGGAGTACGTCGTAGTCAGTCACCGGTGCATTGAAGCATCGCCGGGCACTTGGGGTGCCCTTTGCGCCCCCTTGACGCCCCCTTTGCGCTGTCGAGATCAAGCCGTGTCTGTGATCTTTTCGTGCGGTCGCAATCCCGCACCGGCCGTGGTACGCCCGACTAAGGCTCGGGTAAGTTAGGCAAGCCTCACCGAATCGCGTGGGCGGATTCGCGCTGCCCCGACCGCCTGGAGCCCGTATGCGAGCCGTCCGTCCGATCGCGATCGCCGCCACCGCGGCTGCCGCGCTGACCGCCCTGTCGGCGTGCACCGCCAAGAGCGACGCCAAGGCCGGCGACGCGATCCAGGTCACCGCCGCCGACACCAAGTGCGACACCTCCGCCAAGTCCGTGCCGGCCGGCCAGGTCACCCTGAACATCGAGAACAAGGGCTCGCGCGCCACCGAGGTCGAGATCGTCTTCCCCGACGACCGGATCGTCTCCGAGAAGGAGAACATCGGGCCGGGCACCAAGTACACGCTGACCGCCGAGGTGAAGGCGGGCTCGTACGAGATCGCCTGCCGTCCCGGCATGAAGGGCCACGGCGTCCGGCAGAAGCTCGAGGTGACCGGCTCCGGCACGTCCGCGAAGCGGAACCCCGCGCTGGACGGCGCGGTCGCCGGGTACCGCCAGTACGCCCAGGACCAGGCCGACGAGACGGTCCCGCTCGCCGAGACCTTCGCCAAGGCGGTCCAGGCCGGTGACCTCGACGCCGCGAAGAAGGCGTACGCGCCCTCGCGGCTCGGGTGGGAGCGCACCGAGCCGGTGGCCGAGTCCTTCGGCGACATCGACCCCAAGGTCGACACCCGCGCCGACGGCCTGGAGGACGGCCAGAAGTGGACCGGCTGGCACCGGCTGGAGAAGTCCCTCTGGCAGGACAAGAAGATCGGCGCCGAGGACAAGAAGCTCGCCGCCGAACTGGTCACCGACCTCAAGGACTGGCAGCGCCGGGTCGGCAAGGCCGAGATCACCCCCACCTCGATGGCCAACGGCGCCAAGGAGCTGCTGGACGAGGTCGCCACCGGCAAGGTCACCGGCGAGGAGGACCGTTACTCGCACACCGACCTGGTCGACTTCAAGGGCAACGTCGAGGGCGCGCAGAAGGCGTACGAGCTGCTGAAGCCGGTCGCCGCCAAGAACGACGCGGCGCTCGCCGGTGAACTGGACAAGCAGTTCGCGGCGCTGGACAAGCTGCTGGACAAGTACCGCCCGGCCAAGGACTCCTACGACTTCGTCTCCTACGACAAGGTCGGCAAGGAGCAGCGCAAGGAGCTGTCCGACGCGGTGAACGCCCTGGCCGAGCCGCTCTCCAAGCTCGCTGCCGCGGTCGTCAAGTAGGCGCGGGAGCACGGACGATGACCGAGAACGAGCGTGGCGGACCCTCGCGGCGGGCGCTGATCGGCTGGGGCGGTGCCGGGCTCGCGCTCGGCGCCGCCGCGGCGGGCGGCGGTGTGGCGCTGTCCGACGGCGGCCTGGGCCTGGCGTCGGCGGCCACGGGCGGTGCGGTGGAGTTCCACGGCACCCACCAGGCGGGTATCGCCACCCCGGTGCAGGACCGGCTGCACTTCGCCGCCTTCGACGTGAAGACGGACGACCGCGCGGAGTTCGTCCAGTTGCTCAAGGACTGGACGGCGGCGGCCCGGCTGATGACCGCCGGGAAGCCGGTCGGCGAGGGCGCGTACGGCGGACTCGCCGAGGCCCCGCCGGACGACACCGGTGAGGCGCTGGGTCTCAGCCCCTCCCGGCTGACCCTCACCCTGGGCTTCGGGCCCTCCCTCTTCGAGCGGTTCGGCCTGGCCGACCGGCGCCCGGACGCGCTCGCGGACCTGCCGAAGTTCCCCGGCGACAACCTGGACGCCTCCCGTACCGGGGGCGACCTCTGTGTACAGGCGTGCGCGGACGACCCGCAGGTGGCGGTGCACGCCATCCGCAACCTGGCCCGCGTCGGCTTCGGCAAGGTCGCGGTGCGCTGGTCCCAGTTGGGGTTCGGCAAGACCTCCTCCACCACGCCGGACGCCCAGACCCCGCGCAACCTGATGGGCTTCAAGGACGGCACCCGCAACATCGCCGGCACCGAGACCGCCCGGCTGGACAAGCACGTGTGGGTGGGCGCCTCCGACGGGAACGCCGAGTCGGCCTGGATGACCGGGGGTTCGTACCTGGTCGCCCGGCGTATCCGGATGAACATCGAGACCTGGGACCGGACGTCGCTCCAGGAGCAGGAGGACGTGTTCGGCCGCGACAAGGGCGAGGGGGCGCCGGTCGGGAAGGCGAAGGAGCACGACGCGCCGTTCCTGAAGGCGATGAAGCCGGACGCCCATGTGCGGCTGGCCCACCCCGACTCCAACAACGGGATCACCATCCTGCGCCGGGGCTACTCCTTCACCGACGGCACGGACGGGCTCGGCCGCCTGGACGCGGGCCTGTTCTTCCTGGCCTACCAGCGCGACGTGCGCGAGGGGTTCATCCCGCTCCAGCGGCGGCTCGCCGCGCACGACGCGCTCAACGAGTACATCCAGCACGTGGGTTCGGCGGTCTTCGCGGTCCCGCCCGGTGTCCGTGACTCCCACGACTGGTGGGGCCGGGCGCTGTTCTCCGAGGAGGCGTAGTCCGTGTTCTCCAACTACCTGATCGGCCTGCGCGAGGGCCTGGAGGCGTCGCTCGTCGTCTGCATCCTCATCGCCTATCTGGTCAAGACCGGCCGCCGGGAGGCGTTGAAGCCGATCTGGACCGGCATCGCCATCGCGGTCGCGCTCGCCATGGGCTTCGGCTGCGCGCTCGAATTCGGCTCGCAGGAGCTGACGTTCCAGGCGCAGGAGGCGCTGGGCGGCTCGCTGTCCATCGTCGCGGTCGGCCTGGTGACGTGGATGGTGTTCTGGATGCGGCGCACCGCCCGGCACCTGAAGTCCGAGCTGCACGGCCGGCTGGACGCCGCCCTCGCCATGGGTACGGGCGCGCTGGTCGCCACCGCGTTCCTCGCCGTGGGCCGGGAGGGGCTGGAGACCGCACTGTTCGTCTGGGCGTCGGTGCACGCGGCGAGCGACGGCACTCCGCGCCCGCTGATCGGCGTCGCCCTCGGCATCGCCACGGCGGTGCTGCTGGGCTGGCTCTTCTACCGGGGCGCGCTGCGCATCAACCTGGCGAAGTTCTTCACCTGGACCGGCGGGATGCTGGTCGTGGTCGCGGCGGGCGTCCTCGCGTACGGCGTCCACGACCTCCAGGAGGCGGGCTGGGTGCCGGGGCTGACCAACCTCGCCTTCGACATCAGCGACACGATTCCGCCGGACAGTTGGTACGGGACGCTGCTCAAGGGTGTCCTCAACTTCCAGCCCGACCCCACGGTCGTCCAGCTCACGGTGTGGCTGCTGTACCTGGTGCCGGTGCTGACGCTGTTCCTGCTGCCTTCCCGCGTACCGGCGCGTACGGGCGAGCCGGCCGCGGGCGTCGCGAAGTAGGCGGACCCTCGGGGGGCCGGGCGCTCCTCCCCTCCCGGTAGGGTTCGCCTCCGGGAAGGGGAAGGTGACGTCGCCTGATGAGCAGGGATCGCAGCGGTCGTGGGGCTCGCGGCCGGAACCGGAGGGTACGCACAGCGGCTTCGCTGGCCGTCTGCGCGCTGATGACCAGCGGGTGTGTCGTGGTGCACGGCGAGCGTGAGGTGCTGCCGGCGGCGAGCCGGGCGGAGGCCGCCCGCGCGCTGGCCCGCTTCACGGACGCGTACAACGCGGCCGACCGGGCCTACGACTCCTCCCTCGACGCCCAGTACGTCACCGGGGCGTTCAAGGCGATCGACGCCGCCCGGCTGCAGGCGGGGCACGCCAACAATCCGGGCGGGAACTCCGGGCACACTCCGCTGACCCTGACCGAAGCGAAGTTCACCATCCCCGCGAAGGCCGGCTGGCCCCGGTGGTTCGTGGCGGACGCCAAGGGCAACAAGGGCGGTTCCGCGCGGTGGTTGCTGGTGTTCGTGCGGGACGGGCTCGGGGAGCCGTGGCAGGTGGCGTATCTGACGCTGGTCCCTGCCGGGCAGGTGCCCAGGTTCCGGGTGGACGCGGACGGCTGGGCCGAGACCGCCCCGTCCGACGACCTGAGTTCGCGGTACGCGGCGTATCTGCGGGACGGGGGCAGGACGTTCGCCGACGGGCCGAGCACGAGCGGCTGGCGGACGGTCCGTGCCCAGCAGGCCCGTAAGCCGGGCCTGGTACGCCAGTACATCGACGAGCCCCTCACCCGCGACGACTTCGCCCCCCTGGCCCTCCGCACGGTGGACGGCGGCACCCTCGTCTTCTTCGCCTCCCACCACTACGAGAAGCGCACGGCCGCCGCCGGCACATCCGTCGCCGTCCCCAACCGCGACGTCCAGGCCCTCACCAAGGGCGAGGTCAAACAATCCCTGACCCTGGAGTTCGTCTCCAACCAGACCGCGGTCGCCCCTCCGGGCGGCGGGCCGGTGTCCGTGGTGGGACGCGTACAGGGGCTGACTGCCGCGCAGGGCGAGTAGCGGCGGTTGCCGGCCGGAGGCCGCGGGGTTCAGTGGCGAGAGGGCCAGGCTGCGGCTGCGTGATGGTCGGGTTCCGTGCCGGCGTGGCGGGCGCAGGCGTCCGTCAGGGACTCCAGGAGGGTCAGCGGCTCGGGGAGGGCGTGCTCCGGGCCCCGGACCCAGCGGACGCCGCGCGTCGGGGCGCCGGGGAGGCGGGCCGGGGGGACCAGGACGTACGAGCCCCGGCAGTGCCAGCGCAGGCCGGGGTGTTCGTCCATCGTCTCGGGGTGGCAGTCCAGCTCACAGGGCCACCACTCGTCCTCGTCCTCGGGAGTACCCCGCGTCTGGGTGAAGAAGAGCATGCGCCCGTCATCGCTCTCGGCGACCGGCCCGACCTCCACCCCCTCCCCGAGCAGCCGCTCCAGAGCGGCGCGCCCGGCGTCCAGCGGGACGTCGAGGACGTCGTGAGTCATACCGGTCGCGGTGATGAAGTTCGCCTCGGGCTCGTCACGGGCCCACCGCTCGACCTGGGCGCGGTCGGTGGTCGACTGCGTCTGCCACGCGAAGGACACCGGATGCCGGGCGGGGGTGGGACAGCCGACGCGGTCGCACGAACAGCCGTACCCCGGCGCGGGATACGCGGCGGGCGCCAGCGGCAGCCCGGCCCCGGCGGTGGCGAGCAGCATCGACTCACGGCCACCGTCGTCGGCGGCCTCGTCCTTGGGACGCCGTCCACGCAGCCACTGGGAGATCCTGCCCTGCCGGCCGGACCGGCCACCGAACGTCGCGCTCATCTGTCCCCTCGCCTCGCTGTGGTGCGAACAGCATGCCTCATCGTCCCATCATCCCGCGCCACAGGGAGACCGAGCACGGATATGAAGGAACCTGGCGAGACATACCTCACAATGAAGGGGTATGCACGATTTTCCCTTTCTTTGCCAGGGGAGTGCGCCCGAGAGTCGGCCGACGGCCGCGTTCCGGGTCACTCGGAAACACGGTGGCCGGTCCGCGGCGGAGCTGCGAAGATGCTCTCCGTTTCTTCGGCGGAGGATATTTGTACATTTTCGTGTGTGCTGGGTGCGGCGCCAGGCTGACGGTCCCGCTGTCCCAGGTCGCGCTGCCGGTCCACGCCCATCAGAAGTACGGGAACGGGGTTCAGCTCCCGGTGCTCATGGAGTCGGGCACGTTTGCCGTGGACTCCAAACGCCCGGAACCGTCCGACGGCACCGGCGGCGCGGTCGTCATCGCTCCCGGAGACGCCCTCGGCACCGTGCTCATCCCGGAGAAGGCCGGCGGCTACTGCTGCGGCCTCGACTGGGGTGAGGGCCCCAACATGGCCTGTGAGGCATGCGGCCTGCCCGTGGCGACCAGGATCGACGACTGCTCACTCTGGCAAGCCGTCTGGCTCGCGCCTGACGCCGTGCGCCGCCTCCCGGTCGACGGCACCTCCCCCACCACGCTCTCCTGGGCGGACCTGTTGGTGGAGGGCGGGCGCACGCCTCCGTACGAGCCGGTCACCAGATGGGGCTCGCTGGTCGGGGCGGACCACCGGTGGTCATGGAGCCCGCAGTGGGAGGCGGCCGCCGGTCAGGCGCTCGCCCATCTGCTGGCGGCCTCCGAGGGCCGGCCGGTGACCGTCCCGCCCGGCCTGACCGCGGAAGTGTTCCAACGCGCCCTCGACGCCCTGCTGCCTGCGGGCCCGCCGGCGCGGCGCGCCGTGCTGGCCGGGCCGGGCCTGTCCGGTCCTGACACGGACGCCGACGTACTGCTCGTGCCGATCCATCCGCAGACAGGGGAGACCTGGAGCCCGGCCGGCCGGCCCGCACCGGCATGTCCGGTGCCGCTGCCCTTCGGGGTGTGGATGTGGCTGGCCTTTCCCGAGCCGCATCTGCGCCTCCCCGCGTCGGGCAGCATGCCCGACGGCGTTCTCCGCGACGACCCGCCCGCGCCGCGCCCCCATGGGCTGTTCCGGATCGACCCGGAAGTCTTCCGGCACACCCTGACCCTGCTGCCGGCCGTCCGCAGCCCGCTGCTGCGCGACGTCCTCGACAACCTCACGCAACGCATGCGCTTCGGCCTCTTCTAGTGCTTTGACCGGGAAGGTTCGCCAGGTGTTGCCGTACCCCAGGTGTAGCGTCCAGGCCGGCTTGGAGACCGTGGCCCCGCTCAGAAGTCGTAGCAGGCGTAAGAGCCCTCGGGCCCGCGGGCGATCCGCTCCGAGCCCCAGCAGTGGAGCATCGGCCCGACGCGGTACAGGGCGGCGCCACCGGCCAGCAGGACAAGGACGGCGAGCACGGCGGTCACGATCCGCATGGCCGTCATTCGCCGTACGAGCCACCAAGCCCCCGCGACCGCAAGCGCCCCCAGCCCCAGCATGACGGCCGATACCGGGGCGGTGTTGTTCTGGGTTCCGGGAAAGCGGTCCGGGTGCGTGGCCTGTTGGACGGCGGCGAAGGCGAAGAAGAACAGCAGCAGCCCCAGCAGCAACAGTCCCACGGAGCCGGCCCCGCGGCCGACGGCCCGGCCTCGGCTCCGTGGCTTTCCGGGCGCCTCGGCGTCGTCCGCGCGCACGAGCCGCCGGTCGAGGAGCGCCCGGAGCCGGTCCACGTCCTCCGGGTCCGCCACGGCCCGCTTGGGCAGGGCGACGAAGCCGACGGCGGACTTGTCGGCGCTGAGGAGCACGAACAGCTCCGGCGTCTCGGCATAGCTTGAGTAGAGGTGCCAGTCGTGGCTGGCCGAACTGTGCGCGGTGGTGAGCCGGACCCCGGTGTCGTCGACCGTCCCGGAGATGTCCCCCTGCCGTTCGGTGAGCCGGTACAGGCGGCGCGCCTGCAACCACGGCACCGCAGTCATGAAGACGCCGAACACCACCACCCCCGCGTACAGCGGCCACGGTGTGTCCCGGTGGCCGGAGCCAGCGGACGACAGCAGGGCGCCGACGGTCGTGACCGCGACCGTCCAGACCACCGCCCCGCGCTGAAAGCGTCCCGAGCCGGTGCTCCTCGCGCGTGCCCGCAGCGCGGACGCCAATTCGCCGACGGTCGGCCGGTAGGCCAGCTCCACCGGTCTCTCGGCGACCACGTCCGTTTCCCGGCCCTCGGCCATGTTCCCTCCCCGGTTCGGTGATCAACCGGATCGTAGAGGCTCTCCCAGCCCTTTGCGGCTGGTGTCTGCGGTAGGACCCCGGGGGCACAAGGACGCCTACGGCGTCACTCACGCGATGCGCTGCGCACAGCCTGGACCGGCCACCACGGCTCTGATGCCGGCTGCCTGTCGGGCGGACCCTCCCTTGCGGTGCCCGTCCGCTGGGATGAGCGTCGAGGAGGTCTTCGCCGACTACCGTGCGGCCATCGCGCGGGCGGAGGTCGTGCCAGCCGGGGCCACGCCTGAACAGGAGCCTGCCGCTTGACCCGTGGAGATCTGGCCGCCCTGGCGGCTGCCTGACGTGCGGCACATCCTGATCCACGTGCTCACCCCAGCGGATGCCCTTCTCGCTGCGGATGCGGGCGCGTTCGCGGCGCCGGCCGGCAGAGGCCGCCGGCAGTCGCGGCCGTCTTCCCCGGTCAGCCCGGTGATCCGGGAGAAACGGCCTGGTCGTCCCCCGGCGGCGGCCACGCATCGCCCCACTCGGCGTCACGGGCGGCCTTGTACAGGTCACCGTGCCGCTTGGTGACGGTCGTCCGGCGCAACCGCTCGTCCGCCTCGCACAGGTCGAGCAGTACCTGTCCCTTGCGGATCTGCGGCCGTCGCACGATCCGGGCGGGGGCGGGGTCGGCGGGCAGCCGGGTCGCCGCGACGTAGCTGAACTTCTCGTCCTCGTACGCCAGCGACCCGCCCTTGACCTGCCGGTGCAGCGAGGAACGGCTGACCCGCGCCGCGAAGTGGCACCAGTCGGTGCCCGGCACGATCGGGCAGGCCGCGCTGTGCGGGCAGGGCGCGGCGACCCGGAACCCGGCCGCGATCAGCCGGTCGCGGGCCTCGATGATCCGCTCGTACCCCGCCGGGGTGCCCGCCTCGACGATGACGACGGACCGCGCGGCAGCGGCGGCCGCGTCGACCAGGGCGGTCCGGTCGGACTCCGCCAGCTCGTTGAGGACGTACGACACGGTGACCAGGTCGGTCTCCGGCAGTTCCAGCGCCGCCCCGATCCGGGCCCGCCGCCACTCGGCGCCGCGCAGCGCGGGGTGCGCACCGGCGATCTCCCGCCCGAGGGCGAGCGCGGGCTCGGCCCAGTCCAGCACGGTCACGGGCCGCTCCCCGTCCCAGGTGGCGGCCACCGCCCAGGTCGCGGCACCGGTGCCGCCCCCGATGTCCACATGGCTGCCCGGCACCCACTGGGGCACCGCGTCCGCGAACGCCTCCAGCGCCGCCCGCACCGCCTCGAACGTCGCCGGCATCCGGTACGCCGCGTAGGCCGCCACATCGGCCCGGTCCCGCAGGATCGGCGCGTTCGTCGGGGTGTCCCCCCGGTAGTTGCTGATGAGCCGCTCGACGGCGGAGGCCGCCTGCCGTGGCGGCAACCCGTCCAGCACCCCGGCAAGGGTGGAGCGGAGCGTTTCGGCGGCGGAGGCGGGGGCGTTCACCCGTCGATTCTCTCAGGTGCGGGAAGACGTACGCGGGCCCCCTTAGGCGTCCCGTACCGCCTTGGCCAGGCGGGAGGCCAGGGCCGCCCGGGGGTGGCTGTCGGGTGGGCGGCGGACCGGGTGGACGGTGTTGGCCAGGAGGACGAGGAAGGTGTCCGTCGACGGGTCGAGGACCAGGGACGTGCCGGTGAACCCCGTGTGGCCCGCCGCTCCGTGGCCCGAGAGGGTGCCCATGAACCATGGTTCGTCCAGGGCGAAGCCGAGGCCCGGCGGGGTGAGGAGGAGTTCCACGAAGTCGGGGCCGAGGATGCGGGCGGGCCCGTACGCGCCGCCCGCGAGGAGGGCGCGGCAGAAGACGGCGAGGTCGGGGCCGGTGGAGAAGAGGCCCGCGTGGCCCGCGACCCCGCCGAGCGCCCAGGCGTTCTCGTCGTGGACGACTCCCCGCAGCATCCCCCGGTCCGCCTTGGCCCAGGGCCGCCGCTGGTCCTCGGTGGCGGCGGCGTCGGGGCGGGGCCCGTACGAGGTCGCCGTCATGCCCAGCGGGCGGGTGATGCCGTCGGCGATCAGTACGTCCAGGGTCCGCCCGGTGATCCGCTCCAGGACGTGCTGAAGGATCAGCATGCCGAGGTCGGAGTACAGGTACTCCCCCGGCTTCGACGTCGGCGGCTCCGCGCGGAGCCGGGCCAGGCGGGCGGTCAGGTCGGGGTACTCGTACAGCGGGAGTTCTGGCGCGAGCCCGGCGGTGTGGGTGAGCAACTGCCGTACGGTGACGCCGTGTTCGGCCGCCCCCGTGAACTCGGGCAGGTACGCGCCCACGCGGGCGTCGATCCCGAGGGTGCCCCGCTCTATCTGCTGCAGCGCCGCGACGGACGTGAACAGCTTGGTGAGCGAGGCGAGGTCGAAGGGGGTGTCCAAGGTGACCGGCACCCGCTGGCCGGGCGGCAGTTCGACGCCGGTGGCGGACTTGGGGTCCCACGCGGCGTACCGCACGGCCCATCCCGACGCCTCGGCCACCGCGATCACCGGTCCGCGCCCGGCCACCGCGACGGCCCCGGCGGCCCAGGGGTGCGCCCCGGCGGTGAGGGCGTGCAGGTCGTCGGTGAGGCGGGCCATCTCCGCGGGGTCGAGCCCGGCCCGCTCGGGGGTGCCGGGGCGGAGCTTCGGTGCGCTCAGTGGTCCCCTCCTTCTGGTCCTTCCGGTCCCTCTGGGCCCGCGCCCGCCTTCCAGGGTCGGCACAGTCCCATGAAGCAGACTCCCGCGACCAGCGCGGCCGCCAACTGGACGACGGCCATCGGTACGGCGGTGCGCTCCCCGGCGATCCCGACGAGGGGGGAGGCGACCGCGCCGATCAGGAAGGAGGTCGTACCGAGCAGCGCGGAGGCGGAGCCCGCGGCGTGCCGGGTGCGCAGCAGGGCGAGCGCCTGTGTGTTGGGCATGGTGAAGCCCATCGCCGACATCAGCACGAACAGCGCGGCGGCGACGGGCGCGAGCCCGACCTCGCCGAAGACCCCGGTGGCGAGGAGGAGCAGCGCGGTCGCGGCCAGCACGATCACCGCGAGTCCGCAGCCCAGCACCCGGTCCAGCCGGACCCGGCCCACCAGCAGCTTGCCGTTGATCTGCCCGGCGACGACCAGACCGACCGAGTTGAGCCCGAACAGCAGGCTGAAGGTCTGCGGGGAGGCGCCGTAGACCTCCTGGACGACGAACGGGGACGCCGAGACGTACGCGAACAGCGCGGCGAAGGCGAAGCCGCCCGTGAGGAGGTAGCCGGTGAAGGGGAGGTCGGCGAGGAGGCCGCGCATGGTGCGCAGGGACTCCTTCACCCCGCCCCGGTGCCGTTCGGCGGGCGGCAGCGTCTCGGGCAGCCGCAGCCAGACCAGCGCGGTGAGTACGGCCCCGATGCCGGTGAGGACGACGAACACGCCCCGCCAGTCGGTCACCCTGAGGATCTGCCCGCCGATCAGCGGGGCGACGATCGGGGCGACCCCGGATATCAGCATCAGGGTGGAGAAGAAGCGGGCCATGGCGACGCCGTCGTACAGGTCGCGTACGACGGCCCGCGCGATGACGATCCCGGCCGCGCCCGCGAGTCCCTGCGCCAGCCGGAAGGCGACCAGGGTCTCGACGGTGGGCGCGAACGCGCACAGGGCGGTGGCGACGAGGTACACGGCGAGGCCGGTCAGCAGCGGGCGCCGCCGACCCCACCGGTCGCTCATCGGGCCGACGACCAGTTGCCCGAGCGCCATCCCGGCCAGACAGGCGGTGAGGGTGAGCTGCACGGTGGCGGCGGGCGCGTGCAGGGTCCGGGTGACCTCCGGCAGCGACGGCAGGTACATGTCCATCGCCAGCGGTGTGGTGGCGGTGAGCGCCCCGAGCATGAAGGTGACGAGCACCCCGCGCGGCCGCTCCGCGACTCCGGCCGCCCCTGGAGCGACCCCCACCACCGGAGCCGTCACGACATCCCGCTCACCCATACAACCCCTCCCAGCCAACCCCGGACGACGCCCCCCCATGGTCTCAGCTCGGGCACAGTGCGGGGGACGTGTGTACGAACGTCTCCGACGGCTCGACGGAAGACCGGCCCCGAGGAGCGCGTGCCATGTTCACGCCTGCCCCCGGACCCGCCAGAATGGGCCCGCCTAAGGCGGTGCCGGGGAGCGTGTCCCTGCCCCGCGCCGGAGGCGTCAGCGGCGGTGGCGGCCGCCCTGTTGAGGGGGCGCTTCGGTGGGGGGTTCCGGGGAGGGGGCACGGCGGCGGCCCTGTGGGGGTACCGCCTCGGTGGCGGTGTCCGCCGCGCGGGGCCGCCGGCGGCCGCCCGATGCCGCTTCGGCGGGGGTGCCCTGCGCGCCGGACCGGCGGCGGCGCAGGAGTGCCCAGGCGCCCGCGCCCAGCAGGGCCGCCGTGCCCGCCGCGCCTTCGGCCAGGCGGAGGGTGGAGGGGCGGGGCGGGGTGGTGGAGGCGTGGGCCGGGTGTTCCGACGGGAGCGGACTGACGGTCGGCCGGCTCGTACCGCCGGGAGCGGCCAGCATGCCGACCGGCTGGGCCGCGCGGCCCGCGCCGAAGCCCCAGTCGAGGAGGGCGGCGGTCTGCTCGTACACCGCGTTGCTGCCCTCGGCGGGGTGCATCACGGTGACCAGCAGGGTGCGGCCGCCGCGGGTGGCGGCGCCGGTGAAGGTGTTGCCCGCGTGGCTGGTGTAGCCGTTCTTGACGCCGAGCAGCCCCGCGTACGGCCGCAGCCCCCACGCCCCGGTGAGCAGGCGGTCGGTGTTCTGGATCTGGAAGGTCTTCTTGCCGCCCGCCGGGAAGTCGGCGGTACGCGTGCCGCAGTGCCGCCGGAAGTCGGCGTTGTCAAGCCCGGCGCGGGCGAACAGCGTGAGGTCGTACGCGGAGGAGATCTGGCCCTTGTGGTCGAAGCCGTCCGGGCTGACCACACGGGTGTCGAGGGCGTGCAGGTACTCGGCCCTGGCCTGCATCTCGGCGACCGTACGGGCGACCCCGCCGTTCATGTGGGCCAGCACGTGCACCGCGTCGTTGCCCGAGCGCAGGAACACGCCCTGCCAGAGCTGCTCGACGGTGTACGTGGTCCCGGCCTGGACGCCGACGAGGCTGGAGCCGGACGGTATGTCGGCGAGGTCGGCCTCGGTGACCCGGTACCGCTGCTCCGGGGCGAACTTGGGCAGCACGGTGTCCGCGAACAGCATCTTCAGCGTGGACGCGGGCGCGAGCCGCCGGTGCGCGTTGTACGAGGCGAGCACTTCCCCGGTGTCCCGGTCGGCGACGAGCCACGCCTGCGCGGTGAGCTTCTTCGGCAGCCCGGCCGCCCGCACCTGGACCCCGCCGAGGCCGAGCCGCTCCCCGCCGACGACGCCGGTCCCGGCGGATCTCGCCCCCGCGGATCTCGCCCCGGCGGCGGAGGCGGGGGCGGTGGCGGTCAGGGGCACGGCGGCCGCCGCGAGACCGAGAAGGGCACGTCGGCTGAGCGGGGAACTTTCACGCACCCGGGGACCGTACACCGGCTCCGGAGGGCCCTTACCGGGGGAGGTGGTTCCCCGGCCAGGACTTTGCTCTCCTATGACCCGCCCTACGCCTGACCTGTCTCGAACCGTGAGATCCGCCCGTCGTCGGCCACGGTGAACGTCCACCGGGTCCGCATCTCGCCCCACGTGTCGTTGCGGTACCGGGCGACGAGCGCGCGTCCGCCACGGGACTCGTTGTCGACCTCCAGATGACCGTGGGTGGAGAAGATCTCCTGGTCGATCCAGACGGCGAGGTCGCGGTCGGCGCCGTCGTCGGCCATGGTCGCGCCGGGCGCGAGGAGGGACATGAAGCCTTCGCGGTCATGGGAGTTGACGGCGTGCACGAAGGCCCTGACGGCCGGGTCGCGCAACTTGGCGGGCTGAATCGTCATGGCGTCAGGCTCACACCGCCCCCCGCGCCCAGCCACCGGACGTACCGCCGCCCGGACCACCCGGACGCCCGGTCCGGGAGGCCGGAAGGGGTGCCCGGTGCGACGGTGGACGCAAGGGAAGGGAGTCACCATGACCTGTTACGACCGACGCGACGTGGGTCTGCTGCTGCTCCGGCTGAGCACCGGCGGGGTACTGGCCGCGCACGGCGCGCAGAAACTGTTCGGCTGGTTCGGCGGCCACGGGCTGGTGGGCACCGGCCAGTTCATGGAGTCCGTGGGCTTCGCACCGGGCAGGGCGAGCGCGACGGCGGCGGGGGTGGCGGAGGCGGGCGGCGGCGTCCTGCTGGCCCTCGGCCTCGCGACCCCCGTGGCGGGCGCGTCGGCGGCCGGCGCGATGGCGGGCGCGGCGGCCCTCCACGTCCCCAACGGCTTCTTCGCCCAGGAGGGCGGCTACGAGTACGCCGCCAGCCTCGGCCTGGCCGCCGCCGGCCTCGCGGTGACGGGCCCCGGCCGCCTCTCCCTCGACCACCTCCTCGGCCATGTCTTCGACCGGAACTGGATGGTCCCCGCAGCCCTCGGCGTCACAGCGGCGGCCACGGCCCTGGTCATCGGCGCCCGCAGCCGGCGACTGCGGCAGACGGTGATCACCGAGCAGGACGTGCTGTTCGAGGAGTAGAGCCCCCGGATGCCCTCAGGGGCCTGTCCCGGGGGGATACGACAGACGAGTCGGGCTGTACGCCGGGTTCTGTTCCGGGGGCCCTCGCGGGCGTCCCGGTGACGGCCATCCATCTAGGGCCGGTGTTGCCACCGGCCTCGTGCGGTCTACCCGCGGACTCGGGCGGGCAGCCCTCGATCGTCCGCGCAGAAACACCGGGGTGTTTCCTTTTGACCTTGCTCCGGGTGGGGTTTACCTAGCTGCCCAGGTCACCCTGGGCACTGGTGGTCTCTTACACCACCGTTTCACCCTTACCCCGCGCCGAGGCGCGAGGCGGTCTGTTCTCTGTGGCACTGTCCCGCGAGTCGCCTCGGGTGGCCGTTAGCCACCACCCTGCCCTGTGGAGCCCGGACGTTCCTCGGGAAGCCCCGTAAGGGACTCCACGCGGCCGTCCGCCCGGCTCGTCTGCCGTGCCGACCATGGTACCGGGCCGGGCGGGCGGCACGGACCGGCGGCCGGGGCCCGTACGCTGGCGCGGAGGCCGAGAGAAGGAGTTGTCCGTGCTGGTCCTGCTGCCCCCGTCGGAGGGAAAGGCGTCCTCGGGCCGGGGTGCCCCACTGAAGCCCGGGTCGCTGTCCCTGCCCGGTCTCGCCGCCGCCCGGCAGGCCGTGCTCGCCGAGCTGGTCGAGCTGTGCGCCGGGGACGAGGAGAAGGCCCGCGAGGTGCTGGGGCTGAGCGAGGGACTGCGCGGCGAGGTCGCCAAGAACGCCGGGCTGCTCACGGCCGGCGCCCGCCCGGCGGGCGAGATCTACACCGGTGTCCTCTACGACGCCCTCGGCCTGGCCACCCTCGACCCCGCCGCCAAGCGCCGCGCGGCCCGCTCGCTGCTGGTGTTCTCCGGCCTCTGGGGCGCGATCGGCGTCACCGACCGCATCCCCTCCTACCGCTGCTCCATGGGCGTCAAGCTCCCCGGCCTCGGCGCGCTGGCCGGGCACTGGCGCGCGCCGATGGCCAAGGTGCTGCCCGAGGCGGCCGGGGACGGGCTCGTACTGGACCTGCGCTCCGCCGCGTACGCCGCCGCATGGAAGCCCAAGGGCGAGGTCGCCGGCCGTACGGCGACCGTGCGCGTGCTGCACGCGCCCACCCGCAAGGTGGTCAGCCACTTCAACAAGGCCACCAAGGGCCGTATCGTCCGCGCGCTGCTCACCGAGGGTGCCGCGCCGAAGGGCCCGGCCGAGCTGGTCGTCGCGTTGCGGGATCTCGGGTACGAGGTGGAGGCGGCGGCGCCGGAGAAGGCCGGGAAGCCGTGGGCGCTGGACGTGCTGGTGGACGAGGTTCACTGAGCGTCCGCCGTACCCGCGTTGCAGCATGTGCAACGTTCGTTGCGCATGCTGCTACCGCTGGGCACGATGGCGTCCATGACCTCACCCGCGCCCTCCCCCGCCTCCGTACTGGACTTCGCGCCCGTCCTCCCCGTCGTCGTGCTCGCCGACGCCGCCGACGCCGTGCCGCTGGCGCGGGCGCTGGTCGCCGGGGGGCTGCCCGCGATCGAGGTCACGCTGCGCACGCCGGCCGCGCTGGACGGCATCCGGGCCATCGCCGAGGAGGTGCCCGAGGCGGTGGTGGGCGCCGGGACGGTGATCACGCCGGACCAGGTGAGCCAGTGCGTCGCGGCGGGGGCGCGGTTCCTGGTCTCCCCCGGCTGGACCGAGTCGCTGCTCGCCGCGATGCGGGAGTCCGGGGTGCCGTTCCTGCCGGGGGTGTCGACCACCTCGGAGGTGGTGGCGCTGCTGGAGCGCGGGGTGCGCGAGATGAAGTTCTTCCCGGCCCAGGCGGCGGGCGGTACGGCGTATCTCAGGTCGCTCGCCGGGCCGTTGCCCGACGCCCGCTTCTGTCCCACGGGCGGCATCGCGGAGGCGAGCGCCCCGGAGTATCTGGCGCTGCCCAACGTGGGCTGCGTGGGCGGCAGTTGGATGGTCCCGGCGGACGCGGTGGCCGCCGGGGACTGGGCCCGGATCGAGGAGCTGGCGCGCGGCGCGGCCGGGCTCAGGGACGCAGGTGGGACGTGTCGTTGAACAGCCGTACGCTCGCGTTGCCGTCGGCGTAGTACGCCACCGCCGACAGCGAGGCGGCCGACAGCTCCATCCGGAACAGGGACTCGGGCGGGGCGCCCAGGGCGAGGCGCAGCAGGGTCTTGATCGGCGTGACGTGGGTGACCAGCAGGACCGTACGGCCCTGGTACTCGGCGACCAGCCGGGCGCGGGCCTCCTCGATCCGCTCGGCGGTCTCCGCGAAGCTCTCGCCACCGCCGGTGGGACGCGCCTCCGGGTCACCGAGCCACGCGGTCAGGTCGTCGGGGTAGCGCTCGCGGGCCTCGGCGAAGGTCAGCCCCTCCCACGCGCCGAAGTCCGTCTCGCGCAGCCCGTCGTCCACGCGCACGTCCAGCCCGAGCCGGGCGGCGACGATCCCGGCGGTCTCCCGCGTACGGGCCAGCGGCGAGGCGACGACCGCCTGTACGGTCCCCCGCCGCGCCAGGGCCTCCGCCACCAGCCGCGCCTGCTCCCGTCCCACCTCCGACAGCGCGGGATCGCTCCCCCCGCTCCCGGAGAACCGCTTCTGCGGAGTGAGCGGCGTCTCCCCGTGCCGCAGCAGCACGAAGGTGGCGGGCGCCCCGAGGTCGGGAGCCGCGCTCCAGCCGGGCGAGGAGGTCGTGGCGGAGGCGACGGTACGGGCGGCGCGGGTGTCGGCCTGGGCGGTGTCGGCCGGCTCCACCGGGTCGGAGCCGGGTGCGGCCTGCCCCTTGGACAGCGCCGCCCGCACGGCCGCCGCTCCCGCGCGCGCGTCGCCGGGCGGGCCCTCGGGCTCGGGAACCGCCGGGGCCCGTGGCGTCCACGCCTCGCCCCTCGCGCCCGCGTCCATCGCCTCGTTGGCCAGCCGGTCGGCGTGCTTGTTGCGCTCGCGCGGTATCCACTCGTAGGTGACCCGGCCGGGCGGGAAGACGGCGCGGGCCTCCATGGCCAGGGGCTTCATGTCGGGGTGCTTGATCTTCCAGCGGCCCGACATCTGCTCGACGACCAGCTTGGAGTCCATGCGGACGGCGACCCGCGCCTCGGGGTCGAGGGCGTGGGCGGCGCGCAGGCCGGCGAGGAGGCCCCGGTACTCGGCGACGTTGTTGGTGGCGACGCCGATGAACTCGGCGGCCTCGGCCAGGGTCTCCCCCGTGGCCGCGTCGCTCACGGCGGCCCCGTACCCCGCCGGTCCGGGGTTGCCCCGCGATCCCCCGTCGGCCTCGACGACGAACTCCCGCACGCCCAGCGCTCCTTACCGCCCGCTCACAGCCCGACTACAGGCCCGACTCCGACGTGCGCACCAGGATGCGGTGGCAGTTCTCGCAGCGCACCACGGCGTCGCGCGCGGCCGCGCGGATCTCGCTCAGCTCGGTGATCGCCAGCTCCTGGCGGCAGCCCTGGCAGGTGCGGGCATACAGCTTGGCCGCGCCGACACCGCCGCCCTGGGCGCGCAGGCGGTCGTACAGCTTGAGCAGGTCGGCCGGGACGGAGGCGGAGACGACCTCGCGCTCCTTGGTGACCGCGGCGGCCTCGTCGTCCAGCTCACGGAACGCGGCGTCGCGGCGCGCGGTGGCGTCGTCGGCCTTGGCCTGCACGGAGGCGACCCGCTCGGTCAGCTCGGCGACCCGCGCCTGGGCGGCCTCGCGGCGCTCCATGACCTCGAGGACGACGTCCTCCAGGTCGCCCTGGCGCTTGGCGAGGGAGGCGATCTCGTGCTGGAGGCCGGTGAGGTCCTTGGGCGAGGTGACCGCGCCGGAGTCCAGGCGCTGCTGGTCACGGGTGGCGCGGCGGCGCACCTGGTCCACGTCCTGCTCGGCCTTGATCTGCTCGCGGGCGCAGTCGCTCTCCTCGGTCTGCGCGGCCACCAGCAGGTCGCGGAGCTGGACGAGGTCCTTGCCCAGCGTCTCGATCTCGGCGTGCTCGGGGAGCGCGCTGCGCTGGTACGCGAGCTGCTGGAGGCGGACGTCGAGGGCCTGGACGTCGAGAAGTCGGATCTGGTCGGCGGGCTCGGCGTTCAGTTGGGGGCTCCCATGGGGCTAGAGGTGACGGGGGACGCCGCGTGGGCGGTCCAGGGGTCGGTGACCGTCTTGGACACGTGGACCCGGAGGCCCCAGCCGTGACGGTCGGAGATCTGGTCGAGTTCGGCCGCGGCCAGCTCGCACCAGGGCCACTCGGTGGCCCAGTGGGCCGCGTCGAGGAGCGCGAGCGGGCGCTCGGTGACGGACGCGGTGACCGCGGCGAACTCCGACGCCGGGTGGTGGCGCAGGTCGGCGGTGAGGAAGGCGTCCACACCGGCCGCGCGGACCCGGTCGAAGAGGCTGTCGCCGGAGCCGCCGCTGACGGCGACCCGGCGGACGACGGCGTCGGGGTCGCCGGCCACCCGGATGCCCTGCGCGGTGGCGGGCAGCCGCTCGGCGGCGCGCTCGGCCAGCTCGCGCACGGTCAGCGGGTGGTCCAGCTCGCAGATCCGGCCCAGGCCCCGGCGTCCGGCCGGGTCGTCGGGGTCGGGTACGAGGGGGCCGGTGACCCTCAGGTCCAGCGCGCCGGCGAGGGCGTCGGAGACTCCGGGATCGGCCTTGTCGGCGTTGGTGTGCGCGACGTGCAGGGCGACGTCGTTCTTGATCAGCGTGTGCACGACCCGGCCCTTGGGGGTGCCGGCCGCCACCGTGGTCGTCCCGCGCAGATAGAGCGGGTGGTGGGTGACGAGCAGGTCGGCGCCGAGCCGTACGGCCTCGTCGGCGACCTCCTGCACCGGGTCCACGGCGAACAGGACGCGGGTGACCTCCTGGCCGGGGTCGCCCGTGACCGTGCCGACCGCGTCCCAGGACTCGGCCCGCTCGGTGGGCCACAGGGTCTCCAGCGCGGCGATGACTTCAGACAGACGGGGCACGAGGAAAGGCTACCTGTCCGTCCAGGGGGGCCGTACCGCGTACGGCGGCCCCGGGGGCGGTACGCCCACACCCGCCCTTTCCTCAGAGGAATCGCTTCTGCGCCACCCGTATGTGTGAAGTGGTCCGGACCCGGGCCCCCGGCCGTGCGTACGAAAACTAGCTTCGTCGCCGGAGGTGACCGAACCATGACGGCCTGTGCGATCGAATCCCCGTCGACCGGCGCGGAACACGAGGCGCCCACGACGCGGTACGCCATCACGGCGGACGGCGCGTACGCGGCCCGGCTGGCGCCGGCCGGGGAGAGCTGGTTCCCGGAGCGCTGGACGCTGGACGGCCCGGAGCCGTACGCGGTGCCGCTGCCCGGCGGGCAGCCGGAGGAGCCGGGGACCGAGGTGCATCCGATGGGCGACGGGCGGGTGCTGATCCACCGGCTGGTGGAGCGGCGGCACGCGTTCTCGCTGCTGTACCCGACCGGGCCCGGCACCGGTGAGCTGCCGGTCGGGGCGGTGGAGTGCGGGTCCGACACCTACGTGACGCTGCTGCCGCCCGCGCCGGGGGGCGAGCGGGCGTACGCGCTGGCGGTGTGCGAGACGTCCACGGCGGTGTGGCTGGTGGCGGGGGGCGCGGCCGGGCCGGAGCGGGTGGCGGAGCTGCCGGGGCGGTGCTCGGGCGGGGTCTGGCTGGAGTCGGCGGGGCGGATGCTGGCGCTCGACCGGGAGCTGGACGGGCGGACCAAGACGGTCGTGGTGGACCTGGCCCGGGACGGCGAGGTCTCGCCGCTGCTGGAGATCGCGCCCGACAGCGACGACCGGCTGCTGCTGGCCGACCCCGACAGCGGGCTGCTGGTGATCTCCTCGGACGCGGCCACGCCGGGGCAGGAACGATTGGGCTGGGGCGTGCTGGGCGGCACCCTGCCGGTCCGCTTCCCCGGCGCGCTCCGGCTGCCGGACTGCACGGTGACCCCCTTCGCCGTCCAGCCGGGGCAGGTCCTGACGCCGGAGAACTGCGCGGTGGCCCTGAGGGTCGACGGCCCCCTCGGCATCTGGGTGGGCACCTGGCGCCCGGCCGAACGCCGGGTGCGCCACCTCCCCGCTCCGGAAGGCTGGCTGGTGGGTACGGGCCTGTGGACCCCGGAGGGCGTCCTCCGTCTCCCCTACGCCACGGCCCAGACCCCGTGCGGAGTGGCGGAACTGATGCCTCCGGCCCCGGACCCGGCCCCCGCGGAGCCGCCGGAGGCAGCCGAACCCGAGCCCCCGGCCCCCCGTCCGGTCCCCCTGCGCGAGGCCCCGCTCGCCAAGGCGGTCACGGCGTAACCGGCATCGGTGCCGCCGCCTGGACCGGGCCCCCCGGGTGTTGGTTAGACTCCTCCGGCTGCAAGACGATCATGTTGACGGGGTGAATGCTTCCGATGACCGAGACCAGCACGACGCAGCCGCTGTCCGCGCCCGCGGATTCCGGGGTCCATCAGCCGGTGTCCGTCTCCGCCGAGGCGGACGGGCACGGCAAGCACCGGGGACCGGTCGCGGACCGGGACGGGGGGAGCGCCCCCAGCGGGCGCCATCGCCGCCCGGGCGGCGGGACCGCCGAGTCGGCTGCCTGATCGATACGGCGAGGGGCGGGGTACGGGCCACACGGCTCGCACCCCGCCCCTTCGTCATGTCCGGCCGTGACATTTGTACTGCCGGAGTCCGTACGTACGCCTCTGCCCGCGGCCGCGCGCCGCTCCTACCGTCGCAGGCATGACACAGACGCGGGGCATCGAATCGGCTGGACGCGGACAGAGGCGCTCATTTCCTACGCTGTACCGTCGCCCCGTCGAACGTGCGGGCGAGGCAGCGGTGGAGAACGCGGGGAAAACGGACATGTCATGGTGGGCACGGGCCAGGGCCGCGCGGAAGCCCGCGGGTACGAGGTGCGGGAACCCCGTACCGGGGCACCACCACGCGGGGCCCCCGCCGACCGGCTTCGCTCTGCTGCCCTGGCTGCTGATGGGCCTCGGCTCCTTCTCCAACCTGCTCCAGGGCAAGGCCGAGAACCCGTGGATCGGCGGCCTGGGCCTGTTCGTCTTCAACTCCCTCTACGTGTACGTCACGTTCCGCGCCTTCGACCGCGAGAAGCGGCAGTCCCTCTCCACCCGGCTGGCGCTGCTGACGATGGGCCTGGTGACGACGGGTCTCGCGGTCGGCTACGGCGGCAACTGGCTGCTGTTCTTCCCCCTGCTGGGCCTCGCCACCGGCGCCACCCTGCGCGGCCGGAACCTCGGCCGGACCGGCCTGCTGCTCGCGGCGTACGGCGCGGTCCTCGCGGGCCTGCGCGAGGGCTGGCGGGAGGCGCCGAACATCGGGTACGCGACCTTCCTGTCCTGCATGGTCACTGCGGCGATCCTGAGCCTGTCGGAGGCGGTGCGGGAACTGCGGGCCGCGCGTGAGGAGCTGGCGCGGCGGGCGGTGGAGAAGGAACGGCTGCGCTTCTCCCGCGATCTGCACGACCTGCTGGGACACACCCTGTCGGTGATCGTGGTGAAGTCGGAGGCCGCGCGGCGGCTGGCCGGGCGGGACCTGGACGCGGCGCTGGCGCAGATCGGGGACATCGAGTCGGTGGGGCGCCAGGCGCTGACGGAGATCCGGGAGGCGGTGACCGGCTACCGCGAGGGCAGTCTGTCCACCGAGCTGACCCGCGCGCGCTCGGCACTGGCGGCGGCGAGCGTGGAGCCCGTGGTCCGGCAGTCGGGGGCACCGCTGGCCCCGCAGACCGAGGCGCTGCTCGGCTGGGTCGTACGCGAGGCGGTGACCAACGTGGTCCGGCACAGCCGCGCCACCCGCTGCGAGATCACCGTGGAGAGCGCCGGGGAACGCGCCCGCCTCACCATCACCGACAACGGCACCGGCACACCCACCCCGAGCACCGCCGGCACCGGCCTGACGGGCCTCACCGAACGCCTCGCCGCAGCCTCCGGCTCCCTCACAGCGGGCCCGGCCCCAGGGGGCGGCTTCACAGTGACAGCAGAACTCCCGGCAACCGAGAACCCGATCCCACTGGCCCAGAAGTCCTGACGGACCCACAGCCCCCCCCCCAAGCCGAGACAGCAACCCCGCCCCCCGAACGGCGACCCGACGCACCAGCCCCCAGAGACAGCGAGGCTCCCGGCACCCGCCCACTCCCCACGACATACCGGCGGCACCCCGCACCAAAAGCAACGAGACCTCACCCGCCCCGAGCAAGCAGCCCCGCTCCCCGCCGCATCCCGGCGGCCCCACGCGCCAGAAGCAGCGCCGCTCCAGCCACCCCCGCAACGCCCACAGCCGACCAAACAGCCCCGGCCCCCGCCGCCTCCCCACGGCGTCACGGCGAACCCGCGCGCACCCACGCACCCGCGCGCCAAAGCGGCCAGGCTTCCGGCCCCGCCGACCCGCCAAAACCCCGGCCCCCGTAAACCGCACCCCCCTGACCGCCGGACGGCCCCCGCTACCCTGGCGCCGTGAAGGAGATCCGGCTTCTGCTGGCCGAGGACCAGGGGATGATGCGGGGTGCGCTGGCGCTGCTGCTGGGGATGGAGGACGACATCGAGGTGGTCGCGCAGGTGTCGGCGGGGGACGCGATCGTGGCGGCCGCCGTGGAGTGCCGGCCGGATGTGGCGCTGCTGGACATCGAGTTGCCGGGGCTGAGCGGGCTGGACGCGGCCGCGCTGCTGCGGGAGCGGGTGCCGGGGTGCCGGGTGCTGATCCTGACCACGTTCGGGCGGCCGGGCTATCTGCGCCGGGCGATGGAGGCGGGGGCGGCCGGATTCCTGGTCAAGGACGGCCCGGTGGAGGAGCTGGCCCAGGCGGTACGCAGGGTGCTGGCCGGGGAGACGGTGGTCGACCCCGTACTGGCGGCGGCCGCGCTCAGCGCCGGACCGAACCCGCTGACCGGCCGGGAGCGCGACGTACTGACCGCCTCCGTGGACGGCGCGACGGTCGCCGACATCGCCGCCCGGCTGCACCTCTCGGAGTCCACCGTCCGCAACTACCTCTCCGCGGCGATCGGCAAGACCGGCACCCGCAACCGGGCGGAGGCCGTACGGGAAGCCCGTCAGCAGGGCTGGCTGTAAAGCATGACACCCGGTCAGAAACCCATGTCTCGGTCAAGGATTCATTAGCGTCCCGAAGCAACGGAATAGTTTCCTGTGCATACGAGGTTCACCCGGCACGTATTCACGCGGGAGGACCCATTTCCATGACCCACACCACGCCCGACCACGCCCCCCGGAGAGCGGGCGGGGCCGTCGTCCCGGTGCTCGCCTTCGCGGGCATCGTGGTCGCGGTGATGCAGACCCTGCTCGTGCCGGTCATCAAGGACCTGCCGCAACTGCTCGGCACCGAGCCGAGCAACGCGACCTGGGTCCTCACCTCCACCCTGCTCTCCGGTGCCGTCGCCACCCCGATCATGGGCCGCCTCGGCGACCTGTACGGCAAGCGCCGGATGCTGATCCTCAGCCTGTCCGTGATGGTGGCCGGCGCGCTGGTCAGCGCGGTCACCAGCCAGTTGCTCCTGATGATCGTGGGCCGCACCCTCCAGGGCTTCGCCATGGGCGCGATCCCGCTGGGCATCGGCCTGATGCGCGACATGCTCCCGCGTGAGCGGCTCGCCTCCGCGATGGCGCTGATGAGCTCCTCGATCGGCGTCGGCGGCGGCCTCGCGCTGCCCGCCGCGGCCCTGGTCGCCCAGCACACCGACTGGCACGCCCTGTTCTACGGCGCCGCCGGCCTGGGCGTGTTCGCCATCGGCCTGACCCTGCTCGTCGTCCCCGAGTCCCCCGCCCGCGCGAAGGGCTCCTTCGACTACCCGGGCGCCGCCGGCCTCTCCGCCGGTCTGGTGCTGCTCCTGCTGCCCGTCACCAAGGGCAGCGACTGGGGCTGGTCCTCCGGCACCACCCTCGGCCTCTTCGGCGCCGCGCTCGCCGTACTGCTGCTGTGGGGCGTGTACGAGCTGCGCGTCCAGGCCCCGCTGGTCGACCTGCGCACCACCGCCCGCCGCGAGGTGCTGCTCACCAACCTCGCCTCGATCATGGTCGGCGTCAGCTTCTACGTCGTCTCGCTGGTCCTCCCCCAGTTGCTCCAGCTCCCCACCGCCACCGGCTACGGCCTGGGCCAGTCGATGGTGGTCGCCGGTCTGTGCGTGGCCCCGCTGGGCCTGACGATGATGTTCACCGCCCCGGTCTACGCCCGCCTCTCGGCCCGCTACGGCCCCCGGACGACGCTGATCATCGGCCTGCTGGTCATCGCCCTCGGCTACGCGGGCGGCCTCGGCCTCATGCACGCCGCCTGGCAGACGATCATCACCTCGGTGGTCCTCGGCGCCGGCATCGGCCTGGCGTACTCCTCGCTGCCCGCGCTGATCGTGGGCGCGGTCCCGGCCTCCGAGACGGGTGCCGCCAACGGGCTCAACACCCTGATGCGCTCCATCGGCACCTCGGTCTCCAGCGCCGTCATCGGCATGGTGCTGGCCAACACCGCGCACGACCTGGGCGGCGGGGTCGCGGTGCCGACGATGCACGGCTTCCGGGTGTCGTTCCTGATCGCCACGGCCGCCGTGCTGGTGGGCCTGGCGCTCGCGGTGTTCCTGCCGCGCACCCCGCGTCCGGCCGCCCCGCACACCCAGTTGCGGGCCAGCAGCGAGGAGGACGCGGTGCTGGAGCGCGCCGAGGAGGTGCTGCGCGGCTTCCGGGGCCGGGTGCTGGACGCCTCCGGTGCCCCGGTGGCCCGCGCCAAGGTCACCCTGATCGACCGCCGGGGCCGCCAGGCGGGCACCACGCTCTCCGAGCCGGACGGCAGCTACGCCCTCGCGGTGCCGTCCGAGGGCCCGTACGTCCTGGCCGCCCGCGCCGCCGGGCACGGCCCGCTGGCCTCCTCGGCGACGCACACCGGGGACGAGCGTCCGGTCGAGCTGGACCTGCCGCTGCCGGGCGAGACCGTCACGGCGTAACCCGTACAACTCCCCCCGCCACCGCACCCCCCGTCGTTCCCCGGCGGGGGGTGCGGCAGCATGAGGCGCCGAGAGAGACGTACGACCGAGAGGACCCCTCATGCCGACGGCCCCCAAGCCCGAGATCCTGGCCGCGTTCGAGGCCGCGAAGGGGTTCATGCCCGTGGACGAGGGCCTGGCACTGTACGCGGCGGCGGTGGAGGCCGGGCGGCTCGGGCTGCCGCTGCTGGAGGTCGGCACCTACTGCGGGCGCTCCACCGTGCTGCTCGCGGACGCGGCCCGCGAGGCGGGGGTCACCGCGCTCACCGTCGACCACCACCGGGGCAGCGAGGAGCAGCAGCCGGGCTGGGACTACCACGACCCGGAGACCGTCGACCCCGAGGTCGGCCTGATGGACACGCTCCCCACCTTCCGCCGCACCCTGCACCGGGCGGGCCTGGAGGACCATGTGATCGCGCTGGTCGGCCGCTCCCCGCAGGTCGCCGCCGTGTGGAACTCCCCCGTGGCGCTGGTGTTCGTCGACGGCGGCCACACCGACGAGCACGCGAACGCCGACTACGAGGGCTGGGCCCCGCACCTCGCGCCCGGCGGCCTGCTGGTCATCCACGACGTGTTCCCGGAGCCGGAGGACGAGTTCACCGGCCAGGCGCCCTACCGGGTGTACCTGCGGGCGCTGGCCTCGGGCGCGTTCACCGAGGTCTCCGCGACGGGCTCGCTGCGGGTGCTGAAGCGCACCGGCGACGGCATCTGACGCCCCGTCAGCAATGCGGGGGCCGGGCGGGGGGTGCCGTTAGGGTGGCTGCGTGTCGTACGAAGGCCCGGAAGACGAAGCTCCCCAGCCGCGCTCCCGGCGCGCGCTGACCATCACGTTCGCCGCGCTGGTGCCGGTCGCCCTGCTGGGCTGGCTGGCCTACTCGGCGCTCGGCGACGAACCGGACCGCCCGGCTGCCGCCGCGAGCCCGTCGGCGTCCGCGGCGCCGGGCGGCACCAGCAGCCCCTCGCCCGGTACGGGCTCGCTCGCCGGGAAGGTCGTCGTCATCGACCCCGGCCACAACACGGGCAACTTCCGGCACACGGCCGAGATCAACAAGCAGGTCGACGTCGGCAACGGCAAGAAGGAGTGCGACACCACCGGCACCGCCACCGACGCCGGTTACCCGGAGGCCAGGTTCACGCTCGACCTCGCCCACCGGCTGCGGGCGCTGCTGGAGAAGCAGGGGGCCACGGTGAAGCTGACCCACGACGGCGACCGCGAGTGGGGCCCGTGTGTGGACGAGCGGGCCCGGATCGGCAACACCGCCCACGCGGACGCGGCGATCTCACTGCACGCGGACGGCTCGGCCGAGGGCAACCGGGGCTTCCACGTCATCCTGCCGGGCGCGGTGCACGCGGGCGGCGCGGACACCCGGCCCATCGTCGCCCCCTCCAAGAAGCTGGGCGCGCGGGTCGCGGCCGGCTACCGCGAGGCCACCGGCGAACCCTTCTCCAACTACCTGGGCGACGGCACCGGGATGGTCACGCGCACGGACCTCGGCGGTCTCAATCTGTCAACGGTTCCGAAGGTGTTCATCGAGTGCGGGAACATGCGGGACACGTCCGATGTCGCCCTGCTGACCAGCGGTCCCTGGCGGCAGAAGGCCGCGCAGGGGATCTCTGAGGGAATCGTGAGTTTCCTGCACGAGTCGTGACCGCCGGGCGAAACCGTCCGCACACCGGATCACGCGGACGGTACTGTCTACCGACGACGAGACGACCTACGAAGGACCTGATGAAGTGAATATCCGATCCCTCACCAGAGGCGACGGCGTGGTGATCGGAGCGGCGCTGCTGCTGCTCATCGCGTCGTTCTTCGACAACTTTTCGTACGACGACCTTGCCGGCGACGTCGACATGCCGAATCTCTGGGAGAGCGGCCCGGTCCTGCTCAGCGTCGTCCTGGCAGGTCTGATCGCCGCCGCGCTCGTCGTCACCGCCCGCGCGCTGCCGCAGCCCCGCAAGGTCGCCGGTCTCGAACTCGGCGTCTTCGGTGTGGCGTTCGCGGTGTTCGCCGCGTGGAGCGCGCTGGGCAATGTGATCGACCCGGTCGGCGGCCTGGACAACATCGCCGCCGGCTCCAAGTCGCCGAGCGCGGGTACCGGTCTGATCCTGGCGCTGGTCGCCACGCTGATCCTGGCGGGCGCCGCCGTCGCCACCCCGCTGGTCCCGGCGCTCCAGGCTCCGCTGATCCCGGCGCCCAAGCCGGCCGCCCCGCAGCCCTACGGCGCCCAGCCGCCCCAGGGGTACGGCTACCCCGGCGCCCCGGCCGCGTCCTTCGGCGGCGGTCAGCCGCAGCAGGCCCAGGCGTTCGGCCAGGGTGCTCCGGCGCCGCAGCAGCAGGCGCCGGCCGCCGACTTCTCGCCGTTCTGGTTCGCCGTGCCGGTGACCCGTCCGCTGTTCGCGGAGGACGGCTCGCCCAGCCCGGTCGCCGAACTGGCCCCCGGCACCTGGTACCTGGCGGTCGAGCAGCGCGGTGCCGCGCTGCTCGCGCAGACCCAGGACGGCCGTCGCGGTGTCCTCCAGGACACCTCGGGCATCCAGCGCGGCTGAGCTCAGCAACCGTCGTATGCGGCCCCTCGCCCCTTGCGGGCGGGGGGCCGCGGCCGTGTCAGCCCTTGGAGCTAGCCCTTGGAGCTAGCCCTTGGACAGGTCCGAGGAGGAGGGCACCTGGTCCTTGACCGGTGCGCCGGCGCTCGCACCCGCGCTCTTCACCTTGTTGATGGTGTCCTCGAAGGAACTCATCGCGTCCGTATCGCCGTTGCGCAGTTTGGACGGCAGGTTCTTCAGGTTCTCGATGCCCGCGGTGAGCGGGGCGAGCGCCTTGGTCAGGGTGGGGTCGCCCTGGGCGTTCTTCTGGGCGGCCTTGAGCCGGTTGTAGGCGAAGGCACCGGCGAGACCGGCCTTGACGAGGGCCACCTTGCGGCCGTCGGCACCCTTCCTGAAGGTGCCGGCCCGCCAGGGCTTCACGATCCACTGGTAGGTCGCCCCGGCCGCGAGGCCCGCGTTGGCGACGAACCGGGTCTTGGCGAACTTCTGGCGTTCGGCGGAGGTACTGGGGCTCGGGGAGGCCGCGGCCGGGGTCTTGGTGCTGGTCTTGTCGTCACTGCCGCAGGCGGCGGTACCGGCCAGCAGGGCGCAGCACAGGATGAGCGCCACCCAGGTGCGGCGCAGTGGAACGGGCACGCGGTCCTCCGGACGTGATTCCCCGAGCGGGTGTCTCTGCTCCGAAGCCTTGCCCGGCCTCCCGGCCGCCGCCAGCCGGGAGGCCCGTACGGGTCGCCGGGCCCGGTATCACGGGCCTGTAGCCGGTTTCAGCGGGCGTCCGGCGGCAATTCGAACACCATGTCTCGACACCACTCAGGCACCAACCAGGCCGGCCGTGTCATCGCCGTCGTAGCGGACGTGATGGCCCTCATCCTCGGTCTGTGGATCTTGATGTACCTGTTGGACGCGAACCGGGGCAACACCCTGGTCGAGTTCGTCCATGACACGGCCTCCTGGCTGGCCGGCTGGTCCCACGACCTGTTCACGTTCGACGAGGCGTGGGCCCGGGTCGTCGCCGGCTACGGACTGGCCGCCGTGGTCTACCTCTTCATCGGCCACGCCATCGCCGGCCGCCTGCACCGCTGACGCCGGGCGCCGGTCCTGAGCGGCCCCGCCTGCCCCTAGTCGCAGCAGTCGGGGTCCAGGCCGTGGGGTAGGTGCTCGGCGCCGAAGACGGCGCCGGTCGCGTCGTGGCCGCCGAGGGCGGCGACTGCGAGGAGGAGGGAGCCCGCGGTCCAACTGGTCAGTTCCTGGGGCCAGATGGCGTCGTCGTCGAAGACGTAGCCGGTCCAGTACAGCCCGGACTCGTCGTCGCGCAGGTGCTGGATGGACTGGAGGATCTCCAGCGCGCGGTCGGACTCGCCCATCGCCCAGAGGGCCAGGGCCAGTTCGCAGGACTCGCCGCCGGTGACCCAGGGGTTGGGGACGACGCAGCGCACGCCCAGGCCGGGCACGACGAAGCGGTCCCAGTCGGCCTCGATGCGCTCCTTGGCCTCGGCGCCGGTGACGGCGCCGCCGAGGACCGGGTAGTACCAGTCCATCGAGTACTGGTTCTTGTCGAGGAACCGCTCGGGGTGCCTGCGGATGGCGTGCCGCAGCGCGCCGGCGGCCAACTCCCAGTCCGGCTGGGGCTCTTCGCGCTGCTCGGCGATGGCGAGGGCGCAGCGCAGGGCGTGATGGACGGACGAGCTGCCGGTGAGCAGGGCGTCGGTCTCGGGCCGGCCGTCCGCGTCGACGCGCCAGCCGATCTGCCCGCCCGGCTGCTGGAGCCGGAGCACCCATTCGACGGCCGCGTACACGGTGGGCCACATCCGGTCCAGGAACGTGTCGTCCCCGGTGGACAGGTAGTGGTGCCAGACGCCGACGGCTATGTAGGCGACGAAGTTGGACTCGCGGGCGCGGTCGGTGATGTCGTCGTGGGCGCCGTCGGCGTAGGCGGCGTACCAGGAGCCGTCCTCGTTCTGGTGGTCGGCGAGCCAGCGGTAGGCACGCTCGGCGGCCGCGTGCTCCCCGGCCGCGTCGAGGGCCATGGCGGCCTCGGTGTGGTCCCAGGGGTCGAGGTGGTGGCCGCGGAACCAGGGGATCGCGCCGTCGGCGCGCTGCACCGCGAGGATGCCGCGTACGGTGTCGGCGGCCTGCTCGGCGGTGAGGACGCCGTTCAGTACGAGGTGGTCGGTCCGGGGCGTGGTCACGGGGCGTCCGTCCCGGCCTCGTCGAGGCGGGGCAGGTGCGGCTTGGTCGCGTAGGCGACGAAGCTCTTGCCGATCAGCGGGTTGAGCGCCTGCTCGGCCATGCGCGTGGCCAGCGGCTTCTTCATGATGTCCCAGACCAGCAGCTTGTGGTACGCCCGCACCGGCAGCGCCTTGTCGTTGTCGACGCCGAAGGCGCACTTGAGCCACCAGTACGGCGAGTGCAGCGCGTGCGCGTGGTGGGTGCCGTACGGCTTGAGGCCGGCGCCGCGCATCTTGGCGAGGAGTTCCTCGGCACGGTAGATGCGGATGTGGCCGCCCTCGACCTCGTGGTAGGCGTCGGAGAGCGCCCAGCAGACCTTCTCGGGACCGTACCGGGGCACGGTGACGGCTATCCGGCCGCCGGGCTTGAGGACGCGGACCATCTCGGCGAGGACGCCCTTGTCGTCGGGGATGTGCTCCATCACCTCGGAGATGATGACGACGTCGAAGGACTCGTCGGGGAAGGGCAGCGCGAGCGCGTCGCCCTCCATCGCGGTGGCGGTGGCGCCCTCGGGGGCCTCGCCGGCCTCCTTCATCGCCGCGAACCACTTGGCGACCTCGCGGATCTCCTCCGCGTTCTGGTCCAGGGCCACCACCCGGGCGCCGCGCCGGTAGCACTCGAAGGCGTGCCGGCCGGCCCCGCAGCCGAGGTCCAGGACACGGTCGCCGGGGGCGAGCGGGAACCGGGAGAAGTCGACGGTCAGCACGTGGCCCTGCTTTCGGAGGAGCTTTCGGAAGGTGCCGCGACGCTCGCCGCGGCGGCGACGGGACGGCCGGGGACGGCTGCGGGAAGGGGTCTGTCCGCGCGGGGACCCGTACGGGCGCGGTCGATCTCCTCGCGGTAGCGGGCCACCGTGCCCTCGGCCGCGCGGGCCCAGGTGAAGCGGGCGAGCACCCGCTCGCGGCCGGCCGCGCCGAGCCGGGCGCGCAGCTCGCGGTCGCCGAGCAGCCGGGTCAGGGCGGCGGCGAGCGCGCCCGCGTCACCGGGGGGTACGGCCAGGCAGGTCTCGCCGTCGGTGCCGGCGACCTCGGGGATCGCGCCGCCGGTGGTGGCGACCAGCGGGGTGGCGGTGGCCATGGCCTCGGCGGCGGGCAGCGAGAACCCCTCGTACAGCGAGGGCACGCAGGCGACTTCGGCGGAGCGGATCAGGTCGACCAGCTCGGCGTCGGAGATGCCCTTGACGAACTCGACGGCGTCCTCCAGCCCGTACCGCTCGATCGCCTGGGCGACCGGGCCCTGCCCGGGGCGCTTGCCGACGACGACGAGGTGGGCGTGCGGCTGTTCGGCGCGCACCTTGGCGAGGGCCTCCACCAGGAACACCAGGCCCTTGAGGGGCACGTCGGCGCTGGAGGTGGTGACGATCCGGCCCGGCACCTCGGGCACGGCCGGATTCGGCGCGAACAGGGTGGTGTCGGCGCCGATGTGGACGACGTGCACCCGGTCCTGCCGTACGCCGAGGTGGTCCACGATCTCCGCGCGGGAGCTGCCGGAGACGGTGAGGACGGAGGGCAGGCGGCGGGCGACGCGCTTCTGCATGCGGGTGAAGGCGTACCAACGGCGCACGGAGAGGCGGCGCTTGAGGTCTTCGGCGGCGTCGAGTTCGAGCTGCCGGTCGACGGTGATGGGGTGGTGGATGGTGGTGACCAGGGGGGCGCCGAGGTCACCGAGCAGGCCGTAGCCGAGCGTCTGGTTGTCGTGGACGACGTCGAACTCCCCCCTGCGGGCGCGCAGTTGGCGTCCGGCACGCAGGGAGAAGGTGAGCGGCTCGGGGAAGCCGCCGGTCCACATGGTCGCCACTTCCAGCGCGTCGACCCAGTCCCGGTACTCGCCCCTCTTGGGCGTGCGGAAGGGGTCGGGCTGGCGGTAGAGGTCGAGGCTGGGCAGCTCGGTGAGGCTCAACCGGCCCGCGTAGGCGCCGTGTTCGTCGTGCTCGTCCAGCACGGGATAGGGCTGGGAGCCGATGACCTCCACCCGGTGGCCCAGGCGGGCGAGTTCACGGGAGAGGTGGCGGACGTAGACGCCCTGGCCGCCGCAGAACGGGTTGCCCTTGTAGGTGAGGAGCGCGATACGGAGCGGTCGCCCGCCGTCGACGGCGATGCCCGGGGGAGCCGCCTGACTGGCCTCAGCGGTCACTCTGGGCCCCCTTCTGCCTGCACGGTCCCGCGAGACTACGACGGGACGACAATCCGGAACAAGTTTCAGACTTGATCATCCAAGAGGCTCTGAATCTACCGGCAGGTAGCGGCGCTGTGAGCAGTGGATCAGGTGATTCACGCCACGACCGGCGGCTTTGCGGCCCCCGGTAAAGTGGCCGGGTCGTCATACACCCGTACGGGGGAAAGCCGGTGCGATTCCGGCGCTGACCCGCAACCGTGATCCGGCGCCCCCTGGGCCCGGTGAGCCGGAACGCCCCAGCGGGAGGTTGACCGGCCAACGTGCGGGGCGCTGTGCCCCGCACGGCACCGTCGAGGCATACGGGGCCGGGCCGCCGGGGTGGTTCCCGCGCGCGTCGGCCCCTCGCAGGAGAGGCAGTCGCCGACCATGAACGTCCGCCGCAGTGCCGCGGCTCTCGCCGCCATAGGCGTGCTGGCCGCAGCCGCGCCCGCCACGGCCGCCGAAGCCGCCCCGTCCCCGAAGGCGACGGTCCCGGCCGGGCTGTTCGGCAAGGGCGACCCCACCTACGACGGCGTCTGGCGCCAGTCCCTCGCCCTGCTCGCGCAGCACACCGCCGGTGAGAAGCCCGCGGACCAGGCGGTTACGTGGCTGA
The DNA here is from genome assembly GCF_055562575.1 of Streptomyces sp. NPDC018263. Taxonomy (NCBI): domain Bacteria; kingdom Bacillati; phylum Actinomycetota; class Actinomycetes; order Kitasatosporales; family Streptomycetaceae; genus Streptomyces; species Streptomyces sp. NPDC018263. The sequence continues at coordinate 368,129 of NZ_JBVHFA010000008.1, forward strand.
CCGGCCAGCAGTGCGCCGACGGCGGCTTCGCCTCCTTCCGCGCCGACACCGGCACGGCGTGCGGCGGCAAGGGCGCGCAGGCCGACACCAACAGCACGGCCGCCGCCGTCCAGGCGCTCGCCGCGCTCGGCGGGCACGACGACGTGACCGGCAAGGCCGTGAAGTGGCTGAAGGACCAGCAGAACAAGGACGGCGGCTGGGGCTACTCCCCCGGCGGCCCGAGCGACACCAACTCCACCTCCGTCGTGGTCGGCGCGCTGGCCGCCGCCGGTGAGAAGCCGACCGCGCTGCGCGGCAAGGGGAAGACCCCGGACGAGGCGCTGGCCTCGCTGGCCGTGCCCTGCGCGGCGAAGGGCGGCGGTGCGCTCGCCTTCCAGCCGGACAAGAAGGGCGAGTTGGAGGCCAACGCGGACGCCACGGCCGCCGGTGTGCTCGGCGCGCTCGGCAAGGGCTTCGTGGTGGAGCCCGGCAAGGCCCGCGACAAGGCGCCCGCCTGCGCCTCCGACGGCAAGGCGACCCCGGCCCGCCTGGCCGACAACGCCTCCGCGTATCTGATCGGCGCCGTCGGCAAGTCCGGCCACCTGATGTCCGTGATGCCCGGCGCCGAGAACCAGCCCGACTACGGCAACACCGCCGACACCGTGGTGGCGCTGGCCGCCGACGGCTGGACCGAGCAGGCGAAGAAGCCGTATGCCTGGCTGGAGAAGAACGCCGCGAAGTGGGCGGAGCAGAGCGGCCCGGCCGCCTACGCCCAGCTCATCCTGAGCGCGCACGCCATCGGCGCCGACCCCCGCCACTTCGGCGGCACCGACCTGGTCCGGAGCCTGGACAAGCTGGGCCCGGCCCCGGCGAAGCAGGCGGCCTCGGCGGAGAAGAAGGCCGGCGAGAAGTCCGGCAACAGCGTCTGGTGGATCATCGGCGTCGGCCTGGTCGCCGGCATCGGCGTCGGCTTCCTGTTCAGCGGCCGGAAGAAGAACCGCCCGTGACCTCGGTCCGCCGTGCCGCGGCCCTGCTGGTCGCGTCCTTCCTCGTGCTGGCCGCCGGAGCACAGGCGCAGGCCGCCGGATACCGGTACTGGTCCTTCTGGGACCGCTCCGGCGACGGGTGGACGTACGCCACCCAGGGCCCGGCCGCCGAGCGGCCCGACGACGGCTCGGTGCGGGGCTTCCGGTTCGCGGTCAGCGCGGACTCCTCGGACGCCGACCGGCCGCGCGGCACGGCGGACTTCGGCTCGATCTGTGCGAAGACGCCCGCGAAGGCGGGTACCAAGCGGGTCGCGCTGGTCCTGGACTTCGGCGCCAAGGCCGACGCCCCCTCCGGCGAGACCCCGCCGCCCGCGCGCACGGTGTGCGCCCGCGTCTCCCCCGACGCGAGCACCGCCGACGCCCTGGCCCAGGCGGCCAAACCCCTGCGCTACGACACCAACGCCCTGCTGTGTGCCATCGCCGGGTACCCGGCACGGGGTTGCGGGGAGCAGGTGGCGGCGGACGAGAAGCCGTCGGACAAGCGGGCCGCGCCCCAGGACGACGGCCCCTCCCTCGGCCTCCCCCTCGGGATCGGCGTCGTCGCCGTGCTCGGCGGGGCGGCGTTCTGGCAGGCGCGGCGGCGCCGGAATGCCTGACACCGGCGTCCGCGCCGCCCGTACCACCGTGCCCGTCCGCGGGCGGGCACGCTTCGAACTGCACCCCGGCGCCTGGTGGTTGTGGTCGCTGGGGCTCGGCACGGCCGCCACCCGCACCACCAACCCGCTGCTGCTCGCCCTGCTGATGGCGGTGGCGGGCTATGTGGTGGCCGTCCACCGCTCCAGCGCGCCGTGGGCCCGCTCCTACACGGCGTTCGCCAAGCTGGCCGTCGCCGTGCTGCTGATCCGGCTGGCGTTCACGGCCGTACTCGGCTCGCCGGTGCCGGGGACGCATGTGCTGTTCACGCTGCCCGAGATCCCGCTGCCCGCCTGGGCGCAGGGCATCCGGCTGGGCGGGCCGGTGTCGGCGGAGGCGCTGCTGTTCTCCGCCTACAACGGCCTGAAACTGGCCGCCCTCCTGGTCTGCGTCGGCGCCGCGAACGCCCTGGCGAGCCCGGCCAAGCTGCTCAAGTCGCTGCCGGGCGCGCTGTACGAGGCGGGGGTCGCGGTGGTGGTCGCGCTGACCTTCGCCCCGCATCTCATCGCCGACGTGCAGCGGCTGCGCGCCGCCCGCCGCCTCAGGGGCCGCCCGGACCGGGGGCTGCGGGGGCTGTTCCAGGTCGGACTGCCGGTGCTGGAGGGCGCGTTGGAGCGCTCGGTCGCGCTGGCCGCCGCGATGGACGCCCGCGGCTACGGCCGTACCGCCGAGGTGCCCGCACCGGTGCGCCGTACGACGACCGCGCTCACCCTGGGCGGACTGCTCGGGGTGTGCGCGGGCACGTACGGGCTGCTCACCGCCGAGGGCGGGGTGTACGGCATGCCGGTGCTGCTCGCCGGGGCGCTGGCGGCGCTCGCCGGGCTGCGCCTGGGCGGCCGGCGTTCGCCGCGCACCCGGTACCGCCCGGCGCCGTGGGGGGTGCGGGCGTGGCTGGTGGCGGGTTCGGGTGCGGCCGTCGCCGCGCTGCTCGCGCTGGCCGCCGTACGCGATCCGGGCGCGCTGCATCCCGGTGTCGTCCCGCTGGCCGCGCCCGCGCTGCCGCTGTGGCCGGCCGCAGCCGTGCTGCTGGGCCTGCTGCCCGTGCTCGCCGTACCCCAGGACCGCAAGGAGCCGTCGTGATCCGCTTCGAGGACGTCACCGTCACCTACGACGGGGCGGCCGAACCCACCGTGAGGGGCGTGGACTTCGAGGTGCCCGAGGGTGAACTCGTGCTGCTCGTCGGGCCGTCCGGGGTGGGCAAGTCGACGATCCTGAACGCGGTCAGCGGGCTGGTCCCGCACTTCACCGGGGGCACCCTGCGCGGCCGGGTCACGGTTGCGGGCCGGGACACCCGCACCCACAAGCCGCGCGAACTGGCCGATGTGGTCGGCACGGTGGGGCAGGACCCGCTCGCGCACTTCGTGACGGACACCGTGGAGGACGAACTCGCCTACGGAATGGAGTCGTTGGGCCTGGCTCCGGAGGTGATGCGGCGCCGGGTGGAGGAGACACTCGACCTGCTGGGCCTCGCCGGTCTGCGGGACCGTCCCCTCGCCACCCTGTCCGGCGGGCAGCGCCAGCGGGTCGCCATCGGCTCGGTGCTCACCCCGCACCCCCGCGTGCTGGTCCTGGACGAGCCGACCTCGGCGCTGGACCCGGCCGCCGCGGAGGAGGTCCTCGCGGTCCTCCAGCGCCTGGTGCACGACCTGGGCACGACGGTCCTCATGGCGGAACACCGGCTGGAGCGGGTCGTCCAGTACGCCGACCAGGTCGTGCTGCTGCCCGCGCCCGGCGCGGCCCCGGTGCTCGGTGCGCCGGCCGAGATGATGGCCGTCTCGCCGGTGATCCCGCCGGTGGTCGAGCTGGGCCGGCTGGCCGGCTGGAGCCCGCTGCCGCTGACCATCCGGGACGCGCGACGGCAGGCGGGGGCGCTGCGGGAGAGCCTGGCCGGTCTCGGGAGGGAGGCCCACGACCTCCCCCGGGCCGCCGTCCCACCGCCCCGCCGCCGTTTCCGCCGCGCCGCCCCAGCCGAACCTCAGGTCGCCGAGGTCCGGGGGCTGGCCGTGCGGCGGGGCCGGGTCGACGCGCTGCGGGGTGTCGGCCTGACCGTCGGCCCCGGCGAGACCGTCGCCCTGATGGGCCGCAACGGCGCCGGGAAGTCCACCCTGCTCGGCTCCCTGGTCGGGCTGGTCGCGCCCACCGGCGGTTCCGTCCAGGTCGGCGGGGCCGCCCCGCACCGGCTCAAGCCCGCCGAACTGGTCCGCCGCGTCGGCCTGGTGCCGCAGGAGCCGCGCGATCTGCTGTACGCCGACACGGTGGGCGCCGAGTGCGTCGCCGCCGACAAGGACGCGGAGACAGCCCCCGGCACCTGCCGGGCCCTGGTGTCCGAGCTGCTGCCGGGCATCACCGACGACACCCACCCCCGCGACCTCTCCGAGGGCCAGCGGCTCGCCCTCGCGCTAGCCGTCGTCCTGACGGCGCGCCCCCCGCTGCTCCTGCTGGACGAGCCGACGCGCGGCCTGGACTACGCGGCCAAGGCGCGCCTGGTCGCCGTACTGCGTGGTCTCGCGGCCGAGGGGCACGCCCTGGTGCTGGCCACGCACGACGTGGAGCTGGCCGCCGAGATCGCGCACCGGGTGGTGCTGCTGGCCGACGGCGAGGTGATAGCGGACGGCACCACGGCCGACATCGTGGTGTCCTCCCCCTCCTTCGCGCCCCAGGTCACCAAGATCCTGGCCCCGCAGCCCTGGCTGACGGTGTCCGAGGTACGGAAGGCGCTGGCATGACCCGTACCGCTGTCCGGGCCGTCCGGCTCGGCCCCCGTTCCGTCGCCGCGCTGGTGCTGGTCGGCGCGGTGGGGGTGGCCGCGTTCGGGTGGCCGTTCCTCGCGCCGCCGGACTCGCAGGTCAGCGCCCATGCCGAGGACGCGCCCTGGCTGTTCGCGGGGCTGTTGGTGCTGCTGGTCGCGGTGGTGGCGGCGACCATCTCGGAGTCGGGGCTCGGTCCGAAGGCCGTCGCCATGCTGGGGGTGCTCGCGGCCACCGGGGCTGCGCTGCGGCCGATCGGCGCGGGGACGGCGGGCATCGAGCCGATGTTCTTCCTGCTGGTGCTCAGCGGGCGGGTGCTCGGCCCCGGCTTCGGCTTCGTGCTCGGCTCGGTGACGATGTTCGCGTCCGCGCTGCTGACCGGCGGGGTGGGGCCGTGGATGCCGTTCCAGATGCTGGCGATGGGCTGGTTCACCATGGGCGCGGGCCTGCTGCCGGGCGCCGCTCGCCTGCGCGGTCGTGCCGAGCTGGCGCTGCTGGCCGGTTACGGCTTCCTCGCGGCCTTCGCCTACGGCACGATCATGAACCTGGCGGGGTGGCCGTTCATGGGGACCATGGCGTCGAACATCGCCTTCGACCCGCACGCCGCCGTTCCCGCCAACCTGGCCCGCTTCCTCGCCTACTGCCTGGCCACCTCCATGGGCTGGGACCTGGGCCGGGCCGTGTGCACGGTCGTCCTCACCCTGACCCTCGGCCCGGCCGTGCTGCGCGCCCTGCGCCGGGCCACTCGCCGGGCCGCCTTCGAGACGCCGGTCACCTTCGACGCGCCCGGCGCGTGAGGCACCCCATATGACCGAGGTCACCTACGACCTCGGATCGTAGACCTTTACGTCCTTTATGCACCTTCTTGCAGCGCCCCTGACCTGCGCTTTGAGAGCCAGGTCACATCAGGGGGCATACCTGGCGATCCGGCTTCAACTAGTAAAAGGGGGTATTGCGGGCGTTTCCGAAGCTTGCTTCTCTGGAGTCCGTCGCCTGGCGCCACGGTCCGCACGGATCGCGGCGCCGACGCATGCGGCCATCACGCGGAGCGTGCTGGAACGCGAACGGCGACCCGTCGTCCCCGAACGTAAGAGGTTTTCGTGTCGTTCTCCGCCATCCGCCGCATCGCTTCTCCCAAGAAGGCCGTCACCGTGGCCGCCCTGGCCGCCGGTGTCGCCGGTGTCGCGCTCGGCGCCGCCCCCGCCCAGGCCGCGACCGCCCCATCGCCGTCCTCGGCGCAGTCCGTCGCGCACAAGATGATCCCGAACGCCGCGCAGTACAACGCGTTCAGCAAGATCGTCGAGCACGAGAGCGGCTGGAACGTCTCCGCCAAGAACAGCTCTTCCGGCGCGTACGGCCTGGTGCAGGCCCTTCCGGCCTCCAAGATGTCCTCGGCCGGCTCGGACTGGAAGACCAACCCCGCCACCCAGATCAAGTGGGGCCTGGACTACATGAACTCCCGCTACGGCAGCCCCGTCCAGGCGTGGAACTTCTGGCAGGCCAACGGCTGGTACTGAGCCGTCCCCTCTTCTTTCGCTCCTTTCGCTTCCTTCGCGCACCCTCGCCACCGCTCGGCGAGGGTGCGCGCGCATGTCCGCACCCCCGTGGTCCACTGGTCCGGCCCCCGCCCGCCCGACCGGAGGACGCGATGCCGAGGACGATGCGGCTCCCGTGGGTCCTGCTCGTACTGACCGTGGTGAGCGGGCTGATCGACGCGGTCGGCTATCTGGGCCTCGGCCGCGTCTTCACCGCCAACATGACCGGCAACGTGGTCGTCCTCGGCTTCGCCGCCGTGGGCGCGCCGGGCTTCTCCGTACCCCTCACGGCCACCTCGCTCGGCTGCTTCCTCGTCGGCGCGGCTGCGGGCGGTCGGCTCACCTCCCGCGTCCGGCGCGCGACCCGGCCGACCCTCGCCGTGGAAGCGCTGCTGGTCGGCGCGGCGGCGGCCATCGCCCTGGCCTGGCCAGAGCGCCCCGGCACCCGCTACGCCCTGATCGCCCTCACCGCGCTGGCCATAGGCCTCCGCAACGCCACCGTCCGCGCCCTGGGCGTCCCCGACCTCACCACCACCGTCCTCACCATGACCCTGACCGGCCTCGCCGCCGAATCCCGGCTGGGCAGCGGCACCGCCCAGCGCTCCCCCCGCCGCACAGCCGCAGTCCTGTCGATGTTCGGAGGCGCCTGCCTGGGCGCGTGGCTGGTCCTCCACCACGGCTTGGGCATCCCCCTGCTGCTCGCGGCGCTGGCCTCGGCGGTGCTGGCGGTACTGGCACCGGAACGGGAGTGAGCGATGCCCGGCATACGGATGGGGCCCACCGACTGGGCGCCCCCTGCTGCAAGGCGCGCAGCAGCCCCCGCCCCGGACCCACCCCTGAACCGGAGCCCGGCTTGCCGGACGCGGACCGTCGCAGCCGCCCGGCCCCGCTGGGCCGGGGTCCGGCTTGCGGGCGTAGATCACCACTTGGGCGCCCCACACCCGCACCCGCTCGCACTCCTGGAAGTGTTCACTCAGCGTGCGGCGCTTGGCCGACTCCTGTGGGAACGGGTCGAGGGGCTGGTCCTCGGGGTCGGTCAGGGCGATCACGCGGGGCGTGGACAGGAGGCGGGACCGGATCGCTGCCGGGGGCAGCTCCGTGCCCTGGAGGGTGTGGGAAGCCGCCGGAGACCGGGCCAGGGCCACGTCGTCCAAGCGGGCGTACAGCGTGGGGTACGACAGCAGCCACTCGCGGCGGCGGGACGGGAGGAAGAGGACGCCGTCGCCGGGGCGGGACAGGTCCCGTACGGCCTGGGCGACCGCCACCACGTCGTCCTTGCGGCTCTCCGGGGTCCGGACCGCCAGGGAGGCGGGGAGCAGGGCGACCGCCAGCAGGCAGGCGGCGATCTTGTCGAGGTGCGCCGGTGAGCGGGCCAGCGCGACCCCGCCGAGCAGGGCCAGCCCGGCCAGGGCGTACAGGACGTACCGGTCGACGTACCACGGCTTGAGCAGTGAGCCGGTGATCAGCAGGCCGGGCGGGACGATGAGCAGGGGCAGGGCGAGGGCGGTCACCGTGCGGTCGGCCAGGGGCGGGACGCGGCTCAGCAGCAGGCCCAGCGCGGACACCGCGAGGAACGCCAGCCACATCGTCAGGCTCGGGCGGCCCAGCCAGCCGAGTTGCCGGTCGGCCTGCCGGGCGCTGACCACCGCCAGTGGAGCCACCGCGAGCAGGACCCCGGCCGCCGCCACACCCCACCTGCGCCACGGCAACCCCAGCAGCCGCAGGGTCACCGCGTGGGCGCACAGCACCAGCGCGGCGAACTCGTGCACCCAGCACACGACCGCCAGCAGCACCCCGTACCCCACCCACCAGCCGCGCGCGGTGGAGCCGAGCCCGCGCAGGAAGAGGTGGGTCGCCCAGACGACCCCGGCGGTGACGAGGGCGTACGACCGGCCCTCCTGCGCGTACTGCTGGGTCGCCGGGAAGAGGGCGAACAGCGCGCCCGCGAGGACGCCGGTCCGGGGTCCGGTGAGGCGGGAGCCCAGGGCCCCGACCCCGGCGGCGGCGAGGGCGGTGGCCAGCACCGAGGGGAGGCGCAGGGCGACAAGGCCGCCGTCCCAGAGGGCGAAGACGCCGTGCATGAGGAGGTAGTAGAGGCCGTGCACGGCGTCGATGTGGCCGAGCAGCGCGAGGAGTTCACCGAGCGGGCGGTGGGCGACCTGGTGGGTGACGGACTCGTCGCGCCACATGCTGTCGTGGCGGGTGAGGCCCCACAGCCCGAGGACGGTGGCGAGCAGGGCGGGCACGAGTACGGGCGCCGCGCTGCGCCTCTCCGGTACGCGGGACGGCGCGACCGGGCGGTCCAGGTCTCGCGTCGGGGCGTCCACCGCCTCAGCCGGAGGTGACCGACTGCGACTGCTCCTGCGGCTTGCGCGGCCCCGGCGGCCGTCCGGCCTCGCCGGAGACGGCGATCCTCCGCGACCCGGTCAGCAGGTACGTGAGGGCGAAGCCGCCGCCCACCACCAGCGCGCCCCCTACCGCGTCCAGCACCCAGTGGTTGGCGGTGGCCACGATCGCGGTGACGGTGAACAGCGGGTGCAGCAGCCCGAGCGCCTTCATCCACCAGCGCGGCGCGAGCACCGCGACGACCACCCCGCACCACAGCGACCAGCCGAAGTGCAGCGAGGGCATCGCCGCGTACTGGTTGGTGATCGCGGTCATCGCGCCGTAGTCCGGATCGGCGAGGTCCTGCGCGCCGTGCACGGTGTCCACGAAGCCGAGCCCCGGCATCAGGCGCGGCGGGGCCAGCGGGAACAGCCAGAAGCCGGTCAGCGCGAGCAGGGTGGCGAGGCCGAGGGAGGCGCGGGCCCAGCGATAGTCGGCCGGGCGGCGCCAGTAGAGGACGGCGAGCACGGTCAGCGGGACGACGAAGTGGAAGGACTCGTAGTAGAAGTCGAGGAACCCGCGCAGCCAGCCGACCTGGACGACCGCGTGGTTGACGGCGTGCTCGATGTCGATGCGCAGGAACCGCTCGGCGTCGAACACCATCCGCCCGTGGTGCTCGGCGGTCTCCCGCGCGCGTTCGTTGCTGCCCCCGGTCGCCGCGAGCCGCACCTGCGCGTAGGCGGCGTAGGTGACGCGGATGAGGAGCAGCTCCAGCAGCAGGTTGGGCCGGGTGAGCGAGCGCCGCAGGACCGGCGGCAGCGGTACGCGTCCGAACCGGGCCGGGACCTGGCGGGCGTACGAGGTGGGCAGCGGGGTGCCGTAGTACGGGGAGGTGCGGGACAGGAAGGGGACGGCGGTGGCGGCGGCCAGGGCGGCGAGGAGGACGAGGTTGTCCCGCAGCGGGTACATCACCGGCGTGTTCGGCAGCATCATCGTCGCCGGGAGGGTGGTCACCAGGACCACCGCGACCGGCCAGACGGTACGGTCGGCGGCCCGCTTCCCGACCCGGCCGACCACCGCGAGCAGCACCCAGAGGAGCTGGTGCTGCCAGGTCGTCGGGGAGACGGCGACGGCCGCGCAGCCGGTGACGGCCACGGCGAGCAGGAGCTGGCCGTCACGGGCGTAGCCCACGGCCCGGCGCAGCGCGAGGACGGTGACGGCCGCGCCGAGCAGCAGGAAGAGCGCGACCTCCAGCGGGCCGCTGAGTCCGAACCGGAGCAGGGCGCCGTGCAGCGACTGGTTGGCGAGCGCGTCGGCGCTGCCGCCGAGGCCGACGCCCGCCATGTGGTGCACCCAGTAGGTGAGGGAGTCGCCCGGCATCGCGGCCCAGGCGAGCAGGGTGCCTCCGGCGAAGGTGGCGGCGGCGGCGAGCGCGGCCCGGCGGCGGCCGGTGAACCAGAGCAGCGGGGCGAAGAGCAGCACCGTCGGCTGGAGGGCGGCGGCGAGGCCGACCAGCACGCCTGAGGCGCGTTCGCCGCGGGCGGTGAAGCAGCCCAGCAGGACGAGCAGTACCGGGATGACGCTGGTCTGGCCGAGCCAGAGCGTGTTGCGGACCGGCAGCGACACCATGAGCAGGCTGATGGCGACCGGTGCGGCCAGCAGGGCGGTACGGCGCCCGACGGGCCGGGGCAGCGCGCGGGCGGCCACCAGGCCGAGGGCGACCACCAGGAGCAGGGTGCCGAAGGTCCAGCCCCAGCCGAGGGCCTGTTCGGCGGCGCGGGTGAGCGGTTTGAGGACCAGGCCGGCGAAGGGGGTGCCGGTGAACCGGGTGGAGGCGTACAGGGAGCCGTTGACGTGCAGGACGCCCTCGGGGCCGACCCACGTCTCCAGGTCGGTGAGGCGCTGCCCGCTCGGGGTGGTGAGGACGAGGGCCATCTGCCGGGCCGCGAGGATCGCGGCGACCGCCCACAGGGCGAGCCGGGCGGCGCGCAGCCGGGCTCTGGGGCCGGCTCCGGCCGTCGTCAGGGTGTCCGCCGACCGTCCGCCGTGCTCCACGTCCACCACGCCTCGTGGCCTCCCGCCCCATCGCGTCACCGGATGTCCGTCACCCATTTGTCCGGATGACGATAGTCCGAAGGGGGTGCGGTTTCCGGTTCCAGGCGCGACATGGATCACATTTCTGGTGCGGATCATGCTCGGCAAACAGGGCAGACGTACCAGCGTAGACGCGGTTTCTTTGCAGAAAGCAACGATCCGCGCACGGGACGTAAGGGGCCGAAACTCTCCTATCGTCTCTTTTCTGCCTGACGCACGCCACCGCCGTCGTCGTCCGGCGTTGCCCGTGTCCCCGTCGAAAGGCAGGCGAGTTCCGTTTTGGCCGCCACCGCTGTCAGTCCCCGTCCGGAGTCTCTTCGGACCTCGAAGGCCCAGGCAGAGCCCACGGTCACCGACCCCGCGCTCGTCAAGCGCGCCGTCAAGGCGGCCGCACTCGGCAACGCCATGGAGTGGTTCGACTTCGGTGTCTACAGCTACATCGCCGTGACGCTGGGCAAAGTCTTCTTCCCTTCCGGGAACGCGACTGCACAGCTCCTCTCGACGTTCGGCGCCTTTGCGGCGGCCTTCCTCGTCCGTCCCCTCGGCGGTATGATCTTCGGCCCGCTGGGCGACCGGGTGGGCCGCCAGAAGATCCTCGCCGTCACGATGATCATGATGGCGGCGGGCACGTTCGCCATCGGCCTGATCCCCTCGTACGCCTCCATCGGCGTCGGCGCGCCGCTGCTGCTGCTGGCGGCCCGTCTGGTGCAGGGCTTCTCCACCGGCGGTGAGTACGCCGGTGCCTCGACCTTCATCGCCGAGTACGCCCCCGACAAGAAGCGCGGCTTCCTCGGGAGCTGGCTGGAGTTCGGCACGCTGGCCGGTTACATCGGCGGCGCGGGCCTGGTCACGCTGATGACGGCCCTGCTCTCCTCCGACGACCTGCTCTCCTGGGGCTGGCGCATCCCGTTCCTGATCGCCGGTCCGATGGGCATCATCGGCCTCTACCTGCGGATGCGCCTGGAGGAGACCCCGGCGTTCGCCGCCGAGGTCGAGAAGGCCGAGACCAACCGGCCGAAGGTGCCGCTGCGCGAGATGGTCACGGGCCAGTGGAAGTCGCTGCTGCTGTGCATGGGCCTGGTGCTGGTCTTCAACGTCACCGACTACATGCTGCTGTCGTACATGCCGAGCTTCCTCACCAGTGAGCTGAAGTACGACGAGACGTACGGTCTGCTGGTCGTCCTCGGTGTGATGGCCCTGATGATGATCGTCCAGCCCTTCGCGGGCGCCCTGACCGACCGTGTCGGCCGCCGTCCGGTGATCGCCGCGGGCTGTGCGGGCTTCCTGTTCCTGTCGATCCCGGCCCTGCTGCTGATCCGCCAGGGCAGCCTGCTCGCGGTCGCGCTCGGCATGGGCGCGCTGGGTCTGCTGCTGGTCTGTTTCACGGCCGCCATGCCGGCCGCGCTCCCGGCGCTGTTCCCGACCCGGGTCCGCTACGGCTCGCTGTCGATCGGCTTCAACGTCTCGGTGTCCCTGTTCGGCGGTACCACCCCGCTGGTGGTCACCGCGCTGATCGGGGCGACCGGGAACCTGATGATGCCCGCGTACTACATGATGGGCGCCGCCGTCATCGGTGGGTTCGCGGTATGGCGGATGAGCGAGTCCGCGGGCCGTCCGCTGCCGGGTTCGCCGCCCGCGGTGGAGGCCAAGCAGTAGGAGTCCTTCTCCGGGCGAGGTGGGCGCGGGAACCGTACGGACGGTTCCCGCGCCCATTTCCGTCTGTCCGGAGGGCACCATGGACCCTGGCAGAGGCTTTGCGCAGACACTCGGGAAAGGCAGCACACGCATGAGCGAGTCGCAGCGGTGGGACGACGTCGACCTCTACTTCACCAGCCGGCTCGCACCGGACGACGACGCCCTGCGGGCCGCGCTGCGCGACTCGGACGCGGCCGGGCTGCCGTCCATCGCGGTGACCCCCACCCAGGGCAAGTTCCTCCAGCTCCTCGCGCAGATCGCGGGCGCGCGTACGGTCCTGGAGATCGGCACGCTCGGCGGGTACAGCACCATCTGGCTGGCCCGGGGCCTGCCCGAGGACGGCCGCCTGGTCACGCTGGAGCACAGCCCGGAACACGCCGACGTGGCCGTCCGCAACATCGCTCGCGCGGGCCTGGACCGGATGGTGGACGTACGGGTGGGGCCGGCCCTGGAGTCCCTCCCCAACCTCGCCGACGAGAACCCGGCCCCCTTCGACCTGGTCTTCATCGACGCCGACAAGGCGAACAACCCGCACTACGTCGAGTGGGCCCTGCGCCTCACCCGCACCGGCAGCCTGATCATCCTCGACAACGTCGTCCGTGACGGCCAGGTGGCCGACCCCACCAGCACCGACCCCGCCGTCACCGGCACCCGCACGGCCATCGACCTCATCGCCGACCACCCCCGCCTGACGGGCACCGCCCTCCAGACAGTGGGCGGCAAGGGCTACGACGGCTTCGCCCTGGCCCGCGTGGTGAGCTGACCGCAACCCGCATGCGACAACGGCCCACCTCACTGAGCCGAGGGCACCGCAGAACCACGACGGCTTCGCCCCGCCCCAGGCGATCGACTGACCTCGGCGCGGGGACCGCCACCACCCGAGACACCCTGCGCACGGCGGCCCACCTCGCTGAGCCGAGGGCACCGCAGAACCACGACGGCTTCCCCCCGGCCCAGATGGTCGGCTGGCCTCGGCGCGGGGACCGCCACCACCCGAGACACCCAGCGCACGGCCCGGCCCACCTCACTGAGCCGAGGGCACCGCAGAACTACGACGGCTTCGCCCCGCCCCAGGTGATCGACTGACCTCGGCGCGGGACCGCCACCACCCGAGACACCCAGCCAACGGCCCGGCCGCCCCGCTGAGCCGGGGAGAGAACCGGAGGACTACGACGGCTTCGCCCCGGCCCAGATGGTCGGCTGACCTCGGCGCGGAGACCGACACCACCCGAGACACCCAGCGCACGGCGGCCCACCTCGCTGAGCCGAGGGCACCGCAGAACCACGACGGCTTCGCCCCGGCCCAGATGGTCGGCTGACCTCGGCGCGGGACCGACACCGCCCGAGACACCCAGCCAACGGCCCGGCCGCCCCGCTGAGCCGGGGGGCACCGGTCGGCTGACGGAGCGCCGATGCGCCCGGCGGCCGGCCTGGCCCCCAGGGCCGACAGCGCCGGCCCGCTGTCAGCCCCCGGGGTCCTGACGGCGGGAAAGCCGTCGGCACGACCCTGGCGGGCAGCCCCGCTGATGGCCGGACAGCGCACCGGTGCGCCCGGCGCCCCCAGCGAAGCCTGGCCCGTAGGGGCGACAGCGCTGGTGGGCTCGGCGGTCGGCGCACCCGTCCGAGCAGGCGGGCCCCGGCCCAGGGGCCACCACCCCGCCGCACGCCCCGGCGGGCAGCCCGGCCCACAAAGCTGACAGCGGCACGGAACGCTGCCCCACGTGAACCCGCCGACCTCCGGCTGAGGGCCCGCTCCGCACAGGCATCCCCGCAACGCCCCGGATGGGGGCACCTCACCTCGTGGAGCGAAGGGCGCCCCTCACCGCCGAGCCGGCGGCAGCTACGCCTCCTGGTAAAAGCCCACGTTCACGCTGCGTGGGGCCGTGCGGTCCTGGATGATGATTTCGCCGGAGGCTCCTCGGGGGAGTCGGACCGTGCCGCCGTAGGAGACGGTCTGGGCGTATTCGCCGACCGTGAGGCGGACCTCGGAGGAGGGGTCGGGCTGGGAGCCGTGGAGCCAGGAGAGCTGCCAGCCGCCGTCGGGGCCGCAGAGGAACTCCAGGTGGACGCGGGAGACGAAGAGCCAGTCCTCCGGGGTGACCAGCCGGCACACCGCACTGTCCCGGCCCACGCGGAGCACGGCGCCCGGCTCGCTGGGTGCCTCGGCCATCGTCATGCCGGCCGTGGCACCCGCTTCCTCGCTGGAGACGGCGGCCATGGTGAGTTCGAGCACGCGGGTTCCCCCTGAAGCCTCCTGGCGCGGACCCCGGATCGCCGCACCGCCGCCGCATGATAGAACGCCCGGCTCGTCCACGTCCGGCACAATGGGGGGCATGACCGAGCGAAAGCCACCGGGTGTCCCGTTCGAGTCCTGGGTCGACCACCAGATCAACGCCGCCCAGCGCCGCGGCGAGTTCGACGGCCTGCCCGGTACCGGCGAGCCCCTGCCCGCCGGCCTGGACAGCGCGTACGACGAACTCTGGTGGGTCAAGCGGAAGATGGCCCGCGAGGGCCTCGCCGTACTGCCCCCCGCGCTCGCCCTGCGCAAGGAGGCCGAGGACGCCCTCGCGGCGGCGTACGCGGCGCCCTCGGAGCGTGCCGTCCGGGAGATCATCACCGCGGTCAACGTCAAGATCCGGGACATGATGTTCCGTCCCCCGCCCGGCCCGCCGCTGGGCAGGAAGCCGTACGACGTGGACGAGGTCGTGGCCGAGTGGCGGCGCCGACAAGGCACCGGCGCCTGAAACCCGCTTGCCCGCGCCCCGCGCGTCCCGCTGGGATGGCCCGCATGACGACGTGGACCATCGCCCCGGAACCGTACGACTCACCCGTGGCCGCGGCCCTGTGGCGGGCGTACTACACCGAGGTCAGCGACCGCTGGTACCTCCTGCACGAGGGCCACCGCACCGACCCGGCGGAGCTGGAGCGGGAGATCGCGGCCAAAACCGGCGCCGAACTCGCGCCGCCGAAGGGCGAGTTGCTGGTGGCGCGGTACGCCGGTGAACCGGCCGGCTCGGCGGGCGTACGGCTCCTCGCCCCGGACACCGCGGAACTGACCCGCGTCTTCCTGTACGAGCACACGCGTGGCCGGGGCGGCGCCACCGCGCTGGTCCGCGCCGCCGAGGAGGCCGCCCGCGCCCTCGGCGCCCGCCGGATGATCCTGGACACCCGCACCGACCTGGTGGAGGCCCGCACCCTGTACGCCCGGCTCGGCTACCGGGAGACGGAACGGCACAACCAGGACCCGTACGCCGAGCACTGGTTCACCAAGGACCTCAGCCCGGCTTCCGTACCTGCGGCCGCTCCCGCTCCGAGCCGCACAGCTCGGCGGTGAGTTCCTTCACCAACTGCACGAGGTCCGTGGGCCGTCCGGGCTCCCACCAGTCCCCCAGCAGCTCGGACAGCGAGTCCTCGCGGGCCTTCGCCAGCCGCTCGGCGACCTCGGCCCCGGCCGGGGTGAGCGACAGCTCCAGCCCGTCGCGCGCGGCCAGCCGCCGTTCCTCGACCTGCCGGGCGGCGGCCAGCACCGTACTGAGCGGCACGGGAGCGCGCTCGGCGAGCACGTAGGGCTCCACGCACCCGTACTTGCGCATCCGCAGCAGCATCCAGCTCGCGGCGGGCAGCAGGTCGTACCCGGCGCGGGCGGTGATCTGCTCGTAGATCTCCCGCCGCCCCTCGCGGGTGCCGAGCGTGGACAGCGCGCGGCACACCTCCTCGTAGGAGGAGCGGTGGACCGGGTTGGGCGGGATGGTCTCGGAGGCGTCCGGCGCGGTGACCGAGCCGCGCAGCCGGTCCTCCTTGAGGAACCAGGCCAGCACGAAGCCGAGGAACGCGACCGGGGCGGCGTAGAGGAAGACGTCGGTGATGGCGGAGGAGAAGGCGTGCAGCGCGGCCGGCCGCAGCGGGGGCGGCAGCGCGCCGATGCCGCGCGGGTCGGCCTCCAGCGCGTCGGGCGAGACACCGGCCGGCAGCCGGACGCCCCGGAAGGCTTCCGTGAGCTTGTCGCCGAGGCGGCCCGAGAAGACGGTGCCGAAGATGGCGACGCCGAAGGAGGCGCCGATGGAGCGGAAGAAGGTCGCGCCGGAGGTGGCGACGCCGAGGTCCTCGTAGGACACCGCGTTCTGCACGATGAGGATGAGCACCTGGAGGACGAGGCCGAGACCCAGGCCGAAGACGAAGAAGTACAGGCTCATCTCCAGCGTGGAGCTGTGCTCGTCGAGCTGGTGCAGCAGGAGCAGCCCGAGGGCGGTGACGGCGGTGCCCGCGACCGGGAACACCTTCCAGCGGCCGGTGCGGCTGACGATCTGCCCGGAGACGGTGGAGGTCAGCAGCAGCCCGACCACCATCGGCAGCATGTGGACGCCGGACATGGTGGGCGAGATGCCGTGCACGATCTGGAGGAAGGTCGGCAGGTAGGTCATCGCGCCGAACATGGCGAAGCCGACGATGAAGCTGATCACGGCGGCGAGGGTGAAGGTGCGGATGCCGAACAGCTTCAGCGGCAGCACCGGCTCGGCGGCCCGCCGCTCCACCGCCACGAACGCGAAAGCGAGCAGCACACCCAGCACGGCGAGCCCGATGATCTGCCCCGACGCCCAGGGCCAGGTCGTTCCGCCGAGCGAGGCGACCAGCACCAGACAGGTGGCGACGGAGGCGATCAGCAAGGTGCCGAGGTAGTCGATGGCGTGCCGGGAGGTGCGGCGCGGGATGTGCAGGGCGGTGGCGATGACGACGAGCGCGACGATGCCGATGGGCAGGTTGACGTAGAACACCCAGCGCCAGCTCAGGTGCTCGGTGAACAGGCCGCCGAGCAGCGGCCCGAGCACGCTGGTCGCCCCGAACACGGCCCCGAAGAGCCCCTGGTACCGGCCGCGCTCACGGGGCGGGACGATGTCGCCGACGATCGCCATCGACAGCACCATCAGCCCACCGCCGCCGAGGCCCTGGAGCGCCCGGAATCCGATGAGCTGGGGCATGTTCTGCGCCATCCCGCACAGCGCGGACCCGATCAGAAAGATCACGATCGCGAGCTGGAAGAGCCGCTTCCGCCCGTACTGGTCCCCGAGCTTCCCCCACAACGGCGTCGCCGCGGTCGACGCCAGCAGATACGCCGTGACGACCCACGACAGATGCTCAAGCCCGCCCAGATCGCTCACGATCGTCGGCAACGCCGTCGACACGATCGTCTGATCCAACGCGGCCAGCAACAGCCCGAGCAACAGGGCCCCGATGGAGACGAGCACATTCCCACTCACATGCTCACCCCGCCGCACCTCTTCGGCGGCGCCGTGCGTGTCCAAGGCCATGAAGACCTCCCAGCCCTCGGTTGCCTGCTCCCATGTTCGGCGGTGGGAGGGGCGTCGGCCTGTCGAGGGCGGGGAGAGGTCGGCCCGGCTTGCGCGGGCGGTCAGCCGATGAGAAGGCGGATCGTGCCGTCCTCCTGCGGCTCCACTCGCAGCTCGGTGAGGTCCTGGACCAGTGCGTCCGGCCCGTGCTGCCCGGCCCTCGGACCCACCCCCACCACGCGCATCCCCGCCGCGCGACCCGCCGCGATGCCCGCGCCGGAGTCCTCGAAGACCACGCAGTCGGCGGGGTCGACGCCGAGTTCCGCGGCGCCCTTGAGGAAGCCCTCGGGGTCGGGCTTGCTGGCGCCGACCGACTCGGCGGTGACGCGGACCGCCGGGAGGGGGAGGCCGGCGGCGGCCATGCGGGCGGTGGAGAGGGCGACGTCTGCGGAGGTGACCAGGGCGTGCGGGGTGCCGGTGAGGGCGGCGAGGAAGGCGGTCGCGCCGGGTACCTCGATCACGCCGTCCATGTCGGCGGTCTCCTCGGCGAGCATGCGGGCGTTGTCCGCGAGGTTCTCCTCGACGGGGCGCTCCGGCAGCAGCAGCGCCATGGAGGCGTGCCCCTGCCTGCCGTGCACGACGCTCATCACCTCGTCGCCGTCGAGCCCCTGGGCGGCGGCCCAGCGGCGCCAGATGCGCTCGACCACGGCGTCGGAGTTGACGAGGGTGCCGTCCATGTCGAGCAGGAGGGCGCGGGCGGTGAGAACGGCGGGCTCGGTGGCCATCGGCAGCTCCAAAGAAGCGAGGGCCCCGGTCGAGGGGGCCCTGTGGGGACAGGGCGTCCGGCGGGTTCCCTGTCGGGGACAAGGCGGCCCCGCCCGCCGGTCAGGGGAAACGGGCGGGAGCCACTTTGTTCCTCCACGGTACAAAACGCGGACGGCATCCCGCCACCACGCCTCCCGCGTGGGCCTCCGGCGGGGGCGCGGGAGGTGGCCGGCAGGGGGTGACCGACGCCGGGCCGGATCGGCGGAACCGAACGCAGACGCGCGCCCGGGCGACCACCGGGCACCCCTGGGTCACCCACCCGCTCGCCCGGAAACCGCGCTCACCCGCACCCCAGAGCCCCCAGCGGGCGCCCCGACCGGACCCGGAGCCCCACCCGCTCGTCCGGGCTCCCGCGCTCACCCGCACCCCAGAGTCGCCAGGCCCGCGCCGACCGGACTCGGAGCCCAGCCCACTCCCCCGGCCCCGCCTCAGCCGCACCCCAGGACCCCCAGGCAGGCGCCGACCGGACCCGGAGAGCTCCACCCGCTCCCCCGGCCCCGCCTCACCCGTACCCCAGAGCCCCCAGGCAGGCGCCCGACGGGGACCCGAAGCCCCACCCACTCCCCCGGCCCCGCCTCACCCGTACCCCAGAGCCCCCAGGCAGGCGCCCGACGGGGACCCGAAGCCCCACCCACTCCCCCGGCCCCGCCTCAGCCGCACCCCAGAGCCCCCAGGCAGGCGCCCGACCGGACCCGAAGCCCCACCCGCTCGTCCGCCCCGTCGCCCGCATCCCGGCCCACCGGACAGCCGGCGGGCGGCGGCGCGGCTCGAACCCGGGGCCCGGCCCGACCCCCTCGACCAACCCCCCGCGCCCCCGCCGGCCAGGCGTCAGCCCGCGATCGCCTCGTACAGGCTCCACACGCCCAGCCCGATCATCAGCAGAGCCGCGATCTGGGTGATCAAGCGGAGCGGCACCCGCTTCATCAGGGCCTTTCCGCCGACGATGCCGAGTCCGGCGACCGCCCACAGGCCGAGCACCGCGCCGAGGCCGACGGAGAGCGGGTCGTCGTAGCGGGCGGCGAGGTTGGCGGTCATGATCTGGGTGAGGTCACCGAACTCGGCGACCAGGATGAGCGTGAAGCCCGTACCCGCGACCCTCCAGAAGGACTGGTCGGCGGGCTTCTTGATCTCCTCCTCGCCCTCGTCCTTCTTCAGCAGCAGCACGGCCGCGCCGCCGAGGAAGAGGACACCGGTGAGGGCGTGCACGATCTGCTGCGGCAGCAGGGTCAGCACGGAGCCCGCCGCGACGGCGAGCACGACATGCACCAGGAAGGCCGCGGCGACACCGGCGAAGACGTACGACGCGCGGTAACGGGCGCCGAGGACGAGACCGGCGAGCGCGGTCTTGTCCGGCAGTTCGGCGAGGAAGATGACGCCGAAGACGAGCGCCGTCACGGTAATGCTGATCAAGGTTCCTCAATCGGTCGGGGCCGCCCCGCCGAGAGTGCGCTTTTCACGCGTCAGACACCTCGGCACGGCAGCACACTGGGCACCCGCGCCTGACGGCACGGGCGTGCACTGCTTGCCGAAGGTCTCGCTGGCGGGTCCCGCGGGACTCGCCTCCGGGCGCCGGCTCAGGCTCGCTGAGCAGTATGTCGACGGTCCGGCGAAGAGCTACTCCCCTTCTGCACCGTCCATCGTACGGGACGTGAAAGTTCCGTCCTGAACCTTGTCGTGTCATGCACGCGTCACTAGCTTCTAACCGGGCGCTCACCCCACCGCAACGACACCTGGCGAGCATTCCCCTGCCCGCACGCCAACACTCCTACCCCACAAGGGAGTTCATATGTTCCGCATGTCCCGCTCGTCCCGGTTCTACGCGCGTCGACGCCTCGGAGTCGTCGCCGCGGCCACCGGTCTGCTCGCCTCCGCCGCCCTGCTCAACTCGCCGGCCGCCTCGGCCGCCCTGCCCACCCCGGTCAGCGGCGCCACCGCCCGCAGCTACCTCTCCCAGCTCACCGTGGCCACCGAGAACCGCACCGGTTACAGCCGGGACCTGTTCCCGACCTGGATCACGATCAGCGGCACCTGCAACACCCGCGAGTACATCCTCAAGCGGGACGGTACGAACGTCACGACCGACTCCGCCTGCGTGGCGACCAGCGGCAGTTGGTACTCCCCGTACGACGGCGCGACCTGGGGTGCCGCCTCCGACGTGGACATAGACCACCTGGTGCCGCTGGCCGAGGCGTGGGACTCCGGCGCGAGCAAGTGGACGACCGCGCAGCGGCAGGGCTTCGCCAACGACGTCACCCGGCCGCAGCTCCTCGCGGTCACGGACAACGTGAACCAGTCCAAGGGCGACCAGGACCCGTCGACCTGGATGCCGAGCCTGTCCTCGTACCGGTGCACCTATGTCCGGGCATGGGTGCAGGTGAAGTACTACTACAACCTCTCGGTGGACTCGGCGGAGAAGAGCGCGCTGACAAACTACCTGTCGGGCTGCTGACGGCAACCCGCCTCCACCTCCACGGCTCGCTTCGGCCCTCCCGGCCGGGGCGGGCCGTCGCCGTTTTCCGAACGTGGCTGAATGTTGAACTTGCAAGTATGTGTAAGGCTTACCTAACCTGGGCCCTCGTTCGGTACCCGCCGCCCCACATCCGGCCCCGAAAGAGGAGACCTCCCCCATGTCCGCACGCCTCAACGCCGCCCAGCCGTACGCGCTCGGGCTCTTCCGCATCGTCATCGGCCTGCTGTTCACCGTGCACGGCGCCGCCTCGCTCTTCGGCGTCCTCGGCGGTGCCGCGGGCACCCACGGCGGTACGGTCCCGGCGGGCGCGTGGCCCGGCTGGTACGCGGCGGTCATCCAGCTCGTCGCCGGCGCCCTGGTCCTCCTGGGCCTCGCCACCCGCCCCGCCGCCCTCATAGCCTCCGGCTCCATGGCCTTCGCCTACTTCGACGTCCACCAGCAGGCGGCGTTCTGGCCCATCCAGAACGGCGGCGAGCTGTCGGTCCTGTTCTGCTGGACCTTCTTCCTGCTGGTGTTCACGGGGTCGGGGGCGTTCGGGCTGGACCGGGTGGTGGCGTCGCGGCGCGCGGCCTCGCCGGAGGGGGAGCGGACGCGGGAGCCGGTGGCGGCCTGACGTCCCCGCCTACTCCGTCACCCAGCCGAAGGGCACCGTGAAGCAGGCGACGCGGGTGGCGCCGTCTCCCGGCCGGTCCTGGATCACCACGGAGGCGGCCTCGCCGCGCCGCAGTCCCCAGGTGTGCCGGTCGCTCGCGCGGCCGGCGCCCTGGGCGTCGGTGATGAAGTCGAGGCGGACCTCGTTGTCGTCGCCGGCGCCCGGCTGATCCTGGTACCGGGGGCCGGCGTCCACGGGGAGGCTGCCGCAGGGGTGCTGGTGTACGGAGGCCCCGAAGGAGTGATGGGGGCGTACGCCGGTGATGCGCAGGTCGACGGTGGTGGCCCCGCCCGTACCGGTGTGCTGGCGTACCCGGATGGAGGCGGCGGCCGGGACATAGGACTGGTCGTACGTCACCGCCGCCGACGGGATGAAGGCGGCGGGCGGGGCGAACCGGCCCTCGGCGTCGACGGTGTAGCCACCGGCGGCGCCGCCCAGCAGCATCGCCGCCGTCATCGCGCTCAGGGTTGCCAGCATGGAGCACACCTTCTCTTCCGTGATCGTGTGAGCCCCCCACACGTTGGTACGGGACATGGACTCCGGGCGCCCCATGGGCGCGCCGCACGGGTGAAGTGCGGCGTACGGGGCGTTTCTGCCCGACCACCGTGAACATGTTGTGATGATCACTTGATCCCCCCATGAACCTCCCGTCACCGGTCACGCGTACGCTGTATGGCTGTAATCGGGGGAACGACGGGGAGTAATCGTGCTGGAGAGCGTGGGGTCGCTGACGGCCGGCCCATGGATCTACGCCGTGGTGGCCGTCTCGGTCCTGCTCGACGTCTTCCTGCCGGTGCTGCCGAGCGGGGTGCTGGTCATCGCGGCGGCCACCGCGGCGGCGGCCGGTACGGGTGCGGCGGCGGGCCAGGTCCCGCATGACGTGCCGGACATCCTGGTACTGATCCTGCTGGCGACGACGGCCTCCGTACTGGGCGACCTGGTCGCGTACCGGCTGGCGTGGCGGGGCGGTGAGCGCCTGGACCGTGCCATCGCCCGTTCCCGGCGGCTGACCGACGCGCAGGAACGTCTCGGCGAGGCGCTGTCGCGCGGCGGCGGCGCCCTGGTCGTCCTCGCCCGCTTCGCCCCCGCCGGCCGCTCGGTCGTCTCCTTCTGTGCGGGCGCCGCCCACCGCCGCCCCCGCGACTTCGTCCCCTGGTCCGCCCTCGCCGGCCTCTCCTGGGCCGCCTACAGCACCGCCCTCGGCTACTACGGCACCCGCTGGCTCGGCACAGCATGGCTGGCCACCGCCGTCTCGATCGCGGCACTCACGGGCGCGGGGGCCGCGGCGGCGTACCTGATGCGACGGCGGCCCGCGGGGTCGTGAGGGGCGGGCGGAGCCGTACCTCGGCTGACGTCAGTCCTGCTCGTGGGCGTGTTTCAGTCGGGCGCGGGCCTGGACTCGGTCCGCGGCCGCTATCTCGGTCCAGTAGCGGTGGCCGGTGATGAAGACGGAGAGTTCGTGTTCGCGGCGGCGGAGTTTCTCGACCTCGGCCTGTTCGTCGGCGGTCCAGCCCGGGGACGCGGGGCGTTCGATCTTGCGCCAGCCGGTGTCGTCGGTGAAGCCGTCCAGCGGCACGACCGACCAGGGCAGCCGCTTGAGCAGGGCCGACAGCTCGGCCCTGATCTGATGCAGCTCCTCCTGCCCGGCGAGCAGGTCACTGGGGAATTCATGGGACGCAGACACACCGCAATGGTACGCCTGTTCGATTTCCAGTAGCGAGCTACGCCGGGCAGTTCATTCGAACGAGTGGCCCTCAGCCGGCGATGCCGCCCAGCTCCTTCACCAACCGCGCCGTCACCGGCACCGCCACCCCGTACCGCTCCGCCGCGCGCAGCAACGCCCCGCCGATCGCGTCGAGTTCAAGAGCCCGGCCCGCCTCCGCGTCCCGCAGCATCGAGGACTTCGCCGCCGCCGGGAACAGGTCGTAGCGGGCGAGGGAGCCGGCCGGGTCCGCCGGGGCACCGCAGGCCCGGCTGACCTCCGCCGTCTCGGCCACCAGGGCCTCCAGCTCCGCGCGGTACCGGGTACGAACCTCGCCGATCGGCACCCCGTACCGCGTCGTGAGCAGGGCGAACGGGGCGAGGAACGCCATCTTGGCCCACAGGGCCACCGTCTCGTCGTCCACCACGCGCGCCGTCACACCGGCCGCCGTGAGGGCCGAGGCCAGGGCGTCGAGGCGGGGTCGTACCGTCGCGGCGCCCGCGAGGTCGGTCTCGGTGAAGGGGCTGCCGTGTTCGATCAGCACGCCCTCGCCGTCCCCGCCCGGTACGCGGGTGGACTCGACCCGGATCGTCGCGGGGGCGACCAGCTCGGGCGCGTACCGCGTACGCAGCTCCGCCGGGTGTTCGACGCCGTTCAGCAGCGGTACGACCAGCGCGTCACCCAGCACGGCGGGCGGTACGCGGGTCAGGGCGGCGTCCAGCGTCGTGTGTTTGACGGTGATCAGGCAGGCGTCGACCGGCTCGCGCAGCTCGGTGTCCGCCTCCACCGCCGCGCCGAAGTCCCCGAACTGCCCGCTGCGCACCTGGATTCCGTCCCGGCGCAGCACCTCCGCCGTGCCTTCCCGCGCCAGGCAGATCACCCGGTGCCCGGCACGGGACAGCAGGGCGGCGAGAAGTCCGCCGATGCCACCGGGGCCCAGTATCGCCACCGTGGGCTTGCTCGTCATGAACGTGTCCTCTCCTGCGGTCGGCCCCGACGTCCGGTGGCCGCCTCGCGCCGATCATCGTTCATGCGCGGCCCGGCTGGAGGAGACTTGAGACATGTGCCGGAGTATCAAGACGTTGCGGCCGCCCGTGTTGCCCGGTGAGGCCACCGAGGACGACATCCGCGCCGCCGCGCTGCAGTACGTACGCAAGGTCTCGGGCTTCCGCGCCCCCGCCGCCCACAACCGCGAGGCGTTCGACCGCGCGGTGGACGCCGTCACGCAGGCCACGGCGGAGCTGCTGGGCAGCCTGGAGGTGAGGGGGCGGCCGGTACGGGAGGAGCCGGCATGAACTGCCGGCTCAGGACTCCGCCGGCCGTCGCCGCATGAAGTACGCCCCCACGGCTCCGGCCCCGCACAGCGCCGCTACCGAGACCGCCCGGGGAAATGTTCGCGGCCCGCAGGCTGGACCCCGCAGGACCCGAGGGTGGGGAAAGGTATGCAATGACCGAACCGCACCCCCGTTTCGCGGCTAGAGTGCGCGGTCAGGGGCCCGACTCGGATGGGGGAGCAATGGAGAGAATTGGGCTGGCCGAGACGATTGCCGCGGTGCGGCAGGAGTTGACCACCTCCATCGAGGAAGCAGCGGGGGCGGACATCCGTTTCCAGGTCGGCGAGGTGACACTCGAACTGGAAGTGGAGGTGCAGCGCGTCAGCGGCCGCAAGGGGGGCCTGAAGGTCTGGGTGTTGGAGGCGGGCGGCGAGAAATCCCGTAGCGATTCGCACACTCATCGTCTTTCGGTGCCGATCACTCCGGTGAATGCCGACGGCACCCCCCTCCTCACCGGCGATTCAGTGATCCCGGACTGAGACGGGCGCGCCATGCCTTTCGACGCGGCACGGGCGGTAGAGGTCATCTTCCGCCCGGCCGAGCTGGGCGGAACCCCGTCCTACGGCTCCGGCTGCGGGATCGGTGCGGGGCTGTTCCTCACCTGCGCGCACATATTGCCTCCGACGCCCGACTCGGGCCGGCTCTCCGTCCGTGACATCCACGGTCGGGAGACGGATGCCTCCGTCGCGTGGTGCAACCGCGAAGACGATGTGGCGCTGATCCAGGCTCCCGTGGCGGAGGGCCCCGCGCTCACACCCGCGTCCATCGCCGTTCTCCCGGCCGACTCGACAAGCGAACGCCGACTGTCCTTCGTGATGTTCGGGTGGCCCAGGGCCGGCGACACCCGCGAGGCAGGAAGGCTCATTCGCAATCCGGTACAGGTGGACGGCGAGATAAAGCTCTCGGAGTACGCGGCCGCCAAGGACAAGAAGGTCCGCCTGCGTCCGGACCGGGAACGCTTTCCCCCGGTGCGCGACACGAGTTACTGGACCGGAGTGTCCGGTGCCGCGGCCTGGTGCCAGGGCAGCATCGTCGCCGTTCAGGTGGAGCAGTCGAACGCGAATCTGCCGGACTACCTGGCGGCCACCCCTCTCACCGCGAAGGTCCTGGGCCATGTGGATGCGAACGGCGTGACCGGAGCGGAAACGGTCGCTGCGGCGCGTATTCCGGTCAGGCCCCTCACGTCAGCGGAGTCGATTCCCCCCACCCTCTCCCCGGGCTCCGACACCGCGCCCCGGGAAGAGCCACCGCGAAGCCAGTCGAGAGCCCCGATTGCATTCCTGCTGAGGAGGATGACCGGACGCGCCCGGACCTCTCTGCCCATGGACGGACCCAGCGGGCGCACACCGCCGCTGAGCCCTAGGTACCATCTCCGAGAGCAGGACATGAGGTCCCTCTCGGATAAACTCGACCGCACCCATCGGGTGGGAATCGTGGGCCCCGGCGGGGTGGGCAAGACTCAACTCGCCTCCGCGTACGTGGAGAAGAACCACCCGTCCCACACGTTCGTGTGGTGGATTCGTTCCGGCCGACCCGAGGTACTGGCAGCGGACTACGACGCGATGGCCGTTGCCCTCGGTCTCGGCAGCGACCCCGTGCATGCCCGAGTCAGAGTTTCCGCCTGGCTGACACACAATGACGGATGGCTTCTCGTCTTTGACGATGTGAACGAGGCGTCCAGGCTTTCGGATTTTCTACCGGCTACCACCTTTCGAGGGCATGTCATCACGACGAGCCGTGACGCGCTCAGGGCACCCGGGGAAGTTCTGGAGCTGACGGACTGGAGCGTCCTGGACTCCGTCTCCTTCCTGGGGAATCAGAGCCAGGGCTCGACGCAGGTGCTCCAAGAGATCGCCGAACGGCTGCACAATGTGCCGTTGGCGATCGATCAGGCCGCGAGCTACATGCGGGAAACCCGCATCGGCGCCGAGACGTACCTGAGCATGCTCCGAAAGAGCACGCCCGACATGCTCGAAGCCGGGCGCGCGTTCAACCGGGACGAGTCGGTGACAGCCACGTACTCCCTGGCGGTGGAGAGCGCGGAGCGGACCTGCAAGGGTGCACGGGATCTACTCAGACTCTGTTCGCTGTATTCCGGGAGCGCCATACCACGACAACTGCCGAGACTGCTGGACAATCCGCGCTCGAAAGACCGGGACATCGGATCAAGGGCACCTCGTCGATTCAGGACCAAGGTGCGCAGTGAACTGTCGTACAACGCCCTGATCGCGGCACTTGTTCAGCAATCCCTCATCTCGGCGGACGACTCACATCTGTACGTCCACGGTCTCGTACAGCAGACCGTGAGGAGCCAATTGTCCACCCGGCAACTGCAACAATGGACATACTGGGCCGTGTCGTCGCTGTGGATGGAGATCAGCGAGATTTCGCAGAAAGATCCGGAAGACTTCCGGCGGACAGCACAGCTATTGCTGCCGCACATTCTGGCAGGAGCCGACCAGGCGAAGGAAAACCGGCCGAAGAATTGGCCGTTCAATTTCAATTGGCCCTCACTGACGGCTCTGCGGGAGTCCGCTCGGGCATTGACCTGTATCGCAAGAGTCCTCTATGCCGACGATGACCTCTCGCAGGGCTACAGCATCTCGGTGAAAGCGCTGGACATGGCGAGCGAGTCACTCCCGTTCATCATGGGAATGCACGATGCCGACCCCGTACCCTCCCTGCTGGCTCTGGGCGAAGCGGCGGAAGCTGTTGCCGCCTATGCCCTCGCCTCCGGACAGCCCGACCCAGGTCTTGAGGCTCTCACCAAAGTGCTCGAGATGTTCGACTTCAGGTCGACCAAGCGGCCGCACACATACCGCCCCAAGGGAGCGCCGCATTTCTGTCTGCGGGCGCGAGTGGTTTCGGCCGCAGCCGTAACGCTTCATGAGTACGGGCCACCGGGCCAGGCGAAAGCGCTGCTGGACGACATCTTCCGGATCGACCGGAATTACCTGTCCAGAGACGAGAGCTGCCGAGCCCTCCTCGAAAGTGCGAGGGACGTGGTGGAGGGCGCCTGAGGCTCCTCGGCACGGATTGCCGGAAGGCCCCGCGCTGATCAAGCGAGGGGCCTTCCGCTGCGTGGGCGCGGACGGTTTCGAACCGCCGACATCCTGCTTGTAAGGCAGGCGCTCTACCCCTGAGCTACGCACCCGCGGCCCGGACACGTGGCCGGGACGAGTCGACAGCCTACCTTGCCTCGGGCGGTGCCCCGCAAACCCCGGAACCGGTCGCGGCGAGGGTGAACTGACCGGCCCGTGTGTTCGTCTTGAACGGGTGGGAGAATGACACCACCCAGGGCCAACCGCAGCACGGGAGAGGGATGTGACGGCGACACCGGGCACGTCAGCAGCGCAGACCCACCCGCACCCGCCGTCCCCCGTGCGCGACGCGCTCACCTTGCTGGGCCTCCCCGTGCTCGCCGCGCTCACCCTGGCCTCCGCGTTCGCCGGCGGCGGCACCCGGCGCTGGTTCGGCGGCCGGGCCGAGAGCCAGCGGGCCGAGGCACAGGCGGCGAAGGACGCCGCGGCGGCCGCGTTCTACGAGCTGGACACCGCCCAGCGCGACCTGCGCATCTCCATCGAGACCATCTCCGCGGTGGACGACTCCCCCGCCGCCCGCCGTGCCGTCGCCGACTTCGAGGCGCTCGGCCGGCGCATAGACGAGGCGAGCCAGACGTACATCCAGGCCGTCGACGCCCAGGACCTCGACCGTGACGACCTCGACGCGGCCACCGCGAACCGGGCCCGTACCGAGCTGACCGCCGCCAAGGACGAGCTGGTCCGGGTCAAGGGCGAGCTGGACCGCTTCTCCACCTCCCTCGGCCCCCTCCTCGGCAGCGCCGAGACCCGGCTCGCCCGGCTCGCGCCCGCCGTGGAGCGCGCCCGGCAGGCCCTGCTCGGCGCGAGCGACGCCCTGGACGCCGTACGCGCGAAGCGGCTGAACGCCGATGACCTGGCCGCCCGGCTCGCCGCCCTCTCCCCCGAGCTGACCCGGCTGAACCAGGGCGCCGGACAGCACGGTGTCGCGGCCACGCTGGAGCGGGCCGAGCGGGTGCAGCGGGAGGCCGGGGCGATCCGGGCGGAGGCCGAGCGGCTGCCGGAGCGCGCCGCCGAGATCGACCGCCGTCTGGTCAGCCTCGGCACCCGCGCCCAGGCCCTGACCACCCGCAGCGGCCAGGTCGAGCCGGTGCTGAGCGAGCTGCGGCGCCGGTTCGCGGCCGCCTGCTGGCAGGACCTCCAGCACGTGCCGGAGCAGGCCGCGGAGAACGTCCGCCAGGCCGAGCGCAAGCTGGCCGAGGCCCGCGCCGCGCGGGAGGCCCAGCGCTGGCCGGACGCCACCTCGCTGCTGTCGACCGTACGGGCCCTGCTGAACACCACCGACGAGGCCGTCTCGGCCGCCGGGGACCGGCTGACCAGGCTGAACGCCGTACAGAAGGACCCCCGGCAGGAGATCGAGCGGACCCGGTTCGCGCTCCGGGACGCCCAGCGGCTCGCCATGACCGGCCGCAGCGCGCCCGACCCCCGGCACGCGCGTCCGCTGGACGAGGCGGTGGCCCGGCTGGACCGCGCGGTCGCCGCGCTGGACAGCGGCCGGCACCCCGACTACTGGCACTTCCTCACCGAGACCGAGGCGGTACGCGGCACGGTCGCGCGTGTCGTCGCGCAGATCCGCGAGGAGCGCGGCGGCCCCGCCCAGTGAGGCCGCCCGGCGGCCGCCCCTGTTGCCGGTGCGTGCGGTGCTGGTGAGTATTGAGGGGTACGGGACGGCCTCCGCACGCGCCCCCAAGGAGGCGACATGGCCGCACACGCAGTGCACTCGCGCGACAAGCAGTCCACCCGGCGCCGCACCGTGTTCGACGAGCACCTGCCCCTCGACCACAAGCTGAACGCCGTCTACCGCGTCGGCGCGGGCCTGATCGGGCTGTTCCTGCTGGTCTTCGGCATCCTCGGGCTGGTCGGCCACATCGGTGCCTTCAACGTCGGCAGCGACACGGTCGCGGGCCTGAACACCAACGGCGCGCTGAGCGTGCTCTCCATCTGCGTCGGCCTGGTGCTGCTCGCGGGCATGGTGATCGGCGGCAACTTCGCGTCGACCCTGAACATGGTCTTCGGCGTGCTGTTCATCCTGAACGGCTTCCTGAACCTGGGTCTGCTGGACACCGAGAACAACTTCCTGGCGTTCAAGATCCAGAACGTGTTCTTCACCTTCAT
This sequence comes from Streptomyces sp. NPDC018263, assembly GCF_055562575.1. Taxonomy (NCBI): domain Bacteria; kingdom Bacillati; phylum Actinomycetota; class Actinomycetes; order Kitasatosporales; family Streptomycetaceae; genus Streptomyces; species Streptomyces sp. NPDC018263. The sequence goes on from NZ_JBVHFA010000008.1 coordinate 397,664, forward strand.
CGTCGGCCTGCTGCTGATGACCTTCGGCATGTACGGCCGGGTCGGCTCGTCCCTCCCGCACGACAACCCCTACTGGCGCTCCCGGCACCCCGAGGCCGGGCACGAGGACCCGGCGCTCACCACCCCGGACAAGCGCGCCGTCACCGGGCCGGACACGAAGCCGGAGTGACACCCCCGCACGCCGGGTCCGGCGGCTAACCTGTGCCCATGCCTCGCTACGAGTACCGCTGCCGGACCTGCGGCGACACCTTCGAACTCAGCCGCCCGATGGCGGAGTCCGCCGCGCCCGCCACCTGCCCCGAGGGCCACGACGACACGGTGAAGCTGCTGTCGGCGGTGGCCGTCGGCGGCTCGTCCGCCGCCCCGGCCCCCTCGGGCGGAGGCGGCGGTGGCTGCTGCGGGGGCGGCTGCTGCGGCTGAGCGGCTTTTCGGGAACGGCACCGGACATCCGGTGCCGTTCCGCTGTGTGCCGTTCCGCCGCGTGCCGCACCGCTGTATGCCGTTCCGCTGTGTGCCGTTCCGCCGCGTGCCGTACCGCTGTGTGCCGTGCAACTACGCCGGCAGCCGCGCCGGGACCACCGCGCCCCGCGCGACCCGCAGGAACTCGCGGGTGATCCGCTCCCCCGCCAGCACGCCCCGCTCGGCCACCGCGCCGACCATGGGCGCCGCCCAGCCGCTGTCGGCCAGCTCGCCGTGGCCGGGGCGCCAGCCGCGGTCGGCGGCCAGCAGCAGGTCGGCGTCCAGATGCGAGTCCCCGGCCGCGAGGGTCAGTTCCGCGCCGGTGCGCCGGGCCACCTCGCGCACGGCCGCGCCCTTGGTGAGCGGCTGCGGGACCGCGTAGATCTTGCGGCCCTGGAGCGACACCGTCCAGCCCCGCTCGCCGGCCCACTCGGCCAGTTCGCCCACCCAGTCCTCGGGCAGCAGCTCCCGCTCGACCACCAGGTAGGCGAACAGGTCCTCCGCCACCCGCTGCTTTCGCAGCCAGACCGGGTCGGAGGCCCGGCGCAGATGGCCGGTGATCTCGGCGAGCGGCGCGCACTCGTCGGCCAGCCGGGCCAGGACCGAGGCGTGCCAGTCCTGGTCGGTGACACCGTCGACCAGGAGATGGCCGCCGTTTGCGCAGATCGCGTACCGGGCGGGCGGGCCGGGCAGGTTGATCCGCCCGTACTGGACGCGGGTGCGGGTGGTCGTCGGGACGAACACCGCCGCGTCCGCCAGCTCGGTGAGCAGCGTGGCCGCCGTCTCCGTCATGAAGGACAGCGGACGGGACTCGTGCACCTCCACGCAGAGCAGCCGGGGCGCGCGGGCGTCGGGCATGGTGAGGGCGAGGGCGCCCGCCGAGTAGATCAGCGTGCGGTCGAGGTCGCTGGCCACCAGTACCGGCATCAGACGTTCACCGCCCGGCCGTCGGCACCCGTGGCACCGCGCGTGAACTTCGGGTGGATCAGCCCGACGCAGGTGTACGGCAGGTCGTCGACCTCCTCCACCGGCACCCCGCGCTGTTCGGCGAGCAGCCGGACATGGTCGAGGTCGGCGCCCGCGCCCGCCTTGGCGAGGATCTTCCAGGGCACCCGGCGCAGCAGTACGCGTGTGGTCTCCCCGACGCCGGGCTTGACCAGGTTCACGTCGTGGATGCCGTACTCCTCGCTGATCCGCTCCACGGCCCGCCAGCCCTCCCAGGTCGGGGTGCGGTCTCCGGCGAGCAGTTCCTTGACGGCCGCGTCCACCTCGTCGCGGACCTCGGGGAAGCGGGCGGAGACGGCGTCGAGGAAGGCCACCGACACATCGGCACCGGCGAGTTCGCGGTAGAACTTCGCGCCGTGGAAGTCGTTGGGGCCGACCAGGTCGGCACGGAGCACGGTGCGCGATATCAGGCCGGAGACCGTGGAGTTGAGGCAGGCGGAGGGTATGAGGAAGTCGTCGCGGGTGCCGTAGGTGCGCACGCAGGAGCCGGGGTCGGCGAGTACGGCGATCTCCGGGTCGAAGCCGGTGACGCCCTCCGCGCGCTCGAACTCCTCGATGGCCGTGCTGAGTTCGCGGGTGATGGCGCCCTTGCCGGTCCAGCCGTCCACGAAGACGACATCGCGCGGGTCGTGGTGGGCGGCCAGCCAGCGCAGCGCGTTGGCGTCGATGCCCCGGCCCCGGACGATCGAGACGGCGTAGTGCGGAAGTCGGACTCCGTACCGCTGCTCGGCCCAGCGGCGCATGAGCACGCCGACCGGTGTCCCGGCGCGGGCGAGCGACACCAGCACCGGGGTGCCGCCGCGCTCGGTGAGGACGGTCTCGGTGACCACGCCGACCGCCCGGGCGATCCGGTCGGCGGAGGTCTCCAGGGCGGCGTGGAACAGCGCCTGGTAGCGCTCGCTGGGCTGGTACTCGACCGGCAGCGACTCCGCGTAGTGCGCGCCGCCGTTCTGCACGGCCTCCTCGCGCTCCTCGGTCGGCGCCTCCAGGCTGACCGAGGAGAGGTCCTGGAGCAGCCAGCCGACCTCGTCGGGCGCGTACGAGGAGAAGGCGGGGCCGCGGAGGGGCTCGGGCAGCATGGCCGGCCTTTCGGGGTGGCGGGGCTCGTGGGCGGGCACGACCGCGAGCAGGACGTGCGGGGCGTGCGCCGCGAGCCGGGCGAGCAGGCCGTCCGGGGCGTGCAGGGCGGGGGTGTCGGCGGCGGAGTCGACGACGGCGACCACGGTGTCGAAGCCCGCGCCCGCGACGTTGTACGCGTACCGCTCGCCGGGGCCGTCCGCCGGGTCGTCGTGGGCGGGGAAGGCGAGCCGGGTGCGTATCGCGTAGCCGGGGTCGTCCACGGGGAGGACGGGTGAGCGGGTGGTGGTGGAGTAGCGCACCTCGGCCGGGACGGTCCGCTCCAGCTCGGCCGCGAGCCGCAGCGGGGCGTACATCAGCTCCTCGAAGCCCAGCACCAGGACCCGGCGGGCGCCGTCGGGCAGCGCCTCGGCGATCCGGGCGGCCATGCCGGGCAGCGCGGCCTCCAGCCGGGCGCGGTGGGCCGGGGTGAAGCCGTGCCGTCCGCCGTCGGGCAGCCCGGCCGGCCAGCCCAGCCCGACCCGCGTGACCTCGCCACCCGGCACGGGCACCGGCGCGGGCTCGGCGTCGGCCCGCTCGTGCTCCGCGACCAGCGCCTGCCCCTTCTCCAGCACCCCTTCGGGCAGCCGTACGGTCCCGGAGGCGGCGGCGACCAGGTCGACGCGGGCGCCGATCCCGGCGGCGAACCGGTCCAGCCGGGCGGTGTCCTCGGCGGAGCGCATGTCGACCAGGGCGACGACCACGTAGCGCTTGCGGGGGTGGCGGGCGTGCAGGTCGCGGATGGTGTTCAGGACGGTGTTGCCGGTGGAGAACTCGTCGTCCACCAGCACCAGCGGGCCGTCCCCGGCCAGCAGCGCCGGGTCCTCGGGGAGCAGCAGGTGGGAGGTGGCGTGCGAGTGCGACTCCTCGAAGCCGCCGGCCGGGGTGACCCCGGCGACCGGGCGGCGGGTGGAGTGCAGATACGGGGCGAGGGCCAGGCCGTCCGCGACCGAGTGGCCGAGGCCGGTGGCGGTCTCCGCGTACCCGAGGACCACGGCGCGGGCCGCCTCCGTGTCCCCGAGCAGGGCGCGGACCCGCTCACCGAGGCGGAGCCCGTGGCCGTGGACCACGGCGGGCGACTGCGGGACGTGCTTGCCGAGCACCTTCGAGACCAGCAGATGGGCCCGCTTGGGGTTGCGGCGCAGGGCCATCCCCAGCAGGTCGGTCAGATGCTCGTCGCCCTCCAGTTCGACACCGAGTCGCCGGGCGACCCAGGTGCCGGACCAGACGCCGTCGTTCACTGCGTTTCTCATGCGTTCCTTGCGGCTCGGGGGGTGGGGGAAGAGGCTCTTCACGGAGAGGGGGCCGGTACGAGGGAGGGCTCAGCCGGTCACGCCCGCGGTGAGCAGGTCCACGAAGCCGACGTCCTCGTTGGCCACCCCGAAGACCTCCGCGCGCAGCAGGGTCCGCTCGGCCCAGGCGCGGTGCGGCTTCACCTCGTTCATCTTGTTCGTGTACGCGGACCTCAGGACTCCGCCGCCGTCGCTGTCCGGCCGGAGGATGTCCACCGCGTCGCTGAACTCCTCGTGGCTGACCACGGAGAGGGCGTGCACGGGAAGCACGTGGGAGGGGTGGATGCAGGTCTTGCCGAGCAGACCGTTGGCCTGGTCCAGGGAGATCTCCCGCAACAGGCCGTCCATGGCGTGTTCGATCAGCTTCTCGCGCAGTCCGACGGCGCGCACCTCCAGGAAGGGGCTGGTGCGGAGCTGCGGCTTGAAGACGCGCTCGGGGACCCGGAAGTACTCCCACACCGGCCCGGTCACGGTGAACCCGCTGCCGTCGGCCCGGCCCAGCATGTTGACCACGTCACCGATGACGGAGGCGACGATCTGGACGTCGTACGCGGTCATGTCGGGGGCGCGGCGCAGGCCGTAGGAGGAGCAGAAGTCGGTGACGCCCAGGCGCAGTGCCAGGACCCGGTCGCGGTACTTGCCGACCGCGCGGGCGATGCCCTCCAGGGTCTCCACGCGGGACTCGCGGTACAGCAGCTCGGGCGACTCCAGCACCGGCATGGCGAACAGCCGCCGTCCCGAGGTGGTCTCGGCCGCGCTCAGCGCCTCCAGGAAGGGGACGCCGCGCTCCTCGGTGAACTTGGGCAGCACGAATCCGGACAGCAGCCGGACACTGGCGCCCAGGCGCCGGACCAGGTCGGGGATCTGGTCGGGCGTGCGCACCCGGACGAACAGCAGCGGCGGCTCGGCTCCGGTGCGGGCGTGCAGCGCGTCCAGCTCGGCGAACTGCCGGACCAGGTTCTCCTCACCCGCGGGCACGTCCTCGTCCGCGATGGAGTCCTCCAGGCACAGCACCATCGAGACGACGCCGCTGCCCGTCTGCTTGACGATGTCGGCGGCGAGCCGGGGCCGGGTGGCCGGGCTGTACAGGGTGGCACCGAGGGCCGCGGAGAGCAGCCTGGCGGGGGAGTCGGCGGTGAAGACGCACGGCTCCTGGTGGAAGAGACGCTCCCGCGTTTCGGGGGCGATGTGCCCGAAATGACGCATAGGACTCCCTCAAGGCGCGCCGAGTCTGTGATGGCCGTGTCTGTGTGTGATGGCCGAGTCTGTGATTTCCGCACAGGGTGGCCGGTAATAGTACGTAGAGACGCATGTCCGGGGTTCCCGGCCGGCATGAATTTCCGGTTACCCGCCCGTGTCGGGCGGAACACCCCCCGCATTGTCGTGGCCAGGACCGAGAAGGCAGGATGACCGCATGACGCACGCGATGCTGAAGGGGTCGAACGTCCCGCTGGACGCCGCCGCGGTACGGGCGGTGCTGCGCTGGACACCGGGGCAGGACGTCCCCGAGGTCGACGCCTCGGCGCTGCTGCTGGGCCCCGACGGACGGGTGCGCTCGGACGAGGACTTCGTCTTCTACAACCAGCCCCGCCATCCCTCCGGCACGGTGTGGGGGCTCGGCCGGAAACCGGTCGCCGGTGGCCTGACCGACACCGTCCAGGTGGACCTGGCCGGGGTCGAGGCCGGGGTGGACCGCATCCTGCTGGTGGCCTCCGCCGACGACGTCCCCTTCGACCGCGTCCCGGCCCTGTGCGTGCTCGTGTACGACGCCTCGGCCACCGACGCCGAACCGCTGGCCCGCTTCGAGGTGAAGCCGGAGACCGGCGCGGAGACGGCGCTGATCTGCGGCGAGCTGTACCGGCGCGGGGACGGCTGGAAGTTCCGCGCGCTGGGCGAGGGCTACTCCAACGGCCTGGAGGGGCTCGCCACCGACTTCGGCATCTCGGTGGACGAGTCGGAGGCGGCGGCCGAGGAGCCCCGCCCCCACGAGTCCCGGTCGGTGCCGCTGCCCCCGGAGCAGCCCGCCCCGCTGCCGCCGCTCCCGGCGCAGCCGCCGGCCTACGGCTACCCGCAGCCCGTCTCCGCCCCGCAGCCCGCGTACGGCTATCCGCAGCCCGCCTCCGCGAGCCAGGCCACCTACGGCTACCCCCAGTCCGTCCAGACGCAGGCACCGCCCGCCTACGGCTACCCCCAGCCCCAGCCGGTGCCCGCCGCGGCCCCGCTGGACCCGGACTTCCGGCTGCCGCCGCAGGGCCCGCAGTTCCTCGGCCGCTAGCGGGGCCCGCTCGGCCGGGGTCTCACCGGTCCGCCTTGGACTTGTAGCCCCGGCCCCAGGTCAGGCCCCAGCCGTACAGCCGGTCCAGCTCGCCCTGGAAGCCGTAGACGAACTTCACCTCGCGGCGCACCACCAGCTCGCCCTTCACGTTCTCTATCAGCACCACCGCGCACGAGCGGGCCTGCGGATGGCGTTCGTCCAGGCCGACCTCGATGCGCGGGCCGTTGCTCGGGTAGAGCGTGATCACGGCGTGGGTGCGGTCGAAGGCCGGGGTCTGGTCGTAGATGTACACGAAGACCAGCAGGCGCTTGATGGCGTCCCGGTGGTCCAGGTTGACGTACATCGTCTCGCCCGAGGCGGAGCCGAACCGGTCGTCGCCGCTGAGCTTGACGTACGGCGGGGCGTTGACGTCGCCCAGGTAGCCGCCGAGGGGCTGGACGACGCCCTTGGTGCCGTCGGTGAGTTCGTAGAGGCAGCCGAGGTCCAGGTCGACGTTGACCATGCTCTGGCCGTGGCCCATCACTTCCGGCGGTTTCAGTGCCTTGAAGGGGTGCCGGAAGAGGCTGCCGCGCTGGGGGCCGCCGAAGTCGGAGGTGCGCATCCGCCAGGTCAGGTTGACCCGGAGGTTGCCGGTGGAGGCGCCCTGTCTGGTGAGGGACACCTGCTGATGCCGCTTGGTCAGTTCGATCGCGTTGGACCCGGAGCTGCCCGAGTCGAAGTCGGCGGTACGGCCGCCCAGCAGTCCGTCGAGAAATCCCATCTCCGCCCCCCTGGAAAAGTCGTCGGGGCGGCCGACCCGAGTCGGCCGCCCCATTCGAAGCGTTCCTCACCGAGCGGGATGCCACACCCCGCCACGTCCCCGATCTTGCCCCTAGGGGGCGGTCGGACCCGGTCCGTCAGACCCCGGAGGAGATCTCCGTCTTCTCGCTCGACCCGGAGTCGCCCCCGGCGGCCGCGAGCGCGCGGTTGCGGCGGACCGAGGACCAGAAGGACCAGGCGATCAGGACGACGCCGACGAGGCCGGTGATGACCTCGTTGATCTCGTACTGGATGGTGATCATGAGGATCACGGCCAGCGCGCCGATCGCGTAGTGGGCGCCGTGCTCCAGGTAGACGTAGTCGTCCAGCGTGCCCTGGCGGACCAGGTAGACGGTCAGCGAACGGACGTACATCGCGCCGATACCGAGGCCCAGCGCCATCAGGACGATGTCGTTGGTGATGGCGAAGGCGCCGATCACGCCGTCGAAGGAGAAGGACGCGTCCAGGACCTCCAGGTAGAGGAACATGAAGAACGCGGCCTGGCCGGCCAGCTTCACCGCCGAGCGTGGCTTGCCGGAGCGCACGGCCTCCTCCTCGGCCTCGTGCTCGGCCTCCTCCTCGGCCTCCAGCTTGTCCTCGAAGTAGCCGGAGAGACCGCCGACGACCATGTACGTGATCAGACCCGCGATGCCCGCGATCAGGACCGTCTGGGCCTTGTCGACATGGGCGCCGCCGTGCTGGTGCGCGTGGGTGGCGAAGGTGAAGGAGGTGATCAGCAGGACGATCAAGGCGATGCAGACCGACAGCATGTCGACCTTGCCGAGCTTGGCCAGCGGCCGCTCGATCCAGCGCAGCCACTGGATGTCCCGGTCCTCGAAGATGAAGTCGAGGAAGATCATCAGCAGGAACATGCCACCGAACGCGGCGATCGCCGGGTGGGCGTCGGTGACGAGTTCCTGGTAGCGGTCCTTGTTGTTCAGCGCGAGATTGACGGCCTCGATCGGGCCCATCTTGGCGCTGACGGCGACGATGACGACGGGGAACACCAGCCGCATGCCGAAGACCGCGATGAGCACACCGATGGTGAGGAAGATCTTCTGCCAGAAGGCATTCATCTTCTTCAGGATTCCGGCGTTGACCACCGCGTTGTCGAAGGACAGCGAGATCTCGAGGATGGAAAGGATCGCCACGATGCCGAAGGCCTTCCACCCCCCGTAGAAGACCGCCGCGACCAGGCCGATCGCGGTGATCGCGAAAGACCAGCCGAAGGTTTTCAGAAGCACTGGCTACCCCATCATCTTCTGGGGGCCCCTCCCAGACGCTGTCTGGGGGAGGTCTCCCCCGTCGCCGTACCCGGCTTTACGAAACGTTGACTCCGAAGTCTAGAGCGATGCCCCGAAGTCCGGACGCGTACCCCTGTCCGACCGCACGGAACTTCCATTCGCCCTGATACCGGTAGAGCTCGCCGAAGATCATGGCCGTTTCGGTGGAGGCGTCCTCGCTGAGGTCGTAGCGCGCGAGTTCCTGGCCGTCGGACCGGTTGACCACCCGGATGAAAGCGTTGGCGACCTGGCCGAAGGACTGGTTGCGCTCGTCCGCCATATGGATCGAGACCGGGAAAATGATCTTCTCGCACTGCGGCGGCACCTGGGAAAGGTCCACCAGAATCGATTCGTCGTCGCCCTCGCCCTCACCGGTGAGGTTGTCGCCGGTGTGCTCGACCGAGCCCTCGGGGCTGGTGAGCTGGTTGTAGAAGACGAAGTACTCGTCCCCCAGCACCCGGTTCCCGGCGCCGCACAGCAGGGCGCTGGCGTCCAGGTCGAAGGGGGCGCCGGTGGTGGAGCGGGCGTCCCAGCCCAGCCCGATCATGACGTTCGTGAGATTCGGCGCGGCCTTGGAGAGGGAGACATTGCCTCCCTTGGCGAGCGTGACACCCATGCTGATCCTCCCCTGTGGTGTTCCCTGGTCTCCTGCGCGTCCGGCGCCGCCCGCAAACGCGGAACGGCGCCGGAGGCGGTGCGAGCCGTAGGGCGTCAGACGTTGACGCCGAAGTCCTGGGCGATGCCGCGCAGGCCCGAGGCGTACCCCTGGCCGATGGCGCGGAACTTCCACTCCGGGCCGTTGCGGTACAGCTCGCCGAAGACCATGGCGGTCTCGGTGGAGGCGTCCTCGCTGAGGTCGTAGCGCGCGAGTTCCTTGCCGTCCGCCTGGTTGACGACGCGGATGAAGGCGTTGCGGACCTGGCCGAAGGACTGCTGGCGGTTCTCGGCCTCGTAGATCGAGACCGGGAAGACGATCTTCTCCACGTCGGCCGGGACCGCGGCGAGGTCGACCTTGACCTGCTCGTCGTCGCCCTCGCCCTCGCCGGTGAGGTTGTCGCCGGTGTGCTCCACCGAGCCGTCGGGGCTCTTGAGGTTGTTGAAGAAGACGAAGTTCTGGTCGCTGCCGACCTTGCCGGCGTTGTTCAGCAGCAGTGCGCTGGCATCGAGGTCGAAGTCGGTGCCGGTCGTGGTGCGCACGTCCCAGCCCAGACCGACGATGACGGCGGTCAGGCCGGGAGCCTCCTTGGTCAGCGAGACGTTGCCACCCTTGCTGAGGCTGACTCCCACGGGTCCTCCATGTGGTGTCCAGGGGCCGACAGCCCCGTAGTGCATCGGATATGGGATCAACGTGCCGATCCTAGTGACGGGTTCCCGCACGGAGCGGGGCCCTCACAGGGTGTCGAGCGCCTTCACGTACTCGGTCAGGTCACGGGCGTCGGGCAGGCCGTTGACGACGGTCCAGCGCACGGTGCCCGTCTTGTCCAGGATGAAGGTGCCGCGCACGGCGCACCCCTTGTCCTCGTCGAAGACGCCGTAGGCGCGGCTGACGTTGCCGTGCGGCCAGAAGTCGCTGAGCAGCGGGTATTCCAGGCCCTCCTGCTCGCCGAAGACGCGCAGGGTGTGCATGGAGTCGTTGGAGACGGCGAGCAACTGGGTGTCGCGGTCGGTGAACTGCGGAAGGTTGTCACGCAGCTCGCACAGTTCACCGGTGCAGACGCCGGTGAAGGCGAAGGGGTAGAAGAGCAGCACCACGTTCTTCTCGCCCCGGAAGTCGGAGAGCCGGACGGTGCGGCCGTGGTTGTCCTTCAGTTCGAAGTCGGGTGCCTCGTCGCCGACCTGGAGCGCCATCGTCCTGCATCCCTTCGCTGAGCCGTACGGGTGAGCGCGGGTCACTCGCCCGGTCCCACCCTACGCAGCGATCACGCCGGGACCGCCGGGCGGACCGGGGAGTCCCGGCCCGCTCGGCGCGGCGATGACGCGTTCTTCCTAACGCTTGCCGGACTTGGCGGCCTTCGGCGTCGCCAGACGCGAGCCGCTCCAGTCCTTGCCGACACTGACGCTCTTCGAAGCGGTCAGGCCCGCGGTGGTTGCGGCCTCCGAGATGTCGCTCGGCTCCACGTACCCCGTACGGCCGGTCTTCGGCGTCAGAAGCAGGATGGCGCCGCCCTCTTCGATGTACGTGGTGGCATCCACGAGTACATCGGTGAGGTCTCCGTCGTCATCACGGAACCACAGCACAACGGCGTCGGCCACGTCGTCGTATTCCTCGTCCATCAGGTCGCCTTCGACGGCTTCCTCGATGGCCTCGCGGAGCTCCTGATCGACGTCCTCGTCGTAGCCGATCTCCTGGACCACCTGTCCGGGCTGGAACCCCAGCCTGGCGGCAGGGTTCGTCCGCTCCTCCGCGTGGTCCGCGGTCGCGCTCACGGGTTGCCTCCTGATCATGTCTTGGTGAATATCTGAGCCACGCGCGTGCGCGAAGCATTGGCCGTAGTCCACACGGGCGGGACGGATCGCGCAAGTACCCGGCCCTCCTGACCGCCGAAACGGTGACTTTCCGGGCTGCTTCGCCGCCACTCCTGGCACCGTATCCCGTTTCCCCTGGAACCACATCACACCGATGTGCCCCTTATGCGCACTTCGGAATCATCCGTCGATACGCCCATCGAACAACTTTGCCATGCCCGTCACACCCCGGGCGTATCGTCACGATTTGAACGGTCCGGCGACCGGAACGGGGAACCAGTGGATGACGTACCACGTTCCCCAGGTACACGATGGGGAACGGTGTAGGCAGGTCCCTCCGACAGGTAAGGAACAGCGTGGCTTCCGGTTCCGATCGCAATCCGATCATCATTGGCGGCCTTCCGAGTCAGGTTCCTGACTTCGATCCCGAGGAAACGCAGGAGTGGCTCGACTCCCTCGACGCCGCCGTGGACGAGCGCGGCCGGGAGCGGGCCAGGTATCTCATGCTGCGGCTGATCGAACGGGCCCGCGAGAAGCGCGTGGCCGTGCCCGAGATGCGCAGCACGGACTACGTCAACACGATCCCCACCAAGAGCGAGCCCTTCTTCCCGGGCAACGAGGAGATCGAGCGCCGCATCCTCAACGCCACCCGCTGGAACGCGGCCGTGATGGTCTCGCGGGCCCAGCGCCCCGGCATCGGCGTGGGCGGCCACATCGCCACCTTCGCCTCCTCCGCGTCGCTGTACGACGTGGGCTTCAACCACTTCTTCCGGGGCAAGGACGGCGGTGACGGCGGCGACCAGGTCTTCTTCCAGGGCCATGCCTCGCCGGGCATCTACGCCCGCGCGTATCTGCTGGACCGGCTCTCGGAGAACCAGCTCGACGGCTTCCGCCAGGAGCACTCCAAGTTCCCGGACGGGCTGTCCAGCTATCCCCACCCGCGCTCGATGCCCAACTTCTGGGAGTTCCCGACCGTCTCGATGGGCCTCGGCCCGCTCGGCGCGATCTACCAGGCCCGGATGAACCGCTACATGGAGGCGCGCGGCATCGCCGACACCTCCGACTCGCACGTGTGGGCGTTCCTCGGCGACGGCGAGATGGACGAGCCGGAGTCGCTGGGCCAGCTCTCCATCGCCGCCCGCGAGGGGCTGGACAACCTGACCTTCGTGGTCAACTGCAACCTCCAGCGCCTCGACGGCCCGGTGCGCGGCAACGGCAAGATCATCCAGGAGCTGGAGTCGCAGTTCCGGGGCGCCGGCTGGAACGTGATCAAGCTGGTGTGGGACCGGAGCTGGGACCCGCTGCTGGCCCAGGACCGGGACGGCGTGCTGGTCAACCGGATGAACACCACCCCGGACGGCCAGTTCCAGACGTACGCCACCGAGTCCGGCGCCTACATCCGGGACCACTTCTTCGGTGACGACCACCGGCTGCGCGCCATGGTCGAGAACATGACCGACGACCAGATCCTGCACCTGGGCCGCGGCGGCCACGACCACCGCAAGATCTACGCGGCGTTCAAGGCGGCCAAGGAGCACAAGGGCCAGCCGACGGTGATCCTGGCCAAGACGGTCAAGGGCTGGACGCTGGGGCCCAACTTCGAGGGCCGCAACGCCACCCACCAGATGAAGAAGCTGACGGTCGACGACCTCAAGGGCTTCCGCGACCGGCTGCACCTGCCGATCTCCGACCGCGAGCTGGAGTCCGGCGCCCCGCCGTACTACCACCCCGGCCGGGACTCGGAGGAGATGCAGTACATGCACGACCGGCGCAAGTCGCTCGGGGGTTACGTCCCCACGCGCGTCGTGCGCTCCAAGCCGCTCGCACTGCCCGACGAGAAGGCGTACGCGAGTGTGAAGAAGGGGTCGGGTCAGCAGTCCATCGCCACCACCATGGCGTTTGTGCGGCTGCTGAAGGACCTCATGCGGGACAAGGAGATCGGCAAGCGGTTCGTGCTGATCGCGCCGGACGAGTACCGCACCTTCGGCATGGACTCGTTCTTCCCGAGCGCGAAGATCTACAACCCGCTCGGCCAGCAGTACGAGTCGGTGGACCGGGAGCTGCTGCTCGCGTACAAGGAGTCCCCCACCGGCCAGATGCTGCACGACGGCATCTCCGAGGCGGGCTGCACGGCCTCCCTGATCGCGGCCGGCTCGGCCTACGCCACCCACGGCGAGCCGCTGATCCCGGTCTACGTCTTCTACTCGATGTTCGGTTTCCAGCGCACCGGCGACCAGTTCTGGCAGATGGCCGACCAGCTCGCGCGCGGTTTCGTCCTGGGCGCGACCGCCGGCCGTACGACCCTGACCGGTGAGGGTCTCCAGCACGCGGACGGCCACTCCCAGCTCCTCGCCTCCACCAACCCGGCCTGCGTGGCCTACGACCCGGCGTACGGGTACGAGATCGCGCACATCGTCGAGGACGGGCTGCGGCGGATGTACGGCGGCGACGAGGAACACCCGCACGGTGAGGACGTCTTCTACTACCTCACCGTCTACAACGAGCCGATCCAGCATCCGGCCGAGCCGGAGGGCGTGGACGTCGAGGGCATCCTCAAGGGCATCCACCGGCTGAAGGAGGGCACCGGCGGCTCGATCCCGGCGCAGATCATGGCGTCCGGTGTCGCGGTGCCGTGGGCGCTGGAGGCGCAGCAGATCCTTGCCGACGAGTGGGACGTGCGGGCCGACGTCTGGTCGGCGACCTCGTGGAGCGAGCTGCGGCGGGAGGCGGTGGCCTGCGAGGAGCACAACATGCTGCATCCCGAGGAGGAGCAGCGGGTGCCGTTCGTGACGCGGAAGCTGGGCGGGGCCGAGGGGCCGTTCGTGGCGGTGTCCGACTGGATGCGGTCGGTGCCGGATCAGATCGCCCGGTGGGTGCCGGGTCCTTACCAGTCGCTCGGGGCCGACGGGTTCGGGTTCGCGGACACGCGCGGGGCGGCTCGGCGGTTCTTCCACATCGACGCGCAGTCGATCGTGGTGGGGGTGCTGACGGAGTTGGCCAAGGAGGGGAAGGTCGATCGGTCTGTGCTGAAGCAGGCGATCGATCGGTACCAGTTGCTCGATGTGAAGGCGGCTGCGCCAGGAGCCGCCGGCGGGGACGCGTAGCGCGGCGCGGCTTGAGCGTGGCCGCGCGATCACCGTTCTCGCTTCGGTGATCGCGCGGCTGCGGGCTCGTCGTGGCTTGTCGCGCAGTTCCCCGCGCCCCTGACAAGCCACGGAGTTTCAGATGTGGCCCACTCCTGCGCCTGCCTCCGCGTTGACGCCTCGGCGGGTCAGAAGGGCTACCAGGATGGCGACCGCCGCTACGCCTGCCGCCACCAGGGACGCCAGGCTCATGCCGGAGATGAAGGTGTCGTGGGCTACGCCGGTGACCTTGGCGATGATGGCCGGGGGCATCTGGTTCGTCACCGGGGCCACGCCCACCTGGACCGCCTGGGACGCCTGGTCGAGTTGAGCGGGGGTCAGCGGGGGGAGGCCCGCGCCGGTCCAGTTGGCCGGGAGGTCGTTGTCGACCTTCGAGGCCATGACGGCGCCCAGGACGGCGGTGCCGAGGCTGCCGCCGATCTGCATGGCCGCCTGCTGGAGGCCGCCCGCCACACCCGAGAGGGCCATCGGGGCGTTGCCGACGATGACCTCGGTGGCGCCCACCATGACCGGGGCGAGGCCGAGGCCGAGCAGGGCGAACCAGATCGACATGGTCGCGCTGCCGGTGTCCGCCTTCAGGGTGGACATGCCGTACATGGCGACCGCGGTGAGCGTCATGCCGCCCGCGAGCGGGATGCGCGGGCCCAGCTTGGTGATGGCGAAGCCCGCCAGCGGGGAGCCGACGATCATCATGCCGGTGAGCGGGAGCAGGTGCAGACCGGCGTCGACCGGGCTGAGTCCGTGCACGTTCTGGAGGTAGAACGTCACGAAGAACAGGCCGCCCATGAAGGCGATGGCCATCATGACCATCAGCACCACACCCGCCGACAGCGGGACCGAGCGGAACAGGGTGAGCGGGATCAGCGGTTCCGCCACCCGCGTCTCCCACCAGGCGAAGACCACGAAGAGCAGCGCCGAGGCGCCGATGAAGCCCCAGGTCCGGCCGTCGCCCCAGCCCCACTCCGGGGCCTTGATCAGCGCCCAGACCAGGCAGAACATGGCGCCGGACAGCAGCGCGATGCCGGGCAGGTCGAAGGAGCGCGGGGCGTTCTCGGCGCGGTGGTCGAGCAGGATCAGCGTGCCGAGCAGCAGGGCGAGCAGGCCGACGGGCACGTTGATGAAGAACACCGACTGCCAGTTGACGTGCTGGACGAGCACACCGCCGAGGATCGGGCCGCCCGCGGTGGAGGCGCCGATGACCATGCCCCAGATACCGATCGCCATGTTGAGCTTCTCGGCCGGGAAGGTGGCCCGCAGCAGGCCGAGCGCGGCCGGCATCAGCAGGGCGCCGAACAGGCCCTGCAGGACCCGGAAGGTGACGACCATCGGGATGCTGTCGGACAGCCCGATGGCGCCGGAGGCCAGCGCGAATCCGGTCACGCCGATGAGGAAGGTCTGCCGGTGCCCGAAGCGGTCACCGAGCTTGCCCGCGGTGATCAGGGCGACCGCGAGGGCCAGGAAGTAGGCGTTGGTGATCCACTGCACGTCGGAGAAGCTCGCGTGCAGGTCCTTGGCGATGGCCGGGTTGGCGATGGCGACGATGGTGCCGTCCAGGGCCACCATCATGACGCCCACGGCGACGGTGATCAGGGTGAACCAGGGGTGCCCGCGCAGTCCCGAGGAGGGCCGCGGCGACGCATCGGTGGATGACCCGTCCTCCGGTCCCGTCTTGTCGATGGTGGTCTGACTAGTCATGTAATGAGGCTAGTGACAGCCGCTGACACTTGACAAACGGATTGGCCGGAACGCTTAGGCTGATCCGGTAGGACGTACAGGGAGAGGCCATGGAGACGCTGCGCGAGCTCAAGAAGCGGCGTACCCGCGAGGCGCTGGTGCGCGCCGCCCTCGAACTGTTCACCACGCAGGGGTACGAGCGGACCACCGTCGACGAGATCGCCGAGGCCGTCGACGTCTCGCAGCGCACCTTCTTCCGCTACTTCGCGGGCAAGGAGGACGCGGCCTTCGCCGTGCAGGAGATGACGGAGGCCCACTTCGTCGCCGCCGTACGCGCCCGGCCGCCGCACGAGCCGCCGATGGAGGCGCTCAGGCAGGCCGTGCTGGAGGGCTGGGACGACATCCGGGAGACCGTGGAGTCGGTCGTACCGGTCGAGCTGTACCTGCGGATGTACCGCACGATCGAGTCCACGCCCGCGCTGCTCGCCGTGCATCTGCGCCGGTCGGCGGCGACCGAGCAGACCATCGCCGGGCTGCTCGCGGAGCGCGAGGGCGTCGACGTGGACGCCGACCCCCGGCCGCGGCTCGCGGTGGCGGTGTTCGCCGGGGTGATACGGGTCACCGAGCGGCAGTGGAGCACCGGGGACGACTTCAGTCTGGCGGCCATCCGGTCGCTCACGGCGGCGTACCTCGACCAGGTGGGCCCGGCGTTGACGGGGAACTGGCGCGCGGCCTGAAATCGTTGGCGGAACGGACGAGATCGTTTAGAAAGATCGTCCGTGTCCCGGCCCCCGGCACACGAAACGTGATCCCCGCCACTCGATTGACCCGAGACCCTTCCGTTCTCCTAGTGTGTCCTCCCAGTGACTTCCTTCGGCATTTCCCCCCAGCTCAGCATGTGGCGCGCCCTGCTCGCCCTGTCCGTCGTGTTCGTGATGCTCGCGACCACCGGATGGACGGCGCAGCACACCCATCGTGAGTCGACCGCGCTGCGGTCCTCCCTGGCCGCATGGGTGCGCGACAGCGTGCACGGCAAGCCCCTGCCGGACCCGGCGAAGACCGCCCCGGCCAGGCTGGCCCGCTTCTTCGGCTCGCTCACCCCGTACGACCGCCACGACCTGGCGGCGCGCTACCCGCTGGCGGTGGGCAACATGAACGGCGCCCCCGTCGGCTTGCGCTACGAGGCCAACCGGGTGGCACTGGAGCGGGAGCGGGACGTGCAGTCGCGCCGCGTGCACGACAACCGGCTCAGTACCGCCGGCCAGCAGGACGCCGCCCGCAGGATGCACCGGTACGAGGCGCTGATGCGGCCCGAGCGGCACATCCTCGCCTTCGACCCCGAGGGTTCGGGCCGGATCGCCGAGGTCTTCGGCGACCTGCGCCGCGCCCAGCGGATCTCCGTGGTGGTGCCCGGTGTCGACACCGACCTGCTGACCTTCGAGAAGTCCTACCGCCCGTACAGCGCCCCGGTCGGCATGGCGAAGTCGCTGTACTCCGCCGAGCGGCAGGCCGCGCCCGCCACCCGTACCGCCGTGATCGCCTGGGCCGACTACACCGCGCCCGCCGGGCTCGGGGTGGACGCGGCGACCGCGATGCGCGCGGTGGACGGCGCGGTGCGGCTGAACGCGCTGCTGCGCGGACTGCCCGGCCGGGCCGAGGTGTCGATGTTCTGCCACAGCTACGGCTCGGTGGTCTGCGGGGTCGCCGCGCCCGGCATGCCCCGCCGGGTCAGCGACATCGCGGTGGCCGCCAGCCCCGGCATGCGGGTGGCCAGCGCCGCGCACCTGAACCGCACCGCCCGGGTGTGGGCGATGCGGGACGCCACCGACTGGGTGCAGGACGTGCCGTACCTGGAGGTCGGCGGGCTCGGGCACGGCGCCGACCCGGTCTCCCGCGCGTTCGGCGCGCGGGTGCTGTCCGCGCGCGACGCGCAGGGCCACGCCGGCTATTTCCAGCCCGGTACGGACAGCCTGCGGAACCTGGCCCACGTCGGCGTGGGGGCGTACGGCTCGGTGTCGTGCGCCGGCGCGGACGAGGCGTGCCGGGCGGACGTGCCGGACGCGCCCGCCGCGGGACGCGCGTAGAAACAGCAGGAAGTGCGGTCCGCGCGGGTGGCGACGGAGGGACAAGTGCCGCATACGATGAGCCGCATGGGTGACGTACTGGCGGGTTTTCATGCCGTCTGGGAGTTCGACTCAGACTCCGTGCTCATCCGTTACGAACGGGGGATACGCACACCGAAACTCTTCCAGGCGCTCGGCGAACGCCGGGTTCCGCTCGCCGCGCTGGAGGGCGTGAGCCTGGCCGGGGGCAGACGCGGCACGGTCGTGCTGCGGCTCCAGCCGCGCGCCGGAGCCGACCCGCTGCTGGAGGCCGCGGCCGGCCAGCTCCCGGAGGGCCTGGACCCGTACCGGCTGGTGATGCCGGCCGAGCGGGAGACGCTCGCCGAGTACTACGCCGACGAGCTGAAGGCCCTGCTGACCGAGTCCGGTCCCGCCGACCGGCATCTGATCGGCGCCCCCGAGGCACCGCTCCGCTTCAAGGCGTACGACGGGAAGGCGTCCTTCGACGGGACCTCGGTGCGTTTTCGCTGGTCGTGGACGGGTGCTTCGTCGGCGAAGTGGAAGGCGGGCGACAAGAGGTTCGCGGTCGCGGACCTCGGCGGGGTGGAGTGGCGCTCACCGGAGGCGTTCGAGGGGTATCTCCGGCTGCTGCCGAGCGACCCCGCCGGCACCGCCGGCCCGGTCCCGCCGGACCAGGACTCGGCGACCGTGGTCTTCGGGCTCGGCTACGGGCCGGTGCACGAGTCCCTGCCGTTCGCGGCGGCCGTCCTCGCGGCGGTACGGAGGAGAGGCGCCGTACCGGCCATTCCGGCCGCCGTGCCCCGGCGGGACCCGGCCGACATCGCGGAGCGCATCCGCCACCTGGGCGAGCTGCACCAGGCCGGTCTGGTGACCGACGAGGAGTTCTCCGCGAAGAAGGCCGAGCTGCTGGCGGAGCTGTAGCCGAGCCCGTGGGCGCTACTCCTCCCGGCCCGCCGAGGTGAACGTCATGTCGGCGTACCGGTCACCGGCGACCTGGGCGGCGATCGGCTCCAGCAGGGCCAGCTCCTCCTCGGTGAGGACGAGGTGCGCGGCGCCGGCGTTCTCGGTGACCCGGTCCGCCTTGCGGGTGCCCGGGATCGGGACGACCGCGAGGCCGTGCACTGCCGCCCGCTGGTGCACCCAGGCCAGCGCGACCTGGCCGAGGGTCGCCCCGTGCGCCTCGGCGACCCGGCGCACCGGCTCCAGCAGGGCCGCGTTGGCGACCGCGTTGTCGCCGGTGAAGCGGGGCTGGGAGCGGCGGAAGTCGCCGTCGGTCAGCTCCTTGGCGGCGTCCGTGAAGGCGCCGGTGAGGAAGCCCCGGCCCAGCGGGGAGTAGGGCACCAGGCCGACGCCCAGCTCGCGGGCGGCCGGGACCACCTGGGCCTCGATGTCCCGGCTGAACAGGGACCACTCCGACTGCACGGCGGCGATGGGATGCACGGCGTGCGCGGTGCGCATTTCCCCTGCGGTGACCTCGCTGAGCCCCAGGTGCTTGACCTTGCCCTCGCGCACCAGGTCGGCCATGACGCCGACGGTCTCCTCCAGGGGCACGCGCACATCGCGGCGGTGCATGTAATAGAGGTCGATCACATCGACGTCGAGCCGCTTGAGGCTGTTCTCGACGGCCTGCCGGATGTAGGGGGCGTCGTTACGGATGATCCGCTTGCCGGGGTCGTCCGGCGGGATGGACAGCGCGAACTTGGTGGCGATGACCACGTCGTCGCGGTGGGCCTTGAAGAAGGGGGCGAGGAAGCGCTCGTTGTCCCCCGCGCCGTAGGCGTCCGCGGTGTCGTAGAAGGTCACGCCGAGGTCGAAGGCGCGTTCCAGCGCGGCCCGCGACTGCTCGGCGTCGGCCGGGCCGTAGCCGAAGCTCATGCCCATGCAGCCGAGGCCCTGGACGCTGGTCTCCGGGCCGGTCTCACCCAGGCGTACGGACGGCGTCGTGCGCTCGGTCATCGGGTGGTCCCCTCCGTGGCGTAGAAACCGATCTTCAGGTCGAGCACGGCGAGCGTGTCGCGCAGCTCGTCGATCCGGGCGAGCACGTCCCGGCGGGTCGACTCCAGCAGCTCGCGCCGCTCGTCGTAGGTGCTCATCCCCTGTCGCACCAGCTCGGCGTACCGGACCATGTCGGCGACCGGCATGCCGGTGAGCCGCAGCTTGGTGACGAAGACCAGCCAGTCCAGGTCGCGGTTGGTGTAGCGGCGCTGGCCGGTGTGCGAGCGGTCGACGTGCGGCATCAGACCGATCCGCTCGTACCAGCGCAGGGTGTGCGCGGTCAGCCCGGTGAAGGCGACGACCTCACTGATCGTGTACCGGTCCTGGCCGTCGGGCCGGGGATGGCGCGGCGGGGGGCCGGAACAGACGTCCTGGCCGGCCGTCACCGCTTGCGTGGTCTGCATCACCGTCATGCCCTCAACGCTATGACCTTCGAGCGCACTCCAAGCAAGCGGAATCCGGCAGAAATGGCCAGGACGTGGGCCGGCCCCGGACGCTAGCGTGCCGCGCATGAGTCTCGTACGCCGGGCCCTGCCCGAGGACGCGCCGGAAGTGCTGCGCCTGCGCCAGGTGATGCTCGACTCCGTCGCCGGGGGCGGTGACGCGGGGACCTGGCACGTGGAGTCCCTGCCCACCCTGCGCGCCCGGCTGGCCGACCCGGAGGGCACGTTCGCCGCCTTCGTGGTGGACCACCCGGAGCGGCCGGGGGCGCTGGCCGCACTCGCGGTGGGCACGGCCGAGTACCGGATCGGGCGGGAGTCCAACCCGCACGGTGTGGTCGGCTTCGTGTTCAGCGTCGCCACCGATCCCGGTACCCGGCGCCGGGGATACGCGCGTGCGTGCATGGACGGGCTGCTGGCCTGGTTCCGCGAGCGGGGTGCCCGGCAGATCCAGCTCACCGCCTCCGCCGACGCCCGCCCGCTGTACGAGGCGCTGGGGTTCCAGCCCAAGCCGGACCCCTTGATGGAGCTGCGGCTGTGAGGCGCATAGGGTCGCCGGTATGTCGTTGCAGAGTCTGGCGCTGATCGAGAACTGGGCCGTGCCCACCGCCGCCGCGGGGGTCGTACGGGCCGACGGGAGCGTGCTGGGCGCGCACGGCCCGGTGGACCACCGCTTCCCGCTGGCCTCGGTGACCAAGCCGCTGGCCGCCTACGCGGCGCTGGTCGCGTACGAGGAGGGTGCCGTCGAGCTGGACGAGCCCGCCGGGCCGCCCGGGGCCACGGTCCGCCATCTGCTGGCGCACACCTCCGGGCTGGCCTTCGACGAGCACCGGACGATGTCGGCACCGGGTGAGCGGCGGCTGTACTCCAACGCCGGGTTCGAGCAGCTCGGCGACCACATCGCCAAGGCCACCGACATCCCCTTCGCCGAGTATCTGCGCCAGGCGGTGCTGGAGCCGCTGGGCATGACCTCGACCTCGCTGGAGGGCTCGCCCGCCAAGGATGGGGTGTCCACGGTGGCGGACCTGCTGCGCTTCGCCGCCGAACTCCAGGCACCCCGCCTGCTGGACCCCAGGACGGTCGCGGAGGCGATGACCGTGCAGTACCCGGGTACCAAGGGCGTACTACCGGGATACGGCCATCAGAACCCCAACGACTGGGGCCTCGGCTTCGAGATCCGGGGCGCCAAGTCCCCGCACTGGACCGGGAGTTCGTCCTCCCCGCGCACCTTCGGCCACTTCGGCCAGTCCGGCACCTTCCTGTGGACCGACCCGGACGCCCAGGTCGCCGCCGTCGCCCTCACCGACCGCGCCTTCGGCCCCTGGGCGATCGAGGCGTGGCCGGCGTTCACGGACGCGGTGCTGGCGGAAGTCCGGGGCTGACCCACAAGACACCCCCTAGGGGCCCATCTCCCACAGCAGCAGCTCGGCCGCCGTGACCCCCACCGCCGCGAGCCCCTCGGCTCCGGTGATCCGGGCCGAGTCGCCGGGGCCCAGCGTCTGGCCGGCGAGGCCGGCCTCGCCGCGCACCACGTGGACGTAGAGATGCGCGGCGTCCGGCACCGCCGTCCGCTCCCCCGCCGCCAGCCGCCGCACGTGCAGCATCGCGCCCGCGCCGGGCAGGGCGTACGGCGTGGAGTCGGCGATCCCCCGCACGACCTCGTAGGACGGCTCCCCGCCGGGCTTCAGCGGGGCCAGCCACATCTGCACGAAGGTCAGCGGGACCGTGCCGTCGTTGCGCTCGACGTGCCGGACGCCCGCGGCCGCGCTGAGGTGCTGTACGTCACCGGGGCGGACCACGCTCTCGTGGCCGGCCGAGTCCCGGTGGGTCAGCTCGCCCTCCACGACCCAGGTGACGATCTCGGTGTGGCTGTGCGGGTGCTCGTCGAACCCGGCGCCGGGCGCGAGCCGTTCCTCGTTGCAGGCGATCACCGCGCCGAAGCGCAGGTTCGCGGGGTCGTAGTGCGGCCCGAAGGACAGGGCGTGCCGGGAGTCGATGCCCGCCTCCGGGGCTCCTCCGTGGTAACGCTCAGCGGCGCGCCGTACCTCCATCACGGCCCCCACGGTAGTGCGCGCGGCGCCCGTGCCGCAGGCATGTACCGGCCGGTGCGAAAGAGCGAGACGGACCCGGCGGCACATGCGCGCGTCCCGATAAGGCAGTCTTGTCCACGTGCCCGAACCCGAATCCCACCACAGCGACCCCGCGGTACCCGCCGTCCGCCACCCGCACACCGCGACCCTGCGGCGGCTGGAGAAGTCCTCCGGCAGCCTCGCCGCGCAGGCCATCGCGCGGATGGACGACACCCTGCCGTGGTACCGGGCCATGCCCCCGGAGAACCGGTCCTGGATCGGGCTCGTGGCGCAGGCAGGCATCGCCGCCTTCACCGAGTGGTTCCGGCACCCCGAGGCGCCCCAGGCCATCTCGACCGACGTCTTCGGCACCGCGCCCCGTGAGCTGACCCGCGCGATCACGCTGCGCCAGACCGTGGAGATGGTGCGCACCACCATCGAGGTCATGGAGAGCGCCATCGACGAGGTGGCCGCGCCCGGCGACGAGCGCGTGCTCCGCGAGGCGCTGCTGGTCTACGCCCGCGAGATCGCCTTCGCCACCGCCCAGGTCTACGCCCAGGCCGCCGAGGCACGCGGCGCCTGGGACGCCCGGCTGGAATCGCTGGTGGTGAACGCGGTGCTCAGCGGCGAGGCCGACGAGGGCGCGGTGAGCCGGGCGGCGGCGCTCGGCTGGAACTCGCCGGAGCACGTCTGCGTGGTGCTCGGCACCGCCCCGGACGGGGACAGCGAGCTGACCGTGGAGGCGATCCGGCGGGCCGCCCGGCACGCCAAGCTCCAGGTGCTCACCGGGGTCCTCGGGGACCGGCTGGTGGTGATCGCCGGGGGCAGCTCGGTGCAGCCGCTGAACGTGGCCAAGTCGCTGATCGGGCCCTTCGCGCCGGGGCCGGTGGTCGCGGGGCCGGTCATGCACGACCTCCAGGCCGCGACCCGGTCCGCGCAGGCCGCGGCGGCCGGGCTGAAGGCGTGCACCGCCTGGCAGGACGCGCCCCGGCCGGTGCTGGCGGACGATCTGCTTCCGGAGCGCGCCATCGCGGGTGATCCCAGTGCGCGCGAGCAGTTGGTGGAGGAGATCTACAGACCGCTGGAGGAGGCGGGCTCGGCGCTGCTGGAGACCCTGAGTGTCTACCTGGAGCAGGCCAGCAGCCTGGAGGGCGCGGCGAGGATGCTCTTCGTTCACCCGAACACCGTGCGCTACCGGCTGCGACGTGTGACTGACGTCACCGGCTGGTCGCCCTCCGATGTACGATCCGCGTTCACGCTGCGGATCGCCCTGATCCTGGGGCGGCTCACCGATGGTGAGTCCCAGCCCTAGCCTTTTGTCGGGGGCCCACAAAAGCCTTCCGTGTTCTTCGTCCCTGTCCCCACGGGCGGCTTCGGCCGTCTCCAAGAGAGAGTGTGAGAGTGCTCGTACTCGTCGCTCCCGGCCAGGGCGCCCAGACGCCCGGCTTCCTGACCCCCTGGCTCGAACTCCCCGGTGCCGCCGACCGCGTCGCCGCGTGGTCCGACGCCATCGGACTGGACCTCGTCCACTACGGGACGCAAGCCGACGCGGACGCGATCCGCGACACCGCCGTCGCCCAGCCGCTGCTGGTCGCGGCCGGCCTGCTGTCCGCCGCGGCACTGGGTGACATCGCGCCGGACGCGGTCGCGGGGCACAGCGTCGGCGAGATCACCGCCGCCGCCTTCGCGGGCGTGCTGGACGACGTCGCCGCTCTGAGCCTGGTGCGCAAGCGGGGTCTGGCCATGGCCGACGCCGCCGCGATCACCGAGACCGGCATGTCGGCGCTGCTCGGCGGCGACCCGGAGGTCTCCGTCGCGCACCTTGAGAAGCTGGGGCTGACCCCGGCCAACATCAACGGCGCCGGCCAGATCGTCGCCGCGGGCACGCTGGAGCAGTTGGCCGCGCTGGCCGAGGACAAGCCGGAGGGCGTCCGCAAGGTCGTCCCGCTGAAGGTGGCCGGTGCCTTCCACACCCGCCACATGGCGCCCGCCGTCGAGACGCTGGCCGAGGCCGCGGCCGAGCTGGCTCCGGCGGACCCGAAGCTGACCTACGTCTCCAACAAGGACGGCCGCACGGTCGCGTCCGGCGCCGAGGTGCTGGAGCGGCTGGTCGGCCAGGTCGCCAACCCGGTCCGCTGGGACCTGTGCATGGAGACCTTCAAGGAACTGGGCGTCACCGCGCTGATCGAGGTGTGCCCCGGCGGCACCCTGACCGGCCTGGCCAAGCGCGCACTGCCCGGTGTACGGACGCTCGCCCTGAAGACCCCCGAGGATCTCGACGCGGCGCGTGCGCTGATCGCCGAGATCCGGACTCCTGCCGCTGACGCGGCGGGCGCCTGACAAGGAGCCCATGCCAATGGCGAAGATCAAGCCCAGCAAGGGCGCCCCGTACGCGCGCATCCTCGGGGTGGGCGGCTACCGCCCGACCCGGGTGGTGCCCAACGAGGTGATCCTGGAGACGATCGACTCCTCCGACGAGTGGATCAGGTCCCGCTCCGGGATCGAGACCCGGCACTGGGCGGGCCCGGACGAGACGGTCGCCGCGATGTCGATCGAGGCGGCGGGCAAGGCGATCGCCGACGCGGGCATCGACGCCGACCGGATCGGCGCCGTGGTGGTCTCCACCGTCTCGCACTTCAGCCAGACCCCGGCCGTGGCGACCCAGATCGCGGACAAGCTGGGCACCGACAAGGCCGCCGCGTTCGACATCTCGGCGGGCTGCGCGGGCTTCGGCTACGGCCTGACCCTCGCCAAGGGCATGGTGGTGGAAGGTTCCGCCGAGTACGTGCTCGTCATCGGCGTGGAGCGGCTCAGCGACCTGACCGACCTGGAGGACCGCGCGACGGCCTTCCTGTTCGGTGACGGCGCGGGCGCGGTCGTGGTCGGCCCGTCCCAGGAGCCCGCCATCGGTCCCACGGTGTGGGGCTCGGAGGGCGACAAGGCCGGCACCATCAAGCAGACCGTCCCGTGGGACCGCTTCCACGTCGGGGACGTCTCCGAACTCCCCCTGGACCGCGCGGGCAACATCAAGTTCCCCGCGATCACGCAGGAGGGCCAGGCGGTGTTCCGCTGGGCCGTGTTCGAGATGGCGAAGGTCGCCCAGCAGGCGCTGGACGCGGCCGGGATCTCCTCGGACGACCTGGACGTCTTCATCCCGCACCAGGCCAATGTGCGGATCATCGACTCGATGGTGAAGACTCTGAAGCTGCCGGAGCATGTCACGGTCGCCCGTGACATCCGTACCACCGGCAACACCTCGGCCGCGTCGATCCCGCTCGCCATGGAGCGGCTTCTGGCGACCGGCGAGGCCAAGAGCGGCGACACGGCGCTCGTCATCGGATTCGGGGCGGGTCTGGTCTACGCCGCCACGGTCGTTACCCTCCCCTAGGCACTCCGTGCCGGGCCGCCCGGTCCGGCACGGGGACACATGCCACCTCAATTGTCTGAACATCGAAGAAGGAGAGCGCCTGACATGGCCGCCACCCAGGAAGAGATCGTCGCGGGCCTTGCCGAGATCGTGAACGAGATCGCCGGCATCCCCACCGAGGACGTCAAGCTCGACAAGTCCTTCACGGACGACCTCGACGTCGACTCCCTGTCCATGGTCGAGGTCGTCGTCGCCGCCGAGGAGCGCTTCGACGTGAAGATCCCCGACGAGGACGTCAAGAACCTGAAGACCGTCGGTGACGCCACCGACTACATCCTCAAGCACCAGGCCTGAGTCACCCTCGGCCCTGACTGCTAGGCCCCGCCACCCGGCGGTGGCGCCGTAGATCCCGCATCTGTTGGAGAAAGAATTCCCGTGAGCCCGACCAATCGCACCGTGGTCGTCACCGGTATCGGCGCAACCACACCGCTGGGTGGCGACGCAGCTTCCACCTGGGAGGCCATGCTGGCCGGCCGGTCCGGCGTCAGCCGCCTGGAGCAGGAGTGGGCGGCCGAGCTGCCGGTCCAGATCGCCGCGCAGATCGCCGTCGAGCCGGGTGAGATCCTCCCCCGGCCGCAGGCCCGCAAGCTGGACCGGTCCGCGCAGTTCGCGCTGATCGCCGCTCAGGAGGCCTGGAAGGACGCCGGTTTCACCGCCAAGGCCGGTGAGGACCAGTCCGTGAACCCCGACCGCCTCGGCGCGGTCATCGCCTCCGGCATCGGCGGCGTGACGACCCTCCTGGACCAGTACGACGTACTGAAGGAGAAGGGCGTCCGCCGGGTCTCCCCGCACACCGTGCCGATGCTGATGCCCAACTCCCCGGCGGCCAACGTCGGTATCGAGCTGGGCGCGCGTGCCGGTGTGCACACCCCCGTCTCGGCCTGCGCCTCCGGCGCGGAGGCCATCGGGTACGCGATCGAGATGATCCGCACCGGCCGTGCGGACGTCGTCGTGGCCGGTGGCACCGAGGCCGCCATCCACCCGCTTCCCATCGTCGCCTTCGGCAACATGATGGCGATGTCCAAGAACAACGACGACCCCGAGGGCGCGTCCCGCCCCTACGACTCGGGCCGTGACGGCTTCGTGCTCGGTGAGGGCGCCGGTGTGATCGTGCTGGAGTCCGAGGAGCACGCCAAGGCGCGCGGTGCCCGGGTCTACGCCGAGGCGATCGGCCAGGGCATCTCGGCCGACGCGCACCACATCACGCAGCCGGAGCCCTCGGGCAACGGCATCGCGCAGGCGCTGCAGAACCTGCTGGACTCGACCGACCTGAAGCCGGCGGAGATCGTGCACGTGAACGCGCACGCGACGTCGACGCCGCAGGGTGACGTGGCCGAGATCAAGGCGCTGCGGAAGGTCTTCGGCGACGACGTCGACCACATGGCCATCTCCGCGACCAAGTCGATGACGGGTCACCTGCTGGGCGGTGCGGGCGGTATCGAGACCGTCGCGTCCATCCTGGCGCTGGTGAACCGCAAGGCCCCGCCGACGATCAACGTCACCGAGCTGGACCCGGAGGTGAACGCGGACGTCGTCGTGGGCGAGCCGCGTGCGCTGCCCGAGGGCCGGATCGCCGCGCTGAACGACTCGTTCGGCTTCGGCGGCCACAATGTCGTGCTGGCGTTCCGGTCGGTCTGAGCCGGCGTAACGCTGTGATGGCCCGGTCTCCTTCGGTGGAGGCCGGGCCATTCGCCGTTCGTGGCACTTCTCGTCGCCGGGTGCGGGTACGTCGTGGCTTGTCGCGCAGTTCCCCGCGCCCCTGGGTCGGCTGCGCTCGACCCGGCTGAAAAGGCTCGCTCAGACCACCTGGTGGAGCCAGCGGACCGGGGCGCCCTCGCCCGCGTGGCGGAAGGTTTCGAGTTCGTCGTCCCAGGGCTTGCCGAGGAGCTTGGAGAGTTCGGCTTCCAGGTCGGTCTCGCCCTGGCGGCTGCGCTGGAGGGCGGCGCGCAGGCGGTCCTCGGGGATGAGGATGTCGCCGTGGATGCCGGTGACCGCGTGGAAGATGCCCAGCTCGGGGGTGCAACTGTAGCGCTCGCCCTCGGCGGCGGCGGAGGGCTCGGCGGTGACCTCGAAGCGGAGCAACTGCCAGCCACGCAGCGCGGAGGCGAGCTTGGAGGCGGTGGCCGCCTCGCCCTGCCAGGAGAACTCCGAGCGCCAGGTGCCGGGGGCGGCGGGCTGCCTGATCCAGTCCAGGCTGACGCGCGTGCCCAGCACCCCGGCGATGGCCCACTCGACATGCGGGCACAGCGCGCGCGGCGCGGAGTGCACGTACAGAACTCCACGTGTCGTCACCGGAACCTCCGGGCTGAGCGGGACATCTTGCGGGCTGGTCGAGCGGCCATGACGCGTCGGCCGCGTTGATGGCGAGGCTACCTTGCGGGGATGCAAGGAGTGTGACGTACCGTCGGTCCCGGTGCCAGGAAACCTCTGCCATTCACCCAGGGGGACGCTTGTACGGGGGTGTGCCGTTCCAGCGGGGGCGGACGGGAACCCTCGCACGTTGTGATGGGTGGGCGCACCGGCGGTCGGTGCCCGAAGGAGCGAGGAGACCTGCGGGGATGCGGAAACCAGGCCACCGGGCGCGGGCCGTCCTCGCCGTGCTGACGGCGGCCGTGCTGGCGAGCGGCTGTGACTCCGTCCGGGGCGACGGCACGGGTACGGGCGTGTCCCGGCCCTCCGCGAAGCCCTCGCCGGTGTGGAACGCGCACCCGGACTCGATCGCGGCGGTGGGCGACTCCATCACCCGTGGTTTCGACGCCTGCCAGGTGCTCGCGGACTGCCCCGAGGTGTCGTGGGCGACGGGCGCGGACACCGGCGTGGACAGCCTGGCGGTACGGCTGCTGGGGCGGCGGGGCGCGGCCGAGCGGGGCTGGAACTACGCGGTGACCGGCGCCCGGATGGCCGACCTGCCCGGCCAGATGGCCGAGGCGGTGCGGCGCCGCCCGGAGCTGGTGACGGTGATGGTGGGCGCCAACGACGCCTGCCGGTCCTCGGTGGCGGCGATGACCCCGGTGGCGGACTTCCGCGCGGACTTCGAGCGCTCGATGGCGACGCTGCGCAAGAGGCTGCCGAAGGCCCAGGTGTACGTGGCGAGCGTGCCCAACCTGCTGCGGCTGTGGTCCGAGGGGCGGGCCGATCCGCTGGGCAAGGAGGTGTGGAAGCTGGGCATCTGCCCCTCCATGCTGCGCGGCGCGGACGACCTGACCGAGGCGGCGACGGTGCGCCGGCAGGAGGTCCAGCACCGGGTGGAGGCGTACAACACGGTGCTGGCCGAGGTGTGCGCGAAGGACGAGCGCTGCCGCTCCGACGGCAACGCGGTCTTCGACTACCGCTTCGGCACCGGGCAGTTGAGCCAGTGGGACTGGTTCCACCCGAGCCGGGACGGTCAGGCGCGGCTCGCGGAGATCGCGTACCGGACGGTCACGGAGCGCAGACCGTGACCTAAGGTTTCCCACATGGGCGAACTTTTCGGCACACTTTCCGACGGGACCCCGGTGCACCGCTGGACGCTCGAGCGCGGTGGGGTACGGGTCCGGGTGCTGTCGTACGGCGGGATCGTGCAGTCGGCCGAGGTGCCGGACCGGGAGGGGCGCCCGGCCGACGTCGTGCTCGGGTTCCCCTCCGTCGCGGGCTATGTGGACCATCCGGGCCCGTATCTGGGCGCGTTGGTGGGCCGGTACGCCAACCGGATCGCGGGCGGCCGCTTCCCGCTGGACGGGCGGACGTACGCGCTGGCCCGCAACAACGGGCCCAACTCGCTGCACGGCGGCGACCGGGGCTTCGACCGGTACGTGTGGGACGCGGAGCCGGTGGAGCACGGGGTGCGGCTCAGCCGGGTCAGCCCGCACGGCGAGGAGGGCTTTCCGGGGCGCCTGGAGGTCTCGGCGACGTACACGCTCGACGAGTCGGGTGCGCTGCGGATCGCCTACGAGGCGGTGACCGACGCGCCGACGGTCGTGAACCTCACCAACCACTCGTACTGGAACCTGAGCGGCTCGGGGCACGCGGGCGGGCATGAGCTGCGGCTGGACGCCTCGCGGTACTCGCCGGTGGACGAGGGTCTGATCCCGGTGGGCGAGCCGCTGGACGTGACGGACTCGCGCTTCGACTTCCGTGTCCCCCGCAAGGTCGGCTCGGGGTACGACCACAACTACGTGCTGGACAAGGGCGTCACGCCGGCCGCCGAGGAGGTGGCCGAGCTGTACGACCCGGCGTCTGGGCGGGTGCTGACGGTGGCGACGACCGAGCCGGGCGTCCAGCTCTACACCGCCGACCATCTGGGCGCCCCGTTCGCGCCGGGCGAGGGGATCGCGCTGGAGACCCAGCACTTCCCGGACTCCCCCAACCGCCCGGACTTCCCCACCACCCGGCTGGAGCCGGGCGAGGTGTACCGCTCGGAGACGGTGTACGGCTTCGGGACGCGCTGAGCCGCCCCGGACAGCATTCAGCCCCGGTCCGGGTGTCAGGTTCCGGGACCGGGGCTGGTGTCGACGGTAATCCGCTCCGGGCGCCCCCGGGCGCCGGATCGGGGTCCGGGGCGGGTTCTCCTACGAACCCTTCACTCGCGGGTCACGACTTCGCCTTCTCGGCCGCCGGGCCCGGATCGGGCGGCGACCGGCGGATCGCTCTCCGGCTGCTCCCCGGCGAGGGGTTCGCCGAGCAGGTCGCGGGTCAGGAGGGTGGCGCCGGCGACCGCGCCGGGCATCAGGAACACCGCGACCACGGGGACCAGGAAGGCGAGGCCCAGCGGGACGCCGAAGCCCCAGGCGAGCATCTTGCGGGAGCGCAGCAGGGCGAGGCGGGCGCGCAGGTCGACGTTCCGGCGCTGGAGGGCGACGGAGGTGAGTTCCTCGGTGAGGAAGAACCCGGTGACGAAGAAGCCGAGGACGGGGACGACGGTCTGGCCGACCACGGGCAGGAAGCCGAGCGCGAAGAGCAGGACGCCCCAGACGCAGGCCCGTACCAGGATGCGCAGGCTGTCGCGGGCGGAGATCCACAGGTCGCGCCACATGGGCCGGTCGGAGCTGGGCGCGGTGCCGTCGGGCGAGACGTCGGCGTCGGTGCGCTCGGAGAGGTTCTCGTAGAAGGGCTGGCCTATCAGCAGGGTGGCCGCGGTGAAGGTGAGGACGGCCAGCAGCAGGGCGAGCGCGAACAGCACGGCGGTGAGGAAGCCCCGGAAGACGCCCTGCCAGGGGCTCGACCAGTCGTCCGCGAACGGGGTGGCCCAGGTGACGGCGTCCGAGCCCCACAGGGCGAGCGCGACCAGCACCCCCACGTAGAGGACGAGGGTGATCAGGCCGGGCAGCAGGCCGAAGCCGTACTGCCGTCCGTGCTGTGCCACCCACCGCTGGCCGTTGAGGAGATGACGGAACCCCACCCCGAGATCGCGCATGGCGGGGACTTTACCCGCAGCCGGGTGGTTCAGGCGTCGTGGGTTTCAGGCGTCGTGGGTTTCAGGCGTCGAGCATCCGGCGGAGCAGGTCGCGCAGGGAGGAGCGTTCACCGGTGGAGAGGCCGGCGAGGGGTTCGCGGGCGAAGTGGAGGCCCTCGCGGAGGTCGCGGGCGACCCGCAGGCCCTCGTCGGTGGCGGCGGCGAGCTTGACCCGGCGGTCGGCGCTGTCGGGGCGGCGCTCGACCAGGCCGCGCGACTCCAGGCGGTCCACGATCCCGGTCACGTTGGACGGCTCGCACTTCAGCCGCTGGGCGAGCTTGCGCATGGGCAGCGGCTCCAGGGCGAGGAGGCTGAGCAGGCGGGCCTGCGGTCCGGTGAGCGCGTGGCCGGCCGCGGCCTCCTCGTAGTCCGCGTGGAAGCGGGCCACGACGTCGCCGATCAGCTCGACGACCTCCATGGTCAGGGGGTCGGCGGAGCGGTGACGCACGGTGGGACGCGGCGGCGGGGTGGACATGCCGTCCAGGATACCGGGTTACTTGACATCATGAAATATTCAGGAGCATGGTTGTTTCAGGTACTGAAGTAGTTTGAGGAAGAAGGTCGCCCCGTATGTCCGACTCCCCCGCCCTTCCCGCCGTGAGCCGTGAGTGGCACTTGCTGAAGCGCCCGGTGGGCTGGCCGAAGCCCGAGGACTTCGCACTCGTCGAGGTGCCGATGCCGGTGCCCGGCGAGGGCCAGGTGCTGGTGCGGAACGAATACCTCTCGGTGGACCCGTACATGCGGGGCCGGATGAGTGCCGCGAAGTCCTACTCCGCCCCGTTCGAGCTGGGTGAGCCGATGGAGGGCGGCGCGGTGGGCGTGGTCGTCACCTCCGACGTCGACGGCATCGAGCCCGGCGACCACCTGCTGCACTTCCTCGGCTGGCGCGAGTACGCGGCCGTGGATGCCACGAAGGCCGTCAAGGTCGACCCGGACGCCGCGCCGCTCTCCACCTACCTGGGCGTGCTCGGCATGACCGGCCTGACCGCCTACGCCGGTCTGCTGCGCACCGCCGGGTTCAAGGAGGGCGACATCGTCTTCGTCTCCGGCGCGGCCGGCGCGGTGGGCAGCCAGGTCGGCCAGCTCGCCAAGCTCAAGGGCGCCTCGCGGGTCATCGGCTCGGCCGGCTCCGACGAGAAGGTCCGGCTGCTGGTCGACGAGTACGGGTTCGACGCCGCCTTCAACTACAAGGACGGTCCGGTGGGCGAGCAGCTCCACCGGGCCGCGCCGGACGGCATCGACGTGTACTTCGACAACGTCGGCGGCGACCACCTCCAGGCCGCGATCGCCGAGCTGAACCTGCACGGCCGGATCGCCATCTGCGGCGCGATCTCGGTCTACAACAACACCGAGCCCGCCCCCGGCCCGAACAACCTCACCCGGCTGATCCAGACCCGCGGCCGGATCGAGGGCTTCCTGGTCGGCGACCACTACGACCTCCAGCCGGAGTTCGTCCGCGAGATCGCGCCCCTGGTCGCGTCGGGGAAGCTGAAGTACCGCGAGACGATCGTGGACGGCATCCAGAACACGCTGGAGGCGTTCCTCGGGGTGCTGCGCGGGGACAACACCGGGAAGATGATCGTCAAGCTCTGACCGGTGACGGTGTTCGGATCTCGCGGAGGCCGCATCCCCGGACCTGGGGTGCGGCCTCCGCCGTGTCCGGGCGTCCCGCCTCAGCCCTTCAGCGCCGCCTCGTGCACGGCGGCGGCCAGCCGGTCGTTCTCCGGGGCCGCGCCGCCGGGGTGGGCGAAGCGGCGGCGGGTGTAGCCGTAGGCGAGGCCCGCGCGCGGGTCGGCGAACGCCTGCGCGCCGGACGCGCCGCAGTGGCCGAGGGTGCCCGCGCCGAGGAAGGGGTGCCAGGTCTCGGCCGTGCACTCGAAGCCCAGACCGAACACCGCGTGGGAGCGGCACACCAGGTCGTGGCCGGCCGAGTGCGGCTGGCCGAACTCCGCGAGGGTGTCGCCCTTGAGCAGCGGCGCCTTCTCGTCCACCTCGCTGATCATCGCCGCGTACATCCCGGCCAGGCCGCGCGCCGAGGCGACGCCGCCCACGGAGGCGGGACCGCT
Source organism: Streptomyces sp. NPDC018263 (assembly GCF_055562575.1). Classification (NCBI taxonomy): domain Bacteria; kingdom Bacillati; phylum Actinomycetota; class Actinomycetes; order Kitasatosporales; family Streptomycetaceae; genus Streptomyces; species Streptomyces sp. NPDC018263. Next base: position 430,687 of record NZ_JBVHFA010000008.1, read on the forward strand.
CGCGCGGACGGCGCGGTCGTTGGGCAGCGCCTCCAGGTCGGTGGGGGTGGGGGCGTGCTGGTTCCGCGCGATGGACGGCAGGGTGTGCGGGCCGGTGCGGCGCAGTTCGGCCTCGGCCTGCTGGGCGGGGGTCGGCATCATCGGCCGGGTGGTGCGGAAGCGGGGCTCGCGGGAGGCGGGCAGACCGAGGAAGAAGTCCAGCCCGTAGGGGGCGCGGACGCGCTCCTCGTACAGCTCCTGGACGGTGTGGCCGGTGGCCCGGCGGACCACCTCGCCGGTGAGGGCGCCCATCGTGAGCGCGTGATAGCCGAAGGCGGTGCCGGGGCGCCAGAAGGGGCGCTGGTCGGCGAGGCGTTCGGCGATCGCGCGGTCGTCGGCCAGCTCGGCGGGGCTGAAGCCGGTGTCGGTGCCGACCAGTCCGGCGCGGTGGGCGAGGAGGTCGCGCAGGGTGAGGGTGCTCTTGCCCTCGACACCGAACTCGGGCCAGTAGTAGGTGACCTTGCGGTCCAGTTCGAGGGTGCCGTCCTGCACGAGGAGGGCGGCGACCAGGTGGGCGGCGCCCTTGGTGCAGGAGAAGACGCCGTACAGCGAGCCGGCGTCGACGCCCTCACCGGCCCACAGGTCGACGACGCGGCGGCCGTTCACGTAGGCGCACAACTGGCCCTCGTAGTCCGGCTGTTCACCGGCGACGAAGGCGGCGAACTCCTCGCGCACCGCCTCGTACCCCTCGGCGACCGTGCCCTGGACGGTGCTGTCCTGTGTCATCCGGTTCTCCTCAACTGAGCCGCTGCTCGCTGCTCCTCCTCGCACGGCGCCGGGTCCGGCCGGCGCATTCCGAGGTCGTGTACGGCGAGATGTACCTGTTCGACTCAACCGCCGCGGGGCCCGGTTGGTGTCACCGTTGCCCCGGATGGCGTACTGCGAGGGATTCGTATGACCGGTGACGGCACGCGGGCGGGCGGCCGGGTCGTCGGGTCCGCCTACCCCTGGGCCGGCCGCTCACCACATGTCAGGGTGCGCCCCTTAACTGCACCACCACAGGAAGCGGTCGCAGGTCTTGGTGGGGGTGGGCTCGGGGGCGGGCTTGGAGGTGGTGGGGGCCGCCGTGGGGGTGGAGGTGGGCTTCTGCGGGGCCGGGTCGGCCGGGGCGGGGGCCTCGGAGTGACGGGGGGTGGTGGCCGGCTTGTCGGTGGTGGGGTCCGCCGACGGGGACTCGGACGCCTTCTTCGTGGGGGACCCGGAAGGGGAGGCTGAGGGGGAGTCCGACGGGGAGGCGGAGGCGCTGGGGGTGGTGGACGCGCCGGCCGTGGTGTCGGTGAGGGGGGCGTCCGACCGGGCCGGGGAGACGGTGGCGGAACCGCCGTCCGGGGAGGCGTCGCCGGAGCTGGCGGGGCGGTCGAAGGAGAAGGGGGCGTCGGTGCCGAGTTCGGCGAGGCTGAGGGCGGCCGCCGCGAGGACGAAGCCGGTGGTGACGAGGAGGGTGCGGCGTCTGCGGCGGCGGTGGGCGGCGGCCTTGCGGTCACGGCGGCTGCCGTCGGGGGTGGGGTCGTCGTGGTCCGGGTCGCCGTGGTCCGGGTCGCCGTGGTCCGGGTCGCCGTAGGGGGCCTCGGAGTCCGCGGGGCCCGTGGGGTCCGCGGGGGCCGCGGGTGCCATGGGGGCCGTGGGCGGCTCGTAGGTTCCGCGCCGGTCGGCCTGGCGGGGGACCTTCGGGGGGTCGGGGGTGGCCGGGGGGCCGGGGGTTGGGGTGTCCTGCCCGTAGGGGAGGGCCGGACCGTCCTCCCCGTAGGGGGCGGCAGGGGCGCCTTCCCCGTAGGGGGCGGCGGGGGCGTCTTGCCCGTAGGGGGCGGCGGGGGCGTCTTCCCCGTAGGGGACGGCCGGAGCAGCCTGCCCGTAAGGGGCGGCGAGGCCCTCTTCCCCGTAGGGGGCAGCCTGCCCGTAGGGGGCGGCGGGGACGCCTTCCCCGTATGGGGCGGCCGGGGTCGCTTCCCCGTAGGGGGCAGCCTGCCCGTAGGGGCCGGCCGGGGCCGCTTCCCCGTAGGGGCCGGGCGGGGTCGCCTGGGGGCTCCGCCCGTACGGGTCCGCCGAACCGCCGGAGGCACTGGCACTCGTGGCGGTCGGCACGACGGCGGTCAGGGCGGGCGCGCCGCAGCCGGGGCAGGCCAGAGCGCCGTTGAGGTGCCGTCGGCACGGGTGGCAGTAGTCCATGACGCGGGAAGACTAGATTCCACTCGGGTCACGTTCCTAGGTGCCGCTGTGAAGGTTTGGTGCGGGAGAGACGCCTGCACGCGCGCCGCTGCCGGAACCGTTACGTGTTCACCCCATTGACACCCCCCGCACCCCCTCCCTACTGTCACGCCAGCATTTCGAACGCATGACGAAATTTCGAACACCGAGGGGTGGACGGGCGTGCGTATCACCGGAATCAGCACCCATGTGGTCGGCACACCGTGGCGCAATCTGACCTATGTGCAGGTCCACACGGACGAAGGGCTCACCGGCGTCGGGGAGACCCGCATGCTCGGTCATACCGACGCCCTGCTCGGCTACTTGCGGGAGGCCGAGGCCAACCACATCGCGGGCTCGGACCCGTTCGCCGTGGAGGACCTGGTCCGCCGGATGAAGTACGGCGACTTCGGCCGGGCCGGGGAGATCGTGATGTCCGGGATCGCGGTGGTCGAGATGGCCTGCTGGGACATCAAGGGCAAGGCGCTCGGGGTACCGGTGTGGCAGTTGCTCGGCGGCGGCGTCACCGACCGCGTCAAGGCGTACGCGAATGGCTGGTACACCACCGAGCGGACCCCGGAGGCGTACCACGAGGCGGCCCGCGCGGTGGTGGCGCGGGGCTACCGGGCGCTGAAGATCGACCCGTTCGGCACCGGCCACTTCGAACTTGACCACGAGCGCACCCGGTACGCCGTCTCGCTGATCGAGGCCGTACGGGACGCGATCGGGCCCGACACCGAGCTGATGCTGGAGATGCACGGCCGCTTCTCCCCCGCCACCGCGATCCGCCTCGCCCGCGAACTGGCGCCCTTCGACCCCGCGTGGCTGGAGGAGCCGGTGCCGCCGGAGAACCTGAAGGCGCTGGAGAAGGTGGCCGCCAGAGTGGACATCCCGGTCGCCACCGGGGAGCGGATGCACGACCGGATCGAGTTCCGGGAGCTGTTCGAGAGCCAGGCGGCGGACATCATCCAGCCCGATGTCGGTCATATCGGCGGTATCTGGGAGACCCGCAAGCTGGCCTCGACCGCCGAGACCCACTACCTGCTGCTCGCCCCGCACAACGTGGGCGGCCCGGTCCTCACCGCCGCCTCGCTCCAAGTCGGCTTCAGCACACCGAACTTCAAGATCCTGGAGCACTTCAACGACTTCGCGGACGCGGAGATCAAGACGGTGGTGAAGGGCGCCCCCGAGGTGGTCGACGGTTACTTCCACCTCTCCGACGCCCCCGGCCTCGGCGTCGAGCTGGACACCGACGCGGCGGCCGAATTCCCGCAGCAGCAGGCCCGGTTCGACCTGTGGGCCGAGGGCTGGGAGCGCCGCCGGCCGAAGGGGACGAAGTGAGCGTCCAGGTGGTGGTCGAGGCGCCGGGCACGTACCGGCTGGAGCCGCACACGCCCCGCGCGCCGGGCCCCGGTGAGGCGCTGGTCGCCGTGCACGCGGTGGGCGTCTGCGGCAGCGACCGCGAGCTGTACCGGGGCAACCGCCCGACGCCGTACGTGCGTTACCCGGTGGTGCCCGGCCACGAATGGTCCGGCACGGTACGCGAGGCGGGCGCCGGGGTGCCGGAACTCCTGGCCGGCCGCAAGGTGGTCGGCGAGGGCTTCCGCAACTGCCAGGTGTGCGCCCGCTGTCACGCGGGCGAGACCACGCTCTGCGAGGCGGGGTACGAGGAGACCGGCTTCACCCGTCCCGGCGCGATGGCCCCCACCCTGACCCTCCCCGCCCGGCTGCTGCACCCCCTGCCCGACGACGCCGACCTCACCGCGGCCGCCCTGCTGGAGCCCGCCGCCTGTGTCGCGGCCGCCGCCCTCCTGGCCGACGCCCGGCCCGGCGAGCGGGTCGCGGTGGTCGGCACGGGGACGCTGGGGATGCTCGCGGTGCGGTTCCTCGCGGCGGTCTCGCCGAGTGAGCTGCTGGTGGTGGGCCTCGACCGTGAACGGGAAGCGCTGGCAAAGGAGTTCGGCGCCACCGACTTCGCCGTGAGCCCCGAGTTGCCCGGCGGCTACGACGTGGTGATCGAGGCGGCAGGCTCCGCCGAGGCAGCGGTTACGGCCGCCGCCCTGCTCCGGCGCGGCGGGCGCCTGGTCCTCACCGGCATTCCGGCGCCGGGCGCCGCGGGCCTGGACCCGGCCGACCTGGTTCTGCGGCGGCTGGAGGTGCGGACCGTCTTCGGCGCGCCCCCGGCCGCCTGGGCGTACGCCGTCCGGCTGTTCGGCGCCGGACTGCTGGACCCCCTGCCCCTGGTGTCGCACCGGTTGCCGCTGACCGAGTTCGCGCGGGCGGTCGAAGCGACGGGACCCGGAAAGGTGCTGTTGCTGCCCTGACCCGGGCGTACGCGCCCACTGGGCGCTCCCCCGCCCGAAGATCCGAACTCTGTCCGGTGTACCGAACATGAAAGGCAGCCCGTGACCGACCTTTCCGCTCCGGCAGTCCGCAGGCCCGGTGAGCAGGCGCTCGCCGCTCTGGGGCTGGCCGCCCCCGCCCCCGACCCGGCCGACGCCTCCCCGCACCGCTTCCCGGGCGGGGGGAGCTGGCGTACCGAGATCCCGTCGTGCGAGGGGCCCGAGGCGCTGGCCGTCGTACTCGCCGAGGCGGCGCGACTGGAGGTGCCGGTGCACCGGGTCAGCCAGGGCAGCGGCGTCTGGATGCTCACGGACGCCGAGATCACCGAGATGGCCGGGGCGACCCGCGAACACGGCATCGAGCTGTGCCTGTTCACCGGGCCGCGCGGCACCTGGGACACCGGCGGCGCGGTGCGCTCCGACTCGCGCGGCGGCGGCCCGCGCGCCCGGGGTCACGACGCGGTGGCCGGCTGCATCGAGGACGCGGTGCGCGCGACCGAACTGGGTGTGCGCTGCCTGCTGGTGGCCGACGAGGGCGTGCTGTGGGCGCTGCACCGGGCGCGGGAGTCGGGGGTGCTCCCGGCGGACACCACGCTGAAGGTCTCCGCGCTGATCGGCCCGGTCAACCCGGTCTCCTACGCGGTGTTCGAGCGGCTGGGCGCCGACTCGATCAACGTGCCCGGTGACCTCACCCTCGCCCATCTCACCGAGATCCGCCGGGTGTCCGGCGCCCCCATGGACATGTACATCGAGGCACCGGACGACCTCGGCGGCCAGGTACGGATGTACGAGGTGGCCGAGCTGATCCGGCGCGGTGCCCCGCTGTACCTGAAGTTCGGCCTGTCGAAGGCGCCCGGCATCTACCCGTGGGGCGCCCATCTCCGCGGCGTCGCCCTGGACACCGCGCGGGAGCGGGTGCGGCGCGGGCGGCTCGTCCTCGACCTGCTCGCCCGGCACGGCGCCGACGGCGGCATGGCCCCGCTCGGCACCCGCCTCCCCGGCCCGCTGCACCGCTTCCCCACGACGGACTGACCCCGCACCACCTTCGTGTGATCCCGCACCACCGCACGGCCCGACCCGCTCAACGCCGAGATCCCCGACGCCGAGACGAACAAGGACGGTTCCCCATGCGCGACCGGTACACCGCACGCCCCCGCAGAGTCGCCCTCGCCGCGACCGCCGTACTCGCCCTCACCCTGTCCGCCTGCGGGCAGAGCGGGGAGGGCGGCAGTGACGACAAGGGTGGTGACGCCAAGGGCGGCACCATCGGCGTCGCCATGCCGACCAAGTCCTCCGAGCGCTGGATCGCGGACGGCGCCAACGTCGTCAAGGACCTGCGCGCCAAGGGCTACAAGACCAAGCTGGTGTACGGCGAGGACGACCCGGACCAGCAGGTCGCCCAGATCGAGAACCTGATCACCCAGGGCGTCAAGGGCCTGGTCATCGCGGCGATCGACAACAAGTCGCTGAACAACGTGCTCCAGGAGGCCGCCGACGCCCACATCCCGGTCATCGCCTACGACCGGCTGATCCTCGGCACCAAGAATGTGGACTACTACGCCTCCTTCGACAACGAGAAGGTCGGCGAGCTGCAAGGCACGTACATCACGCACAGGTTGGGGCTGGACAGCGGCAAGAAGGGGCCGTTCTCGATCGAGTTGTTCGCCGGGTCCAACGACGACAACAACACCAAGTACTTCTTCGGCGGCGCGATGAAGGTGCTCCAGCCGTACATCGACAAGAAGCAGCTCGTGGTGAAGTCCGGGCAGACCGCGCTCAACCAGGTCACCACGCTGCGCTGGGACGGCACCACCGCCCAGCACCGCATGGAGGACCTGCTGACCTCGGCCTACCGCTCCGGCCGGGTGGACGCGGTGCTCTCCCCGTACGACGGCATCTCCATCGGCATCCTGTCCGCGCTGAAGTCGGACGGCTACGGCTCGAAGGGGAAGCCGCTGCCGGTCGTCACCGGGCAGGACGCGGAGCTGGCGTCGGTGAAGTCGATCATCGCCGGGGAGCAGACGCAGACCGTCTACAAGGACACCCGCAAGCTCGCCGAGGTGGCCGCGAGCATGGTGGACGCGACCCTGGGCGGCAAGAAGCCCGAGGTCAACGACTCCAAGACCTATGACAACGGTGCCAAGGTCGTGCCCGCCTACCTCCTCCAGCCGGTCAGCGTCGACAAGGGCAACTACCGCGAGGTGCTGGTCGACGGCGGCTACTACACCGAGTCCCAGCTCAAGTGACGGCCGGTTCCCACGGCACGGCCGGGCCCGTGCTCGAGATGCGCTCGATCGTCAAGACGTTCCCCGGCGTCAAGGCCCTTTCCGACGTCACCCTGACCGTCAGGCCCGGCGAGGTGCACGCCATCTGCGGGGAGAACGGCGCCGGGAAGTCCACCCTGATGAAGGTGCTCTCCGGGGTTCACCCGTACGGCAGTTACGAGGGCGAGGTGCGCTTCGAGGGCGAGGAGTGCCGGTTCAGGGACATCCGGGCCAGCGAGCGGCAGGGCATCGTCATCATCCATCAGGAGCTGGCGCTGGTGCCCTATCTCTCCCTCGCGGAGAACCTGTTCCTCGGCAACGAGCACGCCCGGCGCGGTCTGATCGACTGGACGGAGACGCTGCGGCACGCCACGCGACTGCTGCGCCGGGTCGGTCTGGACGAGCATCCGGAGACCCGCGTCGCCGACATCGGCGTCGGCAAGCAGCAGTTGGTGGAGATCGCCAAGGCGCTCGCGAAGTCGGTGCGGCTGCTGATCCTGGACGAGCCGACGGCCGCTCTGAACGACGAGGACAGCGGCAAACTCCTCGATCTCATCCTGGAGTTGAAGGCCCAGGGCATCACCTGCATCGTGATCTCGCACAAGCTGAACGAGATCCGCCGGGTCGCCGACTCGGTGACCGTGCTGCGCGACGGCCGCTCGGTGGAGACGCTTGACGTGCGGGCGCCGGGGACCACCGAGGAGCGGATCATCGCGGGCATGGTCGGCCGCGACCTCGACCACCGCTTCCCCGAACGCCCGCCGCACGAAGCCGAGTTGGGCGCTGCTCCGGCCCTGGAGGTGCGGGGCTGGACCGTACGGCATCCGATCGACCGGCAGCGCAAGGTCGTCGACGACGTGTCCATCGAGGTGCGCCGGGGCGAGATCGTCGGCATCGCGGGCTTGATGGGCGCGGGCCGCACCGAGCTGGCGATGAGCGTGTTCGGCCGGTCCTACGGCCGGTACGCGGGCGGCACGGTGCTGAAGGACGGCCGGGAGATCCGTACCCGGACGGTGGCGGAGGCGGTGGGGCACGGGATCGCGTACGTCACCGAGGACCGCAAGCACTACGGGCTCAACCTCATCGACACCGTGCACCGCAATGTCTCGCTGACCGCGCTGGGCAAGGTGGCCCGGCGCGGGATCGTGGACGAGCACGCGGAGCGGCGGGCGGCGGAGGGGTTCCGCACCGCGATGAACATCAAGGCGCCGACCGTGCTGGAGCCGGTGGGCCGGCTGTCCGGGGGCAACCAGCAGAAGGTCGTCCTCAGCAAGTGGATCTTCGCGGACCCGGACGTGCTGATCCTGGACGAGCCGACGCGGGGCATCGACGTGGGCGCCAAGTACGAGATCTACACCGTGATCGGGCGGCTCGCGGCCGAGGGCCGGGCGGTGGTCTTCATCTCCTCCGAGCTGCCCGAGCTGCTCGGCATGTGCGACCGGATCTACACCATGGCCGCCGGCCGGCTGACCGGCGAGGTGCCGCGGGCCGGGGCCACGCAGGAAACGCTGATGCGCCTGATGACCAGGGACGACGACGCCCGATGACGACAGACGAAGAGGTGACGCCATGAGCGCGGACGTGACGGCCCCGGCCCCGCCGGAGCGCGGCGGGCCGCCCGCCGGGCCGGGCGTGCTCCGGCTGATGCTGGACGGCCTGCGCCGCAACATGCGCCAGTACGGGATGGTCATCGCGCTCGGTCTGATCGTGGTGCTGTTCGCGGTGTGGACCGACGGCGACCTGCTGCTGCCGCGCAACGTGTCCAACCTGGTACTGCAGAACAGCTACATCCTGGTACTGGCGATCGGGATGATGATGGTGATCATCTCGGGGCACATCGATCTGTCGGTGGGCTCGCTGACCGCGTTCGTCGGGGCGTTCCTGGCGGTGCTGAACGTACGGCACGACGTGCCCTGGCCGCTGGCACTGGCGCTGTGTCTGCTGGTGGGCGCGGCGGCGGGGGCGGTACAGGGATATCTGATCGCCTATCTCGGCATCCCGTCGTTCATCGTGACGCTCGCCGGGATGCTGCTGTTCCGGGGGCTGACGGAGATCCTGCTGGAGGGGCAGACCCTGGGGCCATTCCCGGAGGGGCTCCAGAAGATCGGCAACGGCTTCCTGCCCGCGTTCGGCCCCGACACCGACTATCACAACCCGACCCTGCTGCTCGGACTGCTGCTGATCGCGGCCGTGGTCTGGCAGGAGGTCCAAGGCAGGCGCAGACAGCGGGAGTTCGCGCTCCAGGTGCCTCCGCTGCGGCTCTTCGCGCTGAAACTGGCCGCGCTGGTCGCCGCGATCCTCGCCCTGACCCTGCTGCTCGCCAGCTACAAGGGCGCCCCGATCATCCTGATCGCCCTCGGCGCGCTGGTCGTCGGCTACGGCTATGTCATGCGCAACGCGGTCTTCGGCCGGCATGTGTACGCGATCGGCGGCAACCTGCCCGCGGCGAAGCTGTCCGGGGTGAAGGACAAGAAGGTCACCTTCCTGGTCTTCCTCAACATGGGCGTCCTCGCGGCGCTGGCCGGGCTGGTGGTCGCCGCCCGGCTGAACGCGGCCTCGCCGAAGGCGGGCGTCAACTTCGAACTGGAGGCCATCGCCTCGTCGTTCATCGGTGGCGCGTCCATGAGCGGCGGGGTCGGCACGGTGCTCGGCGCGATCATCGGCGGGCTCGTGCTCGGGGTGCTGAACAACGGGATGAACCTGCTGAGCGTCGGCACCGACTGGCAGCAGGTGATCAAGGGGCTGGCGCTGCTGCTGGCGGTCGGCTTCGACGTGTGGAACAAGCGCAGGTCGGGGGCGTGAGGGGCGTACGCCGGGTGAAGCAGGTCACAGCGAGGGCGAGTTGAACGCCACCCCGGAGTCCTCCGTATGGATGGGTGGCCCGCGTTCCCCCGCGCGGGCCACCCTTCGACGGAGGTCCCCTTGCCTGACAACGTCACCTCGTTGTTCCGCAGCACCGCCGCGCACAGCCCTTCGATGGCGGCGCTGGTGCGGGAGAGCGACGGTGCGGGTCCGGTGGACTTCTGCATCCCCTGCAACCCCTACTTCCCTACGCCGGCGATGTTCGAGGAGATGGCGTCGCGGCTGCGCGAGATCATCACGTACTACCCGAGCAGTGCCGACACCATCACGGCCGAGCTGTGCCAGTTGCTCCAACTGCCCCCGCAGTGCGTGGCGATGGGGAACGGGTCGACCGAGCTGATCACCTGGATCGACCATCTGCTGGTCCGCGAGTCGCTCGCGGTGCCGGTGCCCACGTTCGGCCGCTGGACCGACCAGCCGATGGAGACGGGCAAGCGGGTCGACATGTTCCCGCTCCAGGAAGCCAACGGCTTCGCGCTGGACCTCGGCCGGTACGCCGAGTTCATCCGGGCGCGGGGCACTCGGGTGGCCGTCATCTGCAACCCCAACAACCCCGACGGGGGCTTCGTGTCCCGGCAGTCGGTGGTGCAGTTCATGGACGCGATGGCCGACCTGGACCTGGTGGTGATCGACGAGTCGTTCCTGGAGTTCGCGGACGCGGAGTCGGAGCCGAGCGTCGTGCAGGAGGCGATCCTCAGACCCAACGTGATCGTGCTGCGCAGCCTCGGCAAGAACTTCGGGCTGCACGGCATCCGGTTCGGCTATCTGGTGGCCAACCCGGGACTGGCGAACAAGGTCCGCTCGATGCTGCCCAAGTGGAACCTCAACTCCTTCGCGGAGTACGTGGTGTTCATGCTGAAGCAGCACGGCACCGAGTACGCGAGGAGCCTGCTCCAGGTGCGGCGCGACCGGCTGGAGATGGCCGGCCAGTTGTCGGCGCTGCCGGGGCTGACCGTCTATCCCTCGCAGGGCAACTTCCTCTTCGTGCGCCTCCCGCTGGGCGCCGAGGGCACCGTGGTCCGGGACCGGCTGCTCACCGAGCACCGGATTCTGGTCCGCGAGTGCGGTAACAAGATCGGTTCGTCCAGCCGCTTCCTGCGGCTCGTGGTGCGCCCCGAGACCGACGTCCACCGTCTGGTGGCCGGTCTGGAGCAGGTGCTCTACGAGCCCGCCGTGCCCGAGCTGGGCTACAGCTCGGGCACGGCGGCGGTGGACCGGCTGGTCGGCGAGACGAACGGCGCGGGAGCCCGGCTCACCGCCTCTTCCGGCTCCCCCGTCATCGCCGCCGCCCTGGCCGCCGGTACCGGCATGCCGCTCCCCGCCGCCACACCCCCACAGGGCGGCGGGATACCGGTACCGGCGGCCCCCACCCCCCAGCCGGCGCCGCCGCAGCAGGTTCCCCAGCGAGCCCCCGCCCCGCAGCAGCCCGCGCCCGTGGCACCCCCGGCACCGATGGCGCCCCCGCCGTACCCCGCACCGGCCGCCGCTGCCGTCGTCCCCACCCCCATGGCCGCCCCCGTCCCCAGCCAGGCTCCCGCCCCCGCCGCCGCCCTGGGCCCCACCCCGCCCGGCGTCCCCGCACGCGGGGGCCTCACGGCCGCGCAGGTACGCGGAATGACCGCCCCGGGCACCCCGGCCACCCCCGACTTCGCCCCGGCCTCCCCCTCCGGCTGGCCCAACGCCCAGAGCTGGCCCAACGCGGCGGGCGCGGGAGTGCCGGGGCCGGTGGGCTGAGGCCGGACGGCGGGCCGGCGCGCGGGCGCGGCGTCCGGTTCCCGGTATCCGGACGCGTCCAGACCCGCGTACGCCTGTGCGAGCGCCCCGTACCCCCCGCGATTCCCGCACGCCTCACCCCAGCGCCATCCCCCCGTACCGGGTGATTCACCCGCGCCGGAGCCCCCTTGGTCCGGCGGGAGCTGACGCGGCGTGGACAATGGCGGGACCCACGGTTCTTATGGGGTCCGACCGGAGGACGACCTTGGCGCTCAGCAGACGTACTTTCAGTGCCCTGACCGGCTGTGCCGCGCTCGGCTTCGCCATGGGGGGCAGCGGGGGGCCGGGAGCGCCCTCGGCCTTCGCGGCGAGGGGAGTGCCGACCGGGCCGCCGCCCGCGCCGCCGCGTGCGGACGGGCGGCGGCACACCGTGGGGTACGACCCGTACTCGCTGCTGGTGGACGGGCGGCGGCTGGTGGTGTGGTCGGGCGAGATGCACCCCTTCCGGCTGCCGAGCCCGTCCCTGTGGCGGGACGTGCTGCAGAAGATGCGGGCGCACGGCTTCAACGCGGTCAGCGTGTACGTCGCCTGGAACTACCACTCCCCCGCCCCCGGCCGCTTCGACTTCACCGGCGTCCGGGACCTGGACCTGTTCCTGCGCACGGCCGCCGAGACCGGTCTGTACGTCATCCTGCGCCCCGGCCCGTACATCAACGCCGAGGTCGACGGGGGAGGTTTCCCCGGCTGGCTGACGGTGACCAAGGGCACCGCGCGCACCGCCGATCCCACCTATCTGCGGCACGTCGACGCGTGGCTGACGCAGGTCGACCGCATCGCCCGCAGGCACCTGTACACCCAGGGCCGGGGCACGGTCCTGCTGTACCAACTGGAGAACGAGTACGACTCCCACGTCACCGAGCCGACGGGCCGGGCGTACATGTCCCACCTGTACAGGAAGGTGCGGGCGGACGGCATCGACGTACCCCTGTTCCACAACGACAAGGGCCGCAACGGCTACTGGGCGCCGGGCTCCTTCGACACCGGTGGTGAGGAGGGGGGTTACCTGTACGGCTTCGACGGCTACCCGTCGCCCTCCCAGAACCCGCCGGACTGGGGGAAGTTCGGCAAGGGCGGCCCGACCGGAGGGTCCACCGCCTCGCCGAACACCCCTGGTTTCACACCGGAGTTCGGCGGCGGCTGGTTCGACCCGTGGGGCGGGGCCTGGTTCGACGGCAAGGGGTACCCGGAGGCGCGCCGCACCCGTGACTCGGCCTACGAGCGCCGCTTCTACCTGACCAACCTCGCCAACGGCCTCACCCTGCACAACGTCTACATGACGTTCGGCGGCACCAGTTGGGGCTGGCTGCCCGCGCCGGTGGTCTACACGTCGTACGACTACGGCGCGGCCATCGACGAGGCCCGCAACGTCACCGCGAAGATGGCGCCGATGCACCAGCTCGGCCATCTCCTCCAGCGCGTACCGGACTTCGCCCGGCTGGACCGGGCGGCGGACGTGACGGTGGCGGGGCTGAAGGTCTACCACCTGGCCAACCCGGACACCGGCGCGCATGTGTACGTCACCCGCAACGACGGCACGAAGCCGGTCACCGCCGAGCTGCCGACGAACACCGGGAAGCTGCGGATCACCGTGCCCGCCCGCGACGCCCGCATGCTGGCGACCGGACTGCGCCTCGGCAAGCGGAAGATGAGGCACAGCACGGCGCAGCCCGTGATGAGCGTGACCGCCGGCGCACGGGACGTCGCCGTGTTCGCGGGCCGCCGGGGCGACATGGCGGACCTGGTGCTGGACTGCCCGCAGGAGCCGGACGTCACCCGGCTCGACCCGGAGGCCGGCTGGGCGTACGAGGGCGGGGAGCTGCACGTCAGCGCCCCGCTCGGGGAGGCCGGGCTGAGCCGGGTGCTGGTCACCGGCGGCGAGACCGAGACCCCACTGGTGCTGCTCTTCGCGGACGACGACACCTCGATGCGCATCTTCCCGTACGACACCCCCGCCGGGACCCTGGTGGTGTACGGCCCCTCGCTGCTGCGACACGCCGAGGTGCACGGCTCGGAGGTGCGGCTCACCGGTGACCTGGACGGCGAGTCGGTGATGGAGGTGTGGGGCCCGCGCGGCGTCGACACCCTGGTGTGGAACGGGCGCCGGGTGCCCACCCGGACCACCCTCTCCGGCAGCCTCATGACCACCGCCCCGCTGCCCGGGGTGCCCGAGGTGCACCTGCCGGAGCTGACCGGCTGGCGCATGCGCACCGAGAACCCGGAGGCGGGCCCCAACTTCGACGACTCCACCTGGCGCCGGGCGAACCGCACATCCTCGTACAGCACCACACCGGTACCCAAGGGCGGCCCGGTGCTGTTCGCGGACGACTACGGCTTCCACTACGGGGATGTCTGGTACCGGGGTACGTATCGCGGCGGTACCGGGATCGAGTCGGTCTCGCTCGCCTACAGTTCCGGTACCCAGGGGCTGCTGATGGCCTGGCTGGACGGGGAGCCGCTGGGCACCCACCGGCTGCCGGTGCCGGACAGGACGACCACGATCCGCAAGGGCACGTGGGAGGCGACGGCCACGTTCCCGGTCCGCCCGGAACTGCGCTCGCCGGGCCGCCATGTGCTGTCGGTCCTGGTACGGCGCATGCAGCACGACCAGGACGGCAAGGGCGACGACACCCACAAGGCGGCACGCGGTCTGACCTCGGTGTCCTTCACGGGGGCGGCGCCCAGGGTGTCCTGGCGGCTCCAGGGCGAGCGGGCCCTGGACCCGGTACGCGGGCCGCTGAACACCGGTGGGCTGTACGGGGAGCGGGAGGGCTGGCACCTGCCCGGCCTGCGCGACCGGGACTGGGAGCCGGTGACCTTCCCGAGGGAGGAGCGGCGCCAGGGCGTCACCTGGTACCGCACCACCTTCCGGCTGTCGGTGCCGGGCGACGTGGACGCCTCGGTGGGGCTGCGACTGGAGGACGACCCGTACCGGGCCTACCGGGCGCAGATCTTCCTCAACGGCTGGAACATGGGGCAGTACATCAACAACGTGGGTCCGCAGCACACCTTCGTGCTGCCGAACGGGATTCTGCGCACACGTGGCACCAACACACTGGCGCTGGCGGTGCTGTCGGAGTTCACCACACTGTCCGGGCCGGGCAAGGTGAGCCTGACCCTCATGGGCGCCGCCGCGGGCGGCCTCCCGGTGACTCCGGTGCCCTCCCCCGGCCACTGAAGGGCCGTACGCGCACGGGTGGTTCTCGGTTGAACCATCCCCGCTGATCCGCATGACGTGGACACACCCGTGCGCGTACGCTCGGACGGTCCGGCGACGGCGCCGGGGCGAAGGAGGAGAGGGCGGCACATGCTCAGCGCGGACGCACGAGCGCGAGCGGCACGACTGGCCGCCCGGCTGCGCCCCTCCCGTCCGGCCCACGCGATGCGCACCCTGGCCAGGGAACTCGCCGCCGACGTGGCCCGTTTGCCGCAGCCTCCGACCGATGTGCGCGGGGTGTGCCGTGCCCTGTGTGCGGCCATGAGCGCGCGGCGGGGCAGCCGGCCGGTGGAGCTGCGGTTCGAGCGCTTCCCCGACGAGATCGAGGTCACCGGGCTGTGGGTGGAGTTCCAGGACTTCGACCTGGTCATCGTGGAGGAGCGGGCCGAGGCCGTGCAGCAACTGGTCATCCTGGGGCATGAGTTGTGGCATCTGCACGCCGGACACCGGCACCACCCGCCCCTCGGCCCGGCGACCCTGGCGCTCGCGGACGGGTCCGGCTGGGAGGGCACCGCGCTGACGGTGGCCGCCCGTGACGGCTCCCGCGAGGCCGACGAGGCCGCCGCCGAGGACTTCGGCCACCGCCTGGCCACCCTGTTCCGCTCCCGGCTGGGGCGCCCTGCCGAGCCCTTGGACCTCGTGCAGCGCTCCCTCGGCTATCGCGGCCGGGGCGGGGCCGCGCGGTGAGCGCAGCGGTCATGGAGCCCGCCGCCACCCTGCGGGACTTCTCGATCTCCTTCTGGATTCCGACGGCGGTGCTGGGCATCGCCCTGGTGATCAAGCTGCCCACGATCATCCGGCTGTGGCGGGACCCGCTGTTGCGCGCGGTCGGCGGTCTGCTGCTGCTGGCCTGCGGTGTCTTCGTGTTCTGCTCGCCGTCCACCATCGCCCGGCTGAACCGGCTGACCGGGGTTCCCAACATCTCGGCGCCCTGGTGCTATTCGCTGCTCACCGCGTTCTGCGGCTCCTGTCTGCTGCTGATCATCACCTGGCGCAACGGCCCCGACCGCTCGGCGGTCACCCGCCGGGCCCGGCGCTGGGTGGTGTCGGTGTACAGCGGGGTGATCGCCGTGCTGTGGGTGCTGTTCCTGCTGGCCGACGTGCCGGTGGAGCGGCTGCGGGACCTGGACACCTACTACGCCACCACTCCGTTCATGCGCGAGGAGATCCTGCTCTACCTCGGCGCACACGCCCTGGCCTGCCTGATCACGGCCCGGCTGCTGTGGAACTGGGTGCGCGTGGAGGGGCTGGACGCCTGGCTGCGCTGGGGGCTGAAGCTGCTCGGCGCGGGCTACGTGCTCAACCTGATCTTCGACGCGGTCAAGCTGGTCGCCGTCGGCGCGCGCTGGGCGGGCGGTGACCTGGACTGGCTGAGCACCGACCTCGCGCCGCCGATCGCCGCGCTGTCGGCCATCCTGATCGCGGTCGGCTTCATCCTGCCGCACGCCGGCCAGTACGCGAGCGACCGCTGGCGGGTCCGCCTCGCCCACCGCCAACTGCGCCCGCTGTACGTGCTGATGCGCACGTCGGCCGGTGAGGGCGTGCCGTTCGTGCTGCGGGCGACACCGGAGCTGCGGCTGACCCGGCGCGAGACGTTCATCCGGGACGTGCTGCTGCCGCTGGCCCGGCACCTCGACACCGCCCTGGGCGCCCGCGCGTACGAGGCCGCCCTCGGTCTCGGCCACCCGCCGGAGCGGGCGCGGGCGCTGGCCTCGGCGGTGACCATCCTGGACGCGGTCGAGGCGAAGGCCCGGATGCCCGAGCCGCCCGCGACGGCGGTCGCACCGGACACCACCGACCTGCTCCGGGAGATCGGGCCCGTCTCCCGTGCCCTCAGGAGTCCCGACGAGATCGCGGCGGTCCGTGCCCGTGCGGCCGCCGATTCAGCAGAGAGCGTTGCCGCACATGAGTGAAGTGAAGACCACGGCCGTCGTGCTCGGCGGTTCCCTGGCCGGCATGCTCGCGGCCCGCGCCCTGGCCGCGACGGGCGCCCGCGTCACGGTGGTGGAGCGGGACGCGCTGCCCGCCGGGCCCGAGCCGCGCAAGGGGCTCCCGCAGGCCCGCCACGTCCACCAGTTGTGGTCGGGCGGCGCCCGCGCGCTGGAGGAGCTGCTGCCGGGCGCGCGGGCGGCGCTGGGCGCGGCCGGGGTGCGCCAGGTGCCGGTGACCACGGACATGGTGGTGCTGTCGGCGCACGGCTGGTACCGGCGCTGGCCGGAGTCGGCGTTCATGCTGCCGGCCGGGCGGGACCTGCTGGACTGGGTGGTCCGGGACCTGGTGCGGGCGGACGGCGCGATCGAGCTGCTGGACCGCGCCGAGGCCCTCGGCCTCACCGGCACCGGCCAGGCGGTGACCGGGGTACGGGTGCGCGCCGACGGCACCGAACACACCCTGGAGGCCGACCTGGTGGTGGACGCCACCGGGCGCGGCTCCCGCGCCGCCCACTGGCTGGCGGGGCTGGGGCTGCCCGAGCCGGAGCGCCGGGAGGTCGATTCCAAACTGACGTACGCCAGCCGGCTCTTCCGGGCGCCGGAGGGGGCGCGGGACGGTTTCCCGGTGGTCAACGTCGAGCCGGATCAACGGGGTTCGCGCATCGGACGCGGCGGGGTGCTGCTGCCGGTGGAGGACGGCAAGTGGCTCGTCACGCTGATCGGCGCCCGTGCCGACGAACCCCCGTCCACCGGGGCCGAGTTCCTCCGCTATGCGCACGAGGAGCTGCGGCACCCGCTGATCGGGGAACTGCTCACCCACGCCGAACCGCTGACGGACGTCACGGTCACCCGTACGACCGCCAACCGGCGCCTGTTCTATGAGCGGTTGCCCGAGTGGCCCGACGGCTTCGTCGTCCTCGGGGACGCCCTGTGCGCGCTCAACCCGGTGTACGGGCACGGCATGTCGGTGGCGGCCCGGTCGGCGCTGGCCCTGCGGGACACGGTGCTCCGGCGGGGCGGGCTCGGTGCGCCCGGCCTGGCCCGGCGGGCGCAGCGGGCGGTGGGCCGTACGGTGCGGACCGCGTGGGACCTGGCGATCGGCGCCGATGTGTTCTACCCCGGCGCCACCCCGACCGGCCCCACGGTCCGGGACCGGCTGGTCGCCGCGTACGTCGGCCGGCTGCTGTTCACCGCGACCGGCAACGGCCGGGTCGCGCGCCGGGTGACCGACGTGACCTCGCTGGAGACGGGCGCGGAGGCGCTGCTCGCGCCGCGCATGCTGCTGGCGGCCGCCGTGGGCCCGCTGCGCCCGCCGCTGCCGGGACCGCCGCTGACGGCGGAGGAACGAAAGGCAGCGGGGCTCACCTAGGGGGTGTCTCCCCGCTCTTCGCGGACCCGCGCCCCCTAGCCCGCGAACGGCGGCTGCGGCAGCCCCTCCCCCGCGCCCGGCACCACCAGCACCGAGCCCGACAGGGGCGTGGGCGCGGTGAGGCCGACGCAGGCGGTGGTGACGTACAGGTCGGTCAGGCCGGGGCCGCCGAACGTACAGGCCGTGGTGCGCGGGACGGGCAGCCGGATCTCCCGGTCCAGGGTGCCGGAGGGGGTGTAGCGGCGGACCGCTCCGCCGTCCCACAGGGCCACCCAGACGCAGCCGGCCGCGTCGACCGTCAGCCCGTCCGGGAAACCCGCGCCGTCCTCGACGACGGCCAGGGTGCGCCGGTTGCGGACGCCCGTGCCGTCATGGTCGAAGACGTCGACACGCCGGGTGGGGCTGT
The DNA here is from genome assembly GCF_055562575.1 of Streptomyces sp. NPDC018263. Taxonomy (NCBI): domain Bacteria; kingdom Bacillati; phylum Actinomycetota; class Actinomycetes; order Kitasatosporales; family Streptomycetaceae; genus Streptomyces; species Streptomyces sp. NPDC018263. The sequence continues at coordinate 449,071 of NZ_JBVHFA010000008.1, forward strand.
CGACGTAGTACATCAGGGTGCCGTCCGGGCTCCAGCCGATGCCGTTGCTCACGGTGACGTCGGTGAGGATGGCCTCGGCGGAGCCGTCGCCGGTCAGGCGGGTCAGGGTGCCGCCGCCGGGGGCCTCGTCGTAGCGCATGGTGCCGGCCCAGAGGGAGCCGTCGGGGGCGACGGCCGCGTCGTTGGCGCGGCGGCCGGGCACCGGGTCGCGGTGCAGCCAGCGGAAGGCGCCGTCGGGGTCGAGCAGCGCGACGCCGTCGCGCAGGTTGAGCACCAGGCCGCCGTGCGCGCGGGGTTTGGCGGCGCCGACGTGCTGGCCGGTGGTGCGGACCGTGCGGCGGCCGGCGGCGGGGTCGTAGGTGTGGACGCGGCTGCCCAGCACGTCCACCCAGAGCAGGCGGCCGGTGGCCGGGTCCCAGGTGGGGCCCTCGCCCAGTTCGGCCCGGGCCGCGACGGCGACCTCGTAGCCGCTCACGCCGCCTCCCGGTGGCCGAGGCGCCCGGAGAGTTCGGCGGCGCCCCGGACGGCGAGCGCCTCCAGCTCGGTACGGCGTTCCTCGCTCCAGCGGACCGTGGGCACCGAGATGGACAGCGCGGCGACGACCCGCCCGGTGCGGTCGCGGACCGGGGCGGCCACGCAGCTCACGTCGGGGTTGGACTCCCGCCGCTCCACCGCGACGCCCCGGCGCCGGATCTCCGCGAGGGCGTCGCGCAGTTCGCCGGGGTCGGTGAGGCTGTCCGGGGTCATCGCGGCCAGTTCGGCGCCGTCGGGGACGCGTGCGGCCAGCTCCTGCGCGGGCAGCGAGGCCAGCAGCATCTTGCCGACGGCCGTGCAGTGCGCGGGCAGCCGGCGCCCGGCCGCGGAGACCATGCGGACCGCGTGCGTGGAGTCGACCTTGGCGATGTAGATGACGTCCGTGTCCTCCAGCAGCGCCACATGAACCGTCTCGTCACAGGTCTCGGCGACCCCGCGGGCCACCTCCCGGCCCTCGGTGGCGAGGTCGAGCTGCTCGGCGTAGCGGCTGCCGAGCTGGTACGGGCGCACGCCGAGCCGGTACCTGCCGGGCTGTCCTGGTACCGGTACCAGGTAGGAGCGGGCGGTGAGGGTGGTGACCAGCTCGTGCACGGTGGTGCGCGGGAGGCCGAGTCTGCGCACGATGTCCGGCGCGGAGAGGGTGCCGTCCCCGTCGAGGAACAGCTCCAGGATGTCGAAGGCCCGCGTCACGGCGGGCACGAGGCGTCCCACGTGCGGTCTCCTTGCCGGCTCTACGGGCGCGGCGGCCCGTGTTCGATACCCCGACCGGTGACCGGTGGGGCGAACACAGGCTAGTCAGCGCGGGTCGCGCGGGCAACGGTCGCCCGCCTGCCGGGCACCATGTAAGACATGGCGATCGACTTCTCCCTGGTGCTGCTGCGCCGCATGGCCGACCACAACCCGGAGCTGGCCGAGGACGCCCGCAGGCGGCTCGGCGCCTCCGCGACCGAGATGCGGGAGGCCAACAAGCACTGGCAGGCGATGGCCCGTTCACCCAGGTCACGCCCGGCCGTGTCCCGGTACCGGGCGGTGCTGGGCGAGCCGGAGTCGGTCGAGCCGCGCCGGGTCGGCGACCTGGAGTGCGAGGCGTGGCGGTGGGCGCTGCCGCTCTGGCCGGACCTGCGCTTCGAGCTGCTGGCCGGTCCGGGCGGGGCGGTCCTCGCCGAGTGGCTGGTGCGTGCCCCGGACGCCCCCGCGCCCGAGCTGACCACGCTGGAGGACCTCACTCCCTGGTCCTGCACCCTCGACGAGGTCGCCCGCGCCTTCGCCCCGGCCCGCCCGGTCCAGGGCACCGCCCCGAGCCGCCAGGCACTGGCCTTCACCGCGCCGGACCGGGACGGCGTACGGCACGAGATGGCCGCCGAGTTCACCTGGGGACTGCTCCAGCGCACGGCCCTGCGGAACTGAGCCTCAACTTCCCTTCGCAGCCTCGATGATGAACTGGGCGATCCGGGGCCGGGACTCGGGGTGCAGTTCGAGGAAGAGGTTGGGCTCGATGAGTTCCAGCTCCAGCACGCAGGGTTGTCCGTCCTCGCCGTCTATGAGGTCGACCCGGCCGTAGAGCAGCCGCTCGGCGCCGCCGGGTACGGCCGCCAACGCCCGCCCGGCCACGTCCAGTTCGGCGGCGGTCGGCTGCCACTTCTCCAGCCTCGGATGGGCGGTCTTCTCGGCGTCGAAGGGGGTGCCGGAGACGAGGACGGCGCCCTTGCGGCTGGCGTGCAGCAGGCTCCCGCGGAAGAAGTGCAGGGCCCGCTCGCCGTGTTGATCGACGCCGCGCATGTACGGCTGCACCATCGCGGTCAGGCCCTCGGCGTGCATGTGCGCCAACTGCCGTACCGCAAGCTCGCGTTCCTCGGGGGTGTACCGGGCCGCGTACCGGGCTCCCGCGCCCGAGGCGGGCTTGATCACGTACTCGTGCCCGGCCGGCAGGTCCGGCTCGGCGCCGGGCGGGAGGTAGCGGGTGGGGACCGTCGGCACACCGGCCGACGCCAGATCGCCCAGGTAGCGCTTGTCGATGTTCCAGCACACCACGTCGGCCGGGTTGAGCAGCCGGGTGAGCGCGTCGACCCGGTCCACCCAGGCCAGGAACGCGGCGGTGCGCCAGGGGTAGTCCCAGGTGGAGCGGATGAGGACGAGGTCGTAGCCGGCCCAGTCGGCGTCCGGGTCGTCCCAGAACCGGGCCTCCGCGTCGGCGCCCGCCGCCCGCAACTCCGCGACGAGACCGGCCAGGTCGGGGTCCTTGCTGGGCGCGGTGCCGGGGTCGTAGGTGGCGAGGGCGATACGCGGCACGGTGGGCTCCCTGGTCGTTGCGCGGGCTCGGCGATCGCGAGGCTAGCAACCGCCCCGGAACCGCCACACCCCTGTTGACCTTCCCCTTCGGTGAAGCCCCAGCATCGGTGGCGAAGCGAGGAACTGGTTCTTCACGAAGGGAATCCAGATGACCCAGCTCCCGGCGGAGCCGGAATACACATGGACCTGCTGACCATCGGCGCGTTCGCCAAAGCCTCCGGGCTCTCCCCCAAGGCCCTGCGGCTCTACGGCGAGCTGGACCTGCTGCGCCCCGCCCGCGTCGACCCGTACACCGGCTACCGCTACTACGCCGTCGCCCAGTTGGAGCGGGCGAGGCTGGTGGCGTGGCTGCGGCGGCTCGGCATGCCGCTGGCCGAGATCCGCGCGGTGAGCGCCCTGACCGGGGCGGACGCGGCGCGGGAGGTCCGGGCGTACTGGGCGCGCGTCGAGGCGGAGACGGCCGTGCGGCGGGATCTCGCCGCGTTCCTCGTGGACCAGTTGACCGAGACACCACCGGGAGAGGAACCCACCATGCTGGAACTGCGCTGCGCCGCCCACACCGACCGGGGGCACGTCCGCCCCGCCAACCAGGACACCGTCTACGCCGGCCGCAGGCTGCTCGCCGTGGCCGACGGCTTCGGCTCGGCGGGCGCTCCCGCCAGCGGGGCCGCCGTCCAGGCGCTGCGGTTCCTGGACGAGGAGGACGGGCCGCGACCGGGCAACGTGCTCAACCTGCTGGCCGACGCCGTGCGGGGCGCGGGCGATGCCGTACGGGATGTCACGGAGGGGGCCGAGGACGCGGGCACCACGCTGACCGCGTTGCTGTGGACGGGGTCGCGGCTGGCCCTGGTGCACATCGGGGACACGCGGGCCTATCTGCTCCGCGAGGGCGGCCTGTTCCGCATCACCCACGACCACAGCGTGGTCCAGTCCCTGCTGGACGAGGGCCGGCTGACCCCGGCCGAGGCCGAGAGCCACCCGCAGCGGTCGCTGCTGCTGAAGGTCCTCGGCGCCGACCCGGACCCGGACCTCCGGCTGCACGAGGTACTCCCCGGCGACCGCTACCTGCTCTGCTCGGACGGCCTCACCGGCGTCGTCCCCGACGCCCGCATCAGGGAGCTGCTCGCCGCCGCCCCGGACCCGGAGACGGCCGTACGGTCGCTGGTCGACGCGGCCAACGCGGCGGGCGGGCCGGACAACGTGAGCTGCGTGGTCGGGGACGTGGTGCCGCCCGTGGGGTAGGAAGGTGCTGTCGTACCCGGCAGCGAAGGAGTCCCGCGTGTCCTCCCTGTTCCCCGCCCTGACGGACCCCCGGACGGCCGGAAGGACCGCGCTGCGCTTCGGCGCCCGGTCACTGTCGTACGCGGAACTCGCCTCCGCCGCCGGGGCGGTGGCCGGGCGGCTCGTGGGCCTCGGCCGGGTCGCGGTGTGGGCGACGCCCGAGCTGGAGACCGCCGTGGCGGTGACCGGGGCACTGCTCGCCGGGACGGCCGCCGTGCCGCTCAACCCCAAGTCGGGCGACGGGGAGTTGGCGCACATCCTCGCCGACAGCGACCCGGCACTGGTGCTCACCGCGCCCGGCGCCGAACTCCCCCCGGTGCTGGCCGGCCTGCCCCGGCTGGAGGTCTCCGGCACCGGGCCGGTGCCCGAGGACACCTACGCCGACGAGGACCCGGCGCTGATCGTCTACACCTCCGGCACCACCGGCCCGCCCAAGGGTGCCGTCGTCCCGCGCCGGGCGCTCGCGTCGACCCTGGACGCGCTGGCCGACGCCTGGCGGTGGACCGGGGACGACGTGCTGGTGCACGGGCTGCCCCTGTTCCATGTGCACGGGCTCGTGCTGGGCGTCCTCGGCCCGCTCCGGCGCGGCGGCTCGGTGCGCCACCTGGGCCGGTTCTCCCCCGAGGGCGTGGCCCGCGAGCTGAACGACGGCGCGACCATGGTGTTCGGCGTACCCACGATGTACCACCGGCTGGCCGAGGCCCTCCCGTCCGACCCGGAGCTGGCGAAGGCGCTCGGCCGGGCCCGGCTGCTGGTGTCGGGCTCGGCCGCGCTGCCCGTGCACGACCACGAGCGGATCGCGGCGGCGACCGGGCGCCGGGTGATCGAGCGGTACGGCATGACGGAGACCTTGATGAACACCTCCGTACGCGTCGACGGCGAGGCCCGCGCAGGCACGGTCGGCGTACCGCTGCCCGGGGTGGAGCTGCGGCTGGTGGAGGAGGACGGCAGCGAGATGACCGCGCGGGACGGGGAGAGCGTGGGCGAGATCCAGGTGCGCGGCCCGAACCTGTTCACCGGGTATCTGAACCGGCCCGACGCGACCGGGGCCGCGTTCACCGCCGACGGCTGGTTCCGCACCGGGGACGTGGCCGTGCGCGAGGCCGACGGGTACGTACGGATCGTCGGCCGGAAGGCCACCGACTTGATCAAGAGCGGGGGTTACAAGATCGGGGCGGACGAGATCGAGAACGCGCTGCTGGAGCACCCGGCGGTCGCGGAGGCGGCCGTCACCGGGGAGCCGGACGCGGACCTGGGCGAGCGTGTGGTGGCCTGGGTGGTGCCGTCGGACCCCGAAAGCCCGCCCGTTCTAGCCGAGTTGGCCGGTCATGTGGCCGCCCGGCTGGCCCCGCACAAGCGGCCCCGCGTACTGCACCTGCTGCCGGCGCTCCCCCGCAACGACATGGGCAAGATCATGAAGCGGGCGCTGACACCCCCGGAACCGCTGACACCTCCGGCCCCCTGACACCTCCGGCCCCCTGACACCCCGGACTCGCTGACACCCCCGGCCCCCGAGGGCCAGCCCGACACGGCACAGTGCCGCCGAAACCCCCCATTCAGCGGCGCCCCGCCCGGCCCCCTCCAGAAGGCACCCGCGCCGGTGCCCGCGCAGGATTCCAGTGAGGCCCGCCGTACCGGCGGCCCGCCCATGGTCAGCGCACTCGGGAGGAACTGCCGTGACCGTCAGCCTGGAGCAGTTGAGCCGCTGCCACTTCGCCGTCGACCTGGGCGCGGCCCGCACCCGCGTCTATGTGAAGGGCGCCGGACTCGTCGTCGACCAGCCCTCGGTGGCGGCCGTGAACACCCGTACCGGCGCGCTCATCGCGGTCGGTGACTTCGCGGAGCAGATGACCGGGCGCACCCCGCAGTACATCCGGGTGGTGCGGCCGGTGTCCGGTGGCACGGTGGTCGACATCGAGATGGCGCAGCGCATGCTGCGGCACCTGATCGGCGACCGGATGCGCCGCGCCCTGCGCCGCAAGCCCCGGCTGCGCGCGGCGGCCTGCACCCCGCACGAGGCGGACCCGCTGGCCCGCAGGGCGACGATCGAGACGCTGGTCGGGCTCGGGGCGCGCCGAGTTGAGCTGGTGGACACCCTGATCGCGGCGGCCGTCGGCTGCGGGCTCCCGGTGGAACACCCCGAGGCCACCATGATCATGGTGTGCGGGGCGGCGGCCACCCAGGTCGCGGTGCTGTCGCTGGGCTCGATCGTCACCGCCGAGCGGATTCCGGTGGGCGGTGAGGCGGTGGACCGGGCGATCGTGCAACACCTGCGGCACGAGCACGAGTTGATGCTGCCCAGCCAGTCGGTGCGCCCGCTGCAGATCGCCCTGTCGGACAACGGCCTGACCCCGCAGGGCCCGGCGTCCACCGAGATCCACGGCCGGGACGTGGCCACGGGCCTGGCCCGCAGCGTACGGGTGGACACCGCCGCGATGCGCGACGCGATCCACACCCCGCTGCTGGCCGTGCTCGACGGCATCGGCAAGGTGCTGCGGGACTGCCCGCCCGACCTGGTGGCCGACCTGGTGGACCGGGGCATCATGATGGTCGGCGGCACCGCGCTGCTGCCGGGCCTGGACCAGATGCTCCAGGAGGCCATCGGCATCCCGGTGCACATCGCGGAACGCCCCGACATCTGTGCCGTGCAGGGCCTGGGCGAGATGGTGGAGGGGCGGATCGCCCCCCTGGTCCTGGCCCCGCTGGCCGCCTGAGACCCGCGCCGGGGTCTCAGTACGGCAGAACGCGCCCCGACGGCGTCCTGCGGTCGATCTCCTGGCCCCGCGGAGCCGCTGGCCGACGACTGACCCGCACTCGAATCTGACGCTCCACGTCACCCTCCTCCCCACCGACACCGAACACCGGTAGGAGGACGGTGCCCAGAACGCGACCGCCCCAAGCCCGCCCGGCGAAAAGAATGCGATCACCCCGTTCCCCGGCCCCATCGCCGGGGCACCGGCACACCGGGCACACAAACCCCGCGCACACCCCGTGCATTAGAGTGCTCTCACTTCGTACGCCCGCGGGCCCGCGACCGGGCGACCGCCGTACCGGAGGTCACGTCGTCCGCCCCGAGCCGCGCCGTCCGCGCGCCGTGGGGCATGAGCATCTGGGGTGGGGATGTCCAGCCATCGGCTGTCCAAGAAGAGTCGTTACATCGCCTGGGCCACCGCCGGTGCCGCGGTCGTCGCCGGGGCCGGCTTCGCCGCACAGGCGTCCAGCGCGGCCACCGTCTGGCCCGCGCAGAAGACGTTCACCGGCCGCGCCTTCGACACCTGCACCGCGCCGTCCGCCGCCGCGATGAAGGCGTGGAAGACCGGCTTCTACGGCGCCGCCGCCGTCTACATCGGCGGCAAGAACCGCGGCTGCGCCCAGCCGAACCTCACCGCGTCCTGGGTGAAGACGGTCAACTCCCAGGGCTGGAAGCTGATCCCGCTCTACGTCGGCGCCCAGCCGCCCTGCCAGAAGAGCGCCAACCCGGAGAAGATGACCACCACCAACGCGGCCTCGCTCGGCGTGACGGACGCCAAGGACGCGGTGGCCAAGGCGTCCGCGCTCGGCATGAAGGCGGGCAGCGCGATCTACCTCGACATGGAGCCGTACGACACCGCGGACAAGGCGTGCAACACCGCCGTGCTGACGTACGTCCGTTCCTTCACCAAGACGCTGCGCGGCAACGTCTACCGGGCGGGCTACTACGGCTTCACCAGCTCCAGCGCGAAGGCCGTGGCGACGGCGACCGACAAGACCGATCTGCCGGGCAACCTCTGGTACGCGCTGTGGGACCAGCAGAACACCACCACGGCCGACTGGCCCTGGGACCCCAAGGCGTTCACCAACCACAGCCGCGCGCACCAGTACATGGTCAACAGCAAGGAGTCGCGCGGCGGTTACACGATCACGGTGGACCGCAACGCGTGGGACGCCCCGGTGGCCATCGTCGGCTAGCCACGCCTGGTGAGCCGCCGTACGCGACCGGTCACGTACGGCGGCAACTCAACCGTGCCGCCTAGAGGTTGAGCGTGATCGCGGCCCCGATGCCGCCCAGGCCGAGGGCGACGGCGGCCGGCCACCAGCCGCCCCGGCCCCAGGGGAAGAACCGGTCGAGGGCCAGCCGGCCGGGGCCGATGGCGGCGACGCCCAGGGCGACCACGGCGATGCAGACGTTGTACTCCACCCCGCCGTCCGACGCCCACAGGCCGCCCGGGCCGGTGACCAGCGCCATCGCGTTGATCATGACTCCGATCAGTGCGGCTGCGGCCAGCGGGGTCAGCAGGCCGACGGCCAGACCGAGCCCGCCGACCAGCTCGGACAGCCCGCCGATGGCGGCGAAGACCTTCCCCGGCCGGTAACCGAGGCTCTCGAACCCCTTGCCGGTCGCGGTCAGCCCCTGGCCGCCGAAGATCCCGAACAGTTTCTGCGCCCCGTGGCCCGCCATCAGCAGACCGAAGGTGAGTCTGATGAGCAGCAGCCCCCAGTCGGCGGCGGAACCGAGGGCGGGACGGTCCGTGGCACGGTCGGGTCGGTAGGTGCGCGTAGTGGTCATGGGCGATGCTCCGAAGGCCCCCCACCTGGATCGGAAGGTCCTGGATCGGAAGGTACGGGCGGCTCCCCCCGCACGGTTCTTCCCAGGCTATTAGCGTCCGGCCTGCAGCGCGCCCCAGGTGGCCGGTCCGACCTGGCCGTCGACGCCGAGCGAGCGGCTGGTCTGGTAGTCCCGCACGGCCTGCTCGGTGCCCGGGCCGAAGTCGCCGTCGGCCGTGACCGTCCGCCCGAGCGCGGCGGTCAGGGCCCGCTGGAGCCGCTGGACGGCGGCGCCGGTGCTGCCCTGGCTGAGCGCGGGCGTGGTGCCGGCCGAGAGCAGCGCGGTCCAGGTACGGGCGCCCACCACCCCGTCGGCGCCGAGTCCGCGGGCCTGCTGGAAGGCGGTGACGGCCGAGGTGGTCTTCGTGCCGAAGCTGCCGTCGACGGTGCCCGCGTCGAAGCCCTGCGCGTTGAGCAGCGACTGCGCGGCCGACACCTGGGCGCCGGTGGAGCCGGAGCGCAGGGTGTCGTACGACGGGAAGCTGAGCTGGACCTCGCCGCCGCCGGTGCTGCCGCCGACCAACCGCATGTAGTAGGTCCAGTCCCAGTTCGGACCGGGGTCGGTGTGGTCGTTGCCGGGCACCTCGGAGTGGCCGACGATGTGCGCGCGGTCCTTGGGGATGCCGTAGCGGGCGCAGATGGAGGCGGTCAGCGCGGCGGAGGAGCGGTACATCGCGTCGGTGAACCAGCTCGGGTTGTCGATGTACCCCTCGTGCTCGATGCCGACGCCGCCGGCGTTCCCGGAGCGGGCGTGCCAGGCGGTGTCCTTCTCGCGGACCGTCTGGGTGATCTGGCCGTCCGAGGAGCGCACCACGTAGTGCGCGCTGACCTGCGCCGACGGGTTCTGGAACCAACTGATGGTCCCGGCGTACGAGCCCTGGGTGACGTGGATGACGACCTTGCTGATCGCCGCGGTGCGCCCGACGGCGTAGTTGGCCGGGTTGGCCGGGACCCAGAGGGCGGAGGGGTAGTCGGGGCTCTGCGCGGCCGGGGCGAGGCTGCCGCGCTCGGGGGCGACCTTCCGGGCGGGCAGGGTCAGCTTCTCGCCGCCCTCGGCGCGGGCGGTGACGCCCTTGGCCAGGAAGGTGTACACGGTGTCGGCGTAGAGCCGGGCGGTGGCGGGGTCGGTGGCGCCGCCGTACCGGGCGAGGAGCGGGTACCAGGTGTCGGTGTCGCGCCGCTCGGCCGCGCTCAGTCCGGCGTGGTCGGCGTAGGAGCGCAGGACGGCGGCGCCGCCCCGGATGTTCGCGGCGGTGTCGGTGCGCAGTTCGCGTGCGGTGTCGCCGGTCAGCCGGGACGCCAGCTCCAGGGTGTGCCGGCCGGGGTTGCTGACCAGGTGCATCACGCCGTAGCCGCCCGCCTGGCTGGGCAGGCCGTGGTGGCCGTCGAGGTGGGTCTCGCTGTAGCCGACGGCGATCAGGAGGTCGCGCGGGACGCCGTACTCGGCCGCCGCGCCGCTGAAGGCGTGGGCGACGGGGCCCTCGGCTCTGGCGGTCCGGGGTGCGGCACTGACGGGCTGCACGGCGGCGGCGATGACGGCCAGGGTGCCGAGGCCGGCGAGGGCCGCGCGGCCCAGGGGTATGCGGGGCATGGGGGGGGGGACCTTCCGGGTGGGGACGCTTCCGGTGGGGGTGTGCGGGGGGCGGGGGCCCCGGGGGGGGAGCGCGGGGGGGCCCCTCGCCGTACGGAACGCTGCGGTCAGGCGACCAGGCCGGCGAGCTTGCGCAGTGACTCGGTCAGGGCCGCCGTCGCCGAGTCCTTGAGCCTGCCCGCCATGAGGGAGACGGCCGCACCCGTGAACTCCCCGTCGATCCGCACGGTGGTGGCCCCGCCGTCGGCGGTGAGGGAGTAGCGCGTGCCGACGACGACGCCCATCGGGCCCTTGCCGCGGATGGCGAGGACCCGCGCCGTCTCCAGCTCCTCCACCGTCCAGGTCACCTCGGCGGGGAAGCCCATGAGCTTCATGTTCTCCGCGAAGGTGGCGCCGGCCTCCAGGGTGGCCGGGCCACCGTCGGGGAAGTTGGTGTGGGTGGCGTTCCACTCGCCGTACGACGTGAAGTCGGTGAGCTGTGCCCACACCTTCTCGGCCGGTGCCTCGATCCGTGCCTCCGCGCTGACTTCGGCCATGGGACCACCCCTTCACGCGTACCAGTCCGGCTTTCGGTGTCGCGGAACGTAGCCGCAGCGGCGTGAACATTCAATACTGATGAACCGTCAGTTCTCGGCTCCTGTCCTCGGCCCGACGGATCCGCGCGACGCAAGGCGGCGCGCGCCCCCGAGGGCGGACTCGCGCGATCTCATCCGCAAGGAGGAGGAACCGGCCGCCCGTCCCCAACCCCGGTGGGACGCGCACATGCTTCTCGCCGGGGATGTCCCGCGCCTCCGCGGCTGATGAGGTGGAAGGGTGCAAGCTCCCGGCCCTCTCGACCCCGCTCCCCGCGGCCCCGTGCCCGGCCGTCCCGTTCCCCCCTCGGGCCGCGCCCCCGTGCCCCGGGTGCCCCGGCCGCTCCCCGCGGCGCGCCGCGCCGAGCCGGAGGACCGGCTGACCGTGGAGCTGATGACAGCGCTGGCCGGCGCTCGGCGCCGGGCCCTGCGGGACGGCGACCGGCAGATCGACACCGCCCACCTCCTGCACTCCCTCGTCGAGGCCGACCCCGAGGTCGCCGCCGCCTTCGACGGCGGGCAGCGCGCCCGGGTGCTCGGCTACCTCGTCCAGCGCTCCATCGGCTACGGGCTGCGCTGGCAGCGCTCCGTCGAGGACACCGGCTCCGCCCTCCCCGTGCTGCGCGGCTCCGAGAACGCCGCCGGCTGGTCGCCCGCGGCCGCCACCGCCCTCGCGGGCGCCTTCGAACGGGCCGCGCACCGCGGGGACCCGCGGGTCCGCGGTCTGGACCTGCTCGCGGGGCTCGCCGCCGACCCCGGGAACCGGGCCGCCGAAGTGCTCCGCAGGGCGGGGGTCGACGGGCCCGCCCTGACCAGCCGGATCGAGGCGCCGTCTCAACAGGTGTAACGGGGTATACGCTCCTGACCGCGCC
>NZ_JBVHFA010000009.1:0-424911 GCF_055562575.1 Streptomyces sp. NPDC018263
GTCCCAGTCGATGACTGGAGACGGGGTTATCAACATATCTGGCGTTGACTTTTAGCACGCTGTTGAGTTCTCAAGGAACGGTCGCTTCCTTTGTAGTCACCCTCTCGGGCTTTCCTCCGGGCTTCCCTTCGGTGTTTCCGACTCTATCAGATCTTTTCCGATCCGATTTCCTCGGCGCTTTCCAGGTTTTCACTTCGGCGTTTCCGCTTCCGCGTTTCCCTTTCGGCGGTCCAAACTCTAGCAGGGTTTTTCCGTGTCCCTGACCAGTCGTTCGCAAGCATGCGAGAACTGATCCCGAGATAGGATCTGACGAGTTTGGGTGCTGCCGAGGGTGAGCGCGCTGTCGCGCCGCCCGGTCTCAGGCAGGACGATGACTGTACACAAGTCCGGGCGACAACGCAAACCCCCGAGGATGGTGGTCTAGACCACTAGCTGCTAACTTCTCTGGGGAACCGCCACCTACCCCACTCATCGGGAGGCCCCCCATGACCCACGTGACGTCCCCCCTCGCCGGACGCGCCATCGGACTGGCCAACGTGCCCGATCCGGTCTTCTCCGGGGCCATGGTGGGCCCCGGTACCGCGATCGACCCGGTGCGCGAGCCCTCCGAGGTCGTGTCGCCCGTGGACGGCGTCGTCGTCTCCCTGCACCCGCACGCGTTCGTCGTGGTCGACGAGAGCGGGCACGGTGTGCTCGTCCACCTCGGTATCGACACGGTCCAGCTCAACGGCGAGGGCTTCGAGCTGCTCGTGAACAAGGGGGACACCGTCGCACGCGGCCAGGCCGTGGTGCGCTGGGACCCGGCCGCGGTCGAGACCGCCGGCAAGTCACCCATCTGTCCCGTCGTCGCGCTGGAGGCGACGGCCGAGTCCCTCGCCGAGCTGCGCGAGACCGGCGACGTGAAGACCGGCGACAGCCTCTTCTCCTGGTCCTGATCTCCTTGTCCTGACGGCTCGGCCGTCCTACGGCATGTACGACAACCAACGCGGCGGCGGCGGCCGCCGCATTAGCGGAGACGGTGAGATGGAGACAACGCTGCGAGGCGTCGGTGTGAGCCACGGTGTGGCGATCGGCGAGGTCAGGCACATGGGCACGGCGGTGCTCGAGCCGCCGGCCAAGCAGATCCCGGCGCAGGACGCGGAGCGCGAGCAGGGCCGTGCCCGGCAGGCCGTGGACGCCGTGGCCGCCGACCTGACGGCGCGCGGCAACCTGGCCGGCGGCGAGGCGCAGGCCGTGCTGGAGGCCCAGGCGCTGATGGCCCAGGACCCCGAGCTGATGTCGGACGTGGAGCGGCGGATCGCCGTGGGCAGCACCGCCGAGCGCGCGGTGTACGACGCGTTCGCGGCGTACCGCGAGCTGCTGGCCAACGCGGGTGAGTACCTGGCCGGGCGGGTGGCCGACCTGGACGACGTGCGCAACCGCATCGTGGCGCGGCTGCTCGGGGTGCCGATGCCGGGTGTGCCGGACAGCGACCACCCCTATGTACTGGTGGCCCGCGACCTGGCTCCCGCCGACACCGCGCTGCTGGACCCGGCGCTGGTGCTGGGTTTCGTGACTGAGGAGGGCGGGCCGACCAGCCACAGCGCCATCCTGGCGCGGGCGCTCGGGGTGCCGGCGGTGGTCGCGCTGCCCGGTGCCGGTGAGCTGGCCGAGGGCACGGTGATCGCGGTGGACGGCAGCTCGGGCGACATCTTCGTGAACCCGACCGGGGAGACGACGGCCCGGCTGGAGTCGGCCGCCGCCGAGCGGAAGGCCGCGCTGGCCGCGTCGAGCGGTCCGGGTGTGACGGCGGACGGGCACAAGGTGCCGCTGCTGGCCAACATCGGTGGTCCGGCGGACGTGCCGGCCGCGCTGGAAGCCGGGGCCGAGGGTGTGGGTCTGTTCCGTACCGAGTTCCTGTTCCTGGACGACAGCAAGAACGCGCCGTCCGAGGAGAAGCAGGTGACGGCCTACCGGCAGGTGCTGGAGGCGTTCCCCGAGGGCCGGGTCGTGGTGCGGGTGCTCGACGCGGGTGCGGACAAACCGCTGGAGTTCCTGACGCCGGCGGACGAGCCGAACCCGGCGCTCGGTGTGCGGGGTCTGCGGACGCTGCTGGACCACCCGGAGGTGCTGCGGACGCAGTTGACGGCGCTGGCGAAGGCCGCCGAGGGGCTGCCGGTGCACCTGGAGGTCATGGCGCCCATGGTGGCGGACCGTGCCGACGCCAGGGCGTTCGCGGATGCCTGCCGGGAGGCGGGGCTGCGCGCGAAGTACGGCGCGATGGTGGAGATCCCGTCGGCCGCGCTGCGAGCGCGGTCGATCCTGCGGGAGGTCGAGTTCCTGTCGCTGGGCACCAATGACCTCGCGCAGTACACGTTCGCCGCCGACCGGCAGGTGGGTGCGGTCTCGCGGCTCCAGGACCCGTGGCAGCCCGCGCTGCTCGACCTGGTCGCGCTGTCCGCCGAGGCGGCGCGGGCCGAAGGCAAGAGCTGCGGGGTGTGCGGTGAGGCCGCGTCCGACCCGGTGCTGGCGTGTGTGCTGACGGGTCTGGGGGTCACCTCCTTGTCGATGGGCGCGGCGTCGATCCCGTATGTGCGGGCCACGCTGGCGAAGCACACGCTGGCGCAGTGCGAGCGGGCCGCGGCGGCCGCGCGTACGGCGGACAGCGCGGACGAGGCGCGGGCGGCGGCTCAGGCGGTGCTGTCCGGCGAGTAGCCGGTTCCCGCTCGCACGTACGTGTTCGTGGTGGTCAGGGGCGTCCCATCCTTCGGGTGGGGCGCCCCTGGCGCGTTTCAGTGGTGGTGTCCCCGGTCCTGGTCGTCGTCCGTGAGGTCGGGGGCGGCGCGGTAGTCGACGCCTGATTCGGGGGCGATGAGGTCGCCGGTGTCGATGTCGGTGCAGTAGGCGTCGAAGACCTCGGAGGCGGTGAGCGGCTGGAGGTGTCCGGCACGCAGGCGCCAGCCGTGGACGCGGTCGGGGCGGTCCGGTGCGCTGACCCGGATGACGAGTCCGCCGGGGCTGCGGGTGGCGAGGCCGAGGGCGAGGACGCTGGTGAATTCGAGTGCTTCGGCCTGGTCGGGTTCGGCTGCGCCATGGGCGTCGGCGTCGGCGTGGAGGACGGCGACGAGGGTCTCGGGCGGGCCGGCGACGCTGCACACGAGGTGCTGGGCGCCCGGTGGCGCGGTGTGAAGGACGCGGGCGAGGAGGGCGGAGGCGCGGATGAAGGCGGCGCGGCCGATGTCCTCGCCGCAGGTGGCGCAGGGGCCGAGGCGGGTCAGGAGGGTGGTGGCGTACTCCCAGGTGGCCTGGCGTACGGCTTCGCCGACGAGGGCGGGGAGGAGTGCGCTGAGGGGTTCGCCCTCGTAGGGGATGGTGGGGCCGAGGGCGGCGAGTTCGGCGGTGAAGCGGCCGCGGCTGGCGGGGGCTTCGGGGTCGAGTCCGGTGGCGGTGCAGAACTCGGCGTACTCGTCGGGGTCGAAGAGGGCGAGTGCGGTGTGACTGCCCTGCGCGGCGCGGGTTTTGAGGACGGCTTCCATCTGGCGCAGGTAGGTGGTGTGGTCGTCGAAGGTGAAGCTGCGGTAGCGCCGCATGGCGCGGAAGTCGTGTTCGTCGGTGAGCAGGCCGACGGTGCCCGCGATCTCGCGGCGCAGGACGCGTCGCATGGTCTGGTGGTCGGTGCGTGCCATGGTGTTCCCCCGTTGTGTGCGCTGTCGATCAGTGCTCACTCACCGTAACCGGGGGCACTGACAACGGGGTCGGGCGGAGCCGGTCGCGGACCAGGCGGTGCTGGATTGCGCAGGTCAGGGCGATGGTGGTGCCGAGGGCGGTCCAGCCGAGGGGGCCGAGGGTGAGGGCGGCGGTGACGGCGAGGGGGCCGAGGGAGCGCTGGGTGGCCTGGGCGAGGCCGTGGACGCCGAGGTAGGTGCCCTGGGCGTCGTCGGGGGCGAGGGCGACGGAGAGTTCCCAGGAGACGGTGGCGTGCAGCATCTCGGCGAGGGTGAAGAGGGTGGCCGAGGCGGTGAGCAGGCAGGTCGCGCGGACCGGGTCGCCGGTGGCGGAGAGGGTCATGGCGAGGCCGCCCAGGGCGAAGAGGGCGGAGAGCGGGAGGAGGAGCCGGCGGGACGCCTCGGTGGTGGCGCCGAAGCGGGCGAGCGGTACTTGGAAGGCGACGACCAGTGCGCTGTTGAGCACGAGCAGCAGGGGTGCGAGGCCGTGCGGGACGCCTTCGGTGTGGGCGATCCAGAGCGGCAGGCCGATCTTGAAGTAGGTGTCGTCGAGGAAGAGCACGGTCTCGGTGCCTACGTAGGCGAGGTAGGTGCGGTCGCGCCAGGGGGTGCGGGGGCGGGCGCGGGGTGCGTCCTCGGCGGTGGCGGCGACACGGCTCGCGGAAGGGGGTTCGGCGCAGGTGAGGGTGAGGAGGGCGACGAGGACGAAGGAGAGCGCGTCGCCGGTGAGGAGCCAGCGGTAGGCGGTGGTGGTGCCGAGGGTGAGGGCGGCGGCCGCGGCGAGGCCGCCCAGGGCCCAGCCTGCGTTGGCGGCGGTGCGGTTGACGGCCTGGTAGCGGACGCGCTCGGGTCCGGCGACACGGGTGGCGTAGAGCTTGGTCAGGATGCTTGCGGCGCGGTCACCGAGGGCGCCGAGGGCGGAGTAGGTCACCAGCAGGCCGTAGTGGTCGGTGGTGAGGAGGGCGAACGAGGCGACGGCGCGCAGGAGTTGGAGTGCGAGCAGGACGTGGGTGAGCCGGAAGCGGTCGGCGAGGCGGCCGCCGAGGGGCGCGCCCGCTATGCCGAGGGCGCCGGCGACCGCGGCGAGGGTGCCGACCTGGGCGGCGGAGAGGTGGGAGACGTAGGTGAAGTACAGGACCGAGACGGAGGCCCACAGGCCGCTGCCGATGCGGTCGAGGAGGTTGACGGCGAGCATCCGGCGTCCGTCGCGGCCTCCCGGAATTCGTGCTCGGTGGTCGGCTGCTCCGGGCTTCGCGGCCACGGCTCCCCCTTGCCTCGTTTTATGTACTGATACATAATCAGCTACGTGGCAACACAATATGAGGTCAGCGGTACGACCGCCAAGGGGATTACGCGTTCCGTCGAACAGGGCGTGGCCGAGGGGGCGTTGTCGCCTGGGGCGGCGCTGCCCCCGGTACGGCGGCTCGCGGAGGAGCTGGGGGTGAGTCCGGGCACCGTGGCCACCGCGTACAAAGAGTTGCGGCGGCGCGGGATCGTGGTGACCCTCGGCCGGGGCGGGACGGTCGTGGCGGAGGCGCCCTCGGTGGCGTCCCGGCGCCCGCCCAAGGTGCCCGAGGGCCTGCGGGACCTGGCCGGCGGGCACCCCGATCCGGCGCTGCTGCCCGCCCTGGTGCCGCCCTCGCGCCTCTCCCCCGGTGTCCGCTCGCACCGCTCCGCTCCCCGGCTCGCGCGGTTGGAGGACGCGGTGCGCGAGTGGATCGGGGCGGACGGGGTGCCGGTGGAGCAGGTGACCTTCGCGCACGGGGCGCTGGACTTCGTCGGCCGGGTGCTCTCGGCCGAGCTTCGGCCGGGCGACGCCGTGGCGATGGAGGACCCCGGATATCACCATCTGCTGGACCTGGTCGCAGCGTTGGGACTGCCTACGGTGCCGGTCGCGGTGGACGGCGAGGGGATGCGCCCGGAGGAGCTGCGGGGCGCCCTGCGGGCCGGGGTGCGCGCGGTGGTGCTCAGTCCACGGGCGCAGAACCCCTTCGGCGGAGCCTTCTCGGTGGCCCGCCGGGACGCGCTGGCCGAGGTGCTGCGGGAGGCGCCGGACGTGCTGGTGCTGGAGAACGACCACGCCTCCGACATCGCCGCCGCGCCCCTGCACTCGCTGGCCGCGAGGGGTCCGGCCCGCTGGGCGCACGTCCGGACGGTGAGCAAGTTCCTCGGCACCGACCTGCGGTGGGCGGCGGCCGCGTGCGACCCGGTGACGCTGGCCCGGCACGACGGACGGCTGCTGCTGACCTCCGGCTGGGTCAGTCACCTGCTCCAGGAGACGGTGCACGGCCTGCTGACGGACGGGAGCACGCGGGAGCTGGTGGCACACGCGCGTGCGGAGTACGCCCTGCGCCGGGCCGCGCTGACCCAGGCTCTGAAAGAGCGAGGCATCCGCGCCCACGGCGAGAGCGGGATGAACCTCTGGGTGCCGGTGCGGGACGAGTCGGCCGTGGTGAACGGGCTGCGTTCGCGCGGCTGGTGGGTGGCGGCCGGGGCGCGGTTCCGGCTGGCGTCGGCGCCGGGGGTGCGGATCACCACGGCGGATCTCCAGCCGCCGGAGGCGGTGCGGCTGGCCTCGGACTTCGCGGCCGTGCTGGGCGAGTCCGAGGCCACCTACGGGGGCTGAGGCGGGGTCAGGCGCGCTTGCGGGCGAGTTGCTCGTAGAAGCCGAGCAGGGTCAGGTCGTCGATGGAGCCGGGGTTGACCGCCTTCTCCAGCGGGGTGCCCTGGAGGAGGCGTTTGACCGGGACCTCGATGCGCTTGCCGGTGAGGGTGTGCGGTACGCCGGGCACCTCGATGATCTCGTCCGGGACGTGCCGGGGCGAGAGCTGTTCGCGGATGGCCTTCTTTACGCGGTCCCGGAGGGCGTCGTCCAGGGCGGCGCCGGGGGCGAGGTGGACGAAGAGGGGCATCCAGTAGCCGCCGTCGGGCTGTTCGATGCCGACGACCAGGGATTCCTTGATCTCCGGGAGGCGCTCGACCACCTCGTAGATGTCGGCGGAGCCCATGCGGACGCCCTGGCGGTTCAGCGTGGAGTCGGAGCGGCCGTGGATGATCACCGAGCCGCGTGAGGTGACGGTGATCCAGTCGCCGTGCCGCCACACGCCGGGATAGACGTCGAAGTAGCTCTCGCGGTAGCGGCTGCCGTCGGGGTCGTTCCAGAAGCGGATCGGCATGGACGGCATGGGGTTGGTGACGACCAGCTCGCCCACCTCGTCCACCAGCGGCTCGCCGCTCGGGTCCCAGGACTGGAGGTCGGTGCCGAGGCCGGGGGCCTGGAGTTCACCGGTGTACACGGGCAGGGTGGGCACGGCTCCGGCGAAGCAGGAGCAGACGTCGGTGCCGCCGCTGACGGAGGCGATCCACAGGTCGTCGCGGACCTCGTCGTGCAGCCAGCGGAAGCCGTCCGGGGGCAGCGGGGAGCCGGTGGTGGCGACGCACTGGACGGTGGAGAGGTCGAAGTCGCGGGCCGGGTGGACGCCCGCCTTGCGGCAGGCCATGACATAGGCGGCCGAGGTGCCGTAGAGGGTGGTGCCGGTGCGTTCGGCGACGCGCCACTGGGCGCCGGTGTCGGGGTAGCCGGGGCTGCCGTCGTACAGGACGATCGTGGTGCCGGTGAGCAGGCCGGAGACGAGGAAGTTCCACATCATCCAGCCGGTCGAGGTGTACCAGAAGAAGCGGTCCTCGGGGCCGAGGTCGCAGTGCAGGCCGAGCTGCTTGAGGTGCTCGACCAGAATGCCGCCCTGGGACTGGACGATGGCCTTGGGCAGGCCGGTCGTACCGGAGGAGTACAGCACCCACAGCGGGTGGTCGAAGGGGACCTGTTCGAAGACCGGCTCGGTGTCGCCGGCCGTCAGGCCGGACCAGTCCAGGGCGCCCTCGGGGGCCTCGGTGCCGAGCAGCGGGATGTGCACGACCGCGCGCAGGGTCGGCAGTTCGCGGCGGAGTTCGGCGACGGTCTCGCGGCGGTCGTGCTCCTTGCCGCCGTAGCGGTAGCCGTCGACGGTGAACAGGACGACGGGCTCGACCTGCTGGAAGCGGTCCAGGACGCTGCGCGCGCCGAAGTCGGGCGCGCAGGAGGTCCACACGGCGCCGACGGCGGCCGTGGCGAGCAGGGCGACGACGGCCTCTGGGATGTTGGGCAGATAGCCGCTGACCCGGTCGCCGGGGCGTACGCCGAGGTCGCGGAGGCGGGCGGCCAGGGCGCCTACCTGGCGGCGCAGTTCGGCCCAGGTCACCGGGCGGGGGTCGTGGGTCTCGTCGACGTACAGCAGCGCGGGCTCGTCGGCGCGGTCGGCGGCGGCGCGCAGGGCGTGCTCGGCGTAGTTGAGGGTGGCGCCGGGGAACCACTCGGCGCCGGGCATGGCGCGGTCGCCGAGCACGCGCGCGTAGGGCGTCGAGAAGCGGACGTCGAACCACCGGGTGACGGCCGTCCAGAAGTTCTCCGGCTCGGCCACGGACCACTGGTGCAGGGCCGGGTAGCCGCCCTCGGCGGGGGCGCCGTGGTGCTCGGCGGCCCATGCCTGGAAGCGGGTGATGCGGGCACGGGCGATCCGCTCGTCGGTGGGCTGCCAGAGCGGCTGCGGATGCGCGGTGGACATGATGCGGCTCCCGGACTGTACGCGTCGTTGCGTCGTCCGCGCACGGCTGAGGGGTGCGCGGGACAGGGCTGACAGGGACGATGCCATGTGATCGACTTCGGCACCAGGGCACGCCCCCACATGGTGCGTGTGTCAACGATGTGGTCCCACCACGGTGAACGGCAGTTGAACGGCACACGCGCGTGCCGCGCACAGTGACAGGGTGAGCAGCATGGACGGTCGTGACCTGGTGCGTTCGTGGGGCGGGGTCGGCGCGGGGCGCGCCGCGCGGGGGATGCGGGCGGTGCGGGCGGCGTGGCACCGCAGGCGCAGCGACGCCGTGGGGCTGCCGCCCAGGGGCGCGGAGCGGGCGCGGGTGCCGGGCCAGGTGCGGGACGCGGAGCCGGGGCCCGGGGGCGGGGTGATCCGGTTCGCGCGCTCGGAGCTGCGGATCGTGGTGGCGGTCGGCGGGGCGGTGTTCCTCGGCTGGGACGGCGCCGGCCCGGAGCCGTCGTACGCGCTGGCCGGCGGGGCGCCCGAGGTCGATCCTCGTGCGGTGCTGGAGCCGGACAAGGACGGTGGCTGGCAGGTGGTGGCCGAGCGGGTGACCGTCGCGGTGTCCCGGTACGGGGCGGTGGAGATCCGCACGCCCGGCGGGCTCGTGCTGCGCCGGGAGCTGCCGCCGCGCTGGTGGGAGCCGCTGGGCGGGGGTGCGGCGCGCTGGACGCAGCGGGCCGAGGTGGCGGCGGACGCGCGGTTCTTCGGGCTGGGCGGGCGGACCTCGGGGCCCCGGCTGCGGGACGGCGCGTACCGGCTGTGGAACGGGGCGGTGCCCGTGGCGATGCCGGTGCAGCTCGTGGTGGCGGACGCCTCGGCGCATCTGGTGTTCCACGACACGACCTGGGACGGGACGGTGGTCCTGCGGGAGGGCGAGGGGGGGGCCGGGTCCGGGCACGACCGGGCCGGGCGCTGCGAGATACGGATGGCCGGGGGTCCGCTGCGCTGCTGGGTGATCGCGGGCACCCCCGCGCGGGTGCTGGGCGCCTGGGCGTCGCTGACCGGCGCGCCCGCGCTGCCGCCCGCCTGGGCGCTGGGACACCAGCACGCGCGGGACTTCACCGGGGAGCAGGAGCTACGCGCGATCGTCGCGGGCTACCAGGAGCGCGATCTCCCCCTGGACGCCGTGCATCTGGACGCCGGCCACCACGAGGGCGGCCGCCCCTTCAGCGTCGACCAGGACCGTTTCCCCAAGCTGCCGGTGCTGGCGGAGGAGCTGCGCCGGGACGGCGTGCGGCTGGTGTCGGCCGTCGACGCGGCGGTACGGGTGGTGCCCGGGGACGCGGTGTACGAGGGCGGCTCGGCCGTGGACGCGTTCGTGCGGGACGCGTCGGGGCGGACGGTACGGGGTGAGGGGCGGGCCGGGGAGTCGGTGTTCCCGGACTTCACGCACGCGCGGGCGCGCGCGTGGTGGGGCGGGCTCTACGAGGAGCGGCTGGAGCAGGGGTTCGCCGGCTTCTGGCATGGCGCCCACGAGCCCTCCGCGCGGGAGGCGTTGGGGGAGCCGCCGCTGCCGCGCTCGGCCCGGCACGCCCTGGAGGGGGCCGGCGGCGACCACCGGGAGGCGCACAACCTGGACGCCCTGTGCATGGCCCGTGCCGCGTACGAGGGGCTGCGCGAACTCGCGCCCGAGGAGCGGCCCTTCGTCCTCTCCCGGTCCGGCTGGGCCGGGTCGCAGCGGTACGGCGGGGTCGGGACGGGGGACGTGGGGACGGGCTGGCCGGCGCTCAGGGCGTCGCTGTCCCTGGTGCTGGGGCTCGGCCTGTGCGGGGTGCCGTACGCGGGGACGGATGTCGGCGGGCCCGGCGGTGAGGTGTCGCCGGAGCTGTATCTGCGGTGGTTCCAGCTCGGCGCGTATCTGCCGCTGTTCCGCACGCGCACGGGCGCGCGTGCGGGGCGGGAGCCGTGGGAGTTCGGGGCGGAGGTGCTGGGGCACGCGCGCGTGGCGCTGCTCGGACGGCGGCGCCTCACGCCGTACTTCGTGACGCTGGCGCATCTGGCCCGGTGGACGGGGGCGCCCGCTGTGCGGCCGGTGTGGTGGGGGGCGCCGGAGGACAGGGCGCTGCGGGACTGCGAGGACGCGTTCCTGCTGGGTGACAGCCTGCTGGTGGCGCCCGTGCTGGACCCCGGCACCGAGCGGCGGGCGGTGCGGCTGCCGAGGGGGCGCTGGTACGACACGGTCACGGAGCGGGCGTACGAGGGGCCGGGGCAGGTGCTGGTGGAGGCTCCTCGGGAGCGGATTCCGGTGCTCGCGCGCGCAGGTGCCGTCGTTCCGGTGCGGGGTGCGGACGGCGCCCTGGAGCTGGAGGTGTGGGCGCCCGCGCCGGGGCGGCCCGGGGGCGGCGCGGTGGTGCTCGACACGGGGGAGGTCGAGCGGTACGCCACCCGCTGGGACGGCACGCGCGTGGTCGTCACCCGGGAGGGGGACGGCGGCCCCGCCGAGCCGTCCCGGCCGGTGCGGGTACGGGGGCTCGGCGAGGCCGCCACCGGTCAGTAGCGGCCCTCGAACCAGGCGCGGACGGCCAGCGTGTGCAGCGGGAAGGCGAGTTCCTCGGGGCCGCGCAGCAGGTGCCAGCCCTCGGTCTCGTCGGTGGCGGCGGAGGCCGGGAGCGAGTCGGCGGAGCGTTCCGGGAGGACCCCGAAGAGGAGCAGATGGCCGCCGGGCGAGCTCATGGCGTCCACCAGCCGCAGGTCACGGGCGTCGGCCTCGATGCCGGTCTCCTCGCGCAGTTCGCGGACGGCGGCGTGCTTCCAGTCCTCGTGGTCGTCGATGAACCCGCCGGGCAGCGCGACGCCGCCGAACTGCGGGGCGACGGTCCGGGTGATGACGACCAGGGCGGCGCCGTGGGTGTCGTACACGGGCTGGAGCACGACGGCCACCGGCAGCGGGTTGCGGTAGGCGGTGGTGCCGCAGCCGGGGCAGGTGCGCGGCCAGCCGGTGACGCCGTCCCCGTAGGGGGCCCCGCAGCTCGAACAGTGGGAACCGGGGCCGGAGTTGGCGGCCGGCTGCTGAATCTCGGACACGCGCGGACTGTATCCGATCGCGGCGGGCGTGTCGCGGGGTTCCGGAGGGACGGGAGGGACGGGTGGGGCGGGTGCCCCACGGGTCAGGTGGCGAGGGCGCGGCGGCGTTCGGCGGCCAGTTCCATGGCGTGCTGGACGACGCCGATCAGCACGGCCTTGACCGATTCCCGGTCGCGGGCGTCGGTCAGCAGGACGGGCACGTCCGGGTCGAGGTCGAGCGCCTTGCGGACCGACTCGGCGGGGTAACGGGCGGCTCCCTCGAAGCAGTTGACGCCGACGACGAACGGGATCGACCGCCGCTCGAAGTAGTCGACGGCGGCGAAGCAGTCCTCCAGGCGCCGGGTGTCGGCGAGGACGACCGCGCCGAGCGCGCCCTCGGACAGCTCGTCCCACATGAACCAGAACCGCTCCTGGCCGGGCGTGCCGAACAGATAGAGCACGAGGTCGGCGCGGAGGGTGATGCGGCCGAAGTCCATGGCCACGGTGGTGGTGCGCTTGCCCTCGACGCCGTCGGTGTCGTCGATGGGCCGCCCGGCCTCGGTCAGCACCTCCTCGGTGCGCAGTGGCCGGATCTCGCTGACCGCGCCGACCATGGTGGTCTTGCCGACGCCGAACCCGCCGGCCACCAGGATCTTGAGCGTGACGGGCTCGACGGGGGGCTTGCCGCGTTCAGCTCGTCGCTCGAAGACCATCGCTCGCTTCTCCTGCTCGGTGGGTGTCGGTGGGTCGGGTACGGGTGTCGGTGTCCGTGGCACAAGGGTCGTTCGGTGGCGTGCCGTAGCCCCCGCCACCAGGGGTTTCGACGACGAGTACGTCACCGGGCGCGACCTCGGCCGAGCCGCTGGAGCCCAGGTCGGTGACCGTGCCGTCGGCGTGCTCGACCCGGTTGGCGCCGAGGGCGCCGGGTGCGCCGCCCGCCATACCGTACGGGGGGACGCGGCGGTGCTGGGAGAGGGCGGAGACGGTCATCGGTTCCAGGAAGCGGAGGCGGCGTACCGCGCCGTCCCCGCCGCGCTGTCGTCCGGCGCCGCCGCTCCCCCGCCGTACCGCGAACTCGTCCAGGCGGACGGGCAGGCGCCACTCCAGCACCTCGGGGTCGGTGAGCCGGGAGTTGGTCATATGGGTCTGCACCACATCGGCGCCCGGAAAGGTGTCGCCCGCGCCCGAACCGGAGGCGATCGTCTCGTAGTACTGGTGGTCGTCGTTGCCGAAGGTGACGTTGTTCATCGTGCCGGAGCCCTCGGCCTGGACGCCGAGCGCCGCGTAGAGGGCGCCGGTGATGGCCTGGGAGGTCTCCACGTTGCCCGCGACCACGGCCGCGGGCGCCTCGGGGGCGAGCATCGAGCCGGGCGGTACGACGATGTCGAGGGGGCGCAGGCAGCCGTCGTTGAGCGGGATGTCGTCGGCGACGAGGGTGCGGAAGACGTACAGCACGGCCGCGTGGACCACGGCGGAGGGCGCGTTGAAGTTGGTGCCGAGCTGGGCGGAGGTGCCGGTGAAGTCGATGGTGGCCCGGCGCCCGGCCCGGTCGACCCGCACCTGGACCCGGATCACGGCGCCCGAGTCGGTCTCGTAGGCGTACTCCCCGTCGTCCAGGGCGTCGATGACGCGCCGGACGGATTCCTCGGCGTTGTCCTGGACGTGCCTCATGTACGCCTGGACCACGTCGAGGCCGAACTCCTCGATCATGCGGCCCAGTTCGTCGGCGCCCTTCTGGTTGGCGGCGATCTGGGCGCGCAGGTCGGCGAGGTTGGTGTCGGGGTTGCGCGAGGGGTACGCGGCGTCGGTGAGCAGGCGGCGGGTCTCCTCCTCGCGGAGGCGGCCGTCCTCGGTGAGCGGCCAGTTGTCGAAGAGGACGCCTTCCTCCTCGATGGTGCGGCTGCCGGCAGGCATGGAGCCGGGGGCGATGCCGCCGATCTCGGCGTGGTGTCCGCGCGAGGCGACGTGGAAGAGGATCTCGGGGTCCGGCCCGCCGCCGAAGACCGGGGTGATCACGGTGACGTCGGGCAGGTGGGTGCCGCCGTGGTACGGGTCGTTGACGGCGTAGCTGTCGCCGGGCCGCATCCGCGCGCCCCGGCGGCGGACGACCTCTTTGACGCTCGTGCCCATGGAGCCGAGGTGGACGGGGATGTGCGGGGCGTTGGCCACCAGGTTGCCGTCCGGGTCGAACAGGGCGCAGGAGAAGTCCAGGCGTTCCTTGATGTTGACCGACTGGGCGGTGGACTCCAGTTGGGCGCCCATCTGCTCGGCGATGGACATGAAGAGGTTGTTGAAGACCTCCAACAGGACCGGATCGACTTCCGTGTCGGGCCGGGAACTCTCCGTGACGGCAGTCCGTTCCATCACCAGATGTCCGTGGTCGTTCGCGGTGGCCTGCCAGCCCTCGTCGACGACGGTCGTGGTGCCGGCCTCGGTGATGATCGCGGGGCCGGTGACGGTGTCGCCGGGCGGCAGGGCCTCCCGGCGGTGCAGGGGTACGTCGCGCCAGGCGCCGCCGGTGTGCAGGCGGACGGTGTCGGGTGCGGCGGGGGTGCCCTCGTAGGGGGCGAGGGCGGAGAGATCGGGGGGCGGGGTGAGGCCGGTGGCTTCCACGGAGAGGGCTTCGACGACGATGTCGCGGTCCAGGGTGAAGGTGTAGGTGGCGCGGTGGCGTTCCTCGAAGTCCCGCCGCA
This sequence comes from Streptomyces sp. NPDC018263, assembly GCF_055562575.1. Classification (NCBI taxonomy): domain Bacteria; kingdom Bacillati; phylum Actinomycetota; class Actinomycetes; order Kitasatosporales; family Streptomycetaceae; genus Streptomyces; species Streptomyces sp. NPDC018263. The sequence continues at coordinate 14,038 of NZ_JBVHFA010000009.1, forward strand.
TGGCACCGGGGTCGGTGAGGTCGACGGTGAGGGTGGTGTCGGTGCCGTCGTAGCGGAGCTGGGCGCGGCGGGCGGTGCGGATGCGGTCCTCCGGCACGTCCTCGGCGCGGAGTTCGGCGCGGGCGGCGGCCTCCAGCTCGTCGGCGGTCTCGTGGACGCCGGGCATGGCCGCCTCGGTCAGGGGTGCCTCGACGGACTGCTCGCGCATCGCCGTGGTGTCGGCGAGGCCCATGCCGAGCGCCGAGAGCACACCGGCCATGGGCGGCACCAGGACGGTGCGGATACCGAGGGCGTCGGCGACCTTGCAGGCGTGCTGGCCCCCGGCGCCGCCGAAGGTGGTGAGGGCGTAGCGGGTGACGTCGTGGCCCTGCTGGACGGAGATCCGCTTGATCGCGCCCGCGATGTTGGCGACCGCGATGCGCAGGTATCCCTCGGCCGCCTGCTCGGGGGTGCGGTCGTCGCCGGTGGCCTCGCGGATCTCGCGGGCCAGCGCGGCGAAGCCGTCCCGGACGGCGGTGGCGTCCAGGGGCTGGTCGCCACCGGGGCCGAAGACGGCCGGGAAGTGGTCGGGCTGGACACGGCCGAGCATGACGTTGGCGTCGGTGACGGTGAGCGGGCCGCCCGCGCGGTAGCAGGCCGGACCGGGGTCGGCTCCGGCCGAGTCGGGGCCCACCCGGTAGCGGGAGCCGTCGAAGTGGAGCACGGAACCGCCGCCCGCCGCGACGGTGTGGATGTCCAGCATGGGGGCGCGCAGCCTGACGCCCGCGATCCGGGTGGTGAAGACCCGCTCGTACTCCCCGGCGAAGTGGGAGACGTCGGTGGAGGTGCCGCCCATGTCGAAGCCGATGACACGGTCGTGCCCGGCCAGTTCCGACATCCGGGCCATGCCGACGATGCCTCCGGCGGGCCCGGACAGCACGGCGTCCTTGCCCCGGAACTGCCCGGCCTCGGTGAGCCCGCCGTTGGACTGCATGAACATCAGCCGCGCGTCCCGCAGTTCGTCGGCGACGTGCCGGACGTAGCGGTGGAGGACGGGCGAGAGGTAGGCATCGGCCACGGCGGTGTCCCCGCGCGGGACCAGCTTCATCAGCGGGCTGACCTCGCTGGACAGCGAGACCTGCGGGAAGCCGACCCGCTCGGCCAGCTCGCCCACGGCCCGCTCGTGGCCGGGGTGGAGGTGGCTGTGCAGACAGACGACGGCGACCGCGCGGATGCCGTCCTCGTACGCGCGGCGCAGTTCCCCCTCCAGGGCGGCCAGGTCGGGGGCGCGCAGTTCGGTGCCGTCGGCGGCGATCCGCTCGTCCACCTCGACCACGCGCTCGTAGAGCTGCTCGGGCAGCTCGATGTGGCGGGCGAAGAGGTGCGGGCGGTTCTGGTAGCCGATCCGCAGGGCGTCGCGGAAGCCGCGGGTGATCACCAGCAGGGTGCGCTCCCCCTTGCGCTCCAGCAGCGCGTTGGTGGCGACGGTGGTGCCCATCCGGACCGCCTCGACGGGCTCCGGGGAGCCGCCGAGCAGGTGGCGGACGCCCGCCACGGCCGCGTCGGCGTACCGGGCGGGGTTGTCGGAGAGCAGCTTGTGGGTGAGCAGGCCGCCGTCGGGGCGGCGCGCGACGATGTCGGTGAAGGTGCCGCCCCGGTCGACCCAGAACTCCCAGCCTGTCACGTCACTACCCCGCTTCCGCGCTGGTCACAGCGCCCGGAGGCCGTCGATCACGTCGCGCAGGATACTCTCGTCCGGCAGCTCGGCCGGGGGCACCGGACGCGTCACATGGACGAGTTCGGCGTGCACGAGGTCCCCGATCAGGACGCGTACAACTCCTACGGGCAGGTCGAGTCCGGCGGCGAGTTCGGCGACCGACTGCGGTTCGTCCCGGCAGCGGCCGACGATCTCCACGTGCTCCGGCGCCAGCGTCGGGTCGTCCTCGGGGTCGCCGGCGTCCGGTTCGGTGACGACGACCGCGATCAGGTCGAGGACGTGCTGGCCGGGGCTGCTGGTGCGGCCACGTGTCATGGCGTACGGGCGGACGACAGGGCCCGCCTCGTCGTCGAACCAGTGGCCGCCGTTTCTCTGACCCTCTCCGCTCATGTCGTCCGACTACCCGCCCACGGGCGGCTCGCTGCGCGGGGCACTGCCCAGATGGACGCCGACCCGCTTGACCAGCAGCGTCATCTCGTAGGCGACCTGGCCGACGTCGGAGTCGGCGTCGGAGAAGACGGCGAGGCAGCTTCCGTCGCCGGCGGCCGTCACGAAGAGGAAGGCGTCGTCCAGCTCGACCACGGTCTGGCGGACGTTGCCCGCCTCGAAGTGGCGGCCCACGCCCTTGGCGAGGCTGTGGAAGCCGGACGCCACGGCGGCCAGGTGCTCGCTGTCCTCCCTGGTCAGGTCGGTGGACACGCCCATGGCCAGGCCGTCGCCGGACAGGACGACGGCCTTGCGGATGCTGGCGACCCGGTCGACCAGGTCGTCGAGGAGCCAGTTCAGCTCCTTCTTCTTGGTGTCCGTGTGGCCGGTCGCGTTCGGTGCGGTCATCGACCGTCTCCCTCAGTCGTTCCTTGTGCTGTACCGCTGTGGGCTCGGTCGCCCTCAGCGTTCTCCTCACGGCCGCGCTCCCAGCCGCGCTGGAGCGATGCCATCCGGGAGCGGACCTCGTCGGCGTCGCGTACGGCGGGCTCGAAGGTGTTCTCGGGGCGCCGGTCGGGCTCGCGCCGGAGCTGCGGTGCCAGGTTGGCCTGGCGTACGCGCTTGGGCAGCGGGGCGGTGCCGTCGGGCGCCGGGTCGGCGGGGGCGGGGGCCGCGTGGGCGGCCGCCGCGCTGATCGGGTCGGGGGTGTCCGGGCCGGGCCGGGTCCGGCGCGGCAGCTCCGGGGGCAGCGCGTCGGTGTCGGCGGGCGCGGTCTCGGGCTGCTCGGCGGTGGCGGTGCGGGCGGTCCGGGGCGTGGGGCGCCTGCCGGAGTCGCCCCGGCGGCGGGTGGGCAGCGGGGGCGGGCCGTCGGGCTCGGCACCGAAGGGCTCGGCACCCGGCGCGACGGGCTCGCCGTGCGAGCTGACCAGCTTCGGCGGCTCGCGCCGGGGCGGCGGGACGAGGGCGCCGGCGTCGTGGAGGTCGGCGGGGGCGAGGCTGCGGGCGCGGAAGATGCCGCCCAGTTCGCCGTCGTCGTCCGCCAGCACGCTCGGGAAGTCCCCGGCGGGGGCGTCCAGGGCGCGCCGGTCCACCAGGGCGCCCAGCTCGGCCGGTTCGTCGGCCGCGTCCGCCACGGGCCGCGCGATGCCGCGTTCCCGCGTCCGCTGGGTCTCCTTGGACAGGTCGCCGAGCCGGATGCCGATGCCGTTGGTGTCGGGGGCGTCGTCGGTGAGCAGCGCGTCGGGGATGAGGACGACGGCCGTGGTGCCGCCGTAGGGAGAGGGCTGGAGGGAGACGCGTACGTGCTGGCGGCGGGCGAGGCGGCTGACCACGAACAGGCCGAGCCGGTCGGTGTCGGACAGCTCGAACTCGGGGGTCTCCGCGAGCCGCAGGTTGGCGTCGAGCAGCGCCTCGGCGGTCATGCCGAGGCCACGGTCGTGGATCTCCAGGGCGAAGCCGTTGGCGACCCGCTCCCCCACCACGTGCACATTGGTGTGCGGGGGCGAGAACAGCGTGGCGTTCTCCAGCAGTTCGGCCACGAGGTGGGTGAGGTCGGAGACGGCGGGGCCGATGACGGCCACGCGGGGCAGCCGCCGTACCTCCACGCGCTCGTAGTCCTCCACCTCGGCGACGGAGGCGCGGACGACGTCCATGAGCCGCACCGGGCGGCGCCACTGCCGGGAGGGCGCGGCGCCGGAGAGGATCACCAGGCCCTCGGCGTGGCGGCGCATGCGGGTGGTGAGGTGGTCCAGACGGAAGAGGTCGGCGAGTTCGTCGGTGTCCTCGGTGCGGCGCTCCATGGTGTCCAGCAGGGTGAGCTGCTTGTGCAGCAGCACCTGGCTGCGGCGGGCGAGGTTGACGAACACCTCGGAGACCCCGGCGCGCAGTTCGGACTGCTTCACGGCGGCCTCGACGGCGGCCCGCTGGAGGGTGTTGAGGGCACGGCCGACCTCGCCGATCTCGTTCTGGTCGTACTCGGGCCGGGGCACCTCGCTCTCCACGTCCACCGGTTCGCCCGCGGAGAGGCGGCGCATCACATGGGGCAGCCGGACGGCGGACGCCTCGTGCGCCTCCGTCCGTAGCCGCTTCAGGTCCCGGATGAGCCGGCGGCCGACGCGCACGGACAGGACGAGGGAGACGAGGAGGGCCGCGAGGCCGAGTACGCCGACGACGGCGGCCTGGGCGATGACGCCGTAGGTGACGGGCCGTACCCGGTCGCGGAAGCGGGAGCCGGCCTGGTCGTCCATGGTGCCGAGGTCTTCGAGGACGCCTCCGGCGACGGCGTGCCAGCTCGCGGTGGTGACACCGCGCGGGATGCCGGCGCCGGTGTCGATGACCTCGCGTTCGGCCGCCCGCAGCGGGGCGGTGGTGGCGTTGCGCCAGTAGCTCTTGTAGCGGTCGCGTTCCGGGCCGGGCAGCAGCGGGAGGCTGACGTCGTAGAGGAGGGTGCGCTGGGCGACGAGGTCGGAGACCTGGCGGGCCTCTTCGCGGGAAAGGCTGCCGACCACCAGGGCGGAGCCGAGGATGGCGTCCTCGCGGGAGAGGAGTTCGCGGGCGCGGCCGGTGTTGACGAGGGCCCCAGCCTGCTTGTCCATCTCCACGTCGTCGACGCCGTCGACCGCGGCGACCAGGGCGTAGCAGGGGTCGACCAGGCGGTTGTAGAGGTCGAGGGCGCCGGCCCGGGTGAGGGTGCGCTCCTCGACGCTGCGGCGCAGGGACTCCAGGCCGCCGAGGGCGTCCAGCGCGGTGGTGAGGCGTTCGCCGTCCTCGCCGCGCAGCGCGTCGCGGGTCTCGGGGTTCTGTGCGTTGGCGCGGAGGGTGGCCAGGGCGCGGTCGGTGGCGGTGCGGGAACGGTGCAGCTCGGCCAGGGCGTCGGCGGCGCGCGGGTCGGCGAGGTAGACGAGGCTCTGCCGGCGCTCGTGCTGGAGGTCGCGGACGGTGCCCTCGGTGGGGTGGCCGATGTCCTTCACGGCGCGTGAGACGCGCAGCGACCGGGCGACCTCACTTCCCGTCAGCACGGTGGCGAACGCCCAGACGACGGTCAGGGCCACCAGCGGCACGAGAAGCAGCGCCACGATCTTCCGGCGGATCGACTTCCCGCGAAACCGCATGGCCTCCCCCAGCTCGCCCCCTCACCCGGGGTACGTGTGTCCGACTCGGAACGGCGCGAGCCTACTACCGCCCCGCGGGTGTCTCGAAGGCGCGTCTGATGCACGAACTCCCTTGCCAGGGACGGTAGATGGCGAGTTGTCCGGGCATTGGGGGAGATTGCGGCCGTGACGGGAGGGGTCCAGGGGAAGCGGGCCGAAACAGTACGGACACCGGTTGGCCGGAAATTTTCACAAGTCGGGAATCTTCGCGGGGCCTTGTTCGTCGTTCACTTGGGGAGACGGGGAGGGAATCGGCCACACCAGCCGCATCCTTCACCCCGGCCGCGTAAAACAGCGCAAGCCGGGCAGCCACTGGGGAGTCGGGGCCTTCGGGGTCCGGGGCGAGCGGCATGCCGGCGGTGGGGAGTGACACGGTGATGGGCACGGCTGAGCGGCGCGAGGCGCCCGAGGTGGGCGTGGCGGAGCGCCCGGCGCGGATTCCGGACCAGGTGGGCCCGGAGCGCGGGATACCGGCGCGCACGCCGGGTGGCGGGAGAACCGGACGGCAGCAGGCGGCGTACCGGCCGCTGTGGGTGGAGGAACCGGCGAAGCGGCGCCGGATGGCGGACCCGGTGCGTACGGCCGCCGTGCGGGCGGTACTGATCATCGCGGTGACGCTGATCCAGGCGATGGTGGCGTTCCTGTGCACGCTGGCCGGTTCCTGGGCGGCGTTCCCGATGGTGATCAGCAGCGTGGCGAGCACGGTGGTGGCGACCTGGGCGGTGGTCGACGTCTGGGTGACCCGCCAGGTGTGGAACCAGCGGTACGGAGTGGTCTCCGAGCCGAGCAGCACGGCCCGGCAGCTCCGCCGGGAGCGGCGGGCGGCGCGGCGGCGTGAGCGCACCGCGCGGCGGGACCAGGAGCGGATAGCCAGGCGGGCCGGCGCGAAGCGGCTGTCCCACCCCTGACATCGACCGGCGTCGGCCCGGTCCTCTCCTCTCAAGGTGAGGCGGTCCGCACCGTCCTGCCGAGTTCGCGCCGGGCGCGGGTGAAGGGCCGGGACCGGTCCACCGCGAGGACGGCCACGGTGGTGCCGTCGCGTTCGTAGCGGGCCAGGAAGCCGCCGTCGCCCGGTCCCTCGTCGGTGAGTTCGCCCTCGATGACACGGACGGTGTCCCCGGCCCGGTACCGGCCCGCGAACTGGATGCGGGAGCCGTACTGGTCGGACCAGAAGTAGGGCACCGTCCGCGCGGTGGCGAGGGTGCGTCCGGCGAGCAGATTGGTCACGGCGACGCGGGGCTGCTCGGTGGCCGAGGTCCAGTGCTCGGCGCGGACGCCGCCGACGCGGGCCACATCACCGACGGCGACCACCTGGGGCAACGCGGTCACGCACCCGGCGTCGCAGAGCACGCCGTCGCCCGGGGCGAGCGTCGAGCCCGCCAGCCAGGCGGTGTTGGGGACGGCGCCGATGCCGGCGATCACGATGTCCGCGCTCAGGGTGTGGCCGCCGGCCAGCTCCACGCGCGTGTCCGACCCGGCGCGGCCGAGGCGCGTCACCCCGATGCCGGTGCGGAGCTTCACCCCGCCCCGGCGGTGCAGGGTGGCGCACACGGCGGCCATCTCCGGGCCGAGTTGGGGCAGCAGGGGCAGCGGGGCGGCTTCGAGCACGGTGACGTCATGGCCGAGGGCGGCACAGGACGCGGCGGTCTCGGCGCCGATGAAGCCGCCGCCGATGACGACGACCCGCCGCGGGCCCTCGGTGAGCCGGGCGCGCAGGGCGCGGGCGTCGTCCAGGGTGCGCAGGGTGTGGACGCCGGCGGGGGCGCCGGGCAGGCGGCGGGCCACGGCACCGGTGGCGATGACCAGGCCGTCCGTGGCGACGGTGCGGCCGTCCTCCAGCAGCAGGGTGCGGGCCCGGGTGTCGAGGCCCCGCGCGCGGACCCCGAGCAGCCATTCGGCGTCGAGGTCGGCCCTCTCCTCGGCGTCCGTCAGGGCGAGTTGCTCCTCGTCGGCGCGGCCGGTGAGGAAGCCCTTGGAGAGCGGCGGGCGGTCGTAGGGCGGGTGCGGTTCGTCGCCGACGACGACCAGCCGGCCGTCGTAGCCCTGTGCGCGCAGCTCGCGTGCCGCGTACAGCCCGGCGAGGGAGGCGCCGACGATGGTCACGGTCCTCATGTGCGTGACTCCTTGTCCGCGAGGGCGCGGTCAGGTTGTCCCCGAGGGCGCGGTCAGGCGGCCGTTCCCTCGCGGACCGTGACGTGGACGTGGATCATGCCGTCGTCCACGGTGACGAGGTGGGTGCGCAGGGCGTGCCGGGCCGGGAGGCAGGTCGGGGCGCCGGTGCGCAGGTCGAACGCGGCCGCGTGCAGGGGGCATTCGATCAGGCAGCCCTCCAGCCAGCCCTCGGAGAGTGAGGCGTCCTGGTGGGTGCAGGTGTCGTCGACGGCGTACAGGGAGCCGTCGTCGGTGCGGAACACGGCGATCGGCGGGGCGGTGTCGAGCCGGACGGACTCGCCCTCGGGGAGGTCTTCGAGACGGCAGACGGGAATCACGGGGCCTCCAAGAGATCCGCACCCCTTCCGGGATACGGACGCTTCGGTAACATGATGTTCCGCATGGCGCACGAACAAGCGCTGTGCGCAACAGAATCCGCGCGGGACGGCCGTCGCGTCAAGGGCTTCCCGCAGACGCGGCCCGTACCGGGCCGGCAGATGGTGGGAGTCGAGCCATGAGCCGCACGCAGAAGCGGTCCGACCGCGGCGACGAGACCAGGGCGAACGACGGTCCGGCGGAGCGGAGCAGAGGCCGGAGCGCGGCCAGTTCCGTGCAGTCGGTGGACCGTGCCGTGAGTGTGCTGGAGATCCTCGCCCGGCACGGTGAGGCCGGCGTCACCGAGATCGCGGAGGAGCTGGACGTGCACAAGTCCACCGCGTTCCGGCTGCTCGGCGTCCTGGAGAACCGGGGCCTGGTCAGCCAGGCCAGCGACCGCGGCAAATACTTCCTGGGCGCCGGTGTGCTGCGCCTCGCCGGAGCGGCGGCGGTACGGCTGGACATCTCCCAGGAGGGCGTCCCGGTCTGCCGCGAGGCCGCCGACGAACTCGGCGAGACGGTGAACATCGCGGTGCTGGACGACGACGCCGCCGTCAATGTCATGCAGGCCCGCGGCACCGCCTCCGTCACCGCGCAGAACTGGCTCGGCCGGCGCACCCCGCTGCACGCCACCTCCAGCGGCAAGGTGCTGCTCGCGCACATGCCGCCCACCCTGCGCGAGGGCTTCCTCGCCCGGCCGCTGCCCCGGTTCACCGACCGCACGGTCACCGGCGCGGCCCTGCTGCGGACCGAGCTGGAGTCCGTGCTGGAGCGCGGATACGCCATGACCACCGACGAGCTGGAGCTGGGCCTCGCGGCCGCGGCCGCGCCGATCCGGGCGCACGACGGCAAGGTCATCGCGGCGATCAGCGTCTCCGGGCCGGTGTACCGGCTGGGCCCGGAGCGGCTGTCGGTGGTGGCGAAGCGGATGGCCACGGCGGGCGAGGAGCTGTCCCGGCGCATGGGCTACGGCTTCTGACGGAGGGCCGGGCGGACGTTCGGCGGGCCCGGCCACCAGGGCGATCACGGCGCGGCACCAGGCGGTTGACGCGTGCCTCTTGACGGTGCTGTCGCGGGGTTCCCACTATGTTCCTCACCACGCAACCCATCGTGCACTGCGCAACAGCAGAGGAGCCTGTCGTGCCACACGAGGTCCGTGCCGCAGTCGCCGTGAAGCGCGGGGCGCCCGTCGAGCTCCGGACGGTCGTCGTCCCCGATCCTGGTCCGGGTGAGGTGCTGGTCGACGTCCGCGCGTGCGGGGTCTGCCATACGGACCTGCACTACCGGGAGGGCGCGATCACGGACGACTTCCCGTTCCTGCTGGGCCATGAGGCGGCCGGGACGGTGGCGGCCGTGGGCGCGGGGGTGACGGACCTGCGGCCGGGCGACTACGTCGTCCTGGCCTGGCGGGCGCCCTGCGGCGGTTGCCGTTCCTGTCGCCGGGGCCGTCCCTGGTACTGCTTCGACTCCCGCAACGCCGCCCAGCCGATGACCCTGACCGACGGCACCCCGCTCACCGCCGCCCTGGGCATCGGGGCGTTCGCCGAGAAGACGCTGGTCGCGGCGGGCCAGGCGGTGAAGGTCGACCCGGCGGCCAGACCCGAGGCCGCCGGGCTCATCGGCTGCGGGGTGATGGCCGGTTACGGCGCCGCGGTCCACACCGGCCGGGTCGGCCGGGGCGACTCGGTGGCCGTCATCGGCTGCGGCGGCGTCGGTGCCGCGGCCGTCGCCGGGGCCTGCCTGAACGGCGCCATGAAGGTCATCGCCGTCGACATCGACGACCGCAAGCTGGACCAGGCGGAACGGTTCGGCGCCACGCACACCGTCAACTCCCGCGGCACCGACCCCGTCCAGGCGGTGCGGGAACTCACCGGCGGCTTCGGCGTGGACCTCGCCATCGACGCGGTGGGCCGCCCGGAGACCTTCACCCAAGCCTTCTACATGCGCGACCACGCCGGACTGCTGGTCCAGCTCGGCGTGCCCGAGCCCGGCCTGAAGGTCGAACTCCCCCTGACCGACGTGTTCTCGCGGGGCGGCGCGATCAAGTCCTCCTGGTACGGCGACTGCCTGCCGAGCCGGGACTTCCCGTTCCTCATCGACCAGTACCTCTACGGGCTCCTCGACCTCGGCGCCTTCGTGTCGGAGACCGTCGCGCTCGACGGGGTCGAGAAGGCGTTCGGCCGGATGCGGCGCGGCGAGGTGCTGCGCTCGGTCGTCGTTCTCTGAAACCCGCCCCGACCGACTCCCCCACCCCCGTCCGCGCTAGGAGGGGCATGTCCGCCGCCACGCCCGAAGACCGTCCGCACCCGTCCCCCGAGACCTCCCCGCGCGTCGTGATCGTCGGCGCCGGGATCGTCGGCTGCTCCCTCGCCGACGAGCTGACCGCACGCGGCTGGACGGACGTCACCGTCCTCGAACAAGGTCCGCTGCCCGCCCCCGGCGGTTCCACCTCGCACGCGCCGGGGCTCGTCTTCCGGACCAGCCCGTCGAAGACGCTGACCGAGTTCGCCCGGTACACCGTGGAGAAGTTCGGCTCGCTCAGCCACGACGGCGTGCCCTGCTTCGAGGCGGTCGGCGGCCTGGAGCTGGCCACCACCCCCGAACGCCTCGCCGACCTCCACCGCAGGGCCGGGCTCGCCGCCGCCCGGGGCGTGCGCGGCGAGGTGGTGAACCCCGCCCGCTGCAAGGAACTCTGGCCGCTGCTGGACGAGTCGGTGGTGCTGGGCGGGTTCCACACCCCGGAGGACGGCCTGGCCCGTGCGGTGGCCGCGTGCCGTGCCCAGCTCGACCGGGCCACCGCGCGCGGCGCCCGTTTCCTGGACCGGCACACCGTCACCGGCATCGAGCGGGCGGCCGGCCGGGTCACCGGTGTCGTCACCGACCGGGGTGTCTTCCCGGCCAACCATGTCGTCTCGGCGGCGGGCTTCTGGGGGCCGGTGATCGGCCGTATGGCCGGAGTAGACGTGCCGTTGCAGCCGCTGGCGCACCAGTACGCGCGAACCCGGCCGCTGCCCGGACTGAGCGGGGCGCACGCGGAGGCGACCTGGCCCATCCTCCGCTTCCAGGACGCCGACCTGTACTTCCGGGAGCACCACGACCGCATCGGCATCGGCTCCTACGCGCACCGGCCGCTGCCCGTGGACCCGTTCGGCGTGCCGGGGTTCGACGAGGCGCGGGGGCGGGGGATGGAGATGCCGTCCTCGTACCCCTTCACCGAGGAGGACTGGGCGCCGAGCTGGGCGGACGCCCGGCGGCTGGTGCCGGCCTTGCGCGAGGTGGAGGTGGAGAGCGGGTTCAACGGGGTGTTCTCGTTCACCCCGGACGGCATGCCCCTGCTCGGGGAAGCCCGTGAACTGCGCGGTTTCTGGCTGGCCGAGGCGGTGTGGGTCACGCACTCCGCGGGTGTGGCCAGGGCGGTGGCCGAATGGATGGTTGACGGCCGATCGTCGATCGACGTGCACGACTGCGATGTCACGCGATTCGAGGAAGCGCAGCGTTCACCGGCATACGTCCGTGAACGCGGTTCACAGCAGTTTGTCGAGGTGTACGACGTCACCCACCCCCTCCAGCCGATGGAGCGGCCACGCCCGCTGCGCGTCAGCCCCTTCCACGCCCGGCAGGAGCAGCTCGGCGCGTTCTTCCTGGAGGGCGGCGGCTGGGAGCGCCCGCACTGGTACGAGGCGAACGCCCCGCTGGTGGCCTCCCTCGGTGCCAAGCTGCCCGAGCGCGACGCCTGGTCGGCCCGCTACTGGTCCCCCGTCGCCGCCGCCGAGGCCCGCGCCACCCGCGAGCGCGTCGCCCTGTACGACATGACCCCGCTGCGCCGCCTGGAGGTCACCGGCCCCGGCGCCCTCGACTTCCTCGACCGCATGACCACCAACAAGCTCCGCAAGAGGCCGGGCGCCGTCACGTACACCCTCCTGCTGGACGAGGCCGGCGGCATCCGCTCCGACCTCACCGTGGCCCGCCTCGCCGAGAACCACTTCCAGATCGGCGCCAACTCCCCCGCCGACCTCGACCACCTCCTCCGGCACGCCCCCGCTGGGGGCCCCTCCCGCTCGAGCGAAGCCGAGAGTGGGGGAGTCCACATCCGGGACATCACCTCCGGCACCTGCTGCGTCGGCGTCTGGGGCCCCCTGGCCCGCGCGCTGGTGCAGCCGCTGACCGGGGACGACTTCTCCCACGAGGGCTTCGGCTACTTCCGGGCCAGGCGCACCCACATCGGCCATGTCCCGGTCACCGCGATGCGTCTGAGCTACGTCGGCGAGCTGGGCTGGGAGCTGTACACCACCGCCGACCTGGGCCTGAGGCTCTGGGACACGCTCTGGGAAGCGGGGCGGGACCTGGGCGTGATCGCGGCCGGACGGTCGGCGTTCAACTCGCTGCGGCTGGAGAAGGGCTACCGCGCCTGGGGCACCGACATGACCACCGAGCACACCCCGGCCGAGGCGGGCGTCGGCTTCGCCGTCCGGATGGACAAGGGCGACTTCGCGGGCCGGGAAGCCCTGTGCGACCGCCCCGGACCCACCCGCAGGCTGACCCCGCTGCTGCTGGACGACCCGGCCGCCGTGGTGCTCGGCAGCGAACCGGTGTCGGTGGACGGCACGACGGCGGGCTACGTGACCAGCGCGGCCTACGGCTACACGCTGGGCCGGTGCGTCGCCTACGCGTGGCTCCCGGCGGGCCTCGCCCCCGGCACCGGCGTGCACATCGAGTACTTCGGCGAGAAGGTCCCCGCGACCGTCGCCGAGGAACCGCTGTTCGACCCGGAGATGACCCGCATCCGCCGCTGACAGCCCGTCCGGAAGAACCCCAGGAGGTCCGACAGAAGTGTCCCCCACCTACGACGTGATCGTCATCGGCCTGGGCGGCATGGGCAGCGCCGCCGCCCACCACCTCTCCGCGCGCGGCGCCCGCGTGCTCGGGCTGGAGAAGTTCGGCCCGGTGCACAACCGGGGCTCCAGCCACGGCGGTTCCCGCATCACCCGCCAGTCCTACTTCGAGGACCCGGCCTACGTCCCCCTGCTGCTGAGGTCCTACGAGCTGTACGAGGAGCTGGAGCGGGCCACCGGCCGGGAGGTCTCCCTCCTGTGCGGCGGCGCGATGGTCGGCCGGCCGGACTCCCGTACCGTCTCCGGCTCGCTGCGCTCGGCCACCGAGTGGGACCTGCCCCACGAGATGCTCGACGCCAAGGAGATCCGGCGCCGCTTCCCCACCCTGAACCCGGCCGACGACGAGGTCGCCCTGTTCGAGGCGAAGGCCGGCCTGCTGCGCCCGGAGAACATGGTCGCGGCCCACCTCCAGGCGGCCACCCGGCAGGGCGCCGGGCTGCGCTTCGAGGAGCCGGTGGTGCGCTGGGAGCCGTACCGGGACGGGGTGCGGGTGCACACCGGCGAGAACACGTACACGGCCGGGCAGTTGGTGATCTGCCCCGGTGCCTGGGCGCCGCGGCTGCTCGCGGACATCGGGGTGCCGATCACCGTGGAGCGGCAGGTCATGTACTGGTTCCAGCCGGCGGGCGGCACCGGGCCGTTCCAGCCGGAGCGGCACCCCGTCTACATCTGGGAGGACCCGGACGGCGTCCAGGTGTACGGCTTCCCCGCCATCGACGGACCGGAGAAGGGCGCCAAGGTCGCGTTCTTCCGCAAAGGGCAGGACACCACCCCGGAGACCATCGACCGGACGGTGCACGAGCACGAGGTGCGGGCCATGGCGGATCACATGGCCGCGCTGATCCCCGACCTGCCCGGCACCTTCCTGAAGGCCGCCACCTGCATGTACTCCACCACTCCGGACGAGCACTTCGTGATCGCCCGGCACCCCGTGCACCCGGAGTCGGTCACCGTGGCATGCGGTTTCTCCGGGCACGGCTTCAAGTTCGTGCCGGTCGTCGGCGAGATCCTGGCCGACCTCGCGCTGACCGGGTCGACCGCGCACCCGACCGGCCTGTTCGACCCCGCCCGCTTCACCGCCCCGGCCGCCCGAGGAGCCCAGCCATGACGACGACCCCGGTCTCCCCCAGCCTGATCGCCACCCTCCCCGGCCGCTACTACACCGACCCCGAGGTGTTCCGGCGCGAGCAGGAGGCGCTGCTGGAGTCGATGTGGTTCTGCGCCGTGCGCAGCGCCGACCTGGACCGGCCCGGCGCCTTCCGTACGGTCCGGGTCGGCCGGGAGAGCGTGCTCGTCACCCGCGACCGCACGGGCGCGCTGCGGGCCTTCCTCAACGTCTGCCGGCACCGGGGCGCCCGGCTGTGCACCGAGGAGTCCGGCGAGGTCCGCCGCGGCCTGCAATGCCCCTACCACGCCTGGACGTACGGGCTCGACGGCAAGCTGGTCGCCGCGCCCAACCTGACCAGGATGCCGGACGTGGACCGGGACCGGTACGGGCTGATCAAGGTCGCGCTGCGGGAGTGGCTGGGCTACGCCTGGGTGTGCCTGGCCGACGAACCGCCCTCCTTCGAGGAGACCGTCCAGCACGCGGCCGTGGAGCGGCTGGGCGACCCGGCGGCCATCGAGCACTACGGCACCGAGCGCCTGGCCCTCGGCAGGCGGGTCACCTACGACGTGCGGGCCAACTGGAAGCTGATCGTCGAGAACTTCATGGAGTGCTACCACTGCGCCACGATCCACCCCGAACTCACCGAGGTGCTCCCGGAGTTCGCGGACGGTTACGCGGCCCAGTACTACGTGGGCCACGGCGCGGAGTTCGGCGCGGGCGTCGAGGGGTTCACGGTGGACGGCAGCGCGGGCTTCGGCCGGCTCCCGGAGGTGGCCGAGGAGCAGGACCGGCGCTACTACGCCATCACGGTCCGGCCCAACGTCTTCGTCAACCTCGTACCCGACCACGTCATCCTGCACCGGATGTTCCCGCTGGCCGAGGACCGCACGGTGGTGGAGTGCGACTGGCTGTACGCGCCGGAGGTGGTGGCGTCCGGGGCCGACGTGTCGAGGTCGGCGGAGCTGTTCCACCGGGTCAACGTCCAGGACTTCGCGGCGTGCGAGCGGACCCAGCCCGCGATGTCCTCACGCGCCTATCGCGGGGGCGGGGTGCTGGTGCCGGCCGAGCATCACATCGGGGCATTCCATGCATGGCTGCGGGAGAAGCTGGGCGGACAGGCTCCGTGAGCGCCGAAGCGGGGTAGGACACGGCCGCTCCCGTTTCCCTCTGCCCCCAGGAGTCACACCGATGACGAAGGCAGCACCGCCGTCAGGCACGCACGGGCACGACGACAGCGAACTCGCGGAATTCGGGTACCGGCCCGAACTCAAGCGCACGCTGGGCAACTTCCACACCTTCGCCGCCGGGATCAGCTACATCTCGATCCTGACCGGCACCTTCCAGTTGTTCTACTTCGGCTACGGCAGCGGCGGCCCCGCCTACTGGTGGTCGTGGCCGATGGTGTTCGTGGGGCAGTTCGCGGTGGCCCTGTGCTTCGCGGAGCTGGCGGCCCGGCATCCGGTGGCGGGCTCGGTCTACAACTGGTCGAAGCGGATCGGCAATCCGCACCTCGGCTGGCTGGCCGGGTGGATGATGCTGGTCGCGTCCATCGTGTCGATCGCGGCGGTGGCGCTGGCCTACCAGCTCACGCTGCCGCAGATATCGTCCGTCTTCCAGTTCGTCGGGGACGGCACCGGCACCTACGACGTGGCGACCAACGCGGTCGTCCTGGCCACCGTGTTGATCGTGTTCACCACGCTGGTCAACGCCTTCGGGGTGAAGCTGATGGCCACGATCAACACCGCGGGGGTGTTCATCGAGCTGGTCGCCAGTGTGGTGCTGATCGTCATGCTGGCCGTGCACATCACCCGTGGCCCGCAGGTCGTGCTGGAGACCAACGGCACCGGCGCGGGCCACGGCGCCGGTTACCTCGGCGCGTTCCTGGTGGCGTCGCTGGCGTCGGCGTACGTGATGTACGGCTTCGACACGGCCGCCTCGCTCGGCGAGGAGTCGCTGGACCCGTCCCGGAACGCACCCCGCGCCATCCTGCGGGCGATCATCGCCTCCTTCGTGCTGGGCGGCCTGGTGCTGCTGCTGGCGCTGATGAGCGTCTCCAGCCTCAAGGACGACAAGCTGTCCGTGGACGGGCTCCAGTACGTGGTGCTGGACGTGCTCGGGCCGACCGCCGGCAAGGGGATGCTGTGGTGCGTGCTGATCGCGGTCACGGTGTGCGCGCTGGCCGTGCACACGGCGGCGATCCGGCTGGCGTTCGCCATGGCACGGGACAACAACCTGCCCGCGTCCTCGCTGCTGGCCCGCGTGAGCCCGCGTTTCAGGACCCCGGTGGTGCCGGCCGTGGTGATCGGGGTGCTGGCGCTGGCGATCCTGGTGGTCAACATCCGTCAGCCGCAGATCTTCACCGTGGTCACCAGCATCGGCATCATCATGATCTACCTGGCCTACCTGGGGGTGACCGCGCCGATGCTGGTGGCGCGGCTGCGCGGCCGGTGGACCCCGGCCGGGGAGGGCCGCTTCTCGCTGGGCCGCTGGGGGCTGGCCGTCAACGTGGTCGCGGTGGTGTGGGGCGCGGGGATGACCCTCAACCTGATCTGGCCGCGCCCGGCGGTGTACAACGCGAGCGCGCCCTACCACTGGTATCTGCGGTGGGGCGCGGTGCTGTTCGTCGCGGTGATCGCGGGCGGCGGCTTCGCGTACTACTGGTTCGTCCAGCGGCAGCGCACGGGGGTACTGGCGGAGCACCGGCTGGAGGTCCCGCCGGGGACCTCCGAGCCGACGCCCGCGTCAGACTGAGGACACCCCCGCCGACGGCCGCTTGTACATCCGGGTCGCGGTGATCTCGCTGCGCACCCCGTCCCCGTCCTGCCGCTGCTGCGGCAGACCGGGCCTCAGGTGCTCCTCCACGCTGATGTACTTCAGCCCGGCCCGGAGGTCGGCGTCGTTGCGCAGCCGGATGACCAGCGGGAACTCGGCCAGCGCGGTGGTGTCGAACAGGCCGGTGGTGTACAGGAGCTGGACCCCGAGCGCGTCGGACACGGCCCGCTGCAGCTCCAGCAGGTACGTGGCGTTGGCGCGGCCGATGGGGTTGTCCAGGAACAGCGTGCCCGCGTGCCGGTGCTTGTCGCGGCCCCGGTCGTTGGAGCGCAGGGCGGCCATCGTGCAGTACAGCGCGATGGCGGCGGTGAGGAGCTGGCCGCCGGAGAACACGTCGCCCATCTGACCGACGGGGACCCGCTCGGCACGCAGCACCGCGTCCGGCTTGAGGATCTCCACCGCGACGCCCTTGGGCTGGAGCGCGGCCGCGACCCCGCGCAGCAGCAGGGACATGCCGTCCCGGCGCAGGTCGGAGTTCTTCTTGACGGCGGCACGGGTGGCCTCGTCGATGACCTCGCCGAGCCGCTCGGTGAGGGTGGCCTGGTCGGGCTCCTCGAAGCGGATACGGAGGAACTCCTGCCCGGACCACTCGCCGAGCCCCTCGGGCAGCCGGGAGAGCCGCTGGGCGGAGCGGAGGGTGGCGAGGGAGGACTCGACCAGCCCCCGGAGCCGGTCCACGATCGAGTCGCGGTTGCGCTCCAACTGGGCCAGTTCGTCGGTGAGGACGCGCAGCCGGGGCGCGAAGGCGTCGGCCCACTTCTGGGCGTGCTCGGGCAGCGCGGCGGCGGGCAGTTCGCGGATCTGCTGCCGGGCCGGGGTGCGCACCTGCTCGTAGCGGGTGGAGTTGGCGTGCCGGACCAGGATGTCGCTCGCCTCGCGGACGGCGGTGTCGGCGGCGGAGAGGTCGGCGGCGCAGCCGCGCAGCGAGCGGCGGGCCTCGGCGGCGGACTGCCGGGCCTCCTCCAGGGTGCCGGGGTAGGGCTCGGGGTCCTCCCGTTCGCCCCCTTCTTCCCCTTCGTCCCGGGCCACGGGTTCGCGCAGCAGGTCGCGGAGCATCGCCGCGATCTCGTCGAAGCCGCCCGCGCCGTCCTCGGCGGTCCGGTGGGCCTGCCGGAGTTCGGCGTGCGCGTCGCGGGCCTGGGTCAACGCCTCGGTGCGGGTGGCGAGTTCGGCGGTGGCGGTACGCAGCAGGGACTGGGCGTGCTCGGCGTCGCGCGGCCGGAGCTCCTCGGGCAGCTCGGTGTGGGCGTCGCCGTCCTCGGGGGCGTGCCGCTCGGCCTCGCCGCGCAGCCGGCCGAGCTGTTCGCTCGCCGTGGACATGCGGGTCTCCAGCAGTTGCACCAGTTCCTCGGCGCGGACGGCGGCGGCCTGCCGGGACGGGCCGTCGGAGCCGTCGGGCGACTGGAGGAGCTGCTCGGCGCGGGTGCGGACCTTGTTGCTGAGCCGGTCCAGGTCGGCGCGCGCGGCGCTCTCGTCGCTCTCCGCGCGGGCCTGTTCGGCGCGCAGGTCGGCGCCGACACCGACCTTCTCGTACACCTGGGACGCGGCCCGGTACGCCTCGCGCAGCGCGGGCAGGGACGCCTTCGGGGCGCCGTCCTCCGACTCGGGCACGTCGTCCGGGGCGCCCGCGATCTCGGCGCGCTCGGCGCGCAGGGCGCGGGCGGTGCGGCGGGCGTCGTCGGCGCCGCGCTGGGTGGCGCGCCGGTCCTCGTCGGCGGCGCGGGCGCGCTCCAGGCAGGACTGGGTACGGGCCTCGGACTCGGCGGCGTCGTCGGCCAGTTCGCGGAGCTTGACCTGCCAGGTGGCGCGCTCGCGCAGCCGGTGCGCGAGCCCGGCGAGGGCGTCGGCGACCCGGCTGGCGCGCTGGGCGGCCTCCTGGCGTTCGTCGCGCAGCCGGGTGGCCTCGGCGGCGGTCTCCTCGGCCTCGGCGCGGGCGGTGCGGGCCTCGGTGAGTTCGGCCTCGGCCTCGTCGGCGAAGGCGCGGGCCTCCTCGGCACCGGCGGCGAGTTCCACGATCCGGCCGGCCGGGCAGCCGGCGCGCCAGGAGGCGAGGCGGGCGGCGAGTTCGCGGTCCTTGCCGAGGCGGGCGGCGAGCGCCCGGATCTCGTCGTCGCGTTCGGTGGCCCGCGCGCGCAGGGCCTGGCGTTCCTCGTCGGCGGCGTGCTCGTCGTGCATGGCCGGGTTCGGCGGCACGAGAAAGACGTCGGCGGGCTGCGCCTCGGCGGCGGGGGCCGGGGCGAGCAGGGCGGCGGCGGTGCCGACGGCGACGGCGGAGCGGGGCAGCAGGGCCGCCTCGGCCAGGGCCTCGCGGGCGCGGGCGTGGGTGTCCGGGTCGGTGATGATCACACCGTCGACCAGCTCGGGGCGGGTGGCGAGCACCCGGGCGTGGTCGGCGGGGTCGACGGCCTGGGCGAGGTAGCGCCAGCCGGGCAGCGCGGGGATGCCGTGCTCACCCAGGTACTCCACGGTGGCCAGCACGTCGGGGCCGGGCGGCAGCAGGCCGCCGTCACCGAGCGCGGAGAGGATGCGGGTGTCGTCGGCGGCGGCGGTGCGCAGGTCGAACAGGGTGCGCTCGGCGGCGGACACCGCGTCGTCCAGCAGGCCACGCAGCTCGTCGGCGTAGCGGTCCAGCTCCTCGGCGGTGAGCGGGCCCCCGTCGGCGCTGTCGCGTACGGGCTCACCGGTGTCGGAGCCGTCGCGCGGGGCGGGGATGGCGGAGCGCGACGCCCCGGCGGCGGGCAGGCCGAGCAGCTCCGCGAGGCGTTCCTCGGCGGCCAGCGTCTCCGCGAGCCGGCGCTCGGCCTCGTGGGCGCGTTCGGCGGCGGTGGCCGCGTCGGCGGCGCGGGCGGCGGTGAGTTCGGCGCGGGACTCGGCGGCGGCCGTCTCGCGGGCGTGCTCGACGGCCGCGCGGGCCGCCTCGCGGGCGGTGTCCCAGGCGGCGACGGCCGTCTTCTCGGCGTCGCTGGCGGCGAGCGCGGCCCGCGCGGGGTCGGCGTCGGGGGCGCTGTCGTCCAGCCAGCCCGCGCGGACCGCCTCGGCCGTCTCCTGCTCGACCTCGGTGAGCCGCTGACGCAGGTGCCCGATCTCGCTGCGGGCCCGCTGGGCGTCGGTGGCGGCGGCGGTGGAGTCGCGGTACGCGGCGTCGCTGACCTCCTGGAGGGCGGCGGAGCGCTCCTCCTCCTCGTTGGCGAGCGCCTCGGCGTTCTCGGCGGCCGCGTGCAGGGCGCGTACGAGGTCGACGGCGGCCTTGGCGCGGGCGGCGAGCGCGGGGGCGGCGTCCCGCTCGGCCTCCTGGATGGCGGCGGAGACCCTGGCCACCCGGTCGGCGGCGGCGCGGTGGCGCAGCACGGCCTCTGCGGCCTGCCAGGCGGCGTAAAGGGTGCGTGCGTC
This sequence comes from Streptomyces sp. NPDC018263, assembly GCF_055562575.1. NCBI lineage: Bacteria > Bacillati > Actinomycetota > Actinomycetes > Kitasatosporales > Streptomycetaceae > Streptomyces > Streptomyces sp. NPDC018263. The sequence goes on from NZ_JBVHFA010000009.1 coordinate 34,057, forward strand.
GGCCAGCTCGCGCTTCTGCGCGGCGGCGGCCTTCTCGGCGGCGGCCAGCGCCAGCGAGGCGTGCCGGTAGGCGAGTTCGGCCGCGATCAGCGAACTGCGCTCGCGGGCGCCCTCGGAGTGGGTGACGGTGTCGGCGGCGGCCGTGACCCGCTGGGCGAGGTCGGTGGCGCGGACCCGCTCGCGCACGGCCCGCGCGGACAGCCGCCGGGCGAGGGTACGGGTACGGCGCTCGGCACCGGTGTGCACGTCCCGCGCGCGGGTGCGGGCGTCGGCCGCCTCGACGATCCGGCCGAGCAGGTCGACCGAGCCCGCGGTGAAGTCCCGTTCCGCGATGAGTTCGGCGCGGCGGCCCAGCTTGTTGCCGAAGCCGCCGACGAGGTCGGCCAGGCCGTCGGTGTCGCGGGTGTCGGTGACGGCGCGCAGCAGCAGGTCGGTGAAGTCGGAGTCCTTCTTGACCGCGAAGAGGCCGGCCGCCTCACCCTCGTCGGCGTTCATCTCCCGCTGGTAGCGGAAGAGTTCGGGGTCCAGGCCCAGATCGCCGAGGTGCTCGGTCCAGCGCTCGTGGGTCTCCTCCCAGTGCGTCTCCAGATGCGGGTAGTTCTTGCCCGCCTCGGTGAGGGCGTCCCTGAAGCCCTTCATGGTGCGCCGGCGCCCCTGCGCCCCGGAAGCACCCTCCACCAGCGGCCGTACGGCGGTGGACTCCGCCACCGGCAGGTTGTCCAGGCTCAGACCGGGGCCGGGCCGGAACGAGTACCAGGCTTCGGCGAACTTGCGCGGGTCGTTGGAGACCTGGCGCCCGCGCCACTCGCTGACCTTGCCGACGACCACGCACTCGCCGGTCTGCACGTGCTGCCACTCCAGCGCGACGTGTCCGCAGTCGTCGGCGAGCAGGAACTTGCGCAGCACGCCGGAGCTGGCGCCGCCCAGGGTGTTGCGGTGGCCGGGCAGCATCACCGAGAAGATCAGCTTCAGCAGGACGGACTTGCCGCCGCCGTTCTCCAGGAACAGCACCCCGGCGGGCGCGGGCCGGCGCGGCGGGCCGACCGGCTCCTCCTCGAAGAACTCCGCCTGCGTGGGCGCCGGGTCGGGCACGGGGGCGCCCACGCCGCGCAGGTCGAGCACGGTGTCGGCGTAGCGCGCGCCGGCGGGCCCGATGGAGTAGAGGCGGACGCGGGACAGCTCGTACATGGCGGACTCTCGTGAGGTCTTCGAAAAGGTGCGGGCGGGTCAGGAGTGGAAGGGCAGTCCGGCGTCGGCCACCAGGTCCAGGTCGTCGGTGTCCTCGGCGGGCAGCAGGGTGGCGGGGCCGCCGGTCTCGGTCACCACGCCCAGCTCCAGCAGTTCGCTGAGCGCCGCGCCGCCCGCCATGTCCCGCACCTGCAACTGGTAGCGGGCGGTGGTGCGGTAGGTGCCGCCGTGGTCGTCGCCGGTGCGCTGGAGGAACCCGGACTCGGTGAGGAAGCCGAGCGCCTTGGCGACGATGCCGGTGGTGGAGGCGGCCGGGCGCCGGGCGTCCTTGGTGGCGCCGGTGGCGCTGCGCCGGGCCCAGATCCGCCAGGCGGCCTCCAGTCCGGGGGCGTCGGTCGCCGGGTCGGTGTTCTCCCCGGCCTGCTCGGCCCGCTCCTCCAGCCTGCGGCACGCCTGCCGTACGAAGGCGTCCACGCCGTTGACCGTGACGCGCCCGATGTAGGAGTCGTCGGCCAGGTCCTCGGGCCGGGGGAACGCCAGCGCGGCCACGGCCAGGTGGGCCAGACCGTGCAGGAACCGGTCGGCGGAGTCGGCGGTGGTACGGCGGGCGTAGTCCCCCATCCGCACCGCGAACACCGAGTCCTCGGCGGCCGTCACGGCCATCCCGGCCCGCGCAGACACCTCCAGCACGACGAGCCCCAGCCCGGTCGCCACGGCATCCGCGAGCCGCGCGAACGCCCCGTCCTCCCGGTAGCGCCGCAGGAGATCGGTGTACTCCTGGTCCCGCGCGGGCTGAAGCTTCGGCTGCAGCCCGAACGCCACCAGCCGCGCCGCGTCGGCGGCGTCGGCGGGGGTAACGGCCGGCGGCGCCGCCGGCGCTTCGACGTCACTCCACTCGACGTGCTCGGTCACGACGCAAACTCCTTGAACTCGAAACGTGAGGTCATCCCGCCACCGCCCGATCGCTGGCCATCCCCACCGCATCCAACAAGGCGGTCCCCACGATCAGATCCGCCCCGCCGAAGTCGGGATCGTCCAACTCCGTACCGTCATCGACAGCGAACAACAGCTTCGCCTCCCCCTGCCGATAAGCGGTCCCCACAGCAGGACTGGCCGCGTGAATAGCCATCAGCGCGACCAGATACGCCAGCTCGAACCCCTCGGCAGCCCGAGCCTCCGCAAGCAACCCGGACAACCTCCGAGGAGCGTCAGCCGGAAGATCCAGCAAAGCCCGAGCGGTAGCGACCTGCTCCTCCGAGAACCGGCTGTCGTCCGGCGTGGCAATCAGCTCCGGCTCCGGCATCTCCGCGCCCAAGTGCTCCCGCTCGACAGGCGGGGTGAGCAGGATGTCGACCAGATCCCCCACCCGCACCGACACCGGCGTACGCAGCCCCACCCCGCTGCCGAAGAACGCGTCGGTGACCCGGATCGCCTGCTGAAGCGGCAACGGCAGGGTGGGCGCGACCAGATGCCCGTACAGGTCGAGCCCGGAGGTTCCCGTGGGCGTGGCGAACGCCTGCCGGTCCTGCTCCGCGCGGAACAGCGGCCCCGCCTCCAGCAGCCGGGACTGGAGCTGGGTGTGGCGCCGGATGCAGTCCTTGACGATGTCGACCAGCTCGGCCGCGCGCCGCTTGTGCTCCGGCTCCTCCGTCTCGTCGCGGGCCTTGCGGATGTTGGTGAGGATCGCGTTCTCGTGGCGGTAGCGGTCGGCCACGTGGTCCAGCGCCTCGGCGATCATGTCGGGCACCGAGTTGAGCCAGTCGACCGCGCGGACGTTGCGCCGGGTGGCGTCCAGGGCGCGGCGCAGGGTCTCGGAGTACTGCACGGTGCGGTAGCGGGCCTGCTCGGCGGCGAGCTGGGCGTCGGCCAGGCGGCCCCGGCTGATCAGCACCTCCAGCTTGACCTCGGCGGCGATCTGGGCGCTGGTGACGTCGGTGTCGAGAGCGCCGACGAGGACGTTGACGGCTTCGTCGGTGGTGCGCAGGTAGACCGTGCCGCCGGGTCCGGGGACCTCTTCGATGAGCTTGAAGTCGTAGTCGCGGCGGACATAGGTGCCGTCGGAGGCGAAGGTGCCGTACACCGCGCGGAAGCCGCGGTCGGCGCTGCCCACGTTGATCAGGTTCTCCAGCACCCAGCGGGCGACGCGCTCGTGCTCTGCGGCGGTGCGGTGGGGGGCCTGGGCGGCGATGCGCGGGACGAGGCGGGCGACGATCTGCTCGTGGTCGGCGCCGGTGTCGAAGTCCATGTTGAGCGTGACGAGGTCGATGGCGGCGAGCGCCACCTCGGCCATGCCGTACGTCGAGTACTCACCGGCCAGGTTGGCCTTGCGGGCGTCCAGGTCGTGCAGCGGGGCCGTGCAGGCGAGCGCGCGCAGCCGCCGCGCCAGCCCCTCGTCGGCGGCCGGGCCCGGCGCGGGGCGCGGCGCCGCGCTGAGCTGGGGCGGAACGCTGTCCGTCGGTGCAGGCGAAGTCACGGTGCACAGATTAGGTCCTCGGTCCGACAACCACCCAAACGGTGTGGAAGCGACGGCCGTCACAGCGGCACGAGACCCCGTGCGCCGGAGGGCGGCTACTGCTCGTCGACCCGGCGGCGGTAGACCTCCAGCACCCGTTGGAGCGAGTCCGCGAGATAGGTGGACAGCAACTCCTCCGCCCCGGTCCGGTCCCCGGCGCGCAGGGCGTCCAGTATCCGGCGGTTGCGGGCGAGGTAGGGCTCGTGGAGGCGGCGGGGGTGGTCCACATGGTGGAAGGCGAGCCGGAGTTCGGCGAAGACGCTGCGCATCAGCTCGTCGGTGCGCTCGCTGCGGGCCAGCGCGACCAGTTCACGGTGGAAGTGGAAGTTGGCCGTCCCCAGCGATTTCCAGTCACTTTCCCGCGCCGCCGACTCCCCCTCGGCGACGGCTCCGGCGAGCCCGTCGAGGGCGTACGGGGGTTCGCCGAGGCCGCGTACCACGGCGCACTCGACCAGGGCGCGGGTGCGGTAGATGTCCTCCACGTCCGCGACGCTCAGCACCCGGACGAAGACACCCCGGTTGAGTTCGTGGACCAGCAGCCGTTCATGGGTGAGCAGCCGGAACGCCTCGCGCAGGGTGTTCCGGGACACCCCGAGGGCGCCGCCGATGCTGTCCTCCGACAGCCGGGTGCCTGGCGGGAAATAGCCCTCCGCGATCCGGCTCCGGAGGATGTCGGAGACGCGCTCGGCGGTGCTCGTACGGCCCAGGAGGACGCGGTCGTCGGCCAGTTGGCCCAACTGCTCTGCCATGCCCGGAATTCAACCGCAGAGCGGGGGCCGGGACAACGGACCCATTGAAGGATCGTTCAACGATCCTCTACGGTGCTCCCCACGGCTCACCCACCCGCACCCCCCTCCCGCTTCTGCGAGGTGCCGCCCATGAGCACGACTCCCCCGCCCGAGCTGACCGCCGTCCCGGACCAAGCCGCCCACGAGGAAGGCCCGTTCGGCTGGTTCCGCGCCCTCGGCCCGCGCGGCCGCCGCGCCTTCGCCGGCGCCTTCGGGGGCTACGCCCTCGACTCCTACGACTACTTCACGCTGCCGCTGACCATGGTCGCGCTGGCCGCGTACTTCCATCTCGACAGCGGCCAGACCGGCCTGCTGACCACGGTCACACTGGTGGTGTCCGCCGTCGGCGGCGCCCTGGCGGGGATGCTCGCGGACCGGATCGGCCGGGTCCGGGCCCTGATGATCACCGTCGTCACCTACGCGGTGTTCACCGTCGCCTGCGGCTTCGCCCCCACCTACGAGACGCTGCTGCTCTTCCGCGCCCTCCAGGGGCTCGGGTTCGGCGGTGAGTGGGCGGTCGGGGCGATCCTGGTCGCCGAGTACGCGAGCGCGCGGCACCGGGGGCGCACCCTCGGCGTGGTGCAGAGTTCCTGGGCGGTCGGCTGGGGTCTGGCCGTGATCGTCTACACCCTGGTGTTCTCCTTCGTCGGTGAGGACCTGGCCTGGCGCGTGCTGTTCTGGACCGGCGCGCTGCCCGCGCTGCTGGTGGTGTGGCTGCGCCGCCAGGTGCACGACGCGCCGCAGGCCGCGGCGGCCCGCGAACACAGCCCGGAGCGCGGCTCGTTCGCGGCCATCTTCCGGCCGGGCACGGCCGACGAGCCGGGCCTGCTGCGCGTCACGCTCTTCGCGAGCCTGCTCTCCACCGGGGTCCAGGGCGGCTACTACACGCTGGCCACCTGGGTCCCGACCTACCTCAAGACCGAGCGCGGCCTCTCCGTCGTCGGCACCGGCGGCTATCTGGCGCTGCTGATATCCGGGGCCTTCCTCGGCTATCTGACCGGCGGCCACCTCACCGACCGGCTGGGCCGGCGCCGCACCATCTGGCTCTTCGCGCTGCTGTCGGCGGTCTGCGTGCTGGCCTATGCCCGCATCCCGTCCGGCGCGAGCACCCTGCTGCTGGTGCTGGGCTTCCCGCTCGGCTTCTGCATGTCCGCCATCTTCAGCGGCTTCGGCTCCTACCTGAGCGAGCTGTACCCGACGCCGGTGCGCGGTACGGGACAGGGCTTCACGTACAACACCGGGCGCGCGGTGGGCGCGGTCTTCCCGACGCTGGTGGGCTTCCTGGCCGACAGTTGGGGCGTCGGCGGTGCGCTGGCGTTCGGCGCGGCGGGCTACGGGCTGGCCGCGCTGGCGCTGTTCGGGCTGCCGGAGACACGCGGGCGGGAGCTGGCATGACCCGCCCCGACCTGACCGGCGACCGTCCGGTGGCCCTGGCCGAGACCGGCGCCCGCGACTGGAGCCCCCGCACCGCGCGGGCCCGCTTCCGCGCGGGCCTGACCGGCCCCACGGCGGGTGTCGCCGCGGGGCACACCCAGGCCAACCTGATCGCGGTGCCCGCCGACTGGGCCTACGACATGCTGCTGTTCTGCCAGCGCAACCCCCGCCCCTGCCCGGTGCTGGACGTGACGGACGCGGGCGCGGTCACCACCGTCCTCGCGCCGGACGCCGACCTGCGCACCGATCTGCCGCGCTACCGGGTGTGGCAGGACGGCGAGCTGGTGGCCCAGCCCACCGACGCACGCCCGTACTGGCGGGACGACCTGGTGGCGTTCCTGCTGGGGTGCAGCTTCACCTTCGAGTGGGCGCTGGCCGGGGCGGGCGTACCGATCCGCCATGTCGAGCAGGGCCGCAACGTGCCGATGTATGTGACCGGCCGCCAGTGCCGCCCGGCGGGACGGCTGCGCGGGCCGATGGTGGTGTCGATGCGTCCGGTGCCGCCGGAGCACCTGCGGGCCGCGATCCGGGAGAGCGGGCTGCTCCCCGCCGTGCACGGCGGCCCGGTGCACTGCGGTGACCCGGCCGCCCTCGGCATAGCGGACCTGGGCCGCCCCGACTTCGGCGACCCGGTGGAGATGGCGCCGGACGACATCCCGGTGTTCTGGGCGTGCGGGGTGACCCCGCAGGCGGCGGTGACGGCCTCCCGGCCGCCGTTCGCCCTCACGCACGCGCCGGGGCAGATGTTCCTGACCGACGCCCGCGACGAGCAGTACCGCGTGGTCGGCGTCGACTGATCCGTGTACCACCAGAGGAGGTCCGTACCCGATGACCGTGACCGAGCCGGTCGATCTCAACGCCGACCTGGGGGAGGGCTTCGGCCGCTGGCGACTGACCGACGACGAGGGGCTGTTGACCGTCGTCACCAGCGCCAATGTGGCCTGCGGCTTCCACGCCGGGGACGCGGTCACCATGCGCCGGGTGTGTGAACTGGCCGCCGCGCGCGGGGTGGCGATCGGGGCCCAGGTCTCCTACCGCGACCTCGCCGGTTTCGGCCGGCGCGCGATGGACGTGCCGTCCGCCGAGCTGGCGGCCGAAGTCGCCTATCAGATCGGCGCGTTGGAGGTCTTCGCGCGGGCCGCCGGCGCCCGCGTGGCCTACGTCAAGCCGCACGGCGCCCTGTACAACCGGGCCGTACGGGACGAGGAGCAGGCCCGCGCGGTGGTCGACGGGGTGCTGCTGGCCGGGGCCCGGCTGCCGGTGCTGGGGCTGCCCGGCTCGCGCCTGCTGGAGGCGGCCGGGAAGGCGGGCCTCCGGGCGGTCCCGGAGGCGTTCGCGGACCGCGCGTACACCGACGAGGGCACGCTCGTGCCGCGCGACCGGGAGGGTGCCGTGGTCAGCGACCCGGAGACGGTGGTGGACCGCTCGCTGGACCTCGCCCGCTCCGGCGAGGTCACCGCGCTCTCCGGCGCCCGCATCCGGGTGAGGGCGCGCTCCCTGTGCCTGCACGGCGACACCCCCGGCGCGGTCGAGCTGGCCCGGCGGGTGCGGACCCGGCTGGCCTCGGCGGGCGTGCCGGTGGAGGCGTTCGCGTGAGGGCGCTGCCGGTGGGCGCGCACGCCCTGCTGGTGGAGGTCGCCTCCGCCGAGCAGGCGCGGGCCCTGCACGCGGAGCTGCTGCGGCGGCGCGCGGCGGGCTCACTGACCGCCCGCGAGATCGTCCCGGCGGCCCGTACGGTCCTGCTGGACGGCGTGGACGACCCGGTACGCCGGGCCGCCGAACTGACCGCCGCCGAGCCGCCGCCCATGCCTCCCGTCGACTCCGCCCCGGTCGAGATCCCGGTGCGCTACGACGGACCCGACCTCGCGGAGGTCGCCGCGCACTGGGGCGTGTCCGCGCGCGAGGTGGCCCAGATCCACGCGGACACGGAGTTCACGGTGGCCTTCTGCGGCTTCGCCCCGGGCTTCGGCTACCTCACCGGCCTGCCGGAACACCGGTACGTGCCGCGCCGGTCCACCCCGCGTACGGCGGTCCCGGCCGGGTCGGTCGCGCTGGCCGGGCCGTACACCGGGGTGTATCCGCGTTCGTCGCCGGGCGGCTGGCAGTTGATCGGCCGTACGGACGCCGTGCTGTGGGACACCGCGCGGGAACCGGCCGCCCTGCTGGCGCCGGGCACGCGGGTGCGCTTCACGCCGGTGGGGGCCGCGTGACGGACCGTGCGCTGGTGGTGGTTCGGGCGGGCGCGCTGACGACCGTGCAGGACCGGGGGCGGCCCGGCCATGCCCACCTGGGTGTCCCCCGCTCCGGCGCCCTGGACCAGCCCGCCGCCGCGCTCGCCAACCGGCTGGTCGGCAACTCCCCGGACGCGGCCGTGCTGGAGACGACGCTCGACGGCTGTGCCGTACGGGCCCGTTCGGCGGTCGTCGTCGCGGTCTGCGGGGCGCCCTGTCCGGTGGCGGTGGGCGGCCGCCCGGCGCCCTGGGGCGCACCGTTCCGGGTGCCCTCCGGCGAGGTGCTGGAGGTGGGGGCGGCGGTGGCGGGGGTGCGGTCCTACCTGGCGGTCTCGGGCGGGGTCGCGGTGGAGCCGGTGCTCGGCAGCCGGGCCACGGACCTGCTGTCGGGCCTCGGCCCACCGCCGCTCGCCGACGGCGCGGTGCTCCCGCTGGGCCGGCCGGCGGCCGCTCCGGCCCGCCTGGACACCGCCCCGCAGCCGGCGCCCCCGGCCGAGCTGGTGCTCCGGGTGACGCTGGGGCCCCGCGAGGACTGGTTCACCCCGCGGGCCCTCACGGACCTGACGAGCCGTACGTACCGGGTCTCCCCGGCCGGCAACCGCATCGGCCTGCGCACGGAGGGACCCGCGCTGGAACGCGCCCGGCCGGGCGAACTCCCCAGCGAGGGAATCGTGTTGGGGGCGGTCCAGGTCCCGCCGGACGGTCTGCCCCTGATCTTCCTGGCCGACCACCCCACGACCGGCGGCTACCCGGTCTCGGCGGTGGTCCACCCGGCGGACCTGCCGGGCGCGGCCCAGGCGAGGCCGGGGACACCGCTGCGCTTCGTACCCGTACGCCGCTGAAGGGGCCCGCCGGCGGGCCGGCGGGCCCCGTGCTCACAGGGTCTGCGGGTCCTGTTCGAAGCGGCTGCGGACCGCCGTCTGGACCTCGTCCTCCTCGGCGGGGTCGGCGGCCAGGCGGCGGAGGCGTTCGACGACGCGGGCGTCGCCGGTCTCGGCGTGGCGGGCGGCCAGTTCGCGGGTGGTCTCCTCGCAGTCCCACAGGCACTCGACGGCGAACCCGGCGGCGAAGGAGGGGTCGGTGGCCGCGAGCGCGCGGGCGGCGCGGCCACGCAGATGGGAGGAGGCCGTCTCCCGGTAGATGTGGCGCAGTACGGGCGCCGCGCAGGCGATGCCCAGGCGTCCGGCGCCGTCGACCAGAGTCCACAGGGTGGGCGCGTCGGGGCCCTCGCCCCGCACGGCCTCGCGCAGGGCGCCGAGGACGAGGTCGCTGTCCTTCGCGCCGCCCCGGCAGGCCAGCACGCGTCCGGCGGCGGCGCCGAGCGCGTCGGGCCGCTGGGCCCAGCGGCGGGCGCGGTCGACGGCGGCCGGGGTGCGCATCCGTTCGAAGGCGTCGAGCGCGGCGTCCACCACCACACCGGGGCCGTCCGCGACGGCGGCCTCGACCAGGTCGAGCGTCTCGGGCGCCCCGCTGTCGGCGAGATAGCGCAGGGCGGTGCAGCGGGCGCCGTCGGTGCCGGAGCGGGCGGCGGCCAGGATCTCCGGCCGGTCCTCGGGCGCGGCGACGGCGACCAGGCAGCGGGCGGCGGGGACATGGAGGGCGGCACCGCGCTCCAGGCCCTGCTGGGCCCACTCGAACACGGCGTCCACGCTCCAGCCCGGCCGGGGCCCGGCGGGCCGCATCTGCTGCTGCCAGCGGTCGAAGCTGCCGGCCTCGCGGGCGGCACGCACCCGGGCGGAGACGGACTCGCGCGGGTCGTCGGCCCACAGCCGCCAGGGCCTGGGCTCGAAGGCGTCGCGTACGACGGCGGCGAGTTCGGCCTCGCCGGCCGGGTCGGTGCCGAAGCGGGCCAGTACGGGGGCGGCGAGGGCGCGCAGGCCCGCGTCGTCGTCGCGCAGCGCCAACTCGTCCAGCGCCCAGGCCCAGTTGGCGCCCTGGGCGGCGTACCGGCGCAGCAGGGCGAGGGCGTCGAGCCTGCCGTAGGAGGCGAGGTGGCCGAGGACGGCGAGGGCGAGCCCGGTGCGGGACTCCTCGGTGTCGAGGGCGTCCACGGGGTCGAGGAGGTGGGCCTCGATGGCGTCCAGCCCGCCGTTCAGGTCGAGGTAGAGGCGGGCGTAGTAGAGGGAGCGGTTCTCCACCTGCCAGTCGTGGCGGGGATCGTGGAGGACGCAGTGGTCGAGGGCCTGGAGCGCCTCGGCGCGGGGGGCGGTGAGCGCGTGCAGGGTGCCGTCGCCCCGGCCCCGCTGGAACAGGCCGAGCAGGGTACCGCTGGGCGCTATGACCGGATCGAACATGGGAAACAGCCTCACATCAAGCGTCGACGCAACCGGGGACCACTCATCACCTGGCCGCGTGACACAACGTCGGAGCGCCCGCCGTCTCGTGCTTGCTGCTGCCCATTTTCTCTCTGCCTCTCGTCGGGGCCCCTTGCGGGCCGCTTCACGGCCCGCGTGGTGCGGCATCTCCCGCCCGGCCATCACGTCCGTGAATCACGTCGTCATGATGACCCGCGGTTTGTGCCGCCGCGACCGTATTTACGGCGGTCCCCCTCCGCCTCCCCCCGTGGATCTCCGCCCCTCGAAGGGGCCGGTTGCCGAAGTGTCAGTGCGCGCCGAACAGTTCCAGAAGTTCGATCTTGCCGAACATGCGGGCGGTGTCGACGGCCGAGGGCGTGCCCGCGGCCGGGTCGGCGCCGCCGTCGAGCAGCGCCTGGATGACCGCCGTCTCGCCCTTGAACACGGCTCCGGCGAGCGGGGTCTGCCCCCGGTCATTGATCCGGTCGGCGTCGGCGCCGCGCTGGAGCAGCGCCCGGACCGCGTCGGCGTGCCCGTGGTACGCGGCGAGCATCACCAGGCAGTCGCCGCGGTCGTTGGTGAGCCCGACCGGGACCCCCGCGTCGACGTAGGCGACCAGTTCCTCGGTCCGGCCCTGCCGGGCCAGGTCGAAGATCTTGGTCGCCAGCTCCACGACCTGCGGGTCGGGGGCTTCGCTCATCGGCCGGACCGCCTCTCATGACTTCCGTTCGGGTGAATCGCCAGCGTACTGGCTCGCGCACCGGCGTGGGGGCCCTGCCCGGCCGGGTGACCGACGGTTCCACCACCCGTGGGAAAAACGCCGAATTTCACCCACTTGCACCTTTTATCGTATGGATACATTCTGTGATCCTGGAAGTACTCATGGTGACTGTCCCCCCTTCGACACCAGGAGGTCCCAAATGATCCTCTCCATGTCCGGCGTGGTCCTGCTCGGCATCATCGTCTTCCTGTTCTTCCGCAAGGACGGGCTCAAGGGATCGCACGCCGTCGTCTCGGCGCTGTTCGGCTTCTACCTGGCGAGCACGGCCATCGCGCCCAGCATCAAGGCGGGCGGCGAGAGCCTGGCGAGCCTCCTCGGCGGCATCAAGTTCTGAGCGCGCCCCTCCCCCGAGGTCACGCGGACCGGCGGGTCCCGTCCGAGGGGGAGTCTCCCCACGCCCGTACCCACCTCCAGGAGACAGCAGTGGCCCGGCGCCCACTCCCCCGCATTCTGAGCAAGGACAGCGCGCAGCTCGCCCGCACCCAGCTCGCCCGGAGCCGGGAGCTGGCCCGGACGGCGGCCGACAGCGCCACGGACGTCCTCCACCCGCTGATCACCATCTCGCGCGGCCTGCGCCGGCTGGCCCTGGCCGGCCGGGCCAAGGTGGCGGCCACCCCGAAGGACAAGCGGGGTCCGCTGCTGTTCCTGGCGGCAGCCGTGGTCATGGCCGTCGCGCTGATGCCGTACGGCCCGCTGCTGGCCGCCGTGTCCCTGATGGTCGCGGCGGCCTGGTACGGACGCGACCACACCCCGGCCGCGCCCGAGGGACCCGACCCGGCGCAGGCCGAACGGCTCCAGTCGCTGTACGAGGCGCTGGTGCCGTGTTTCTCCACCGCCGACGACCCGGCCCCGCTGTACGCGCACGGCGGCGCCTGGGACGCGGTCTTCACGGAGCACGAGTTCGACGAGGGCGGCCGGCTGGAGCGGATCGTGATCCGCTACCCGGCGTACTTCCCGGACGGCGACCCGGAGTCCCGCGCGCGGGTCGAGCGACTGCTGACCGCGAAGGCGGGGCGCGGCCGGGAGTACCGCTTCGCCTGGGAGGAGGAGGGCAACCGGCTCACGCTGAGCGTCCTCGCCGCCCTGCCCACCGACGTCACCGCCCAGCACTTCGTCACCGCGCCGGGCGAGACGGTGCTCGGCTTCACCGACCCCGACGAGGTCCAGCGCACCCTCCCGCTCTCCTACGGCGAGGAGACGTGCGACGTGCCTCCGGTGGTCTGGCGCACCGGCAGCCGCTCGCCGGAGCCGCATCTGCTGGTCATGGGCCAGCCGGGCAGCGGCACGTCCACGCTGGTGCGCTCCATCGCCCTCCAGGCGCTGCGGCACGGCGACGTGATGATCGTCGACGGCGGCGGCACCGGCGAGTACTCCTGCCTCATCGGCCGGGCGGGCGTGCTGGCCGTGGAGTGTGCGCCGGCCGGGGCGGTGGCCGGTCTCGAGTGGGCCGCGCAGGAGACCGAGCGGCGGCTCCTCGCGGTCAACCAGGCCCGGCAGGCGGGTGGTCCGCCACCGGAGGACACCACGCGTCCCCTGTGGGTCCTCCTGGACCGCCCGACCGTCTTCACCCACCTCGCGGAGGCGGAGCACCGCACCGACCCGCAGGCCCTGCTCCAGGTCCCGCTGCGGCACGGGCGGGCGGCGGGGGTGACGGTGGTGGTGGCCGAGCAGTTCGACAGCGCGGACACCCTGAGCGAGGCGATCGGCCAGCACACCCGCGCCCGGGTGGTCCTCGGCCCGGCCTCCCCGCAGCAGGTCGCCGCCTTCCTGGGCGCCCCGCCGCCCACCACGCCGCCCGACCGGACCCCGCCCGGCCGCGGCTACGCCCGCCTCGGCTCCGGCCCCGTCCACCGCCTCCAGGTCCCGGCCACCCCGGACCCCTACGACGAGGCGACCCCGGAACCGGAGCGCCAGGCGGTGCTGTCCCTGCTGCCGGAGCGTGTCACCCCGGCGGAATCGGAGCCGGCCCGCTCCATGGAGGTCGTCTCCCCCGCCGAGCCGGCGGACGCGGTCCCGGCGGACCGGGCCTGATCTCCGTACACACGCACGTGCCCGCTCCGAGAGGTCGGAGCGGGCACGTTTCGTATGCACCGAGTGAGCCTCTGAGCCCGCCGAAACCCCAAGGCCCCCGCAGGGTCACGCCACGAACGCCCCCGACGCCTCCCCGCCCCCGGTGACCCCCGACTCCACCAGCCGCGCGGCGGACGCCAGCCGGGCCGCCGCCTCGTCGGCCACCGCGCCGCCGACCGTGAAGGGCAGCCGCAGGTACCCCTCGAAGGCGCCGTCGACGCCGAAGCGGGGGCCGGAGGGGACGCGGACGCCGACCCGCTCGCCCACCTCGGCGAGGCGGGAGCCGGACAGGCCCCCGGCGCGGACCCAGAGGGTGAGACCGCCGGAGGGGACCTCGTACTCCCAGCCGGGCAGTTCGCGGCGGAGGGCGGCGAGCAGGTCGTCGCGGTTGTCGCGGGCCTGGGAGCGGCGGAGCGCCACGGCCTGCTCCCAGCCGCCGCTGGTGAACAGCCAGTGCACGGCGAGCTGTTCGAGGACCGGGGTGCCGAGGTCGGCGTAGGCGCGCGCGGCGACCAGGCTGCGGATGACGTCGGGGGCGGCCCGCACCCAGCCGATGCGCATCCCGGCCCAGAACGCCTTGCTCGCCGAGCCGACGGTGATGACGGTCGAACCGGCCGGGTCGAAGCCGCACATCGGGCGGGGCATGTTCCGGCCCAGCTCCTCCTCGAACCACAGCTCGCTCATCGTCTCGTCGGCGACCAGCACGGTCCCGGCCGCGCGGGCCGCGTCCACCAGCCGGCGCCGCTGGTCCTCGTCGGCCAGCGCGCCCGTCGGGTTGTGGAAGTCGGCGACGACATAGGCGAGCCGGGGGGCTGCCTCGCGGAGCACCTGGCGCCAGCGGTCGAGGTCCCAGCCGCTGAGCCCCTCGGCCATGGCGACCGGGACGAGCCGGGCGCCCGCCTCCCGCATGAGCTGGAGGATGTTGGCGTAGGACGGGGATTCGACGGCGATCCGCTCGCCCCGGCCCGCGAAGAGGTGGCAGATGGCGTCGATGGCGCCCATCGCACCGGTGGTCACCATGATCTGCTCGGGCATCGTGGGGATGCCCTGCGCGGTGTACCGCTCGGCGATCGTCGCGCGCAGCGCGGGCAGCCCGGCCGGGTAGTCGCCGTGGGTGTGGGCGTAGGGCGGGAGGTCCTCCAGCGCGCCGGAGACGGCGCGGGTGAGCCAGGGCTCGGGCGCGGGGAGGGCCGCGCAGCCCAGGTCGATCATGGAGCCGAGCGCCTCGGGCGGCAGGGGTTCGAGGCCGCGCGCCGGCAGCGGGTTGCCCGCCGGGACGGCCGTCCAACTGCCCGCCCCGCGCCGGGACTCCAGGAAGCCCTCGGTGCGCAGCGTCTCGTACGCGGCGGCGACGGTGGTGCGGCTGACGGAGAGGGCGAGGGCCAGTTCACGTTCGGCGGGCAGCCGGGCGGCCACGGGGACGCGGCCCTCCAGGACGAGCAGCCGGATGCCGTCGGCCAGCGCGCGGTAGGCGGGCGGGCGCCGTGTGCCGGGGCCACCGGGGCGGTCCTGCTGGGAGTTGAGGAGCCGGGCGAGCTGAGCGGCGCCCACCGCAGAGGTCCAATGCGCCATGAAGATCAGTCCACCTTCCCCGGATTGGCCATGGATGGCTCTCCGCCCCAAGCCACAGAGTGACATGGGTCAGTCCACCGTCACCACCCCAGGGGGGTATTCCATGTCCGCTACGGGCCGTCTCGCCCGCCGGCTGTTCCAGCTCTACGCCGGTCTCGCGCTGTACGGGGCGAGTTCGGCGCTGCTCGTCCGCTCGAGCCTCGGCCTGGAGCCGTGGAACGTGCTGCACCAGGGGCTCGCCGCCCGCACCGGCCTCAGCATGGGCGTGGTGCTGACTCTGCTCGGCGCCGCGATCCTGCTGCTGTGGATTCCGCTGCGCCAGCGCCCCGGCCTGGGCACGGTCTCCAACGTGCTGGTGATCGGCTTCGCCATGGACGGTGCCCTGTCGGTGCTGCCCGGCGCGCACGGCATGGCCGCGCGGATCGCGCTGCTGGTCTCCGGGATCGTGCTCAACGGCGCGGCGACCGGCCTGTACATCGCGGCGGACTTCGGCCCCGGCCCGCGCGACGGCCTGATGACCGGCCTGCACCGCCGCACCGGCCGCTCGATCCGGCTGATCCGCACCTGCGTGGAGATCACCGTGGTGGCGACCGGCTTCGCCCTCGGCGGCACGGTCGGCGCCGGCACCGTGCTGTACGCGCTGGCGATCGGCCCGCTCGCCCAGTTCTTCCTGCGCGTCTTCGCGCTGCGCCCGGCGCCCGTGCCGAGCAGGGTGGTTGCCGCCCACACGCCGGAGCGCGCGATACTGCGCCGGTGACCGAGCCGATACGCCACCCGTACCTGGACCACCCCGGCCCCATCCCCTTCGCCCACCGGGGCGGGGCGGCGAAGGGGCCGGAGAAGACCGAGAACACGGTGGCGCAGTTCCACCGGGCGGTCGCGCTGGGCTACCGCTACATCGAGACCGACGTCCACCTCACCGCGGACGGCACGCTGATCGCCTTCCACGACGACTCCCTGGACCGGGTCACCGACGGCACCGGGCGCATCGCCGACCTGCCGTGGGCGGAGGTCCGCCAGGCACGGGTGGGCGGCCGGGAGCCGGTACCGCTCTTCGCGGAGCTGCTGGAGACGTTCCCGGAGGTCCGCTGGAACGTGGACGTCAAGGCGGAGGCGGCCCTGCTGCCGTTCCTGGAGCTGGTCGGGCGGACGGACGCCTGGGACCGCGTCTGCCTGGGCTCCTTCTCCGAGGCGCGGGTGCGCCGGGCGCAGCGGCTCGCGGGGCCGAGGCTGGCCACCTCCTTCGGCACGCTGGGCGTACTGGGGCTGCGGCTGCGCTCGTGGGGACTGCCCGCCCCGGTGCGCGGCTCGGCCGTGGCGGCGCAGGTGCCGGAGGCCCAGTCGGGCGTCCCGGTGGCCGACGGACGCTTCGTGCGGGCGGCGCACGCGCGCGGTCTCCAGGTGCACGTGTGGACGGTCAACGAACCCGAGCGGATGCACCGGCTCCTGGACCTGGGGGTCGATGGCATCATGACCGATCACATCGACACGTTGCGCGAGGTCATGGAGGACCGCGGCGTCTGGGTCTGACCGGGCCCCGCGACGCCTCCCCCGCCTTGGCACGGCACTGCGGCGGGGAAGCGAGGCGCGGGGTGGGGATCGACACCGTGCGGGCGGGGGCGTCCGACGAGACGGCGGGTTCACGGCGCGAGCAACGCGGCTGGTACTGGTACGACTGGGCGTGCTCGGTCTACTCCACCAGCGTCCTGACCGTGTTCCTCGGCCCGTACCTGACCGCCGTGGCCCGGCACGCGGCCGACGCCGACGGCTATGTGCACCCGCTCGGGCTGCCGGTGCGCGCGGGGTCGTTCTTCGCCTACACGGTCTCCCTGTCCGTGATCGTCGCGGTGCTGGTGATGCCCCTGGTGGGGAGCCTGGCCGACCGTACGGGCCGCAAGAAGCCGCTGCTGGCGGCGGCCGCGTACACCGGGGCGGCCGCGACCACGGGCATGTTCTTCCTGGACGGCGACCGGTATCTGCTGGGCGGCCTGCTGCTGGTGGTGGCCAACGCGGCGCAGTCGGTCGGGATGATGCTCTACAACTCCTACCTGCCGCAGATCGCCCCGCCCGCCGAACGCGACCGGGTCTCCTCGCGCGGCTGGGCCTTCGGCTACGCGGCCGGCTCCCTGATGCTGGTCGCCGACCTGGTGCTGTACCTGGCCCACGACTCCTTCGGGCTCTCCGAGTCGGCGGCCGTGCGGGTGTGCCTGGCCTCGGCCGGGCTGTGGTGGGGCGCCTTCGCGCTGATTCCGCTGCGCCGGCTGCGCGACCGGCACGCGCGCGCCGCGGCCGCACCGACCGGCCTGCGCCAACTGGCGGCCACGGTGCGGGACATGCGCCGTCACCCCCGCACTCTCGCCTTCCTGCTGGCGTACCTCGTCTACAACGACGGCATCCAGACGGTGATCACCCAGGCGTCGGTGTACGGCTCCGAGGAGCTGGGCCTTGAGCAGTCCACGCTGATCGGCGCGGTCCTGCTGGTGCAGGTGCTGGCGGTCGCGGGCGCGCTGGCGATGGGCCGGCTGGCACGGACCTACGGCGCCCAGCGCACGATCCTCGGCTCCCTGGTGGCATGGACGCTCACCCTGGCCGCCGGGTACTTCCTGCCCGCCGGGGCGCCGGTGTTCTTCTACGTGCTGGCGGCCGCGATCGGCCTGGTCCTCGGCGGCAGCCAGGCGCTCTCCCGCTCCCTGTTCTCCCACCTGATCCCGCCGGGCAAGGAGGCGGAGTACTTCTCCGCGTACGAGATGAGCGACCGGGGCATGAGCTGGCTCGGCCCGCTGCTGTTCGGGGTGACCTACCAGCTCACCGGCAGCTACCGCTCGGCGATCGTCTCCCTGGTGGCCTTCTTCGTGATCGGCTTCGTGCTGCTGGCGCGGGTACCGGTCCGGCGTGCGATCGGCGAGGCGGGGAACCCGGTTCCCGAGAGGATTTAGCGTTCAACACGAAAGGGCGGTAGTGTACGCGTTTGGCCTGCCAGGCGTACCGTTACTGCGCGTCAAAGACAGCGAAACGCTGGGTCATATCTGCGAGCAGATGTGACAAACCGGGCGTAGGTGGGTACAACAAGGGGCGGCTACGACGGCGACGCACGACCCGGAACGGGACTCGGAACGGGAATCTTTACCGCCGACCGGACGTTGACCGGATGACGACGACAGCGACACCTGTCCTGTGGGCGACAAGCCCGGGAGGCACGATTCATGAGTGAGCGAGCTCTTCGCGGTACGCGCCTCGTGGTGACCAGCTACGAGACGGACCGCGGCATCGACCTGGCCCCGCGCCAGGCCGTGGAGTACGCATGCGAGAAGGGGCATCGTTTCGAGATGCCCTTCTCGGTCGAGGCGGAGATTCCGCCGGAGTGGGAGTGCAAGGTCTGCGGGGCCCAGGCACTCCTGGTCGACGGCGACGGCCCTGAGGAGAAGAAGGCCAAGCCCGCGCGTACCCATTGGGACATGCTGATGGAACGGCGCACCCGCGAGGAACTCGAAGAGGTCCTCGAGGAGCGTCTGGCGGTCCTGCGGTCGGGCGCGATGAACATCGCGGTACACCCGCGCGACAGCCGCAAGTCCGCGTAGCCCCCAGGGGCCGCGCCGGACCGAGCGCACAGTGAGAACCGCGGGCGCCGTACATCTTCAGGGTGTACGGCGCCCGCGGTTTCGTGCTGTCCCGAGCCGGCTCAGCGGCTCAGCGGGGGCCGGGGCTCGTCGGCGGGGTCGTCGCGGCGCTCGCGGACGACCTCGCCCTGCACCACCTTGCCGTCCGGGCGGTGGATACGGGCCTGCTGGAAGGCGTCGCCGAAGGAACCCGGCGTGGCCGCGCCCAGCTTGCGGCTGACCACGTGCTCGGTGCGGCGGCGTACCAGGTTCTGCACCGGGGGCAGCAGCAGGAGCAGTCCGGCCACGTCGGAGAGCATGCCGGGGAGCATCAGCAGAAGTCCGGCGAGCATCAGCAGGCCGTTGCTGCCGCCGCCCGAGGAGGGCGCGGTACCGCGCCGCAGCGCCTCGTCCAGGCTGCGGAAGGCGCGGCGGCCGGCCCGCTTCACCACGACCGCGCCCGCGACGAAGCTCGCGGCCAGGATCAGGAACACGGCGAGGCCCCCGGCCGCGTCCGCGACCAGGGTGAACAGCCAGATCTCCAGCACCAGCCACGCGGCGAGGGCGAGCGGCAGATACCTGCGCGGCGCCGAACGCCTGGGCCGACCGGTCTGACCGGTCTGCCCCGGCTGCGGAGGAGTGGATGCGCCAGTCGTCATGCTTCCAGTGTGCCTGGGCCCCGCCCGGTACTCCTACCTGCCCTTGGCCTTGATCTTGCCGACGCGGTCGCCCACGCCCCACGCGGTGACCCGCCACAGGGCCTCGACCAGGATGTCCCGGCTCATCTTGGAGTCGCCGAACTCGCGCTCCACGAAGGTGATCGGGACCTCCACCACGTGGTAACCGGCCTTGACCGCGCGGCGGGCCAGGTCGACCTGGAAGCAGTAGCCCTGGGAGGCGACCTCCTCCAGACCGAGCCCCTGGAGCGTCTCGGCGCGGAAGGCGCGGTAGCCGCCGGTGATGTCGCGCAGCGGCAGGTCGAGGGCGATCCGGGAGTACAGGCTGCCGCCGCGGGAGATGGCCTCGCGCGAGCGGGGCCAGTTCACCACCCGGCCGCCGGGCACCCAGCGCGAGCCGAGGACCAGGTCGGCGCCCTTGAGGGCGGTCAGCAGACGGGGCAGTTCCTCGGGCTGGTGGGAGCCGTCGGCGTCCATCTCGACCAGCACGCCGTAGCCGTGCTCCAGGCCCCAGCGGAAGCCCGCCAGGTAGGCGGCGCCCAGGCCCTCCTTGCCCTTGCGGTGCAGCACCTGGACGTGGTCGTCCGCGGCGGCCAGCTCGTCGGCCAGCTTGCCGGTGCCGTCCGGGCTGTTGTCGTCCGCCACGAGGACGTGCGCCTCGGGGACGGCCTTGCGTACCCGGCCCACGATGGCCTTGATGTTCTCCGCCTCGTTGTAGGTCGGAATGATCACCAAGGCCGTGCCGAGCGGACCGAACTGCCGCCCTCTGGCCTTGGCCGAGAGGGTCCCGTCGCCGTCGTTCACTGCTGCCCCTTCATGTCGTGCGCAGGCGTCCACCATAGTGGGCACGGCCTGCGATGACGCGGCGGCACGGGCCTCGGGTGGTGTCGGAAGCCGGTGAGCGGGGTAGGAGCGCGTTTTCCGGCGCGTTTCGCGCGGCGGATGGGGGCCCGCGCCGCCCTTCGGGCCGGCCTGGGACCCGCTGGCTGCGGGTCGACCGAGAGCCGTTGTCTACTGAGCGCGCGGGCCCCATCCGGGTCACACCTTGCCGACCGGCCGGAGCGCTCCCTCGTCGGCGCGAGCACTGCGCCTGGCTGCCGTCGACGGTGCCCGGTACGGCACACCGCCCTGACCCAGTGGCGCCGCGACGAGTGGCTGAACACTCCCCGGTCGAACGTCCGTTGGTGGACTCGGCCGAACCTACCCGCCCGCCGCCGTCGGCTGTCAACAGCCCCCGGCCAGGGCTTACACCGGGCGGGGCGCGGAAACAGGCGGGGATGCGCAGGTCGGGCGACCGGGCGGCGCCACCCGTTCGGCTCCACCGGCGGGCCGGGAGATCACTCGCCCGGCCGTACGAACACCGTCCGGCCCCCGACCACCGTCCGCAGGCAGACCGGAAGACCGGTGCCGGGGGTGAGGTCGGGCAGGCCGGGCGTGCCGGAGCGGGGGTCGGTGGACCAGCGGGCCACCCGGTCGTCGGGGGCCTGCACGATCAGGTCGCCGGTGTGCCAGACCGCGTAGTCGGCGGGCGCGCCCGGCACCAGGACGCCCGCGTCGTCCCGGCCGACGGCGCGCCAGCCGCCGCGCGTGTGCGCCGTGAACGCGGCCCGCACCGACACCCGGTGCTCCGGCGTGCGGTGGAAGGCGGCGGCGCGGACGGTGCCCCAGGGGTCGAGCGGGGTGACCGGGCTGTCGGAGCCGAAGGCGAGCGGCACCCCGGCGCGCAGCAGGGCCGCGTACGGGTTGAGGGTGCGGGCCCGCTCGGCGCCGAGGCGGTCGGCGTACATGCCGTCCTCGCCGCCCCAGATCGCGTCGAAGGCGGGCTGGACGGAGGCGATCAGGCCCAGCTCGGCGAAGGCGGCGATGGTGTCGGGGGTGAGCATCTCGGCGTGCTCGACCCGGTGCCGGGCGGCCCGTACGCGGGCGAGGCCGACCTTCTCGGCGGCGGTGCGCACGCCCTCGACCACGGCGGTGACGGCGGCGTCGCCGATGGCGTGGAAGCCCGCCTGGAGCCCGGCCTCGGTGCAGGCGACGACGTGCTCGGCGACCGCGTCGGCGTCCAGGTAGGCGGCGCCGGTGTGCGGGGCGTCCGCGTACGGCTGGTGGAGGCAGGCGGTGTGGGAGCCCAGCGCCCCGTCCACGAAGAGGTCGCCGGCCGCGCCCACCGCGCCCAGTTCGCGCGCCTTGTCGACGTCCCGCTCGGCCCAGTAGCCGACGACGCGGGGGCCGGGCAGCTCACCCGCCAGCCGCAGCAGGCCGGTGAAGTCGTCCTCTGAGGAGATCTGCGGGCCGCCGCACTCGTGCACCGAGCCGATGCCGAGGGAGGCCGCGTGCGCGAGCGCGGTGCGCTGGGCCTCGGCGCGCTGGGCCGGGGCGAGCGCGCCGAGGGCGGCCTCGCGGACGGTGTGGTGGTCGTCGGCGGTGAGCGGGGCGTCGGCGCGGCTCACCCCGGCCGGGACCAGGTCCAGCAGGGCGGTGCTGACGACGGCCGAGTGGACGTCGGCGCGGGAGAGGTAGAGCGGGCGGCCTCCGGTGGCCGCGTCCAGCTCGGCGCGCGTCGGCGGGCGTCCGCCGGGCCAGCGGGCCGCGTCCCAGCCGTGGCCCAGCAGGACCCGGTCGGCGGGGCGGGCGGCGGCGAACTCCCGGACCAGGGCGAGGGCCGCCTCCAGGGTGGGCGCGCCGGAGAGGTCGAGGCCGGTCAGGGCGAGCCCGGTGGCGGTGGTGTGCACATGGGCGTCGGTGAAGGCGGGGGTGACCAGGGCGCCGTCGAGGTCGACCACCTCGTCCACCCCGTCGGCGAAGGCGTCGGCGGCCCCCTCCGAGCCCACCCAGGCGACCTGGCCGCGCTCCACCACCATGGCGGTGGCGAAGGGGTCGGCGGGGCTGTGGACCTCGCCCCGGCGCAGGAGGACGGTCTGGGGGTCGGCGGGCTGCTCACTCATGCCCACCAGTGTCTCCCGTACCCCCTGCGCGCCCGGAACCGGGGCGCGTGTCGGCGGGCTTCAGGAGATCTTCGGCGGGCGTGCCTCGTACGGCGTGGAGAGCACGACCGTGGTGCGGGTGGAGACGCCGGCCAGGGAGCGCAGCCGGGCGAGGAGTTCCTCCAGTTCGTGCGGGGTGGCGACCCGCACCTTGAGGATGTAGTTCTCGTCCCCCGCGACGCTGTGGCACGCCTCGATCTCGGGGACGCCCGCGAGCCGCTCGGCGATGTCGTCCGGGGCGCTGGGGTCGAACGGTTTGACGGAGATGAACGCGGTCATCGGTAGCCCGACGGCCTCGGGGTCGACCACGGCGGCGTAGCCGCGGATGACGCCCCGCTGTTCGAGCCGGCGCACCCGCTGGTGCACGGCCGACGTGGACAGGCCCGTGGCCTTGCCCAGGTCCGTGTAGCTCATCCGCCCGTCCTTGACGAGCAACTGCACGATCTGACGGTCCAGCTCCTCCATGGGCCAGAACCTACCCTGCGGTCCCGCGCGCGTGCGCGCGGGCGAAGTTCCGGGGGCTCTGCGGGCGCGGCACGCGGCATCTGGGCGGATATCCACCGTTAGCCTGTGACGAACGCCACACCATGTGAACGCGCTGCGTGAGGTTCTCACGATTACCGCCGAGAACCTGCGGGAAGTGCTTGCTGTGGTCGAGGCCGCAGCGCCTTCACGGCCCAGCCTTAGGGGGAGAATCCCATGCAGAGTGTCAAGCGCCCCGTTCGCGTTGCCGCCAAGCGGCAGCAGCTCGTCGTCGAGCCCGAGCCGGAGGGTGTCGAACCGGACTCCGGCGACGCCTACGGCCCCGACTCCGACTACGACACCTTCGAGATGTACCGGGTGATCTGCCCGGACTGCGCGCAGCCCATCGCGCTCCTGGCGGACGAGGAGTTCCTGCCGGAGCACGCGCTGTGCGCCTCGCCGTGGAACCCGTTCGGCCTGACGGCCTGTGCCGGTACCGGCCGCGCGGCGGCGGACGCCCGCCCCGCCGACGAGTCCTTCACGCCGCAGGAGCAGGACACCGCCCTGCTGCTGACGCTCCCCCAGGGCCTGGACTGGCGGACCCAGCCGTTCTCGCACGTGGGCGGTCCGGGCTCGCGCCCCATGCAGGTGCCGTTCACGCGCGGCAGGGCCGCCGCCTGAGCGGTGTGGACGACGCTGAACTGACGCTCGATTCCGCCCGCCGGTGACCTGCCCGGCCACGCTCGCGTTGGCCAGGCATGACTCCCACCCAGACGGCCACCGGGCGTCAGCGCCGCGTCTACGTGCCCCGGCCGGCGGACTCGCCTCCGCCCCCGGACCCGCCCATCTACACCGAGCTGATGCGGGTCTGGGCCGACCGGGGCCGCACGCTGCCGGGGCGCCACGACCCGGAATGGGCCGAGCTGGCGGCCCCGACGGTGCGCCGGGGACAGTTCAGCGACTCTCCGGCCCCGCCAGATGGCGAGCGATGACCATCCGCTGGATCTGGTTCGTGCCCTCGACGATCTGGAGCACCTTGGCCTCGCGCATGTAGCGCTCGGCCGGGAAGTCGGCGGTGTAGCCGTACCCGCCGAGGACCTGCACGGCGTCGACGGTGACCCGCATCGCGGTGTCGGTGCAGTGCAGCTTGGCCATGGCCGCCTGCTTGGCGAACGGCCTGCCCGCGTCCTTCAGCCGGGCCGCCGCCAGGTACAGCGCCCGGCCCGCCTCGATCTGGGTGGCCATGTCGGCCAGCAGGAAGCGCAGTCCCTGGAAGTCCGCGATGGGGTGCCCGAACTGCCGGCGCTCGGTCGCGTACGCCACCGCCTGGTCCAGGGCCGCCTGGGCGACGCCGATGGCGCAGGCCGCTATGCCGAGCCGGCCCGAGTCGAGCGCCGACAGGGCGATGCCGAAGCCCTGCCCTTCCTCACCGATGCGCCGCTCGTCCGGGACGCGTACACCGTCCAGGTGGACCTGGGCGGTGGGGCTGCCCTTGAGGCCCATCTTCTTCTCCGGCACGGCCGCGCTCAGGCCCTCGGCGTCGCCGGGCACCAGGAACGCGGTGATGCCGCGCGGGCCGTCGGCGCCGGTGCGGGCCATCACGGTGTAGAAGTCCGCGATACCGCCGTGGGTGATCCATGCCTTGGTGCCGCTGAGCACCCAGTCGTCGCCGTCCCGGACGGCCCTGGTGCGCAGGGAGGCCGCGTCGGAGCCCGAGGAGGGCTCGGAGAGGCAGTAGGCGCCGAGCAGGCCGCCGCCGAGCATGGCGGGCAGGTGCTCGACCTGCTGCTGCTTGGTGCCGTGGGTGGCAAGCGCGTACGAGGCGAGCGTGTGGACGCTGACGCCGAGGCCGACGGTGAGCCGGGCCGCGGCCAGCTCCTCCAGCACCTGGAGGTAGACCTCGTAGGGCTGCTCGCCGCCGCCGTGCTCGGGGTCGTAGGGCAGGCCCAGCAGGCCGGCTTCCGACAGGAGGGTGAAGACCTCGCGGGGGAAGCGTCCGGCGTCCTCCTCCTCGGCCGCCTTCGGCGCGATCTCGCGCTGTGCGATGTCCCGGACCAGGGCGAGCAGATCTCTCGCCTCGTCCGTGGGCAGTTGACGCTCCACCGGCTGCGTTTCGCGGTCGGACATGGCGTCGGACTCCTCCCTGTGCGGGCACATCGGCGGATGTGCGCCTTGGGTGGGGCGGCTCCGCGCGATCGCTCCGGTTGCGCCGAGGGCCCGCCTCCGGGTCTCGGAAGCGGCTGACCAGCGGCTTGTGCCGTGAGTATGCCCGATCGGGAACCTCCCGTCACCAGTTAACGACCGCTTACTTCAAGAATCCAGCCAGAGTCCCCCGCACCCCCTCCAGCCGGGATGCGGGCGGGGCCGTACGGGGGATTCTCAGCCGTCGCGGCGGGCCGGCGGCGGGGCCGGGCAGGAGGGGTCCAGCTCCTCGATGGCGCGCAGGGTGCCGCCCAGCGTCTTGACCAGCAGCTCGCCCAGGGCGGCGCGGGTCAGCTCCGGGCGGCCGATCCACTCGAGCGTGGTGCCCTCGACGCTGCACACCCAGGAGAACAGGCCGGTACGGGCCAGTGGGCCGATGTCGGTCCTGCCGTACGCGCCGTCGGCGATGGTGGCGACGATCGCCTCGCGCACTCCGTCCCGGATGGCGTGCACCTCGGCGTCGAAGCCGACGCCGCCGCTGACGATGGTGCGGTACGCGGCCTGGTGGTGCTCGGCGAAGCGGAGGTAGCCGTCGATGGTGCGCTGGAGGCGGTCCACGGCGGGGCGTTCGGCGCCGCCGGCGGCGAAGGCGACCAGCTCGGCGACGGAGTCCTGGACGATCGCCAGGTAGTAGCCGCGCTTGGAGCGGAAGTAGTAGTAGATCAGGCCCTTGGCGACATGGGCCTGGCGGGCGATGTCGTCCATGGACAGCGCGTCGTAGGGGGTGTCCGCGAACAACGCCCGCCCGATGGCGAGGAGTTCGGCGCGGCGGGCCGCGGAGCGGTCGGTGCCGCGCGCCCGGACGGGGACGGCCGCTGGTTGCTGACGCACACGCACAGTCTGCCCTGGTCTCGGCGTTCGGCGGGACCCGCGCAGTATGGCAGAGGGGGCGGCCTGACCGGCGCCCGGCCGCCCCCGTACCAGGTCAGCGCACGCCCACCGCCGCGAGCGCGCGGAGCTGGCGCCCGGTCGGGCGGGCCGGGAAGTACAGGTAGCAGACGCCGCCCGTACCGCTCCTGACCTTCCCGTTCGCGTCGTACCGCTTGGTGCGCAGCCAGATGTTCTCCCACTCGCGCCTGGCGTAGACCCGGCGCACCTCGGGATCGCTGGGCGAGGCGGGGTCGTTGGCGATGACGTCGCCGTCGGCGGTGAAGCCGATGACCGTCATCAGGTGGCCGGAGGTGCCGTAACCGGCGCCGGTCAGCTCGGTCTTGAGGAAGGACTGGGAGGTGATGGCCGGGATGCCCGCAGCGATCAGGGTCTCCAGGTCGGTGAGCGAGGTCAGCCGGGTCACCACGCCCTGGATGCCGGGGAAGGTGGCCGCGTAGGCCGCGTTGAACGGCCAGTTGCCGCAGCCGGTGTACTGGTGGTCGTAGGTGTACCGGGCCGCGTGGTCGACCTGGGGGTCGGCGTAGGACGGGTCGACCCAGGCGAGCTGCTCCGGGGTGAGCCTGCCGCCCCAGTACTCGATGATCATCTGCGAGGAGGTCGGGCTGCACCACGCCTCGCCGCCGTTGTCGTACTGCGGGTACTGGCCCTTGTGGATCTCCTGCGAGTAGCGCGGTACGACCAGTTCGCGGGCGAGTCCGGGCGTCGAGGCCGGGACGGTGAAGCGGTCGGGGACGTCGGAGCCCATCGCGCCGACGCGCCACACGGTCGGGGTCAGACGGGTGCCGGGCGTCCGGTACAGGGTGAGGCGCAGCCGGTACGCGACCGCGCGCAGGCCGGTGCTCGCGTCGTCGATGGCGAAGGTGTCGGTCCACACCGAGCTCTTGCCGTCGCTCTGGTCGTCCACCGAGGTCCGCTTGATGTCCTCGTCACCCGCGGCCCAGCGGCCCATCACGTACCAGGGGGCGGTGGTGCCGTCGGAGTAGCCGGCCTGGAGCTCGATCTGGAGCCAGGTGCCGGCCGGGGTGTCGGCGTTCCAGGAGGCGATCAGCTCGGTGGCGGGCACCCTGAGCCGGTGCAGCGGGGAGGTCCAGGTGGCGTACTCCCAGGCGGCGGTGGTGCCGGTGTGCGGGTCGGTGTAGTCGGTGCGGCCCTCGGGCACGGCGATGGCGATGCCGGGTCGGCGGCCGGGGACGGTCCGCACCCCGCGTCCGGTGCCGCCGCGCCAGTCGAGGTACGTGGTCCAGGCGCGGTTGTCGACGGGACGGGCGGGCGCGCGGCCCGGGTCGCCGGCGTCGGCGGCCGCGGTTGCGGCGGCCGCGGGGACCGTCCCGGCGGCCGCCGCGACGGCGACGGCCGCGGCGAGAACGGTGCGGCGGGACGGCTGCTGGGCTCTGCTCATGGGCGCGACTACCCCCAGGTGTCCGGGTCGGGACGGTTCAGGTGCACGGGCGTGCGCCAACTCGGGTGCACGGTTGTGCGCCAACTATGGAGCAGCCGACATGCCCCTGCCAGCACTTCGGCGCATGCCGCGCCCATGAATATTGGTCTTGGCCAATGGCGGGAGTCGGCGCACCGGCACGGCTCGGCCCCGGTGCGGGGCGGGACGCCGCACACCGGGGCCGTGCCATGGCAGGCTCATGTCACTCAGGAGCCCACTCCGGTTCAGACCAGGTCCATCGCCGCGACCTCGTCGGGGCGGCCGTAGCTGACCGGGCCCTGGAAGCGGCGGCGGGCGGTGGTGAACCACCACACCGTGGCGATGAGCAGCACGGCCGCGAGCGCGATCGGCGCGTAGTTGAAGGAGTCCACGGTGATCGGGGACGCCTGCGGCAGCATGAACAGGACGCTGCTGAGCAGAATCCAGATCACCGCGACCCAGCCGATCGGCCGGCCCCAGCGGCCCAGGTGCCAGGGACCGGCCTGGAACTCGTCGCCGAGCCGCAGCCGCAGGAAGATCGGCACCGCGTAGGCGAGGAACAGTCCGACCACGTTGACGCTGACGATGGCGGTGAACGCCGTGTGGGACCACCAGCCGGGCACCACCAGGGCGAGCGAGCAGCCCACCGCGAGCCAGACCGCCTTGACGGGCGTCCGGGTGCGCGGCGAGACGGAGTGCCACCAGCGGGAGCCGGGCATGGCGCCGTCGCGCGAGAAGGCGAAGATCTGCCGGGTGTTGCTGGTGAGGTTGGCCAGACCACAGAAGAGCATGGCGCCGATGACGATCAGCAGCATGACCTTGGCGGTGCCGACGCCGAGCCCGTCGATGAGAATCTGCACGGGCGGGGCGTCCGAACCGGCCACCTTGGCGTAGTCACTAATGCTGTAGACCAGCGCGAGCATCAGGATGAGGCCCGTGATCGCCGAATAGCCGATGGCGCGGGTGATGCCCTTGGGCGCGTTGACCGTCGCCTGGACCGTTTCCTCCGACATGTGGAAGCTGCCGTCGAAGCCGGTGAAGGTCCAGCTCGTGACCAGCAGGCCCAGCATGCCGCCGTAAAGGCCGTTGGTGAAGCCGGTGTTGTTCTCGAAATGCGTGACGAAGGACGCCGACTGGTGATGATCGGGAATCACGATGAGTGCGCCCACGATCACCACGAGTCCGATCAGCAGCCACCACACGGAAATCCGGTTCAGCACCGCGACGAGCTGGACGGTGTAGGTGTTGGCGAGACCCTGGAGCACGATGATCACCGCGGTGATCAGGACCGTCTGGTGGGCGGTGGGCTCGTAGGAGGACCACTGCAGGGCGACGAACGCCTGGATGAAGGTGGCGGCGGCGTATCCGGTGGCGGCCGTGCCGCCGATCTGCCCGACGAAGTTGAGCCAGCCGGTGAACCAGGACCAGGCGCCCTTGTGCCGCTTGGCGAGTTTACCGGCGGAGAAATACAGCGCCCCGCTCGTCGGATAGGCGGAGGCGACCTCGGCCATGGCGGCGCCGATGAAGAGCACCATCACGGAGACGCCGATCCAGCCGAACACGAGAATACGGGGGCCACCCGCACCGAGACCGAATCCGAAGGACGAGAAAATACCCGAGAGGATATTGATGATGGTGAAGGAGATCGCGAAATTGTCGAACGCTTTGAAACGGCGCGTGAGTTTGCGCGGATAACCCATCGCGTGCAGGGTCGCGTCGTCGTCGAGCACGACCGGTTCCTCGGCCGCAGGAGCCTCGGCCCCTGGCGGCGATATCCGTTCCGACACTGATCTGCCTTTCTGTTGGGGGGTGTACGCGTGAGGTGCGGTCTCAGGCGGGTCCGGGGACGGACAGCCCGCAGGCGCGCCGGGCCCGGGAGAGCTGTTCGGCGGGGTCACCGAAGGCGCTCCAGGGCATGCGCGAGGCGTACGGGCCCATCGCCGCGAACACCGCCCGTGCCTCGAACTCGCTCTGGCCCATGACCAGCGCGTGTGCGAGGTAGGCCAGGTCGAGCACCGGCGTGAACCGGGAACGGGCCACCGTGGGCAGCCAGTTGCGGTAGGCGGCCAGCGCGGTGGAGCGCCACTGCGGCTGTTCCCAGACCCGGTCGGCGAGCAACTGGGTCGGGTTGTAGCTCTCCACCAGCGCGACCAGCGGCAGCAGCCGGAGCGCGGAGTCGGCGGGGGCGCGCTGGCTGAGGAAGGCGGCCACGTCCCAGGCGGCGTTGACCGTGCCGCCGTGCCGGGTGAAGAAGAAGGAGAGGAAGCGGTGGTGGGCCTCGCGGTGCCAGGGGTCCAGGGACAGGATGTGGGCGAACAGCCGCCAGGGGCCGGGCGGCGCGGTGAGCAGGCCCTGCGGCGCGGGTTCGCGCAGCCGGTGCAGCCGGGTCATGGTCAGCTTGGCGACCCAGGGCGTGGGGTCGTCCGGGGCGAGGGCGGAGGCGCGTTCGCAGGCGGCCAGCGCTATCCGCTCCAGCGCCTCGGCGCGTTCGTCGCGCGCGTCGGCGGCCCGCATCGCGCGCTGCACGGCCACCCGGGCCCACATCAGCGCGGCCTCGGGCGACGGTTCCTCGGCGAGCCAGCGCTCCACCAGGTCGGTGCCGGCCGCCTCCGAGGCCAGCACCAGCGAGCGGTGGGCGCGCAGGCCGAAGTCGGACCGGGTCTCGGCCAGGGCCTCACAGGCGTAGCGGTGACGCCCTGCCCGTACGTCGACGCATACGCTCGCCAGGACGCGGTCGTCGGCCGCCGGGTGCCAGACGTACTGCCCCTCGAATAACTCCGCGGCCATGCTCCCCTGTCCGTCCCGATACGACGCGTCGCAGTTGTGCAGGACGCACCTTACTCATCGGGCGACACACCTGGAACGCCGAATTTCACATATCGGTCGGCGGATTCCGGGGGAAAATCTCCACCGATTGACCTTGAGTCAGCGGACACCTCGGGAAGTCGCGCTTTTCGGTCCGCCGGACAGCTCGCCTCCACCCCCTACTAGACTGTTTCCGGCAGAACTCCCCCACACCGCATCACACCTCAGGAATCGCCATTCACGACCTCGCCCGCCGGCTGCGCGCCCTCCCCCCGTCCCTGGGGCCGGTCCGGCTGATCGGTGTCGACGGGCACGCGGGCTCCGGGAAGTCCACCTTCGCCGGACGCCTGGCCGCCGCGCTCGGCGGGGCGCCGGTGCTGCACCTGGACGACATCGCCACCCACGACGAACTGTTCTCCTGGACCGGCCGTCTGACCGCCCAGGTGATCGAACCGCTGGGCCGGGGCGACAGCGCGCGGTACTCCCCCTACGACTGGACCCTGCGCGCCTTCGGCCCGCCCCGCCTCCTGCCGCCCGCCCCCGTGCTCCTCGTCGAGGGCGTGGGCGCCGGCCGCCGGGAGCTGCGCCCGCACCTGGCGGCCCTGCTGTGGATGGAGCTGGACGCGCGGGAGTCCTGGGCGCGCGGCCGCCGCCGGGACGGCGAGGCCCAGCGGGAGTTCTGGGACGGCTGGACCGGGGCGGAGCGCGCGCACTTCGCCGGCGATCCCGCACGCCCCCATGCGGACCTGCTGGTGCGCGCGACACCCGAGGGGTACGAGGTGCTCCCCGGGCCCGCGAGCCCCCTCCGGCCGGGCTTCTCCGGCCCGGATTCTCACTGACGGTGACGACCCGTCCGCTGTGTGCTGAACTTGTGAAGGCGCCTGTCCCGGAAGTCCGTTCAGGGCCCCAACTCAGCTTGACCCGGCGCCCGTACAGGTCTTACGTTCTCTACACACGGCCTTTCGCGGGCCGTCCGAAGGACACGAAGCCCCCGATCGTTCCCCCGTGACCGGGGGCTTCGTTCTGTCCCGAGCCGGATTCCGGGCGCCGAACGCACCGATTCGATCACCCTCGGTGACCGCGCCCCGTGCGCCCCGCATGCTCCCACCTCGTCAAACGCCCTCTGCGGCACCCTTCGGCAGCCGGTGCCCCCACGGGTACGATGCCCTCGGTGCGACCTTCGAGCAGCAGCCTCGCGCACCGGCAACTCCGGTCCGCGGTACAGCGGTTCGACCGCGGCGACCGCCGAGCGCCTGCCCGGTGGGCAACCAACGGGGGGCACGGTTCGTGGGGGACGTGATGGACTTCGGCATGCAGGGCCCCGAGGCCCCGGCCGACCTCGCCTGGGTGCGAGGCGTGGACGCCTACACGATGGGCGCCTACCCGCAGGCCGAGGAGGAGTTCCGCGCCGCGGCGCGGATGGACCCGGGGATGGCCGACGCCTGGCTCGGGCTGCACGCGCTCAGGGTCGACACGACCACCGCGCTGCTGCGGATGTTCCGGCACCGCGACCGCTTCGGCGAGCAGCGCGCCCGGCACCACCGCTCCCTCAACTCCTGGTACTGGCTGGGCTGGTGGGTGCAGCCGGTACTGGAGAGTCCCCGCGACCTGCTGCTGGCGCACGCCTCGCACTGGCTGGACGGCCGCCATGTGCCGGAGCTGGACCGGGCGCTGGCCGGGCTGCCACCCGTGGACACCGACCCCCAGGTGCGGTTCCTGCACGCCTGCCGCGCCTATCTGGTCAAGGACTGGGACCAGTTGGTCCGGCACACCGACCCGCTCCTCGCCGACCCGCTGCTCGGCATAGAGGCGGGCCTGTTCGGCGGCATGGCCCGCGTCCGGCTGGAGACGTACGGGCAGGCCGAGCCGCTGCTCTCGGCCGCCCTGATGCGCTGCCGCAGCGAGCAGCCGCAGCGCAAGGAGCTGCGGTACTGGCTGGCCCGCGCCCACGAGGGCACCGGCCGCAGCGCCGCCGCGCTCCCGCTGTACCGGGCCGTGCACCGGGTCGACCCGGCCTTCATGGACACCTCCGCCCGGCTCGCCGCCATCGCCGAGGGCGACGGCTACGACGACCCCGCCGACTTCGCCTCGGTCACCCTGTCCGGCGCCGGGCAGGACACCATCGACGGTCCCGACACCCTCGACCCGCTGTTCGGCAGCGAGGGCCGCGACCTCCGGTTCGCCGAGCCCGACCTGCCGGCCGGCCCGCTGCCCTCGGCGGACCGCGCGGTCCGTCTGAGGACCGGTGTCACCTCGCCGAACCTGCCGGCCGGCCCGACCGATCCGGGGTTGCTGGAGGAGGCCCTGGCGGAGCTGGAGCGCATGGTGGGCCTGGAGCCCGTCAAGCGCCAGGTGAAGGCGCTCTCGGCGCAGCTCAACATGGCCCGGCTGCGCGCCGGGCAGGGGCTGCCGGTCCAGCCGCCGAAACGGCACTTCGTCTTCTCCGGCCCCTCCGGCACCGGCAAGACCACGGTGGCCCGCATCCTCGGCCGGGTCTTCTACGCCCTCGGCCTGCTCGGCGGCGACCACCTGGTGGAGGCCCAGCGGGCCGACCTGGTCGGCGAGTACCTGGGCCAGACCGCGGTGAAGGCCAACGAACTGATCGACTCGGCCATCGGCGGCGTGCTCTTCGTGGACGAGGCGTACGCGCTCTCCAACTCGGGATACGGCAAGGGTGACGCGTACGGGGACGAGGCGCTCCAGGTGCTGCTGAAGCGGGCCGAGGACAACCGGGACCACCTGGTGGTGATCCTCGCCGGGTACCCCGAGGGCATGGACCGGCTGCTGGCCGCCAACCCAGGTCTGTCGTCCCGCTTCACCACCCGCGTGGACTTCCCCTCCTACCGCCCGCCGGAACTGACCGAGATCGGACGGGTGCTGGCGGCGGAGAACGGGGACGCGTGGGACGAGGAGGCGGTGGAGGAGCTGCGCTCCATCGCCGGGCACGTGGTCGACCAGGGCTGGATCGACGAGCTGGGCAACGGCCGGTTCCTGCGCACCCTGTACGAGAAGAGCTGCGCGTACCGGGATCTGCGGCTGTCCACCTGTCCGGGCGTCCTCTCCCGCGAGGACCTGGCCACTCTCCGGCTGCCGGACCTGATGCAGGCGTACGGCGAGGTGCTGTCGGGGCGAGCGCCACAGGACCCGTCGGCGATGTGACGGGCCCCGCGGCGCCGGCATGATCCAAACGACAGGCCCTAGGTGGCCAGTGCCTGCTCCGGGTCCCCGCTCGTGCGCTGCCGGGCCGGGGCCGGGCGCACGGGCACCGGTTCCGTCTTCGGCGCGGGCGCGGGAGTGTCCGGGTGGGCCGGGTCGTGGACCTCGCCCACCAGCAGCTCCAGCGCGTCCTCCAGCGCGACCAGACCCAGCACCCGGCCGGAGGCGTCCGCCACCTGGGCCAGATGCGTGGCCGCCCGGCGCATGACGGTCAGCGCGTCGTCCAGCGGGAGTTCCGCCCGCATCGTGGCCATCGGGCGCCACACGTGCTGCGGCACGGCGCGGTCGGAGTCCTCCAGGTCGAGGACGTCCTTCACATGCACGTACCCCATGAAGGCGCCGGCTCCGGCGGCCACCGGGAAGCGGGAGTAGCCGGTGCGCGCGGTCAGCTCCACGATCTCGCCCGGTGTCACCGACGGCGGCACCGTGACGAGGGTCTCGCGCTTGAGGAGGACGTCGGTGACCGGGCGGGAGCCCAGTTCCAGGGCGTCCTCAAGACGCTCCTGCGCCTCCGGGTCGAGCAGCCCGGCCTGGCCGGAGTCCTCCAGCAGGCGGTTGAGCTGCTCGCTGGTGACGACGGCCTCGACCTCGTCCTTGGGCTCGACGCGGAACAGCCGCAGGATGCCCTGCGCGCAGGCGCCGAGCGCCACGGTGACCGGCTTGCAGATCCGGGCGAAGTACACCAGGCCCGGACCGAGCCAGAGCGCGGCCTTCTCCGGGGCGGCCATGGCCAGGTTCTTCGGCACCATCTCACCGATGACCAGGTGGAAGAAGACCACCGCGGCCAGCGCGATCACATAGCCCAGCGGGTGGATCGCACCCTCGGGGACATGGGCGGCCTCGAACACCGGCTCCAGCAGATGGGCCACGGTCGGCTCGGCCACCGCGCCCAGGGTCAGCGAGCAGACGGTGATGCCGAACTGGGCGGCCGCCATCATCTGCGGCAGCCGCTCCAGACCGTGCAGCACCTGGCGGGCACGCGCGGTGCCGACCGGCTCGATCTGGCTGCGCCGGACGGAGACGAGCGCGAACTCGGCGCCGACGAAGAATCCGTTGGCGAGCACGAGCAGCGCGGCGAAGAGGAGTTGGACGACGCTCATCGGACGGCCTCCGGCTGCTGGGCGACGGGCGCCGTCCGGACCAGGCGGACCCGCTCGGCGCGGTAGTGGCGGACCTGGCGCACGGACAGCCGCCAGCCGGGCAGTTCGGCCCGGTCGCCGGGGGCGGGGATGCGGCCGAGCAGGTCGGCCACGAGCCCGGCGACTGTCTCGTACGGGCCCTCGGGGGCTTCCAGGCCGATGCGGGTGAGGACGTCGACGCGGCAGCCGCCGTCCACGTCCCAGGCGGGGCGGCCGTCCTCCGGCGGGGCGGGGGCGACCTCGGGCACGACCTGGCGGTCGTGCTCGTCGCGGACCTCGCCGACCAGTTCCTCGACGATGTCCTCCAGCGTGACCACGCCCGCGGTGCCGCCGTACTCGTCGACGACGACCGCGATGGGCTGCTCGCTGCGCAGCCGGGTCAGCAGGGGGCGCACCGGCAGGGTCTCGGGGACCAGCAGCGCCTTGCCGGCGATCCGGGCGACCGGGGTGCGCAGGCGCTCGGCCGCCGGAACCGCGAGGGCGTCCTTGAGGTGGACCATGCCGACGATCTCGTCGATCTTCTCCCGGTAGACGGGGAAGCGGGACAGACCGGTGGCACGGGTGAGGTTGACGACGTCCTCGGCGGTGGCCGAGTCCTGGAGCGCGCTGACCTTCACCCGCGGGGTCATGACGTGCTGGGCGGTCAGGTCGCCGAGGGACAGGGTGCGCACGAACAGGTCGGCCGTGTCCTGCTCCAGGGCGCCGGCCCGGGCGGAGTGCCGGGCCAGGGAGACCAGTTCGCCGGGGGTGCGGGCGGAGGCCAGCTCGTCGGCGGGCTCGACGCCGAGGGCGCGGACCAGCCGGTTGGCGACCGTGTTCAGCACGGAGATCACCGGCCGGAACAGCCGCGCGAACACGTGCTGCGGGCCCGCGACGAACCGCGCTACCTGGAGCGGCTTGGAGACCGCCCAGTTCTTGGGGACCAGCTCACCCACGACCATCTGGACCGCGGAGGCCAGCAGCATGCCGACCACCACCGCGACCCCGGAGGCGGCACCCTCGGGGACGCCGAGCGCGCCGAGGGGGCCGCCGAGCAGGTCCGCGAGGGCCGGTTCGGCGAGCATGCCGACGACGAGCGAGGTGATGGTGATGCCGAGCTGGGTGCCGGAGAGCTGGAAGGAGAGTTCCTTCAGCGACTCCACGACCGTACGGGCGCGCTTGTCGCCCTCGGCCGCGGCCCGCTCGGCGTCCTGGCGCTCGACGGTGACGAGGCCGAACTCGGCGGCCACGAAGAAGCCGTTGGCCAGGATCAGCAGGAAGGCCGCTCCTAGGAGCAGCAGGGAGATGCTCATGATGCCGCCGCCTCCGCGTGCACGCGGGCCGGGTGGTCCGCGGTATGTCGGCAGGGGGCGGCGCAGGTACTACAGGACGAACCGTCCATCGCCGGAGAGGGTCACTCCTCGGATAGCAGGGAAAACCTCCGCGCGCCGGGCGTGGCACGACGGAGGCGGAGGCGCCTCGAAAAACGCCTCCGCCAACAGATTAGTCAAGACCGGGGCAGGTGCGGCAAGGGTGACCGCCCCTGATCGGCCCCTGATCCGGGACCCCGAGGGGCCCCTGAGGCCGCGCTCGGCTTGCCGGAGCCTCAGCTCCGGGGGAACTCGGGATCGCGCGGCGCCTGCTGCTCCACCAGAGTGCGCAGGCTCCGCGCGTCGGCGATGGCGCGCTCCTTGGCGACGCCGGGCTGGATGCCGAGCGCGGCCAGGCTGGTGCCGTCGCTGAGGTCGAGGAACACCCAGGGGTCACCCGGACGCAGGTTGACCCCGACGATCTCGGCCCAGGCCAGCTTGCGGCTGCCGGCGATGTTGACGACCGTGACGCCGGACTGCTCGGCGACGACCTTCACCCGCGCCAGCCGGGCCAGCACCCAGGCCATCAGGGCGCCGGTGACGATGAAGCTGAGGCGCTCCCCCGGTCCCATCTCCAGCAGCAGGGCGACGGCGGCGACGACCAGGAAGATCGCGACCCCGGCGGTGAGCAGGATCACCCGGGTGTGTCCCGGCCGGAAGGTGACCGGGAGGACGGGCTGGGCGGCGGGGGGCTGGGACGGCTCGGACATCTGACTCGCGGTTCCTCAGAGACGGCAGGCGTGGATGGCCGTGGTCAGGATGGCCCGGGCCCCGATGGCGTACAGATCGTCCATGATCCGCTGGGCCTCCTTGGCCGGGACCATGGCGCGCACGGCGACCCAGCCCTCGTTGTGCAGCGGGGAGACGGTGGGGGACTCCAGGCCCGGCGTGAGCGCGACGGCCTTCTCGAGCTGCTCCACGCGGCAGTCGTAGTCCATCATCACGTAGGTCCGCGCGACCAGGACGCCCTGGAGGCGGCGGAGGAACTGCTGGACCTTGGGCTCGTCGGTGTCGGCGCCGGTGCGGCGGATGACGACGGCCTCGGACTTCATGATGGGCTCGCCGAAGACCTCGAGCCCGGCGTTGCGCAGCGAGGTGCCGGTCTCCACCACGTCCGCGATGATCTCCGCCACGCCCAGCTCGATCGCGGTCTCCACCGCGCCGTCGAGGTGGACCACGGAGGCGTCGATGGCGTTGTCCGCGAGGTGGCGGCCGACGATGCCCTCGTAGGAGGTGGCGACCGTGCGGCCCTTGAGGTCGGCGGTGCCGGCGAAGGTGCCGGGGCGGGCGGCGAAGTGGAAGGTGGAGCGGGCGAAGCCGAGCGGGAGGATCTCCTCGGCGCCGGCGCCGGAGTCGATCAGCAGGTCGCGGCCGGTGATGCCGATGTCGAGCTGCCCGGAGGAGACGTAGATCGCGATGTCCCGGGGGCGGAGGTAGAAGAACTCGACCTCGTTCACCGGGTCCACGGTGCGCAGTTCCTTGGACTCCCGCCGCTGCCGGTAGCCGGCCTCATGCAGCATGTCCCCCGCAGGTCCGGACAGGGAACCCTTGTTGGGGACGGCGATGCGCAGCATGAGGTCGGCTTCCTTCGTGTGACGGCGTGGTGCGGTGGGTTCGGCGTACGGGGCGACGGATCACAGGTGGGCGTAGACGTCGTCCAGCGAGATACCGCGGGCGACCATCATCACCTGGACGTGGTAGAGCAACTGCGAGATCTCCTCGGCGGCCGCTTCCTTGCCCTCGTACTCGGCGGCCATCCAGACCTCGGCGGCCTCCTCGACGACCTTCTTGCCGATGGCATGGACGCCCTTGCCCACCAGTTCGGCGGTGCGGGAGGTGGCGGGGTCGCCGGTGGCTGCCTTGTGCTGGAGCTCGGTGAAGAGCTCCTCGAACGTCTTATTGGACATGGTGGTCCTCAGCCTACGCGGTCCGGACGGGGTCTCAGTGCCAGGGTTCGGACACCGAACGGAGCGTGGCAGCCGTGGCCACGGCAGCGGTGACCGCCTCGTGGCCCTTGTCCTCGCTGGAGCCCTCGATGCCGGCGCGGTCCAGGGCCTGCTCCTCCGTGTCGCAGGTGAGGACGCCGAAGCCGACGGGGACGCCGGTCTGCACCGAGACCTGGGTGAGGCCCTGGGTGACGCCCTGGCACACGTAGTCGAAGTGGGGGGTGCCGCCGCGGATGACGACACCGAGGGCGACGACGGCCTGGTAGCCGCGGTCGGCCAGGACCTTGGCGGCGACGGGGAGTTCGAAGCTGCCGGGGACCCTGATCAAGGTCGGCTCGTCGATCCCCAGGTCGTGCAGGGCGCGCAGGGCGCCGTTCACCAGACCGTCCATCACCTTGTCGTGCCACTGCGCCGCGATGACGGCGACCCTGAGGTCGCTGACGTTGCTGCGTACGGAGATCTCCGGTGCACCCTTGCCGCTCACGTTGCTCCTTCGCGCTGTTCGCTCGGTATCGCTTACTGGTTGATCGCTTACTGGTTGCCGCAGGTGGACACGGCGGGGGTGTCCAGCCAGGGCAGGTCGTGGCCCATCCGGTCGCGCTTGGTGCGCAGGTACCGGACGTTGTGCTCGTCGGCGTGGACCGGCATCGGCTCGCGGCCGGTGACCTGGATGCCGTGCCGGGTGAGCGCGTCGGTCTTGTCGGGGTTGTTGGTCATCAGGCGGACGTCGCGCACGCCGAGGTCGGCCAGGATCTGGGCGCCGGCCGCGTAGTCGCGGGCGTCGGCGGGCAGGCCGAGTTCCAGGTTGGCGTCGAGGGTGTCCCGGCCGCGCTCCTGGAGTTCGTAGGCGCGCAGCTTGGACAGCAGGCCGATGCCGCGTCCCTCGTGGCCGCGCAGGTAGACGACGACGCCCCTCCCCTCGGCGTGGATGCGGGCGAGGGCGGCGTCGAGCTGGGGGCCGCAGTCGCAGCGCCGGGAGGCGAAGACGTCGCCGGTGAGGCACTCGGAGTGGACGCGGGCGAGCACGCCGGTGCCGTCCCCGATGTCGCCGTGGACGAGGGCGACGTGTTCGACGCCGTCGGGGGCGCGGTAGCCGTAGGCGGTGAAGGTGCCGTGCCGGGTGGGCAGGCTGGTCTCGGCCTCGCGGCGGACGGTGGGCGCGACCGCGAGAGGCGCTGTCACGGCCTCCTCGGCCTCGGCCGCGGGGGCGCGGAGGTGGGTGACGAGGTCCGCGATGGAGATGATCGTCAGGCCGTGCTTGCGGGCGAAGGGGATCAGCTCGGGCAGCCGCAGCATGCGGCCGTCCTCGCCGGCGATCTCCACGATGGCTCCGGCGGGGCGCAGTCCGGCGAGCCGGGCGAGGTCGACGGCGGCCTCGGTGTGGCCGTCGCGGACCAGGACGCCGCCCTCGCGGGCGCGCAGCGGGAAGATGTGGCCGGGGCGGACCAGGTCGGTGGGCCGCGCGGTGCCGCTCGCCAGCAGCTTCAGGGTGGTGGCGCGGTCGGTGGCGGAGATGCCGGTGGTCACGCCGTGCGCGGGCGAGGCGTCCACGGAGACGGTGAAGGCGGTCTTCATCGACTCGGTGTTGTCCTCGACCATCTGCGGCAGCTTCAGCCGGTCGAGTTCGGCGCCCTCCATGGGGGCGCAGATCAGGCCCCGGCACTCGCTCATCATGAAGGCGACGATCTCGGGGGTGACCTTCTCGGCGGCGATGACGAGGTCGCCCTCGTTCTCGCGGTCCTCGTCGTCGACGACCACGACGGGGCGGCCCGCGGCGATGTCGGCGACGGCCTGCTCCACGGGGTCGAGGCGGAGGTCTTCGATGCTGTCACCGGGGTGCAGCGGGGGTGCCGAGGTCATGCGGGCGTTCCTTCCAGGACGGGCCGCGCGTTCTCGCGGGAGCGCAGCCACCAGTCGCGCATGCCCCACAGGACGAGCGCGCCGTAGATCACGTAGACGAAGCCGGAGAAGGCGTAGCCGTTGGCGAAGTTGAGCGGGACGCCGACGACGTCGACGAGCAGCCAGGCGATCCAGAACTCGACCATGCCCTTGGCCTGGGCGTACATGGCGACGATGGTGCCGACGAAGATGTAGGCGTCCGGCCAGGGGTCCCAGGACAGCGACGGGTACGCGGTGAAGAGCAGCGCGACGGCGACGGTGCCGGCGGCGGCCGCGGCGATCATGACCGCGCGTTCGCGCCAGGTGGCGAAGCGGGGGGCGATGTGGCCGTCGGCGGCCTTGCCGCGGCTGCGGCTCCACTGCCAGAAGCCGTAGACGGCGACGGCCATGACGACGACCTGCTTGCCCGCGCTGCCGGCGAGGTGACCGTAGAACGCGGCGAACAGGATGAGGCCGGAGAGGAGCTGGACCGGCCAGGTCACCAGGGAGCGGCGCCAGCCGAGTGCGAGGGCGGCCAGGCCGAAGAGGTTGCCGATCATGTCCGACCACAGGATGTGCTGGCCGAACAGGGTGAACGCCTCGGTGTTGAGCGAGTTCACGCGCCTGCCTCCCGTCCGGCCGCGAGCAGCCGCTCGACGTACTTGGCGATGACGTCGACCTCGAGGTTGACCGGGTCGCCGGGCTGCTTGTGGCCGAGCGTGGTCAGGGCGAGCGTGGTGGGGATGAGGCTGACGGTGAAGAAGTCGGGGCCCGCCTCGACCACGGTGAGGCTGATGCCGTCGACCGTGATGGAGCCCTTCTCCACGACGTAGCGGGAGAGGTGGGCGGGGAGCGAGATCTTCACGATCTCCCAGTGCTCGGACGGGGTACGGGCGAGCACCTCGCCGGAGCCGTCGACATGGCCCTGCACGATGTGGCCGCCGAGGCGGGCGCCGACGGCGGTGGGGCGTTCGAGGTTGACGCGGGAGCCGACGGCGAGCGCGCCGAGGCTGGAGCGCTTGAGGGTCTCGGCCATCACGTCGGCGGTGAACTCGTCACCCTCGTGCTCGACCACGGTGAGACAGACGCCGTTGACGGCGATGGAGTCCCCGTGCCGCGCGCCTTCGGTGACGACGGGGCCACGGAGCCGGAAACGGGAGGCGTCGCCGAGGTTCTCGACGGCGGTGACCTCGCCCAGCTCTTCCACGATTCCGGTGAACACGTCCCCGGTCCTCCTGCCTCTTCGGGCACGGACTCCGGGGGCCGGTCGATGACGACGGCATGGACGAGGGGAATGCACCGGGTACGACGCCGAGAGGGACCCGTCCCACAAGGGACGAGACCTGATACGGCGGCGCGCATGGTGATGCCCGCCCGCCGCGCACTGCCTCCCATCCGGACTTTAACCGTCGGTCCAGGAGTTTCACCTGGTCAACCGGCCGCTGGAAGCGGCCGGGTCGCGGACTGTAACCGCCGGTTCGGACTTTCACCGACCCCGGAGTGCGCTGCTTCTGGTACACCGCAAGTCTGCCACGCCCGCCGGTCGGCCATACAGGGGACCGGTGTGGGCTGCCTCACAGACACACCATGCGGGTGAACACCCGACACAACATCCCCACATCAC
Organism: Streptomyces sp. NPDC018263; assembly: GCF_055562575.1. NCBI lineage: Bacteria > Bacillati > Actinomycetota > Actinomycetes > Kitasatosporales > Streptomycetaceae > Streptomyces > Streptomyces sp. NPDC018263. The sequence goes on from NZ_JBVHFA010000009.1 coordinate 75,110, forward strand.
AAGGGAATTGAGCTTGGTCCGGACCTGTTGACCGAAGTGGTCTAGTCCTTTTATGGTGCGACCGGACCCGGCGGCGGTGACGAAGGCCCTTGCCCGCCGCCGGGTCACCCCAGCCGCATGTCACATTCCCGGCCGTGGCGCCGTCACAGGTCATGGGCGTGCCGGACGGGCCGCCCCGGACCCTCAGGGAAGGCGAGCGGCATGACCACGATCCTGGTGACGGGCGGCACCGGCACACTCGGCCGGCTGGTGACGGAGAGACTCCGGACGGACGGCCACGAGGTACGGGTACTCAGCCGGCACAGCGAGCCGTACGCGGCCGACCTGCGCAAGGGCGGCCCCGCGCTCGACACGGCGCTGGCCGGCGTGGAGACGGTGGTGCACTGCGCCAGCTCGCCCAACGGCGGCGACGAGCGGGCCGCCGGCCACCTGATCGCGGCCGCGCGGCGGGCCGGCGTGGCCCATCTGGTGTACATCTCCATCGTCGGCGTGGACCGGGTGCCGCTGCCCTACTACCGCGCCAAGCTCGCGGTGGAGCGCCGGATCGAGGACTCGGGCCTGGGCTGGACCGTGCTCCGCGCCACCCAGTTCCACGACCTGATGGTCACCTTCCTCGGCAAACTCACCGCACCCCCACTGGCCCTGCTCCCGGCCGGTCTCTCCGACCAGCCGATCGAGGTGGCCGAAGTGGCCGACCGCCTGGCGGAGCTGGCCCTCACGACCCCCTCGGGCCGCGTCCCCGACATGGGCGGCCCCGAGATCCGCTCCGTCCCCTCCCTGGCCCGTGCCTACCTGAACGCCACGGGCAGGCACCGACGCCCGCTGGAGGTCCCCCTGTTCGGCCGGACGTACGGCGCGTTCCGCGCGGGCGGCCACCTGGCCCCGGAACAGGCGGTGGGCAAGGGGACGTTCGAGGAGCACCTGGCCCGCCGGTTCGGCTGAGCGGAGGGCGGGGTTGCCGGGCACCGGAAGCGTGGGAGGGGTCAGGGTTGCCGGTGGCGCAGCTTCGCCACCCCGGCTACGTTGCCAGGTGCGGGCCTGCCCGGCCCGCCGGCGGAGGGGGTGGTCCGGATGCTGCTCGCCCTGGTGGGTACGGCGCTGATCCTGGTCTGGTCGGTCATCAAGCTGGTCCGGCGCGACCGGCGCCGGGCACCCGGCGGTCCCGAGGCCCTGCGGATCGAGGCGCGGGCCACACGGGGTCTCCGCGATGCCCGCCGCCAGGCACACGCCTACCACCACTCCAACGACGTCAACGGCGTGAGCGCCCTGCGGGACCGGGACTGAGCCCTACGGCGCGAACAGTTCGTCCTGGGCGCGGTCGCGGGCTGTCAGGAGGGCCCCGCGCAGGACCGCCGTGCCGCCGAGGGCGCCGGGGCGGACCTCGGTGGCCAGGGGGGACATGCGGGCGAGGCGGGCGCCGACCCGGCGAGCGAGGGCCTCTCCGCCGGCCTGGCCGATCTCGCCGCCGAGGACCACGCAGCCGGGGTCGAGGATGGCGGTGACGGCGGCGGTGCCTATGGCGAGGCGGTCGGCGAGGGTGTCCAGGAAGCGGGCGGCGGGGCCGTCCCCCGCGGCGACCGCCCGCGCGACCAGCCGTGCGGCGCCCGGTCCGTCCAGCGGGCCTTCGGCCGGCAGGCCGTGCTCGCGGGCGAGGGCGCCGATCGCGGCGGCGCCCGCCAGGGCGTGGAAGCCGCCGTCGCAGTCGGTGGCGGAGGGCAGCGAGCCGGTGCCGGGGACGGGCAGGAAGCCGATCTCACCGGTACCGCCGGAGGCACCCCGGCGCAGGTGACCGTCGAGGACGACGGCGGCGCCGACGCCGTGCCCGAGCCAGAGCAGGACGAAGGTGTCCCGGTCGCGGGCGGCACCCTCGCGCTGCTCGGCGAGGGCCGCGAGGTTGGTCTCGTTCTCGACCGTGACCCGCGCCTTGGGCAGCCGCCACTGGAGGGCCGCGACCAGGCTGCGGTGCCACGCGGGCAGCCCGCTGGAGTCGCGCAGGTCACCGGTGGCCGGGTCGACCAGACCGGGCGCGCCGATGCCCACGGTGTGCAGCCCCGCCCAGGCGTCCTGCCCCGCCTTCCGCGCCGCCTCCTCCACGGCCGCGACCGCCTGCTCGACGGCGGGCCCGGTGCCGCTCCCGGCGTCGATGGGCACGGCCACCTCCGCGAGCACCCTTCCGACCAGGTCGGAGACGAGCACCAGGACTCCCCCGGTACGGACGTCGAGGGCGGCCAGATGGGCGCGGTCGGCGGCGATGCCGTACAGCCGGGCGTTGGGCCCGCGGCGCTGCTCGCCCGACTCCCCCACGACCCGGATCAGACCGGAGACGGTGAGGCGCTCGACGAGGTCGCTCACGGTGGGCCGGGACAGTCCGGTGAGCTGCTTGAGCTGTCCCGCCGTCAGCGGGCCCTCCTGCTGCAACAGCCGCAGGGCGAGCCGGTCGTTGATGGCCCGTGCGGTGCTCGGTGATGCGGGCATGACGGGAATCCTCCCAGAGGCGGGCCGATGGACGCACCCTATCTATCAGGCAGGGTCCCTGATAGTTTGCGCGGGTGCCGAGGACGGTACAGCGGGCGAGCCCCTGGGGAGGGACGTGAAGATGGGTGACGTGAGCGGACCGGCCGGGAAGGTCAGGCGCGCCCGGTACGCCGTGGCCGCCGTGTTCGCCGTGCACGGCGCGGTGACGGGTTCCTTCGCCACCCGCGTGCCCTGGATTCAGGACCACGCCGGGCTGAGCGCGGGCCAGCTCGGGTTCGCCCTGGCCTTCACCGCGCTCGGCGCCTCCTGCGCGATGCCGCTGGCGGGCCGGATCAGCCACCGCTTCGGCAGCCGTACGGCCCTGCGCGGACTCCTCGCGCTGTGGACGCTCTCCCTGGTGCTGCCCTCGCTGGCGCCCAACCTGCTCACGCTGTGCCTGGGCATGTTCGTCTACGGTGCCGCATCCGGCATGGCGGACGTGGTGATGAACGCGCTCGGCGTGGAGGTCGAGCGGCTGCTCGGCAAGTCGATCATGTCGGGGCTGCACGGCATGTGGAGCACGGGCGCGCTGATCGGCTCGGCGGCGGGCACGCTGGCCGCGCATCTCGGCTCCGACGCCCGGCTGCACCATGTGCTGGCGGCCGTCGTACTCACCCTGCTGGGCCAACTGGCGTGCGCCTGGGTGCTGGACGTACAGCCCGCCGAGGACGAGGAGCCGCCGCCGAGGTTCGCGCTGCCGCCCCGCTCGGCCCTGCTGATCGGCGCGGTCGGCTTCTGCGCGGTGTTCGCGGAGGGGGCGAGCCTGGACTGGTCCGCGGTGTTCCTGCGGGACCGGCTGGACGGCTCGCCGGGCCTGGCGGCGGCGACCACCACCGGGTTCATGCTGACCATGGCCGTCGCCCGGATCGCCGGGGACGCGGTGGTGAACCGCTTCGGCGCGGTGCGCACCGTCCGGGCGGGCGGCCTGCTCGCCGGGGTGGGTGGCCTGCTGGTGGTCCTCGCGGACCGTCCCCCGCTGGCGATGACCGGCTTCGCGCTGATGGGGCTCGGCATCGCGGTGGTCGTCCCGCTGTGCTTCGCGGCGGCCGGGCACTCGGGGCCCAACCCGAGCCAGGCCATCGCGGGTGTGGCCACGATCACCTACACCTCGGGGCTGATCGCGCCGAGCCTGATCGGCGGGGTGGCGCAGGCGACCAGCCTGACCGTGTCGTTCGTCGTGGTGACCGTGCTGGCCTGCGCGCTGGCCGGGTTCGCGGGCGTGCTGCGCACCGCCGAGCGCGGGGGCGACAAGGTCAGCCGGCAGGCCGCAGCAGTTCCCGGGCCGCCTGCCTGAACCCCTCGCTCCAGGGCGCGGGCCGCAGCGTTTCCGCGTCCAGCCGGACCAGGACGCGGGTGCCGCGCGCGTAGGTCGTGGCGCCGTCGGCCGAGCAGAGCCGGAACCCGTAGGTGAGGCCGGTGGTGCCGAGCCGCTCCAGCCAGAGGTGGACGGCGTAGGTGCCGGGGCGGGTGACGGGCGCCTCATAGCCGATGACGAGTTCGCGGACCGCGGTGCAGGCGTCGCCGGCCGCCGCCCAGTCGCCGTCGAAGCGGACCCCGCGGGCGTTCCACAGCTCGGTCCAGGCGCGCTCGACCAGCAGCGGACAGCGGGCGTTGTGCAGCAGCCCGAGCGCGTCCAGGTCGTCGAAGTGCACGGCGACGGGGACGAGTTGACCGTACGGGACGGTGGGGGCGGTCGGGGCTTCGGCGGTCACGGGCGGGGCTCCTGAGCGGGTCGGTCGGGGCGGCGCACACCCCCGGACCCCGCCATACTAAGCGACCGCTCAGGCGCTCTCGCGGGCAACTCCCCTGGTCAGACCGGGGTCCCCGGACACCCGTTCCCGGCGCGCGAGGGACACCGCGGGGCCGAAGCGCACCTCCTTACCCCTGACAATGGTGCGGACCGTCTTCAGTACAGAGAAAGCGAAACCCCACCATGGACCTCGGCGTGCGTTGGCGAATGCACGGTGATGGAAAGTCACCCGCACCCGGAGCGGTGGTACGCCCCGACGAACGGCTGACCTGGCCGCGCACGGTGGGCCTGGGCGCCCAGCACGTCGTGGCGATGTTCGGCGCCTCCTTCGTCGCCCCCGTGCTCATGGGCCTGGACCCCAACCTGGCGATCATGATGTCGGGTGTGGCGACGGTGATCTTCCTGCTCGCCACCCGCGGCCGGGTCCCCAGCTACCTGGGCTGCTCGCTGTCCTTCGTGGGTGTCGCCGCGGTGATCCGCGCGGACGGCGGCAGCAGCGCGACCGTGACCGGCGCGATCCTCGTGGTCGGCGTGGTGCTGTTCCTGGTGGGTCTCGCGGTGCAGAAGTTCGGCGCGCGGATCATCCACGCCGCGATGCCGCCGGTCGTCACCGGCGCCGTGGTCATGCTGATCGGCTTCAACCTGGCCCCGGTCACCGCGACGACGTACTGGCCGCAGGACCAGTGGACGGCGCTGCTCGTGATGCTGTTCACCGGCCTGGCCGTGGTCTGCCTGCGCGGTTTCTGGTCGCGCATCGCCATCTTCCTGGGCCTGGTCTTCGGCTACCTGATCTCCTGGATCTTCGACCTGACCCTCGGCAAGATCCACTCGGCGGACGCGAGCGGCAAGGTCACCGACCACTGGCGGCTCGACCTCTCCGGCGTCTCCAAGGCGGACTGGATCGGGCTGCCCGCCTTCCACGGGCCCGCCTTCCAGTGGTCGGCGATCCTGGTCGCGCTGCCCGTGGTGATCGCCCTGGTCGCGGAGAACGCGGGCCACGTCAAGGCGGTCGGCGAGATGACCGGCGACTCACTGGACGACAAGCTCGGCACCGCGATCTCGGCGGACGGCGTCGCCTCGGTCCTCTCCACCGCCGTGGGCGGCCCGCCGAACACCACCTACTCCGAGAACATCGGTGTGATGGCCGCGACCCGCGTCTACTCCACGGCCGCCTACTGGGCCGCCGCCTGCTTCGCCCTGCTCTTCGGCGTCTGCCCCAAGTTCGGCGCGGTGGTGGCCGCGATCCCCGGCGGTGTCCTCGGCGGCATCACCGTCATCCTGTACGGCATGATCGGCCTGCTCGGCGCGCAGATCTGGCTGCACGGCAAGGTGGACCTGCGCAATCCGCTGAACCTGGTCCCGGCGGCCGCGGGCATCATCATCGGCGTCGGCAACGTCACCATGAAGTTCACCGACACCTTCTCGCTGAGCGGCATCGCCCTGGGCACCCTGGTCGTCATCACCGGCTACCACGCCCTGCGCGCCTTCGCCCCGGCCCACCTGAAGACGCAGCAGCCGCTGCTGGACGAGGGCACCTCGTCGTACGACAAGCAGGCCGAGGGCACCGCCGACGGGTCCGGCAAGCCGTAGCGGGAGCCGCACCGGCCCGGCGTTCGCTCGTTCCGGCGAAGCACCGGGCCGGTCGGCCCGCCGGCCGGTGCGCGGCTGCCACCCTGCCCCCATGGTGCTGCCGCGATACTCCACCACCCCCGTCGACGCCGTCCTGACCCGGATGCGCGCGCTCGACGCGGCGCTGCCCGCGCGGGACGGGGTCGCCGTGTTCAACCGGGTCTACCTCACCGTCACCGAGGAGGTGGACCGGCGGCTGGACGCCGGGGAGTTCCCGGACGCGTGCGCGGCGGCCGCGCTGGACGTCCGGTTCGCCGAGCGGTACCTCGCGGCCGTGGACGCGGTCGAGGACGACCGCCGTCCGCCCGCCTGCTGGCGTCCGCTGTTCCAGCTCCGCCGCCATCCCGGCGTACGGCCGCTCCAGTTCGCCCTGGCGGGCATCAACGCCCACATCGGGCACGACCTGGCGCTCGCCGTGGTCGACACCTGCGCGGCCCTGGGATGTGCGCCGGCCGAGCTGGAGGACGAGTTCGACCGGGTGGGCGAGCTGCTGGCCGAGCTGGAGGAGCGCATCCGCGAGGATCTGATGCCGGGTCCCGACCTGCTCCAGATCGCGGACCCGATCACGCATCTGCTGGGCGCGTGGAGCCTGGAGCGGGCGCGGGACGCCACCTGGTCGGCGGCCAGGGTGCTGTGGGCGCTGCGGCGCTGTGGCGGCGACATGGCCGAGGAGTTCACCGCCCGGCTGGACGCGGCCGTCGGCTTCGCGGGACGGATGCTGCTGACGCCGCTCGGGGAGTGCGGGGACTGAGGTGGCCTGAAGTCACCCCATCGGGTGACTTACGGAACAGCCGGGCGGGGGCCGCGCGTTGAAGGGACATCCCGACGCGAAGGAGCACCGGTATGACGACCAGGCTCGGCCTCGGCCTTCCCCAGATGCGCCAGTACGACATCGGCAGGGACGTGCCCGACGTGGCACGCGCCGCCGAGGAGATCGGTTACGACAGCCTGTGGGTCTTCGAGCGGGCCCTGGTCCCGGAGCCCGCCGCCCAGGGGCTGTACGGCATACCGGGTCTGCCCTGGCCGGAGTACTACCGGGGCGTGGCCGACCCGCTGGTCACGCTCACCCTCGCCGCCACCGCGACCTCGCGCGCCGAGCTGGGCTCCAGCGTGCTGGTGGCCCCGCTGCACCTGCCGTTCCAGCTCGCCAAGTCCCTGGCCACGCTGGACGTGGTGAGCGGCGGGCGGGTGATCGCGGGCTTCGGCACGGGCTGGTCCCTGGACGAGTACGCGGCCGCGGGGGTGCTCCCCTTCGAGGAGCGCGGCACCGCGCTGGACGAGGTGATCGCGGTGTGCCGGGCCGTGTGGGGTCCCGATCCGGTCGTCCATCACGGCAAGACCACCGACATCGCCTCCGCGATCGTCGGCCCGAAGCCGGTGCGGCCCGTCCCGGTCCTGCTGGCCGCGACCAACCGGCGGGCGATGCGGCGGCTGGTGGAGCGGGGCGACGGCTGGCTGCCGGGCGCCTACGGCCCCGAGCAGCTCGCCGCCCAGTGGCGCGACCTGCGGGAGCTGGCCGAGGAGGCCGGGCGTACCGAGCCGGTCCGTACAGTCATCAGGGTCAACGCGCGCGTGGCCGCCAGGCCGGTCACCGGCGCGGACCGCCCGCTGTTCGAGGGCGACACCGACCAGATCGTGGCCGACATCGCGGCGCACACCGGCATCGTTCCGGACGCGGAGATACTCCTCGACGTCCAGAGCGAGGCACGGGACGCGGCCGAGCTGAAGGACACCGCCGCCGGGCTGTACGAGAAGGCGCGGGCGGCCGGGGTCTGAGCCCCGGCCGGCTCCGCGCCGGCTCACCTGCTCCGGCTCAGTCCTCGGGCAGCTCGACGGGCGCGATCTCGTCGTACACGTCGCCGGGGCCCGGGTTGGTCGGGTCGGTCTCGCCGCCGAAGTGCCGCATGACGCCCCAGACCGCGTTCAGCGCGGTCTGGACCGCGCCCTCGGCCCAGCCGGCCGTCCAGGAGATGTCGTCACCGGCGAGGAAGACACCCCGCTTGTCCTCGGGCAGCCGGTCCTGCATGAAGTGGGTGAACAGGCGGCGCTGGTAGCGGTAGTGGCCCGGCAGGTTGGCCTTGAACGCGCCCATGAAGTAGGGCTCGTTCTCCCAGGAGACGGTGACCGGGTTGCCGATGATGTGCTTCCGGATGTCGACCTTCGGATAGATCTCGCCGAGCGACTTCAGCATCACCTCCATCCGCTCGTTCGCGGACAGCGGCAGCCACTTCAGGCTGTCGTCGCACCAGGTGTAGGAGAGGCAGATGACGGCGGGCTTGTCCGGGCCGTCGTCCAGCAGGTACGTACCGCGCGTCATCCGGTCGGTGAGCGTCATCGACATGACGTCCCGGCCGCTCTCCTCGTCCTTGTCCAGCCAGAAGGGCCGGTCCACCGGCACGAAGAGCTTGGAGGACTCCATGTAGTGCGTGCGCTCGATCGCCGTCCAGTGGTCGATCGGGAAGAGCGAGTCGTCGCAGGCGATCTTGGAGAGCAGCATCCAGGACTGGGCGGTGAAGATCGCCGCCTGGTAGGTCCGGATGTCACCGTTCGCGTCGGTGACCGTGATCCGGTTGCCCGAGGTGCGGTTCAGCCGGGTCACCGCCGGGCGGGGCTCGCCGTTGACGTGCAACGAGGCCAGCGAGGTGCCGTAGGGCCAGTGCACGATCTTCTCCGGCTCGCGCTCCCACAGGCGCAGCGGCAACTGCTGGGAGCCGCCGACGATGCCCCGGTGGTGGTCGTCCGCCTCGGTGTAGACGACGCGCAGGATCTCCAGGATGGAGTTGGGGAAGTCGGTGTCCCAGCCGCCGGTGCCGAAGCCGACCTGGCCGAAGATCTCGCGGTGCCGGAAGGACTTGAACGACTCGGAGTCACAGAGGAAGCCGTAGAAGGTCTGGTTGTCGAGCTTCTCGACCAGCTTCGACCAGATCTCGCGGATGCGCGGCACGTCACGCTCGCGCATGGCGCGGTTCATGTCGGAGAAGTCGGCGCCCTCCTCCAGGCACTTGCCCCACGCGGCGGCGACGTCCCGGTAGACCTGCGGGAGGTCCTCGACGGTCTCCGCGTAGTGCGACTCGCCCTTGAGGTCCACCACGGTGGACGGCGTGCCCTCGGCCAGCGGGTTCGGGAAGGGCCGGGTGTGCAGGCCGACAAGGTCGATGTAGTGCTGGAGGGCCGTGGAGGACGGCGGGACGCGCATGGCGCCCATCTCGGCGGTCAGCGACTCGTCGCAGCCCTCGAACCCGACGGTCCGCAGCCGGCCGCCGAGCTGGTCGGCCTCGTAGACGACGGGCTTGAGGCCCATCTTCATCAGCTCGTACGCGGCCACGATGCCGGACAGACCGCCGCCGATGACGGCGACCTCGGTGCCGTGCTCGGTCGCCGGTATCTGGCCGAGCCCCGCCGGGTGGGCCAGGAAGTCGTCGTAGGCGTAGGGGAAGTCCGGGCCGAACATGGTGATCGGCGGCTGCTGCTCGTCGGCGTGCTCGACGGCGTTGGGCACCGTGGACGTCATGGGGTACGGACTCCTTGCGCGGAAGTACTGCGACGAACTGTGGGGAAGGTTCAGGCGGTGAGCGAGCCGTACAGACCGGGTCGGCGGTCGTTCAGGTACAGGTTGGCCTCGCGGGAGGCGGCCAGGAAGGCGGGATCGGCGTCGGCGAACACCAGCTCGGCCGAGGAACGCCCGGCGCGGACGCGGGCCACCCCGTCGGGCCCGGCCAGCGTGGTGAGCCCGACGAACTCGAACTCCCCTTCCTGGCCGACCCGGTTGACGTAGGCCACGTACATCTGGTTCTCGAAGGCCCGCACCGGGATCACCGACTCCGGCACGAACTGGTACGGGTGCATCTGCGCGGTCGGCACGATCAGCAGGTCGGTGCCTGCCAGCGCGTGGGCGCGGACGTTCTCCGGGAACTCGACGTCGTAGCAGATCAGCAGGCCCACGGTGAGGCCGTTCAGCTCGGTCTGGACGACCTGGCGCCCGCCCGGCGTGAAGTGGTCGCGCTCGAAGCAGCCGAAGAGGTGGGTCTTGCGGTAGTTGGCCAGCCGGGCGCCCTCGGCGGAGATGATCTGCGCGGAGTTGTACACCGTGTCGCCGTCGCGCTCGGGGTAGCCGTAGGCGATGGCCACGCCGTGCCGGGTGGCGATGTCGGCGACGGCGTCGGCCGAGTCGCCGTCGGCGGGCTCCGCGAGGTGCGGGATCTCGCCGCCGATCGCGTACCCGGTCAGGAACATCTCCGGTGCGGCCAGCAGCCCGGCGCCCGCCTCGGCGGCGCGGCCCGCGGCCTCGTCGAGCACCTTGAGGTTCTCGGCGACGGAACCGGGGCGGCCGGAGCTCTGGAGCAGGGCGGTGCGCATGGGTGTTCCTCACCGGGAAAAGGGGGATTCGGGGGGGCATCGGAGAGCCAGTAAGACGGTACGGTCGGCGCGCTCACCCGGACAAGAAGCACCCGTTGCGCGCCGGTGCGCGGTTTGTTGCGTCGCGAGGCCCGCACGCGGCGATTCGTTGCGCGTGCCGGGGACGCACGCGCGTAGAAACGGCTACAGCTCGCGCAGCCGGCGCACGATCTCCCGCAGCAGCTCGGGGTCGGCGGCCGTGCCGTGTACCGGGAGGCGGCGGGGCGCGTCGATGCGGATCAGCCCCTGTTCGGCCAGGTCACCGAGGAGTACCCGGACGACGGTGAGCGGCAGGTCGGCGTCGGCGGCCAGCTCGATGACCGGGCGCGGCCCGCGCCGGACATGGCCGAGCAGCGCCGCGCGGGCGTGGTCGACGCCGGGACCGTCCGGGCCGGGTTCCAGGGCGGTGACCCGCGACATCAGGTCGATGGCGTGCCGAGCCGACGGCCGGGTGCGGCCTCGGGTGACGGTGTAGGGGCGGACCATCGCCCCGGTGTCCTCCTCGTACCAGTACTCCTCGTCCACCGCCGGTCACGGCGCCGAGCGGGCCGCGGCGTCCAGATGGCGGCCGAGGCGGCGGACGAGAAGGGCCATCTCGTGGGCGAGCTGCCCCACATCCGTGCGGGCCTCGCACAGCACGGCGAGCCGGCTGCCGTGTCCGGCGGGGGTGATGAAGAGGTAGGCGTCCTCCAGCATGACCATGGTCTGCCGGACCTCCCCGGTGGCGAACCGCTCCCCCGCCGAGTCGGCGAGCCCCTGCAGGCCCGAGCAGACGGCGGACAGGTGCTCGATGTCGCGGCGGCGCATGCCGTCGGAGCTGCTGAGCGGCAGTCCGTCGGCGGTCAGGAGCACGGCCTGGCGCACGTGTTCGGTGCGCGCGACGAGGTCGTCGAGCAGCCAGCCCAGGTCGGTACCGGGCGCGCCCTCGGGCACGGCGGGGTTCTCGGGGTTCAGATCGTCACCGTACATCGTCGGTGTCCGTCCCTTCGTCGGCGTTGACGTCGGCGGGAATGCCTTTGCGGCCCTCGCTCAGGCCCCGCTGGAAGGCGGCGAACAGGGCCCGCATCTCCTCGGGGTCGGCCGCGCCGAGCGGGGTGTCGTCGGCGGACGGCGGGTCGGCGCGGAGTTCCGGGGCGAGGGACGCCTGCCGGGTGCGGGTGGGCAGCGCGGTGGTGCCGGGAGAGGCCGGTACCGGCGTGCGCACCGGTCTGCGGGGGCTGGGCGGTGCGGGGGCCGGGCGCCGCTGAGCGGGTTCGACGGTCGCCAGCACCCCGGCCGGGATCAGCACCGTGGCGGTCGTGCCCCCGTAGGGGGATTCCCCGAGGCCGACCTCGATGCCGTGCCGGGCGGCGAGTCGGCCGACCACGTACAGGCCGAGCCGGTCGTGCCGGGTGGGGTCGAAGGCGTCGGGGTCGCGCAGGGTGCGGGTCGCCTCCTCGCGCTGCCCGGCGTCGAGGCCGAGGCCCCGGTCGTCGACGCGCAGGACCAGGCGGCCGTCCTCGTGCCCGGTGCGCAGGGTGACCTCGGTGTGCGGGGGCGAGAACAGGGTGGCGTTCTCCAGCAGTTCGGCCAGCAGGTGCACCACGTCGACGACGGCGTCCGCCGCGATCCCGTCGCCCGGCATCGGCGGGACGACCACGCGGGTGTACGCCTCGATCTCGCCCACCGCCGAGGCCACCACGTCCGCGATCGGCACGGGTCCGCGCCAGCGGCGGCCGGGTGCGGCGCCGGAGAGGATGATCAGGCTCTCCGCGTGGCGCCGCATCCGGGTGGTGAGGTGGTCGATCCGGAACAGCTCGCGCAGCACGTCCGGGTCGTCCGTGCGCCGCTCCAGGGTGTCCACGAGTTTCAACTGCCGGTGTACGAGGGCCTGGTTGCGGCGCGCGATGTTGAGCAGGACCGCCGACAGGCCCCGGCGCAGGGTGGCTTGATGGACGGCGGCCTCCACGGCGGCCAGCCGGGCGGTGTTGAAGGACCGGCCGACCTGGCCGATCTCGTCGTCGCGTACCTCGTCGGCGGTGAGCGGCGGGGCCTCGGCCACCGCGTCGACCGGCTCCCCCGCGCTCAACCGGCGCATCACATCCGGGAGTTGGCGGGTACTGAGCAGGTCGGCCGCGTCACGCAGGTTCTCCAGTCGCCGGGAGACGCGCCGGGCACCGCGTACCGCGAGCCACAGGGAGAGTCCCGCGGCGGCCAGCCCGGCCGCGCCGACGACGGCGGCCTTGGTCAACTCCCGGTAGGCGAAGGCCCGTCCGCGTGCGGCGGCGTGCTCGGCGGCGCTGGAGCACAGCCGCATGTAGCTGTGCACGGCCCGGTCCGCGACCGAGCGCCAGGTGCCGGCGGCGACCGCCCGGTCCGCGCCGTCGGCCCCGGCGACGAGCAGCGCGTCCTCGGCGCGCTCCAGCGCCCGGTGCAGATCGCCGTCGCGGAACCTCTCGTACAGGGCGTAGGAGTCGGCGGGCAGGTCGGGTGCGTAGGTCCGCTCGAAGACGCGGCGGTCCTCGATGGTGGCGGTCAGCAGGGCGTACTGGGCCGGGGTGAGGGTGTCCGCGGCCCGCGCCCCGGCGACCAGGGCGTCCTCCCGGGAGACGAACTCCCGTACCCGCACCAGCTCGACGAGGGTCTGCGCCTCGCGGGCGAGTTGTCCGGCCTGGAGGGCGGTGAGGGCGGACTCGACGGCGAAGCCGGGCTCGACGAGGGCGCTGTACTCGGTGACGGCCCGGTCCCAGCCGATCCGCCGGGCCAGCACGTCCCGGCGCACCGCCTCCAGTTTCCCGGTGGCGGTGACCATGGTGTCCAGGGACCGTCGCTGACGGACGGTGAGCCGGTCCCGGTCGCCGCTCGCCATGGCCCGCCGCATCGCGGTGACCGCGCGGTCGGTGCGACGCTGCTGGGCAAGGAGGGCGGCGGCCGGTGCGGTCGCGCGGGGGCCGCCCAGGTAGGCGGCGGACAGGCGGCGCTCGATCTGGATCTGCCCGACCGCGGTGTCCACGGGGGTGCCGTAGTCCTCGTAGACGCCCTGGAGCCGGATCAGGGCCCGCAACTCGCCGGTGACGGAGACCATGGCGAAGCTCCACAGCGCGGTGAGCGCGAGGGCCGGAGCCAGGGCGAGGGCGATGATGCGGGCGCGGACGGTACGGGGACGGCAGACGGGCCAACGCATGGATCACCTGCCGGTTACCAGTGGGTAGAAAGTGCCGGACAACCTACGGGATCGCTCCGGGGAGCGCAATGGTTACCGTAGGTAGCCCGGACTCACGGTCAGCCCGGCGCGCCCGAGGAGAACCGGCGCAGCAGCGGCGAGAGCACCAGCACCGACTTGGTCCGCTCCACGAAGGGCTCCCCGGCGATCCGCTCCAGGACCCGTTCGAAGTGCCGCATGTCGGAGGCGAAGACCTGGGCGATGGCGTCCGCGTCCCCGGTGACGGTGGACGCGGCCACCACCTCCTGGTAGCGCTCCAGGCCGCGCAGGATGGTCTCCGGCGAGGTGTTGCTGCGGCAGTAGATCTCGATGTATCCCTCGGTCTCCCAGCCGAGGGCCGCCGGGTCCACCCGGACGGTGAACCCGGTGATGGCTCCGGTGGCCCGCAGCCGGTCCACCCGCCGCTTCACGGCGGGGGCGGACAGGCCGACCAGTTGCCCGATGTCCGCGTAGGAGCGGCGGGCGTCCTCGGCGAGGGCGTGCACGATGCGTTCGTCGAGATCGTTCAGCACAGGGGGTGGTTCACTTCGTCGGTACGGTCACTTCTCCTACGAAGTAGAACACGAACCACCCCCACCCCCGCACCCGGGAAGCTCCCAGGTCGGAGGCGTGCGGAGGGGTCAGCTCCAGCTCGCGTGCAGGGGCATGCCCTCGGCGTACCCGGCCGCGCTCTGGATGCCGACGACGGCCTTCTCGGCGAACTCCTCCAGCGAACCGGCGCCCGCGTAGGTGCAGGAGGAGCGGACGCCCGCGATGATCGAGTCGACCAGGTCCTCCACGCCCGGCCGGGCCGGGTCGAGGAACATCCGGGAGGTGGAGATGCCCTCCTCGAAGAGCCCCTTGCGGGCGCGGTCGTACGACGACTCCTCGGAGGTGCGGTTGCGCACCGCGCGGGCGGACGCCATGCCGAACGACTCCTTGTACAGACGGCCGTCGGCGTCCTGCTGGAGGTCGCCGGGCGACTCGTAGGTGCCGGCGAACCAGGAGCCGACCATGACGTTGGAGGCACCGGCCGCCAGCGCCATGGCCACGTCGCGCGGGTGGCGGACACCGCCGTCGGCCCACACGTGCTTGCCGTGCTTCTTCGCCTCGGCGGCGCACTCCAGCACGGCGGAGAACTGCGGGCGGCCCACGCCGGTCATCATCCGGGTGGTGCACATGGCGCCCGGTCCGACGCCGACCTTGATGATGTCGGCGCCGGCCTCGATCAGGTCGCGGACGCCCTCGGCGGAGACGATGTTGCCCGCGACGATCGGCACCCGCGGGTCGAGGGCGCGCACGGTGCGGACCGCGCTGATCATCGACTCCTGGTGGCCGTGCGCGGTGTCGATGACCAGGGTGTCCACCCCCGCGTCGAGAAGCTGCTTGGCCTTGCCCGCCACGTCGCCGTTGATGCCCACGGCGGCAGCGATGCGCAGCTTGCCGTCGGCGTCCACGGCCGGGGTGTACAGGGTGGCGCGCAGGGCGCCCTTGCGGGTGAGGATGCCGGCCAGGCGGCCCTCGGCGTCGACGGCCGGGGCGTAGCGGCGGTTGGCCGCGTCCAGGATGTTGAACGCCTCGCGCGGGTCGATGCCGGCGTCGAGCAGCAGCAGGTCGCGGGACATGACCACTTCGAGCTGGGTGAAGCGGTCCACACCGCTGAGGTCCTGGTCGGTGACGACACCGACGGGACGGTAGTCGGCGTCCACGACGACACCGGCGTTGTGCGCCCGCTTGGGCAGCAGGGCCAGCGCGTCGGCCACCGTCTGGTGCGGGGACAGCACGATCGGGGTGTCCAGCACGAGGTGGCGGCTCTTGACCCAGGAGACGACCTCGGTGACGACGTCGATCGGGATGTCCTGCGGGATGACCACCAGGCCGCCGCGCCGGGCCATCGTCTCCGCCATCCGGCGTCCCGCGATGGCGGTCATGTTGGCGACGACCAGCGGGATGGTGGTGCCGGTGCCGTCCGGAGAGCCGAGGTCCACCGCCTGCCGGGAGCCGACCGCCGATCGGCTCGGCACCATGAAGACGTCGTCGTACGTCAGGTCGTAGGCAGGCTGGATGTCATTGAGGAAACGCACGTGCCGCACATCCCAGTCGATCAGAGGTGACCCCCTGACGGGTGCGCCAGGGGGAAAGAGCACGTACTTCATTCTCCCATGCCAGGGCCCTGGTCATGCCCTCACGGAACCTCCAGGGACCCGCGGTCACAGCTCGGAGGTTCCTCCAAGGGCGAGCATCACGTCGAGGAACGAGGTGCGGTCGACCGCCTCGGAGAACACGTCCCGCGCGATGCGCCACTCCTGCCCGTTCAGCTCGGCGAACGGCTCCCAGTTCCGTACGACGATCAGCAGCCCGCGCTCGATGGCGGCCGGGGGCCAGACGGTGGTGTCGGAGAGGGAGTCCAGCAGGGCGTCCCAGTTGCGGCCGAACCAGTCGGGCAGGTTCAGCGCGGTCACCACCTGGTCCATCAGCCCGGCCTTGTCGCGGACCCCCTTGAGGTCGAGGGTGACCGCGACCCGGTCGACAAGGTCTTCGCTCATCTCAGCACCGCCCGGAAGGAGTTGTAATGATCATCGGTGTAGTAGAACTCCCCGCCGTCGCCCGTGACCATGCGCCGGGCACCCCGGCCGCCCGACGCCGGGGTCGGCACGGTGTACTCGTGGTAGTAACCGCGCCGGTGCCGGGGGAGATGGCCCTCGAAGTTCCCGAAGACGATGCCGTCCCGCGCGTACGGGTACGGGCCGCCCTTGTCGATGAGGGCGAGGGTCCGCCGGGCCTCGGCGGGCAGCCGGGACTCGGGGACGGTGGCCATGCCCCGGGCCCAGGCCGGGACCGAGGCGCTCTTCTGCGAGGCGGCCGGGGGCTCGGTGGCGGTGTCCGTACCGGCGCAGCCGGCCAGCAGGACACCGAGCACGGCGAGAAGACCGGCGAACAGGCGCACCCGGCCGTTGTCTCTCCTGAGGATCTGGGGGACGAACCGCGACAGCATGCCGCAGATGCTGCCACGGCGCGCCCGCCGTGGCAGCGTTCCGCCGGATTCCGTGCTCAGACCCCGTCCGGGTCGGCGCGGCTGAGCGCGGGCTTCGGCGCGGCGCCCGCGGTGAGCAGGTAGTCCGCGGCCGAGGTGTCCGTCACCAGGCTGGTGACCAGCCCGGAGCGCAGCACCGCGTCGATCGCCGGGGCCTTGCGCTGCCCGCCCGCGATGGCCACGACCTCGGGGATACGGCGCAACTGGTCGGTCTTGACCGTGATGCACCGCTCCCCCAGGTCGCGTCCGATCCGTCGACCGTCGGCGTCGAAGAGGTGCGCGGACATCTCGGCGGCGACACCGAGCGAGGCGTAGTGCGCGCGCTCCTCGTCGCTGAGCATGTCGTGCACCGTGGAGATGCCCGGCTCCCAGGAGCCGATGGAGACGCAGGCGACCGTGACCTTGTCGAAGTACTCGAAGGCGCGGGCGATCCCGGTCTGGTTGCGCAGGGCGGCGGCGGTGGCCTCGTCCGGCAGCAGCATCGGCGCGTAGATGGGGTGCGCGTCCCCGCCGGACACCTGGGCGGCGCGGCGGACGGCCTCCACGGAGCCGCGCTCCGCGGTCCCGGCGTCGTACACGCCCGTCAACTGCACCACCGTGCACGGCGGCAGCCGGTCGAGCGCGGCCGCCATGTGGATGGTGGAGCGGCCCCAGGCGAGGCCGAGGACGTCGCCCTCGTCGACGAGTTCACCGAGCAGGTCGGCGGCGACCTCACCCAGGTTCTCCGGGTCGGGGGTCTCCTCGGCGTCGGCCGGGGACTCGACCACGACGGCGTGTCTGAGGCCGTACCGGGCGCGGAGCGCGTCCGAGCGCTCGGCGTCCAGCTCGGCCGGGACGCGGATCTCGATGCGGACGAGATCCCGTTCGAGAGCGGTCTCCAGGACCCGGGCCACCTTGAAGCGGCTGACGCCGAACTCCTCGGCGATCTGGATCTTGGACTTGCCCTCCAGGTAGAAGCGGCGGGCCATGGCCGCCGCCTGCACCAGCTCAGCGGGTCCCATCCGCATGGCTGACCGGCCCGCCGACATACCCGACACGGCGCTCTCCTCACTGCTGTTCACACTCTGGATTCGCCGTTCATCCTCGCAGATCCGGCGCCGTGAATCCGCCCTGATGGGCGGCCTTCCCTCAACCGTTCACCTACGTGTGGCTCAGTGGCCGCACGCCCAGGGCGAATCGGCGATCGCCCGGTCCGCCTGCGCGCGCAGTGCGCGGACCGCCTCGGCCGGGTCCTCGGCCCCGTACACGGCCGATCCGGCGACGAACACGTCCGCCCCCGCCTCGGCGCAGCGCTCGATCGTCTCGGCCGAGACACCGCCGTCGACCTGGAGCCACATCTGGAGGCCGTGCCGGGCGATCAGCTCGCGGGTGCGGCGGATCTTGGGCAGCGTGATGTCGAGGAACGCCTGGCCGCCGAAGCCCGGCTCGACCGTCATGATCAGCAGCATGTCCAGCTCGGGGAGCATGTCCTCGTACGACTCGATCGGCGTCGCGGGCTTGAGGGCCATGGCGGCGCGGGCACCCTTGGCGCGGATCTCGCGGGCGAGCCGGATGGGGGCGTGCGCCGCCTCCACGTGGAAGGTCACCGAGGAGGCGCCCGCCTCGACGTACTGCGGGGCCCAGCGGTCCGGGTCCTCGATCATCAGGTGGCAGTCCAGCGGGATGTCCGTGGCGCGGGCCAGGGACTCCACGACGGGGGTGCCGAGCGTGAGGTTCGGGACGAAGTGGTTGTCCATGACGTCGACGTGGAGGTAGTCGGCGCCCTCGACCGCCTTCGCCTCGTCGGCGAGGCGGGCGAAGTCTGCGGACAGGATGCTGGGGTTGATCTGCGCGGCCATGGGGCAAGCCTGCCATGCCCCTCCGGGGGGTGCGGGGTCAGGTCCTGGGTGGTGGGGGTCGGGTGTTCGGGTGCCGGCCCGGTGGGGGTCGTTCGCGCAGTTCCCCGCGCCCCTGGGTTGGCCGGCCTCGGCGTGTTCCAACGGCACCCGGGATCAGGGGGGAGCCATCAAAAAACCTGGTTCACGCTGTGCGGCGGATCAGGGCCAGGTACATCGCGTCTGTGCCGTGCTTGTGGGGCCAGAGTTGGATGTCGGGGCCTTCGCCGAGGTCGGGGACGCCGGGGAGCAGGGGGCGGGCGTCGATGAGTTCGGCGTCGGGGTGCTGCTTCAGGAGGTCGGCCACCACGGCCCGGGTCTCCGCCAGGTGGGGGGAGCAGGTGGCGTAGCCGACCACTCCGCCCACGCGGACGGAGTCCAGGGCGGTGCGCAGGAGGGCTCGCTGGACCGGGGCGAAGTTCTCGAGGTCCTCGGGGCGGCGGCGCCAGCGGGCCTCGGGGCGGCGGCGCAGGGCGCCGAGGCCGGTGCAGGGGACGTCCATCAGGACGCGGTCGAAGGTGCCGGAGCGCCACGGCGGACGGGTGCCGTCGGCGGTGATCACCTGGTACGGGCCGGGATTGCCGGCCAGCGCCTTGGCCACCAGGCCCGCACGGTGCGGCTGCTTCTCGGAGGCGACCAGCGTGGCACCGCGCTCGGCGGCCAGCGCGGCCAGCAGCGCGGCCTTGCCGCCGGGACCCGCGCAGCCGTCGAGCCACATCTCGTCGGGGCCTTCGACGGGCGCGTTGGCGAGGGCGAGGGCGACGAGCTGGCTGCCCTCGTCCTGCACACCGGCCCGGCCCTCGCGCACGGCCTCCACCGCGCCCGGCTCGCCGCCCTCGGTGAGCCGTACCGCGTACGGGGACCAGTCACCTGCCACGGCCGCGTCCTCGGTCAGCAGTTCCTCGGTGGTGGACCGGCCGGGACGCGCGACGAGGGTGACCTCGGGGCGCTCGTTGTCCGCCGCGAGGAGTTCCTCGATGCCGGCGCGGTCGCCGCCGAGGGAGTCCCACAGCGCGGAGACGACCCAGCGCGGGTGGGAGTGGACGACGGCGAGGTGGTCCTCGGGGTCCTCGTCGTAGGGCGGCGCGACCCGCTCCAGCCAGCCGTCCAGGTCGTGCTGGGCGATCTTGCGGAGCACGGCGTTGACGAACTTGGCCCGCCCGTCGCCGAGCACCACCCGCGCCAGCTCGACCGAGGCCGAGACGGCGGCATGGGTGGGAATGCGCGTGCCGAGCAACTGGTGCGCGCCGAGGCTCAGTACGTCGAGCACCGGCGGGTCCACCTCGCGCAGCGGACGGTCGACGCACCTGGCGATGATCGCGTCGTAGGTGCCCTGGCGGCGCAGCGTGCCGTAGACCAGTTCGGTGGCGAGGGCGGCGTCCCGCGCGTCGAAGTCGCCGTTCTCCCGCGCCTTGCGCAGCAGCGGGGGCAGCACGAGGTTGGCGTAGGCGTCCCGCTCGTCCACCGCGCGCAGCGCGTCGAAGGCGAGGACGCGGACGGGGTCCTTCTGGGGGCGCCGGTAGGGCTTGGCGGGCCGGTGCGGCCGACGGGACTGCTCGCTCACGGGAAAGGTGCTCCGGATGTGCTCAAGGGGGGTGCGGTCACCAGCGTACGTCGGCGGACCGTCACCCCCCACTCGCGGGGTGTCAGCGGCCGAGCGACTCGCCCTCGGCGATCCGCGCCCCGCGCGCCCAGTCGGCGGCCCGCATCGGCTTCTTGCCCTGGGCCTGCACCCAGAGCAGCTCGACGGCGTACGAGCCCGTGCCCACGTGCACGCTGTTCTTGCCGACACCGAGCTGTCCGGGCGCGAGGTCGGTCCGCTCCGGCGCCGGCGCGACCTGCACGAGCTTGAGCCGCTCGCCCCGGAACACGGTCCACGCGCCGGGGGCGGGCGTGCAGCCGCGCACCACCCGGTCGACGCGCAGCGCGGGCGCCGCCCAGTCGACCTTGGCGTCCTCGACCGTGATCTTCGGCGCGAGGGTGATGCCCTCGGCGGGCTGCGGTACGGCCTTCAGGGTGCCGTCCGCGATGCCGTCCATGGTGGCCGCGAGCAGCCCGGAACCGGCGAAGGCGAGGCGGGTGAGCAGGTCGCCGCTGGTGTCGGTGGGGCGGATCTCCTCGGTGACGGTGCCGTAGACCGGGCCGGAGTCCAGGCCCTCCTCGATGAGGAAGGTGGAGGCGCCGGTGATCTCGTCGCCCGACATGATCGAGTGCTGTACGGGCGCGGCTCCGCGCCAGGCCGGCAGCAGCGAGAAGTGCAGGTTGACCCAGCCGTGGGCGGGGATGTCGAGGGCGACGCGGGGCAGCAGGGCGCCGTAGGCGACGACCGGGCAGCAGTCCGGGCCGATCTCCTTCAGCCGCTCCAGGAACGCGGGGTCGCGCGGACTGACCGGCTTCAGCACCTCGATCCCGGCCTCCTCCGCCCGCTCGGCCACGGGCGAGGCGACCAGCCTGCGCCCCCGCCCGGCGGGCGCGTCGGGCCGCGTGACTACAGCGGCCACCTCATGCCGCCCGGAGGCGATCAGAGCGTCCAGAGCGGGAACGGCGACCTCGGGGGTACCGGCGAAGACGAGCTTCATGGGCGGGATCGAGCCTCTCGAACGACGGCGGACGGGCAGCGGACCAGTCTATGACTGTCCGCGGATGTCCGGTCGCCGCAGGCGCCGTTCCTTTCCGCCCACCCGCCCGAGGCCGCTTGGCCAACAGCAAACGGGTGGTGCGCGGGTGGGAGACCCCGGCGTACAAACACACTCCGCACGCCCCCACCCCGTGACCAGCGGAGCGTCCACGCGTTGGTCAAGAGAGAGTTGACCACTTCCGGCCGCTTCGGCCGCCCACTTCCTTTCAACGCCGGTTCGAGAGGCTTGTTCATGGCCGACCACGCAACCCACGACGCCCAGGCCCGTGCCAGCCTGCACTTGCTGGTGCGGGACATCGAGCGGGTCCGCCGGCAGGTGGACGCACTGCGCACCCTCACCGCCCAGCTCGGCAACGTCTACCGTCCCCGCCGCTCCGGCCCGTCCACGGGTTTCGTCGTCTACGGACGCGCCCCCGCCCCGACGGTCCGCCTCGCCCAGGAACTCCGGGACAGCGTCGAGACCCTGGTGACGGCGGCCGTGGACTTCGACCGCTCGCTCGGCTTCTCGTGGGACGCGGTGGGCTCCGCGCTCGGCGTCACCAAGCAGGCCGTGCACCGCCGTTACGGCGCCCGCCGGGCCGCCGCCCAGGCCGCGGCCGAGGCCGAGCGGGCCGGGGAGCCGTCGGGCACCCGCACCATCAACACCGGTATGCCGACCGTCCCGGCGGCCCGCTCCATGCCGACCCAGCCGACCTCGGGCAGCCCCACCCTCCGCGACGACCCCAGGCCCCCCGCCCTCCCCGGCCCCCGCAGCGGCTGACCCGATGCAACCCGCGCCCTCCCGGCACCGGCCGGGAGGGCGTTGTCACGTCCGCGCCCCGAGCGACACAGCCGAAGGTGAACCCTCCCGCCCCGCCCGCGAGGCTCAGCCGATGTCCGGCGGATCGATCCGCACCCGCACCGGCTCCCCGCTCCCCCGCGCCATCCGCGCCGCCTGAGCGGTCTTCAGGGCGGCGGCCAGAGCGGCCCCGCTGCCGGGCGGAACCCGGATCAGCGCACGTTCCCACTGCTCCCCCGGCGGCGGCGCCCCGGGCCTGCGCGGCCGGCCCGGCAGAGTCGGCGGCAGGGGCACCGGTCCCAGCACCTCCGCGTCCGGGGGCGACTCCACGGCCGCGAGGAACTCCGCGACCGCCTCGGCCGTCCCGGACACCGCCGCCATCCGTGACACCGGCGGAAAGCCCAGCTCGGCCCGCTCGGCCAGCTCACGGACCGCGAACCCGACGGGGTCCCACCGCACCAGCGCCTGCACGGGCCGCAGGGTCGGCTCGGCCACGACCACCACGGTCCCGCCCTCCCCCTGCGGCCGGACCAGCGCCGCCGCGCCGATCCACCGGCGCAGCGCGTCCTCGCCGGAGCGCAGGTCCGGCCGGCCCAGCATCGCCCAGCCGTCGAGCAGCAGCGCCGCCGCGTAGCCACCCTCGGCGACCGGCTCGGCGCCGGGGGTGCTGACGATCAGCGCGGGCGCGTCCGGCACGGTGTCGAGCACGTGCTCACGCCCGGAGGTGCGGACCGGCACGGCGGGGAAGGCGCGCCCCAGCTCCTCGGCGGTACGGCGCGCGCCCACCACCTGGGCGCGCAGCCGGAAGCCGCCGCACTCGGGGCAGTGCCAGGAGTGCTCCTCGCGTCCGCACCACTCGCAGCGCAGCGCCCCCGCGTCCTGCGCCTGGAGCGGCCCGGCACAGTGCGCACACCGCGCGGGCGCCCGGCACTGGGCGCAGGCCAGGCGGGGCACGTATCCGCGCCGGGGTACCTGCACCAGCACCGGGCCGGTCCTGAGACCCTCCCGGACGGCCTGCCAGGCGAGGCTGGGCAGCCGGGCGGCGCGGGCGGCCTCGTCACGGGCGAGGTCGGTGTCCCCGACGGTGCGTACCAGCGGCGCGGTCCGGCGGACCTGGTCGCGGCCGGCGGTCAGGGGCCGTGCCCAGCCGCTCTCGACGAGCTGGGCCGCCTCCACCGTGCAGCTCCAACTACCCACCAGAAAGGCGCACTTGTCGAGCGAGGCCCGCAGCAGCAGGACATCGCGGGCATGCGGCTGGGGCGCGTGCTGTTCGCTGTGGCTGTCGTCGCCGTCGTCCCAGATCGCCACCAGCCCGAGGTCCCGTACGGGGGCGAACATGGCCGCGCGGGTGCCGACGACCGCCCGTACGGAGCCGCGCCGGACCGCGAGCCACTGCGCGTACCGCTTCTCGGGTCCGGCGTCGGCGGTGAGCAGCGCGTGGTGGCCCTTGCCGAGCAGTCCGGTCAGCGCGGCGTCGACCCGCGCGGCGGTCCGCCCGTCGGGGACGACGACCAGCGCGCCGCGTCCCGAGGCGAGGGTGGCGGCGACGGCGCGGGCGATCTCCTCGCTCCACTCGGGGCCGGGCAGCGCGTTCCACACCGCGCGGGGTGAACCACCGGAGGCCAGGGCGTCGAGGAAGGCGGGACCGTGCTCGTAACGGGCCCAGGTGCCCGCGTCCGGGGCGGGGGGCGCGGGGAGGGGCTCCGGGGAGGCGCGCTTCTCCGCGCGGGCGCTGCGCGGCGGCACGGCCAGTTGCAGCACGTCGGCGAGGCTGCCCGCGTACCGGTCGGCGACGGCGCGGGCGAGCCCGAGCAGTTCCTCGCCGAGCACCGGCTCCGGGGAGACGACCTGGGCGAGGGCGGCGAGCGGCCCCGCGTAGTCGGACTCGTCACGCCGCTCGATCAGGTAGCCGTCGATCAGGCCGCCGCCCTCGCGCCGCCCGTCCCGCACCCGGTGCCGTCCGGCGCCGAACCGCACCCGCACCCGCACGCCGGGCTGGGCGTCGGCGTCGAGTTCCTCGGGCACGGCGTAGTCGAAGTAGCGGTCGAGGTGGAGGACGCCCTTGTCGACGAGCACGCGGGCGACCGGCCGGTCCTTGGCGAGCGCGGCCCCCCGCCAGGTGCGCGGCTTGGCGCGCGGTACGTCGGCGCCGCGCACGCTCTCCCGGATGAGCGCGAGCTGCTCCGGCGGCGGCCCCTCGGCCCCGCCGTCCCCCGGCCCGTTGTCGCTGCTCACGCTTGCATTCTTACCAAAGACCACTGACAGCACCGCCCCTCGATGCGCCCGGAGCACGCCGGGGCCCGGCGTCCCCGAAGGGAGGCCGGGCCCCGGTTCACACGGTGCGGATCAGACGCCGGCGGCCTTGCGCAGGGCGTCGACGCGGTCGGTGCGCTCCCAGGTGAAGTCGGGGATCTCGCGGCCGAAGTGGCCGTAGGCCGCCGTCTGGGCGTAGATCGGGCGCAGCAGGTCGAGATCGCGGATGATCGCGGCCGGACGGAGGTCGAAGACCTCGTCGATGGCCTTCTCGATCTTCTCCGGGTCGATCTTGGCGGTGCCGAAGGTCTCCACGAAGAGACCGACCGGCTCGGCCTTGCCGATCGCGTAGGCGACCTGGACCTCGCAGCGCGAGGCGAGGCCCGCGGCCACCACGTTCTTGGCGACCCAGCGCATCGCGTACGCGGCCGAGCGGTCCACCTTGGACGGGTCCTTGCCCGAGAAGGCGCCGCCACCGTGGCGGGCGAAGCCGCCGTAGGTGTCGATGATGATCTTGCGGCCGGTGAGGCCGGCGTCGCCCATCGGGCCGCCGATCTCGAAGCGGCCGGTCGGGTTGACCAGCAGGCGGTAGCCCTCGGTGTCGATCTTGATGCCCTCGTCCAGCAGGGCCCTCAGCTCGGGCTCGACCACGAACTCGCGGATGTCGGGCGCGAGCAGCGACTCGAGGTCGATGTCGGAGGCGTGCTGGGAGGAGACCACGACGGTGTCGAGACGGACGGCCTTGTCGCCGTCGTACTCGATGGTGACCTGGGTCTTGCCGTCGGGGCGCAGGTAGGGGATGGTGCCGTTCTTGCGGACCTCGGAGAGGCGCTTGGACAGGCGGTGCGCCAGGAAGATCGGCAGCGGCATCAGCGTCGGCGTCTCGTCCGAGGCATAGCCGAACATCAGGCCCTGGTCGCCCGCGCCCTGCTTGTCCAGCTCATCACCCTCGTCTCCGCGGGAGGCACCCTCGACCCGGGACTCGTACGCCGTGTCGACGCCCTGCGCGATGTCCGGGGACTGCGCGCCGATGGACACCGAGACGCCGCAGGAGGCGCCGTCGAAGCCCTTCTTGGAGGAGTCGTAGCCGATCTCGAGGATCTTCTCGCGCACCAACTGGGCGATGGGCGCGTAAGCCTTGGTCGTGACCTCGCCGGCCACGTGCACCAGGCCGGTGGTGATCAGCGTCTCGACGGCGACGCGGGACGAGGGGTCCTCGCGGAGCAGCGCGTCGAGAATGGTGTCGCTGATCTGGTCAGCGATCTTGTCGGGGTGACCTTCGGTCACGGACTCCGAGGTGAACAGGCGACGGGACACAACGCTCCCTGGGGTTGCAGCGGCTGCTGGCTGATCATTGAAGGACCACGTCGGGAGCTGCGCCCAACGTCGTCCGTGAACAGTTTATCGGTCGCACCTGGCCGCAGGGCCACCCGTTCTCGCCCAGCGAGAACGCTGTGACCTGCGGCACAGGCATTCTGCACGCTGGAACGCGGCCTTGAACAGATCCGCCACGCGCCATCGCGGTATGAAAAAAAGACTCCGGGTGGCCGAAAACGAACCGTCTCGAACGGCCCAGCCGCTCAGCCCAGCCGGGCCGCCACCAGATCCCAGACGGTGTCCGCGAGGGCCTCCTTCGGCCCGTGCGGTACGGCCGTCTCGGTGCCGTCGGCGGCGAGGACGACCGCCTCGTTCTCCTCCGAGCCGAAGGTGCGGCGCTCCCCCACCTCGTTCACCACCAGCAGGTCGCAGCCCTTGCGGGCCAGCTTGGCGCGGCCGTTGGCAAGCACGTCGTCGGTCTCGGCGGCGAAGCCGACGACGACCTGGCCGGGGCGGGCGCGCTCGGCGGCGACCTCGGCGAGCACGTCGGGGTTGCGCACCAGGGCGACCGGCTCGGGCTCCTGGCCGTCCTTCTTCTTGATCTTCCCGCTCGCGTAGACGGCGGGGCGGAAGTCGGCGACGGCGGCGGCCATGACCACGGCGTCGGCGTCGGCCGCGGCCTTGAGCACGGCTTCGCGGAGCTGGACGGCGGTGCCGACGTGCACGACGTCCACCCCGGCCGGGTCGGGCAGGGAGGCGTTGGCCGAGACCAACGTCACCCGGGCCCCGCGCGCGGCGGCGGTCCGGGCCAGGGCGTACCCCTGCTTGCCCGAGGAGCGGTTGCCGAGGAAGCGCACCGGGTCGAGCGGCTCACGGGTGCCGCCCGCCGAGACCACCACATGGCGGCCCGCGAGGTCGGGCTCGCTCACGCCGCGCGCCAGCACCCGGCGGCACACCTCGAAGATCTCGGCGGGGTCGGGGAGCCGGCCCTTGCCGGTGTCGACGCCGGTGAGGCGTCCCACGGCGGGCTCGATGACGACCGCGCCCCGGCGACGCAGGGTGGCCACGTTCTCCTGGGTGGCCGGGTGCTCCCACATCTCGGTGTGCATGGCCGGGGCGAAGACCACCGGGCAGCGCGCGGTGAGCAGGGTGTTGGTGAGCAGGTCGTCCGCGAGGCCGTGCGCGGCCTTGGCGAGCATGTCGGCGGTGGCGGGCGCGACGACCACGAGGTCGGCGTGCTGCCCGATGCGGACGTGCGGGACCTCGTGGACGGAGTCCCAGACCTCGGTGGAGACCGGGTTGCCGGAGAGCGCGGACCACGTGGCGGCGCCGACGAAGTGCAGCGCGGAGGCGGTCGGCACCACCCGCACGTCGTGCCCCGACTCCGTGAGCCGTCTGAGCAGCTCACAGGACTTGTACGCGGCGATGCCGCCGCTGACGCCCAGCACGACCTTCGGCTTGTCCACCGTCTCCACCGTCTCCCACCGTCCCCACGGACTTCTCGGAACCTTTGACACCCATGACACACCACAGGCCCGGCAGCGTGACTGCCGGGCCTGTGGATAAGTCGACCGCGATCTGAAAGTACGACCGCGAACGACGTGCGTTACTGGAACGACGGGAACTACTGGACCGGGCCCTCGATGGCCTCGGAGGTCAGCAGACCGGCGTTGATCTCGCGCAGCGCGATCGAGAGCGGCTTCTCGTGGACGTGGGTGTCGACGAGCGGACCGACGTACTCGAGGAGGCCCTCACCGAGCTGCGAGTAGTACGCGTTGATCTGACGGGCGCGCTTGGCCGCGTAGATCACCAGGCTGTACTTCGAGTCGGTGGCCTCGAGGAGCTCGTCGATCGGAGGGTTGATGATGCCCTCGGGCGCGGTGATGGAAGAGGACACGCTCTGCCTTCCGATGGGTGGGAAAGAATCAGTCGGTGTGGATCATCGTGACCGGTTGAGTCCTGTTGACGGACGGCGGTCACGATCACACAACGTCCATCAAGGCTAGCAGCTCCCCGGCCACGTCCTCGACGGAGGTGTTGACCAGGGTCACGTCGAACTCGGGCTCGGCGGCCAGTTCGGTGCGGGCCGCCTCCAGCCGGCGCTCGATGACCTCCGGCGGCTCGGTGCCGCGGCCGGTGAGCCTGCGGACCAGCTCCTCCCAGGAGGGCGGGGCGAGGAAGACCAGTTGGGCGTCGGACATCGACTCGCGGACCTGCCGGGCGCCCTGGAGGTCGATCTCCAGCAGCACCGGCTCGCCCTTCTCCAGCCGCTCCAGCACGGCGGCGCGGGGCGTGCCGTAGCGGTTGCCGGCGAACTCGGCCCACTCCAGCAGCTCGCCGTTGGCGATCAGCTTGTCCATCTCCTCGTCGGTGACGAAGAAGTAGTGGACGCCGTGCTGCTCACCGGGGCGCGGCTTGCGGGTGGTCGCGGACACCGACAGCCAGACGTCGGGGTGTTCTTTGCGCATATGGGCGACGACCGTGCTCTTGCCGACCCCGGAGGGGCCGGAGAGCACGGTCAGCCGCGGACGTGCGTCCGGGGATACGGGGGACGTCCCCCGGAATGTTCCAGCCATGCAGCGATTATTCCAGCAATCCCGGAGTGCCCGGGACTCCGGTCCGGGCAGCGCCCGGACTCAGGAGCCGGTGCTGCCGAACTCACGCTCCAGGGAGGCGATCTGGTTGGAACCGAGGCCGCGGACACGACGGCTCTCGGAGATGCCCAGACGCTCCATGATCTGCTTGGCGCGGACCTTGCCCACGCCCGGCAGGGACTCCAGAAGGGCCGAGACCTTCATCTTGCCGATGACCTCGTTCTCCTGGCCCTGCTTGATGACCTCGTGCAGCGAGGCGCCGGAGTGCTTGAGTCGATTCTTGACCTCGGCCCGCTCCCGGCGAGCCGCGGCGGCCTTTTCGAGCGCGGCTGCGCGCTGTTCAGGGGTAAGGGGCGGAAGAGCCACGCCTACGTCACCTCGGATGTCGAACTGTCGGATACGGACCGGTGAGGAACCTAGTCGCCCCACACCTGGGGAGCGACGAGCAACACGCTCGCCCGCTCTCACTGCTCGGAGACTAGCGGGCATGTTCGCCAGAGTCAGCGAGAACAGCGGAAAAGTCCTGGTCAGCCTCCGTGAGGACGGACTTTTCGGGCATACTGCCCATGATTCGGGGATGTATTCGCCTCCCGGACCCCCCATCGAGCCCGTCCGCCGTGCTCAGGAGCCCGCTACGGCGGCCCGGATCTCGCCCGCGAAGGCCGCCGTGGCCGCCCGCAGCGCCGCGATGTCGGGACCGTGCCGCAGCACGCCCCGGCTGACGTTCGGCACCACGTTGCCCACCGCGCTCCCGAACACCGCCGGGAGGTCCGCCGGAGTGGCGCCCTGGGCGCCGACGCCGGGGGCGAGCAGCGGGCCGTTGATGGCGAGGTCGTAGGACGACAGGTCCCCCACCGTGGCGCCCACGACCGCGCCGAAGGAGCCCAGCGGCTCGGCGCCCGCGTTCTCGGCGGCGAGGTGGGCCAGCACGGTCGCGGCGACGCTGCGCCCGTCCGCGCGGACCGCGTGCTGCACCTCGGGACCCTCCGGGTTGGAGGTCAGCGCGAGCACGAAGAGCCCGGCGCCGTTCTCCCGCGCCAGCTCGACCGCCGGGGCGAGCGAGCCGTAGCCGAGGTACGGCGAGACGGTGAGCGCGTCCGAGAACAGCGGGGCGTCCTTGTGCAGGAACGCCTCCGCGTACCCGGCCATGGTGGAGCCGATGTCGCCGCGCTTGGCGTCCATCACCACCAGGGCGCCCGCCGCGCGGGTCTCCTCCACCGTGCGCTCCAGGACGGCGACACCGCGCGAGCCGAACCGCTCGAAGAACGCGCTCTGCGGCTTCACGACGGCGACCCGGTCGGCGATGGCCTCCACGACCGTGCGGCTGAACCGCTCCAGGCCGCTCACGTCGTCGTTCAGGCCCCAGTCGGCGAGCAGCGAGGCGTGCGGGTCGATACCGACGCACAGCGGGCCGCGCTCGTCCATGGCGCGGCGCAGACGGGTGCCGAAGGGCTCGGTCATGCGGGGTTCCTGACGTCGGCGCCGACCGCGTCGGCGAGGGTGGCGTACGGGCTGGCCTTCAGCCGGGCGGCGAGGCCCTTGTGGACGGCGCGGGTCCAGAAGGGGCCCTCGTAGACGAAGGCGCTGTAGCCCTGGACCAGCGTGGCGCCGGCCAGGATGCGCTGCCAGGCGTCCTCGGCGGTCTCCACGCCGCCGACGCCGACCAGGGTGATGCGGTCGCCCACGCGCGCGTACAGGCGGCGCAGCACCTGAAGGGAGCGGGCCTTGAGCGGGGCGCCGGACAGGCCGCCGGTCTCCTTGACCACCGAGGGCGCCGAGCGCAGACCGAGGCCCTCGCGGGCGATGGTGGTGTTGGTGGCGATGATGCCGTCCAGGCCGAGTTCCACGGCGAGGTCGGCCACGGCGTCCACGTCCTCGTCCGCGAGGTCGGGGGCGATCTTCACCAGGAGCGGCACACGGCGGTCGCCGGTGGCGCGGTCGGCGGCCTCGCGCACGGCGCCGAGCAGCGGGCGCAGCGCCTCGGTGGCCTGGAGGTCGCGCAGGCCGGGGGTGTTCGGGGAGGAGACGTTCACCACGAGGTAGTCGGCGTGCGGGGCGAGCCGCTCGGCGGACTTCACGTAGTCCGCGACGGCGTCCGCCTCGGGGACGGCCTTGGTCTTGCCGATGTTGACGCCGACGACCGTACGGAACACCGGGCGCCGGGAGGCGAGCCGGGCGGCGACGGCGAGGGAGCCCTCGTTGTTGAAGCCCATGCGGTTGATCAGGGCGCGGTCGGCGACCAGCCGGAACAGCCGCTTCTTCGGGTTGCCGGGCTGGGCCTCGCCGGTGACGGTGCCGATCTCGACGTGGTCGAAGCCGAGCATGGAGAGCCCGTCGATGCCGACGGCGTTCTTGTCGAAGCCGGCGGCGAGCCCGAAGGGGCCGTGCATGCGCAGGCCGAGGGCCTCGGTGCGCAGTTCCTCGTGCCGGGGAGCGAGCGCGGCGGCGGCGAAGGTGCGCAGCACCGGGACGCGGGCGAGCAGGCGAATCCAGCGGAAGGCCAGGTGGTGGGCCTGTTCCGGGTCCATCCGCTGGAAGATCAGCCGGAAGAACAGCTTGTACATGTGGGGAGTCCTCGAAGGCGGGGGCGGGGCTCAGGAAGAGGGGCTCAGGAAGCGGAGGCTCATGAAGAGGGGGACACCGTTTCCGGTGTCCCCCTCGGCGCGGCTAGTCGCGGGCCGCGTTCAGATGTTCCGCGTGCTCCTGGAGGGAGCGGACGCCCACGTCCCCGCGGCCGAGGGCGTCGATGCCCTGGACGGCGGCGGCGAGCGCCTGGACGGTGGTCAGGCAGGGCACCGAGCGGGCCACGGCCGCCGTACGGATGTCGTAGCCGTCGAGGCGGCCGCCGGTGCCGTAGGGCGTGTTGACGATGAGGTCGACCTCGCCGTCGTGGATGAGCTGGACGATGGTCCGCTCGCCGTTCGGGCCGGTGCCCTCGGACTGCTTGCGCACGACGGTGGCGTTGATGCCGTTGCGCTTGAGGACCTCGGCGGTGCCGGAGGTGGCCAGCAGCTCGAAGCCGTGGGCGACCAGTTCGCGGGCCGGGAAGATCATCGAGCGCTTGTCGCGGTTGGCGACCGAGATGAACGCGCGGCCCTTGGTGGGGAGCGGGCCGTACGCGCCCGCCTGCGACTTGGCGTACGCCGTGCCGAAGACGGAGTCGATGCCCATGACCTCGCCGGTGGAGCGCATCTCGGGGCCGAGCACGGTGTCCACGCCGCGGCCCTGGATGTCCCGGAAGCGGGACCAGGGCATCACGGCCTCCTTGACGGAGATCGGCGCGTCCAGCGGCAGTTCGCCGCCGTCACCGTTGGCGGGCAGCAGGCCCTCGGCGCGCAGCTCGGCGATGGTCGTGCCCAGCGAGATGCGGGCGGCGGCCTTGGCGAGCGGGACGGCGGTCGCCTTGGACGTGAAGGGGACCGTACGGGAGGCGCGCGGGTTGGCCTCCAGGACGTAGAGGATGTCGCCGGACATGGCGAACTGGATGTTGATCAGTCCGCGGACGCCGACGCCCTTGGCGATGGCCTCGGTGGAGGCGCGCAGCCGCTTGATGTCGAAGCCGCCCAGCGTGATCGGGGGCAGGGCGCACGCCGAGTCGCCGGAGTGGATGCCGGCCTCCTCGATGTGCTCCATGACGCCGCCGAGGTACAGCTCCTCGCCGTCGTAGAGGGCGTCGACGTCGATCTCGATGGCGTCGTCCAGGAAGCGGTCCACGAGGACCGGCCGGGAGGGGCTGATCTCGGTGGACTCCTCGATGTACGCGGAGAGGCGCTCCTCCTCGTACACGATCTCCATGCCGCGTCCGCCGAGGACGTAGGAGGGGCGGACCAGGACCGGGTAGCCGATCTCGTCCGCGATGGCCTTGGCCTCGGCGAAGGTGGTAGCGGTGCCGTGCTTGGGCGCGGGCAGGCCGGCCTCGGCGAGCACGCGGCCGAAGGCGCCCCGGTCCTCGGCGGCGTGGATGGCCTCGGGCGGGGTGCCGACGACCGGCACGCCGTTGTCCTTCAGCGCCTGCGCGAGCCCCAGCGGGGTCTGCCCGCCGAGCTGCACGACCACACCGGCGATCGGGCCGGCGAGGGACTCCGCGTGCACGATCTCCAGCACGTCCTCCAGGGTGAGCGGCTCGAAGTAGAGCCGGTCGGAGGTGTCGTAGTCGGTGGAGACGGTCTCCGGGTTGCAGTTGACCATCACGGTCTCGTACCCGGCGTCGGACAGCGCGAAGGAGGCGTGGACGCAGGAGTAGTCGAACTCGATGCCCTGGCCGATGCGGTTGGGCCCGGAGCCCAGGATGATCACGGCGGGCTTCTCGCGCGGCGCGACCTCGCTCTCCTCGTCGTAGGAGGAGTAGAAGTACGGCGTCTTCGCGGCGAACTCGGCGGCGCAGGTGTCGACCGTCTTGTAGACCGGGCGGATGCCCAGCACGTGCCGGACCTCGCGGACGACGTCCTCGCGCAGGCCCCGGATCTCACCGATCTGGAGGTCGGAGAAGCCGTGCCGCTTGGCCTCGGCGAGCAGTTCGGCGGTCAGCTCGGGCGCCTCGGCCAGCTCGTCCGCGGTCTCCTTGATCAGGAAGAGCTGGTCCAC
This sequence comes from Streptomyces sp. NPDC018263, assembly GCF_055562575.1. NCBI lineage: Bacteria > Bacillati > Actinomycetota > Actinomycetes > Kitasatosporales > Streptomycetaceae > Streptomyces > Streptomyces sp. NPDC018263. The sequence goes on from NZ_JBVHFA010000009.1 coordinate 107,651, forward strand.
GAACCAGGGGTCGATCTTCGTGTACTCGAAGATCTCCTCGGGCGTGGCACCCGCGCGGATCGCCTGCATGACGGTGTTGATCCGGCCGTCGGTGGGGCGTACCGCCTCTTCGAGGAGGGCCTTCTTGTCGCCGGGGTCACCGATGAAGGTGAACTGGCTGCCCTTCTTCTCCAGCGAGCGCAGCGCCTTCTGGAACGCCTCGGTGAAGTTGCGGCCGATGGCCATGGCCTCGCCGACCGACTTCATGGTAGTGGTCAGCGTGGAGTCGGCCTGCGGGAACTTCTCGAAGGCGAACCGGGGCGCCTTGACGACGACGTAGTCGAGCGTGGGCTCGAAGGAGGCGGGGGTCTCCCGCGTGATGTCGTTCGGGATCTCGTCCAGGGTGTAGCCGACGGCCAGCTTGGCGGCGATCTTGGCGATCGGGAAGCCGGTGGCCTTGGAGGCGAGCGCGGAGGACCGCGAGACGCGCGGGTTCATCTCGATGACGATGACCCGGCCGTCCTCGGGGTTCACCGCGAACTGGATGTTGCAGCCGCCGGTGTCGACGCCGACCTCGCGGATGATGGCGATGCCGACGTCGCGCAGGAGCTGGTACTCGCGGTCGGTCAGCGTCATCGCGGGGGCGACGGTGATCGAGTCGCCGGTGTGCACGCCCATCGGGTCGAAGTTCTCGATGGAGCAGACGACCACGACGTTGTCGTTCTTGTCGCGCATCAGCTCCAGCTCGTACTCCTTCCAGCCGAGGATGGACTCCTCCAGGAGCACCTCGGTGGTCGGGGAGAGCGTGAGGCCCTGGCCCGCGATGCGGCGCAGCTCGTCCTCGTCGTGGGCGAAACCGGAGCCGGCGCCGCCCATGGTGAAGGACGGGCGGACGACGACGGGGTAGCCGCCGAGCGTCTCGACGCCCTTGAGGACGTCGTCCATGGTGTGGCAGATGACCGAGCGGGCGGACTCGCCGTGGCCGGTCTTCTTGCGGACCTCTTCCACGACGCCCTTGAAGAGGTCGCGGTCCTCGCCCTTGTGGATGGCCTCGGGGCGGGCGCCGATCAGTTCGACGCCGTACTTCTCCAGCACCCCGCTGTCGTGCAGGGAGATGGCGGTGTTGAGGGCGGTCTGGCCGCCCAGGGTGGGCAGGAGGGCGTCGGGGCGCTCCTTGGCGATGATCTTCTCGACGAACTCGGGGGTGATCGGCTCGACGTAGGTGGCGTCGGCGATCTCCGGGTCGGTCATGATCGTGGCCGGGTTGGAGTTGACCAGGATCACGCGCAGGCCCTCGGCCTTGAGCACGCGGCACGCCTGGGTGCCGGAGTAGTCGAACTCGGCGGCCTGACCGATGACGATCGGGCCCGAGCCGATGACCAGGACGGACTGGATGTCGGAGCGCTTAGGCACGCTGGCCCTCCCGGACGGTGCTCATCAAAGACGTGAAGCGGTCGAACAGGTAGGCGGCGTCGTGCGGACCGGCCGCCGCCTCGGGGTGGTACTGGACGGAGAAGGCCGGCTGGTCGAGGAGCTGGAGGCCCTCCACCACGTCGTCGTTGAGGCAGACGTGGGAGACCTCGGCGCGGCCGAACTTCGTCTCGCTGACCTTGTCCAGCGGCGCGTCGACGGCGAAGCCGTGGTTGTGCGCGGTGACCTCCACCTTGCCGGTGGTGCGGTCCTGGACCGGCTGGTTGATGCCGCGGTGGCCGTACTTCAGCTTGTAGGTGCCGAAGCCGAGGGCGCGGCCGAGGATCTGGTTGCCGAAGCAGATGCCGAACAGCGGGGTCTTCCGCTCCAGCACGGCGGTCATCAGGGCCACCGGGCCGTCGGCCGTGGCCGGGTCGCCGGGGCCGTTGGAGAAGAACACGCCGTCGGGCTCCACGGCGTAGACGTCCTCGGCCGTGGCGGTGGCCGGGAGGACGTGGACCTCGATGCCGCGCTCGGCCATCCGCTGCGGGGTCATGCCCTTGATGCCGAGGTCGATCGCGGCGACGGTGAACTTCTTCTCGCCGACCGCGGGGACGACGTACGCCTCCTTGGTGGCGACCTCCTCGTAGAGGCTCGCGCCCTTCATGTGCGGCTGGGCCTGGACCCGCAGCAGTAGTTCGGCGTCGGGGGCCAGCGCCTCGCCGGAGAAGATCCCGGCGCGCATGGAGCCGCGCTCGCGCAGGTGGCGGGTGAGGGCGCGGGTGTCGATGCCGCTGATGCCGACGACGCCCTGGGCGGTCAGCTCGTCGTCCAGGGAGCGCCGGGAGCGCCAGTTGGACGGCACGCGCGCGGGGTCGCGGACCACGTAGCCGGAGACCCAGATGCGGCCGGACTCGTCGTCCTCGTCGTTCCAGCCGGTGTTGCCGATCTGGGGGGCGGTGGCGACGACGATCTGGCGGTCGTAGGAGGGGTCGGTCAGGGTCTCCTGGTAGCCGGTCATGCCGGTGGAGAACACGGCCTCGCCGAAGGTCTCCCCCACGGCCCCGTAGGCGCGGCCGCGGAAGGTACGGCCGTCCTCCAGGACGAGTACGGCGGGAGTCCTGGCGGCTCCCCTGGTGGAGGTCGTCATCGTGCGCCTTCCGTGTGGTTGGTCATCTGGTTCAGGGTCTCGACCCAGGTGGTGTGTTCGGCGGCCTGGTCGGAGCGGAAGCCGGAGTCGATCAGCTTCTCGCCGTGCGCCCAGGTCACCACGAGCAGTCCGCCCTCGGTGAGGACCTTGCCCGCGATGCCCTTGTCGAGCCGGGCGCCGCGCAGCGCCCCGGCCGGGACGAAGAAGTCGGTGGCGCCCGGGCGCTCGACGGCCAGCCCTTCGTCGGTGAGGGTCAGCCCGGCCCGGCTGCGGGAGCCCAGGCCGTGGGCCACGATCCGGTCCAGCCACTGCCCGGCGGTGGTGGAGCCGTGGTAGCGGCCGCTCATGGTCAGGATGGCCGGGCCGGGGTCCTCCGGCACCTCGGGGAGTGCGGGCAGGTCGCTCTGGAGGGTGCCGCGCCACTTCCAGCCCTCGCGCATCAGCCAGTAGACGAGCGCGACGAAGAGGGCCAGGCCGACGAGCCAGCCCAGGCGGGCGGCCCAGTCGGTCACCGCGGCCGACTTCTTCTCGTCCGCCAGGGTCGTGGCGAGCGTTGCGGCGAGCTGAGTTGCAGGTGTCACGTGAGCTTCCCGTCCATGAGCGTGGCCTTGCCCCGCAGCCAGGTGTGCGTGACACGGCCCGGCAGCTCGCGGCCCTCGTAGGGGGTGTTGCGGCTGCGCGAGGCGAAGCGCGCGGGGTCCACCTGTCCACGGTAGGCCGTGTCCACGAGGGTGAGGTTGGCGGGCTCGCCCGCGGCGACGGGGCGGCCGTGGCCGGTGGCGCCGCCGATCCGGGCCGGGGTGAAGGACATCCGGTCGGCGACCGCGGCCCAGTCCAGCAGGCCGGTCTCCACCATGGTCTCCTGCACCACGGACAGCGCGGTCTCCAGGCCGACCATGCCCATGGCGGCCGCGGCCCACTCGCAGTCCTTGTCCTCGTGCGGGTGCGGGGCGTGGTCGGTGGCGACGATGTCGATCGTGCCGTCGGCCAGCGCCTCGCGCAGGGCGCGCACATCGCGCTCGGTGCGCAGCGGCGGGTTCACCTTGTAGGCGGGGTTGTAGGTGCGCACCATCTCCTCGGTCAGGAGCAGGTGGTGCGGGCACACCTCGGCGGTGACGTCGATGCCGCGGGACTTGGCCCAGCGGATGATCTCCACCGAGCCGGCCGTGGAGAGGTGGCAGATGTGCAGGCGGGAGCCGACGTGCTCGGCGAGCAGCACGTCCCGCGCGATGATCGACTCCTCGGCGACGGCCGGCCAGCCGCCCAGGCCCAGCTCGGCGGAGACGACACCCTCGTTCATCTGGGCGCCCTCGGTGAGCCGGGGCTCCTGGGCGTGCTGGGCGACGACCCCGCCGAACGCCTTCACGTACTCCAGGGCGCGGCGCATGATGACCGCGTCGTCCACGCACTTGCCGTCGTCGGAGAAGACGCTGACCTCGGCGGCCGAGTCGTGCATGGCGCCCAGCTCGGCGAGCTTCTTGCCCTCCAGGCCCACGGTGACGGCGCCGATGGGGCGTACGTCGCAGTAGCCGGACTCCTTGCCGAGCCGCCAGACCTGCTCGACCACGCCGGCGGTGTCGGCGACGGGGAACGTGTTGGCCATGGCGAAGACGGCGGTGAAGCCGCCGGAGGCGGCGGCGCGGGTGCCGGTGAGAACGGTCTCGGAGTCCTCGCGGCCCGGCTCGCGCAGATGGGTGTGCAGGTCGACCAGGCCCGGCAGCAGCACCTTGCCGTCGGCCTCGACAACGGTCACGTCCTGCGCGCCTCCGGCACGACCGGCGCCCTCGGCGCTCAGCCCGGTGCCGACCGCCGCGATCAGCTCGCCGTCGATCAGGACGTCCTGCGGCTCGCCCCCGAGCACCTTCGCACCACGGATCAGGATCTTGCTCATGGGTCTTACTTCTCCTCGGTACGAAGGTGGGCGGTGCCGGCGGGCTCGTTGCCGCCGAGCAGCAGGTAGAGGACGGCCATGCGGATGGAGACGCCGTTGGCGACCTGCTCCACGACCGTGCAGCGGTCGGAGTCGGCGACCTCGGCGGTGATCTCCATGCCCCGGACCATCGGGCCGGGGTGCATCACGATGGCGTGCTCCGGCAGCCGGGCCATGCGGTCGCCGTCGAGGCCGTAGCGGCGGGAGTACTCGCGCTCGGTGGGGAAGAACGCGGCGTTCATCCGCTCGCGCTGGACGCGGAGCATCATCACGGCGTCGGACTTGGGGAGCGTGGAGTCGAGGTCGTAGGAGACCTCGCAGGGCCAGGTGTCCACGCCGACCGGCAGCAGGGTGGGCGGCGCGACCAGGGTGACCTCGGCGCCGAGGGTGTGCAGCAGGTCCACGTTGGAGCGGGCGACCCGGCTGTGCAGGACGTCGCCGACGAGGGTGACGCGCTTGCCGTCGAGGTCCCGGCCGAGCCCGGCGTCGGCGCCGATCAGCCGGCGGCGCATGGTGAAGGCGTCCAGCAGGGCCTGGGTGGGGTGCTGGTGGGTGCCGTCGCCCGCGTTGATGACCGGGGCGTCGATCCAGCCGGAGTTGGCGAGGCGGTAGGGGGCGCCGGAGGCGCTGTGCCGGATGACGACGGCGTCCACGCCCATCGCCTCCAGTGTCTGGGCGGTGTCCTTCAGCGACTCGCCCTTGGAGACGCTGGAGCCCTTGGCCGCGAAGTTGATGACATCGGCGGAGAGGCGCTTCTCGGCGGCCTCGAACGAGATCCGGGTGCGGGTCGAGTCCTCGAAGAAGAGGTTGCAGACCGTGCGGCCGCGCAGGGCCGGCAGTTTCTTGATCGGCCGGTCCGCGACCCTGGCCATCTCCTCGGCGGTGTCGAGGATCAGGACGGCGTCGTCACGGGTGAGGTCGGCGGCCGAGATGAGATGACGCTGCATCTGTCAGGCTCCGTAAGGCAGTTAATACGGGAGGTTTCGGGCGGACCGGGGTGCGCCGGGGCACGCCGAAGCGGCCGGGCACCCGGAAGCGCTACTGGTCGGCAGCCTTGGCACCGAGCAGCACGGTGTCGCGACCGTCCTCCTCGGCGAGCTGGACCTTGACCGTCTCCCGCAACGACGTGGGGAGGTTCTTGCCGACGTAGTCGGCGCGGATCGGGAGTTCCCGGTGGCCGCGGTCGACGAGGACGGCGAGCTGGACCGCGCGCGGGCGCCCGAATTCGTTCAGGGCGTCGAGGGCGGCGCGGATGGTGCGGCCGGAGAAGAGCACATCGTCGACGAGGACCACCAGGCGGCCGTCGACACCCTCACCGGGGATCTCGGTGCGGGCGAGGGCGCGCGGGGGGTGCATGCGCAGGTCGTCGCGGTACATCGTGATGTCGAGCGAGCCGACGGGGATCTTCCGGCCGGTGACCTGCTCCAGCTTGACGGCGAGCCGCTGGGCGAGGAAGACGCCTCGCGTGGGGATGCCGAGGAGCACCACGTCGTCGGCGCCCTTGGCGCGTTCGACGATCTCGTGGGCGATGCGGGTCAGTACGCGGGCGATGTCCGGGCCTTCGAGTACGGGCCGGGCATCTGAGTTCAGCGGATTGGCGTGCGAGTCCATACGAAACGGACCTCCTTCTCCGCCTCACGGGACGGACTTTAAAGGACGTCGGATTTGCGCCAACCACCCTAGCAGGTCGCCGGAGGGGCTCGTTCACCCGCTTGGCCCAACGGGCGGCCACTACCACGGAAGAGTCGGTGTGGACCATTCGGCTTGACGCAGGAGAATCACGCTGCGTAACCTCACAGTGAGTTACCAGCCGCGCGGTGGGATCACCTGCCGCCCGCGTCTACACAGTGTCCGGGGAGCTATATGTCCAGCGAATACGCCAAACAGCTCGGGGCCAAGCTCCGGGCCATCCGCACCCAGCAGGGCCTTTCCCTCCACGGTGTCGAGGAGAAGTCCCAGGGGCGCTGGAAGGCCGTGGTGGTCGGTTCCTACGAGCGCGGCGACCGTGCCGTGACCGTACAGCGCCTGGCCGAGCTGGCCGATTTCTACGGCGTTCCGGTGCAGGAGCTGCTGCCGGGCACCACGCCGGGCGGGGCAGCCGAGCCGCCGCCGAAGCTGGTCCTGGACCTGGAGCGGCTGGCCACCGTGCCGGCCGAGAAGGCGGGCCCCCTCCAGCGGTACGCGGCGACGATCCAGTCCCAGCGCGGCGACTACAACGGCAAGGTGCTGTCGATCCGCCAGGACGACCTGCGCACCCTCGCCGTCATCTACGACCAGTCCCCCTCGGTCCTCACCGAGCAGCTCATCAGCTGGGGCGTCCTGGACGCGGACGCGCGCCGCGCGGTCGCCCACGAGGACAGCTAGCCGCTGAGTTCAGCAGCGCAGAAACGTGCCGCCGGGATGGCAGGGAGACGATCCCTGCCACCCCGGCGGCTTTTTCGGCGTGCTGAGGCCGGAGAAACTCAGGGGCGCGGGGAACTGCGCGACCAGCCCCGACGGGCCGGCACACGCGGCTCTCCCGCGCCCTTACGGCAGTACTACGGCGGTACTACGGCTGATCGCGCCGCAGGCCTGGCTTCAGCTCCTTGAAGCGGCCCAGGAGGCCGTTCACGAAGGCCGGCGACTCGTCCGTCGAGAACTCCTTCGCGAGCTGCACCATCTCGTCCAGGACGACCGCGTCCGGGGTCTCGTCCTCCCAGATCAGCTCGTACGCGCCGAGGCGCAGCAGGTTGCGGTCGACGACCGGCATCCGGTCGAGCGTCCAGCCCACCGCGTACTGGGCGATCAGGTCGTCGATGCGGCGGGCGCGCTCGGCGTACCCCTCGACGAGCTGCATGGTGTACTCGCTGACGGGCGGCTGCCGGGTGTCGCTCCGGGAGAGCCGGACCCAGTCGGCGAGAACCGTGATGACGTCGGTGCCGCGCTGGTCACCCTCGAAGAGGATCTGGAAGGCGCGCTTGCGGGCCGTGTTGCGGGCGGCCACGGTTAGCTGTTCACCCGGCCGAGGTAGTCGCTCGTACGGGTGTCGACCTTGATCTTCTCGCCGGTGGTGATGAAGAGCGGGACCTGGATCTGGTGGCCGGTCTCCAGGGTGGCGGGCTTGGTGCCACCGGTGGAGCGGTCGCCCTGGACGCCCGGCTCGGTCTCCTGGATGACCAGCTCGACGGCGGCCGGCAGCTCCACGAAGAGCACCTCGCCCTCGTGCTGGGCGACGACGGCGGTGAAGCCCTCGATCAGGAAGTTCGCGGCGTCGCCGACGGCCTTCGGGTCGATGTGGAGCTGGTCGTACGTCTCCATGTCCATGAAGACGAAGTACTCGCCGTCCTTGTACGAGTACTGCATGTCGCGCTTGTCGACGGTGGCCGTCTCGACCTTGACACCGGCGTTGAAGGTCTTGTCGACCACCTTGCCGGAGAGGACGTTCTTGAGCTTGGTGCGCACGAAGGCCGGGCCCTTACCGGGCTTGACGTGCTGGAACTCGACGACGGACCAAAGCTGGCCCCCGTCGAGCTTGAGCACCATGCCGTTCTTGAGGTCGTTCGTGGAAGCCACGGTTGCGGAATCTCCTGGACTGACGTACGACCCCGGCGCTCGCACCTGACTACAGGGCGAGCAGTTCCTTGGTCGTGATGGTGAGTAGCTCGGGTCCGCCGTCCGCCTCGGGGCGGACGACGAGCGTGTCATCGATCCGGACTCCGCCCCGGCCCGGAAGGTGGACCCCCGGCTCGACGGTGACCGGCACGCAAGCGTCAAGTTTACCCATGGCCGCGGGGGCGAGCTGCGGGTCCTCGTCGATTTCGAGCCCGACCCCGTGTCCGGTGGCCGGCTGGAGGGCCGCGCCGTGCCCGGCGGAGTCCAGCACCTGGCGCGCGGCACGGTCCACGTCACGGCAGGCCGCGCCCGGCACGAGGGCCTCGCGACCGGCCCGTTGGGCGGCGAAGACCAGGTCGTACAGCTCCACCTGCCAGTCGGCCGGCGAGGTGCCGATGACGAAGGTCCGCCCGATCTCGCACCGGTAGCCGCGGTAGGCGGCGCCCAGGCAGACGGAGAGGAAGTCGCCCTCCTCCACCCGCCGGTCGGTGGGGCGGTGGCCCGGACGGCCGGAGTTGGGGCCGGTGGCGACCGAGGTCGGGAAGGCCGGGCCCTCGGCGCCGTGGTCGACCAGCCGGCGCTCCAGCTCCAGCGCGAGATGCCGCTCGGTGCGGCCGACCAGGATGGACTCCAGCAGCTCGCCGAGGGCCTGGTCGGCGATCTCGGCACCGATGCGCAGACAGGAGATCTCCTCCTCGTCCTTGATCAGCCGGAGCTGCTCCACGGCCGTGCCGAGGTCGGCGAGCCGCAGCTTGGGCGCGACGGCGTCCAGGGCGCGGTACCGGGCGACGGTGAGGTGGTGCTCCTCCACGGCGAGGGCCTCGCTGCCCTGGCTCCCGGCCAGGTCGGCGGCGGCGACGGCCGGGTCGCGGCCGGGCGTGGACAGGATGTGCAGGACCAGGGACTCGTCGGGGCGGCCGTCCGCGGGCCGGTCCTCGGGCGGGACGGGGCACACCAACTGGTCCTGCTGGTCCTGGTCCCTGCCGAGCAGCAGGACGGCGCCCTGGGGCGCGGCGCCCGCCAGGTAGCGCACATTGGCGGGGCGGGAGATGAGCGCTGCCGCGGTACCGGCCGCGTTGCAGCGTTCCCTCAGCCGGGATCGACGGGTCGCGTACACCTCTGACATGAGACGAGCGTAGAAGTTGTGCCCGGTTTGTGCCGGTTGGCGAGGGCCGAGTGGGGTGCGGCCGGTGTCCCTACCAGTTCGGCGGACTGGCGATGGCGCGGGCCAGCACCTCGTCCAGCACCCGTGCGGTGCCGGGGACGTCCAACTGGGAGTTGTCGATGATGGGCAGCCCGGAGCCGTACCAGCCGGCCATGCGGCCGTGGATGCGGGCCACCTCCTCGTCGGTGAGGCGGCGGTTGCCCGAGCGCTCGGCGTTGCGCTCCAGGACGACGTCCAGCCCCGGCAGCAGCACCACCGGGAGCAGGCCGGGGCCCACATGGCGCTTCCAGCCGCCGAGCCCGACGACCGGGCGGTCCGGGAAGACCGCGTCGTCGAGGATGCAGGAGATCCCGTTGGCCAGGAAGTTGCGGGCGGCGAAGCCGCAGGTGCGGCGGGCCAGGCGGTACTGGGCCTCGGAGTGGTCGTTCCACCCGGTCTGCGGGTCGGCGAAGCCGGAGCGGACCCACTCGCGGACGTCGTCCAGGCTGATGTGGGCGGTGGGCACCCGGCGGTGGTCGGCCCAGTACTTGGCCACGCTGGTCTTGCCCGCGCCCGCGGGACCGATCAGCAGTACGGCGAGCGTGGTGGCCGAGGAGTCGGGGGCCGCCATGGCGGGCGGCGCCGCGGGGACGCCGACAGGACCGCCGGGCGGCAGCGTCACATGCCCGGAGACATCGGGCGCGGGCGGCGGCGCCACGGGGTGCCGCGGGGCGGGGTGCTGAGGAGCCGGGGCCTGCGCGGGCGGAGCCGGTGGCGGCACGGGCGGGGCGGGCGGTACGGGAGGACCCGAGAACCCCGGTGGCGGCACGCCCGGCCCCTGCGGCGCCCCCGCGCCGGGTGCCCAGGTGGTGTGCGGCCCGTGCCCCGGCTGGTGGGGCGGCGGCAGCGGAGATCCCACTGCGTGCTGCATCCGTTGCCACTCCATCTCGTACACACGCTCGGCGCCGGAAGGCGGGTACGGAGCCCGCACCCTACCGAACGGTACCGCCCCCGGCCGTCATTCGGTGAAACGGCCGGGGGCGGTGCGAAGTGCCCGCCCCTGATGGGGAATCGGGGCACACCGGGCGGTACGGGACCTACTGGCCGACCTCGCCGTAGGCGGCGAGGAGCACGGCCGGGTCGGGGCCCTCCAGCACGGTCGGCCGGGCGAGACCGTCCAGCACGATGAAGCGGAGCAGGTCGCCGCGCGACTTCTTGTCGACCTTCATCGCCTCCACCAGCTTGGGCCACTGGTCGTAGCGGTAGTGCAGCGGCAGGCCGACGGACTCCAGGACCGCGCGGTGCCGGTCGGCGGTCGCGTCGTCCAGCCGGCCCGCCAGGCGGCCGAGTTCGGCGGCGAAGTGCATGCCGACGGCGACGGCCGCGCCGTGCCGCCACTTGTACCGCTCGTTCTTCTCGATGGCGTGGCCGAGGGTGTGACCGTAGTTGAGGATCTCCCGGCGGCCGGTCTCCTTGAGGTCGGAGGAGACCACGTCGGCCTTGACCCGGATCGAGCGCTCGATCAGCTCGGCGGTGTGCGGTCCGGCCGGGGTGCGGGCGGCCTCGGGGTCGGACTCGATCCTGTCGAGGATCACCGGGTCGGCGATGAAGCCGGCCTTGATGACCTCCGCCAGCCCGGAGACGTAGTCGTGCACCGGGAGGGAGTCCAGCGCGGCCAGGTCGCACAGGACGCCGGCCGGAGGGTGGAAGGCGCCGACGAGGTTCTTGCCCTCGGCGGTGTTGATGCCGGTCTTGCCGCCGACCGCCGCGTCCACCATGGCCAGCACGGTGGTGGGGACGGCGATCCAGCGCACCCCGCGCAGCCAGGTCGCCGCGACGAACCCGGCCAGGTCGGTGGTGGCGCCACCGCCGACGCCCACGACCACGTCGGTGCGGGTGAAGCCGGACTGGCCGAGCGCCTTCCAGCAGTAGGCGGCGACCTCGGCGGTCTTCGCCTCCTCGGCGTTGGGCACCTGGATGGCGACCGCCTCGTACCCCTGCTCCGCCAGGTCGGCGCGGAGCGCGTCGCCGGTCTCGGCGAGCGCCTCGGGGTGGATGACGGCGACCCGCTTGGCCTTCGGGCCGATCAGTCCGGCCAGCTCGCCCAGCAACTGGCGGCCCACCAGGACCTCGTAGGGGTCGGTGCCCGCCGTCCCGGCGATCGGGATGCGGGTGACTGCCTCGCTCATGCTTCCTTCAACTCCAGTGCGTCCAGGACGGCTCGGGCGACGTCCTCGGGACCGCGTCCGTCGGTCGGCACGACGGCGGTGGCGACCTCTTCGTACAGATGGCGGCGGGCCTCCATCAGCGCGCGCCACTGCTGGCGCGGGTTGACGGCGAGCAGCGGGCGGGCGGCGTTCAGCCCGGTGCGGCGTACGGCCTCCTCGACGTCCATCGAGAGGTAGACCACGCGCTGCGCGGTCAGCAGCGCCCGGGTGTCCGCGTCCAGGACGGCGCCGCCGCCCAGCGCGAGCACGCCCGCGTGCCCGGCGACCGCCTCGGCCACCGCGCGCTTCTCCAGCGCGCGGAAGGCGTCCTCGCCGTCGTCCACGAAGATCTCGGCGATGGTGCGGCCCTGCTGGGCCACGATGTCGTCGTCGGTGTCCCGGAAGGCGGCGCCCAGCCGGCCGGCCAGCAGCCGTCCGACGGTGGACTTGCCCACGCCCATCGGCCCCACCAGGACGACCAGGGGCTGGGCGCTCATCCGATCGCCAGGTTGTCGAGGTAGGAGCGGACGTTGCGCCGGGTCTCGGCCACGCTGTCGCCGCCGAACTTCTCCGCGACCGCGTCCGCGAGGACCAGGGCCACCATCGCCTCGGCCACGATGCCCGCGGCCGGGACCGCGCACACGTCGGAGCGCTGGTGGTGGGCCTGTGCGGCCTCGCCCGTGGCGACGTCGACCGTGGCCAGCGCGCGCGGCACGGTGGCGATCGGCTTCATCGCCGCCCGCACCCGCAGCAGCTCACCGGTGGTCAGGCCGCCCTCGGTGCCGCCGGAGCGGCCGGTGGCGCGCTTGATGCCCTCGGGGGTGGCGAGGATCTCGTCGTGCGCCTTGGAGCCCGGCACCCGGGCCAGGTCGAAGCCGTCGCCGACCTCGACGCCCTTGATCGCCTGGATGCCCATGAGCGCGGCCGCGAGCCGGGCGTCCAGCCTGCGGTCCCAGTGCACGTGCGAGCCGAGGCCGACCGGGACGCCGTACGCCAGCACCTCGACCACGCCGCCGAGGGTGTCGCCGTCCTTGTGGGCCTGGTCGATCTCCGCGACCATCGCCTTGGAGGCGTCCGCGTCCAGGCAGCGCACCGGGTCCTCGTCGAGCCGCTCCACGTCGGCCGGCGTCGGGTACACGCCGTACGGCGCCTTCGCGGCGGCCAGCTCCACGACGTGGCTGACGATCTCGATCCCGGCGGTTTCCTTCAGGTACGACCGCGCCACCGCGCCGAGCGCGACCCGCGCCGCCGTCTCCCGCGCGGAGGCCCGCTCCAGGATCGGCCGGGCCTCGTCGAAGCCGTACTTCTGCATGCCGGCCAGGTCCGCGTGGCCGGGGCGCGGGCGGGTCAGCGGGGCGTTGCGCGCGAGGCCGGCCAGCACCTCCTCGTCCACCGGGTCGGCCGCCATGACCTGCTCCCACTTCGGCCACTCGGTGTTGCCCACCATGACCGCCACCGGGGAGCCGAGGGTCAGCCCGTGCCGCACACCGCCGAGGAACGTGACCTCGTCACGCTCGAACTTCATCCGCGCGCCACGCCCATAGCCGAGCCGCCGCCGCGCCAGATGATCCGCCACCATCTCCGTGGTGATCGGCACGCCGGCGGGAAGTCCCTCCAGCGTCGCGACGAGTGCGGGACCGTGGGACTCCCCCGCGGTCAGCCAACGCAGCCTGCTCAACGGTGCTCCTCAGATTTCGCGCCCGGTACTGCCCCGCTTACGCGTGTCCGCGCGTACGGCGGCGGCCCGACCGGGTGCGCGATCCCGGCCCGCCACCTCCGATCCTCCCACGCCGGGCCCGGTATCCGGGCCTCGGTCCGGATTTCGGGACCCCGGTGCGGGGCGGGGTGCGGCGGGTCAGCGGGCGGCGAGGGCCCGTTCGCCCGCCCGGCGCATGGCCTCCAGCGGGGCCGGGGTGCGGCCGGTCATCCGCTCCACCTGGAGCACGGCCTGGTGGACCAGCAGGTCCAGACCGCCGACCACGGCCCCGCCGAACATCGACCAGCGGGCGGCCAGCTCGGTGGGCCAGGGGTCGTAGAGCACGTCGAAGAGGGTCGCCGGGCGCTCGGGTACGGCGGTGGCGAGGGCGTCGGCGGTGCCGGCGGGGGTGGTGGCGATCACCAGGGGCGCGTGCAGGGCCTCGGCCGCGTCCGCCCAGTCGGCGGTGCGGACCTCGACGTCGAGCCGCTCGCCCCACTCCCGCATCTCCGCGGCGCGGGCGGCGCTGCGGACGTAGACCACGACCTCGCCCGGGCAGATCCGGGCGAGCGCGGCGAGGGCGGAGGAGGCGGTGGCGCCGGCGCCGAGGACGGCGGCGGACTCCACCTCTTCGATGCCGTGCTCGCGCAGCGCGGCCACCATGCCGGGGATGTCGGTGTTGTCCCCGACCTTCCGGCCGTCCTCCGTGAACACCACCGTGTTCACGGCGTCCACGGAGGCCGCCGTCTCACTGACCTCGTCCAGCAGGGGCATCACGGCCCGCTTGAGCGGCATCGTCAACGACAACCCGGCCCACTCGGGCCCGAGCCCCGCAAAGAACCCGGCCAGCCCCGCCTCATCGACCTCGAAGCGGTCGTACGACCAGTTGCCGAGCCCGAGTTCGGCGTAGGCCGCCCGGTGCAGCACCGGAGAGAGCGAATGCCCGATGGGCTTGCCGAGCACGGCGGCCCGGCGGGCGTCAGTTGCCCGAGCTGGCATTGAACTTGTCCTTGAGCTTCTCGAACTCCGCGTTGGTCCTCGCGAACTCGGTCTTGTTCATACCGTCCGTCGCCACGAAGTACATCCAGCCCTCGTGCGTCGGGGACAGGGCCGCGTTGAGCGCCTCGTCACCCGGGTTCCCGATCGGACCGGGCGGCAGACCCTTGTTGGTGTACGTGTTGTACGCGCTTCGGTCGCCGTTGATCTCCTTCTCGGAGATATGGATGTTGCTGGCGCCCTTGAGGTAGTTGTACGTCGAGTCGAACTGGAGGAGCTGGTTCGTCTCGGTGTTGTCCGGCTTGAGGCGGTTGTAGATGACCTCGGCCATCTTGCGGAAGTCGTCGTGCGTCTTGCCTTCGGCCTGGACCAGGCTCGCGGCGGTCAGGAGCTGCCAGGGCGATTCGAGCCCGACGTCGGACGCCTTCTTCTCCAGGCCCAGGGCCGCGTACTTGTCGTTGGCCCGGCCGACCATCGCCTTCAGGACGTCCTTGGGCTTCTGGTCCTTGCCGACCGGGTAGCTGGACGGGAAGAGGAAGCCCTCCAGCGGGTCCTTCAGACCGGGGTGGTTGAGCGCCCAGGCGGGCAGACCGAGGGACTTGTACTCCTTGGCGGCCACCTTCTGGGTGGTGCCGTCGGCCAGCTTCAGGCGCTTGTCGATCAGCGCGTAGACGGCCGCGTTGCGGGAGCCCTCGGCGATGATCAGGTTGTTGCGGCTCTTCGGGCTGAGCATCAGCTCCACCGCGCTGGCGGCGGACATGTGCTTCTGGAGGGTGTAGACGCCGTCCTGGAGGGTCTTGCCCCTGGGGTTGGCGAGCTGGGCCGAGACGAAGGCGTCGACGCTCTCGACGACACCGGCCTCCTTCAGCTTGCGGCCGATGGCGGCGCCGACCGCGCCCTTGGGGATCTCGACCGTCACCGCCTCGCCGTTGCCGCTGCCCGCGTAGTCCGGGGCGGGGGCGAAACGATTTTTGTAGAACTGGTAGCCGAAGTAGGCGACGCCGCCGAGGCCGCCGCCGAAGACGACGACGACCACCATCAGGGCGCAGCCGGTGCGGCCCTTCTTGCTCTTGACGGGCTTGCGGCCCTTGCCGCGCCGCTCGGCGGGCTCCACCGGGTCATCGTCGTCACCGGGGGGCACGGGGGGCTCGTCGTCGCCCTCGGGGTCCCAGCCGGGCTCCGGGTCCCGGTGGCCCGGAGGCTGGGGCGGCGGGTAGGCGTCCTCGGTGCCGTAGAGGTCGGGCTGCTCGGCCCCGTAGGCGGCGGGGTGCTGTCCGTAGGGGTCGCCCGGGTCGGCCGCGTAGGGGACGTGGCCGTGCGTACCCGTGGCGTCCCAGCCGCCCTGGTGCTGCTGGGGATGCGGGTGCTGACCGGTCTGCTGGGGATCGAAGTGCTGCTGGCCCTGACCGTCGTACTGCGGGTACTGCTGGCCTCCGTAGTGCGGCTGCTGGCCCTGGGACCAGCCGTCGTACTGCGGGTGCTGCGGGTGCTGTGGCTGGCCGCCGTAGGGGTACTGCTGCCCCGCGTGGGCCGCTTGCGCTCCCCATCCGGCGTCCCCGTACAGCGGGTCCTCCGGATGCCACGGTTCGGTGCCTGGGCCCCGGCCATACTCAGTCATCGATCCCCTAGAGCCGCGAGGCCGACGGTCGCCCGGCGCCAGGACCGGCTTCCGTTCCGCCTCTTGCTGTGCGGCGGCTGTTCGAACACCGCCGCATCGCGCGGAACGTTACCGCACCGCGATCAGATGACCACTTCGACGCCCTCACCGGGTGGTGCACCTGACACCCGTTCGGATTCCAGCGCCTGCTGGAGAATGATCACGGCGGCCGCCTGGTCGATCACGGAGCGGCCCTTCTTGGACTTCACGCCCGAGGCGCGCAGTCCCTGACTGGCCGTCACCGTGGTCATCCGCTCGTCCACCAGCCTGACCGGCACCGGCTTGATGCCCCGTGCCAGCTCTTGGGCGAAGGCGCGCACCTTGACCGCCGCCGGGCCCTCGCCCCCCTTGAGGGAGCGAGGGAGCCCGACGACGACCTCGATCGGCTCGTACTCCTCGACCAGTTGCCGCAGCCTGCGGTGCGCGGCCGGGACGTCCCGGCCGGGAACCGTCTCCACCGGGGTGGCGAGGATGCCGTCGGGATCGCACGAGGCGACCCCGATCCGGGCGTCCCCGACGTCGATGGCGAGCCGGCGTCCTCTGCGCATGACGGCCCGGCCTACTTCGCGGTGTCGGCGACGAGGCGCTCGACGGCGTCCACGGCGTCGCCGACGGCGGCCGGGTTCTGGCCGCCGCCCTGGGCGACGTCCGGCTTGCCGCCACCGCCGCCGCCGAGGGTCTTGGCGGCGGTACGGACCAGCTCACCGGCCTTGAGGCCGCGCTCGCGGGCCGCTTCGTTGGTGGCGATGACGGTGAGCGGCTTGCCGTTGTTCACCGTGAACAGCGCGACCACGGCGGCCCGGCCGCCCTGGATGCGCCCGCGCACGTCCAGCACCAGCTTGCGCAGGTCGTCCGGGGTGGTGCCGTCCGGGACCTGGCCGGCGACCAGGGCGACGCCGCGCACGTCCTTGGCGGACTCGGCGAGACCGGCGGCGGCCTGGAGCACCTTCTCGGCGCGGAACTTCTCGATCTCCTTCTCGGCGTCCTTCAGCTTGCCGAGCATCGCGGAGACCTTCTCCGGCAGCTCCTCCGGGCGTCCCTTGATCAGCTCGCTGAGCTGGTTGACGACCGTGTGCTCACGGGCGAGGAAGTTGTAGGCGTCCATGCCGACCAGCGCCTCGATCCGGCGTACGCCGGAGCCGATGGAGGACTCGCCGAGCAGCTTCACCAGGCCGAGCTGGGCGGTGTTGTGCACGTGCGTGCCGCCGCACAGCTCCTTGGAGAAGTCGCCGATGGTGACCACGCGGACCCGCTCGCCGTACTTCTCGCCGAACTCGGCGATGGCGCCCTGCTTCTTGGCCTCGTCGATGCCCATGACCTCGGCGTGCACGTCCAGGTCGCGGGAGAGCACCTCGTTGATCTTCTGCTCGACGTCGGTCATCACGGCCGTCGGGACGGCGGCCGGGGAGCCGAAGTCGAAGCGGAAGCGGCCGGGCTGGTTCTCCGAACCGGCCTGGGCGGCCGTCGGGCCGAGGGCGTCGCGCAGCGCCTGGTGGGTCAGGTGGGTGGCGGAGTGCGCGCGGGCGATGGCCTTGCGGCGGCGGGCGTCGATGGACGCCTGGGCCCTGGCCCCGACCGTGACCTCCCCGACCTGGACGACGCCCTTGTGGACGTAGACGCCCGGCACCGGCTTCTGGGTGTCGCGGACCTCGATGACGGCACCGGTGTCGACCTTGATGCGGCCGGTGTCACCGATCTGGCCGCCGCCCTCGGCGTAGAACGGGGTGCGGTCGAGCACGATCTCGACCTCGTCGCCCTCGGTGGCGGCCGGCGAGGAGACGCCGTCGACGAGGATGCCGACGACGGTGGTCTCGCTCTCGGTGTCGCTGTAGCCGATGAAGTCGGTGGCGCCGGCGGCGTCCGCGATCTCCCGGTAGGCGCCGAGGTCGGCGTGGCCGGTCTTCTTGGCGCGGGCGTCGGCCTTGGCGCGCTCCCGCTGCTCCGTCATCAGGCGGCGGAATCCGGTCTCGTCCACGGAGAGGCCCTGCTCGGCGGCCATCTCCAGGGTGAGGTCGATCGGGAAGCCCCAGGTGTCGTGGAGCAGGAACGCCTTGTCGCCGGAGAGCATGCTGCCCCCGGACTGCTTGGTCTCGGTGACGGCGGTGTCGAGGATGTTGGTGCCGGCCTTGAGCGTCTTGAGGAAGGCGTTCTCCTCGGCGACGGCGACCTTCTCGATGCGCTCGCGGTCGGTGATCAGCTCGGGGTACTGCTGCCCCATCATGGCGATCACGACGTCGATCAGCGGCTTGACGACCGGACCCTCGGCGCCCAGCAGGCGCATGTTGCGGATGGCGCGGCGCATGATGCGGCGCAGCACATAGCCGCGGCCCTCGTTGCCGGGGGTGACGCCGTCGCCGATCAGCATGACGGCGGTGCGCATGTGGTCGGTGACCACGCGCAGCGAGACGTCCGACGCCTTGGCGTCGCCGTAGGCCACGCCGGTCAGCTCGGTGGCCTTCTCGATGACGGCCATGGAGGTGTCGATCTCGTACATGTTCTGCACGCCCTGCAGAATCATGGCGAGGCGCTCCAGGCCGAGGCCCGTGTCGATGTTCTGGCTCGGCAGGTCCCCGAGGATCTCGAAGTCGTCCTTGCCGATGCCCTCGCCCCGCTCGTACTGCATGAAGACGAGGTTCCAGATCTCGACGTACCGCTCGTCGTTGACGGCGGGGCCGCCCTCGACGCCGAACTCGGGGCCGCGGTCGTAGTTGATCTCGGAGCAGGGGCCGCAGGGGCCGGGGACGCCCATGGACCAGTAGTTGTCCTTCATGCCCAGGCGCTGGATGCGCTCCTTGGGCACGCCGACGACGTCGTGCCAGATGCGCTCGGCCTCGTCGTCGTCCTTGTAGACGGTGATCCACAGGCGCTCGGGGTCGAGGCCGTAACCGCCCTTGTCCTGGGGGCTGGTGAGCAGCTCCCAGGCGAACTTGATGGCGCCTTCCTTGAAGTAGTCGCCGAAGGAGAAGTTGCCGCACATCTGGAAGAACGTGCCGTGGCGGGTGGTCTTGCCGACCTCTTCGATGTCCGGCGTGCGCACGCACTTCTGCACGCTGGTGGCGCGCTGGAAGGGCGGCTTGACCTCACCCAGGAAGTAGGGCTTGAAGGGCACCATGCCGGCCGGGACGAGGAGCAGAGTCGGGTCGTCCGCGATGAGCGACGCCGAAGGGACGACGGTGTGCCCGCGCTCCTCGAAGAAGCTCAGCCAGCGGCGGCGAATCTCGGCCGACTCCATCAGTGGTCCTCATTCCGGTTGTACGAGTACGTCGTGTTCTCGATGTACTTCACTGTGCTGCTGTTGTTCTCGATGGCGGTGATCCGCCGGGGCTCGGGCAGTGCGGGGCTCTCGTGGATGCCGAGCGCCTCCTCCAGCTCCGCCTCGCGCTGGACCATGTTGTCGCGGACGTCGAGTGCGAAGCCGACCGCCGCGTCCTTGAGCCGGTGCCCGGTCTCCAGTGCCTTGTTGGCCGCGGTGACGGCGAGGCTCTCGGGGGTGAGCTGCTTCAGCTTGCGGTTGACCTTGGTGGTGGCCCACACACCGGCGGCGACGCCGGTGCCGAACCAGAACGTACGGCGGAACATCGCGGTCCTCAGTCCTTCTTTCGCTTGCCCCGCCGTGTGGCCGGGACCGTCCGGCCCACGATCACCGTTCGGCGCGGCGTCCTCGCGGGCTTGGCCTCGTCGCGGCCGCCGAGCGCGCGGCGGACGCCGTAGCCGAAGGCGGCGACCTTGACCAGGGGGCCGCCGAAGGTGGAGGCGACGGTGGAGGACAGCGCGGAGGCGTTCGACGTCACCTCCTGCACGTCGGAGGCGATGGCGTCGACCCGCTCGATCTGGGTCTGCGCCGAGCGCACCGCCGTGGACGCGTCCGCCAGCAGCGGGACGGCCTGGTCGGTCACGTCCGCCACGAGCTTGGTGGTCGCCTTGAGCGTCTGGGCCAGCCTCGCAAGCGCTACGGCGAGGAAGGAGACCAGGATCGCCCAGAAGACGGCCACCAGAATCCCGGCAACCTCTCCACCGGACACTGTGCGCACCAGCTCCCTGAAACGTGCTTGAGCATCAAAAAAGTCGTGCACCGAGCCTATCGCGCCACCGGCGGGGCTCCGTACCGGATTACCGGGCGCCGGCCGGGGCGCCCGAAACGCGCGAGCCCGCCGTCCCGCCCGCCGGAGGGCGGGGGGACGACGGGCCGTGGTGCTGCGCCGGGGCTGGGATCAGCGGGCGTAGTACTCGACGACGAGCTGCTCGTCGCAGATCACCGGGATCTCCTTGCGGTTCGGCTCACGGTCCAGGCGGAACGCCAGGGCCTTGAGGTTCACCTGGAGGTAACGCGGGGTCTCACCGTCGGCGGCGAAGCCACCCTCACGCGCGACCTGGAAGAGCGTCTTGTCCTTGGAGCGGTCGCGGACCTGCACGACGTCGTCCGGACGGACACGGAAGGACGGCTTGTCGACCTTCTGGCCGTTGACCTGGATGTGGCCGTGGACGACCATCTGGCGGGCCTGGTAGATCGTGCGGGCGATGCCCGAACGCAGGACCAGCGCGTCGAGGCGGCGCTCGAGCTCGATGATCAGGGCCTCACCGGTCTTGCCCTGGACCTTGGCGGCACGCTCGTAGGCGCGGACGAGCTGACGCTCGGACACGTCGTACTGCGCGCGCAGACGCTGCTTCTCGAGCAGACGGACCTTGTAGTCCGAGTTCTGCTTGCGGCCGCGGCCGTGCTCGCCCGGCGGGTAGGGGCGGGCCTCGAAGTACTTGACGGCCTTCGGGGTCAGCGCGATGCCGAGGGCACGCGACTTCTTGACCTTGGGACGGGACTGGTTCGCCATGGAACCGACACCTCGTGTTTCTTATGCGAATACGGCTTCACCAGGGTTAGGGGAGGTCGCATCCGCAGCCGGGGAGACCCTGCCTGTCCTTGCCGGACGGGCCGGGCAGCCGTTCCCCGAACTGGGCACATACGTGCAGCACGCGAGTGGCCCACCGACCGGTTCCGGCGCGTGGCCGGAGGGTGGTGGGCTGCCCGCGACACCTTCGACGGTGCGCGACGCTCCTGGAGAACCCCGCCCTGGGGCCGGACTCTCCGGCTGGATGTCCCGCTCTGGTGAGCCGTTCCCCCTTGTCGGGGGCCCGGACACGGGACTCAGCACTTCGAGGCAGTCTACAGGGCGCTCAGGACCGCTTTCGACCCAGGTGCTTCCTGGTCCATTCGACCGCGTCCGCGTACCGCGCCTCGGCGCCGTGCCGGGTGGGGGTGTAGTACTCGCGGTCCTTGAGGGCGTCCGGGGCGTACTGCTGGGCGGCGATCCCGTCGGGCTGGTTGTGCGGGTAGACGTAGCCCTTGGCGTGGCCCAGCTTCTTGGCGCCCTGGTAGTGCCCGTCCCGCAGGTGGGCCGGGACCGGGCCCGCGTGGCCCTTGCGCACGTCGGCCATGGCCTCGCCGATCGCGACGGTCGCGGAGTTGGACTTGGGGGCCAGCGCGAGCGCGATGGTGGCGTGGCTGAGGGTGAGCGCGGCCTCGGGGAAGCCGATCATGGCGACGGCCTGCGCGGCCGCGACGGCTGTCGGCAGCGCGTTCGGGTCCGCGACGCCGATGTCCTCGCTGGCGGAGATCATCAGGCGCCGGGCGATGAAGCGGGGGTCCTCGCCGGCCTCGATCATGCGGGCCAGGTAGTGCAGGGCGGCGTCCACGTCGGAGCCCCGGATGGACTTGATCAGGGCGCTGGCCACGTCGTAGTGCTGATCGCCGTCGCGGTCGTACTTCACCGCGGCGCGGTCGACCGTCTCCTCCAGCGTGGTCAGGGTGATCTCGCCGTCGCCCTTGTCGAGGGAGGCGCCCGCGGCGGCCTCCAGGACGGTGAGGGCGCGGCGGGCGTCTCCGCCGGCCACCCGCAGGATGTGCTCCTCGGACTCCTCGGGGAGGGTGAGCGTCCCGCCGAGGCCCCGCTCGTCGGCGAGGGCGCGGCGCACGAGGTCGCGTACGTCGTCGTCGGTGAGGGGTTCGAGGGTGAGGAGCAGGGAGCGGGAGAGCAGCGGGGAGATGACCGAGAAGTACGGGTTCTCGGTGGTGGCCGCGATCAGGGTGACCCAGCGGTTCTCCACGGCCGGGAGCAGGGAGTCCTGCTGGGCCTTGCTGAAGCGGTGGATCTCGTCGAGGAAGAGGACGGTCTCCTTGCCGAAGCCGCCGGTGGCGCGGCGGGCGCCGTCGATGACCGCGCGGACCTCCTTGACGCCGGCGCTGATGGCGCTCAGCTCCACGAAGCGCTGGTCGGTGGCGCGGGAGACGACATGGGCGAGGGTGGTCTTGCCGGTGCCGGGCGGGCCCCAGAGGATCACCGAGGAGGGTCCGGCGGGGCCCCTGCCGCCCTCGCCGACGAGTCTGCGCAGCGGTGAGCCGGGCTTGAGCAGATGGCGCTGGCCCACCACCTCGTCGAGGGTGCGCGGGCGCATGCGCGCCGCCAGGGGGCTGCCCGCGGGCTCCTTCTCCTGGCGTTCTTCGGCTGCGGCGGTGAACAGGTCGGCTTCCACACCGAAAACCCTAAATCACGCCACTGACAACGCTCCGGCCGTCAGCTCGTCCAGAAGCTCCACCAGCGGGTCAGGACCAGCATGCCGATGATCCCGATGTGCAGCACGGGCAGGACCCAGGTGAACTCGCCGAAGAAGGACCTGAGCGGGCGCGGGGCGGGCAGGAAGCCCTGGCGCACGTTGAAGGAGGTCACGTACCAGAACATGATGATCGTGGCGACCCAGGCCAGCGAGCACCACAGGCACAGGGCGTTGATCCGGTACAGGGACTGGAACTGGAGCCAGGTGCAGAAGCCGACGCCGAAGAGCGTGCCGGCGTTGAAGGTCAGCCAGTACCAGCGGGGGAAGCGGGCGCGGGCGAGCAGACTCACGCCGACGCAGATCACGATGCCGTAGGCGACCAGGCCCAGCATGGGGTTGGGGAAGCCGAAGGCGGCGGCCTGCTTGCTCTCCATGACGCTGCCGCAGGAGACCACGGGGTTGAGGCTGCACCCGGGGACGAAGGTCTTGCCCTCGACCTTGGCCTCCAGCAGCTTGAACTTGTCCAGCGTGATGACCCAGGCGGCGAGCAGTCCGGCCGCGCCGGTGATCACCAGCATCAGGGCGAAGGCGCGGCTGCCGCCCTCGGCGCGGGCCGTGCCCCGAGCCCGCTCGGGCCCGGACTGGGTGGAGACGTCGTTGACTGTCGTCTTGCTCATCACGCCGATTCCGTCACTCACTAGGTCGGACTGCTTCGGGCATCGGTCATTGTGCCGCACAGGCGCCCTCGCGCACCGTTCGCTGTGCATAAGTTCGAGGCGGGCGGGGCACGCTCCCTCTATTTTCGGCCGGTTCGGGCCGTACGGCAGCACAGGCGATCGAACGGTGACGGGCCGGACGGATGTCCGTCCGGCCCGTCGAATCCTGGCCGACCTCAGATGCTCAGAGCCGGGACTCCAGCTCCGCGACGACCTCGTTCAGGCCGACCGCGGTCTGCTCGCCGGACTCCATGTCCTTGACCTGGACCAGGCCCTCGGCGAGGTCGCGCTCGCCGAGCACCAGCGTGTAGCGGGCGCCGGAGCGGTTGGCGGCCTTCATCGCGGCCTTCAGGCCCTTGCCCCCGTAGGAGAAGTCGGCCGCGACGCCGACCTTGCGCAGCTCGGTGACCTTGGCGAACAGCACCCGGCGGGCCTCCTCGCCGAGCGGGACGGCGAAGACGCTGGTGGTGGACGGCAGGTCCAGCTCCACGCCCTCCGCCTCCAGGGCGAGGACGGTACGGTCCACGCCGAGCGCCCAGCCGACCGAGGGCAGCGCGGGGCCACCGATCATCTCGGACAGGCCGTCGTACCGGCCGCCGCCGCCGACGGCGGACTGGGAGCCGAGGCCGTCGTGGACGAACTCGAAGGTGGTGCGGGTGTAGTAGTCCAGGCCGCGGACCAGCTTGGGGTCGTCCTCGAAGACGACTCCGGCGGCGGTGATCAGCTCGCGGACCTCCTCGTGGTACGCCTTGCAGGCGTCGCACAGGTAGTCGCGCAGCAGGGGGGCGCCGGTGAGCTGCTTCTGCACCGACTCGCGCTTGTCGTCCAGGACGCGCAGCGGGTTGATCTCGGCGCGGCGCAGGGTGTCCTCGTCGAGGTCGAGCCCGCGCAGGAAGTCCTGGAGCGCGGCCCGGTACACCGGACGGCACTCGGCGTCGCCCAGGCTGTTGAGCAGGATGCGGAACTCGCGCAGGCCCAGCGAGCGGTACGCCTGGTCGGCCAGGATGATCAGCTCGGCGTCGAGCGCGGGGTCCTCGGCACCGATCGCCTCGGCGCCGACCTGGGAGAAGTGGCGGTAACGGCCCTTCTGCGGGCGCTCGTAGCGGTAGTAGGAGCCGGAGTACCAGAGCTTGACCGGGAGGTTGCCCGCCTTGTGCAGGTTGGCCTCCAGGGCGGCGCGGAGCACGGAGGCGGTGCCTTCGGGGCGCAGGGCGAGCCGGTCGCCGCCCTTGGTCTCGAAGGCGTACATCTCCTTGGTGACGATGTCGGTGGACTCGCCGACACCGCGTGCGAACAGCTCGACGTTCTCGAAGCCCGGCGTCTCGATGTAGCCGTACCCGGAGTTGCGCAGGGGGGCGGCGATGGCCTCGCGGACGGCGAGGTACTGGGCGGACTGCGGCGGGATCAGGTCGTACGTGCCCTTGGGGGCCTTGAAGGTGCTCACGGAAGTTCTCTCGTCACATTCCTCGTCGGGGAGCCGGGTCGGTTCCCTGGCCGGCGGCCACCTGCCGCAGATAGGGGTTGGTGGCGCGTTCCTGGCCGATGGTGGTCTGGGGGCCGTGGCCGGACAGGACCACGGTGGAGTCGTCGAGCGGCAGGCACACGCGTGCCAGCGACCCGAGCATGTCCTCCATCGATCCGCCCGGCAGGTCGGTGCGTCCCACGGAGCCGGCGAACAGCAGATCCCCGGAGAAGAAGACCGACGGGACGTCGGCGCTCTCGGGCATCCGGAAGGTCACCGACCCCCTGGTATGGCCCGGCGCGTGGGCGACGGAGAACTCCATCCCGGCCAGGTCCAGCTTCGCGCCGTCGGTCAGCTCCCGGACGTCGTCCGGCTCCCCCACGGTCAGTTCGCCCATGAGCGGCATCCCGATGGACCGGCCGAGCGCCTTCTCGGGATGCTTGAGCATGTAGCGGTCGTCGGGATGAATCCACGCGGGCACGTCGTGCGCGCCGCACACGGGGACGACGGAGGCGACATGGTCGATGTGGCCGTGGGTGAGGACGACGGCGGTCGGCTTGAGGCGATGCTTCTTCAGCGCTTCCTCGACGCCGGGGGCGGCCTGATGGCCGGGGTCGATGATCACGCACTCCTCACCGGCGGCGGGGGCGACGAGATAACAGTTCGTCCCCCAGGCCCCGGCGGGGAACCCGGCAATGAGCACGATCGTCCTTCGTTGTGTCGGTACGGGAGGGCTCGCGCGCGGGCCGCCCGTGATGGGAAGAAGCCCCTAGAGCCTACCGGCGCTGCCGTTTCCTCAGCGAACCCATATACGGTACGGGGCTACACGCGCCTGTCGGATCACAGGACGCACACGTACCGGTCGGCATACGACACGCATGAGGGAGAAAACCCGGTGGTCAGCCAGGAGCAGCGGCGGCGTCAGCTCGCACGGGAGAAGTTCTTGCGGCAGCAGCAGCGGCGCACGGACGCGCGACGCAAGGCGCGCATGCGCAACTCGGTGATCGCGTCGGTGCTCGGCGTGATCGTGATCGGCAGCGTGGCGCTCTACACGACGGGCGTGATGAAGGACGACGGCGACAAGAAGGTGGACGCCGCCGGGTCCTCGCCGAGCGCGGCAGCGAGCCCGAGCAAGGCGCCGGACCCGTGCGCGAAGCCGGCCGAGGGCTCGGTGAAGAAGCAGTCCTGGAAGAAGGAGCCGGCGATGTCGATCGACACGTCGGCCGACTACACGATGAAGCTGGCCACCACCTGCGGCGACATCGGCATCGCGCTGAAGGCGTCGGCGGCCCCGCACACGGTGAACTCCTTCTCCTACCTCGCGGACAAGGGCTTCTTCGACCACACCAAGTGCCACCGGCTGACCACGAACGGGATCTACGTCCTGCAGTGCGGCGACCCGACGGCCGCGGGCACCGGCGGGCCGGGCTACACGATCCCGGACGAGAATCTGAAGGACAAGAGCCTCAAGAAGAACACGTACCCGGCGGGCACGGTGGCGATGGCCAACACCGGGCAGCCGCACACCGGCGGCAGCCAGTTCTTCCTGGTGTACAAGGACAGCCCGCTGCCGCCGTCGTACACCCCCTTCGGCACGATCGACAAGGCCGGGCTGAAGGTGCTGGACAAGATCGCCAAGGCGGGCGAGAACACCGGCCAGGGCGACGGCGCCCCGAATGCGACGGTCGTGATCGACAAGGCGACGGTCACGAAGTCCTGACGCCGCCGGGGCGTTCCGGTCCGCCTCCGCGGGCCGGTCGCCTGCGGAATTGGGTGCCGCCGGATGCGGACAGGCCCCCTGCCGGTCGCCTATGTTGGCGATGACGAAACTGTGGACGATGCCAGGGGGCCGGGAGGCTCCCCGCAGGCATCATGTGGAGGAGGCGCTGTGAGCAGCGACCCGTGGGGCCGCGTCGACGAGACGGGGACCGTGTACGTGCGTACGGCCGACGGCGAGCAGGTCGTCGGATCGTGGGCGGCCGGCTCCCCCGAGGAGGCGCTTGCCTACTTCGAGCGCAAGTACGAGGGCCTGGTGGTCGAGATCGGCCTCCTCGAGAAGCGCGTGCAGACCACCGATCTGTCCGCCAAGGACGCCCAGACCGCGATCGGCCACATCCGCGAGCAGGTGGACGCGCACCACGCGGTGGGCGACCTGGACGCGCTGCGGACCCGGCTGGACAAGCTCGTCGAGAAGGTCGAGTCGCGCCGCGAGGAGCGCAAGGCGCAGCGCGCCAAGCAGTCCGACGAGGCCCGCAAGGCCAAGGAGGACTTGGTCGCGGAGGCGGAGCAGCTCGCGGCGTCCGACCAGTGGCGGGTGGCCGGTGAGCGGCTGCGGGCGCTGGTGGACACCTGGAAGGGCCTGCCCCGGCTGGACCGCAAGTCCGACGACGAGCTGTGGCACCGCTTCTCGCACGCCCGGTCGGCGTTCTCCAAGCGCCGCAAGGCGCACTTCGCGCAGCTCGACTCGCAGCGCGAGGACGCCCGGCGGGTGAAGGAGCGGCTGGTCGCGGAGGCCGAGGCGCTGTCCGGTTCGACGGACTGGGGCGCGACGGCGGCCCGGTACCGCGAGCTGATGGCGGACTGGAAGGCCGCGGGCCGCGCCCAGCGCGAGCACGAGGACGACCTGTGGAACCGCTTCCGGGGCGCGCAGGACGTGTTCTTCGCCGCGCGCAGCTCGGTGTTCGCCGAGCGGGACGCGGAGCAGGGCGAGAACCTGAAGCTGAAGGAGGCGCTGGCCGAGGAGGCCGAGCAGATCCTCCCGGTGCGGGACCTCAAGGCGGCGCGTGCCGCCTTCCGTTCGGTCAACGAGCGGTGGGAGGCCATCGGTCATGTGCCGCGGGACGCGCGGGGCAAGGTCGAGGGCCGGATGCACGCCGTCGAGCGGGCGATCCAGGAGGCCGAGGAGGCCGAGTGGCGCCGGACCAACCCGGAGGCGCGTGCGCGTGCCGAGGGTCTGACCGGTCAGCTCCAGGCCGCCGTGGACAAGCTCCGCGGCCAGGTCGAGCAGGCCCGCGCCCAGGGCAACACCTCCCGCGCCGACAAGCTGGAGCGTGAGCTTCAGGGCCGCCAGGCGCTGCTGGACCAGGCGCTCAAGGGTCTTGAGGAGTTCGGGGGCTGATCACTCCCCCACCCGCATACGCCGAGGGGCTCCGTACACACCGTACGGAGCCCCTCGGCGTATGCGTCCTAGCCCCGGTTGCGGGCGGAGGTGACGCGGTAGACGTCGTAGACGCCCTCCACGCCCCGGACCGCCTTCAGGACGTGGCCCAGGTGCTTGGGGTCGCCCATCTCGAAGGTGAAGCGGGAGGTGGCGACCCGGTCGCGGGAGGTCTGCACGGCCGCCGACAGGATGTTGACGTGCTGGTCGGACAGGACGCGGGTGACGTCCGAGAGCAGCCGGGAGCGGTCCAGCGCCTCGACCTGGATGGCGACCAGGAAGACCGAGGACTGGGTGGGCGCCCACTCGACGTCGAGGATGCGCTCGGGCTCGCGGGAGAGCGAGTCCACGTTGACGCAGTCGCTGCGGTGCACCGAGACCCCGCTGCCCCGCGTGACGAACCCGATGATCGGATCGCCCGGCACCGGGGTGCAGCAGCGGGCCAGCTTCACCCACACGTCGTCGACGCCCTTGACGACGACACCGGGGTCGGCGCTGGAGCGCCGCTTGCGGCTGCGCCGGGTCGGCGGGACCGGCTCCTCGATCTCCTCGGTGGCCGCCTCCTCGCCGCCGAGCGCCTGGACGAGCTTCTGCACGATGTTCTGCGCGGAGACATGGCCCTCGCCGATCGCCGCGTACAGCGCGGAGATGTCCGAGTACCGCATCTCGTGCGCCAGCGTGACCAGGGAGTCCCCGGTGAGGATGCGCTGGATCGGCAGGTTCTGCTTGCGCATCGCGCGGACGATCGCGTCCTTGCCCTGCTCGATCGCCTCGTCCCGGCGCTCCTTGGAGAACCAGGCGCGGATCTTGTTGCGGGCGCGCGGGGACTTGACGAAGCCCAGCCAGTCGCGGGAGGGAGCGGCACCGGGCGCCTTGGAGGTGAAGACCTCCACCAGGTCGCCGTTGTCCAGGGTGGACTCCAGCGGCACCAGGCGTCCGTTGACGCGTGCCCCTATGGTCCGGTGGCCGACCTCGGTGTGCACCGCGTAGGCGAAGTCGACCGGGGTGGCCCCGGCCGGGAGCGCTATCACGTCGCCCTTGGGCGTGAAGACGAAGACCTCGTTGCGGGACAGGTCGAAGCGCAGGGACTCCAGGAACTCGCCGGGGTCCTCGGTCTCCTTCTGCCAGTCGAGCAACTGGCGCAGCCACGCCATGTCGTTGAGGTGGTCGTCCTTGCCCTTGCCGGACGACTTCGGCGCGTCGGTGCGCACCTTGGAGGCGCCGGCGACGGCCTCCTGCTTGTACTTCCAGTGCGCGGCGATGCCGTACTCGGCGCGGCGGTGCATGTCGAAGGTGCGGATCTGCAGCTCGACCGGCTTGCCGTTGGGTCCGATGACCGTCGTGTGCAGCGACTGGTACATGTTGAACTTCGGCATCGCGATGTAGTCCTTGAACCGGCCGGGGACCGGGTTCCATCGCGCGTGGATCGTGCCGAGCGCCGCGTAGCAGTCCCGGACGGTCTCCACCAGGACGCGGATGCCGACCAGGTCGTAGATCTCCGCGAAGTCCCGGCCGCGGACGATCATCTTCTGGTAGACGCTGTAGTAGTGCTTGGGGCGGCCGGTGACGGTCGCCTTGATCCGGGCGGCGCGCAGGTCGGCCTGCACCTCGTCGGTGACTATGGCCAGGTACTCGTCGCGCTTGGGGGCGCGCTCGGCCACCAGCCGCACGATCTCGTCGTACATCTTGGGGTAGAGGATGGCGAAGGCCAGGTCCTCCAGCTCCCACTTGATGGTGTTCATGCCCAGGCGGTGGGCGAGCGGCGCGTAGATCTCCAGGGTCTCGCGCGCCTTCTTCTCCTGCTTCTCGCGCTTGAGGTAGCGCATGGTGCGCATGTTGTGCAGGCGGTCGGCGAGCTTGATGACCAGGACGCGGGGGTCCTTGGCCATGGCGACGACCATCTTGCGCACGGTCTCGGCCTGCGCGGCCTCGCCGAACTTGACCTTGTCCAGCTTGGTGACGCCGTCCACCAGCAGCGCGACCACGTCACCGAAGTCCCGGCGCAGGTCGTCCAGGCCGTACTCGGTGTCCTCGACGGTGTCGTGCAGCAGCCCTGCCATCAGGGTCGCCGGGTCCATGCCCAGCTCGGCCAGGATGGTGGTGACGGCGAGCGGGTGCGTGATGTACGGGTCGCCGCTCTTGCGCTTCTGGCCGCGGTGCCAGCGCTCGGCCACCTGGTAGGCGCGCTCGATCTGGCGGAGCGTCGCGTTCTCGATCTTGGGGTCGTTGCTGCGCACTATCCGCAGCAGCGGCTCCAGCACCGGGTTGTAGGGGTTCGCGCGCTGCACGCCGAGGCGGGCCAGGCGGGCGCGGACGCGGTTGGAGGAGCCGGAGCGGGGCGCGGTCTGGCCGGCCGCGGGGCGCACGGGGGCGGGCTTGGGGCGCGCGGTGTCGGCGGTCTTCTCCACCGGCGCCGACTGGGCGTGCTCGACCGAGCCGCGCCGGTCGTTCTTCGCGTCGGACGCGTTCGGCGCGGGCTTCACCGCGGGCGCCGAGGCGGACTCCGGCTTTGCGGCGGTCAGTGGCTGGGCCTCGTCGGGCAAGAGGACTCCTAGTGCGCGATCCGGGTCCCCCGGTCAGGCTCCGGAAACCCCATGGTAGCGATCCCGGGCCCCGCCATCGCCTTCAGGCCGCGGGGAGAACGGTCCACCAGTGGAACACCTGGGACGGGTGGTGGATTCCGGTGGCCGGGCCCGGGACGCGCAGCGGCCGCGAGCGCGGGCCGGGGAAGGCCCGGTGCGCTCGCGGCCGCCAGGGTCCGCTCGGTCCGGTTCAGACCTGGAGCAGCGCCTCCAGGGGCGCTCCGTCCAGGGCGGACTCCAGCCGGGCGCGGCCGTCGAGGAAGCCCAGCTCCATGAGGACGGCGACGCCGGAGACCCGTGCGCCGGCGCGCTCGATCAGCTTGATCGCGGCCTCGGCGGTGCCGCCGGTGGCGAGCACGTCGTCCACGATGAACACGCGGTCACCGTCGGACAGGTCCTCAGCGTGCACCTCGATCTCGGCGGAGCCGTACTCCAGGTCGTACGCCTGGCGCAGCGTGGCTCCGGGGAGCTTGCCGGCCTTGCGGACCGGGATGAAGCCGAGGCCCGCGCGGACGGCGACCGGCGCGCCCAGGATGAAGCCCCGTGCCTCCAGGCCGACGATCTTGGTGGCCCCGGTGGCCGTGGCGAGTTCGGCCAGCGTGTCGGTGAGGGCCGTGAACGCGGCGGGGTCGGCCAGGAGCGGGGTGATGTCCTTGAACATCACGCCCGGCTCCGGGTAGTCGGCCACATCGCGGATACGGCTGAGCAGCAGTTCCTGGATGGAGGTCATCGGCGCTTTCCAGAGGGTCGGCCGCGGCCCCGGTTGCGGGGCGCGGGCTGGTCGCGCGGGCCCACCACAGCGGGCGCCGCGCCGTCGGACGGTTCTCCGGCGGCGGACCGGGACTCCCCCTGGGCCTCTCCGGCGGCGGCCTGGGCACGCTTGGCCATGACCCGCTTCCTGAGGGCCTTCATCGCCGGCTCGCGCTCCTTGAGGTCGGCGACGAGCGGTGTGGCGATGAAGATCGAGGAGTACGCGCCGGCCGCGAGGCCGACGAACAGCGACAGGGAGATGTCGTTGAGGGTGCCCGCTCCGAGGAAACCGCCGCCGATGAACAGCAGGCCCGCCACCGGGAGGAGTGCGACCACCGTGGTGTTGATGGAGCGCACCAGGGTGCTGTTGATCGAGTGGTTGGCGATGTCGCTGTAGGTGAAGCGGGTCTGCTTGGTGATGTCCTTGGTCTGCTCCTTGAGGCTGTCGAAGACGACGACCGTGTCGTAGAGCGAGTAACCGAGGATGGTCAGCAGACCGATGACCGTACCGGGCGTGACCTCGAAGCCGACGAGGGCGTAGATGCCGACGGTGATGGTGATGTCGTGGATCAGCGCGACGAGGGCCGCGATGGCCATGCGCCACTCGAAGGCGATCGCCAGGTAGATCACCACGAGCACCATGAAGATCGCCAGGCCCTGCCACGCCTTGTTGGCGATCTGCTCGCCCCAGCTCGGGCCGACCAGGTCGGCGTTGAGCTTCTCGGGGTCGAGCTTGAGGTCCTTGGCCAAGGTCTGCTTGACGTCGTCGGACTTGGCGGTGTCGAGGCCGGCGATCTGGATGCGCAGGCTGCCGTTGCCGAGCTTCTGCACGACGGCTTCCTGGCCGGAGGCGTCGTGGGCGTACTCCTCGACCTGGGCGACCGAGGCGCTCATCTTGGTCGGGGTGGTGAAGACGGCGCCGCCCTGGAAGTCGATGCCCATGTTCAGGCCGCGCACCGCCAGGCCGAGGATGGCCGTGATGGTGATCAGGATGGAGACGCCGTACCAGATCTTGCGCTTGCCGATGAAGTCGTAGCTGACTTCGCCGCGGTGCAGCCGAGCGCCGAGGTTACCGAGTTTCGACATCGCTCACGCCCCCTTGGGGTCGACGGGGCCCGTGGTGGGACCGGAGGGACGGCGGGTGCGGCGCAGCGGGGGCTTGGCGCCCAGGCTCCGCGGGTCGAGGCCGGACCACTTGTGGCCGTCGGCGAAGAACCTGCGGCGGGCCAGCAGCGTCATCAGCGGCTTGGTGAAGAAGAAGACCACCACGACGTCGAGGACGGTGGTCAGACCGAGCGTGAACGCGAAGCCCTGGACCTTGCCGACGGTCACGATGAACAGCACGGCGGCGGCGAGGAACGACACGAAGTCGGAGACCAGGACGGTGCGCCGGGCGCGCGGCCAGGCACGCTCCACGGCGGGGCGCAGGGTGCGGCCCTCGCGGATCTCGTCCCGGATGCGTTCGAAGTACACGATGAACGAGTCGGCGGTGATACCGATGGCGACGATGGCACCGCAGACGGCGGGCAGGTTCAGCGCGAAGCCGATGGCCGGGCCGAGCAGCGACATGATCACGTAGGTGAGGATCGCGGAGACCAGCAGGGAGGCCATGGCCACCAGCGACAGACCGCGGTAGTAGGCCACCAGGTAGACCACGACCAGCAGGAGGCCGATGGCGCCCGCGAGGAGGCCGGCCTTGAGCTGCTCGCCGCCCAGGGCCGCGGTGACCGTGGTGACGGTCTCCTCCTGGAAGGACAGCGGGAGCGCGCCGTAGGACAGCATGTTGGCGAGGCTCTGGGCCTCTTCCTGGGTGAACCGGCCGGAGATCTCGGCCTGGCCGCCGGTGATGGCCTGCTGAACGTACGGGCTGGAGACCACGTCGCCGTCGAGGACGATGCCGAACTCGTTCTGCGGCTGCTGGTTCTTGGCCAGCTCGCCGGTGATGTCGGCGAACTTCTTGGCGCCGGAGGAGGTGAAGTTCATCTGCACCTGCCACCCGGAGGCGCCCTGGGTGTCGAAGACCGCCTTGGCGTTCTTCACCTCGGTGCCGTCGACGGCGGCGGGGCCGAGGACGTACTTGTACCAGACCTTGTTGATCTCACCGCAGGCCACGGTGGGCTCGCCGGGCTTGCCGGCCTGGCCGACCTTGGCGCGTTCGGCGGGCTTGGTGCAGTCCAGGGCCGCGTACTGGGCCTGGAGCTTGGCGGTGGCCGCGTCGGCGCTCGGCGTCGGAGAGGGGCTCGCCCCGCCGGAGGACTTGGCGCTCGGGGAGCCGGCGGGCGACGGGGTGGCGTCGGCCTTCAGCGCGTCGCTCACGGCGCGGCCCTGGGAGGTGGCCGTGGCGTTCGGCGAGGGGGCGCCGGAGGGCGAGGTCGCCTTCTGGTCGCCGGAGGGGCTGGCGGCCGGGCTCGGGGAGCCGCTGGCGCCGGAGGAGGTGCTCGGCGACGGCTTGGGGGCCGCGCCGCCGCTGGGCTCGCTGGCCAGGACCGGGCGGAAGTACAGCTTGGCGGTGGTGCCGACCTGCTGCTGGGCCTCCTTGGAGTTGGTGCCCTTGGGGATGTTGACGATGATGTGATCGTCGCCCTGGGTCTGCACCTCGGCCTCGGAGACACCAAGGCCGTTGACACGGCGGTTCATGATGTCGACCGCGGTGTCCATGTTGGCCTTGTTGATCGCCGACCCCTGGTCGGCCTTCGCCTTGAGCGTGATGCTCGTACCGCCGGCAAGGTCGATGCCGAGACGCGGGGTGGTGTGCCCGGAGAGGAACATTCCCCCGGTCATCGCCACGATGGCGATCAGGATGAGGACCAGCGAGCGCCCTGGCTTGCTCTGGGCACTCGGGCCCCGGCCCTTCTTAGGTGCTGCCACCTTCTCGTACTCCCTCTCGGGCCGCCCGGTGCGCCGTGGGCGCCGGTGGCCATGACATGGTGTCGGGATTCCGTGCGGGAAAACGTGCGGGAACCGAGCCGTCCGGGGCGTCCCGCGCGCCCGGTGAAGGGCGCCGGGACGCCCCGGGGACGTGACTACTTCGCGTCGGTGTCGCCGTCGGTCTTCTTCGGCGCCTCGGCCGGCTCGGCCGCCTCCGCCTTGTTCACGACGGTGTCGTCCTTGGCGGCGGGCTCGACGGTCTCGGCCTTGTCGGCGAGCGTCTTGTCCTCGGCCGCGGCGGTGTCCTCGGCGGCGTCCTTCTTGCCGAAGTCGACGGCCTTGTGCTCGGCGTCGGCGGCGGTGAGGGAGGAGGCGTCGTCCGGGACGGTCTCGCCGTCCGACTTCAGGTCGTGCTCGACGCCGTGGATGATGCGGTTGTACTCGTCGTCGGAGAGGACGGCGCCGATCGCGTTCTTGGCGAAGATCAGCTCGACGCCCGGCCCGGCGTCGAGGAGGACGGTGTCCTCGGTGACTTCCTTGACCGTCGCGTACATCCCCCCGATCGTGCGGACACCCGAACCGGGCTGCATCTCGTTCCGCATGTTGACGGCCTGCTGCTGCTTCTTCTTGGCCGAGCGCGTCATCAGGAACATGACCGCGATGAGCACGATGAAGGGGAGAAGGGTATAGACATTCACGAGACGGAATTTCCTTCGCGCGACCGCGCGGTGAGCGGCCTGTTGGAGGGGGCTTGGTCGGCGTCGCCCACAAGGGCGGCATCGGCGGAGTCTAAGCGAGTCCGCGTGCATGGAACAACGCTCAGCATGGCACCTGGGTTCCTCCTGGGGCCAATGCGCCGGTCTCACGCCCCGAACAGGTCCTGTTGTCCGTTTCCCGTGGCCGGCCGCTGCGGCGGGGTGAGGCCGAGGTGCGCCCAGGCCGCCGGGGTGGCCACGCGCCCGCGCGGGGTGCGGGCGAGCAGGCCCTCGCGCACCAGGAACGGTTCGGCGACCTCCTCCACCGTCTCCCGCTCCTCCCCCACCGCCACGGCCAGCGTGGACAGGCCGACCGGGCCGCCGCCGAACAGTTTCAGCAGCGCCTCCAGCACGCCCCGGTCGAGCCGGTCGAGGCCGCGGGCGTCCACCTCGTAGACGGCGAGGGCGGCGGCCGCGATGTCCTCGGTGATCAGGCCGTCCGCCTTGACCTGGGCGTAGTCCCGCACCCGGCGCAGCAGCCGGTTGGCGATACGGGGCGTGCCGCGCGAGCGGCCGGCGATCTCGGCGGCGCCGGACGGGTCGATCTCGACGTCCAGCAGGGCGGCGGATCGGTGCACGACCCGCTGGAGTTCGCGCGGCTCGTAGAACTCCATGTGCGCGGTGAAGCCGAAGCGGTCGCGCAGCGGGGGCGGCAGCAGGCCGGCGCGGGTGGTGGCGCCGACCAGGGTGAACGGGGGCAGCTCCAGCGGGATGGCGGTGGCGCCGGGGCCCTTGCCGACGATGACGTCGACCCGGAAGTCCTCCATCGCCATGTACAGCATCTCCTCGGCGGGCCGGGACATGCGGTGGATCTCGTCCAGGAAGAGGACCTCGCCCTCCTGGAGGGAGGAGAGGATCGCGGCGAGGTCGCCGGCGTGCTGGATGGCGGGCCCCGAGGTGATGCGGATGGGGGCGCCCATCTCGGCCGCGATGATCATCGACAGGGTGGTCTTGCCGAGGCCGGGGGCGCCGGAGAGCAGCACGTGGTCGGCGGTGGCGCCGCGCGCGCGGGCGGCGCGCAGCACGAGGTCGAGCTGTTCGCGGACCTTCTCCTGGCCGATGAACTCGCCGAGATCCTTGGGGCGCAGGGCGGCTTCGACGGCCTGGTCCTCCCGGTCGGCGGCGGTGTCCACCAGCCGGTCCGCGGCGGCGCCGTCCGTCGTGTCGTCCCAGTTCACTTCAGGTGCTCCTAGCGGGATGCGCGCGGGTCAGCGGGCGCGGTTCAGGGTCTGGAGGGCGGCCTTGAGCAACTGGCCGACCTGGGGGGTGCCGCCCGCCGCCTCGGCCTGGGGGGTCACGGCGGTCACGGCCTCGTCGGCCTCGCGGGTGGCGTAGCCCAGGCCGATGAGGGCCACGTGCAACTGGTCGCGCCAGCCCTGGCTCACCGGGGCGCCGACGGCGGGGGCGCCGATGGGGGCGCCGAGCCGGTCCTTCAGTTCCAGGAGGAGTTTCTGCGCGCCCTTCTTGCCGATGCCGGGGACGGCGGTGAGGGCCTTCTCGTCGGCGGTGGCGACGGCGCGGCGCAGCGCGTCCGGGCGGTGGGTGGCGAGCATGGCCTGGGCGAGGCGGGGGCCGACGCCGCTGGCGGTCTGGAGCAGTTCGAAGACCTGGCGCTCGTCGTCGTCGGCGAAGCCGTACAAGGTGAGCGAGTCCTCGCGCACGACGAGGGTGGTGTGCAGCCGGGCGTCCTGGCCGACGCGGAGCTTCGCCAGGGTGTCGGGCGTGCACTGGACGGCCATGCCGACCCCGCCGACCTCGACGACCGCCGAGTCGGGGGCGAGGGCGGCGACGGTGCCGCTGACGAAGGCGATCATGCCGTTCGGCCTTTCGTTGCGTGCGCGGTGCGCGGGGCTGTCTTCCGGTCCGTCTTCTGCGCCGTCTTCTGGGCCGTGTGCCGGTCGACCGCCTGCTGGAGCCGGTTCTGGGCGGGGGCGCGCCAGATGTGGCAGATGGCGAGGGCGAGGGCGTCGGCGGCGTCGGCGGGCTTGGGGGGCGCGCTGAGCCGGAGCAGCCGGGTGACCATGGCGCCGACCTGGGCCTTGTCGGCGCGGCCGGTGCCGGTGACGGCGGCCTTGACCTCGCTGGGGGTGTGCAGGGCGACCGGGATGCCGCGCCGGGCCGCGCACAGCATGGCGACGGCGCTGGCCTGGGCGGTGCCCATGACGGTGCTGACGTTGTGCTGGCTGAAGACGCGCTCCACGGCGACGAACTCGGGTTTGTGCTCGTCCAGCCACTGTTCGAGGCCCTGCTCGACGGCGAGCAGCCGGTGGCTCAGCTCGGCGTCGGGGGGCGTACGGACGACACCGACGCCGACCATGGTGAGCGGTCGTCCCGCGACCCCCTCGACCACCCCGACTCCGCACCGCGTCAGTCCGGGGTCCACCCCTAGCACCCGCACCTGTCGCCCCCTGGGCTCGATCATTTGTTTGTGCAGGCTATCGGGTGCCACTGACAACGTCCCGCAACCGGGCCCCGGCAAAGGCGACGGGCCGACGGGTTGCCCCGTCGGCCCGCTCCCACGCCGAGCCCGCAGCGGCGTTACGCGTCGACCTTCTCCATGACGTCGTCGCTCACGTCGAAGTTGGCGAAGACGTTCTGCACGTCGTCGCTGTCCTCGAGGGCGTCGATCAGCTTGAAGATCTTCCGGGCACCGTCCTCGTCCAGCTCGACCTGCATGGTCGGGACGAAGTTGGAGTCGGCGGAGTCGTAGTCGATGCCGGCCTCCTGGAGGGCGGTGCGGACCGCGACCAGGTCGGTGGCCTCGCTGAGCACCTCGAAGGACTCACCGAGGTCGTTGACCTCCTCGGCACCGGCGTCCAGGACGGCACCCAGGACGTCGTCCTCGGTCAGCTCGCCCTTGGGGACGATGATGACGCCCTTGCGGTTGAACAGGTACGACACCGAGCCGGGGTCGGCCATGTTGCCGCCATTGCGGGTCATGGCGACGCGGACGTCGGAGGCGGCACGGTTGCGGTTGTCGGTGAGGCACTCGATGAGCACCGCGACACCGTTGGGGCCGTAACCCTCGTACATGATCGTCTCGTAGTCGGCGCCGCCGGCCTCCAGGCCGCCGCCGCGCTTGACCGCGGAGTCGATGTTCTTGTTGGGGACCGACTGCTTCTTCGCCTTCTGGATGGCGTCGTAGAGCGTCGGGTTGCCCTCGATGTCGACGCCGCCCATGCGGGCCGCGACCTCGATGTTCTTGATGAGCTTCGCGAAGAGCTTGCCGCGCTTGGCGTCGATCACGGCCTTCTTGTGCTTCGTCGTAGCCCATTTAGAGTGGCCGGACATCTGCCTGTCTCCTTCGCGTAACCCGATCCGATACGGACTCCCCCGGCGCTGGGAGAGCCTGAGGGGTACCGCCGCAGATCCTACAAGGACTCCGGTGTCCGGTTCGCGCGGACCATGTCGACGAAGAGCCCGTGCACACGGTGGTCGCCGGTCAGCTCCGGGTGGAACGAGGTGGCGAGCACGTTGCCCTGGCGTACGGCGACGATGTGGCCGTCGTGCTCGGCGAGCACCTCGGCCGACGCGCCCACGGACTCCACCCAGGGGGCGCGGATGAAGACGCCCTCCACGGGGGCGCCGTCGACGCCCTTGACGTCGACCGCCGCCTCGAAGGACTCGTTCTGGCGGCCGAAGGCGTTGCGGCGGACGATCATGTCGATGCCGCCGATGGTCTCCTGGCCCGAACGCGGGTCGAGGATCTTGTCGGCGAGCAGGATGAGCCCGGCGCAGGTGCCGTAGACGGGCAGCCCGGCGCGCACGCGGGCGCGCAGGGGTTCCATCAGGCCGAAGAGGACGGCCAGTTTGGAGATGGTGGTGGACTCGCCGCCGGGCAGGACGAGGGCGTCCACCTCGGCGAGTTCCTCGGGGCGCCTGACCGGCCTGGCCACGGCGTCCGCCGCGGCCAGGGCGATGAGGTGCTCCCGTACGTCGCCCTGGAGGGCCAGGACGCCGATGACGGGGGTGTTCATGTGACGGGGTCCTACCAGCCGCGGTTGGCGTAGCGCTCGGTCTCGGGGAGGGTGTCGCAGTTGATGCCGACCATGGCCTCGCCGAGGTTGCGGGAGGCGTCCGCGACGATCTTCGGGTCGTCGTAGAAGGTGGTGGCCTTCACGATGGCGGCGGCGCGCTTGGCCGGGTCGCCGGACTTGAAGATGCCGGAGCCGACGAAGACGCCCTCGGCGCCGAGCTGGCGCATCAGGGCGGCGTCGGCCGGGGTGGCGACGCCACCGGCGGAGAAGAGGACGACGGGGAGCTTGCCCAGCTCGGCGACCTCCTTGACCAGCTCGTAGGGGGCGCGCAGCTCCTTGGCGGCGGCGAACAGCTCGTTGTGGTCGCAGCCGCGCAGCTTGGCGATCTCGCCCTTGATCTGGCGCAGGTGGCGCACGGCCTCGACGACGTTGCCGGTGCCGGCCTCGCCCTTGGAGCGGATCATGGCCGCGCCCTCGGCGATGCGGCGCAGGGCCTCGCCCAGGTTGGTGGCGCCGCAGACGAAGGGGGTGGTGAACGCCCACTTGTCGGAGTGGTTGACCTCGTCGGCCGGGGTGAGCACCTCGGACTCGTCGATGTAGTCGACGCCGAGGGACTGGAGCACCTGGGCCTCGACGAAGTGGCCGATGCGGGACTTGGCCATGACCGGGATCGAGACGGCGTCGATGATGCCCTCGATCATGTCCGGGTCGGACATCCGGGCCACGCCGCCGTCCTTGCGGATGTCGGCCGGGACCCGCTCCAGGGCCATGACGGCCACGGCGCCGGCGTCCTCGGCGATCTTCGCCTGCTCGGCGTTGACCACGTCCATGATGACGCCGCCCTTGAGCTGCTCGGCCATGCCGCGCTTCACACGGGCGGTGCCGGTCTCGGGACCCTGGTTGTCGATGATGGACACGCGTGACCTCACTGGTGGGTAAGACGGTTTCTGCACCGCCGAGGAAACGCGACCGGAGCGGGCCACATCAAGGGCCAATGGGAAGCCGGTGGATCATTTTGCCCCGCCCTGCCCCTGCGGGAGCCGCTCAGGCGACCCGTTCGACGAGCGCGGCGGGCGGTTCGTCGTCCATCTCGAAGGCCAGCGGGAACGGCGCGTGTCCGGCGAGGCGGAACCAGCGGACCTTGCGGTGCTCGCGCAGCCGGCGGGCGGCGCCCACGGCGTCGTTGTGGAAGCGGCGGGCCATCGGCACCCGGCGCACCGCCTCGGCCAGCTCGTGCGCCGCGTCCTCGCCACCGGGGGCCGCGCGGACGCCCTCCACCTGGCGGGCGTCCTCGAAGACGGCGCGCAGGGCCTGGCTCAGCTCGCTCTCCGCGACCTCGCGCTGCTCCTCCTCGGCCTGCCGGGCGGCGTGCGCTGCCTCGTAGAGCACGATCGAGGCTGCCGGGTCCAGGACGCCGGAGGTGGCGAGTTCCTGCGCCACGGACGCCCGGCGCAGCAACTGCGCGTCCAGGGCGGCGCGGGCGGCGTCCATGCGGACGTGCAGCCGGTCCAGCCGGCCGGCGGTCCAGCTCAGGTAGACGCCGATCGCCAGCAGCGCGACGAGAATCCAGATGAGGGTGGGGATCACGCGCGAAGGTTATCGGTGGAGGGCGGGGTGCTCGTCTCCGCGTCCCGCTCACGGGCCAGGCCGAACCGCGACCACAAGCCCGGCCGCTCGTCGGTGGCGACCGCCGCGGTGCCGGTGGTGACCGTCTCGTACACCGAGAGGATGTCCGCGCCGACCGTGGACCAGTCGAAGCGGCGTACGTGGGCGCTGCCCCGCTCCCGCAGTTCCGCCCGGCGCCCGGGGTCGGCGAGCAGGGCCACGGCCTTCTCGGCGAGCGCGTCGGCGTCCTCGTTGGCGAAGACCTCGCCCGCCTTGCCCTGGTCCAGGACCTGGACGAAGGCGTCGAGGTCGGAGGCGAGCACGGGGGCGCCCGCCGACATGGCCTCGACCAGGATGATGCCGAAGCTCTCGCCGCCGGTGTTGGGCGCCACGTACAGGTCGACGCTGCGCAGGAAGCGGGCCTTGTCCTCGTCGCTGACCATGCCGAGGAACTCCACGCGGGAGCGCAGCTCCTCGGGCAGCTCCTCGACCGCCGCCTCCTCGTCACCCCGGCCCGCGACCAGCAGCCGGGCCTCCGGGTGCGCGGCGACGATCTTCGGCAGGGCCCGCATCAGCACCGGCAGGCCCTTGCGCGGCTCGTCGATGCGCCCTATGAAGCCGATCGTGCCGCCCTGCCACTCCGCCTTGGGCTCGGCGTCGGCGAAGAAGTCCACGTCGACCCCGTTGGGGATCACCACGGCGTCCCCGCCGAGATGCTCGACCAGGGTGCGGCGGGCGTACTCGCTGACCGCGATCCGGGCGCTGATCTTCTCCAGCGCGGCCTGGAGGATCGCGTAGGCGGCGATCATGGCGCGGGAGCGGGGGTTGGAGGTGTGGAAGGTGGCCACGATGGGGCCCTGCGCCGCCCAGCAGGTGAGCAGACCGAGGGAGGGCGAGGTCGGCTCGTGGATGTGCACCACGTCGAACGCGCCGTCGTGCAGCCACCGCCGCACCCGCGCCGCCGAGAGGAACCCGAAGTTCAGCCGGGCCACCGACCCGTTGTACGGCACCGGCACCGCGCGGCCCGCCGAGACCACGTAGGGCGGCAGCGGGGTGTCGTCGTCGGCCGGGGCGAGCACGGAGACCTCGTGGCCCAGACGGATGAAGTACTCGGCGAGGTCGCGGATGTGGAACTGGACGCCACCGGGCACGTCCCAGGAGTACGGGCAGACGATCCCGATTCTCACGCGGGTCCCTTCGCCGGGTCGAGGTCGGCGAGCCACAGCCGCTGGAGCATGTGCCAGTCCTCCGGGTGCTCGGCGATCCCGGAGGCGAAGGCGTCGGCCAGCGCCTGGGTCATCGCGGCCGTCTTCTCGATCCGCGTACCCGTTCCGGGCACCTCGACCGGTGGGTGCACCCGGCCCTGCATCACCGGCGAGTCGTCGTACCAGAGGGTGACCGGGAGCAACTGGGCACCGGTCTGCTGGGCGAGCAGGGCGGGCCCGGCGGGCATCCGGGCGCGCTCGCCGAAGAAGTCGACCTCGACGCCGGCGGCCGACAGGTCCCGGTCCGCCACCAGGCAGACCAGGCCGCCGTCGCGCAGCCGCCGGGCCAGGGTGCCGAACGCGGAGGCCCCGCTGTGCGGCAGCACCTCCATGCCCAGGCCCTCGCGGTAGGCGACGAACCGGTCGTACAGCGTCTCGGGCTTCAGGCGCTCGGCGACGGTGGTGAAGGGGATGCCGAGGGTGGTGGTGACCCAGGCCCCGGCCAGGTCCCAGTTGGCCAGGTGCGGCAGCGCCAGTATCACGCCCTTGCCCGCGGCCAGGCCGTCCGTCAGGTAGTGGGCGCCCTTGGGGTCGAAGCCGGTGCGCACCCGCTCCGGGCTCCACGCGGGCAGCCGGAAGGACTCCATCCAGTACCGCAGGTAGGAGCGCATGCCCGCGCGGGACAGCTCGGCGAGCCGCTCCGGAGAGGCGTCCGGCACCACGCGCGCGTAGTTGGCCTCCAGCCGCTGGACACCCTTGCCGCGCCGCTTCCAGGCGGCGTCCGCGACGGTACGGCCCAGCCTGGCGGCGACCGGTTCGGGGAGCTTCTTGACGGTGCTCCAGCCGAGCCCGTACAGCCCGTCGGTGAGGCGTTCGGCGGCGCTCACTGGGCCGCCTCGCTCCCGGCGTCGAGCCGCGCCGCCTCCTCCGCCTCGGCGGACTCCCGGCGCACGGTGACCACCCGCTGCACCAGCGTGACCAGGCTGCCCACCGCGACGATCCACAGGGCGACGGGGAGCAGGTACTGGATGCCCGGCACGCCGAACGTGTGCAGCCCCGCGAAACCGGCCGCGACCAGCGAGATCACCAGCCGCTCGGCCCGCTCCACCAGCCCGTTGACCGCCACCGGCAGCCCGATCGCCTCGCCACGCGCCTTGGTGTACGACACCACCTGGCCGCTGGCCAGGCAGAAGATGGAGACCGCGCACAGCACGTCGTCGTTGCCGTGGCCCGCGTACCAGAGGGCGAAGCCGCCGAAGATCGCGCCGTCGGCGACCCGGTCCAGGGTGGAGTCCAGGAAGGCGCCCCAGCGGCTGGAGCGGCCGAGCTGGCGGGCCATGTTCCCGTCGACCAGGTCGGAGAAGACGAACAGCGTGATCACGATCGTGCCCCAGAAGAACTCTCCCCGGGGGTAGAAGACCAGCGCACCCGCGACCACACCGGCGGTGCCGATGAGCGTCACCGTGTCGGGGCTCACCCCCCGCCGGATGAGAAACGCGGCGAACGGCGTGAGGACACGCGTGAAGAATGCACGCGCGTACTTGTTCAGCATGGCCTTCCAGACGGTCGGTGTCGCCGTGGCCCCTGGTGGCCGTCGGCTGGCCCATCGTAGCCACGCGCGCCCGCGCACGGGGGCGCGCACCCTCCGCCACGGCACGATCCGTGACCCTCCACACGGTGCCGGACGGCCGCGCCGGGTTCGCGGGGGGCCGCCGTATGG
Organism: Streptomyces sp. NPDC018263; assembly: GCF_055562575.1. NCBI lineage: Bacteria > Bacillati > Actinomycetota > Actinomycetes > Kitasatosporales > Streptomycetaceae > Streptomyces > Streptomyces sp. NPDC018263. The sequence goes on from NZ_JBVHFA010000009.1 coordinate 150,754, forward strand.
ACGCGGCATGACGGGAGTGGAAAGCTCGAAGGACCGCGGGCGCCTTTGGAGCCGCCGCACCCACGCGGGACCCCGCCGCGTTCGCGTCCCCGATGACCTCACCGTGCACGGGAGGCAGAACCATGGGCGACAAGACACACGCACACACCGGAGCCGCCGGCAGAGCAGTGACGGCCGACCACCCCGCGTCCATACGGAACGTGGTGCTGGTCGGCCCCTCCGGATCGGGCAAGACCACCCTGGTGGAGGCCCTCGCACTCACCGCGGGGGCGGTGAACCGGGCGGGCCGCGTCGAGGACGGCGGCACCGTCTCCGACCACGACGACATCGAGCACCGCCAGCACCGCTCCGTACAGCTCTCGCTGGTCCCCGTCGAATGGGACGGCATCAAGATTAACCTCCTCGACACCCCCGGATACGCCGACTTCGTCGGGGAGCTGAGGGCCGGTCTGCGCGCGGCGGACGCGGCCCTCTTCGTCGTCTCCGCCGCCGACGGCGTGGACGGCGCGACCCGGATGGTGTGGGAGGAGTGCCAGGCCGTCGGCATGCCCCGCGCGATAGTCGTCACGCACCTGGAGTCCGCCCGCGCCGACTTCGAGGAGATGACCCGGGTGTGCGCCGAGGCGTTCGGCGCCGACGACCCCGACGCCGTCCTCCCGCTCTACCTCCCGCTGCGCGGCCCCGCCGGACCCGACGGCCACGCCCCGGTGACCGGCCTGGTCGGCCTGCTCTCGCAGAAGCTCTTCGACTACTCGGCCGGCGAGCGCAAGGAGTCCGAACCCGGCGAGGACCAGCTCCCCGCGCTGGAGGGCGCCCGCGACCGGCTCATCGAGGGGATCATCGCCGAGAGCGAGGACGAGACCCTCATGGACCGCTACCTCGGCGGCGAACAGGTCGACGTCAAGACCCTCGTCGAGGACCTCGAACGCGCCGTCGCCCGCGGCACCTTCCACCCCGTCCTCGCCGCCGCACCCGCGGCCGAGGGCGCCCGCCAGGGCCTCGGCACGGTGGAACTCCTGGAACTGATCACCCGGGGATTCCCCACCCCCTTCGAGCACCCCCTGCCCGACGTCACCGGCCTCGACGGCACCCCCCGCGAACTGACCCCCTGCGACACCGAGGGCCCCCTGGTCGCCGAGGTCGTCAAGACCTCCTCCGACCCCTACGTCGGCCGCCTCTCCCTGGTCCGCGTCTTCTCCGGCACCCTGCGCCCCGACGACACCGTGCACGTCTCCGGCCACGGCCTCGCCGACCGGGGCCACGAGGACCACGACGTCGACGAGAAGGTCGGCGCCCTCTCCATGGCCTTCGGCAGACAGCAGCGCCCGGTCACCCAGGCGGTCGCCGGAGACCTGGTCTGCGTCGCCAAGCTCAACCGCGCCGAGACCGGCGACACCCTCTCCGCCAAGGACGACCCCCTGCTCATGGAGCCCTGGCGGATGCCCGACCCGCTGCTCCCCCTCGCCATCCAGGCCCACAGCAAGCCCGACGAGGACAAACTCTCCCTCGGCCTCTCCCGGCTCGTCGCCGAGGACCCCACCATGCGGCTCGAACAGAACCAGGACACCCACCAGGTCGTCCTCTGGTGCCTGGGCGAGGCCCACGCCGACGTCGCCCTGGAACGGCTCCGCAGCCGCTACGGCGTCCAGGTCGACGTCGTCCCGCACAAGGTGCCGCTGCGCGAGACCTTCGCCGGCAAGGCGGCCGGACGCGGCCGGCACGTCAAGCAGTCCGGCGGCCACGGCCAGTACGCCATCTGCGAGATCGAGGTCGAACCGCTGCCCGGCGGCTCCGGCATCGAGTTCGTGGACAAGGTCGTCGGCGGCGCGGTTCCCCGCCAGTTCATCCCCTCCGTCGAGAAGGGCGTCCGCGCCCAGGCCGCCAAGGGCGTCGCCGCCGGACACCCCCTGGTCGACGTGCGCGTCACCCTGCTCGACGGCAAGTCCCACTCGGTCGACTCCTCCGACGCCGCCTTCCAGACCGCGGGCGCCCTCGCCCTGCGCGAAGCCGCCGCCGAGGCCCGCATCCACCTCCTGGAACCGGTCGCCGAGGTCGATGTCCTGATCCCCGACGACTACGTCGGCGCCGTCATGAGCGACCTCTCCACCCGCCGCGGCCGCGTCCTCGGCACCGAACAGACCGGCGCCGGACGCACCCTGATCCGCGCCGAGGTACCCGAGTTCGAGATCGGCCGGTACGCCGTCGACCTCCGCTCCCTCTCCCACGGCACGGCCTCCTTCAGCCGCGCCTACGCCCGCCACGAACCCATGCCTCCCCAAGTCGCCGAGAAACTGCGCGAACAGGCCGGCGAGAACCCGTAACTCCCGGCACCGGCGGGCGGCTTCGGCCGTCCGCCGACGCACGGGGGCGGCGGCCGATACGCTGGCCACCGGGCCCCGGACCGGCCGAACCGGCGCCGTGGCCACGGGACATCGCAACGATGTCCGGTTCGGCAGGTGTGCGCGGCGGGGAAGCCGGGAAGGCCGCAGGAGCGATACTGCGGCGATGGGGGCGGGAATGTCGGTAGGTACGGAGTGGGACGGCCCTCAGGTGCCCGTCTCCGGGGACGAGGGCCAGGCGGCGACCCTCGCGCTGGCCTCGGCGGCCTACCGGGACAACCCCGTCCTCGAGATCAAGAAGGCCGACAACGAGTGGCACACGTCCACCGTCAAGGCCGGCCGCATCCCGCTCTTCCGCCCCAACCTGGGCGAAGCCTTCTCCCGCGCCGTCGCCGACCGCCTCCTCGCGCCGGGCCGCAAGCCCCTGATCCAGTCCTTCGGCGCCGACCCCCAGGTCGTCGTCGAACACTGCCTGGCCGCCAACAACATCCGCCGGGAACGCGACAACAAACTGACCCTGGTGATGGTCGTCTGCGGCCTGATCTTCCTGCCCGGCCTGATCGCCTGGCTCCTGGTCTTCTTGCTCCGCTCGTTCCTGGCCAAGCGCGAGGGCCGCGCCGGGGCGCTCGGCACCGCGCTGCTCGCCGGGGTCGGCGTCCTCGCCGTGCTCTTCCTGCTCAAGCTGCCCTTCGGCGGCTTCTGGGGCTGGTACACCCGCGCCGCCGTCGTCGTCCCCGTCCTCGGCTGGTTCTGGGCCCGCCGCGTCTGCGAGCGCACCGCCGCCGACCTGCGCGAACGCTGGGCCGGACTGCTCTCGGGCAGCAGCGTCGGCGCCAAGGTCCCCGAGGCCGTACCCCGCGGCCCCGGCGAGACCGCCGCCGAACAGCTCCGCCAGTCCCTGGCCCGGCTCGGCGCCGAACAGCGCTCCAACTCCGTCTTCTACGCCGGTCCCAAGGGCATCCTCGGCATGGGCACCCGCTGGGGCTCCTGGCAGCTCGCCGAGGACCTCGTCTCCGCCGACCCCCCGCGCGAGATCCACCCCTTCCGGAGCTGGGACGTCATACGCGCCATCCACGACCAGCTCAGCCTGCTGGAGCGCGGCCCCCTCAACACCGGCGGCTTCCCCCGCCCCTCGGTACGGCACTGGATCGTCACCCCGATCGGCGAGAACGCCGACGCGGTCTCCCGGCCCGACGGCACCGACGTCGAAGCGTTCCAGGTCAAGCCGCACGCCATACAGGAGATCTGCAACAAGCAGCAGTTCGGCAGCGGCGACCGGCACTACCTGGGCGTCCAGTGGACCCTGTGGGACGGCCAGCTCGTCCTCACCATGATGATCACGGTGACCGTCCTCCACGAGACCCTGCGCATCGAGGTCACCGGCCACGCCCTCGGCCCCGTCAACCCGCTCTTCCACACCAAGCCGGCCGCCCCCACCAAGGACGTCGCCAAGACCCTCAAGCCGTGGGAGAACCGCACCGTCAAGCTCCCCCTCGTCCCCACCGACGAGGTCGTACGGCTCGCCGTCCGCGCCCCGCTGACCCGGTTCACACCCACCCTGAACTGGCTCGGCGGCTCCATCGGCCTCCCCGAGCCGTTCGGCCTGCGGCACGCCTGGGCCGACCAGCCCTGGCGCCACCGCTTCATGGCCGACGACGCCCTGCGCGCCGCCACCCCGGTCCTCCGGGTGGTGCACGCCGCCGCGATCAAGGTCCTCAAGGAGAACGGCGTGGACACCGAGAAGTTCGGCGCCCGCTCCGCCTTCCTCAGCGGCCTGGTCCAGGACCCGTCCCCCCGGAAGGCCGACCTGTACGACGCGTAAGCCTCCGGCGCCGGCCCGTCAGACTGCGGGCCAGGCGTCCGCGAGCATCTTGCGGGTGTCGCCGAGCAACTGCGGCAGCACCTTCGTCTGGCCCACCACCGGCATGAAGTTCGTGTCGCCACCCCAGCGCGGCACGATGTGCTGGTGCAGATGGGCCGCGATGCCCGCACCCGCCACCGAACCCTGGTTCATCCCGATGTTGAACCCGTGCGCCCCGGACGCCGTACGCAGCGCCGTCATCGCCTGCTTCGTCAGCTCCGCCAGCTCGGCCGTCTCCGCACCGGTCAGATCGGTGTAGTCCGCCACATGCCGGTACGGCACCGTCATCAGATGACCGCCGTTGTACGGATACAGGTTGAGCACCGCGTACACATGCTCACCCCGGCGCACGATCAGGCCGTCCTCGTCGGACTTCGCCGGGATCGAGCAGAACGGGCAGCCGTCGTCCGCACCCGGACCGCTCGGCTTGTTCTCGCCCTGGATGTAGGCCATCCGGTGGGGCGTCCACAGGCGCTGGAACGCGTCCTGCGTCCCCACTCCGATCTGCTGCTCCGGCTCACTCGTCATGCAAGGCAGCATATGGCTTCGCCCGTTCGCGGCGTGTCGCCGGGGCGGCGGGAAGGGTCCCGGCGGCCAAGCTGGGGCGGTGGACCACGACAGAACCAAGACCCGCTGGGAGCGCCGCGCCGAGATGCCGCTCACCGTGGCGTCCCTGATGTTCCTCGGTTCCTACGCGGCCCTCGTCCTCGCCCCCCGCCTCGGCACCGCCTGGGACGGCATCTGGCTGGTGCTGCTGCTCGCCTGCTGGGCCCTGTTCGCCGTGGACTACGCCATGCGCTGGTGGCTCAGCGGCCAGGGCGCGCGCTTCGTCCGCACCCACTGGCTGGACACCCTCGTCCTGATCCTGCCGCTGCTGCGCCCGCTGCGGATCGTACGGATCTACGAGTCCGTGGAGCACCGGCGCGGCCTGCCCCGGCTCCCGCTGTACGCGCGGGTCATCGCCTACTCGGGGATCTCCACCCTGCTGATGGGCTTCACCGGCGCGCTCGCGGTCTACCAGCAGGAGAGGGGCGCGCCGGCCTCGCACATGCGGACCTTCGGCGACGCCGTCTGGTGGGCCTGCTCCACGCTGTCCACGGTGGGCTACGGCGATGTCGTCCCGGTCACCACGGGGGGCCGGATCATCGCGGCGGCCATGATGGCGGGGGGCCTCGCCCTGCTGGGCGCGGTGACGGGGTCGTTCTCGTCGTGGCTGCTGCAGGTGTTCTCGCGGGAGGAGGACGAGGAACCCCCGAGGCGGCGGTGATGCCTCGGGGGTTCCTCGGGGTCGTACCGGGTCAGACCTGGACCCGCTCCGCCACGACCTTCTCGATCTTTGCGATGGCGTCCTCGAACGGGATGCCGTTCTCCTGCGAGCCGTCGCGGTAGCGGAAGGAGACGGTGTCCGCGTTCATGTCCTCGTCACCGACGATGATCATGAACGGCACCTTCTGGCGCTGGGCGTTCCTGATCTTCTTCTGCATCCGGTCGGAGGAGGAGTCCACCTCGACCCGCAGACCCTTCCGCTTGGCCTCGGCCGCGAACTTCTCCAGGTACTCGACGTGCGCGTCCCCGATCGGGATGCCGACCGCCTGCACCGGGGCCAGCCACGCCGGGAAGGCACCCGCGTAGTGCTCCAGCAGCACGGCGAAGAACCGCTCGATGGAGCCGAACAGCGCGCGGTGGATCATCACCGGCCGCTGCTTGGAGCCGTCGGGGCCGGTGTACTCCAGGTCGAACCGCTCGGGCAGGTTGAAGTCGAGCTGGATGGTCGACATCTGCCAGGTCCGGCCGATGGCGTCTCGCGCCTGGACGGAGATCTTCGGCCCGTAGAACGCGGCGCCACCGGGGTCGGGCACGAGCGGCAGGCCCTGCTTCTCGGCGACCTGGCGCAGCGTCTCGGTGGCCTCTTCCCAGGCGTCGTCCGAGCCGACGAACTTCTCCGGGTCCTTGGTGGAGAGCTCCAGGTAGAAGTCGGTCAGACCGTAGTCCCGCAGCAGGCCGAGGACGAAGGTGAGCGTCTTGTCGAGCTCCTCCGCCATCTGCTCACGGGTGCAGTAGATGTGCGCGTCGTCCTGGGTGAAGCCGCGGGCGCGGGTGAGGCCGTGCACGACGCCCGACTTCTCGTACCGGTACACGGTCCCGAACTCGAAGAGGCGCAGCGGCAGTTCACGGTACGAGCGGCCGCGCGCGTCGAAGATCAGGTTGTGCATCGGGCAGTTCATGGGCTTGAGGTAGTAGTCCACGCCCTCGTCGAGCTGCATGGGCGGGTACATGCCGTCGGCGTACCAGTCCAGGTGGCCCGAGGTCTCGAAGAGCTTCCCCTTCGTCGCGTGCGGGGTGTAGACGAACTCGTAGCCCTCCTCCTCGTGGCGGCGCCGCGAGTAGTCCTCCATGACCCGGCGGATGATGCCGCCCTTGGGGTGGAAGACGGCGAGGCCGGAGCCGATCTGCTCCGGGATGGAGAAGAGGTCCAGCTCGCTGCCGAGCTTGCGGTGGTCGCGCTTCTCGGCCTCGGCGAGGAACTCCAGGTGCGCCTTCAGCTCGTCCTTGGACGGCCAGGCGGTGCCGTAGATGCGCTGGAGCATCGGGTTCTTCTCGCTGCCGCGCCAGTAGGCGGCCGCGTTGCGCATCAGCTTGAACGCCGGGATGTTGCGGGTGGAGGGCAGGTGGGGACCGCGGCAGAGGTCCTTCCAGCACAGCTCGCCGGTCTTGGCGTCGAGGTTGTCGTAGATGGTCAGCTCGCCGGCGCCCACCTCGACGTCCGCGCCGTCGTCGGAGGAGGCCGAGCCCTTGAGGCCGATCAGCTCCAGCTTGTACGGCTCGTCCGCCAGCTCGGCGCGGGCGTCCTCGTCGGTGACCACGCGGCGGGAGAACTTCTGGCCCCGCTTCTGGATCTCCTGCATCTTCTTCTCGATGGCCTTGAGGTCATCGGGGTGGAAGGGCTTCGCCACGTCGAAGTCGTAGTAGAAGCCGTCCTTGACCGGCGGGCCGATGCCCAGCTTGGCCTCGGGGAACAGCTCCTGCACGGCCTGAGCCATGACGTGGGCGGTGGAGTGGCGCAGGATGGCGAGACCGTCCTCGGAGGAGATCTCGACGCCCTCGACCTCGTCGCCGTCGGACAGCTCGTGGGTGAGGTCCTTCAGCTCGCCCGCGATGCGCGCGGCGATGATGGAGCGCTCGCCCGCGAAGAGGTCGGCGGCGGTAGTGCCCGTCGTCACCACGCGCTCTTCCCGCTCGGAATCGCGTTGGATGATCACACGGACGTCTGACACCGGTCTCTCCTGACTGAAGGCTTGAGTGCGGCGCCGTACCAGGAGCGCGCGCACAAGGGATCGTACCGACCCGCCCCCTCCGACCGCGAAACGGTTACTTTCCGTCGCCGTCCCCGTACGCCTCCCCGCATGCCTCCTCGAAGAAGTCGAGGTTCTCCTGGAGGGACTTCATCAGCCGGTCGCGTTCGGTCTCGTCGACCCGTACGGGGACGACCCCGGTGGCGCCGGTGAGCCTGCGGAAGCCGCCCCGGCGCTCCAGCCGGCCGCGCACGCGGACCGGGAGGCCGACGAGGTGGGCGTGGCCCGCTATCCGGTAGTCCTCCTCGCCGAGGGTGAGCCGCAGGTGCGGGACCTCGGCGCCCGCGAGGACCCGCAGCCGTACGGTGCCCGCGCCGCGCGGTCCGGAGCGGCGCAGCCGGACGACGACGCCGGTGACGCTGACGGTCACGGAGGGTTCGGCGCGCAGGTAGCGGTCGCCTGCGGCCCGCAGGGCGGGGAGGTCGCCGGGTGAGAACTCGACGGGTCCGGCCGAGGCGGCGCAGCCGTCGGGGATGCCGGCGGCGGGGGCCCAGGCGATGGCGATGCGGGCGCCCTCGGTGCCGCGGACGAGTGCGGTGAGGGCTTCGGTGAGTTCACGGCTGACGCCGGCTTCGACCGCGCCGTCGAAGGCGTCCATGTTTCCGGTGGCCCGCTGGTAGTCGATGGCCTCGCGGGTGGCGTGCAGGGCGTGGTGGAGGCGGACGGTGAGGGGGCGGCCGGCGGGGGCAGGGGCGAAGGCGGTGAGGGTGCGGCCCTCGGTGGCGGGGCCGAGGAGGACGTCGCCGATCAGCGCGGTGGCGGGGCCGCGGTGCCGGGCGCCGTGGTAGCCGGTGCGGGCGCGGGTGGCGAGGGCGGCGGCGAGGAGGGTCTGGCGGGCGGCGGTGCGCAGGCGTTCGTCGAGGGTCCAGGGGGTGGCGCCGTCGACGGGTCCGGCGGGGGTGTCGCGGTGCCAGCGGATCTCGTCGCTGGGGACGGCGAGGGCGATGAGGATCTCGCGGGCGGAGGGGGCGGCGCTGCGGTGCAGGGCGTGCAGGGCTTCGCCGAGCAGGTCGTCGGCGTCGGGGAAGGCCCGGTTCTCGGGGACGAGGAGGCTGGTGGGGCCTTCGGCGGGGGTGGGCGGGGTCCAGCGGCCGTAGCGTCCGGGGACTCCGCCGCGTCTGAGCCAGCCGTGGCGCCGGAGCAGGGCGGTGAGGTCGGCGGGGTCGACGCGGGCGGGGTCGGGGGGCCGGTGCCATGCGGAGTCGTCGGGGTGGGGGCGGAGCATGCGCAGGGGTTCGTCGGGGCTTGTCATGGCCTGCCTCCGGTGCCGACGCGCGTCATGATCTCGCAGAGGGCGCGGTCGTCGAAGATGCGCGCGGTGGGGATGCGGACGGTGGTGCGGGTGCGTCCGGTGACGGGGTGTCCGGCGAGGTTGACCCAGTAGCAGCAGTGCCTGACGTCGAGCCGGTCGTGTCCGGCGCGCAGCCAGTCGTCCGGGGAGCGCGGGACGATCATGACGACGAGAATCTTGTGCACCGAGACGGGGGTGCGGGCGAGTTTGCGCAGGTGATCGTTGTCCAGCGTGAACGAGAAGGTGGGGCCGGGGGGCCGGGGCGCGAGCTGGTAGGTGCATTTGAGCTGCACCTTGATGGTGACCTCGTCGTCCACGGTGTGGCCGGGGGCGCTGTGGCTGACGTGCCAGTCGATGCCGTTGTCGGGGAACGGCTGGGACAGCGAGCAGCCGGCCGCGGCGGCGACCGCGTGCAGATAGCCGACCTGCAGGGTCTCCATGCAGGCGGTGGTGGCGAGAGAGCCGCGAAGGTGACCCGTGCGGTCGGGCAGCAGCCCGCCCCGCTCGGGCTGCGCCATGGCCATGGACAACAGCCTTCCGAACCGGGGGTTTCCCCACTGCGGGCCGCTGAACTGCAAAGACCCGTACTCCTGTTGTCTCCTTCCGGCGTACGGCGCAAACGGGCCGGGTATCACCAAACGGGCAGAAGACGGAACGTCAGCCGCCGTGTGCGGGCGAGGAGTTGGATTGGTATGACGTGCTGGTACGAAGGGGCGCTGGCCGCCTTCGACACGGAGACGACGGGCGTGGACGTGGAGACCGACCGGATCGTGTCGGCCGCCGTCGTCGTCCAGGACGCGCCGGGGACGCGGCCGCGGGTGAGCCGCTGGCTGGTCAGTCCGGGGGTGCCGGTGCCCGAGGGGGCGACGGCGGTGCACGGGCTGACGGAGGAGCACCTCCAGCGCAACGGCCGCTGGCCGGCGCCGGTGGTCTATGAGATAGCCCAGCAGTTGGCGGAGCACACGGCGATGGGCCGGCCGCTGGTGGTGATGAACGCGCCCTTCGATCTGACGCTGCTGGACCGGGAGTTGCGCCGGCACCGGGCGTCGTCGCTGGACCGCTGGTTCGAGTCGGCGCCGCTGCGGGTGCTGGACCCGAGGGTCATGGACAAGCAGTTGGACCGCTACCGCAAGGGCCGCCGCACGCTGGGCGATCTGTGCGAGCAGTACGGGGTGGAACTGCGGGGCGCGCACGACGCGGCGGCGGACGCGATGGCGGCGCTGGACGTGGTGCGGGCGATGGGGCGGCGGTTCGCGGCGCGGCTGGAGCGGTTGTCCCCGGCGGAGTTGCACGCGTTGCAGGTGGGCTGGCACGCGGCGCAGGCGCGGGGCCTCCAGGCGTGGTTCGCGCGCAGCGGGTCGCCGGAGCTGGTGAGTACGGAGTGGCCGCTGCGGCAGGAGTTGTCGGCGGCGGCGTAGCCGGGGCGGTGCGCGCGGCCTTCGACGGCGCCGGACAGCGGAAGAGCCGGCCCGCTGTGTGCGGACCGGCTCCTCGTGCCGGTGGGCGATACTGGGTTCGAACCAGTGACCTCTTCGGTGTGAACGAAGCGCTCTCCCACTGAGCTAATCGCCCGGCAACGCACTGAACCATACAGGCCCGGGCGGGGTGAGTCCAAACCGCCGCCGTCCGCCCGGGGGCCCCGGGTGCCGTGCGCGCGGCGCCGGGACGGAAGTGACCGGGAATCAGAAGAGTGTGCGCACAGGGGACTTGGCGGTGCGGGGAATTCGCATGTTGTCGCACTTGCGGGAAATCCGGACGCTTTCCATCGGAATATCGTCCGGATTTCCCCGGCGCCTTTTTACGTGCACACGCCGAAGGCCCGCCTGCTGTTCGCAGACGGGCCTTCGGACCAGGGTGGGCGATACTGGGTTCGAACCAGTGACCTCTTCGGTGTGAACGAAGCGCTCTCCCACTGAGCTAATCGCCCTGGGCGCAGGAAGAACATTACCCCATGTCAGCGGGTGCCTGTGACCACCTGCGGCCCCGGCTCACTGGTCCTTGATGCTCCAGGGCGCGACGACGCCGAACTTCCAGAGGTAGATCCCGGCCAGCACCCCGATGATCACCAGCCCGATCACGGTCAGGGTGATGTTGCGGCGCCGCACCCTGGGGTCCAGCGCCTTCTGCGCGGCCTCGGTGACCTTGCGCTTGGTCCAGCGCAGCACGAGCTGGGCCCAGACGAACTCGGTCGCCCAGATCGCCATGCCGCCGAAGATCACGACCCAGCCGGGTCCGGGCAGCGGGAGCATGATGATGCCCGCCACGACCACGGCGAGGCCGATCACGAAGACACCGACCTGCCAGCTCAGGTGCAGGGCCCTGCGTCGCTTGACGAACTCGGGCGCCCGCGAGCCCAGACCGTCGTCAGCGGACCCGTCGTCCGTCCCGGCCTTGTCCGACACCACGGCGACCTCACCCGGCTCGTCACTCCCCGTATTCATACGGTCAAACCCTACCGGAGCGAATGAGTCACTGGAATGGTGGCAGATCTCGTATCACTTCTCGGCCGGAAGAGGTACCTAAAGCCACGCAAAACCCTCGAAGGGGTTTACAACGGCACCGTAGGTGGCATGTCGATTTCGCCGACGTGCGAATCCCCGAGCGCACACTGAGCGAAAGGCCCTGGCGCTTATGAACACCACGGTCAGCTGCGAGCTGCACCTGCGCCTCGTTGTGTCGAGCGAGTCCTCCCTGCCTGTCCCCGCAGGACTGCGGTACGACACGGCCGACCCCTACGCCGTGCACGCCACCTTCCACACCGGAGCCGAGGAGACCGTCGAGTGGGTGTTCGCCCGCGACCTCCTCGCCGAGGGGCTGCACCGCCCCACCGGCACCGGCGACGTCCGCGTCTGGCCATCGCGCAGTCATGGTCAGGGCGTCGTCTGCATCGCCCTCAGCTCTCCGGAGGGCGAAGCTCTGCTGGAGGCCCCCGCACGGGCCCTGGAGTCCTTCCTGAAGCGAACCGACGCCGCCGTGCCGCCCGGCACGGAACACCGGCACTTCGATCTCGACCAGGAGCTGTCGCACATCCTGGCGGAGAACTAGGCCCCGACACCCCACCGAGCCGCCCGGCGCCGTCCACTCGGGGAGACGGCGCGGGCCGAGACAACCGCATAGGGCACCCAGCGGCGTCGTCACCGTGAGCTTTCACGGAGGCGGCGCCGCTGCGCGCGTGCACGGCGCTCAGGGGGCCGGGGAACCCGGGCGGCCGGGCGGGCGTTGCACGGGCAGGAGCCGCCGTCGGGCGGCGCCCGGTGGGGCGGGCGCGGTTGTCGCTACCATCTGCCCCCATCGGCGGGCGCCCGCCCGACCCTCAGGCCAGGGAGCGAAACGTGCTGATCACCCACGACACCCGGTGCGCGCTCGACACCGTGGTGGATCTGGTGAACACCGCGCCGGAGGACGACACGGCGGCGGACGGACTGCCGGACGTGGCGGCGCTGGCGGAGTTCACCCGCGGCCACGCCGTGAGCGACGTCGGCACGCTGTCCGAGCCGGATCTGGCGGCGGTGCGGGAGATCAGGAGCCGGTTCGCCGGGATCTTCGCCGCGCCGGACGCCCGGACGGCGGCCGGGATGATCAACGACCTGGTCGCGGCCGCGGGCACCACCCCGCGCCTGACGGACCACGACGGCTACGACTGGCACGTGCACTACTTCGCCCCCGGCGCCTCGCTGGCCGACCATCTCGCCGCCGACTGCGGGATGGCGCTGGCCTTCTTCGTGGTGGCCGGCGAGGAGGAGCGGCTGCGGCGCTGCGAGGCACCGGACTGCCGGCGCGCCTTCGTGGACCTCTCCCGCAACCGCTCGCGCCGCTACTGCGACAGCCGGACCTGCGGGAACCGGCTGCATGTGGCCGCCTACCGGGCGCGCCGCAAGGAGGCGGCCGGCTGAGCCGAGCCGGGAGGGCCCAGGTGACACGCGCCGGGGGTGCGCGGTTCGACGCCGGTCCCGGCGGGTGACGCCGGGACGGGCGCGTACGGCTCACAGCAACAGCAGATCGTGCAGCGCAGCCATGAGGATCAGACACCCGATCACCGCCAGGAAGATCATCAGCGGTGGCTGGGAAAGGGCGAAGAGGCACCCGCGCGGCTCGTCCTTCTGCGGCGCGGCCTCGCTCTGTGTCGTGTCGACCATCTCGCGGTGATGATGACCCAGGTCAGGACCTGTACGCGATCAACACACTCGTAAAGTGCGGGACTGCGCCGAATTCGTACCGTAGCTTTCGCGTCGCTCCGCGGGGTGAACGGTTTCGTGCGCGGCGTGACGGTATGTGGCGACAGGTCCGTCATGTGCAGGTCATCGGTCTGGCATATGCGATCTGGCATATGCCGACAGCTATATGCCGTGCTTCTTGAGGATGGCCTCGATGTCGCTGAAGTCGTCCGAGGAAGACTTGGCCGGAGCGGAGGGCGCGGCGGCCGACCGGGAACCCTGGCCCGCGCTCCGGCCCAGCGCGGGTGCCGAGGCGGACGGGCTCACCGGGGTGGCCGAACCCTCACCGGCGGCCGCCCGTGCGGCGCGGCTGCCCCGGCGGCGCTCCACAGCGCGGACGAGGGCGAAGAGCGCCCAGGACGCGCCGAGCACGCCGAAGCCGGCCCAGGCCAGCGGGCTGAAGGCGGTACGGGCCAGCCAGCCGACGGCGCCCGTCATCACCAGGCCGACCGGGATCAGGGAGTAGGCGGTTATGCGCAGGGCGGTCAGGAAGCGCTTGCGGTAGGCGGTGACCGCGGCGATGCCCAGGCCCGCCGCGGACACGGCGGAGCAGACGGTCTCGGCGAGCATCCGGTCCTCCTGGCGGGGTCGGTCGGTCCTCCGGTCCGGTGTTCCGGGCCGGGACGGCGAGGGCACCGACGGTGCGCTTCGTCCCTTCCATCCTGCACCGTCCGCACCCGGCGGGGCCACGGTCCGGCCCGGAGATCAGGGACTTCTCAGGGATGCCCCCGGGCCCCCTCGGGGTCCCCACCGGGCAGGCTGCCCACGGCCGCGATTGGGCCGGGCCGGACCCGCCTGGAAGACTGGGCCGCATGAGCGACACCTCCCCCGCGCACCCCGAGCCCGTCGTGCTCGACGTCTGGTGCGAACTCCAGTGCCCCGACTGCCGCAGCGCCCTGGACGACGTACGCGCCCTGCGTGCCCGCTACGGCGACCGGCTGGAGATCCGGCTGCGGCACTTCCCGCTGGAGAAGCACAAGCACTCCTTCGCCGCCGCCCAGGCCGCCGAGGAGGCGGTGGAGCAGGGGCAGGGCTGGCCGTACATCGAGGCGGTGCTCGCGCGCGTCGAGGAGCTGGACCGGCGGGGCGAGGCGGTGCTGGTGGACACCGCCCGTGAACTCGGCCTGGACCCCGAGGAGTTCGAGGTCGCCTTGATCGACGGGCGGCACATCCTGATCGTGGACGCCGACCAGGCCGAGGGCAAGGCGATCGGCGTCACCGGCACCCCGACCTATGTCATCGGCGGCGAGCGCCTGGACGGCGGCAAGAGCCAGGAGGGGCTGCGCGGACGGATCGAGGAGATCGCCGACCGCCTGCTGGCCGACGCCGAGGCCTGAGCGGGACCCTGAGTCTGAGCCTGAGCCTGAGCCGCTACAGCAGCGGCTTGGTCAGCGTGCGGTACGTCGTCTCGTAGCCGAGCGACTCGTACAGCCGCTCGGCCGGGGTGTTGCCCGCGAAGACGTTGAGGCCGAGGGTGCGGGCGCCCTCGGTGATCGTGCGGGCCTCCGCGAGGAGCATGAGGGCGCGGCCGTGGCCCCTGCCCCGGTGGGCCTCGTCGGTCTGGACGTCGTAGATCCAGCGCTCGTCCTCGCGCCGGCCGAGCCAGACGTGGCCCACCGGGGTTCCCTCGTGCTCCAGGACGCCGAACCAGACGCCTTCGGAGGCGAGTCCGTCCGGGAGCACGGTGGCGTGGTCGCGCCGGGCCTTGGCGTGGGCGTCGGCCTCGGGTACGCCGCGCTCGATCCACTCCTTCGCGTACCGCGCCCGTTCCGCCTCCTGCCAGGCGGTGAACTCCGCCCCGGTCATGGGGCGGGCGGTGCTGCCGGGCGGGAGGCGCGGGGGCTCGTCCCCGAGGCGCTTGCGCATGCCCCGGTTGCGCAGGACGTAGCCGAGGGCGTCGGCGAGGCGGGACGCGGCCTCGTTCGCGGCCGGGAGGGTCAGCTCGATCTGGCGGCAGCCCCAGCTCCGCGCCACTTCCTCGGCGGCGAGCATGGCCACCGTGCCCCGGCCGCGCCGCCGGTCGGGCTCGTCGATCCGCAGCCCGGTGACGCGGGCCACCGTGGGGCCGAGGAACGGCGAGGTGTCCAGGCGGATCTCACCGGCCGGGCGGCCGTTCACGCACACCTGGAAGCGGCGCGAACGGGTGCCGTCCGCGTGCTGCTGGAGCGGCTCGGTCGGCCGCAGTGTCGTCGTCATCACGGGAGTTGTACCCGCTCGGCGGCGCCGGGTCAGCTCAATTACCCGCGCCCGCCGGGTGGATGGGGTCTCACGGGTTCAGGTCGGCGCGCGAGCGCTCCTCGAAGATCCGCATCGCCTTGGTGGTCACCGGGCCCGGCGCGCCGGGCAGTTCACGGCTGTCGACCCGGTGCACGCCCTGCACGTCGCGCAGCGAGGAGGTCAGGAAGATCTCGTCGGCGCGCTCCAGCACGTCCAGCGGGAGGTCGGTCTCCTTGGCGCCGGTCCATTCGATCGTCAGCGCGCGGGTGATGCCGGCCAGGCAGCCGGAGGGAACCGGCGGGGTGTGGATCTCGCCGTCCAGGACGACGAACACGTTGGAGCCGGTGCCCTCGCAGAGCTGCCCGACGGAGTTGGCGAACAGCGCCTCGGACGCGCCCTGTTCGCGCGCGCGGGCCAGCGCGACGACGTTCTCGGCGTACGAGGTCGTCTTCAGGCCGGTGAGGGCGCCGCGTTCATTGCGGATCCAGGGGACGGTGACGACGGCCGTGGAGTCGGGGCGGCGGGTGGTCTCGCTCACGGCGACGAGCAGGGTCGGGCCGTGCTCGCCGCGCTCGGAGCCGAGGGGGGCCTGGCCGCCGGTGTAGGTGACGCGGAGCCGCCCGAGCGGCATGGGGTTGGCCTCCAGCACGGCCGCGCAGGCGCGGGCGACCTCGTCGTGGTCGGGGTCGGGCAGGCCGAGGCCGCGGGCGGAGCGGGTCAGCCGGTCGAGGTGCCGGGTGAGCGCGAACGGCTTGCCGTCGGCCGCCTTCAGCGTCTCGAAGACGCCGTCGCCCACGGTCAGCCCGTGGTCGAAGACGGAGACGCTCGCGGTGCCGGCGTCCCGCAGGGCGCCGTCCAGCCAGATGCTCATGTGCGGGCCTTTCCACTTTCCTGGTACTGCCCCGACGCTACCGTGAGCAGCCGGGACCTCTTCAGCTCGGTCTCGCGCCACTCCGCGAGCGGGTCGGAGCCCCAGGTGATCCCGGCCCCGGTGCCGAAGCGGAGGGCACCCTCGGCGCGGTCGATCCAGAACGTACGGATGCCCACGGCCAGCTCGGCGGTGCCCCGGTCGGCGTCGACCCAGCCGATGCCGCCGCAATAGGGGCCGCGCGGGGCGGTCTCCAGGGCGGCGATGATCTTCAGGGCGCTCGGTTTGGGGGCGCCGGTGACCGAGCCGGGCGGGAAGGTGGCCGCGAGCAGCTCGGGCCAGCCGGTGTCCTCGCGCAGTTCGCCGCGCACGGTGGAGACGAGGTGGACGAGTCCGGGGTGCTTCTCGGTGACGCACAGCTCGGGGACGGTGACGCTGCCGGTGGCGCAGACGCGGCCGAGGTCGTTGCGGACCAGGTCCACGATCATCACGTTCTCGGCGTGGTCCTTCTCCAGCAGGTCCGCCTCGGTGCGGCCGGTCCCCTTGATGGGCCCGGACTCGATGGTGCGGCCGGTCCGGCGCAGGTACAGCTCCGGCGAGGCGGTGGCGATCTCCACCCCGTGTTCCGGCAGCCGTACGGTGCCCGCGTAGGGGGCGGGGTTGCCGCGGGCCAGCAGGGCGGTGAGGGCGTCCACGTCGGCTTCGGGGCCGACCGGTGCGCTCAGCACCCGGCAGAGGTTGGCCTGGTAGACGTCGCCGGCCGCGATGTGTTCCCGGATGCGCCGGACGGCGCTCATGTAGGCGGCGCGGTCCAGCGATGTGGTCCAGTCCTCGGGGGCCGGGCCCCGCCAGGCGCCCGGTAGCGGGGCGGGGACGGGCGCGTGCCGGACGTCGGCGAAGCGCGCGCAGGTCAGGCCGCCCTCGAAGTCGGCGACGACGGCCCAGAAGCCGGTGGAGTCGAGGGCGGCCGGGTCGCTGGTGACGTCGAGGAGGCCGGTGGCGAGGCGGTCGCCGAAGCGGGCCAGCGGAGTCCGGGAGGAGGCGGCGGCCGGGAGGTGGAGCACGTGGCCGAGTCTAGGCCGGGTGTCCGAAAGCCGGGCCGGACGGGCGGCTCGCGGGACCCTTGGCCACGGTGTCCGCCGGGTGCACCGCAGCACGCTGCGCAAACGCGTTTTTGTGCTGGCTCAGGAATCCGCTAGAGTTCAACACGTCGCCGGGACGCGCAAGCCGACCGAAACGACAAGCGGACGTAGCTCAGTTGGTAGAGCGCAACCTTGCCAAGGTTGAGGTCGCGAGTTCGAGCCTCGTCGTCCGCTCGCAGGAAGTAGGGTGTCTTCCCGATCCCTACGCTCCTGGTGGAGTGGCCGAGAGGCGAGGCAACGGCCTGCAAAGCCGTCTACACGGGTTCAAATCCCGTCTCCACCTCCAAGGACGATTAGCTCAGCGGGAGAGCGCTTCCCTGACACGGAAGAGGTCACTGGTTCAATCCCAGTATCGTCCACTGGATCTTCTCGAAGGTCCCATCCCGCGCGATTAGCTCAGCGGGAGAGCGCTTCCCTGACACGGAAGAGGTCACTGGTTCAATCCCAGTATCGCGCACGCAGTGCCCATGATCCGCTCCATGGAGTGAACTCGACTGGCGTCGATCGATCGTGGTCCCGAGGACGATTAGCTCAGCGGGAGAGCGCTTCCCTGACACGGAAGAGGTCACTGGTTCAATCCCAGTATCGTCCACACACCGAAGAATCCCCCGGCCGTCTCGTACGGCCGGGGGATTCTTCGTGTCTCAGCTCGAGAAGAGCATGTGGCCGAAGCTCTTGTGGCGGTGGTGTCCGCCGTAGTGGCCGCCTTGGTGGTGGCCGCCGTGCTGCGGGGCGCCCCAGGCCGGCGCGGGCGCGGCGGGGTAGCCCTGTTGCGGGGCGGGCGGCGGCGGGCCGGGCTGGGACCACTGCGACTCCAGGCGGGTCAGCGCCTCCAGTTCGCCGTAGTCGAGGAAGATGCCGCGGCATCCGTTGCACTGTTCTATCTGGATGCCGTTGCGGTTGTAGGTGTGCATCGGCGCATGGCACTTCGGACACTGCATGGTTCGGCTCAACTCCTCGTCCTCGGGTCCTGCTTGGTGTTTCCCCAGGACAGACTCCGTCCTGTCCCGGCCGGTTGCAGCCTATTTGAGGAAATCGGCGGCCAACCGGTCGGGGGCGCCCGGCATTCGGGCACACGCGTCCACGACGGCCTGCTCCACCTCGTCCAGCGGGCGCCCGGCGGTGAGGGCCTTGGTGAGGGCGAGGGCGGCGGTCTGCACGGTGAGCGCGCGGGCGGGGACGTCCAGTACGGGCCAGGGGTCCGCGTCCTTCGGGACGGCGGGGCCGCCGGCGGCCTGGTAGGCGGCCAGGAAGCGGAGCCATTCGTCGGGCGGGAGGAGCCCGCAGGCGTACCAGGCGGCGGGGCGGGCGAGGTCCCAGGCGGGGTCGCCCGCTCCGAGGTCGTCGACGTCGATGAGGTGCCAGGGCCCGTCGGGCGCGGGGTGGCGGACGAGTTGGCCGAGGTGCAGGTCGCCGTGGCAGAGGAACGGGGTGCCGGGGGCGGGTACTTCGGCGCGGGCCCAGGGCGGGAGGGCGGCCCAGGCGGCCAGCACGGGCGGGGCCTCGGTGGAGGGGTGGTCGGCCAGGGTGCGGCGCAGGCGGGACATCGCCAGGGCCGCCTTGGCCGGGCCGCGCATCGGGGGCAGTCCCGTGGGCGGAGGGGTGCGGTGGAGGCGGGCGAGGAGGGTGGCCGTGGCTTCCCAGGGGGCGGCGTCGGGGTCGTCGCGGTCGACGGGGGTGCCGTAGGGCCAGTGGGTGATGAGGCGGCCGTCCAGGCGGGCCGGGGCCGGCGTGAGCGGGGCCAGCAGGATGCCGGGGAGGCGGGCGGCGGTCTCCAGGCGGCGGGTCAGCTCGTGCGGGTCGGTGTCCGGGGCGTGGGCCTTGGCGACGGTCGCGCCGTGCCGGACGACGGTGGCGTCCGGGCGGTCGGCCAGCGCACCGCAGACGCAGCCGCACGGCCCGGCGCCGGGATGCACGGCCGCCCTGAGCCGGGCCGTCAGGGCCGGGGCTGTTTCCGCTGTCACGGGAGGCGAGCGTACCGGGGTGGGCGGAAACGCAATGCCGGCGCAGCTCCCCAGCTACGCCGGCATTGCGTGCCGTCCGTCGCACCCCCGTCCCCACGGGGTTTCCTGGATGTAAGGGAGAGATCCCGCCCGGACCGCTCTTCCGGGCCTGGGCCGCCTCTCAGCGGCCCAGCATCGCACCCACGGACGACGCCTGTGTGGCCACCGTCTCCCAGCCGTCGAAGACGAGCAGGAGCAGGGCCGCCAGGGGAAGGGCCATCAGGGTCGCCACCAGGGGGTGGCGGCGGCCCGCGCGGCGTCGGAGGGGTGTGTCGCGCCTCGGTGCCGTGGGGGCCATGGTTCCTTCTCCCGGCCGATTCGGTTGTTGGCAGCGGCGGGCGTGTGGCCTCGGGGGGCGAGCGCCGGGCCCGCCGCTTGACCTCAAATCTAGGTTCGTGGCGCGGGGCGGGCGTCATGCCCTCGTACCGAATGGCGGGCCTCCCGGAGGATGAGCCTCCTGTCCGCGCGTACTCCCCTGGGTGGAGACGTGCGGTGGAGTCTCAGGGTCTTCCCGGAAGGGTCGCGGGCGAGCGCCCCGGCGTCTCCTCCCAGGGGTGGATTGGCGTGACTTCAGTCACTTTGGCCGTCCGGGGGCGCGGCCGGGAGGAAGGGAGGCGGCGCCCGGCACCGCGGCGGTGGCCGGGCGCTCCTCCCCCGCCTCGCGGGGCGGTGCCCCCTGCTGCCGGTTGACCAAAAGTCAACATCCGCCCCAGGTCAGAGGGTTGACGACGTCCTTACATCAACCACACAGCAAGATCCGTGTCGCTGACCGCGTTTCACCTCGGGCGTGGGGTAGGCGCAATCCATCGGCCCGAGAGGGCGCGGCCTCTGCGCGCGGGCGGCCGTGGAAACGTAAGCTGGGCACGTCACAGGGACCGGGCAGCGGGGATGAACATGGCGATGATGCGCCTGAGGCGCGAGGACCCGCGCGTCGTCGGCTCGTTCAGGCTTCACCGACGGCTCGGCGCGGGCGGGATGGGCGTGGTCTATCTCGGCTCGGACAAGAAGGGCCAGCGGGTCGCGCTGAAGGTGATCCGGCCCGATCTCGCGGAGGACCAGGAGTTCCGGTCGCGGTTCGCGCGCGAGGTGTCGGCGGCCCGGCGCATCCGGGGCGGCTGCACGGCCCGGCTGGTGGCGGCGGACCTGGAGGCCGAGCGGCCCTGGTTCGCCACGCAGTACGTGCCCGGCCCCTCCCTGCACGACAAGGTCGCCGAGGAGGGCCCGCTGTACGCGGCCGACGCGGCGGCGATCGGCGCGGCCCTGTCGGAGGGGCTGGTGGCGGTGCACGAGGCCGGTGTGGTGCACCGGGACCTCAAGCCGTCCAACATCCTGCTGTCCCCCAAGGGCCCGCGGATCATCGACTTCGGCATCGCCTGGGCCACCGGCGCCTCCACGCTCACCCATGTCGGCACGGCGGTCGGCTCCCCCGGCTTCCTGGCGCCGGAGCAGGTGCGCGGCGCGGCGGTCACCCCGGCCACCGACGTGTTCTCGCTGGGCGCGACCCTGGCGTACGCCTCCACCGGTGACTCCCCGTTCGGGCACGGGAGTTCCGAGGTCATGCTGTACCGGGTGGTGCACGAGGAGCCGCATCTGCACGGGGTGCCGGACGCGTTGGCGCCGCTGGTGCGGGCCTGCCTGGCGAAGGACCCCGAGGACCGGCCGAGCACGCTCCAACTGTCCCTGCGACTCAAGGAGATCGCGGCCCGCGAGGCACAGGGTCTCGGTGAGGTACGGCCGCCCGGGCCGCGGGCGCCGGTGTCGGACCGGGCCTCGGTGCGGCTCGCGGACACCTCGCCCGACCAGCAGCGCACCACGCAGCGCCGAGCCGCTCCCGGTACCCCGCCGCCGCGCGGTGCCGCGCCCTCCCGGGGCGGGGCTCCCTCGCGCGGCGGTGTCGCGTCCCGGCCCGGTACCCGGCCGAGCCCGTCCGGGCGCGGTACGGGCAGCCGGCCCGCTCCGCGCAGTGGCGCGGGCCGTCCCGCTCGTACCACGGGGACCAAGCTCCGTCCGGCCAATCCGCGGCTGCTGCGGCAGCGGCTGACCGTGTTCGTGGTGGTGACGCTGCTGGTCGCCCTGGGCATCGCGGTGGCGCAGGGCTGTTCAGGACCGGCACGCGGCCTGGGCGGGGACGGCGGCGAACAGCGTACGGCCGTGCGGCAGGCCCCCGTGTCCGGAGACAATCAGGGGCGGGTGGCGTAGAAGGCGACCGCCGAGGCCGCCGCCACGTTCAGGGAGTCGACGCCGGCCTCCATCGGGATGCGCACATGGACGTCGGCCGCCGCGAGCGCGGCCGGGGAGAGACCGTCGCCCTCGGTGCCCAGCATCAGGGCGAGCTTCTCCGGGCGGCGGGCGGCGAGTTCGTCCAGGGTGATGGACTCGTCCGAGAGGCACAGCGCGGCCAGCTCGAAGCCGTGCGCGCGGAGGGTGTCGGCGTCGTGCGGCCAGGATTCCAGGCGGGCGTACGGCACCGCGAAGACCGTGCCCATGGAGACCTTCACCGAGCGCCGGTACAGCGGGTCGGCGCAGCGCGGGGTGAGGAGTACGGCGTCCACACCGAGGGCGGCCGCGTTGCGGAAGGCGGCGCCCAGGTTGGCGTGGTCGACCATGTCCTCGAAGAGCGCGACCCGGCGCGGGGTGCCGTGGGGGCCGGCGGACTCCAGCAGTTCGGCCGGGGTGGGCAGCGGGTTGCGGGCCATCGAGGCGAGGGCGCCCCGGTGGACGTGGTACCCGGTGACGCTCTCGGCCAGCTCGGGGCTCACCACGTAGACCGGGCAGGTCAGTTCGTCGATGAGGTCGGCCATCGTGTCGACCCACTTGGGGGTGAGCATCATCGAGCGCATCCCGTAACCGGCGTTCCCCGCGCGGCGGATGACCTTCTCGCCCTCGGCGATGAACAGTCCCTCGGCGGGTTCGCGCCTGCGGCGCAGGGCCACGTCGGTGAGGTCGGTGTAGTCGTGCAGGCGCGGGTCGGCGGGGTCGTCGACGGTGATGAGCTGGGCCACGGGGTGCTGCTGCCTCGTTCTTGGTGAGGGGTGCGGTCAGGGGGCGGTCGGGGTCTCGTTCACCACGGCGCCGATGACGATGACCGCCGGGGGCTTCACGGCCTCGGTGCGGACGGTCTCCGCCACGGTGGCCAGCGTCGCGTCCACCCGGCGCTGGGCGGCCGTGGTGCCCTCCTGGACGAGGGCGACGGGGGTGTCGGGGGCCTTGCCGTGGGCGATCAGGGTCTCCGCGATCTTGCCGATCTTGTCGACGCCCATCAGGACGACGAGGGTTCCGGTGAGACGGGCCATCGCGGGCCAGTCGACCAGGGAGCGGGCGTCGTCGGGGGCGACATGGCCGCTGACCACGGTGAACTCATGGGCGACCCCGCGATGGGTGACGGGTATCCCGGCCGCGGCCGGCACTGATATCGAGCTGGAGATGCCGGGGACCACGGTGCAGGGGATGCCCGCCTCCGCGAGCGCCTGCATCTCCTCCATGCCCCGGCCGAAGACGAACGGGTCGCCGCCCTTGAGCCGCACCACGGACCTGCCCTGCTTGGCGTGCTCGATCAGGGCGTTGTTGATGGCCTCCTGGGCCATGTACCGCCCGTAGGGGATCTTGGCGGCGTCGATGACCTCGACGTGCGGCGGGAGTTCGGCGAGCAGGTCGCGCGGGCCGAGCCGGTCGGCGATCACGACGTCGGCCTCGGCGAGGAGGCGCCGGCCCCGGACGGTGATCAGGTCGGGGTCGCCGGGGCCGCCGCCTACCAGGGCGACGCCCGGCGTACGGGTGCGGTGGTGGGGGGCGACCAGGGTGCCGTCGCTCAGGCCCGCCACGACCGCGTCGCGGATGGCGGCGGTGTGCCGGGGGTCGCGGCCGCGCGCGCTGGTGGTGAGGACGGCGACGGTCACGCCCTCGCTGGTGCCGGTGGCGGGCGTCCACGCGGTGGCCCGGTCGGCGTCGTCGGAGCGGACGCACCAGACGCGGTGGTCCTCCGCCTCGGCGGAGGCCGCGGCGTTGGCGACAGGGTCGCTGGTGGCGATCAGGGCGTACCAGGCGCCGGAGAGGTCGCCCTCGGCGTAGGGGCGGCGCTGCCAGGTGATCTCGCCGGCGTCGGCCATCGCCTCGACGGAGGGGGTGGCCTCCGGAGCGACCAGGAGGACGTCGGCGCCCGCCGCGATCAGCGCGGGCAGGCGGCGCTGGGCGACCTGGCCGCCGCCGAGGACGACCACGCGGCGACCGGTCAGGCGGAGGCCCACGGGGTAGGCGGGGTGTTCGGCCATGAGGTGCGGCTCCTCGTGCGGTGTGCGGTGGGCGCGCCGCGCCTTCGGAGCGGCCCTGACGTGCGGATCTTAATGTCCGGGCCCCTGGTGGGGCACGGGTGGTCCGGCTGGTGAACACCGGACCACCCGTGGCCGCGGGCTACTTCTCGGTGACGCTACTTCTCCGTGACGCCTGCCGAGTCGAACGTCGCCACCTCGTGCATCGCGCGGGCCGTGCTCTGCACCAGCGGCAGCGCCAGCAGCGCGCCGGTGCCCTCGCCCAGGCGCAGGTCGAGGTCGACCAGCGGGCGCAGCCCCAGCTTGTTGAGCGCGGCCACATGGCCGGGCTCGGCGCTGCGGTGACCGGCGATGCAGGCCGCCAGCACCTCGGGGGCGATGGCGCGGGCGACCAGCGCGGCGGCACCGGCACTCACCCCGTCCAGGATCACCGGTGTGCGCAGCGACGCGCCACCCAGCAGCAGGCCGACCATGGCCGCGTGCTCGAAGCCGCCGAGGGCCGCGAGGACGCCGATCGGGTCGGCCGGGTCGGGCTGGTGGAGTTCCAGCGCCCGGCGGACGACCTCGGTCTTGCGGGCCAGTGTCTCGTCGTTGATGCCGGTGCCCCGGCCGGTGACCTCGGCCGGGTCGGCGCCGGTGAAGACCGAGATCAGCGCGGCGGAGGAGGTGGTGTTGCCGATGCCCATCTCGCCGGTGAGCAGCGCCTTGTTCCCGGCGGCCACCAGGTCGCGGGCGGTCTCGATGCCGACCTCGATGGCGGCTCTCGCCTCCTCGCGGGTCATCGCGGGGCCGGTGGTCATGTCGGAGGTGCCGCCACGGATCTTGCGGGGCAGCAGGCCGGGCGTGGCGGGCAGGTCGGCGACCACACCGACGTCCACCACGCACACCTCGGCGCCGACCTGGTTGGCGAAGGCGTTGCACACCGCGCCGCCGCCCAGGAAGTTGGCGACCATCTGCCCGGTGACCTCCTGCGGCCACGGGGTGACGCCCTGGGCGTGCACACCGTGGTCACCGGCGAACACGGCCACGGCCGCGGGCTCCGGGATGGGCGGCGGGCACTGCCGGGACAGGCCGGAGAGCTGCGCGGAGATGATCTCCAGCATGCCGAGCGCGCCGGCCGGCTTGGTCATGCGCTTCTGCCGCTCCCACGCCTCCCCGAGCGCCTTGGCGTCGAGCGGGCGGATCTGTGCGACGGTCTCGGCAAGCAGGTCGTGGGGGTCCTCTCCGGGCAGGGCGCGGCGGCCGTACGTCTCCTCGTGCACCACCCAGGACAGCGGGCGGCGCTTGGACCAGCCGGCCTGCATCAGCTCGGGTTCGTCCGGGAACTCGTCGACGTACCCGACGCACAGGTAGGCGACGACCTCCAGGTGCTCGGGCAGGCCGAGCGCGCGGACCATCTCCCGCTCGTCGAAGAAGCTGACCCAGCCGACGCCCAGGCCCTCGGCGCGCGCGGCGAGCCAGAGGTTCTCCACCGCGAGCGCGGAGGAGTACGGGGCCATCTGCGGCTGGGTGTGCCGGCCGAGGGTGTGGCGGCCGCCGCGGGTGGGGTCGGCGGTGACGACGATGTTCACCGGGGTGTCGAGGATGGCCTCGATCTTCATTTCCTTGAACTGCTTCGCCCGGCCCTTGGGCAGCGACTTGGCGTACGCCTCGCGCTGGCTCATGGCGAGGTCGTGCATCGCGCGCCGGGTGTCGGCGGAGCGGATGACGACGAAGTCCCAGGGCTGCGAGTGGCCGACCGAGGGGGCGGTGTGGGCCGCCTCCAGGACGCGCAGCAGCACGTCGTGCGGGATGGGGTCGCTGCGGAAGCCGTTGCGGATGTCGCGGCGCTCGCGGATCACCTTCAGGACGGCTTCGCGCTCGGCGTCGTTGTACGCGGGCGCGGCGGGGCCCAGCGGCAGGGCGTCCTCGGGGTCCTCGTCCTGGTCGGCGTCGGTGGTGGCGAGGTCCTCGGCGTGCTGGACGAGGTCGGGCGTCTCGGGCTCGGGGGCGGCGGCCACGGGGCCCTGCGGGGCGACGGCGTCCGGGTCGGGGAGGATCAGCGGCTGCGGCGGGGTGGGCGCCAGGTGCGGGGTGGTGGGCACCTGTCCGTCGACGGCCACGAACCGGCCGAGCGGCTGCTCCGGGTGCGGCTCCGAGGGCAGCCCGGAGGGCAGCGGCTCCGCCGGGGCGGGCGCCTCCCCAGGGGTCTGGAGCTGGGGGCCGGAGGGGGCTTCGTGCACCTCCGCGGGGGCCGGGGGCTGCACGGCGGCGACCGGAATGTCCCCGGGCTCGGGGAGCAGGAACTCAGGGGCGGCGAGCGGGGCTTCGGGCTCCGGGGCCTCCACGGGAGCCGCGGGGTCCGGTACGGGGGCCTCCGCCACCGGGGCGACCGGGGCGACCGGGGCCTCGGGCACGACCGGCTCGGCGGCCTGCGGGGCCTCCTCGGCCGGAAGCGCCACGGCGTCCTCGGGTGCCTCCTCGGCAGGAACCTCCGCCTCGGCGACCTCGACGAGCGCCTCCTCGATGGCGGCCTCGGCCTCGTGTCCCGGAGCCGTGTCGGGCACGGCCTCCAGCACGGGCTCGGTCACCTCGGGCTCGGGGATCTCGGCCACGAGCGGGGTCTGCGGGGCCTCCTCCACGACGGCCTCGGCCTGCGCGGTCAGCCGGTCCACGGCGGCCTGCGCGGCTTCGGCGGGCGCGGGCTCGGCGGGCGCGGTCTCGGCCTCGGGCAGAGGGGCCTCGGGCAGAACGGCGTCCGGGAGGGCGGCCTCCGGGAGGGCGGCCTCCGGGGCAACCGGCTCCGGGACGACCGGCTCGGGGGCGACGGCCTCGGGGACGACCGCCTCGGGAGCGACCGCCTCGGGCGCGGCGGGCTCGGCGACGACGGGGTTCGGGACCACCGGGTCCGGCGCGACCGGGTCGGGGAGAACCGCGTCCGGAACGGCCTCCGGAAGCACCTCCTCCGGAACAACCGTTTCGTCGGCCGGTGCCACGGCCTCCACCGGACCGGCGCCCCACGGCGCGGCAGGCTGCGGGACCGGGTCGGGCAGCGCCTGCACCTCGAGGTACTCGGGCCCGGCCGGGGGCCGTGCCGGCGCGCCCGCGGGGCCGCGGTCGGCGAGGGAGCGGACGGGGCTGGCGGAGGCGTCCGGGATCGGCGGACCGAGGTGCAGCGGGCGGCGCGGCGGCTGCACGGGGCCGGGGCCCTGCTCGGGCAGCCGTACGCCGCCGAGGTCGACGGAGCCGGTGTCCCGGCCCGCCGTCTCGTGGGCGTCCGGCTCGTGGACGGTCTCGACGATCGGTGCCGGGGCGGGGGGCGGCAGTTCGTTGCCCCACGCGCCCTGAGCGCCCGGCAGCAGCAGGTCCTCGTCCTCGGCGGGCGCCTCGGCGAGGTAGGTGTACGCGCCGTGCCCGAGGCCCGGCTGCTCCACCATGCCTGCGCTCTCCGGCTGTCCCTCGGCCGGGACCTGGCCGGTGTCGGTCATGCGTACCCCTCGCCCATCGGTTTAGTGCTCCTACGACCAGCTCACCCGGAACGGCGCACCGACCGCCCCGTAGTGAGAACGAGCGTCCGTGCGCATCGGCACGAACGACCCGCCAGAAATGGCGACAAAGCCATTCGGTGGCATTCTCGCGGCCGTTCGGTCGTCGTGACAGCGAGATCACGCGACAGCCCGTTGTGGACTGCGCCACGTTGCGCGTCCTCCGGTTTTGCCGTACCTCACCCACCGCCCCAAAGCGGGCGAGCTTTCCGGACATTGACGAACGAACTTCCGGACTGCCGGTGCGGTACAACGATCGGCCAGCCTACCGCGCGCGGTACGACAAACCGATCACGGGGCGAATCCGGCGGGAAGGGCGGCGGGGGTTCAGCGCGGGGTCTCGCGCGGGGGCAGTTCGCCGCCGAGGAGGAAGACGACGCTCCGCTCGTTCTCCGTCCAGGACCTGGTGTCCAGTCCGACGGCCTGGAGCAGGGCGCACTCGACGCGGTAGCCGTGTTCGGCGAGGTCGCGGCCGATGAGTTCGGCGGCGTCCCGGGTGGCCGCGTGGGCGACGATGCGCTGCGGGCGCCGGTCGGCCACGGCCGAGACGACGGCCGCTCCCCCGCCGCCGACGCGTACGACGTCCGGCTCGGGCAGGTTCTCCAGGATGTGCGGGGCCTCACCGCAGACGATCTGGAGCTGGACCCCGAAGTCGCGGGCGGCTGCGTCGGTGCGGGCGCAGGACTCGGGGTCGGCGTCGACGGCGAGCACGGCGGCACCGGCGCGGGCGGCCTCCACGGCGAAGGCGCCGGAGCCGCAGCCGATGTCCCACACCAGGTCACCGGTGCGCGGGCCGAGCCGGGCGAGCTGGGCGGCGCGCAGCAGTTCGTTCTCGCCCTCGCCGAGGACGCCGCCGTACGCCTCGTCGGGCTGGGTCCAGCCGCGCGGGCCGGTGCCGGGGTCGCGGCCGGCGATCCAGCCGTCGCCCACGAGCGCGGGCTGGGGGCCGCCGATGACGATGACGACGTTGGGGTCGCGCCAGGTGTGGTCGGCGGCCTTGTCCGAGGTGAGGACGCTGACCCGCTCGTTCTCGGTGCCCATCTCCTCGCAGACGACGAAGGTGCGGTGCACCCCGTCCAGGAGCAGACCGAGTTCGGCGGGGCCGGCGCCGGGTGCGGTGAGGACGGCCACCTTGCTATGGGCGCGGCACACATTGACCGCGCGGCGCAGGGTGCGGGGGTGTGCGACGACCACATGGGCGTCGTCCCAGGGCATGCCCGCGCGGGCGAAGGCGGCGGCCACGGAGGAGACGCCGGGCACGACCTCGACCTCCAGGCCGAACTCCGGGGCGCGCAGGGTGCGGACTACGCCGAAGAAGCCGGGGTCGCCGTCGGCGAGCACCACGGCGGTGCCGCGGTGGCCGGCGATCCGGCGGGCGGCCAGGCCGACGCTGCCCAGGCGGACGCGTTCGGCGGCGGCCGGGATCTCCTGGAGCGCCAGGTGGTGCGGGGCGCCCGCGACGAGCGTGGCGGCGCCGAGGGCGCCGCGTGCCGCTTCGGTCAGCGGCGAGCCGTCCCAGCCGATCACCGTGACCCGGTCGGCCATCGTCGTCAGTCTCCAGGTGTCGGTGTGTCGTCAGGGGCCGCCCTACTGCGGGCTTGGTGAGGTTACCTGGTGGCCCGGCACGGCGGGGCGGCGGGGCGGGTCAGTTCCACTGGGCGTAGGAGCCGAAGCCCCGGCTGTCGGCGAGCTGTTCGTCGCTGCCCTCGAGGTCCTCGGGCAGCAGGCTCCACACGATGAAGTCGGTGCGCATGTCGGTCCAGGTGCCGTCCTCGGTGCGCACGTGGACTATGCAGGCGTTGCGGAGCACGCCCTCGCTGATGCAGCCGATCTTCTGGGCGACCTGCTGGGAGGCGGTGTTGTCGGCGGCGGTGCGCAGTTCGATGCGCTCGAAGCGCTGGTCGCCGAAGAGCCACTTGGCGGTGGCGAGCGCGGCCTCGGAGGCGTAGCCCTCGCCGCGCGCCCAGGGGGCGATGATGTACGACAGCTCGGTGGACCGGATGCGCCAGTTGGTCTTCCCGAGCTGGACGATGCCGACCAGGCGCTGGGTGAGGAACTCGGTGACGGCGAGGTCGATGCCGCGTCCGGCGGCGCGTTCGGCGGGCGCGTACTGGGTGATCCAGCGGCGGGCGCCGTCCTCGGTGAAGGGCTGGGGCACGTCGGTCCAGGCGGCCACCTGCTCGTCGTTCATCATCTCGGCCAGGGCGGGCAGGTCGTCCTCGTCGAGGGGTCGCAGCACCAACCGCTCCGTCGAGATGGAGATGTTGGGGAAGGTGCTAGTCATGCGCCGCTCCGTAACCTTCGATGATTCGTGAGGGTCCGTCAGGGCCCGCTGAACTGCCCAGCATGCAGCATGACAGCATCCCCGCGCACGTACGGGCCCGCCCCCTGCCACCCGGTACGGGAGGCGGGGGCGGGCCCGTGCGCGGGGATCAGTTGCCGCTGACGGGCAGGACCGACCCCTTGTACTTGTCCTCGATGAACTTCTTCACCTCGGGCGAGGTGAGCAGCTTCGCCAGCTTCTTGACCCGGGGGTCGTCCTCGCTGCCCTTCTTGACCGCGAGGAGGTTGGCGTAGGGGTTGTTCTTCGCGGACTCCAGGTACACGGCGTCCTTGGTGGGGCTGAGGCCCGCGTCCTGGGCGAAGTTGTTGTTGATGACGGCGGCGTCCATGTCGTCCAGGGAGCGCGGAAGCTGGGCGGCCTCCATCTCCTGGAACTTCAGGTGCCGGGGGTTGCCGGTGACGTCGGCCGGGGAGGCGTCGGCGCCCGCGCCCGGCTTCAGCTCGATGACGCCGGCGGAGGCGAGCAGCTTCAGCGCGCGGGCCTCGTTGGTGAGGTCGTTGGGCACGCCGACGGTGGCGCCGTCGCGGAGCCCGCGGATGTCCTTGACCTTGTGGGAGTAGACCCCCATGGGCGGCAGGTACGCCTTCACCACCGAGACCAGGTCCGTGCCCTTGGACTTGTTGAAGTCGTCGAGGAACGGCTGGTTCTGGTAGAGGTTCGCGTCGAGCGTGCCCTCCTGGAGCGCGGTGTTCGGCAGGACGTAGTCCGTGAACTCCTTGATCTCCAGCTTGAGTCCGGCCTTGGCGGCGAGCTTGTCGTCGATGTGGTGGAGCACTTCACCGGCGGGGACGGGGGTGACGCCGACGACGAGCGGGCCGTCGGTGTCACCTCCCTTGCCGGTGGCCGGGCCCGAGCCGCAGGCGGTCAGGCCGAGCGAGAGGGCCGCGGCGGTGGCCGCCGCGAGCCAGGTGGTCTTGCGCATGTGTCGATCCCCTTGAGAGCGGTCGGGGTCTGGCAGCCGGGTGCGGTCAGAACGAAGGATCAGAAGGAGGGGATGACGGAACCCTGGTACTTGTCCTCGATGAACTTCTTCACCTCGGGGGAGGTGAGCAGCTTCGCCAGCTTCTTGACCCGCGGGTCGTTCTCGTTGCCCTTCTTGACCGCGAGGAAGTTGCCGTAGGGGCTGTTCTTCGCGGACTCCAGGACGATGGCGTCCTTGGCGGGCTTGAGGCCGGAGGATATGGCGTAGTTGCCGTTGACGACCGCCGCGTCCACGTCGTCCAGGGAGCGCGGGGTCTGGGCCGCCTCGACCTCCTTGAACTTCAGGTTCTTGGGGTTCTTGGTGATGTCGGCGGGGGTGGCCTCGGAGCCGACGCCGTCCTTGAGGGTGATCAGCTTGTCGGCGGCCAGCAGCTTGAGCGCGCGGGCCTCGTTGACGGCGTCGTTGGGGACGGCGACGGTCGCACCGCTCTTCAGGTCGTCGGCCTTCTTGACCTTGTGGGAGTAGAGGCCGAGCGGTTCCAGGTGAACCGTGACGACGGGCACGATGTGGGTGCCGCGCTTGTTGTTGAAGTCGTCGAGGTACGGCTGGTTCTGGAAGTAGTTGGCTCCGACCGAGCCGTCCTCGGTGGCCGTGTTCGGCGTGATGTAGTCGGTGAACTCCTTGACCTGGAGGTCGAGTCCGGCCTTCTTCGCCAGGTTCTTGCTGACGAAGTTCAGGATCTCGGCGTGCGGGGTCGGGCTCGCGGCGACGATCAGCGGTCCGCTGGTGTCGGTGGAGCCGGAGTCCTTTCCGGAGCCGCAGGCGGAGAGCCCGAGGGTGAGGGCTCCGGCGGCGAGGACGGCGGTGGTGAGCTTGACGGTGTTACGCACGAAAAGTGCCTTTCCATGAAGAGGTGGTGCGACCCCGGACGTGGGTGGCCGGGAAGTCCTGAAGGGGGTACGGCGCTCAGGCGACCTTGGTGATGTCGGCGGCGGCCGGCTCCTTGGCCTTGAGCAGGCGCAGCTTCGGCACCGGCCCGGAGCCGCCGCGGCCGTGCAGGGAGCGGGCGGCGAAGTCGCCGGCGAACTGGATGAGGGAGATGACGACGGCGAGGATGCCGACGGTGATCCACATCAGTCCGGTCTCGAAGCGCTGGTAGCCGTAGCGGACGGCGAGGTCGCCGAGTCCGCCGCCGCCGACCGTGCCGGCCATGGCCGAGTAGCCGATGAGCGCGATGATCGTGGTGGTGGTGCTGGCGATCAGCGAGGGCAGCGCCTCGGGGATGAGCACCTTGCGGACGATGGTCCAACTGTTGCCGCCCATGGCCTGGACGGCCTCGACGAGCCCGCCGTCCACCTCGCGGACGGCCGTCTCGACCAGCCGGGCGAAGAACGGGATGCCGCCGATGGCCAGCGGCACGATCGCGGCGGTGGTGCCGATGGTGGTGCCGGTCACCCAGCGGGTGAAGCTCATCAGCGCGACCATCAGGATGATGAACGGCATCGAGCGGCCGACGTTCACGACCTGGCCGATCACCTTGTTGGCGACGACGTTCTGGAGCAGTCCGCCGCGTTCGGTGAGGACGAGGAGGATGCCCAGCGGCAGGCCGAGGGCGATGGCGATCAGGGTGGACCAGAGCACCATCGAGAACGTCTCGGAACACGCCTGGGACAGCAGCGGCTGTATCTCGGACCAGGTCACTTCGCACCCTCCTTCACCAGCACGGACTCGCCCTCGGTGCCCACCACGTCGACCTGGAGGCCCTGCTCGCGCAGGAAACCGACCGGCACCACGTTGTCCTCGTAGCGGCCGGGCAGTTCGATGCGCATCCGGCCGATCTGGAGGCCGCCGACGGTGTCGATGGCCGCGCCCAGGATCGAGATCTCGATGTTGTAGGTGCGGGCCAACTGGGAGACGACCGGCTGGGTGGCCGCCTCGCCGTGGAAGGTGATGTCGAGGACGGTGCGGTCGTCGGCACTGGCCTCGCCGCCGACCGGGAACAGGGCGGAGGCCAACTGCGAGCCGGGGGTGGCCAGCAGTTCGCTGACGGTGCCGGATTCCACGATGCGTCCCTTCTCCATGAGCGCGGCGGAGTCGCAGATCGACTTCACCACGTCCATCTCGTGGGTGATCAGCAGGACGGTCAGGCCCAGTTGCCGGTTCAGGTCGCGCAGCAACTGGAGGATGGAGCGAGTGGTCTCGGGGTCTAGGGCGCTGGTCGCCTCGTCGGAGAGCAGCACCTTCGGGTCGCCGGCCAGGGCGCGGGCGATGCCGACGCGCTGCTTCTGGCCGCCGGAGAGCTGGGCCGGGTAGGACTTCGCCTTGTCGGCGAGGCCGACGAGGTCGAGGAGTTCCAGCGCCTTGCGGGAGCGCTCCTTGCCGGACTTGCCGAGGATCTCCAGCGGCAGCTCGATGTTGTCCTGCACGGTGCGCGAGGACAGCAGGTTGAAGTGCTGGAAGACCATGCCGATGTGGCTGCGGGCCCGGCGCAGCTCCCTGCCCGCGCGCGGTCCGCGGCCGGCGAGGGCGGTGAGGTCCTGTCCGGCGACGGTCACGGTGCCGGCGGTGGGGCGCTCCAGCAGGTTGACGCAGCGGATCAGGGAGGACTTGCCGGCGCCGGACTGGCCGATGACGCCGTAGACCTCTCCTTCGCGGACGTGGAGGTCGACGCCGTCGAGGGCGGTGACCTCCCGGCCGCGCGAGCGGTAGACCTTGGTCAGGCCCGAGGTGGTGATCACAGGGAGTTTCCGTCACTGTCGAGTGCCGGGCGCGGGTGTGCCGGGCACAGGTGCATGGGGTTGCATTTCAGGGACGCGGCACGGTTCTCGCGGTGGCGAGTGAACCGGGGAGAACAGCGTGTGCGCGAACGGCACGGTGTCCGGTACGCCGGTGTACTCCGGAGCCGGGCCGGGCCATGGCTCTCGCTTCGGGGCGCGAGGCTCTTCGGTGGTGCGGGGGCCCTCTAGAAGGCGCGCATTCGGCACGTCATGCGACACATACAACGAGCACCGGGCGTCTGGGTCGCCTCGGTCGCAAGGGTGCGGCTGCTCGTCGTGGTCATGCGGTCAGTAAACCAGACCGGCCGCGCGGACCGGAGAGCCCTGTCCACATGCTGGACAGCCGTGGATGGCGCCGCCGAGACACAGCGGCCCAGGTGAGCGGGGGGTCGCCCGCGCGGGCAGGGGGCAGGAGGCCGGTCGGGGGCGAGCGGTGGGCGGCCCCGCCCTACGGACGGTTGTGGCCAACGCCACGGTCCCCGTCAGCACGCCGGGGGCGGCGGCGGGCGTCCGATTCGGCCGTAATAAGGTCTCCGCATGCTCAATGCCCTGACGCTGGTGACCGGGATCGCCGCGCTGCTGCTGGCGGCCTGGTGCGGCTGGGCCGCACACCGGGACCAGCCGACCAAGGACTGGCACTTCATCGGCATGGCCGTGGTGTCCCTGCTGGCCTTGGTCCAGTTGGTCACCGGGATCGTGCTGCTGGCGCGGGGCGAGAAGCCGGACCAGGGCACGACGATCTTCGTGGCGTATCTGCTGGGCGCCCTGGCGTGCGTCCCGGCGGCGGGTTTCATGTCGCTGGCCGAGCGCACGCGCTGGGGTTCGGTGACGGTCGCGGCGGGCGGCGTGGTGCTGGCCGTCCTCGAAGTACGGCTCTTCGACATCTGGGGAGGCTGACATGACGGCGCTGGAGGAGAAGCCGGCCCGGCTGATCAGCGGGCCGGGCATGCTGCTGGTCTGGTTCTACGGCGTGATGGTGGTCGGCGCCGTGTCGCGCTCGGTCTACCAGATTGCCACGGAGTTCGACCGGGCACCGCTCGCGTACTCGCTGTCGGCGCTGGCGGGCGTGGTGTACGGGTTCATCACCTACACCCTGGTCCGGGGCGGCGAGAAGGCCCGCCGGGCCGCGGTGGTGTGCTGCGCCGCGGAGCTGGCCGGGGTGCTGATCGTGGGCACCTGGACGCTTCTCGAGCCGTCCGCGTTCCCGGACGCGACCGTGTGGTCGGACTACGGCATGGGGTACGTCTTCATCCCCGTACTACTGCCCCTGACCGCGCTGTACTGGCTGCGCGCGGCGAAGCGGCGGCAGGCGGCCTGAGACCGCCTGCCCCGGCGCCTCAGGCGGTGGCCGCGTAGGCGGCGGCCGGCTTCTCCAGCACGATCATCTCGACGCCGTCGGCACCCAGCGACCGGCCCACGGCCCGGTAGCCCAGCTTGCGGCCGAGCCGCAGCCCGCTCTCGCTGCGGTGCCCGGTGCGCATCCGGTACGTGGTGGCGCCGCGCTGCTCGGCGAGCGCCTTCTCGGCCGCGCCCAGCAGCCGGGCGCCGATGCCGTGGCCCTGGAGGCGGGGGTGGACGCAGAGCATGCCGATGGCGGCCGCGCCGTCCCCGGTGAGCCGGCCGCGCACCGAGCCGACCACCTCGTCCCCGAGCCGGGCGACGAAGACGCAGTCGGCGGCGACCTCCTCGCGCACCTGGTCCAGACTCTGCACCAGCGGATCGATGCGGTAGTTCCCGTAGCGCGCGGCCTCGCTCTGGAAGCAGAGGTACTGGAGCCGGAAGATCTGCTCCGCGTCCGGCTCGGCCGCCGCCGAGATGGTCACGCTCATGCCCATGTGCGCATGCCTCCCGCTCACCTGATCACTGTTGTCCCCCACCTCTATCCCCGTGCTTCGGCGCTGGCAACCTCCGCCGTCAGCATTCGTCGCAGACATCCCAGACATCTGGAGCGTTCCGGCCCGAGGCTGCCCTGTGAGATGCCCAACTCCCCCGCGATCTCGCGGTAGGTGAGGTCGCGCGGGGAGAGCAGCGCCGCCATGATCCGCGGACAGCGTCCGGGCAGCCGACGGACCGCGTCCCGCACCACCCGGTGCCGGGCCGCGCTGAGGGCGAGCTGCTCGGGGCCGGGCCGGGAGTCGTCGGCGGGATCGCCGTCGTAGGGCCGCTCCACGCCGTGGGTACGGCGGCTGAGCCGGCCCTCGTCGCGTACGGCGTCGCGCAGCCAGCCGGAGGGGTCCGGCGGCGGCCCCTGGCTCTCCAGGCGCTCCAGCAGCCGGAGCCAGACGGCCTGCTCCAGATCGCCGGGTTCACTTCCCGAGGCATATGCCTCGGCGGACGCCTCTGCGGTGAGGAGCGGACGCAGATCGGTCAGCAGGTCGTGGGTCATATGCGTCGGGACGCGCCGTCCCGGGCGGCGGGTTTCCGGGACGGCGCGCTGTCACCCGGACCAGCGGGTGCGGGGTGCCGGTGTTGACGCCCCGCGCGGTCTCAGTGGCCCAGGAAGTCGGCGCGGGCCAGCACGCCGGTGTCGGCGTTGTCCGTGAAGACGCCGTCGATGCCGGTGGCGAAGTAGGTGCGGTACGCGCCGAACACGTCGCCGTAGCCGTCCGGGGCGCCGCCCTTGCGGAACTGGGCCGGGAGGAAGGGGTTCTCGTTGCGCATGGTGTACGGGTGCAGGAGCAGGCCGACCTTGTGCGCGTCGGCGACCAGCCGGGTCGGCTCGCCCAGGGTGCCGTCGGCCTTCCTGGGGATGACCAGGTCCAGGGTGGGGCCGATGCCCTGGGCGTAGCCCGCGATCTCCCGCAGCCCCTTGGGCGTGACCAGGTCGGCCACCGTACGGGGGTCGCCGGTAGCGACGAAGTCGTACGGGCGGGTGCCCGCGGCGTCGAGCAGGACGACCAGCGGATTGTCGACGAGCCGGTTGAGCCGCTGGATGCTGGTCGGCTCGAAGGACTGGAGGATCACCGGCGAGTTCCGGGTGTCCTTGTTGTATTTGCGCAGCAGCTTGGCCACCCGCTGCTCCGGGTCCAGGCCGAGGCGGCGGAAGTAGGTGGGGTGCTTCAGCTCGGGGTAGATCCAGACCTGGCGGCCGCGCTCACGGGTGCGGGCGTCCTGCCACTTCAGGACCTCCTCGAACGTCGGGATCTCCCAGCGGCCGTTGTAGAGGGTGTTGTGCGGGCGGTTGGCGGGGATGCGCTCGACGGCCCGCAGCGTCTTCAGCTCGGCGAGCGTGAAGTCCTCGGTGAACCAGCCGGTGACGGAGACGCCGTCCAGGACCTTGGTCGTCTTCCGGCCGGCGAACTCGGGGTGCGAGGCGACGTCGGTGGTGCCGCCGATCTCGGGCTCGTGGCGGCAGACGAGATGCCCGTCCTTGGTGGGGACCAGGTCACCGGCCTCCACGATGTCCGCGCCGAGTTCGAGCGCGAGGTCGTACGAGCCGAAGGTGTGCTCGGGGCGGTAACCGCTGGCGCCCCGGTGGCCGATGATCGTCGGCACCGGCAGGCCCTTCAGGCCGCGTCCGCCCGACCCGGCCGTCCGGGTGCCGGCCGCCTGGGCGGCGGAGGGCAGTCCGAGGACCGCCCCGCCTGCGCCGAGCACCGCCGCACCGAGGACCGCGCGCCGTCCGGTCGCGCGCGAGGGCTGGTTGGTCCGGTCGCTTTCCATACGCGTCTCCCGCTGTCGTTCATTGCGTCTTGTGGGGTCTGACCTGGCTGTGTCTCTGGTGGTGCGCGCCGATCGTAGGGGCGTGGACATGACGGAGGGGAGACCTCGGCGGGAACACGCGGGTGCGGGCTGATGGCCCGTAGGCGGTGAGCCCATGTCAACAACACGTAAGACCTCGGTGAATCGCGCTGCCCGATGTGCGCTTTCCCCGTAGCCGCGAGTAATGTCCTCACCTGCACAGACTCATATCGTCCGCTCGGCCTGGAGGACCCGTTGTCCCGCTTCGCGCTCATCAAGGCAGTGCTCGCGCCGGCCATGCGCCTGATGTTCCGCCCCCAGGTGGAGGGCCTTGAGCGCATCCCCGGTGAGGGCCCGGTGATCCTGGCGGGCAACCACCTCACGTTCATCGACTCGATCGTGCTGCCCGTGGTGTCCAAGCGGCAGGTGCAGTTCATCGGCAAGGACGAGTACGTCACCGGCAAGGGGATCAAGGGGCGGGCGATGGCCTGGTTCTTCACCGGCGTCGGCATGATTCCGGTGGACCGGGACGGCGCGAACGGCGGCGTCGCCGCGCTGATGACCGGGCGGCGGGTGCTGGAGGAGGGGCGGGTCTTCGGGATCTACCCCGAGGGGACCCGCTCCCCCGACGGGCGGCTCTACCGGGGGCGTACGGGGATTGCCCGGCTGACCCTGATGACGGGGGCGCCCGTGGTGCCGTTCGCCATGATCGGCACGGACAAGCTTCAGCCGGGGGGTAAGGGGTTTCCTCGGCCGGGAAAGGTCACTGTTCGCTTCGGCGAGCCGATGGAGTTCTCCCGGTATGAGGGGATGGACCGGGACCGGTATGTGCTGCGCGCTGTGACGGATTCTGTGATGGCTGAGGTTATGCGGTTGTCTGGGCAGGAGTATGTGGATATGTACGCCACCAAGGCCAAGGCCGCGTAAGCCTTCGGCGATTCGGCCGTTTTCAGGGTGCGGGTGCGTCGTGGCTGGTCGCGCACTTCCCCGCGCCCCTAAAGAATCTTGTCCAGCCGTTGGTTCTTGAGCAGGAGCCATGCTGCTGTTGAGGCTGCCAGCAGGACCGCTGCTCCGGCTCCCGACGCCAGGTGCAAGCCGTGTACGAAGGACTCTCTGGCCGCCTCCAGCAGTGCCTGGGACGTGGGGGCGGGGAGGCTCGTCGACGCTTCCACTGCCGCGCCCAGTGACTCGTGGGCCGATTCCGGGGTGCCCGGTGGGGCTGTGAAGTCGCGGTAGGCGGCTGTGACGATGGAGCCGAGTACGGCGATGCCCAGGGCCGCGCCCAGTTCGTAGGCCGTTTCCGAGACGGCCGAGGCCGCGCCCGCGCGGTTCTTGTCGACGCTGGAGAGGATGACGTCGGAGGTGACGGTGAAGGAGAAGCCCGCGCCGATGCCGACGATCAGCAGGGCGGCGCCGAGCAGGGGGTAGCCGGTGGACGCGTCGAGCGTGGTGAGGACCGCGAGGGAGACGCCGATGGCGGCGAGGCCGCCGGAGACCACCGCGCGTACCGAGAAGCGGCGCGCCGCGCGGCCCGCGATCAGGCCGGCCACCACCGCGCCGATCGCCGCGGGCAGTTCCGCGAGGCCCGCCTCGAACGGGCGCCTGCCCTGGACCAGTTGCAGGAACTGGGACAGGAAGAACACCAGCCCCGACATCCCGAGCACCGTCAGCAGATCCGCGAGCACCGCCCCGCTGAAGCCCCGGTGCCTGAACAGCCGCATGTCCAGCAGCGGGGTCGGCAGGGTGAGCTGGCGGCGGACGAAGCCGTACAGCGCGGCGGCGCCCAGCAGGCCGGTGGCCAGGGTGAGCGGGCCGAAGCCGTGGGTGGCGGCCTCCTTGACCGCGTAGACCAGGGCGAGCATGCCGACCAGGGACAGCAGCACGCTGACCAGGTCCCACGGGCCGGGGTTCGGGTCGCGAGACTCGGGCAGGGTGCGGATGCCGACCAGGACCAGGACCGCCATCACCGGCAGGTTGATCAGGAACACCGAGCCCCACCAGAAGTGCTCCAGCAGGAAGCCGCCCACGATCGGGCCGACGGCCGTGCCGGCCGAGGCGGTGGCGCCCCAGATGCCGATGGCGAGGCTGCGCTCGCGCGGATCGTGGAAGAGGTTGCGGATCAGGGCGAGGGTCGCGGGCATCAGGGTCGCGCCGGCGACGCCGAGCAGGGCGCGGGCCAGGATCATCAGGCCGGGCGTGCTCGCGTAGGCGTTCAGCACCGAGATCGCGCCGAACGCGGCCGCGCCGCACAGCAGCACGCGCTTGCGGCCGACGCGGTCGCCGAGGCTGCCCATCGAGACGAGCAGTCCGGCGATGACGAACGAGTAGACGTCCCCGATCCACAGCAGTTGGGTGCCGGAGGGGTGCAGGTCCTCGCTGATGTAGGGGGTGGCGAGGCCGAGGACGGTGGCGTCGACGGCGACGAGCAGGACGGCGAGGACCAGCACCGAGAGCGCGAGCCAGCGGCGGGGGCGCGGCGCGGTCGCGACGGGTACGGGCTGCCGCAGGGTGCTGGTCATGATTCCGCCCTGCGCAGCGCGCCGCCGAGCAGCAGTTCGGCCACCATCGTGGGGAAGTCGCGGGAGGCCACGCGGCCGTCCACCGCGGCCCAGGCGCACGAGGTGATCAGCCCGTAGAAGGCTTCGGTGAGCCAGCCGGGGGTGAGGTCGATACGGAGTTCGCCGTCGCGCTGGCCGCGCTGGAAGAGGGCGCTGATCCGGGTGTCCAGGCCCAGCCAGCCGGTGTTCTGCCCCGCGCCCTCCCAGAGCTGGTTCTCGCCGTAGAGGAAGGCGAGCAGTCCGGCGGCGGGCTGGATCTCGCGGACCAGACGGCGTACGGCGTCGGCGGCGGGGCCCTCGTCAAGACGGGCGCGGTCGAGCGCCGCCTCGCACTCCGCGATGCCGAGCGCCTCCAGCGCGCGGACCAGCGCGTCACGGCCGGCGAAGTGGCGGTGGAGCGTGGCACGGCTGATCCCGGCGGCGCGCGCGACCTCGTCCATCGTCGCGGTGGACTTGCGGGTCAGCAGGGCGGCGGCGGAGCGCAGCACGAGGTCACGGTCGAGAGCCATGAGACAAGGGTACCTCGGGTGAGACACAGGTGTCTCATGGCGGCCATCCGAGTCTCAGTGCCAGGGCAGCTCGCCGCGTCGTGTCCAGTAGGCGTGCGGGTCCTCCGCGAGGGTGTCCAGGCGGGCGCGCTGGTCGTCGGTGAGGTCGACGGCGGCGGCGTGCAGGTTGGAGCCGAGCTGGGCGACGGTCGCGGCGCCGGACAGGGCGACACCGGCCCAGGGGCGGCAGAGGATCAGGGCGAGGGCGACGGCGTCCGTGCCGAGGCCGGTCTCCTCGGCGATGTCCCGCAGGGCGTCGGGGGCGTGCTCGGGGGCCAGCCTGCCGTTGGCCATGCCCTCCTTGACGATCACCGTGAGCCCGGCCTCGTGCGCCTCCGCCAGCGCGGGACCGGCCGAGGTCTCCAGGGCGTTGTACGTGGACTGCACGGTGCCGAAGAGGGGGGTGCCGTCGACGGTGATCTCCAGGGCGGCCCGGATGGTGTCGGCCTGGGCGGGGCCGCTGGTGGAGAAGCCGAGGGTGAGGCCGCCTGCGGCCGCTTCGGCGAGGCGGGCGTGCAGGTCCCGGTCGGTGAGGGCGGGGCTGTCGGGGGTGAGGGAGTGGATCTGGTAGAGGTCCAGTCGGTCCCCGAGCAGTTCGGCCGTCTCGGCGCGCTGCCGGTCGTACGTGGCGAGGGTGTGGTCCTTGACCTCGTGCTGGTCGGCCTCCGTGGACCAGTCGGCGGTGTAGGTGTAGCCCCACTTGCTGCCGACCACCACGTCGTCGGCCTCCGGGTTCGCGTGCAGCCAGGCCGCGAGGAACTCCTCGCTGCGGCCGTAGGAGCGGGCGGCGTCGAAGTAGCGGACGCCTTGGGCGTAGGCGGCGTCGAGGAGTTCGTGCGTGCGGATCTGTAGCGCTTCGGCGCTCCGGTCATCTCCTAGGTCGCGGGCCCGGTTCAGGTTGATGTAGCCGGGGCGGCCTACTGCGGCCAGGCCGAGGCCCAGGTGGCAGGTGGGGGTGGTTGCGGAGGAGAGGCGGTCGAAGGGCATCGCGGCGGGTCCGTTCGGTCGGGCTCGTGGGCGGCTGCGGGTGCTTCGTGGCTGGTCGCGCAGTTCCCCGCGCCCCTAAAAGACCTTGCTCTTGGCCTTTGCCCATTCGTGCTGGTTGGCCAAGTCCCTCTTTACCTCCGCCAGTTGCAGCGCCACCGCGCTCGGTGCGGTGCCGCCCCTGCCGTTGCGGGACGCGAGTGCGCCCTTGACGTTCAGGACCGTGCGGACCTCCGGGGTGAGGTGCGGGGAGATCTTGGCGAACTGGTCGTCCGTGAGGTCGTCCAGTTCCTTGCCGTCGGCCTCCGCGACCTTGACGCACTCCCCCGCGACCTCGTGGGCGACGCGGAAGGGGACGCCCTGGCGGACCAGCCACTCGGCGATGTCGGTGGCGAGGGAGAAGCCGGCCGGGGCCAGTTCCTCCATGCGCTCGCGGTTGACGGTGAGGGTGGCGATCATGCCGGTGAAGGCGGGGAGCAGCACCTCTAGCTGGTCGCAGGAGTCGAAGACGGGCTCCTTGTCCTCCTGGAGGTCCCGGTTGTAGGCGAGCGGCAGCGCCTTCAGCGTGGCCAGCAGGCCCGTGAGGTTGCCGATCAGCCGGCCGGACTTGCCGCGCGCCAGCTCCGCGATGTCCGGGTTCTTCTTCTGCGGCATGATCGAGGAGCCGGTGGAGAACGCGTCGTGCAGGGTGACGAAGGAGAACTCCTTCGTGTTCCAGATGATGATCTCCTCCGCGATCCGCGAGAGGTCGATGCCGATCATCGCGGTGATGAAGGCGAACTCCGCCGCGAAGTCCCGCGAGGCCGTGCCGTCGATGGAGTTGCCCGCGCTCCCCCGCTCGAAGCCGAGGTCGCGGGCGACCGCCTCGGGGTCCAGGCCGAGGGAGGAACCGGCGAGCGCGCCGGAGCCGTACGGCGAGACGGCGGTGCGCTCGTCCCACTGGCGCAGCCGCTCGGCGTCCCGGCCGAGGGACTGGACGTGGGCCAGCACATGGTGGGCGAAGAGCACCGGCTGGGCGTGCTGGAGGTGGGTGCGGCCGGGCATGGCCACGTCCGGGTGGGCCTCGGCGAGGCCGACCAGGGCGTCCTGGAGGTCGGCGATCAGGCCGCCGATGATCCGGGCGTGGTCGCGCAGGTACATCCGGAAGAGGGTGGCGACCTGGTCGTTGCGCGAGCGGCCCGCGCGGAGCTTGCCGCCGAGGTCGGGGCCGAGCCGCTCCAGCAGGCCGCGCTCCAGGGCGGTGTGCACGTCCTCGTCGGCGACGGTGCCGACGAACTCGCCGGAGGCCACGTCGGCTTCGAGCCGGTCGAGCCCGTCCAGCATCCGGGACAGCTCGTCCTGGTCCAGGAGGCCCGCGGTGTGCAGTACGCGGGCGTGGGCGCGGGACCCGGCGATGTCGTAGGGGGCGAGCCGCCAGTCGAAGTGGACGGACGCGGACAGCTTCGCCAGGGCCTCGGCGGGACCGTCGGCGAAACGGCCGCCCCAGAGCCGTACGTCACCGCTGTTGCTGCTCACTGCGTTGCTCCTCAAGCTCGTGGTGTGCCAACGCCTCCCCACCCTTCCGGGTGGAGAGGCGGTCGGCCTACTGCTCAACGACGTCGCTTACGCGAGGTCCCGCTTGGCGGCGATCTTCGACGACAGGCTGTAGATGTCGATGAAGCCCTTGGCCGCGGCCTGGTCGAAGGTGTCGCCGGTGTCGTAGGTGGCGAGGTTGAAGTCGTACAGCGACGACTGGGACCGGCGGCCGGTGACGACGGCGCGGCCGCCGTGCAGGGTCATCCGGACGTCGCCGGAGACGTGCTCGTTGGCCTCGGTGATGAAGCCGTCCAGCGCACGCTTGAGCGGGGAGAACCACTGGCCGTCGTAGACCAGTTCGCCCCAGCGCTGCTCCACCTGCCGCTTGTAGCGGGCGAGTTCGCGCTCGACGGTGACGTTCTCCAGCTCCTGGTGGGCGGTGATCAGGGCGATGGCGCCCGGAGCCTCGTACACCTCGCGGGACTTGATGCCGACGAGGCGGTCCTCGACCATGTCGATCCGGCCGATGCCCTGGGCGCCCGCGCGCTCGTTGAGCTGCTGGATGGCCTGGAGGACGGTGACCGGGCGGCCGTCGACGGCCACGGGCACGCCGCGCTCGAAGGTGACGACGACCTCGTC
This sequence comes from Streptomyces sp. NPDC018263, assembly GCF_055562575.1. Classification (NCBI taxonomy): domain Bacteria; kingdom Bacillati; phylum Actinomycetota; class Actinomycetes; order Kitasatosporales; family Streptomycetaceae; genus Streptomyces; species Streptomyces sp. NPDC018263. The sequence continues at coordinate 193,799 of NZ_JBVHFA010000009.1, forward strand.
GGCCTCGCGGGCCTCGGCCGGGTTGGAGGTGTACTCGTAGATGTCCTCGATCGGCGCGTTCCAGATGTCCTCCAGGAAGCCCGTCTCGACGGCGCGTCCGAAGACGTTCTGGTCGATGGAGTACGGGGACTTCTTGGTGGTCGCGATCGGGAGGTTCTTCGCCTCGCAGAAGGCGATCGCCTTGTCACGGGTCATCGCGTAGTCGCGGACCGGGGCGATGCACTTCAGGTCGGGGGCGAGGGCGACGATGCCGGCCTCGAAACGGACCTGGTCGTTGCCCTTGCCGGTGCAGCCGTGGGCGACCGTGGTGGCGCCGTGCTTCTGCGCGGCGGCCACGAGGTGCTTGACGATGGTCGGCCGCGAGAGGGCGGAGACCAGCGGGTACCGGTCCATGTACAGGGCGTTCGCCTTGATCGCCGGGAGACAGTACTCCTCGGCGAACTCGTCCTTGGCGTCGGCCACCTCGGCCTCGACCGCACCGCACGCGAGGGCGCGCTTGCGGATGACGTCCAGGTCCTCGCCACCCTGGCCGACGTCCACCGCGACGGCGATGACCTCGGCGCCCGTCTCCTCGGCGATCCAGCCGATGGCGACGGAGGTGTCCAGTCCGCCTGAGTAGGCGAGTACGACGCGCTCGGTCACGGGTTCTCTCCTCACGTGCATTCGCTGATATGCATGAGTATGCAGAACTCCGCATGATTCGTCAATCGCGGAGGTGGGGTAGGCAGCGGGCATGGGAAAGACATATGAGCGCATCGACGGCAAGGTCCGGAGATTCATCGAGGAGCAGCCCCTCTTCTTCACGGCGACCGCGCCCCTCGCCGCCGACGGCACGGTGAACCTCTCCCCCAAGGGCCTCAAGGGCTCGTTCGTCGTGCTGGACGAGCTGACGGTGGCGTATCTCGACTTCGCGGGCTCCAACGCGGAGACCGTGGCCCACCTGCGGGAGAACGGCCGGATCACCCTGATGTGGTGCGCCTTCCAGGGGCCGCCGAACATCGTGCGCGTGCACGGCCGGGGCGAGCCGGTCTTCCGCGACGACCCGCGTTTCGACGACCTGCTGGCCGCCTTCCCCGGCATCGACCCGGCCCCGCACGGGCTGCGGGCGATCATCGTGGTCCACGCCGAGCTGGTGCGGGACTCCTGCGGGTACGCCGTGCCCCGCATGGCCTACGAGCAGGACCGCGATGCGCACCGGCGGCGGTTCAGCAGGGAGGACGACGCCTCGCTCAGCGACTACTTCACCAGTAAGGAGCACATCGCGACGAGCATCGACGGGCTGCCCGGCCTGCCGTTGCCGCTGCCGCCCTCTACGGTCTGAACCATGCGCCGCCGCCTGGTCACCGCCCTCGTGTCCGCCTCCTTCTGCGCGCTCGGTCTCGCGCCGGCCGACACCCCGCTGCCCGCGCGCCTGGCGGACACCGGCGGCGGCACCCAGCTCATCACCGCCCGGGCCCCCGACGCCGGCTCCACCACCGGCACGCTCACCTGGTGGGACCTGCGGCACGGGCGGTGGACGGCGGCCGGGACAGCGCCCGCGCGGTTCGGCTCGGGCGGGCTGGTGGAGGGCACCTCACGGCAGCAGGGCACCAACACCACCCCGACCGGGCTGTACGACCTGCCCTTCGGCTTCGGCATCGAGGCGCCCCCCGCCGGGACGCGCGTCGAGTACCGCCCGGTCGGCGAGAGTTCGTGGTGGTGCCAGGACAACGACTCCCGCGCCTACAACCGCTGGGTGGACCCCCTCCCCGCCGACTGCCGCGCCTCGGAGTCCGAGCACCTGGTGTCGTACACCACCCAGTACGCCCGCGCCCTCGTCATCGGCTTCAACTACCGCCATCCGGTGCGCGGGCGCGGCGCGGGCATCTTCCTGCACGTCAACGGCCATGCGGCGACGGCCGGTTGTGTCTCCGTACCCGCCGACGCCATGACCGAGATCCTCCGCTGGACCGACCCGTCCAGGCACCCGCACATCGCCATCGGGACCGAGGGCGGGTCCACCGCGCTCGTCCGTCACTGACCCCCGCCAGGTCGCCCGCCGGGACGCTGAACACTCCGCCCGCACCGCACGTATCTGTGGGCCAAGGGTCAAGTCCCCGGAGGAACCGTGACCACCACGCTCGCAGGCGGACGTGCCGCCCGCCGCCAGACGATGCGCCGCATCCGCCCGCGCCGCTCGCCGGCCGTCCCGCTGCTGCTCGCGGTGTGGGCGGGCGCGGCGGCCGTGTTGTGGCTCTGGTGGCACAACACCCCCTCGATCGCCGACAACGCCGGCCGGGTCCTGAACGCCGGGCGGATCACCGGGCTGCTGGCCGGGTACCTGATGGCGCTGGTCGTGCTCCAGATGGCGCGCGTACCGGCGCTGGAGCGGCGGGTCGGCTCGGACCGGGTGGCCCGCTGGCACGCGATGAGCGGCCGCTACACGCTGAGCCTGGTCCTGGCGCACGTCTTTCTCATCATGTGGGGGTACGCCCTCCAGGCCGGGAAGTCGCTGGGCGACATCGTCCAGCAGACCGTCGACTCGGTGAACCAGCTCCCCGACATGGGCAAGGCGGCCATCGGCACCGGCCTGTTCGTGGTGATCGGGCTCTCCTCCATCGGCCCGGTCCGGCGCAGGCTGCCGTACGACACCTGGTACCACGTGCATCTGCTGACGTACGCGGCGGTGTTCCTGACCTTCTGGCACCAGATCACCACCGGCAACGACTTCGCGGTCGAGCCGATGGCGAAGACCTTCTGGTACGCGCTGTACGGCGTGGTGAGCGCGCTGGTGCTCTGGTACCGGGTGATCGTGCCGGTCCGGCTGAACCTGCGGCACCGGATGCGGGTGGAGGCGGTGATCGAGGAGTCGCCGGGCATCGTGTCGGTGCTGATCTCCGGGCGGAAGCTGCACCGGATGGGCGCGGAGGCGGGCCAGTTCTTCCGCTGGCGGTTCCTGGCGCCGGGGATGCGGTTCAGCTCGCACCCGTACTCGCTGTCGGCGGCGCCCCGGCCGGGGATGCTGCGGATCACCGTGAAGGCGATCGGCGACCACAGCGCCCGGCTGCGCGAGCTGACGCCGGGCACCCGGGTGTGGGCGGAGGGCCCGTACGGGGCGCTCACCGCGCAGCGCCGCAGCCGGGGCAAGGTACTGCTGGTGGCGGGCGGGGTCGGGATCACGCCGATGCGCGCGCTGTTCGAGACGCTGCCGGGCGCCTCCGGTGACATCACCCTGCTGTACCGGGCCAACACCACGCAGGACCTGGCCCTGTGGGACGAGCTGGCGGCGATCGCCGAGGAGCGGGGCGCCCGGCTGATGTACGCGGTGAACAGCCCGGAGGGCGAGCGGCCGGACATCTCGGCGGAGAACCTCCGGCGCAAGATGCCCGACATCGACCGCCACGACGTCTTCATGTGCGGGCCGCCCGGCTTCGCGCAGTCGGTGTACGAGGCACTGCGCGGCGCGGGAGTCCCCGCCCGGCGCATCCATCACGAGTCGTTCGAGATGTGAGCGGAGCTCCAGAAGCCATGAGGAAGAGCCACCCCATCCGTCGCGTGATGCTGGCCACCGCGGCCACCGTGTCCGGTGTCGTGCTGCTGCTGTCGCTGAAGCCCGCGTCCGACCCGGCGTCGGCCTCGGCTGCCGCCCCGCCGGCGTCGGCCGCCGCGCAGGAGTCCCCGCAGGGCGGGTCCGGCGGCGGCGCCCCGGCGTCCGACCGGGCCGGCACGGTCACCGGGGACGCGGCACAGACGCCGTACGGCGCTGTGCGCGTCCGGCTGACGGTCAGCGGCGGGAAGATCACCAAGGCGGAGGCCGTCGAGGCGCCGAAGGGCCCGACGAGCGACGAGAAGACCGCGCTGGCGGTGCCCCGGCTGAACCAGGCGGTCCTCGCGACGCAGAACGCGGAGATCGACTCGGTGTCCGGGGCGACCTACACCAGCACGGGGTACAAGAAGTCGCTCCAGTCGGCGCTGGACAAGGTCAAGAAGGCTCCCACGGGCGGGAGTTCCGGCGCGGCGCAGGCGCGTACGGTCACCGGCGGTGCGGAGCAGACGCCGTACGGGGCCGTCCAGGTGCGGGTCACGCTCAGCGGGAAGAAGATCACCAAGGCCGAGGCGGTCCAGGCGCCCAAGGGCCCGACGAGCGACGAGAAGACCGCGCTCGCGGTGCCCCGGCTGAACCGGGCGGCGGTCGCGGCGGGCAGCGCGGAGATCGACTCGGTGTCCGGGGCGACCTACACCAGCACCGGGTACAAGAAGTCGCTCCAGTCCGCGCTGGACCAGGCCGGTGGCTGAGACGGTGGCCGAGCGGGCGGGGACACCGCATGTGCTGCGGCACGCGGAGGAGGTCATGGGCACCGTCTTCTCCTTCGACGTGCGCGGCGGCGACCCCGGTGAGGTGCGCGCGGCGCTGGAGAGGGCGGTCGCGGGACTGCACCGGGTCGACGCCGTGTTCAGCACCTACCGCGCGGACAGCGAGGTGTCCCGGCTGGCCCGCGAGGAGCTGACACCGCAGCAGTGCGCCCCCGAGGTGCGCGAGGTGCTGGCACTGGCGGCCGAGGCGGAGCGGGTGAGCGACGGCTGGTTCAGCACCCGGTACCGGGGGACGCTCGACCCGACCGGGATCGTCAAGGGCTGGTCGGCCGAGCGGGCCGCGCGCACACTGGCCGCCGTCACCGGGGTGTGCGGGGTCAGCGTGAACGGCGGGGGTGACGTCCAGATGGTGGGCGCGCCCGAGCCGCACCGGGCCTGGCGGGTGGGCGTGGCCGATCCGCTCAGGCCGGGCGGCCTGGCGGCGGTGGTGTCGGCGGCCGGCGCGGACGAGCTGGCGGTGGCGACGTCGGGCACGGCGGAGCGGGGCGCGCACATCGTCGACCCGCGCACCGGCCGCTCCGCGGTGACCGACCTGGTCGCCGTGACGGTGGTGACACCCCGGCTGACCTGGGCCGACTGCTGGGCCACCGCCGCCTTCGCGATGGGCTCCCGGGCGGGCCTGGCCTGGCTGGAGTCCCTTCCGGACGTGGAGGGTCTGCTGATCACCGCGGGCGACGAGGTCCGCTGCACGGGGGGTCTGGCGACCCGGCTGGGCTGAGCGGGAGCCTCGCCTACGGCGCGTTCTGGGCCAGCCTCAGCAGGTGGTCCGCGAGGGCCTGGCCGCCGGTGGCGTCCCGGCTGATCAGCATCAGGGTGTCGTCACCGGCGATGGTGCCGAGGACGTCGTGGAGTTCGGCCTGGTCGATGGCCGAGGCGAGGAACTGGGCGGCGCCGGGCGGGGTGCGCAGCACGACGAGGTTGGCGGACGCCTCGGCGGAGATCAGCAGCTCCTGGGAGAGCCGCCGCATCCGCTCCTCCTTGGCGGAGCCGCCCAGCGGGGCGCGCGGGGTGCGGAAACCGCCCTCGCTGGGCACCGCGTAGATCAGGTCGCCGTCGGTGTTGCGGATCTTGACCGCGTTCAGCTCGTCCAGGTCGCGGGAGAGCGTCGCCTGGGTGACGCTCAGCCCGTCGTCGGCGAGCAGCTTGGCGAGCTGGCTCTGCGAGCGCACCGGCTGCCGGTTGAGGATGTCCACGATCCGGCGGTGTCGGGCCGTCCGGGTCTGCGGTACGGCGGGTCCGCCCGCCGCCTGATCGTGGTCCTGCGCCTGGCTCATCGTCGTCTCATTCTCGGGGTCGTCCGTCCTCGGTGCTTGCGTCGAGGATGCCGGGCAGCGCCTGGAGGAAGGCGTCCACCTCGTCGTCGCGGAGGTTCAGCGGGGGCATGATCCTCACGACGTCGGGGGCGGGCGCGTTCACCAGGAACCCGGCCTCCTGGGCCGCCGCCTGCGCGTGCGCCGCGTGCGGCCCGGTGAGCACGATACCCAGCAGCAGGCCCGCACCCCGGACATGGTCGACCAGCGGGTGGCCCAGCGCCTCGATCCCGGCGCGCAGGGCCTCGCTCTGCCGCTTGGTGTTGGCGAGCAGGCCCTCGTCCTCGATGGTGTCCAGGACGGCGAGTCCGGCGGCGCAGGCGACCGGGTTGCCGCCGAAGGTGGTGCCGTGCTGGCCGGGCTGAAGCAGGTCGGCGGCGCGGCCGAAGGCGATGGTGGCGCCGAGCGGCAGTCCGCCGCCGAGCCCCTTGGCGAGGGTGACCACGTCGGGCAGTACGCCCTCGTGGGCCTGGTAGGCGAACCAGTCGCCGGTGCGGCCGACGCCGGTCTGCACCTCGTCCAGCACGAGCAGCGCGCCGGTGGCGGCGGTGATGGCGCGGGCGGCCTTGAGGTAGCCGGGCGGCGGCACCACGACCCCGCTCTCGCCCTGGACCGGCTCGATGATCACCATGGCGGTGTCCGGGGTGACGGCGGCGGCGAGCGCCTGCGGGTCGCCGTACGGGACGTGCGTGACGTCGCCGGGCAGCGGGCGGAACGGCTCCTGCTTGGCGGGCTGGCCGGTGAGGGCGAGCGCGCCCATGGTGCGGCCGTGGAAGCCGCCCTCGGTCGCCACCATGTGGGTGCGCCCGGTGAGCCGGCCGATCTTCAGCGCGCCCTCGTTGGCCTCGGCGCCGGAGTTGCAGAAGAACACCTTGCCGTCCCGGCCGAACAGCCGCAGCAGGCGCTCGGCGAGGGTGACGGGCGGCTCGGCGACGAACAGGTTGGACACATGGCCGAGGGTGCCGATCTGCTCGCTGACCGCGCGGACGACCGCCGGGTGGGCGTGCCCGAGGGCGTTCACCGCGATCCCGCCGACGAAGTCCAGATAGCGCTTGCCGTCGGCGTCCCATACGGCCGTTCCCTCACCCCGTACGAGGGGGAGGCGCGGGGTGCCGTAGTTGTTCATGAGGGCGCCCTGCCAGCGCGCGGTCAGTTCCTCGTTGCTCATGACTCCCCCGGGGTGTCCGGCTCGTCGGGCACGACCATGGTGCCGATGCCCTCGTCGGTGAAGATCTCCAGCAGGATCGAGTGCTGGACGCGGCCGTCGATGACGCGGGCGGTGCGCACGCCGTTGCGTACGGCGTGCAGGCAGCCCTCCATCTTGGGCACCATGCCCGAGGAGAGGTCGGGCAGCAGTTTCTCCAGCTCGGTGGCGGTGAGGCGGCTGATCACCTCGTCGGAGTGCGGCCAGTCCTCGTAGAGTCCCTCGACGTCGGTGAGGACCATGAGGGTTTCGGCGCCCAGCGCAGCAGCGAGTGCCGCAGCCGCCGTATCAGCATTGACGTTGTAGACATGACCGTCGTCCTCGGAGCGGGCGATGGAGGAGACGACCGGGATGCGGCCGTCGGCGAGCAGGGCCTCGATGGCGCCGGTGTCGATCTCGGTGATCTCGCCGACGCGTCCGATGTCGATGAGTTCGCCGTCGATCCTCGGCCGGTGCCGGGTCGCGGTGATGGTGTGGGCGTCCTCGCCGGTGAGGCCGACGGCGAGCGGGCCGTGCGCGTTGAGCAGGCCGACCAGCTCGCGCTGGACCTGCCCCGCGAGCACCATCCGTACGACGTCCATGGCCTCCTCGGTGGTGACCCGGAGCCCGGCCTTGAACTCGCTGACGATGCCGTGCCGGTCGAGCGCGGCGCTGATCTGCGGTCCGCCGCCGTGCACGACGACCGGCTTGAGCCCGGCGTGGCGCAGGAAGACGACGTCCTGGGCGAAGGCGGCCTTCAGGCCCTCGTCCACCATGGCGTTGCCGCCGAACTTGATGACGACGGTCTTGCCGTGGTGCCGGGTGAGCCAGGGCAGCGCCTCGACGAGGATGCGGGCCTTGGGGAGCGCGGTGTGCTTCCGCGTCGGGGTGCTCATGACGAGTACGCGCTGTTCTCGTGGACGTAGTCCGCGGTCAGGTCGTTGGTCCAGATGGTGGCGGTCTCGGTGCCGGCGGCGAGGTCGGCAACGATGTGCACCTCGCGGTAGCGCATGTCGACCAGGTCGCGGTCCTCGCCCACCGAGCCGCCCTTGCAGACCCAGACGCCGTTGATGGCGACGTTCAGCCGGTCGGGCTCGAAGGCGGCCTTCGTGGTGCCGATGGCGGAGAGCACGCGGCCCCAGTTGGGGTCCTCGCCGTGCAGGGCGCACTTGAGGAGGTTGTTGCGGGCGATGGACCGGCCGACCTCCACGGCGTCCTCCTCGGTGGCCGCGTTGATCACCTCGACCTTGATGTCCTTGCTGGCGCCCTCGGCGTCCCCGATGAGCTGGCGGCCGAGGTCGGCGCAGGCCTCGCGGACGGCGTCGGCGAACTCGTCGTAGCCGGGGGTGATGCCGGAGGCGCCGGAGGAGAGCAGCAGGACGGTGTCGTTGGTGGACATGCAGCCGTCGGAGTCGACGCGGTCGAAGGTGACCTTGGTGGCGTCGCGCAGCGCCTTGTCCAGCTCGGCGTCGGTGAGGTCGGCGTCGGTGGTGAGGACGACCAGCATGGTGGCGAGGCCGGGGGCGAGCATGCCGGCGCCCTTGGCCATGCCGCCGACCGTCCAGCCGTCCCGGCTCACCACGGCGGTCTTGTGGTGGGTGTCGGTGGTCTTGATGGCGAGGGCGGCCTTCTCGCCGCCGTGCTCGCTCAGCGCGGCCGCGGCCTTCTCGACGCCGGGGAGCAGCTTGTCCATGGGCAGGGTCACGCCGATGAGGCCGGTGGAGCAGACGGCGACCTCGATGGCGCCGCGGCCGAGGACCTCGCCGGCCTTCTCGGCGGTGGCGTGGGTGTCCTGGAAGCCCTGGGGGCCGGTGCAGGCGTTGGCGCCGCCGGAGTTGAGGACGACCGCGCTGATCTGGCCGCTCTTGAGGACCTGCTCGGACCACAGCACCGGGGCGGCCTTGACGCGGTTGGCGGTGAAGACGCCGGCGGCGGCTCGTCGGGGGCCGGTGTTGACCACGAGGGCCAGGTCGGGGTTGCCGTTCTGCTTGATCCCGGCGGCGATGCCCGCCGCGGTGAATCCCTTGGCCGCTGTGACGCTCAAGGCGCGACTCCGATCGTGGAAAGCCCGGTGGTCTCGTCGAGCCCGAGGGCGATGTTCATGCTCTGTACGGCACCGCCCGCGGTGCCCTTGGTCAGGTTGTCGATGGCGCTGATCACGATGACCCGGCCGGTCTCCGCGTCCAGGGCGACCTGCGCCTGGACGGCGTTGGAGCCGGTGACGGCGCCGGTGGCCGGCCACTGCCCCTCGGGCAGCAGCCTGAGAAACGGCTCGTCGGCGTACGCCTTCTCGTAGACCGCGCGGACCGTCTCCGCGGTGACCCCGGCGCGTGCCCTGGCGCTGCACGTGGCGAGGATGCCGCGGGGCATGGGCGCGAGGGTCGGGGTGAACGAGACGCTCACCCGCTCCCCGGCGGCCGCGCTGAGGTTCTGGATCATCTCGGGGGTGTGCCGGTGCCCGCCGCCGACGCCGTACGGGCTCATGGAGCCCATGACCTCACTGCCGAGCAGATGCGCCTTGGGCGCCTTGCCGGCCCCGGAGGTGCCGGAGGCGGCGACGATCACGGCCTCGGGCTCGGTGAGTCCGGCTTCGTAGGCGGGGAAGAGGGCGAGGGAGACGGCGGTCGGGTAGCAGCCGGGTACGGCGATGCGCTTGGCACCCTCCAACGCGGCCCGTGCGCCAGGGAGTTCGGGCAGGCCGTAGGGCCAGGTGCCGGCGTGCGGGGAGCCGTAGAACCGCTCCCAGTCGGCGGGGTCCGTGAGCCGGAAGTCGGCGCCCAGGTCGATCACGAGCACGTCCGGGCCGAGCTGCTCGGCGACGGCGGCGGACTGGCCGTGGGGCAGCGCCAGGAACACCACGTCATGCCCGGCGAGGGCCTCGGCGGTCGTCTCCGCCAGCACCCGCTCGGCCAGCGGCGCGAGCTGCGGCTGCAGCTCACCGAGCCGTCGCCCCGCACTGGAGTGCCCGGTGAGCGTCCCGACCTCGACCCCGGCATGCCCGAGGAGCAGCCGCAGCAACTCCCCACCCGCATACCCACTGGCCCCGGCCACCGCCGCGCGCACCACCATGTCAGCCTCCTTCGACTGGCATGACTATACGTAGCGCCGCAGATTTATGCAATCAGGTGTACGAAGAAGGCGGGTGGGGCGGGTGGGGCGCGCCCGCTAGGACCGGATCGCCCTCCCGCACTCGTCCGCCCTGGACGTGCCGCCCGACTCGAACGGCTTGTCGGTGTCGTACGGGTCGACCCGCCTGTCGGACTCGTTCGCCGGGTGGGAGGGGCCGAAGGGTGGGACGAAGTAGCCCGTGGGGGCGCCGCAGCCGCCGTTGGTCACGTCGTACTTGTAGGAGGCGATCGAGAAGGTGCCCGGTTCGGTGTGCACCTTGTCGGGGTCGTCCCAGCTCAGGACCAGTTCGCGGCGGACGATCGTGCGCACGATCTCGTCGTCGGCGGGGCGGGCTACCGGGTAGACGAAGGTGACGTCGGCGGTCACCCGGAGCGCGCCGCGCTCGCCCTCGCGGTAGGTGAGGCCACCCCGCGTCTTCACGACGTCGCCCACCAGGTGGGCGTGGGAGGGCTGGAACCGGCTGAAGAGGAAGAGGGGGTCGTGCTGCTCCGTCGGGGTGCGGAAGGCGGTCTTCAGCAGGGCCTGGACGTCCTTCTGGTGCGGGTTGATCAGTGCGATCGCCTTCTCGGGCCGCTCGCCCCGCAGCACCGCGCGGTCCAGGCTGGACGCGACGAGGAAGTCCCGGCTGCGGGCGAGGGCCCGCTCGACCTCGGCCGCGCTCATCCAGCCGACCGCCTTGGCCTTCGGCATGGTGATCCCGGCCGCTTCGCTCGCCCAGTTCGCCGCCGGCGAACCGCGGAACGGCTCCCGCGCGGTGGGCTGCTGGGGGTCCGGCGTCGGGGAGTCGGAACCGGTGACGAGGTCCAGCACCCGCCCGGGGGCGAGCCCCACCACGAGCAGCGCCAGCACGGCCAGCAGTCCGACCACGTACCAGCCGACGCGCCGCTTGTGCCGCGCGGGCGGGTGGCTGCGCCAGCCCTCGGCGCTCCGGTCGGGCTCCGTGCGCAGCCGTCTCGCCACCTCGCGGGCCCGCGCGGACGGCTCCTTGGGCGCGTCGGCGCTACCCGCGACCGACTCGCGCAGAAACCGCTCCCACTCCTCGTCGGACCTCGACGAGCCGTCCGGCTCCGTACCCGCGCCCATTCCAACCCCCTGATCATCAGCAGACCGCGACCCACTCTCCCCTGGGACGCGTCCGCATAATGACACAGAGCACCGACAGCCAGGCCGGCCCATAAGATCACCGCCATGGGACTGCGACCTGTGCACGTCAATGTCAAGGCCGTTGATGCCTCGGGGGTCGGGCGGTTCTGGGCCGAGGCGCTCGGGTGGACCGCTTACCGTCCCGGTGTGACGACCTATGTGGGGCCTGCCGGCGGGCTGGTGTGGCCGGACCCGGTGGTGGTCGGGGTGGATGTCGTGCCCGTGCCGGGGGGCAAGGGGACGGCGAAGAACCGTACGCATCTCGATCTCGCCACGACCTCCCTGGAGCACCAGGCGGAGCTGGTCGCGCGGCTGAAGGAGCACGGGGCCACGGCCCTCGACATCGGGCAGGGGGACGTGCCGTGGGTGGTGCTCGCCGATCCCGAGGGGAACGAGTTCTGTGTGCTGGAGCCCCGGGAGCGGTACCGGGACACCGGGCCGATCGCGGCGGTGGTCGTGGACTGTGTGGAGCCGTCGGCGATGGCCCGGTTCTGGGGTGAGGCGCTGGGGTGGACCGTGCACCGGGCGACCGACGACCTCGTACTGCTGAGGGCGGCCAACGGCACTGGCCCGTACATGGAGTTGTTCCGCTCGCCCACAGCGGACACCGCGCCCGACCGCGTCCACCTCGACCTGCTCCCCCACTCCGGCGACGACCAGGCGGCGGAGGTCGCCCGGCTGAAGGCGCTCGGCGCCGTCGATCTCGACCTCGGACAGGGCGACGTCCCGTGGACCTGCCTCACCGACCCCGAGGGAAACGCGTTCTGCGTGCTCGCGCTGCCCTGAGGGCTCAGTCCTTCGCCGCCTCGACCAGCACGTCCGCCGACAGCAGCCCCAGCGCGTTGGAGGCGAGCGGGCTGTCGCCGGTGAGGAGTCCGCGGTCCTGGTGGGTCTGGCCGGTGATGTCGGAGTTGAGGACCTCGATCCCCTGCTTCTCCAGCAGATCGGCGACCAGCCACCGCAGCGGGCCGGGAAGGTAGCCCATCTCCAGGTTGGGACCGGTGTCGAGGGCGTCGGGGAAGACGCAGAGCGAGTAGCCGGCGAAGGGCGACCTGTCCTTGCCCCGTGCGGCGGCGAGCAGCGCGGCCGGGCCGTGGCAGAGCGTGATCACGTACTTGTCGTTGGCGAGCGCCCAGTCCAGCGTCTCGGTCACGTCCTCACTCTCCGCGAGCCCGATCACCGCACCGTGCCCGCCGGGGATGAAGACGGCGAGGTAGTCCGACTCGGGCCCGAGCTTGTCCGCGACCACCTCGGAGAGCTTCAGCGGCTGCTTCAGCTTGGGTTTGATCGCCTCGTACGTCTCCATGACGGCCTTGTCCTCCTCCGGCAGGGCCCACAGCTCCAGCTTCACGGGGTTGCCGCTGAGGGTGGCCACGTCGACGTCGAAGCCCGCCTCCATCATGTGGTGCAGCGGGAGCAGCATCTCGACGGGATGGTTGCCGGTGGAGAAGAACTTGCCGTCCTCGGTGAGCAGATACCGCTCGTCCGTGCCGATCATCAGCACCTTCCACCGCCCGCCGGTGTAGGCGCCCTTGTGCTGGACTCCGTCGAAGTCGGTCTTCGGCGCGGTGTACTTGCTCAGCGAGTACGGGGACGGGAAGTACGCGTTGTCCTCGGCCGGGTCGGGAGCCGGGTCCTTGCTCAGGTCGGTCGCGTCCGACATGGGAAACCTCCGTGGGGCAGGGGCTGCCAGGCGAAACGTCCTTCTCTCCAACGTAGACACCGCCCCGGTCACCCGCACGATGTGGCGGGCGCGGCCCCACGGGTGCACAGTGGCCGGGGGGAGCGCGTGGAGGAGACGGGATGCCTCAGCAGCCACCGGACACCACTCAGGAATTCGACTTCGTCGTCGTCGGCTCGGGTGCCGGCGGCGGCCCCCTGGCCGCGAACCTCGCCCTGGCCGGTCACCGGGTCCTGGTGCTGGAGGCGGGCGACGAACACGACTGCCCGTACTACTCGATCCCGATCATGCAGGCGTTCGCCAGCGAAGATCCCGACATGGCGTGGAACTTCTTCGTACGCCACTGGGACGACCCGGCGACCCAGCGTGAGGACTCCAAGTTCACCGGTGCCGAGGACGGCGTGCTGTACCCGCGCGGCAGCTCGCTCGGCGGGAGTACGACGGTCAACGCGCTGATCATGCTGTTCCCGCAGGGCAGGGAGTGGCAGCGGCTGGTGGAGCTGACCGGTGACTCCGGGTGGAGCCAGGAGGCGATGCGGGAGCGCTTCCGGCGTCTGGAGAACTGGCAGGGCCAGGACGCAGAGCCGCTCCCCGGTGAGACTCCGGCCGAGCGGGACGCCAAGTCCCGGCACGGCAGGGACGGCTGGCTCGGTACGACCCGCGCCGCCCCCTCCCTCGCGTCCCGCGAACCCCGCTTCCTCGACATCATCGGCGCCGTCGAACGCACCGCCCGCGACCGCTTCGGCATTCCCGACGGCGTCCCCCTCCCCCGCGACCCCAACGCGGCCGACACCCCGCCGGACTTCCAGGGCATGGGCTTCATCCCGGTCTCCGTCGACGGCGGCGCCCGCAACGGCGCCCGCGAGCGGCTGCTCGACGTCCGCCACCGGGTCGGGGACCTGCTGACGATCAGGACCAACACCCTTGTCACGCGCGTGTTGTTCGACGGCGACCGTGCGGTGGGGGTCGCGTACCGCGAGCAGCACCGCGCGTACGGCGCCTCGTCGGACCGTACGTGCCGGCTGCGGCCGGACGCGGCGGACCGGGACGAGGACGCGGTGAGCGAGGGGACGGCGTACGCGCGCAACGAGGTCATCCTGGCCGGGGGCACCTACAACACCCCCCAGTTGCTCATGCTGTCCGGCATCGGGCCGCGCGAGGAGCTGGAGCGGCTCGGCATCCCCGTACGCGTCGACGCGCCCGGCGTGGGGCGCAATCTGCACGACCGGTACGAGGCGTCGGTGGTGGCCGAACTCGACCAGGACTACCCGCTGTTCCAGGGCTCGTCGCTGGACGTGCCGCTCGCGGACGAGGAACAGGACCAGTTGATCGGCGAGTGGTACGCCGACCGGGGCGGCCCCTACGGCACCAACGGCCAACTCGCCGCCCTCATCGGCAGATCGAGCGTCTCGGACGGCGACTCCGACCTCATGCTGCTGGCGATGCCGCTCGACTTCCACGGCTACTACCCCGGTTACGCCGAGGAGGCCACCCACGGCCGGAACCGGCTGGGCGTGGTCGTGCTCAAGGGACACACCAAGAACCGGGGCGGCACGGTGACCCTGCGCTCCACCGATCCCACCGAGCCGCCCGAGATCCGGTTCCACTACTTCTCCGAGGGCACACCGGGCTGGGAGGAGGATCTGGACGGCTTGGTGGACGGGCTGCGGATGGCGCGTGACGTGATCGGCAACGCCTCGGAGGCGGGCGTGAAGGGCGAGTTGGTGCCGGGTCCCGAGGTCCAGACCGACGACCAGCTCAAGGAGTGGGCGCGGACCCAGTCCTGGGGCCACCACGCGTGCGGCACCGCCAGGATCGGCCCGGTGGACGATCGACTGGCGGTACTGGACGGCGACTTCCGGGTGCGCGGAGTGGAGGGGCTGCGGGTGGTGGACGCGTCGGTGTTCCCCGACATCCCCGGCCTGTTCATCGCCTCCGCGGTCTACCTGGTCAGCGAGAAGGCGAGCGAGGCGCTGCTGGCTGAGTACCCGGCGCCGTGACCCCGGCCTCGCCGAACCACCTGGGCAGGTGGGCGAGCAGCTCCTCCTGGCTCTCCCCCGCCCAGGCGACATGGCCGTCCGGGCGCAACAGCACGGCGGGTACGTCGAGTTCTCCGCCGGCGTCGACGAGATGGTCCACGCGGTCCGCCCAGCCGTCCACCGAGAGCTTGCCGGTCCGGTCGAGGAGCAGGCCGCGGGCGCCGCGGGTGTGCTCGTAGAGGCGTCCCTGTTCGAGCTCGACGTCCCGGAGCCGCCGGCCGACGAGTTCATGGTCGCCGCCCAGGTCGTAGCGGATGTCGACAGCGGTGATCATGCCGGTGATGTGGCGGTTGACCTCCTCGAAGTCCATGAGTCGGGCGAAGAGTTCACGCAGTGCGGTGGCGCCGGGGTCGGTGCCGAGGAGGGTCATCGCGGCGCGGGTGGTCTCCAGCACCCGGGCGCCGACCGGGTGGCGTTCGGCGTGATAGGTGTCCAGCAGGCCGTCCGGGGCCCAGCCGCGCACCTCGGCGGCGAGCTTCCAGCCGAGGTTGAAGGCGTCCTGGACGCCGAGGTTGAGTCCCTGTCCGCCGGCCGGCGGGTGGATGTGGGCCGCGTCTCCGGCCAGCAGGACCCGGCCCACGCGGTAGCGCTCGGCCTGCCGGGTGGCGTCGCCGAAGCGGGACAGCCAGCGGGGTGAGTGCACGCCGAAGTCGGTGCCTGCGACCGCCCGCAACTGCTGCTGGAACTCGGCGAGGGTCGGGGCGGCACGGTCCTCGGAGACGCCGTCGGCGGGCACGATGACGCGGTAGACCCCCTTCTGGCCGTCGACATCGGGTGAGAGGCCGAAGCGCAACTGCGTCTTGCGGACCTCCTCGACGACCGCCGCGATGGTCGCCGGGTCCTCGGTGGCCTCCATGTCGCCGAGCAGCGTCTCGACCGAGGCGGGCTCGCCGGGGAAGCCGACGCCGAGCAGCTTGCGTACGGTGCTGCGGCCGCCGTCGCAGCCGACGGCGTACCGGGCGCGGAGGTCGGTGCCGTCGGCGAGCCCCACGGTGACCCCGTCCGCGTCCTGGCTCAGGGCGACCACTTCCTGTCCGCGCCGGATCTCGGCGCCGAGTTCACGGACCCAGTCGCCGAGCAGCCGCTCGGTGACGGCCTGCGGGGTGGCGAGGCCGTACGGATGGGCCGTGTCCAGCCGGTCCGGCCACGGCTTGACGATGCCGCCGAACAGGCCGCCGGCCTGGAACTTCTCGCTCTCCGCGAGGAACCTGTCCAGCAGGCCCCGCTGGTCCATCACCTCGACGCTGCGCGCGTGCAGGCCGCGGCCGCGGGACTGGCTGCTCGGCTCGGCCAGCCTCTCCAGCACCACCACATCCACCCCGGCCAGCCGCAGCTCCCCGGCCAGCATCAGCCCGGTCGGCCCGCCGCCGACCACGATCACATCGAACATCAACCCGCCCCATCAACGAAATCACCTGTCGGCCGGGCAAGAAGGAGCAAACTCCACGAGAGCCCCATATCCCTCACTCCCGACCGCGGCCGCCCATTCTGCGCCACCGAGAGGGCCTTGCCGCAAGGCCCCCTGTGCGCTATATCTTGAAAGTGGCAGGAGGTGTACAACCTCTTGCCTTCGTTGTTTTCCGGGGGAAGAGCAGAGCCGGGGTGGCGTTGCGCGAGTTCATCTACCTGTCCGACGCCAAGCTGCGGCAGTTCATCCCGCACCCGCGCCGGCTCCGGCGTCCCGGCGCCCTCCGCCTGACCACACCCGTCGGCGGGATCGACCTCGACGCCCCGACGGGCGACGCGGACAGCGCGCGCGGGCGGCAACTGGACCAGGTGGTCGGGCACTTGGCGGAATCGGCGCGCTGGTTCGCCGAGCCGGATCTCCGGCCCGGCGGGTGGGTGTGGTTCGAGGCCCCGTTGCTGTACTTCACGCTCCGGGACGCCGACCGGGACCTGGTCCTCTTCACCGACCCGGTTCCAGGCACCGACCCGCAGTACCCGGCGCCCGGCTGCCGCCTGCTCCTGCACGGTTCCGTCCGTCACCTGCTCGGTGTGATCCCGGTTCCGGTCGAGGGCGCGCAACTGGTGGAATACGGCGGGGGCGGAGACAGTGGGGGGACCCCCTTCATCACCGCGGCCGGACACGTCGTCCGTGCCCTGACCGGTACCGATGCCCCGGCGCCTCCGGGCGCCCAGGGCGTGCGCGACCTCCTCGCCGCTCTGGACGCACTCCAGCCGGATCTCCCCACCGCACCCTGGACCCAGGGCTACGCCCGCGTCACCGCCTCCCTTCCCGCGACCGCGACCGCACCCCGGTGCCTGGTGGCGAGCCCCCTGACGGTGGAGTACATGCCGTAGGCACCCGACAGAATCGGGCACGGAATGTCGGGTCCGGGGTGCTTCCGCGCGCCTAGCGTTCCCGGTGTCAGAGGGAAGGGAACGGGGCGTGCTGGAGCGGTTGAACCAGGCGATGGAGCGGATCGAGCTGGGGCTCGGTGCGGGGGTCGACGCGGAGGAACTGGCGCGGGTTGCCGGGACCTCGGTGTATCACCTGCGGCGGATGTTCTCCGCGCTGGCCGGGATGCCGTTGTCGGAGTACGTGCGGCGCAGGCGGCTGACGCTCGCGGCGGCCGAGGTGGCCGCGGGGCGGGAGACCCTGCTCGACATCGCGGTGCGGTACGGGTACGGGTCGGGCGAGGCGTTCGCCAGGGCGTTCCGCGCGATGCACGGGGTCGGCCCGAGCGAGGCCCGGCGGGCCGGTGTGACACTCAGTTCGCAGCCCCGGATGTCCTTCCGCCTCGTCGTCGAAGGGAACAGTGACATGCGGCACCGGATCGAGCGGAAGCAGGCGTTCGGCGTGGTCGGATACAAGGCGCGGGTGCCGTTGGTGCACGCCGGGCCGAACCAGGCGATCATCGACTTCGTCCGGGGGATCGGCCGGGAGGATCTGGCGCGGCTGGCGGAGCTGTCGGACCAGCAGCCGGAGGGTGTCGTCGCGGTCTGCGACGACCTGGACCCGAGCCGGGCCGAGGGCACGGAACTCGACTACTACCACGGTGTGGTGACGTCGGCCCCCGCCCCTCAGGGGCTGGACGTGCTGGCCGTCCCGGCAGGCACCTGGGCGGTGTTCACGGCCTCCGGTCCGATGCCGCTCGCGGTCCAGACGCTGTGGCGGGACGTGTTCACGCAGTGGTTCCCGTCGAACCCGTATGTCAGCCGCCCCGGCCCGGAGATCCTGCGCGTCCGGCCGACCGGGGACGGGAGCGGGGCGGACGCCGAGCTGTGGCTGCCCGTGGAGGGCGCGGTGACCGGCTGAGGGGCGGGCCGTAAGCTCGGGGTATGGATGTGTGGGTGCCGTACCTGGTCTTGTGCGGCGGGCTGGCGGTGGTGCTGGGGGCGCTGAGCCGGCTGGCGCTGTACGTGCGGCGGCGGGGCGGCGCCGGGGGCGTGCTGGCCGCGTACGAGGAGGCGTTCCGGGCGACCAGCCATGCCGCGCATCAGGAGATCCGGGCGGAGGCCGTCCGCAGGACGCCCGCGGACTCGCCGGACGGGCCGTTCCGGAGGACGCGGTGACGGGCGGCGCGTGGTGGCCGGTGGCGGACACGCTCGGGTTCCTCGCCGGGCGGTGGCGGGTCACCCGTACCGTGCGGGACCTCGCGGGCGCGGACGAGGGGTACTTCGCCGGGCACACCGAGTTCGGACCGCTGGACGGCGGGCTGCTGCACGAGGAGGCCGGGGAGTTCACCTGGCAGGGCGTGACGCGGCCGGCGACGCGGACGCTGCGGTTCCTGGCGGGGCCCGAGCCGGGCACGGCGGACGTGCGGTTCGCGGACGGGCGGCCCTTCCACGACCTGGACCTGCGCAGCGGGCGGCACATCGCCGGGCACCCCTGCGCGGCCGACTTCTACCGGGGCGAGTTCACCGTGACCGACGCCGACCACTGGCGTTCGGTGTGGCGGGTCGGCGGCCCGGAGAAGGACCTCGTGCTCACCACGGACTACGTGCGCGAGGGCTGAGGCGACACCGCGTCCAGCCGCAGGGTCCAGCGGCCCGCGCGCCCGGCGACCGTGATGGTGGAGAGCGGGCGTACGTCGATGCTCCAGAAGGCGGACGGCGGCGCCTGGAGGGCGTAGACGAGGGCCGCGCGGATCACGGCCGGTTCGGCCACCGCGACGATGCGGGCGTGGTCGTCGCCGGGCCGGGTGTCCAGCCAGCCGCCGACCCGTGAGATGAAGGCGAGCATCGACTCGCCGCCGTGCGGACTGGCCCTCGGGTCGGCGAGCCAGGCGTCCACCGCCTGCGGCTCGCGGGCCATCGCCTCGGGCAGCGTCAGCCCCCGCCAGCGCCCCATGTCGCAGTCCCGCAGGGCGAGTTGGGCGAGCGGGGCGTAGCCGAGCGCGTCGCCGGTGGCGCGGCTGCGCGGGGTCGGGGAGCAGTAGCGCAGCTCCGCGGCCGCGAGCGGCAGCAGATACCCGACGACGCGCTGCACCTCGTCCCAGCCCGCCTGGTCCAGCGGCCGGTCGTCCTGGAACCGCTCCGCCTGCGACGGGGAACCGTGCGCTGCGGCCACGAACGTCACCCGAAGTGGCATGCGGTGATGGTGATCCCCGGACGGGGGCCGGTCAAGAGTCCTCACCCCGGCCGTCGCGAGCGTGACCGGAAAACACCGCCCCTGCTGTCTCAACACCCTTATTTCGCATGCGACTTGGCGGACTTCATCGCACTTCGTCCCACGCCGACCGCAGCCGCCGCACCCCCTCCGCGATCTCCCCCGTGCTCGCTACGGCGGCGAAGCTCAACCGGATGTGCGCCGCCGGGGGTTCGGCGCTGAAGTAGGGCCGGCCGGGCGTGACGGAGATTCCCGCGCGCAACGCGGCGGCGGTCAGCGCGGACTCCGTGACCCCCTCGGGCAGCCGGAGCCAGAGGTGGAAGCCGCCGAACGGGATGTGCGGCAGGGCCAGTTCGGGCAGGTGCAGCCCGAGCGCCCCCGTCATCGTCTCCCGGCGCACCGCCAACTCGGCGGACAGCGACCGTAGATGGCGCGGCCAGGCCGGTGAGCCGACGAGTTCGAGTGCCGCTTCCTGGAGGGGCCGGGGCACGAAGAAGCTGTCCACGACCTGGATGGCGCGCAGGCGTTCCAGCACCGGCCCGCGCGCGGCGAGGGCGGCCACCCGGAAGCTGGGCGAGGTCGCCTTGGTGAGCGAGCCGACGTGCACCACGACGCCGTCCGGGTCGTCCGCCGCCAGCGGCCGGGGCAGCGGGGGCGCGTCGGCGTGCGCGAGACGGCGTACGAAGTCGTCCTCGATGACGAAGGCGCCCGAGGCGCGGGCGATGCGCAGCACCTCGGCACGCCGGTCGGGGGCGAGCACGGCGCCGGTCGGGTTCTGGAACAGGGGCTGGCAGACGAAGACGCGGGCGCCGGTGGCGCGGAAGGCGTCGGCCAGCAGGTCGGTGCGTACGCCGTCGGCGTCGACCGGCACCGGTACGGGCCTGAGGCCCGCCGCGCGGGCGAGGTCCAGCATGCCGGGGTAGGTGGGCGACTCGACCAGGACCGGCGCGCCGGGTGGGGCGAGCGCGCGCAGCGCGGTGGCGAGCGCGGACTGGCCCCCGGCCGCGACGAGTACCTCGGCGGCGGTGACGGACCCGCCGATGCCGCGCGCGAACCACTCCCGCAGCTCGGGCAGCCCCTCCAGCGGCGGACGCCCCCAGGCACCGGGCCGCCGTCCGGCGCGGGCGAGCGCGGCGGCCATGGCCTGCTCGGGCTGGAGGCCGGGGTGCGGGTAACCGCCGCTCAGCTCCAGCACGCCGGGCGGCGGCGCGGGCAGCGACACCATCACCCCGGAGGCGTCCACGGTGCGGGGTACGACGTCCCCCGCGGCGTCGGCGCTCAGCGCGACCTCCTGCCAGGAGGTGTCCCCGGCGGGCGGCGGCGCGGCACGCGGCCCGGCACGGAAGGCGCCCGCGCCGGGCCGGGTGACGACGAGCCCCTCGGCGGCGAGCTGGGCCAGCGCCCGCGAGACGGTCACCGGGCTGACCCGGAACCGCTCGACCAGCGCACGGCTGGACGGGAGCTTTCCACCAGGTGAGTAGCGGTCCAGCTCCCTCCGCAACCGTTCCGCCAGTTCCCGCACACTGCTACGCTCGTTCATGAGAGCACAGAGTAGCGCTACCGATACGACCGCGATAACAGTCGACGCCCCCCGCGAGCCCCTCCTCGTGGGCACCGGCCAGGCGGCCCTCGGCGTGATCGCCTTCTCCCTCACCTTCCCCGCCACCGCCTGGGGGCTGGAGAGCTTCGGCCCCTGGTCGCTCGTGGCGGTCCGGGGTGTCCTCGCGGCCCTGGTCGCGGGCGCCTGCCTGCTGCTCCTGCGAATACCGCTGCCCGCCGCCCGCCATCTGCCGGGGCTCGCGACGGTCGGGATCGGGACGGTGCTGGGCTTCCCGCTGCTGACCACGCTGGCGCTCCAGACCTCCACCACGGCGCATGCGGCCGTCGTCGTGGGCCTGCTGCCCCTGACCACCGCCGCGGTGTCCGCCCTGCGCACCGGCGTACGCCCCTCGCGCCGCTTCTGGACGGCCGCGCTGGTCGGCGCCGCGGCCGTAGTCGCGTTCACGGTCACCCAGAGCGGCGGCGCCCTGACCAGGGCGGACGTCTATCTCTTCGGTGCCCTGCTGGTGTGCGCGGCCGGATACACCGAGGGCGGGCGGCTGGCGCGGGTGATGCCGGGCTGGCAGGTCATCGGCTGGGCGCTGGTGCTGTGCCTGCCGCTGAGCGCGCTCGGCACCGCGCTGGCTCTCGGCCACGAGCCGGTGCGGCTCACCGCGCACGGGATCGCCGGGGTGCTCTGGGTCGCGGTGGGCTCGCAGTTCCTCGGGCTGCTCCTGTGGTACCGGGGCATGGCGGCCGTCGGCATCCCGCGGGCCAGCCAGTTGCAGTTGGCCCAGCCCCTGCTCACACTGGTGTGGTCGGCACTGCTATTGGGCGAGCACGTCCCCGCGGCGGCACCGCTGACCGCGCTCGCCGTGCTCGTGTGCATCGCCGTCACCCAACGGTCGTGACCGTGAGGAGGGCCCGACAATGCGCGCGTCCAAGGGCGATCACCTGGTCCAGCACGGACGAGTGGTCGGCCAGCACGATCAGGTCACCGAAGTGGTGGAAGTGATTGGCGAGGAGGGCGAACCGCCCTACCGCGTCCGCTTCGAGGACGGGCACGAGGCCATCATGTCGCCCGGCCCGGACTGCCAGGTCCGCCACCACGAGGACGAGACGAAGTAACCGGAGCACACGGACAACCCGGAGCACACGGACAACGGGGTCAGCGCGGGGGTCTCGCCGGCCGGCGGTAGTGGTCGGCGACCACCCGTGCCATCGCGCCCAGCGGGTCGCGGGCCACGTCCTGGGCGGCGAAGAACACATGCCCGCGCACCTGCGGATATTCATCGGCCAGGGTGAGATGCCGGGACAGTTCGGCGGGGTCCTGCCAGGCGGGGGGCCGCCCCGCCGCGCCCGGCTTGTACAGCGCCTCCCCCACGTACAGCCGGGTCCGGGTGCCCGCGGCCTCGGCCGCCCACCAGTCGAGGAGCTTGGCGTAGTCGGCGGCGGGGAAGCCGATGTTCCAGTAGATCTGCGGGACGATGTAGTCGATCCAGTGCTCACGGACCCACTTCCGGGTGTCCGCGTACAGGTCGTCGTACGTCTGCACGCCCGCCTGGGTGTCGGAGCCGCGCGGGTCGGTCGCCGCGTTGCGCCAGACGCCGAAGGGGCTGATCCCGAAGCGGGTGCCGGGCCGCACCCGCCGGATGTCCGCCGCGACCTCCCGCACCAGCCGGTCGATGTTGTCGCGCCGCCAGGCGGCCCGGTCGGGGAAACCGCCGCCGTACGCGTCGTAGGCCGCGTCGTCGTCGAAGGTCTGCCCGGCCACCGGGTACGGGTAGAAGTAGTCGTCGAAGTGCACGGCGTCCACCGGGTACGCGGCGACCGCGTCCAGCATGGCCAGCCGGACGAAGCGCCGGACCTCGGGCAGGCCGGGGTTGTAGTACAGCTTGCCGCCGTAGGGCACCACCCACTCCGGATGGAGCCGCGCCGGGTGGTCCGGGGTGAGCCGGCCGGGGTCGGTGTGGTTGGCGATGCGGTACGGGTTGAACCAGGCGTGCAGTTCCAGGCCGCGCGCGTGGGCCTCGCGCACGGCGGTGCCCAGCGGGTCCCACGCGGGGTCGCGGCCCTGGGTGCCGGTCAGGTACTGCGACCAGGGCTCGTACGGCGAGGGCCACAGGGCGTCGGCGGTCGGGCGCACCTGGAAGATCACGGTGTTCAGCCGGCCGGCCACCGCCCGGTCCAGATGCGCGATCAGCTCGGCCCGCTGCTCCTCGGGCGGGAGCCCCGGCCGCGAGGGCCAGTCCCGGTTGGCGACGGTGGCGAGCCAGACGCCGCGCATCTCCCGGCGGTGCCGCCCGGAGGCGTACGCCGGGGCGCTCCCGGCGGCAGTCGTCAGAGCGGCCAGCGCGCCCAGCGCGAGCGTCCGCCGCGAGACGGCCCCCGCCCCCGCACGCGCCCCGGTCACCGCGCGGTCCGCCATCGGTACCTCCCACACGCTCCGAGTCCGCCCCGTGACGGATCGTCCCGGAGGCACGGCTTGTCCCTACCCCGTCGATCGATCATCGATACTTGGCGGTAACGTGCACGATCGGAGCAGGCACCGAAACCGGACGCCCTGCACGAGCCGGAGAACCAGCGAAGGGGACGATGTGACGGACTTCCGAGCCGGAGACATCTCGCGCGTCGGAGTCGTGGGCTGCGGCCAGATGGGCGCGGGCATCGCCGAGGTGTGCGCACGCGCGGGACTGGACGTGAGGGTCGCCGAGACCACCGGCGACGCCCTGGAGTACGGCCGTACCCGGCTGCACAACTCCCTGGCCAAGGCGGCCGAGCGCGGCAAGATCAGCGAGGAGGAGCGCGACGCGGCCCTCTCCCGGCTGAGCTTCACCACGGACCTGGGCGAGTTCGCCGACCGCGATCTGGTGATCGAGGCCGTGGTGGAGAACGAGCAGGTGAAGACGGAGATCTTCCAGGTGCTCGACCAGGTGGTGACCCGCCCGGACGCGATCCTGGCCTCCAACACCTCCTCCATCCCCCTGGTCAAGCTGGCGGTCGCCACCTCGCGCCCCGACCACGTGATCGGCATCCACTTCTTCAACCCGGCCCCGGTGCAGAACCTGGTCGAGCTGATCCCGGCCCTCACCACCTCCGAGGGCACGCTCAGCCGGGCGCAGATCTTCGCCGAGAAGACGCTGGGCAAGCACGCCATCCGCGCGCAGGACCGCTCCGGCTTCGTCGTCAACGCGCTGCTGGTGCCCTACCTGCTCTCCGCGATCCGCATGTTCGAGTCCGGTATCGCGAGCCGCGAGGACATCGACAACGGCATGGAGATGGGCTGCGCCCACCCGATGGGCCCCCTGAAGCTCTCCGACCTCATCGGCCTCGACACGATCGTGTCGATCGCCAACTCCATGTACGGGGAGTACAAGGAGCCCCTGTACGCCGCTCCCCCGCTGCTCCAGCGCATGGTCGAGGCGGGCCGGCTGGGCCGGAAGTCGGGCTCGGGCTTCTACTCGTACTGAGCGAAGTATGGAGCGATCGCATACGCGTTGATCGCATACGTGTGGATCGCACACGTGTGGCTCGCACACGTGCTGACCGCACATGGACCCGGCACTCAGATGGGTGCCGGGTCCATGTGTTTCACACTCCGTGTGCGCCGGGGGCTCGCATATGCCGCTCGCACACACTCCCCACGGGCCCACCAGGGCGGTTGACTCTGCATGCGCATGCAAGGGATGCGGAGTCGTCCCGTCCGACCACGGAAAGGAGTGGACCCGTGACCGTCGAACCGGAGCAGGCCGTGGTTCACGGAGAACTGGCCGAGTTACGCCGCCGCCTCGATGTCGCCTACGCGCGCGTCGAAGGCGGGCTGGCACTGCTCAGCCACCGTACCGAGGAGACCGCCAAGGAGCTGGACGAGCTGAACTTGCGGGTGAAGTCCCTCGAACACGCCCGTTGGCCACTGACCTCGGTGGCCGCGCTCACCGCCCTGGGGGCGCTCGCCGTCGCCGTCTGGCAGGCGCTGGCTCACTGACCGTCGGCGAGCCGGAGATGGTGCAGCAGGAGTAACGCGGCCGCCATGTTGGCGGCCGGGACCTCCCCACGGGCGATCATGTCGGGGACGAGCTTGAGCGGGACCCATTCACGGCGGTCCGACTCGAAGTCGTCCACGGGGTGACCGGTGTACTCACCCTGGTCGGACCAGTAGACGTGGTGCCGGGCGTCGGTGAGGCCGTTGGACGGCTCCACACTCATCAGGTGGTGCAGAGGCCCCGGCCGCCAGCCGGTCTCCTCCTCCAGTTCGCGCGCGGCCGCGGTCATGATGTCCTCGCCGTCCTCCACGACCCCCGCGGCCAGTTCCCAGCCCCAGCTATCGGTGATGAAGCGGTGCCGCCACAGCAGCAGGACCTCGTTGGCCTCGTTGACCACCGTGGCGACGGCGACCGGACGGAGCCGGATCAGGAAATGGTCCAGATGTGAGCCGTTGGGCAGCTCCACATCCGCCAGATTGACGCTGAACCAGCGGTTCGCGTACACAGTTTGTTCGTTCTGTTTCGTCCACTGCACGGTTCTGCCACCTTCCGCCGAGTAAGTGGCAATATCGCAGCAGGGACTCTTCCCGGCCCACAGGGCGCTCGCTACAGCAGCGCGCGCCCCCCGCCCGCTACAGCGGGACGCGCAGCGCGCCGTCGATCAGTTCCGCCGCGTCCGCGGTACCGGCCGAGCCGCAGCGCACCAGGTACTCGCGCACCGCCCGGAGCCGGTCGCGCAGCCGCTGGGACTCCATGCCGCGCGCCTGCTCAGCCATCTGCACGGCGGTCGCCACCGCCTTGTCGGCATTGCCCTGCCGCAGCTCGATCGTGCTCAGCATCGCCAGCCGGTGCACCCGGCCGCGGTCGTGCGCCGGGGTGTCCACGGCCGCCGCCGCGTGCTCCCGCGCGGCCGACAGCTCCCCGAGGCTCAGCAGCGCCTCGGCCACCTGGACGTTGACCAGACCCGGCTGCACATATCCCGTCTCGTCGGGCTCGGTGCCCGGGCGGATCTGCCCGGCCGCCGACTCCGCCCGCCGGATGCACGACAGCGCGCCGCCCCCGTCGCCGAGGTGCGCGTACGCCTTGGCCTGCATCGCGTACAGGTCGGAGGCGAGCGCCGGGGTGATGTGCCGGCCCGCCGTACGCAGCGCGGCCTCCGCGAAGGCGACCGCCTGCCGGTACTCCCGCATGAACAGCGACTGGTTGACCAGCAGCGCTATCACGTACGCGCCGAGCCCCCGGTCCCCGCTCGCCTTCGCCAGCCGGAGCGCCTGGTGGAAGTAGCGCTGGGCCAGGCCATGCGCGTCGGAGTCGTAGGCGCAGATACCCGCGATGGCCACCAACCCGCCCGTCGCGCGGTGCAGTTGGCGGCCGGTGTCGTCGGGGTAGCTGCCGCGCAGCAGGGGTGCGGCCTCGGCGTTGAGGAAGCCGACGATGCGAGTGCGGGTCGCGACCCCGCCGGTCTTGCGGTACATCTGCTCGTAGTGGGCGCGGGCGGCCCGCAGGGTGCCGATGTCGGCCTCGGTGACCCGGAGTTGGCCGCCGCGCGAGACGTCGACGTCCTCCGGCGGGTTCTCCCACTCCCACACCGGCATCACCGCGGGCGTACCGGTGACCGCGGGGGCGCCCAGGACATGCGGGCGCTGCTGTTCGTCGGAACGCCACAGCGCGGTGGCCCGCTCCACGAAACCGGAGAGCGAGCCGGCGTGCGCGGTGGCCGGTTCACCCGGTACGCCGAGACCGATGTCGTCCAGCGTGACCGGGCGCCGTAACCGCCCCGCGAGCACCTCGCAGATCAGATCCGGCACCTGGCCTCTGGGCCGCTGGCCCTTCAGCCACCGGGCGACGGCGGTGTGTTCGTATCTGAGGGCGAGTCCCCGGCGGCGGCCCGCCTGGTTGACGTGGGCGGCGAGCCCGGCGTGCGAGATCCCCGCCTCGTCCAGGATCGCGTCGAGCAGAGTGTTGGGCTGCATGGTGGCCCCCCGAGTGGCGTGGTGCCGTAAGCGTAGTGCGAACGGGTTCACACGGGGTGTGAACGGAGTGCGCGCATCCGCACCCCGCGCGCACTGTCCGGCGCGCGGGCCGGACCGCTTCACTTGGGTCCCCGCCTCACCAGAGGCGGGCCGGGCCGCCCGCTCCCCCTCACAAGGCGGCGGTCCGGCCGAGCGCCCCCGGGCGTCGGGCGGAGCCCCGCACTCCCGCCGCCGCGCGGAACCGGTACCGCGTCGCCGGTACGGCCCTTCGGCCACCGGCCCGCGTTCGCGCGGCGGCGGCCGGGCACCCGGCCCGGCGGGCGCCGGGAACGGCGCCGGCCGGCCACGGATCGAGTCCGTGACCGGCCGGTGCCTTCAGGCTCTCGCGGGGGTCAGCCGCGCAGCTCCGCGCCCGTGCGCTCGCCAGCCAGGGCGACCGCGGCGTCCCGCGCGGCGGACGCCTCGTCCACGGTCAGCGTGCGGTCGCCGGCCCGGAAGCGCAGCGCGTACGCCAGGGACTTGCGGCCCTCGCCGAGCTGCTCCGGGTTCTCGTAGACGTCGAACAGCCGGATGGACTCCAGCAGTTCGCCCGCGCCCTCGCGCAGCGCGGCCTCGACGTCGGCGGCGGGCACCGGCTTGTCGACGACCAGCGCGACGTCCTGTGTGGCGACCGGGAAGGTCGAGATACGGGGCGCCTGCGGGGTGT
Source organism: Streptomyces sp. NPDC018263 (assembly GCF_055562575.1). Taxonomy (NCBI): domain Bacteria; kingdom Bacillati; phylum Actinomycetota; class Actinomycetes; order Kitasatosporales; family Streptomycetaceae; genus Streptomyces; species Streptomyces sp. NPDC018263. Next base: position 221,390 of record NZ_JBVHFA010000009.1, read on the forward strand.
CGTCGCCGGCCTTCTCCAGGGCGTCCACGTCGACCTCCATCGCCGAGGTGCGCTCGGGCAGTCCGAGGGCCTTGAGCACGCGCGGGTGGAGTTCGCCCGCGTGGCCGACGACGCGCTCGGCGCCGTCCACCACGACCGCCAGCTCGGCGCAGCGGCCGGGGTGCCAGGGGCCGTACTGGGCCTTGCGCACGATCAGCTCGGCGCCCGCCTCGCGGGCGACCGTCCGGGCGGCCTCGACGGCGTCCGCCCAGTCGGCCGGGCGGCCGTTGCCCCACCAGCCGGCCTGCTCGCGGGCCCCGGTGAGGACGACGGCCGCGTGGCGCGGCTGCTCGGGCAGCGCGGCGTCCAGGCGGGCGATCTCCTCGTCGGTGGGCCGGCGGTCGACCGGCAGGTGCCCGGCGACGGCGGTGGTCTCGCGCGGCAGGAAGACCAGGCCGGTCTCGAAGAGCGCCAGGTCGTGCGAGCCCCGGCCGTCGTTGCGGCGCAGCGCGCCCAGCAGGCCGGGCAGCAGCGTGGTGCGGAGCGCGGGCTCCTCGTCGCTGAGCGGGTTGGCCAGCCTGACCACGCGGCGGGCCGGGTCGTCGGCGTCGAGACCGAGCTGGTCGAAGACCTGCTCGGCGACGAACGGGTAGTTCGGCGCCTCGACGTAGCCCGCGCCGGCCAGGGCGCGGCCGATCCGGCGGTGCAGCCGCTGCCGGTGGGTCAGGCCGCGGCCGGAGGTGGGCCTGGGCAGCGTGGAGGGCAGGTTCTCGTAGCCCTCCAGCCGGATGACCTCCTCCGCCAGGTCGTTCGGCTCGGTGAGGTCGGGCCGCCAGGACGGGACAGTGACGATCAGCTCGTCCTGGCCATAAACATCGCAGCCGATCTCCTGAAGGCGGCGGACGACGGTCTCGCGGCCGTAGGTGACGCCCGCGACCTTGTCCGGGTGGTCGGCCGGGAGTGCGATCGTGCGCGGCGCGGACGGCGCGATGATCTCGGTGACGCCGGCCTCGGCGGTGCCGCCCGCGAGCAGCACCAGCAGGTCCACGGTGCGCTGCGCGGCAGCGGCGGCGGCCTCGGGGTCGACCCCGCGCTCGAAGCGGCGGGACGCCTCCGAGGACAGCTTGTGGCGGCGGGCCGTACGCGCGACGGAGACGGCGTTGAAGTGGGCCGCCTCCACCACGACGTCGGAGGTTGAGCGCTCGGTGTCGTCGTGGTCGGCGATCTCCGTGTTCGCGCCGCCCATGACACCGGCCAGGCCGATCGGGCCGCGCTCGTCGGTGATGACGAGGTCCTCGGCGTGCAGCGTGCGCTCGACCCCGTCGAGGGTGCGCAGCTTCTCGCCCTCCTCGGCGCGGCGGACCCCGAGGGCGCCCTGGACCGAGGTGCGGTCGTAGGCGTGCAGGGGCTGGCCCAGCTCCATCATCACGTAGTTGGTGACGTCCACGGCCAGCGAGACCGGGCGCATGCCGACCTTCTGCAGGCGGCGGCGCAGCCAGATCGGGGACCGCGCCTCGGGGCTGAGCCCGGTGACGGTGCGGGCGGTGAAGCGGTCGCAGCCCATCGGGTCGGAGACCTTCACCGGGTAGCCGTAGGCGTTCGGCGCGGGCACGTCGATGAGGGCCGGGTCGCGCAGCGGCAGGCCGTAGGCGATGGCGGTCTCACGGGCGACGCCGCGGATGGACAGGCAGTCGCCGCGGTTGGCGGTGACGGCGATGTCCAGGACCTCGTCGACCAGCTCCAGGAGCTCGATGGCGTCCTTGCCGGTCTCGGTCTCCGGCGGCAGCACGATGATGCCGTGCGTGCCGTCGTCGCCCATGCCCAGCTCGTCGGTGGAGCAGATCATGCCGTGCGAGGTCTTGCCGTACGTCTTGCGGGCGGCGATGGCGAAGTCGCCGGGCAGCACCGCGCCGGGCAGGACCACGACGACCTTGTCGCCGACCGCGAAGTTCCGGGCGCCGCAGACGATCTCCTGCGGCTCACCGGTGCCGTTGGCGGTGCCGACGTCGACCGTGCAGAAGCGGATCGGCTTCTTGAAGCCCTCCAGCTCCTCGATCGTCAGCACCTGGCCGACGACGAGGGGACCCTTCAGGCCGGCGCCGAGCTGCTCGACGGTCTCGACCTCGAGGCCGGAGTCGATGAGCTTGGCCTGTACGTCACGGCCGGTCTCGGACTCCGGCAGGTCGACGTACTCCCGCAGCCAGGAAAGCGGGACACGCATCAGATCTCCATCCCGAACGGCCGGGTGAACCGGACGTCACCCTCGACCATGTCTCGCATGTCTTCGACGTTGTGGCGGAACATCAGCATCCGCTCGATGCCGAACCCGAAGGCGAACCCGCTGTACTTCTCCGGGTCGACGCCGCAGGCGGTCAGCACCTTGGGGTTGACCATGCCGCAGCCGCCCAGCTCGATCCAGCCCTCGCTGGAGCAGGTGCGGCAGGGCCGGTCGGGGTTGCCGACGGACGCGCCGCGGCAGACGTAACACACCATGTCCATCTCGGCGGACGGCTCGGTGAACGGGAAGAAGTTCGGCCGCAGCCGGGTCTTCATGTCCGGGCCGAACAGCGCCTGGACCATGTGGTCCAGGGTGCCCTTGAGGTCGGCCATGGTCAGGCCCTCGTCCACGGCGAGCAGCTCGACCTGGTGGAAGACCGGGGTGTGCGTGGCGTCCAGCTCGTCGGTGCGGTACACGCGGCCGGGGCAGATCACGTAGACCGGCGGCTCGCGGTCCAGCAGGGAGCGGATCTGCACGGGCGAGGTGTGGGTGCGCAGCACGACACCGGACTCGGTGCCGCCCTTCTCACCGCGGACGAAGAAGGTGTCGGCCTCGCCGCGCGCGGGGTGGTCGGGGCCGATGTTGAGCGCGTCGAAGTTGAACCACTCGGCCTCGGCCTCGGGGCCCTCGGCGACCTCGTAGCCCATGGCCACGAAGACGTCCTCGATGCGCTCCGACAGCGTGGTCAGCGGGTGCCGGGCACCGGCGGGGACGCGGTCGTACGGCAGGGTGACGTCGACGTCCTCCTCGACCAGCACGCGGGCGTCCCGCTCAGCCTCCAGCTCCGCCTGGCGGGCGGCCAGCGCCTTGTTGACCGCGCCGCGGGCCATGCCGACCCGCTTGCCGGCGTCGGCCTTGGCGTGCGGGGGCAGGGCGCCGATCTCGCGGTTGGCGAGGGACAGCGGGGAGGCCGGGCCGGTGTGGGCGACCTTGGCCTCGTGGAGCGCGTCGAGGGAGTCCGCGGCACCGAAGGCGGCGAGCGCCTCGTCCCGCATACGCTCGATCTCTTCCGGTTTCAACGCCTCGACCTCGACAGGGTCGTACGACTTATTCGGTGCCGACATCTCTTCCCGTGCTTCCGATTGGGTGGCTGGTGGTCCCGTCACCGCCCGAAGGGGTCCCGGCGGGCCGCGTGCGGACACAAAGGTGCCAAGGGCCGAGTCTAACGGGGACGGGCTGGGCGAATGGCCCGCGGGCGGCTAGGCCAGGTAGGCCGGGGCGCTCACGGGCAACGTAAATCGGAACTGCGCGCCGCCGCCGGGGGCGCGGCCGACCGTGATGGTGCCGCCGTGGGCCTCGACGATGCCCTTGACGATGTAGAGCCCGAGGCCGGTGCCACCGCGCTTGCTGCCCCGCCAGAAGCGGGTGAAGACGCGGTTCATGGACTCCTCCGGGATGCCGGGCCCCTCGTCGCTCACCGTGACCGACGTGCCTGTCTCCTCGCCCTCGCGCGGGGAAGGGGCGGGCCTGACGTCGATCGTGACAGTTCCGGCGCCGTGGCGCACCGCGTTTTCCAGCAGGTTGCTGAGCACCTGGTCGACCTTGTCGGGGTCGGCCCACAGGGCGGGCAGCGGGTGCTCGACGCGGAGCAGGAAGCGGTCTGCGGGCTGGCCCGCGGCGACATGGGCCTGGATGTGCCGGCCGACGGCGGCGGCGGTGTCGACGGGCTGGCGGCGCACCTCCAGCCGGCCGCTGTCGATGCGGGAGATGTCGAGGAGCTCGGCGATGAGCCGGGTGACCCGGTCGGCGTCGGCGTCCACGGTCTCCAGCATCAGCCGCTTCTGCTCGTCGGTGAACCGCTCCCACTTGGCCAGCAGGGTCGCGGTGAACCCCTTCACGGAGGTGAGCGGGGAGCGCAGTTCGTGCGCGACGGTGGCGATCAGCTCGGCGTGGCTGCGCTCGGTGCGGCGCCGGGCCTCGGTGTCCCGGAGGGTGACGACCAGGCGGCGCAGCGGGCCGAGGGGTTCGTCGCGTACGTAGCGGGCGGCCACCAGGACCTCGCGGCCGCCGGGCAGCAGCAGGTTCCGCTCGGGCTGGCGGACCCGGATGGCGAGGCCGCCGTAGGGGTCGGTGAGCTGCCACCAGCGGCGCCCTTCGAGGTCCTCCAGCGGCAGCGCCTTCTCCAGCGGCCGGCCGAGGGCGTCGGCGGGGCTGACGGCGGTGATCCGGGCGGCTGCGGCGTTGAACCGTACGACCCGGCCGTGCTCGTCGGCGACGACGAGCCCGTCGGGGAGCTGGTCGGGGTCGATCGCGTCGGCGGGAAACGCGCGCACGTCCCGCCCGTCCGGCGCCGCACTCGTGCCGACCACACTCATCCCCGTACCCCACCTCTCAGCCTGCGCAGGGCCCCCGAGTGGGTCACCCTACTAGCTCCCGGTGACGGAACGGCAGCCTCCGGTAGCGCGCTGGGCGCGCGCCGACGCGTAGAGGCATACGGCCGCGGCGGTGGCGAGGTTCAGGCTCTCGGCCTTGCCGTGGATGGGGACGCTGACGACGGCGTCGGCCAGGGCGCGGGTCTCCTCCGGCAGTCCCCACGCCTCGTTGCCGAACACCCAGGCGGTGGGGTCGCCCATGGCGCCCTTGTCCAGCTCCTCGTCGAGGTCGCGGTCCCCGGCGCCGTCGGCGGCGAGGATGCGCACCCCGGCGTCCTTGAGCCCCTGCACGGCCTGCTCCACGGGGACGCCCATGGCGACGGGCAGATGGAACAGGGAGCCGACGGAGGCGCGTACGGCCTTGGGGTTGTACAGGTCCACGGAGGCGTCGGTGAGGATCACCGCGTCGGCACCGGCGGCGTCCGCGCAGCGCAGTACGGTGCCCGCGTTGCCGGGGTCGCGGACGTGCGCGAGGACGGCGACCAGCTTCGGGCGGGCGGCGAGGATGTCCTCGAACGGGGTGTCCAGGAAGCGGCAGACGCCGACGACACCCTGCGGGGTGACGGTGGTGGAGATGTCGGCGATGACCTCCTCGTCGGCGAGGTGCACCCGGGCGCCCGCCGCGCGTGCCGCGGCGATGATGTCGGCGTACCGCTCCGCGGCCTCGACCGTGGCGAACAGCTCCACCAGCGTGGACTCGCCCCCCACCCGGTGCCCGGCGGCCTCCCGGACGGCCTGCGGCCCCTCCGCGAGGAACAGCCGCTCCTTCCCCCGGAAATTCCGCCTCCCCAGCCGCCGCGCGGCACTCACCCGCGCGGACCGGGGAGAGATCAACTCAGGGTTGCCGGAGCCCATGTTCCTCATCACCTTCAACCGAATCCCAACAGCAAGCGGTGTCGTTCAGGGGCGCGGGGAACTGCGCGACCAGCCACGAGGGACCCGCACCCGACGGCACACGCACCGCCCGCCCCAACAACAGGACCCGCAAGCAAAATAGCCTGCGGGTCCTGGAAACAACCGGCTCAAAGCCAGCGCAGCGTCACGCGGCCTTCGGCGCGTTCACGTCCGCCGGGAGCGCCTTCTGGGCGACCTCGACGAGCGCCGCGAACGCGGTGCCGTCGTTGACGGCCAGCTCGGCCAGGATCTTGCGGTCGACCTCGATGTTCGCGGCCTTCAGACCCTGGATGAAGCGGTTGTAGGTGATGCCGTTGGCGCGGGCAGCGGCGTTGATCCGCTGGATCCAGAGCTGACGGAAGTCACCCTTGCGCTTCTTGCGGTCGTTGTAGTTGTAGACCAGCGAGTGGGTGACCTGCTCCTTGGCCTTGCGGTACAGGCGCGAGCGCTGACCACGGTAGCCGGAAGCCTGCTCGAGGATCGCCCGGCGCTTCTTGTGGGCGTTGACTGCCCGCTTGACGCGTGCCACTTGTTAACTCCTTGTAGCGGGGCCGGTGAGTGGACTCGGACTCACACGACCCGAAAACGATTGGGTCCCGGTGTCGACGTACGGCGCGCTAGGGGCGCCGCGACGTCACTTGCCGAGAAGCTTCTTGATCTTCGCGGCGTCGCCCGGAGCCATCTCGGCGGTGCCGGTGAGGCGGCGCGTCACGCGGGACGACTTGTGCTCGAGCAGGTGGCGCTTGCCGGCGCGCTCACGGAGCACCTTGCCGGAGCCGGTGACCTTGAAGCGCTTGCTGGCACCGCTGTGCGACTTGTTCTTCGGCATAGCGCCGTTCTCTCCTCGTCGGTGGCGCTCCGGTGCCCGGTCGTGAAACCGGGCACGGTGGAGCGTCGCTCTCTTATCGGTTGGTTCCGTCGGGACTCGCGTCCCTCGGGATCACGCCTCGGCGGGAGCCTCGGCAGGGGCCTCGGCGATCGCGTCCTCCACGATGCCGTCGTTCTCCGCGGCGTTCTGCGAGCGGCCGGGGTTGGCCTTCGCGTCGGCCTTGCGGGCCTCCTGCGCCTGGCGGGCCTCGGCCATCGCCTCGGTCTTCTTCTTGTGCGGACCGAGGACCATGATCATGTTTCGGCCGTCCTGCTTCGGGTTCGACTCGACGAACCCGAGGTCCTGGACATCCTCCGCGAGACGCTGGAGCAGTCGGTAGCCCAGCTCGGGGCGGGACTGCTCACGGCCACGGAACATGATCGTGATCTTGACCTTGTCGCCCTGCTTGAGGAACCGGACGACGTGACCCTTCTTGGTGTCGTAGTCGTGCGGGTCGATCTTCGGCCGGAGCTTCATCTCCTTGATGACCGTGTGCGCCTGGTTCTTGCGCGCCTCACGGGCCTTCATGGCCGACTCGTACTTGAACTTCCCGTAGTCCATGAGCTTGCACACGGGCGGACGGGCGTTCGCCGCGACCTCGACCAGGTCCAGGTCGTACTCCTGCGCAAGCTCCAGTGCCTTGGCCAGGGGGACGATGCCCACCTGCTCGCCACTGGGACCGACAAGTCGCACCTCGGGAACGCGAATCCGGTCGTTGATGCGGGGCTCGGCGCTGATGGATCCTCCTCGGTAGCACCACGCGACGGTCTGGCGGACAGCCGCGTAACGTCTGTATCAGTAAGACCTAACCGCGCCGAAGCACAAAAAATGCCCCGGACGATCACAGGCGGGGCTCCTCGAACTACCGGAACACCGCCGCGATGGTCGCGGGGCGCGCTCTCGGACGGTGTCCGACGCCTGGGCGACGAATCCGTCTGACCGGTGACCCGCCGCCCGTGAGGGTGGTCGGGTGGGAGCTCGAAGCCTCCACTTGTGGGCCGGAGTGCTCGCCGCGTGGGCGTACTCGTCCGGCCGGTCGTTACACCAGGTTAGCAGGAGCGGCACGCCACCGCTAATCCCGTGTCTCCCGGCCGGGCGGGCCGGGGTCCGGTCGGGAAGCGCCGGGGACCGGCGCCTATCGTGTGGGGTATGAGTGAGACCTCCCCTGAGACCCCCGACTTCGACGCCATGACCCGCGACATCGCCGAGGTCCCCGCCGTCGAGGTGATCGTGACGGTCGCCGTCAACCTGATGAGCGCCGCCGCCGTGAAGCTCGGGCTGAGCGAGGAGGGCGAGAAGTACAAGGACCTGGACGAGGCCCGCAAGCTGATCAGCGCCCTCGCCGGCCTGCTGGACGCGAGCACGACCGAGATCAGCTCCTTCCACGCGGCCCCGCTGCGGGACGGCCTGAAGTCGCTCCAGCTCGCCTTCCGCGAGGCGTCCCTCGTCCCGGACGAGCCCGGCCAGGGCCCCGGTGAGAAGTACACCGGGGCGGTCTACGGCTAGTCGTCAGCTTCGGACGTACAAGGGCTCGCCCGGAGGGGTGGTCCCGGCCGGCAGGAGTGCCAGGTCGAGGCCGCGCACCAGGCGGGCCCTCAGCGTTTCGTCGGCGGCCAGCCGCTCGGCGACCGCGCGGGCGGCCCGGGCGGGGGCGGCGGCCGGGTCGAGGACGAGCGCGAGGGTGCCGTCCGCCTCGCCGGGACCCAGGTGGGCGGAGCGCACGGCGGGCTCGGCGGCGACGGCCGCGCGGACGGCGGCCACCACGGCCGGGTCGGTGAGCGGGTCCACGCTGGTACGGCCTTCGGCCAGCGCGAGCAGCGCGGGTCCGGTCAGCTCGAACGGCACCGGACCGGCGAGGTCCAGTACGACCGTGTCGGCCTTCTCGTGGGCGGCGGCCTGGAGCGCCTGGTGCAGCGGTACGGCGACCGGCCGGGCGGCGGGGTCCCAGCGGGCCAGCGACGCGGTGGAGGTGAAGGCGGGCAGCGCGGTGCGCCCGGCTGCCTTGAGCGTGGGAACGGCCATGTCACTGGTCTTCTCCCGGCGCAGCCCCTTCTCGTCCACCTCGGCCTCACCGAGCACGGCGACGACGGGCACGAGCAGCCGGGCGCCCTTCAGCGCCTCCAGCACGGGTCCGAGCGCCGTGCGGTCCTCGGCCCAGGCCGTGAGGGCGGCGCTCAGCCGGGGGTCGGCGGAGCCGTCGTCGTCGGAGAACCCGGAGTCGGGAATGTTCTTGTTCGCCACGGTCCCGACCCTATCGGGGCCGGTACGGGGCCGAGCCGACGGGAGGCGTCGATGGAACCGCTGAGGGTGGAGGTGCCCGAGGGGGCCCGGCTGTCGGTGGGGGTGCTCGATCCGGGTTCCGGGCGCAGCGCGGTGCACGGCGACGGCTCGTACGACGCGGCGAGCGTGGTCAAGGTCGGCATCCTGGCCGCGCTGCTGCTCGCCGCCCAGGACGCGGACCGGGCCCTGACGGCGGCGGAGCGGGAGCGGGCAGCGCGGATGATCTGCCGCAGCGACAACGACTCCGCGACCGCCCTCTGGCACGGCATCGGCGGCGCCCCCGGCCTGGACGCGGCCCACCGCCGCCTCGGCCTCACCGCGACGGTGGGCGGCACGGGCGGCTACTGGGGCCTCACCCGGACCACCGCGCAGGACCAACTGACGCTGCTCCAGCACGTGTTCACCCCCTCCTCCGTCCTGGCCCCGGCCTCGCGCGCGTATCTGGCCGCGCTGATGGCCTCGGTGGTCCCGGAGCAGCGGTGGGGCGTCTCCGCGGTGGGCCCCGGCGCCCTGAAGAACGGCTGGTTCCCCCGCGACGCGACCGGCCGCTGGGTCGTCCACAGCATCGGCCGGGCGTCCGGCCCGGACGGCGCCCGCCTCCTGGCGGTCCTCACCGAGGGCACGGCCGGCCGTACGGAGGGGGTGGCGCTGGTGGAGAGGGCGGCATGCGCGGCGGTACGGGCGTTCACCGACCCGGCCTGATCAGCCGCCGGCACCACAGGGCAACCGGGGGCGCGCCGAGGCCGGCCGGCTGAGGGCGGCGGGGGCGATCGCGGTGTGCGGCAGGCGCGCGGGAGTCCCGCTCCCCGGCGAGCAGCGGTGGGGCCGCTCGTCGTACCTGCGCAGACGCGCCCTCGGCGCGACCGGCCGGCGTCAGCCGGCAGGCCGGCCGGTGGCGGTGAGCGGCGGCGGGCGCGCGGCCCCCGTGTGATCAGCCCGGCGTGCCCGGCCGGCGGTTGCGGCGGATCAGGGTGGCGGCCGCGATCAGGAGCGCGGTGCCGGTGGTGCCCGCGAGCCAGGCGGGCCAGCCGGGGCCGGAGGTGCCGGAGTGGGGGGTGTCGGGGCCGGGGCCGAAGTACTTCTTGCCGTAGGTGGCGGGGTGCGGGTTCTCCGGCTTGAGGTCCGGGGCGGCCTTCAGGGCGGCGGCCGGGTCGATCATGCCGAAGCCCCGGGAGTCGTCGCGGCCGCCCGTGGGGGCGTCCCGCGCGGTGTCCTCCAGCACCTTCTTGATCTGGGCCGGGGTCAGCTTCGGGCGGTCGGCCTTGAGCAGGGCCGCCGCGCCGGAGACGAAGGCGGAGGCGGCCGAGGTGCCCCAGCCCTCGTAGTAGCGGTGGTCGGGGTCGGCGATGACGACGTCGACACCGGGCGCGCTGACGGCGGCGTACCAGCGGCGGGTGGAGAAGGAGGCGCGGGTGCCGTAGCGGTCGACCGCCGTGACCGCGATGACGCCGGGGTAGGCGGCCGGGTAGGAGACGTGGTCGCCCTTGTCGCCGCCGTTGCCCGCGGAGGCGACCACCACGACGCCCTTGCCGAGGGCGTACTGCACGGCCTCGTCCTCGCCGGCCTCGGGGTGCGCGGAGTCGGAGTCGTCGCCGAGGGAGAGGTTGATGACGTCGGCGCCGTGGTCGGCGGCCCAGCGGATGCCGTCCGCGAGGGCGTTGCCCCGGGTGACGCGGGCCTTGGAGCGGGCGGGGTCCTTGTCCTCCAGGATGACCCGTACGGGGAGGATCTTGGCCTTGGGCGCGACGCCCATGATCCCGGCATCGCCGCCCGGCCCGTGCCCGTGACCGGCGATGATCCCGGCCATGGCGGTGCCGTGCCGGGCCCAGGCGCGGTCACCTGGTCCGGCGCCGAAGCCGACCATGTCCCTGCCGGGCAGGACGTTGCCCGCGAGGTCGGGGTGGTCGTCCTCCACGCCGGTGTCGAGCACGGCCACGGTGACACCCTGCCCCTGGGTGGTGCGCCACGCCTGGTCGAGGTGGAGCGCGGACAGCCCCCACTGCTGGGCGCGGATGGAGTCGGCGTGGGCGGCGGTGGCCGGGAGCAGGGCGAGGCCGGCCGCGAGCAGCAGGCTGGACGCGGTGCGGGTGCGGCGCCTCATGACGGTGTCTCCGTGGCCGGGCTGACGGTCTGGCGGAGCTTGCGCTGGATGCGGTCGGCGAGTCCCTGGGCCTCGTTGCCGAGTCCGGCCTGCGCGGGTGCGGAGGTGGCGCCGGAGCGTACGGCGTCCGGGGCGGGCTGCGGGGTGTCGACGGTGCGGCCGTCGGCCCAGCCGGAGACGGCGAAGGCGACGATGGGGGCGTCGGTGAGGACGCTGACCGTCCAGCTCGCGCGCTGCTTTGCGCCGAACCCGGCGGCGGGGGTGCCCTTGGCGGCGTACGGCAGGGGCAGCAGGTCGGTGCGCCGGTCCAGGCGCTCGGTGCGGAAGCGTGCGGCGAGCCCGGCCATCGCGGCGGGGTCGGCCTTGGTGAACAGCAGGCCCACGGTGGTGACATGGGTCTCGGTGGCGTCCATGTACGTGGCGCGCAGCAGGCGGGCGCAGCCGACGGGGGCGAGGGCGCGCGCCAGCAGGGGGTCGAAGGCTCCCGCGCACCCGGTGTCGGGGGCCACGGCGATCCTGGTCCAGCTCCGGTCGGCTCCGCCGGGACCGGCGCCGGTGCCCTTCACGGTGGGCGGGAAGAGCTGGTCGACGGGCACGTTGTGCCAGAGCGCCCCGGCGGCCGTGAACCCGCTGTCGGCGGCGCGGTCGCCGTCCTCGCCGGTGAGCCAACTCCCGGCCAGCGCACCGCCGATGAGGCCGAGCCCGAGCACGACGCAGACGGCGGTGACACCGGTGCGGGTGCGCAGCCGGGCCAGCGGGCCGAGGCCGCGCACGGGTTCCTCGTACGGCTCGGGCTGGCCGAACGCGCCGACCGGCCAGGGGGCGTTCCAGGAGAGAGCGGGGTCGGGCGCGGGCGCCGGGCTCCAGGCGGGCGGGGGCGGCACCGGGGCGGCGGGCGGCACGGGCCGCAGCCGGGCGGTGGTCTCCGTGGGCGTCTCGGCCGGGGTGCGGGCCGGCGGGGCGTCGGGGAAGCGGGCGGAGGCCGGCGGGGGCGGCGGAGGCGTGGTGAGCCGGGCCTCGGGGACCGGCGGCCTGGTCTCACGGGGCCGTTCGCGGGGGCGGCGCGGGGCGAACACCGAGGGCTCGTCCTCGGCCGGGGGCGTGTCCGGTGCGGCCCCGGCGGCGGGCGCGGGGTCGTCGGCGGGGCGCGGAGGGAACGGGGCGCGGCGCGCTTCCGTGCTCATGCACCCCCCGTTTCCTGGCGACCGGGCCGACAGCTCGTACGCGGGCCGTCCCTGCCGGGGCGGCCGCGGCCCGTCGGACGAGTTCCGTCCGGGCACGCATACCCGTACGGCTGTACCGGCATCCCGGTTCAGCGCTGCGGCCGGGTGTTTTCCGCCGTACGTGCGCGTCACTTTACGGGTTCCGGGACGCCGGGACGGAACCGGCCGAGGACGCCGGGGCATCTGCCCGGAACATCCCCCTACCCTCGGGTAATCGCGTCTGGCAGGCTGCCGTCATGACTGCGCGTGCCGCCGACCGGGCCCGGTACGACCGGGCCACCGCCGCCTACGAAGCCCCGCTCGCCCTCGTGGATCTGGCCGCCTTCGACGCCAACGCGGCCGATCTCGTGCGCCGGGCGAACGGCAAACCGATCCGGGTCGCCTCCAAGTCGGTCCGCTGCCGGGCCCTGCTGGAACGGGTGCTGGCGCGGGAGGGCTTCGCCGGGATCATGTCGTTCACGCTGGCCGAGTCGCTGTGGCTGGCGCGCTCCGGCTTCGACGACGTGCTGCTGGCCTACCCGTCCGCCGACCGGGCGGGGTACGCCGAGCTGGCCGCCGATCCCAAGCTGGCCGCCTCGGTCACGGTGATGGTGGACGACGTGGCCCAGCTCGACCTGATCGACGCCTCCCGCGCGGGCGGGCGTGAAGTGGTGCGGGTCTGCCTGGAGTTGGACACCTCGCTGCGGCTGTTCGGCGGCCGGGTGAGGGTGGGCGCCCGCCGCTCCCCGCTGCACTCCCCCGCCCGACTGGCCGAGCTGGCCCGGTCGGTGGCCCGGCGGCCGGGGTTCCGGCTGGTGGGGATCATGGGGTACGAGGGGCATGTGGCCGGGGTCGGGGACGCGGTGGCCGGGCGTCCGGTGCGCTCGCGGGCGGTCCGGCTGATGCAGGCGGCGGCCCGGCGGGAGCTGGCCGAGCGGCGCGGGGCGGCCGTACGGGCGGTGCGGGCGGTGGCGCCGGAGCTGGAGTTCGTCAACGGCGGCGGCACGGGCAGTGTGCAGCACACGGCGGCCGAGGACTGCGTGACGGAGATCGCGGCCGGTTCGGGGCTGTACGTGCCCCGGCTGTTCGACAACTACACGTCGTTCACGGGCCGTCCGGCCGCCCTGTTCGCGCTGCCCGTGGTCCGGCGGCCCGGCGTGGGCGCGGTGACGGTGCTGGGCGGCGGCTATCCGGCGTCGGGTGCGGCGGGCCCGGACCGGCTGCCGGTGCCGTATCTGCCTCAGGGGCTGCGCTTCGACCCGCAGGAGGGTGCCGGGGAGGTGCAGACCCCGCTGCTGGGCTCGCCCGCCGACGATCTGCTGATCGGCGACAAGGTGTGGTTCCGGCACGCCAAGGCGGGCGAGCTGTGCGAGCGGTTCGACGTGCTGCACCTGGTGGAGGGGGACACGGTCACGGCGACCGTGCCCACCTACCGGGGTGAGGGGCACACGTTCCTCTGACGGCCCCTCAGTAGACCGTGTCCGCCTGGTCCGGGACCACCGAGCCGTCCGGGCGGAGCACCGGCGTGCGGCGGCCGTCCGGGGCGTTGTAGGCGGTGGTGGAGCAGGGGTACGGGTCGGTCCTGCGGGGCAGCGGCTCGATGAACATCGGGTTGATCACCCAGCGGCCGTCGGAGTCGTCGTAGGCCCGGCACATCAGCTCGGCCTTGTTGCGGTTGAGGACCAGGTGGGCGCCGGTGGCGTCGGAGACGAAGGTGACGTCGGTGTCCGCGTCGCCGCCGCCCAAGGCGATCCGGTTCTTCCAGGACTGCTTCTGCCAGGCGGCCGGGCCGCGGATACCGTAGATGTCCTGGTTGATCCAGCACCGCTTGCCGTCGATGTACGGGATGACATCGCCCTTGTTCACGCCGGTCCCGCCGCAGCCCTCGTTGCGGGTGGTGATGCGGCCGCGGTGGTCGAGGACGGAGCGGATGGCGATGGTGTGCGCGGCGTCGACGCCGACCCCGCGCGACCAGACCTCGGTGACCGGTTCGGAGCCGGCCGAGACGATGTACACCCGGAATCCGGCCCGCTGGAGGGTGCGGATGAGGTCACGCTGCTGGTCGTAGTAGCGGACGTAGGCCGGGACGGTGTGGGTGCCCAGGGTGCGGGTGGCGCCGATGGGCGCGGCCAGCGCCTCGGTGCGGGCGGCGGCCGCGTACGAGGAGAGCTGGGCGGGGGTGCGGCCCGCGAAGAGCTGGGGCACCCAGGCGTACTGCGGGACGGTGCGCCGGTGGTTCCAGGTGCCCGCGAAGGCGGCGGCGCCGCTCATCGTGGTGCCCTTCTCCCGGATCTCCACGATCTCGTCGGTGCACTTCGGGCGGTCGGAGGTGCGCAGGGAGCCGCCCGCGCCGGTGCCGCAGGCGGCGGTGAGCGCCCGGTCCCCGGCGTCGGTCATCCAGGCGCTGGTGTCCTTCCAGCGGGCGGGCCGGGGCAGCGCGTCGTGGCGCAGGGCCCAGGAGAGGGTGGCGTCGGTGACGTCGTTCTTGGTGATCGTGTTGTCCCAGTCGAACGCGGCGACCGCGCCGCGGTGTCCGGAACAGGTGCCGTGGCTGTCGATGACCTGTTGCAGGTGCGCGCGGTTGTCGCCGTACCAACTGGTGCTCAACTTAGGGCACTTGGTGTCGGCTGCCGCCGCGGTGGGGGCCGGCGCGGCCGCGAGGGCGGCGGCCGCGGCGAGGGACCAGGCGAGTAGCTGTCGCATGGGACGGGGACCGTACACCTTTCGTCGGGAGGGGGGTGGGGTACGCGCCGACTAGAGCGGGGTGACGTACGCGCCGGAGATACCGCCGTCGACCAGGAAGTCGGTGGCGTTGACGAAGGAGGCGTCGTCGCTGGCGAGGAAGGCGACGGCGGCGGCGATCTCGTCGGCCCGCGCGAACCGGCCCAGCGGGATGTGCACCAGGCGGCGGGCGGCCCGCTCGGGGTCGGCGGCGAACAGCTCCTGGAGCAGCGGGGTGTCGACCGGGCCGGGGCACAGCGCGTTGACCCGGATGCCCTCGCGGGCGAACTGCACCCCGAGTTCGCGGGACATGGCGAGCACCCCGCCCTTGGAGGCGGTGTAGGAGATCTGGGAGGTGGCCGCGCCCATCCGGGCCACGAAGGAGGCGGTGTTGATGATGGAACCCCGGCCCTGGCGCCGCATGTAGGGCAGCGCGGCCTTGCAGCACAGGTAGACGGAGGTGAGGTTGACCTCCTGCACCCGCTTCCACGCCTCCAGGCCGGTCTCCAGGATGGAGTCGTCGTCGGGCGGGGAGATGCCGGCGTTGTTGAAGGCGATGTCGACGCTGCCGTAGGTGTCGTGGGCGGCCTTGAACAGCGCCTCGACCTGGTCGGGGTCGGTGACGTCCGTCTTCACGAACAGTCCGCCCACCTCCTCGGCGGCGGCCTTGCCGCTGGTCTCGTCGATGTCGGCGCAGACCACACGGGCGCCCTCGGCGGCGAGCCTGCGGACGGTGGCCAGTCCGATGCCGCTGCCGGCTCCGGTGACGACGGCGGTGCGGCCGACCAGGCGGCGGCAGACGGGAGCTTCGATCTCGGTCACTTAGGCGTGCCCCTCCGTGCTGAGGAAGACGTTCTTGGTCTCGGTGAAGGCGGTCAGGGCGTCCGGGCCGAGTTCACGGCCGAGTCCGGACTGCTTGAAGCCGCCGAACGGGGTCCAGTAGCGGACGCTGGAGTGGGAGTTGACGGACAGGTTGCCGGCGCGGACGGCCCCGGAGACGCGCAGGGCTCGGCCGAGGTCGCGGGTCCAGATGGAGCCGGAGAGCCCGTAGGGGGTGTCGTTGGCGAGCCGGATCGCGTCCTGCTCGTCGGTGAAGGGCAGCAGGACGGCGACGGGCCCGAAGATCTCCTCGCGGGCGGCCGGGCTGTCGGGGGCCACGTCGGTGAGCACGGTCGGCGGGAACCAGTGGCCGGGTCCGTCGGGGGCGGTGCCGCGCAGGGCGGGAGCGTCGTCGGGGACGTAGGAGCGGACGCGGTCGAGCTGGGCGCGGGAGATCAGCGGGCCCATCTGCGTCTTCTCGTCGGCCGGGTCGCCGACGACCACGGCGGCGAGGGCGTCCGCGAGGTGGGCGCGGGCCTCGTCGTAGACCTCGCGCTGGACCAGGACGCGAGTGCGTGCGCAGCAGTCCTGGCCGGCGTTGTCGAGGAAGGAGAAGGGGTCGAGGGCGGCCTTGAGGTCGGCGTCGGCGAAGACGATGTTGGGGCTCTTGCCGCCGAGTTCGAGGGTGACCGGCTTGAGCAGGCGGGCGCAGCGCTCCGCGACCTCGTGTCCGGTGCGGGTGGAGCCGGTGAACACGATCTTGGCGATGTCCGGGTGCTCGACCAGCGCGCGTCCGGCGGTGTGGCCGTGGCCGGGGAGCACCTGGAAGAGGTGCTCGGGCAGGCCCGCCTCCAGGGCGAGTTCGGCGAGGCGGAGCGCGGTGAGCGGGGTGGTCTCGGCGGGCTTGAGAACGACGGCGTTGCCCGCGGCGAGCGCCGGGAAGGAGCCCCAGGCGGCGATGGGCATCGGGAAGTTCCAGGGGGCGATGACGCCGACCACGCCGAGAGGTTCGTGGAAGGTGACGTTCCAGCCGCCGGGGGCCGGGATCTGGCTGCCGGTCAGCCGTTCGGCGCCGCCGGCCGCGTAGAGCAGCAGGTCGCGGGCGTTGCCGGCCTCCCAGCGGGCGTTGCCGAGGGTGTGGCCGGCCTCGCGGACCTCCAGCAGGGCCAGTTCGTCGGTGTGCGCGTCGACGGTGTCGGCGAAGCGGCGGAGCAGCCGGGCGCGGTCGGCGGGGGCGAGGGCGGCCCAGGCGCGCTGGGCGGGGACGGCACGGGCGACGGCGGCGGCGATGTCCTCGGCGCTCGCGGCGGGGACGGTGGCGAGGGTCTCCTCGGTGGCCGGGTTGACCACGTGGAGTTCGTGCGGGTCCGTCAAGGGGGTGTCACCTTTCACGGGCGTTCACAGGTGTTCGCGGGTTCACAGGTGTTCGCAGGTTCACGGGTGTTCGCAGGTTCACGGGTGTTCGCGGGTTCACGGGTGTTCGCGGGTTCACGGGCGTTCACACACGGTGAGCTGTTCACAGCCGACGGCCTGTTCACAGGCGTTCGAAGGAGCGGCGCAGTTCCCAGTCGGTGACGGCGGCGTCGAAGGCGGCCAGCTCGACACGGGCCATGTTGGCGTAGTGGGCGACCACCTCCTCGCCGAAGGCGGCCTTGGCGATGGGGCTGGTCTCCCAGAGCTGGGCAGCCTCCCGCAGTGTGGTGGGCACGTGCTCGTACTCGGCGATGTAGGCGTTGCCCGCGCAGGGCTCGGGCAGTTCGAGCCGCTGCTCCACCCCGTACAGCCCGGCGGCGACGAGTCCGGCGACCGCGAGGTAGGGGTTGACGTCACCGCCGGGCAGCCGGTTCTCGAAGCGCAGCGAGGGGCCGTGGCCGACGACGCGCAGGGCGCAGGTGCGGTTGTCGTGGCCCCAGGCGACGGCGGTCGGGGCGAAGGAGCCCGGCTGGAACCGCTTGTAGGAGTTGATGTTCGGCGCGTACAGCAGCGAGAAGTCGCGCAGCGCGGCGAGCTGTCCGGCCAGGAAGTACCGCATCACCTCGGACATGCCGTCGCCCTCGGCCATCGCGCTGCGGCCGTCCTCGTCGGCGAGCGAGAGGTGGATGTGGCAGGAGTTGCCCTCCTTCTCGTTGAACTTCGCCATGAAGGTGAGCGCCATCCCCTCCTGGCCGGCGATCTCCTTGGCCCCCGTCTTGTACACCGCGTGCTGGTCGCAGGTGCGCAGGGCCTCGGTGTAGCGGAAGGCGATCTCGTGCTGGCCGGGGTTGCACTCCCCCTTGGCGGACTCGACGGTGAGGCCCGCGCCCGCCATCTCGTTGCGCAGCCGGCGCAGCAGGGGCTCGACGCGGCCGGTGCCGAGGATGGAGTAGTCGATGTTGTACTGGTTGGCCGGGGTCAGCCCCCGGTACCCGGTGTCCCAGGCGTGCTCGTAGCTGTCCCTGAAGAGGATGAACTCCAGCTCGGTACCGGCCTGGGCGGTGTATCCCAGCCCGGCCAGCCGTTCAAGTTGGCGGCGCAGGATCTGGCGCGGGGCGGCGACGACCGGGGTGCCGTCCTCCCAGGCGAGGTCGGCCATGAGCAGCGCGCTGCCCGGGTGCCAGGGCAGGCGGCGCAGCGTGGCCGGGTCGGGGCGCATCGCGAAGTCGCCGTAGCCCCGGTCCCAGGAGGACATCTCGTAGCCGTCGACGGTGTTCATCTCGGTGTCGACCGCGAGGAGGTAGTTGCAGCCCTCGGTGCCGTGGTCGAGTACCTCGTCGAGGAAGAAGCGGGCGGCGAACCGCTTGCCCTGGAGCCGCCCCTGCATGTCGGGGAAGGCCAGGACGACGGTGTCGATCTCCCCGCCGGCGACCAGCGCCCGCAGTTCCTCGATGCTCAGCGGGGGTGTGCGGTCTGCCACGGGAGAGCCTCCTGGGACGTGCTGCGCGCGGTCCGGCAAGGAGCCATAAGGTATGGCGGGGAACCATTGCTTGGGAAGGGGGCGCGACCGGATGGCCGGGAATGCGGGGGCGCGGGAGCCCGGAGCGGGGACCGACCGGCTGGGCGCGGTGCTGCGGCCGGTGCGGGCGGGCAACGGCTTCGAGGAGGCGCTGGAGCAGATCCTCCAGGTGGTCCGGCTCGGCCTCGTCCCGGACGGTGAACGGCTGCCCTCCGAGCGGGAGTTGGCGGAGCGGCTCGGCATCAGCCGGGTGACGCTGCGCGAGGTGCTGCGGGTGCTGCACGACCAGGGGCTCGTGGAGTCGCGGCGCGGGCGGTACGGCGGCACGTTCGTGCTGCGCCGCCCGGACGGGGTCGGCGAGGACGAGCTGCGGCGCCGCACGGCCGAGGTCGACATCGAGGACGTGCTGCGCTTCCGCGAGGTGCTGGAGGTGGGCGCGGCCGGTCTGTGTGCGGCGCACGGGCTGACCGGGGAGGGTGTCGTACGGCTGCGGCGGGCGCTGGACCACACCCGTGACGCGCCGCTCGCGGACTACCGGCGCCGGGACACCCTGCTGCATCTGACGCTGGCCGGGCTGTGCGGCTCGCCGTCCCTGGCGGCGCAGTACGCGGCGGTCCGGGCGGGCGTCAACGACCTGCTGGACTGCATCCCGCTGCTGGTACGGAACCTGGAGCACTCCCAGCGGCAGCACACCGCGCTGGTGGAGGCGGTGCTGGAGCGGGACGCGGACGCGGCGCGGGAGATCGCGCGGGAGCACTGCGCGGGCACGGCGGCCCTCCTGCGGGGCTTCCTCGCCTGACCCCCGCTCTGCAAAGGTATGCCTGAGCACCTTTGGAGGGCACATGGGCGGACGGCCGCTGATCGGCGTGAGTACGTATCTGGAGGCGGGCGCCCGCTGGGGCGTCTGGGAACTGGAGGCGGCCCTCCTCCCGGCCGCCTACCCCCGCCTGGTGAGCCGTGCGGGCGGCCTCCCCGCCCTGCTGCCCCCGGACGACCCGGCGCTGGCACCGGAGGTGGTGGCCCGCCTGGACGGCGTGGTGATCGCCGGCGGCCCCGATGTCGACCCCGCCCGCTACGGCGCCGAACGCTCCCCCCGCTGCGGCCCGCCCGCCCCGGAACGTGACGCCTGGGAACTCGCCCTGATCGAGGCCGCGTTGGCCGCCCACGTCCCCCTCCTCGGCATCTGCCGGGGCATGCAGCTCCTCAACGTCGCCCTGGGCGGCACCCTCGTCCAGCACCTCGACGGCCACACGGAGGCGGTCGGCGTCTTCGGCGCCCACCCCGTCCACCCGGTACCGGGCACCCTCTACGCGGCCATCCAGCCGGACGGCACCAGCGTCCCCACCTACCACCACCAGGCGATCGCCCGCCTCGCCCCCGCCCTCACCCCCTCCGCCCATGCCTCCGACGGCACGATCGAAGCCGTCGAACTCCCCTCCGCCGAGGGCTGGGTGCTCGGCGTCCAGTGGCACCCGGAGATGGGCACGGACGACCGGGTGATGAGAGCGCTGGTCGCTGCCGCGAGCTGAGCGGCATGAAGCGGTGCGACACGGAGACGCGGCCGACTGCCCGCCGGGCGCCCACGGGGCCAACGGCCGGGCTGAGCGCGGTCGCCCGGCAGGCACGGGGCGACCGAGCCCCACGCCACGCCGGGTACGGCAGGCCGATCACGGCACACCCACTCCGGGCCCGCCGGCCCGGATCACGGCCGGCACGCCCACAGCCCGCCCCCGAAGCAGCCCCCGCCTCATCCCCGCGTCAGTGACAGCAGCTCCCTCGCCGGTCCCGTAGGCCGGTGTCCCGTGGGCCACACCGCCCGCAGGTCCCGGCGCAGGGCGGCCCCCTCCACCGGGATGCCGATCAGGCGGCGGGTGGTGAGTTCCTCGCCGACGGCGAGTTCGCTGAGGACGGCCGGGCCCGCGCCGCTGATCACGGCTGCCTTCACGGCGGTGGTGGAGGAGAGTTCGATCAGGGGGCGGGCGGGGGCGCCGAGGGCGGCGTCGAGGACCTGGCGGGTGCCGGAGCCGCGTTCGCGGAGGATCAGGGGGGTGGCGGCGAGTTCCGCCGTCGTCAGGGGGCGGGGGCGGCGGGCCCAGGGGTGGGCGGGGGCGGTGACGACGGTGAGGCGGTCGTGCGCGATGACGGCCGAGTCCAGGCCGGTGGGGACACTCAGCCCCTCCACGAAACCGAGGTCGGCCTCGCCCGCGAGCAGGAGTTCGGCGACCTTGGCCGAGTTGCCCGCGAGCAGGGACACCGCCGTGTCCGGGCGTCCGGCGCGCAGTGCGAGCAGCCAGCCGGGCAGCAGGTACTCGGCGATGGTCATGCTGGCCGCGACCCGCAACCGGGAGTCCCGCGTCGCACGGAGCGCCTGCGCGCCCGCGTCGAACACCTCGGCCGCCGCCACGACCTGCCGGGCCCAGTCGGTGACCAGCGCGCCCGCGTCGGTGAGCCGGGAGCCGCGCGGGGAGCGGTCGACCAGGGCGACACCGAGCTGCCGTTCCATGGAGCGCAGCCGGCTGCTGGCGGCGGGCTGGGTGATGCCCAGCTCGCGCGCGGCCGAACCGAGGCTGCCCAGCCGGGCCACCGCCAGCAGCAGCTCGAGGCCGCCCAGATCGGGCACCCGGTGCGCCAGCGAACCGCTCCTCGCCTGCTCTTCGCTCATAAGACCATCTTATGCCCCCATAGACACACCATCCCTGGTCAGCGACGATCCGCGCCAGGAAGCTGGTCCCATGGTCACCGCAGCCCGCCTCCGCCACCTCGGCCCGAACTGGTACGCCGCCGTCATGGGCACGGCGATCGTCGGCTCGGCGGGTGCCGCCCTCCCCTCCCACGTCCGCTGGCTCTGCGCCGCCCTGTGGACCCTCTCCCTGCTCCTGCTGCTCGCCCTCCTCGCGGCCCGCGCCCTGCACTGGACCCACCACCGCGACCAGGCCCGCGCGCACCTCCTCGACCCGGCGACCGCCCCCTTCCACGGCTGCGCCGCCATGGCCCTCCTCGCGGTCGGCGGGGGCGCCCTCTCCGCGGGCCGGTACTGGATCGGCACACAGGCGGCCGTGGCCCTGGACGCCGTGCTGTTCACGGCCGGTACGGCACTGGGCCTGGCGGCGGCCGTGGCGGTGCCGTACCTGATGGTGACCCGGCACCGGCCCGCTCTCGCCGACGCCACCCCCGTGTGGCTGCTGCCGCTGGTCGCGCCGATGGTGTCGGCCGCGCTCGGTCCCGCGCTGGTGCCGTATCTGCCGCCGGGCCAGCCTCGTGCGACCCTGCTGCTGGGCTGCCTGGCGCTGTTCGGGCTGAGCCTGCTGGCCACGCTGCTGATGCTGCCGCTGCTCCTCGCCCGTCTGCTGCTCCACGGCCCGCTGCCGCTCGCGCTCACCCCGGCCCTGTTCCTGGTCCTCGGCCCGCTGGGCCAGTCCACCACTGCGGCCGGCGCGATCGCGGATCTGGCGCCGGGGGTGGTCCCGGCGCCGTACGACCGGGGGCTCGCGGTGTTCGCGGTGCTGTACGGGGTGCCGGTGATGGGCTTCGCGCTGCTGTGGCTGGCGTTCGCCGCCGCGCAGGTGGGGCGGGCGCGGCGCCGGGGCATGCGGTTCGCGCTGAGCTGGTGGGGACTCACCTTCCCGGTCGGCACCTGTGTCACCGGCGCCGCCTCCCTGGCCCGGCACACCGGCCTGACGGTGTACGCGGGGCTCGCGGTCGCCCTGTACACCCTGCTGCTCATCGCCTGGGCCGCCGCGGCCGCCGGTACCGTGCGCGGCCTGCTCAGCGGCGCGCTGCTGCCAGCGCCTCCCCCAGCACGCGGGGCGCTTCGAGCAGCGAGGGTCCGTACCAGGTCAGGTGCCGTCCGCTGACCAGGGCGCAGGGCAGGCCGGGGAACGCCTCGGGGCCGTCGTCGGCGGTGAAGCGGTACGGCTCGTCGGGCAGGACGACCAGGTCGGGGTCCGCCGCGTTCAGCTCGTCCAGCGGGACGCGGGGGTAGCGCTCGGTGTGGCCGTCGTACAGGTGCCGTACGCCGAGGCGGGCCAGTACGTCGCCCGCGAAGGTGTCCCGGCCGAGCACCATCCAGGGGCGGCGCCAGACCGGCACCACGGCACTCAGCGGCCGGTGCGACTCCGGCGGCGCGGCCCAGGCCGCCTCGGCGCCGTCCAGCCAGCCGGGCCGGCTCGTGGCGCCGCACGCCGACAGCACCCGCTCCAGCTCGGTGAATGCCTGCGGCACGGTGCGCACCTCGGTGACCAGCACCGGGACGCCCGCCGCGCGCAGGGCGTCGAGGTCGGGGGCGCGGTTCTCCTCCTCGTTGGCGATCACGAGGTCGGGTTCGAGGGCGGCGATCCGCGCGGTGTCGGGGTTCTTGGTGCCGCCGACGCGCTCGACGTCGAGGTCCGCCGGGCGTTCGCACCAGTCGGTGGCTCCGACGAGGACACCGGGCAGCGTCACGGCGACCGCCTCGGTCAGAGACGGCACCAGGGAGACGACCCGCACTACCGCGCCCGGTCCTGGACCGCCTCGATGTGCTCGGCGACGGCCACCACGATCACCCGGGTGTCCGGCACGGTGGCCCGCCAGCGGTGGCGGACACCGCCGGTCAGGTACAGGGTGTCGCCCCGGCCGAGCCGGTAGGCGCGGCCCTCGGCCTCGATCTCGACCGCGCCGTCGGCCACGTACATCAGCTCGTCGTTGCGGTGCTGGAACTCGCGGCCGGCGTCGTGGTCGCCGGTGAACTCGGAGGCGTGGAGCTGGTGGTGGCCGCGCACCAGGGCGCGGGTCCGGGCGGTGAAGTCGCCGTCCGCGACCGGCTCGCCGCGTACGACGTCCACGCTGCACGCGGGGTCGGCGGCAGCGAGGAGTTCCACCGCCGTGGTGCGCAGCGCGTCGGCCAGCTTCTCCAGGGAGGTGCGGCTCGGGCGGGCCCGGTCGTTCTCCACCTGGCTGAGGAAGGGCACCGAGAGGCCGCTGCGCTCGGCCACGACCGCGAGGGTGAGTTCGAGCGTCCGGCGGCGCCGCCGGACGGCCGCGCCGACCCGCACGGGCTGTCGCTCCTTGTGGTCGCCCATCGCTGCGGCTCCCTCCTTCACGCGTGGCGCGGCTGCCCGGACGCCGTGTGCCGGGCGCCCCTGTCCCTAAGCTGTCTGCACCCTACGCACGTTCGGCAAACCGTTTCACGCGCCTCTCACATCCCGCGCCGCCGCCGGGCCGGTACCCCACGGTTCGCGCCAGTGCCGCGGTCCGCCGGACGCCTGGTCCTGCCCCGGTGTTCCGCGGCGTTCACCTGCTTAAAGGCTCGGGCGCCCCCAGGTGTTCCCGTGAGGCGGGGCCCATGGCGCTCCGTGGTTGGCCGGAACCCTACGGTGGTGAAATCGGCCGCGGGGGCGGACGCGGGTGCCGCGTCCGCCCCCTCCCCTCGTCTCACCTCGTGGGGCCGCCTACTTCTCGGCGTTGCCGGCCGGTGCCCAGGTGTCGGCCAGCTTCGGGTTCTCCTTGAGCCAGGTGCGCACGGCGTCCTGCTCCTTGCCCTTGCCGGCCTTCTGGATACGGGCTTCCAGGCCGGTGAGCTGCTTCTCGGTCATCGAGAAGTCCTTCAGCCACTTGGCGACCTCGGGGTTGTCCTCGCTGAACCCCTTGCGGGCGAGGGTGTGCACCTTGTCGCCCTTGCCCCAGGCGCCCGCCGGGTCCTTGAGCTTCTTCAGCTTGTAGTCGCTGTACGCCCAGTGCGGGGACCACAGGGTGACGACCACGGGCTGCTTCTTGGCGTAGGCCCGCTTCAGCTCGGTCAGCATGGCCGGGGTGGAGCCGTCGACGACCTCGTACTTGCCCTTGAGGCCGTACTGGTCGAGCACCTTGTCCTTGAGCAGGCCCATCATGCCCGCGCTGGGCTCGATGCCGATGATCCGGCCGTCGAACTCGGCGGCGTGGTCCTTCAGGTCGGCCAGGGAGTTCACGTCCTTCACATAGGACGGGACGGTCAGCTCCAGGGAGGTGGAGCCGTACCAGTTGCCCAGGTCCTCCATCCGGTCGCCGTACTTCTTCCAGTACTCGGCGTGCGTGGTGGGCAGCCAGGAGTCGGTCTCGAAGTCCAGGTTGCCGGTGGCGAGGCCGGTGTAGAGGGGGCCGGCCGCGTACTGGGTGACGCTGACCTTGAAGCCGCGCCGCTCCAGCAGCTCCTTCCAGAGGAAGGTGGAGGCGATGCCCTCGTCCCACGGGATGTACCCGAGCTTGATCTCCTTGCCCTTGCCGATGTCCGTACCGGAGGCGGTGGACTTGGTGGCGCCGGGCCCGAAGACCCCGAGGCCGCCCGCGACCAGCGCGAGCACGACCACCGCGACGACGGCGACGGCCGGGCGCGGCCGGTACGACCAGGCGGTGGGCCGGGCCTTGGCGGCGGCGCGGCGGCCCAGCGGGGAGAGGTGGGTGCCGAGCGCGCCGGTCACCCGGTCGAGGTAGATGGCGAGGACGACGATGCCGACGCCCGCCTCGAAGCCGTAGCCGATGTCGAGCTGGCCGATGGCCTCGTTGACCGCGCCGCCCAAGCCGCCGGTGCCGACCATGCCCGCGATGACGACCATGGACAGGCCGAGCATGATGACCTGGTTGACGCCCGCCATGATGGTGGGCAGCGCGAGCGGGAGCTGAACCCGCCACAGGGTGTCGCGGGGTGTGGTGCCGAACGCCTCGGCGGCTTCGACCAGTTCGGCGTCGACCTGGCGGATGCCCAGCTCGGTCATGCGGACGCCGGGGGCGAGCGCGAAGATCAGGGTGGCGACGACACCGGCGGCGGTGCCGAGGCCGAAGAAGAGCATGGCCGGGATCAGCAGCACCATCGACGGCATGGTCTGGAGCAGGTCCAGCGCGGGGCGCAGGGTGGCGCTCACCGCGCGGGAGCGGGCGGCCCAGATGCCGAGCGGGATCGAGATGACCAGCGCGATGATGGTGGCGACCAACACCAGCGAGAGCGTGGACATGGCCCGTTCCCACAGGTCGAGGGAGTCCACGAGGGCGAATCCGGCGAAGGCGAGGACACCGGCGAGCAGTCCGCGCAGCCACCAGGCGAGGACGGCGAGGATGCCGGCGAGCAGCAGGGGCTGGGGGGCGGTGAGGACGGCGTCGATGCCGTCGTACATGCCCTCCAGGACGGCGCGGACGGCGTCGAAGAGCCAGGAGAGGTGGCCGACCAGCCAGTCGACCCCGGAGTCGACCCAGTCACCGAGCGGAAGCCTAGGCACGGGCGGTCACCTTCCTCCCGTCGCCGCCGTGGTCGCAGACGATCGGGTCCTTCCGGTCGTCGCCGAGGAAGCCGACCAGGCGGCTCTCGGGGACGACGCCGACCACGGTGCGGTCGGCGTCGAGGACGGCGACCGGGTGGCTGAGGCGGGCGCTGAGCGCGCACAGTTCGGTGAACGGCGTGCCGGGCGCGGCGGTCTCGCAGGCGCAGTCGGCCTCGTCGCCCGTCACGTCGGTGTCCATGACGGCGGACGCGGTGAGCACGCGGGAGCGGTCGACGTCCTGGATGAAGGAGGCGACGTAGTCGTCCGCGGGGCGCAGCAGGATGTCCTCGGCGGTGCCGGTCTGCACGATGCGGCCGTCACGCATGACGGCGATGCGGTCGCCCAGGCGCATGGCCTCGTTGAGGTCGTGGGTGATGAAGACGATCGTCTTGTGCAGCGTCTTCTGCAGTTCGAGGAGCTGGTCCTGCATGTCGCGGCGGATCAGCGGGTCCAGTGCGCTGAAGGACTCGTCCATCAGCAGCAGGTCGGCGTCGGTGGCGAGCGCGCGGGCGAGGCCGACGCGCTGCTGCATGCCGCCGGAGAGTTCGTCGGGCCAGGAGTCCTCCCAGCCGGCCAGCCCGCACAGGGCGAGCGCCTCGTCGGCGCGGCGTTCGCGCTCGGCGCGGGGCACGCCCTGCACGGCCAGGCCGTACGCGGCGTTGTCACGGACGCTGCGGTGCGGGAAGAGCGCGAAGTGCTGGAACACCATGCTGATCTTGTTGGCCCGGACCTCGCGCAGCTCGCGGTCACCGAGCGCGGTGAGGTCCTGTCCGTCGAAGCGGACCCGGCCCGCGGTGGGCGCGAGCAGGCCGTTGAGCGTGCGCAGCAGGGTGGACTTGCCCGAGCCGGACAGGCCCATGACAACGAAGATCTCACCCGGCGCGACGGCGAAGGAGGCGTCGATGACGGCGGCGGTGCTGCCCTCCGCGCGCAGATCGTCGCGGTCGGCGCCCTGTTCGAGCCGTGCCACGGCCTGGTCCGGTCGTCTGCCGAACACCTTGTAGAGATGTTCCGCTTCGATTCTCGCTGTCATGCATGTCCCTCGGCTAGGCGGCAAGAAGCAGGAGACGAGGGATAGTTGTCACTTGATAAGCAATTGCCTCGTTCCGGCGCGCGGCGCCTGCCCGGTCGTATTTGAGCCAAACACGGAAGTGGTCCAGGTCACATGCGTGGGCCCGGTGCGCGGGCCCGCTGTCGGTGCGGTGCGGCATGATGCGAGCGTGACCGGACGACTGATGCTTCTCGACACCGCCTCCCTGTACTTCCGCGCCTACTTCGGCGTGCCGGACTCGGTGCGGGCGCCGGACGGCACCCCGGTGAACGCGGTGCGCGGACTGCTGGACTTCATCGACCGCCTGGTCAAGGACCACCGCCCGGACAAGCTGGTGGCCTGCATGGACGCCGACTGGCGCCCCCAGTGGCGGGTCGACCTGATCCCCTCCTACAAGGCGCACCGGGTGGCCGAGGAGCACGAGGGCGCGCCGGACGCGGAGGAGGTCCCGGACACCCTATCCCCGCAGGTCCCGGTGATCGAGGAGGTGCTGGACGCGCTCGGCATCGCCCGCGTGGGCGTGGCCGGATACGAGGCGGACGACGTGATCGGCACGTTCACCGCCCGCGCGGACGGCCCCGTCGACATCGTCACCGGCGACCGCGACCTGTACCAACTGGTCGACGACGCCCGTGACATCCGCGTCCTGTATCCGCTCAAGGGCGTCGGCACCCTCCAGCTCACCGACGAGGCGTGGCTGCGCGAGAAGTACGGCGTGGACGGCCGGGGTTACGCCGATCTGGCGCTGCTGCGCGGCGACCCGAGTGACGGCCTGCCGGGCGTGCCCGGTGTCGGGGAGAAGACGGCGGCCAAGCTGCTGGCCGAGTTCGGGGACCTGGCCGGGATCGTCGCGGCCGTGGACGACCCGAAGGCGAAGCTGACCCCGGCCCAGCGCAAGCGGCTGACCGAGGCGGCCCCCTATCTCGCGGTCGCCCCGAAGGTCGTCCGGGTCGCCGACGACGTCCCGCTGCCCGAGGTGGACACCGACTTGCCGCACACTCCGCGCGACGCCGCCGCCCTGGACGCGCTCGCGGCCCGCTGGGGCCTGGGCGGCTCGCTCCAGCGGCTGTTGACCACGCTGGAGGCGTGAGTACGACCCCCTGTGCGAGGGAAATCTCCGGACGAAGGGACCCCCGACACCAAAGCGACCCCGGCGCGAGGTGCTAGCTTAGGTATACCTAACCAAGGCAGCAGGAGGCCGTCATGGCAGAGCGTCCGGGGCGAAAGCCGCGCAAGCTCCATTCCGCCCAGGTGGTACGCACCGAGCGGCTGACCCCGCACGTCCAGCGGATCGTGCTCGGCGGCGCCGGACTGGCCGACTTCTCGGCCGACACCTGGACCGACCACTATGTGAAGCTGCTCTTCGCCCCGGTGGACGGGATGACCTACCCGGAGCCGTTCGACCTGGAGCGCGTCCAGGCCGAACTCCCCCGTGAGCAGTGGCCGGTGACCCGTACGTACACCGTGCGCGCCTGGGACGCCGAGCACCGGGAGATGACCCTCGACTTCGTCATCCACGGCGACCAGGGCCTCGCCGGGCCCTGGGCCACCCGGGTCCGCCCCGGCGAGACCCTGCGCTTCTTCGGCCCCGGCGGCGCCTACACCCCCGATGTGACGGCCGACTGGCATCTGCTCGTCGGGGACGAGAGCGCGCTGCCCGCCATCGCCCGCGCCCTGGAGACCCTGCCGTCGGGCACGCCCGCGCACGCCTTCGTGGAGGTGGCCGGTCCCGAGGAGGAGCAGAAGATCGACTCCGAGGTGGAGGTCGTCTGGCTGCACCGCGGGGACCGCCCGGTGGGCGAGGCCCTGCTGGAGGCCGTGCGGGCGCTGGAGTTCCCCGAGGGCCGGCCGCACGCCTTCGTGCACGGCGAGGCGTCCTTCGTGAAGGAACTGCGCCGGATGCTGCGGGTGGACGCGCGGATTCCCCGCGAGGACCTCTCCATCTCCGGCTACTGGCGCCTGGGCCACAACGAGGACGGCTGGCAGGCCAGCAAGCCGGAGTGGAACGCGCGCATCGAGGCCGAGCAGGAGAACGCGGCCGCGTGACGGGACGGGAGCGGCGGGGGCGGCGGGGGCGGCGCCTCAGTCGCCCCTGAGCCGGGCGTGCAGATGCATGTCGTGCCAGCCGTCCGGGTGCAGCAGCGCCCGGCGCCGGGTGCCCTCCACGGCGAACCCCGCCTTGGTGGCGACCCGGCAGGACGCCTCGTTGGCGGTGGCGTGCATCAGCTCCAGCCGGTTGAAGCCGATCTCGTGGAACGACCAGCGCACCAGCGCGTCCGTGGCATGCCGGGCCACACCCCGCCCGCGCGCCCGCGCCACCGTCCAGTACGCCACCTCGGCCACACCGTCCCGCAGCCGGATCTCCCGCAGCGCGGCCCGGCCGAGCAGCTCACCGGTGTCCGCGCGCACCACGGCCCACTGGGCGCCATGCTCCCGCGTCCACTCCGCGTGCCAGTCCTCGATCCAGCCGGCGGCCTCCTCCGGGGCGTCACAGGACCGCCCGTGCCACTGATTGAGGGTCGGGTCCTGGAAGGCGGCATGGACGGCGGGCGCGTCCTCGGCCCGCCAGGGGCGCAGGCGCATCCCGGCCGCGGCCGGGATGTCGGGCTGCGGCTGACGGGCGAGGGTTCCTGCGGGCAGCACCGGGCTGGTGAGAAACGGCATGCCCGGCATCCTGCCAAGCGCCCGGCGGCGGGCCAACCGGATTGGGCGGCCCCCGTAACCTGGGGAACCTGATGAGACGCCGTACGCAGCCCCCGCCCGCCCCGCTCCCCCAGCGCCGGGGTGTCGACCCCGTACGGGTGCGGCTGCCCCTGGAGGGGACATGGGCCACGGTGCGCGAGCACCTGGTGGCGCGGCTGACGGGGGCCGGTCCGGGCCAAGTGGAGGCGATGTTCCACGCCGGGGCGGTGGTGGGTGCCGACGGGCTGCCGGTGGCGCCGGACGCGCCGTACCGGCCGGGGATGTTCGTGTGGTTCCACCGCGAGCTGCCCCCGGAGGTGCCGGTGCCCTTCCCGGTCGAGGTGGTGTACCGGGACGAGCACATCGTCGTCGCCGACAAACCGCACTTCCTGGCCACCACCCCGCGCGGCTCCCACGTCTCCGAGACCCTCCTCGCCCGCCTCCGCCACGACCTCGGCCTGCCCGGACTGGGCGCCGCGCACCGGCTGGACCGGCTGACCGCCGGACTGGTGCTGTTCACCGTGCGCCCGGAGGAACGCGGCGCCTACCAGGGCCTGTTCCGCGACCGCCGGGTGCACAAGGAGTACGAGGCCGTCGCCCCGCACGCCCCGGAGCTGACGCTGCCCAGGACCGTGCGCAGCCGGATTCTGAAAGAGCGCGGGGTGCTGGCCGCGCGGGAGGTGGCGGGCGAGCCCAACGCGGTGACACGGGTGGAGATCACCGGGCACCGCGAGCGGGACGGCCTGGCCCGTTATCGTCTGCTGCCGACCACCGGCCAGACCCACCAGCTCCGGGTGCACCTGAACACGCTCGGCGTCCCCATCCTCGGCGACCCCCTCTACCCGGAGGTGGCCCCTGAGACGGCGCCCGGCGACTTCCGGCGCCCCCTCCAACTCCTGGCCCGCAGGCTGGAGTTCACCGACCCGCTGACCGGCGCCCGGCACAGCTTCGTCAGCGGGCGCACGCTCCAGGCGTGGACCTCCCCGAAGGAGTGGGCCGACGCCTGACCCCGGCCCGGCTCACTCCCCCAGCAGCCACCGCCACATCCGCTGCCAGCGGCTCGGCGGCGCGCTCCCCGACGGCGCGGCCCAGGACCCGGCCGGCTCGGCGGGCGGCACCGGCACCACCCGCTCCTCCGCCTTCTCCGGCTTCCCCGCCTTCTCAGCCTTGTCCGCCTTGTCTGCCTTGTCTGCCTTATTCTCGGCCCACCCGCGCGGCTGCGGCACCGGTTGCTCCACCCGGTGCGGGTGGAGGGGGGACATGCTGGGCGCCCGGTTGACGTCCTGCTTGGGCTTGGGCTCGAACAGCACCGGCAGCGAGACCAGATGCCGGGACGCGATGGAGGACCGCCAGCGCAGATCCTCCTCGGCACACTCCAGCCGGATGTCCGGCAGCCGGGTCAGCAGGGCGTCCACCCCGATGTCGGCGATGGCCCGCCCGATGTCCTGGCCGGGGCATTCGTGCGGGCCGCCGCCGAAGGCGAGATGGGACCGGTTGCCCTTCATGTGCGCGGTCGGGTCGGGCCGTACGCGCGGGTCGAGGTTGCCCGGCGCGGGCGCGAACAGCAGCCCGTCGCCGCGCCGGATGCGCTGGCCGCCCAGTTCGGTGTCCTGCTTGGCGTAGTAGCCGAGGACGGTGCTGAACGGCGGCTCGTCCCACAGCGACTGCTCGATCGCCTCCGGCACCGTCATCTGGCCGCCGTTGAGCCGGGCGCGGAACCCCGGCTCAGTCAGCACCATGCGCAGCGCGTTGGCCAGCAGGTTGGCGGTGGTCTCGTACGCGGCGAACAGCAGCAGCCGCAGATGCTCGCGGACCTCGTCGTCGCTGAGCCCCGCCGAGTGCGTGATGAGGTGGCTGGTGACGTCGTCCTCGGGGCGGGCCCGGCGCCGGGTGGTGAGCCCGCTGAGCGCGTTCATCACGTAGGTGTGGCTCTGGATGGCGGTGTCGGTGCCCTTGAGCGCGTCCCGGGCGGCCTGCACCATCCGGTCGTCGTACTCCTCGGGCATGCCGAGGATCTCGCACATCACGGCCATCGGCAGGTGCTCGGCGAACTGGGAGACCAGGTCGGCGCGGCCGCGCCCGCAGAAGCGGTTGACGAGTTCCTGGGTGGAGCCGTTGATGGAGCGGCGCAGCCCGCGGTGGTCGATGGTGCCCATGGCGGCGGTGACGGCCGCGCGCAGCCGCTGGTGCTCGTCGCCCTCGGCGTGCGCGCAGATCGGCTGCCGGGCGATGTGCGGCATCAGCGGATGGTCGGGCTTGACCATGCCCT
This sequence comes from Streptomyces sp. NPDC018263, assembly GCF_055562575.1. Taxonomy (NCBI): domain Bacteria; kingdom Bacillati; phylum Actinomycetota; class Actinomycetes; order Kitasatosporales; family Streptomycetaceae; genus Streptomyces; species Streptomyces sp. NPDC018263. Next base: position 253,103 of record NZ_JBVHFA010000009.1, read on the forward strand.
CCAGCAGCGGGGTCCAGCCCCGGCTGTCACGGGTGTACTGCGAGGGACTGCGCACCATGTGCAGGTTCTCGGCGTGCCCGAGCACCACCCACATGGGCACGTCGTCGTGGAGGAGTACGGGGGCGACCGGGCCGTACTGCTCGCGCAGCCGCTCGTAGAGGTCGTCCAGGTCGAGCGCGTCCGGGCCGTACAGCCGGTGCAGGCCGCCGGGGCCGGTGCCGTGCGCGGGGCAGCCAGGCGGTGGGCCGGGGACGGTGCCGGGGGTGCCTGTCGGGGTCTGGGGTTCAGGCGTCACAGTGATCGCTTTCGGGGAGACGGCCGATGGGGTTCGCGCGCCCGCTCAGGTCAGGGCGCCGGACCGGGCGAGGGAGTGCAGGAAGTGCATCAGCGTCAGCAGGGTGTCCCGGCTGGAGGCGCGGCGGCGTACGTCGCACTCGACGATCGGGATCTCCGGGGCCAGGTCGAGCGCGCCGCGCAGTTCCTCGATGGGGTGCCGGGGCGCGTCCGGGAAGGAGTTGACGGCGACGATGAACGGCACGCCGCGTTCCTCCAGGCGCCCCATGACGTCGAAGCTGACGTCCAGCCGGCGGGTGTCGACCAGGACGACCGCCCCGAGCGCGCCCTCGAAGAGCCGGTTCCACAGGAACCAGAACCGCTCCTGGCCGGGGGTGCCGAACAGGTAGAGCACCAGCTTGTCGGTGATGCTGATGCGGCCGAAGTCCATGGCCACCGTGGTGGCCGTCTTGGTCTCGGAGCCGTAGTTGTCGTCGATGCCGATACCGGCCTGGGTCATGGTCTCCTCGGTGGTCAGCGGTCTGATCTCGCTGACCGAGCCGACCATGGTGGTCTTGCCGACGCCGAAGCCGCCCACGATCACGATCTTCACCGCGGCCTGGGCGGTCTGCGGGAGCCGCTCCTCGGTGCGCGGGCCGGGGATCGCGGGGGCGGCGTCAGAGGCGTTGAAGTCCATGCATCACCGCTTCGAGGAGGGTCCGGTCGGGGAGCGCCTGGCGGACGATCGGCGCGCGGGCCTGCACCAGGTCGGCGCCGATCAGCTCGGTGATCAGCGCGGTCATCGCGCTGAACGGCAGGTCGAGGTAGGCCGAGAGTTCGGCCACGGACAGGGGTGCGGAGCAGAGCCGGAGCACGGCCGCCTGTTCGGGGGTGCCGGACGGCGGGGGCGCCGAGCGCGCCACGATCAGGGTGACCAGATCGAGCTGCGCCCGCCCGCCCTCGTGCAGTCCGGTGACGGCGTACAGCCGCTCGGGGCTGCCCGCCTCCGTCTCCTCGCCCGTGTCCGGGGAGAGGGGTGGCGGGGAGGGCGCCTCCTGCGGCAGGCGCCGCTTGCGGCGCGGGGTCATACGGCCTGCCCGCCGCGCCGGGGCGGAGAGGTGAGGTGGGCGCCGATCCGGACGACGAGGTCGCGCATCATGCCGCCCATCCGGCCGGGTTCGCAGACCACGTCGGCGAGGACGGCGAGGTAGGCGTTGTCGCCCGCGGCCATCAGATAGAAGTAGCCGCCGTCGATCTCGATGACGACGAGCTTCATCTCACCGCTGCTGCCCGGCAGTTCCTGGGCGACCGCCCCGGCCAGGCTCTGCACGCCGGCGCAGGCGGCGGCCACCCGGTCGGCGGCGTCGGGGTCACCGCCGTAGCGGGCGATGCGCAGGCCGTCCGAGGAGAGCACCACGATCATCTCGATACCGGGTACGCCGTCGTGCAGTTGCTTGAGCATCCAGTCGAAGTTGGCACGCTGCTGGATCACTTGGGCTCCCCCTCGTCGCCGGCGCCGGTGTCGGCCGAGTCGTCGATCAGATGCAGGTAGGCGGTCGGATTCCGGGTGAAGTCGGTCGGGTGGGCGCCTTCGTTGCCCTTCTTCATGCCGTCCCAGAAGGCGTCGACCCACATGCCCGGTTCGCGGTCGAGAAGCTTCTGCCGCTCGGGGTCGACCGGGGGCTGGGGCTCCGGTTCGGGCTGGGTCCGGGACCAGATGGTGGGGCGTCCCTCGCGCTCGGCCTGCTCGATGGCGGCCTGTTCGGCGTAGCGCTGGCTGAGCGGCACGGTCACCCGGCTGCGGCGCTGCGGCAGCCCGTTCGCCGTCCACTCGGTGACCTCGGGGACGTCGTCCTCCATCGAGGCCGGGGCGGGGATGCGCGGCGCGGTGGGGCGGCGGCGCTTGGGCGGCCGCTTGGGGCCCTCCAGCGCGCCGAGTTCGGGCATCGGCACGGCGGTGGCGCCGATGCCGTGCGCGGCGCCGACACCGGGCTCGGTGGTGAGCATGTCGCGGGGTACGACGAGGATGGCGCGGACGCCGCCGTAGGCGGAGGCGCGCAGCGAGACGTCCATGTCGAAGGCGTTGCAGAGCCGGCCGACCACGGCGAGGCCGAGCCGGGGGCTGTCGCCGAGGTTGTGCGCGTCGTCGTCGGCGCGGGCGTCGAGGATCATCTGCTCGACGCGGGCCCGCCCCTCCTCGCTGAGGCTGACCCCGGCGTCCTCGATCTCGATGGCGAGGCCGGTCTGCACCTCGAAGGCGGTGACGTGCACCTTGGTCGAGGGCGGCGAGTAGCGGGTGGCGTTGTCGAACAGCTCGGCGGCCGCGTGGATGATCGGCTCGACCGAGGTGCCCTTGATGTTGATGTTGACGATCGACGCGAGGTTGATGCGCGGGAACTCCAGGATGCGGGACATCGCGCCCCGCAGCACGCTGTAGAGCGAGACGGGCACCGGCCACTGGCGCCCCGGACGGCCGCCGCCGAGCACCGAGATGGAGTCGGCGAGACGGCCGATCAGCGCGGTGCCGTGGTCGACGCGCAGCAGGTCGTCGAAGACCTCGGCGTTGCGGCCGTGGTCCTCCTCCATCTCCCGCAGTTCCTTGGCCTGTTGGTGGACGATGGCCTGCACGCGCCGGGCGGTGGTGACGAACGCCCGCTGGGTGGCGTCGCGCATGTTGATCTCGTGCTCGGCACCGCGCAGCGCGACCCGCAGCAACTCCCGCTGGGACGGCGGGAGATGACGCAGCTCGGGGTCCTCGTCGACGACATGGCGCAGGACGTCCCGCAGCCGCTCACCCCGGCGCAGCCGCCCGAGCGCCGTCGGCAGCACGTCGGAGCCGAGGCGGACGATCTCCGCGTCGTGGGCGGCGATGCGGTGCTCCAGATACGCCGTATGCCGGGCATTCTCGGCCTGCACAGCCCGGAGTTGACGCCCCCGGCGTACCACCTCGCTCGCGGTGGCGAGCAGCAGCAGTGTGGCCACGGCCCCGCAGCAGGCGACGGCGATCCGGGCGGAGCCCGGCACCAGGAACACGGCGGCCGCGGTCACCGCGGCCATCACCAGGGCGGGCGGCAACAACACCTGCGCGTACGGACGTTCACGGACACCGGGAGGTTTCTGAACACTCACCATGGATGCCTTCTGGGAAGAACGGGATATAGGGGAACAGGCGCCCGAATCCATCTCAACCGGGTCCGCCGCGGGCGAGCCTAATCCGACCGGGACACCCCCGTGTCATATTCGGCAAGCACCTGAAATCCCCCGAGCAACAGGAGTACCGTCACCCCTATTTGCACAGCGAGCACCCAATCGAACACGCTTAGTAGCACGAGACAGGCATGCAAAAAGGGCCGGCCGGAGCCGACCCTTCTTGGGGGCGCGGGGCTGTGTCGCTCACCCCACGGACGAGTAGGCGACAACTCCCCGCAGCAGTTGGTCAACAGCCTTACGCGCGTTCTTGGCGACCGTCGAGCCCTCCGCAGGAGCAGCCGCAGCGACCTGACCGAGGACATCGATCACCTGCTTCGTCCACCGCACGAAGTCCCCCGCAGGCATCTCCGCCTCACGCAGCACCTCGTCGAGCCCCTTACCCGAGGCCCACTGGTGGGCGATCCAGGCGAACCCCAGATCCGGCTCCCGCTGCCCGACCCCCTCGGTCTGGCTGATCCGGAAGTCCTCCTCCAGCGCGTCCAGCCGCCCCCAGATCCGCACCATCTCCCCGAGCGCGGCCTGAGCCGGCCCGGAGGGCAGCTTGGGCGCCATCGCGTCGTCGCTGACCCGCGCCTCGTACACCAACGCCGAGACGCAGGCGGCGAGTTCGGCGGGGCCGAGCCCCTCCCACACGCCCTCGCGCAGGCATTCGCTGGCCAGCAGGTCCAACTCGCCGTAGAGCCGGGCGAGCCGCTTGCCGTTGGCGGTGACCTCGTCGCCCCGCAGGTAGTCCAGTTCGGTCAGCAGGGCCACGATCCGGTCGAAGGTCCGCGCGATGGTGTTGGTGCGGCCCTCGATGCGCCGCTCCAACTGCGAGGTGTCGCGCTGGAGCCGGTGGTAGCGCTCGGCCCAGCGGGCGTGGTCCTCGCGGTCGTCGCAGCCGTGGCAGGGGTGCGCGCGGATCGCGGTGCGCAGCCGGGCGATCTCCCGGTCGTCGGCGGCCTGCGAACGCTTCTTGCGGGCCCGCTCCGGCGGGATGTGCCCGGCCTTGGTGCGCAGCGCGGAGGCGAGGTCCCGACGGGACTGCGGGGAGCGGGCGTTGAACGTCTTCGGGATGCGCATCCGGTCCAGCGCCTCCACGGGGACGGGGAAGTCCATCGACGCCAGCCGCTTGACCTGCCGTTCGGCGGTGAGCACCAGCGGGCGGGGCCCGTCGTGGTGGTCGAAGCCCCGCTGGCCGCCGGTCCGTCCGGCGGGCACACCGGGGTCGAGCACCAGCGCGAGACCCGCGTACTTGCCGGTGGGCACGTGGATGATGTCGCCCGGCTTGAGCTTCTCCAGGGCGACGGCGGCCTCGGCGCGCCGCTGGTTGGCGCCCTGACGGGCCAGCTCGGTCTCGCGGTCCTTGAGTTCGCGGCGCAGCCGCGCGTACTCGTCGAAGTCGCCGAGGTGGCAGGTCATGGACTCCTTGTAGCCCTCCAGACCCTCCTCGTTGCGCTGCACCTGCCGGGAGATCCCGACGACCGACTTGTCGGCCTGGAACTGCGCGAACGACGTCTCCAGCAGCTCCCGCGAGCGGTGCCGCCCGAACTGCTCGACCAGGTTGACCGCCATGTTGTACGACGGCTTGAAGCTGGAGCGCAGCGGATACGTACGGGTGCCCGCCAGCCCGGCGAGGTGCTCGGGGCTCATCCCCCGCTGCCACAGCACCACGGCGTGGCCCTCGACGTCGATGCCCCGGCGGCCGGCCCGGCCGGTGAGCTGGGTGTACTCGCCGGGGGTGATGTCGGCGTGCTGTTCGCCGTTCCACTTGACGAGCTTCTCCAGCACCACCGAGCGGGCGGGCATGTTGATGCCCAGCGCCAGGGTCTCGGTGGCGAACACGGCCTTGACCAGGCCCCGGACGAACAGCTCCTCCACGACCTCCTTGAAGGTCGGCAGCATGCCGGCGTGGTGGGCGGCGATGCCGCGCTCCAGGCCCTCCAGCCATTCGTAGTAGCCGAGGACGTGCAGGTCCTCGTGCGGGATGTTCGCGGTGCGCTCCTCGACCAGGGCGCGGACCTGTTCCCGCTCCTCCTCGTCGTTGAGGCGCAGGCCCGCGTACAGGCACTGCTGGACGGCGGCCTCGCAGGCGGCGCGGCTGAAGATGAAGGTGATGGCGGGCAGCAGGCCCTCGGCGTCCAGGCGCTCGATGACCTCGGGGCGGCCCGGCGTCCAGGCGCGCTGGCGCTGCCTGCGCTCCCGCTCCCGGTCGGCCTCGCGCATGCCGCGGCCGCGCTTGCGGTCCTGGTAGGAGGGCCGGGTGGCCTCCATCCGGGCGAGCCGGGCGAGGTCGGGGTTGACGGCCTTCTTGCTGCCCTCACCCTCCTCGAACAGGTCGTACATCCGCCGCCCGGCCAGCACGTGCTGGAACAGCGGTACGGGCCGGTGCTCGGAGACGATCACCTCGGTGTCGCCGCGCACGGTGTCCAGCCAGTCGCCGAACTCCTCGGCGTTGGACACGGTGGCCGACAGCGACACCAGGGTCACCGACTCGGGCAGGTGGATGATCACCTCTTCCCAGACGGCGCCCCGGAAGCGGTCGGAGAGGTAGTGCACCTCGTCCATGACCACGTAGCCGAGGCCCAGCAGGGTCTGCGAGCCCGCATACAGCATGTTCCGCAGCACCTCGGTCGTCATGACGACGATCGGGGCGTCGGAGTTCACGCTGTTGTCGCCGGTGAGGAGGCCGACCTTGTCGGCTCCGTAGCGGCGGCACAGGTCGGCGTACTTCTGGTTCGACAGCGCCTTGATGGGTGTCGTGTAGAAGCACTTCTTGCCCTGCTCCAGGGCGAGGTGGACGGCGAACTCGCCCACGATCGTCTTGCCCGAGCCGGTGGGGGCGGCCACCAGCACGCCCTTGCCGCCCTCGAGTGCCTGACAAGCTTCCACCTGGAAGTCGTCGAGACCGAAGTCGTACATCTCGCGGAAGCCCGCGAGCGCGGTGGCCTGCTCGGCGGCCCGCACTCGGGACGCCGCGTACCGCTCGGCCGGTGAGAGGTCCTCTGTCATCGTGCTTTCGAGCGTACCGGCCCGCACCGACAACAGGACGATCATTATCGCTTCCCACGCCCACCGAAACGGAATGCCCGCCTCCGACCCGACCGCGCAGGCGGCCGGGCACACGACCGAGGGGCCGGACGGAAGATCCGTCCGGCCCCTCGGTCACGGGTACTGCCGCATTTCAGGTGACGTCGTCGTAGCCCTCGTACCGGCCCGGCGGCAGGGCCTCGGCCTGGCGCGCCTGCTCGGGCACGGCGGCGGTCAGCCGCTCGGGGCCGGCGATCGGCTCCGGCCGGTGGTCCAGCGGCGAGGCTTCGTCGTCGTCCAGCTCGGCGGCCTCCTCCACACGCCGGCGGCGGCGGTCGTTGAGGAACGCGATGCCGACGGCGATGAAGTACAGCACCACGATCGGGCCGGCCAGCGCGATCATGCCGAAGGGGTCCGTGGTGGGGGTGGCGACGGCGCCGAAGACGAAGACGCCCATGACCACACCGCGCCACCAGCCGGCCATCCGGCGCGCGGTCACCACACCGGCGAAGTTCAGCATGACCAGCAGCAGCGGCAGCTCGAAGGCGCCGCCGAAGATGAGGATCATCCGGACGATGAAGTCCAGGACCTTGTCCATCGGCAGGATGTTCGCCGAGCCGTCGGGGGTGATGCCCAGCAGCACCCGCATGGAGATCGGCAGGATCGTGTAGGCGAGCCAGGCGCCCGCCATGAAGAGCGGCACCGCCGCGGCCACGAACCCGTAGGTGTACTTGCGCTCGTTGCGGTGCAGGCCCGGTGCGATGAACGCCCAGAGCTGGTAGAGCCAGACGGGGCTGGAGAGAACCACGCCCGCCATGAAGCAGACCTTCACCGTGGTGGTGAAGGGCGACAGCAGGTCGGTGTAGGCGATGACCGCGCAGGAGCCTCCGGTGGACTCCCCCAGACCCTCGGTGCAGCGCGGGACCGGATGCGAGAGGAAGGACATCAGGTCCTGGCTGTAGAAGGCGGCCACCACGGAGACGACCGTGATCGCCAACATGCCCTTGGCGAGCCGGTTGCGCAGCTCACGCAGGTGCTCCACGAGGGGCATCCGCCCCTCGGGGTCCTTCTCTTTCTTGCGGGCAGACTTGAGCAACCCACGTCCTCATCTCGTGCGGCAGGCCGGGAATGCGGCCGCGGTTCAGCGCTGGGGGGTGTCCGTGGGCTCGTTGACCGGGCGGGCGCTGTTCACGTCGCCGGGGGCGGCCTGGATGGTGCGCTGCGCGGGGGGCTGCTCGCCGGGGGTGGGAGGCGCGGAGGTGTTGCTCTCCTCCTTCATCGCCTTCGCCTCGCTCTTGAGGATGCGCGCGGACTTGCCCAGGGAGCGGGCCATGTCCGGAAGCTTCTTCGCGCCGAAGAGCAGGAAGACCACGACGAGGATGAGAATGATCTCGGTAGGACCGAGTCGTCCGATGCCCATGAGTTAGTACCTTCTCACCGAGGCGGGGGGGGTGGGGTGCTGCGCGACCGCTCGGACAAGCGTCCGGATGGTCGTGTCGGCAGCGATCGTAACGCTCAGGGGTAAACGAGAGGCAATCCCCGTACGTACTCCCGGTCCGCGGTACGCGCCTCGTTCTCCGCACCGCGACCAGCAGCGTACCCGTACGGCTGTCCCGCACGACAGGGCGAAGTGACGCAAACCGCTTGTGGCGTTTCCGGCGCCCGCCTCGCCCCGCAGGTCAGAGCGTGTCGGCGGCGCGGGCGGTGCGCACCGCGGCCCGCTCCAGCTCCTCGGCGGCACGGCTGATGCGGCGCCCGGAGTCGGCCACCTGGACGCCGAGTTGCCGTGCGGCCAGGAAGACCCGGACGGCGAGCACCCCCAGCACGGCGAGACCCAGAAATCCCATGGCAACCGCGAACATCGGCCAGAACATGAGGACGAGCCTAGACCGTCCGCAGGCGGCTTCAGACGGTGGAGTGCAGCCGCAGGGTCCGCACCCCGGCGCCGCTGAGCAGTTGCACGATCCGGTCCCCGGCGGGCTTGCGCACCGCCGTGCCGCACTCGGGGCAGGTGAAGGAGTAGAACGTGGTCCGGCTGGAGCCGCCGATGGCCAGCCGCAGCGCGCTCGCGGCCAGTTCGAACCGGCCCCGGCAGTCGGGGCAGGCCGCCTTGAACACCACGGGGACGGCGCGCCGCATCCCGGCGAAGGCGGCGGCCGCCGTCACCTCGCGCGTCCCGGTCACCGAGGTCTCGTTCACGGCGTGTACCCCTCGTAGGCGGCCAGCGCCTCGCGCGCTGCCCGGCGGGCGCGGTCGGCGAGGTCGGACGGCGACACGATCCGGCCGTCGGGGCCGAGCCGCAGGGCGAGCCGGCGCAGCGAGGCCGGGTCGGGGGTGCGCAGGGTGATGCGCAGGCCGCCGTCGGGCAGCTCCTCGGCCGTGTCGTGCGGGTAGTACTCCGCGACCCAGCGCCCGCCGGGGCCGACCTCGACCACGACCTCGGGGTCCTCGGCGGCGGGCTGCACCAGCCCCTCGGACAGGTCGCGCGGTTCTATCTCGGGCGGCGCGGCCGGCTCGTCGAGAATCCGGATCTCCGCGACCCGGTCCAGCCGGAAGGTACGGCGTGCCTCCGAGCGGCGGCACCACGCCTCGACGTAGGTGTGGCCCATGGTGACCAGGCGGATCGGGTCGATCTCGCGCTCGGTCAGCTCGTCGCGGGCCGGGGAGTAGTAGCGCACCCACAGCCGGCGCCGCTCGGAGATGGCCCGGTCGACGTCGGCGAAGACCCCGCCCTCGGACTCGAAGGTCACCGACAGCCGGGAGCTGGCCCCGGCCGCCTCACCGGCGGCGGTCTCCACCTTGGCGGTGGCGCGTACCAGCGCCTGCCGGTCGCTCTCGCGCAGTCCGGGCAGCGTGGCCACCGCGCGGGCGGCCACCAGCAGCGCGGTCGCCTCGTCGGCGGCGAGCCTGAGCGGTTCGGCCGCGTCCTCGCCGAGGGCGGCCGGGTTGTGCCACCAGATGCGCTCGCCGTCGGTGTCGATGTCGAGCAGGTCGCCGCCGCGGAAACTGGTGCCGCACATGGGCAGCACGTCCAGGTCGGAGACGAGTTCGTCCTCGGTGATGCCGAAGGCGCGGGCCACGTCCGCGATCCGGGCGCCGGGGCGCTCGCGCAGATAGGTGACCAGCGACAGCATCCGCCGGGTCTGGTCGATGGCGTTCACGGGCCTCGCCGGTTTGCCTGCCATGGTGTCTCGCTCCGCTCTCAGCCCTTGGCCACGGCACGCAGCCGGTCCACCACGTCCGCCCGCAGCTCGGCCGGTTCCAGCACCACCACGTCCGGTCCGAACTCCACCAGCCAGGCATCCAGCCCGTGCCCGTACGGGATCTCCAACTCGTCCCAGCCGTCGCCCAGTTCGCGGACCTTGGTGGCCCTGGCCCGCAGCGGGTAGCCGGCGCCCGCCCGCAGCCGGATCAGCGCGGAGCGGTCGGCGGTCTCCCCCGCCCAGCCCCGGACCGTCTCCCGCACGGTCACCACGTCCGGCACCGGCGCGGTGAAGCCCGTGCCGCGGGCGCGGACCTTGCCGGTGATCCGGGACAGCCGGAAGACGCGCTCGGCGCCGCGCTCGCGGTCGTAGCCGGCCAGGTACCAGTGGCCGCGCCAGCACTCCAGCGCCCACGGCTCGACATGCCGGGTCTCGGGGTGCGCGGCGGACGCCTTGCGGTAGTCGAAGACCACCGGGCGGCGGTCCCGGCAGGCCAGCATCAGCGGCTCGAACGCGGCCTCGTGCACCGGGATGCGCGGCTCCAGCGCGCCGTGCGAGCCGTAGGGGTCGACGTCCTCGGGCAGTCCGGCCGCGCGCAGCTTCTGCAGGGCGCCGCTGGCCGCACCGGCCAGCCGGGCCTGCTGCCAGACCTTGGCGGCCAGGCCCAGGGCGGCGGCCTCCTCGGCGTCCAGGGTGATCGCGGGCAGCCGGTTGCTGTCCCGGCGGGCGAGATAGCCGATCTCGCCCTCCAGGTTCTCCACCGTCTCGATGACCAGGCCCAGCTCGCGCAGATCGTCCTTGTCCCGCTCGAACATGCGGTTGAAGGAGTCGTCCGACCCCGCTTCCAGGTACGCCTCGATGGACCCGCGCAGCTCGCGCTTGCTGAGCGGCCGCCGTGCGCCGAGCAGGCACAGCGCGAGGTTCATCAACCGCTCGGCCTTGGCAATGGCCATCGACGCCCTACGCCTTCCCTCATGTGCTTCCGACCGTCGACCGTACCGCTCCCGGGTGGCGCGGCAAAAGCCGAAGCAAAGAACGGGGGCCATACCGGACGAGCGTGATCACAGAAGAAGGGCCCGCGCGCCAGGCACGGGCCCTTCTTCGATCAGAAACGATCAGGCTTGACCGTCGGGTCAGCGCTTGCCGACGCCCACGAGGTCGCAGACGAAGATCAGCGTCTCGCCCGGCGCGATCCGGCCGCCGGCGCCCCGGTCGCCGTACGCGAGGTGCGCGGGGATGACGAGCTGGCGGCGGCCGCCGACCTTCATGCCCTGCACGCCCTTGTCCCAGCCCGGGATGACCTGGCCGACACCGAGCTGGAAGTCCAGCGGCGTGCCGCGGTTCCAGGACGCGTCGAACTCCTCACCCGTGGAGAACGCGACGCCCACGTAGTGCACCTTGACGAAGTCGCCCGCCTCGGCGACCTCGCCGTCGCCCTCCCAGATGTCCTTGATCTCAAGGTCCTTCGGCGGCTCGCCGCCCGGAAAGTCGACCTCGGGCTTGTCGATGCTCACGTCAAAAGCTCCTGCGTGTGTACGAAACGAAACATGGACAGTCTGTCATCCCCGCAGCTCGCGCGCCCGGCGCACTACATCGCGGCGAGGATGTCGACCGTGAAGACCAGCGTGGCGCCCTTCTTGATACCGCTCCCGCTCGGCGGGTTGTCGCCGTAGCCCAGGTCCGGCGGCACCACGACCAGCACCCGGCTGCCGACCTTCTTCCCCGTGACCCCCTGCGCCAGACCCTTGACGACCTGTTCCATCTGCTCCACCGAGAACTGGCTCAGGCGCCCCGAGCCGTACGTCTTCTGGAACGTCCGGCCGCCCTGCCACTCAAGGCCCTGGAACTGGCACAGGATCGCCTGCTTCCTGGTGACCTCGTCCCCGTCGCCCTCGAGGATGTAGTTCGACACCAGCTTCTTCGGCGGGTCCGACTTCGGCAGCGTCACCTTCGGCAGGTTGCCGTCGGTGTTGGTGGCCACCTTCGGCAGGGCCGCGTCCGTCTGCGGGACCACCTTGCCCTTCGCCGAGCTCTTGGCGTTGTAGGAGTCCAGCAGATCGATCACGAACACCAGCGTGTCCGTGCCCTTGATCCCCGCCTGCTCATTGCCCGACGGCCCGTACCCCCAGGTCGGCGGCACCGCGATCTCCACCCGGCTGCCGATCTTCTTCCCCGTCAGCGCGTACCGCCAGCCGTCGATGATGCTGCCCTGCGCCAACTGCAGCACCAGCGGATTGCGGTCGTAGGAATTGTCGAAGACCTTCCCCGAGCTCCAGATCTGGCCCAGGTAGTTCGCCTTGATGAAATCGTTCTCCGCCACCGTGCGGCCGTTGCCCGCGATCACCGTACGGACCGCCAGGTCCTTCGACGGGTCCCCCGTGCCCTTGGCGACCGTCGGCTTCTCCCCGAACTTCGTCCCCGCCGTGATCGCCGGCAGCGGACCGTCCACGATCTTCGGCGGCGGAGGCGCCGACGCCGAGGCCGAGGGGGAAGCGCTGGCCTTGCTCGACTTCGAATCGCCGTCGCCGCACCCGGCGAGCGTGACCAGTCCAGCGGGAACGGCGGCCATGAGGAGTGAGCGTCGGCGCACGGGAGATGCCTCGTAATCGGTCGATCTTGCGGATTGGTGCGCGCAACTCTACGGCGTGACAAGGGCGCCGTACGGGAAACGTACGGCGCCCGTGTGGCGCTCGAAGACAATACGGCGCCAAAAGCCGCGGCCGGAGCCGCCGCTCCTACATTCCGGCAATCAGTTTCTCCACCCGGTCGTCCACCGAACGGAACGGGTCCTTGCACAACACCGTGCGCTGCGCCTGGTCGTTGAGCTTCAGATGCACCCAGTCGACCGTGAAGTCCCGGCGCTGTTCCTGCGCCCGCCGGATGAAGTCACCGCGCAACCGCGCCCGAGTCGTCTGCGGCGGCACCGACTTGCCCTCGAAGATCTTCAGGTCATTGCAGATCCGCGCCGCCTGACCCTTCTTCTCCAGCAGGTAGTACAGCCCACGACGCCGGTGGATGTCGTGATACGCGAGGTCTATCTGCGCGACCCGCGGATGCGACATCGTCATGTTGTGCTTCTCGCGGTACCGCTCGATGAGCTTGTACTTCATCACCCAGTCGATCTCGGTACCGATCCGGTCCAGGTCCTCCGTCTCGATCGCGTCCAGCGTCCGGCCCCACAGCTCCAGCACCTGCGCGACCGTGCCCGTACGGATGCCCCGGCGGTCACAGAAGTCCACCGCCTTGTCGAAGTACTCGCGCTGCACCTCCAGCGCCGACGCCTCCCGGCCACTGGCCAGACGCACCTTGCGCCGGCCCGTGATGTCGTGACTGACCTCGCGGATCGCCCGGATCGGGTTCTCCAGCGTCAGATCCCGCATCACCGTGCCCGCCTCGATCATGCGCAGCACCAGATCGGTGGCGCCGACCTTCAGCAGCATCGTCGTCTCGGACATGTTCGAGTCGCCGACGATGACATGCAGGCGCCGGTACCGCTCGGCGTCCGCGTGCGGCTCGTCGCGGGTGTTGATGATCGGCCTCGAACGCGTCGTCGCCGACGACACGCCCTCCCAGATGTGCTCCGCCCGCTGACTCACGCAGTACACCGCGCCACGCGGGGTCTGGAGCACCTTGCCCGCCCCGCACAGCAACTGCCGGGTCACCAGGAACGGGATGAGGATGTCCGCGAGCCGGGAGAACTCCCCGTGCCGCGCCACCAGATAGTTCTCGTGGCAACCGTAGGAGTTGCCCGCCGAGTCGGTGTTGTTCTTGAAGAGGTAGACGTCGCCCGCGATTCCCTCCTCGTGCAGGCGTCGTTCCGCGTCCACCAGGAGTCCCTCGAGAATGCGCTCGCCGGCCTTGTCGTGGGTGACCAGTTCGGTCACATTGTCACACTCGGGTGTCGCGTATTCCGGATGTGAGCCCACGTCGAGATACAGCCGGGCGCCGTTCCGCAGAAAGACATTGCTGCTGCGGCCCCATGACACGACACGGCGGAAGAGGTACCGCGCCACCTCGTCAGGAGACAGACGCCGCTGTCCCCTGAACGTGCACGTGACGCCGTACTCGTTCTCCAGCCCGAAAATGCGGCGGTCCATGACTGAACATTACGCCCGATCCCCTGAACTGAAACGGGGTTCGGCAGCACGATCTGGATCATTTTCCGATGAAGCCGCAACCACACCGCCCCCGACAGGAGCCGCCAGCACCCGTCCCGTGGCCAGCAGCACCAGCAACGACACACCCCCCGCCACCCCCGGCACCGCGAACCCCCACGACGCACCACCCGACTGGACCACCGGCCCCGCGAGCCCCGTCCCCACCGACGCGCCCACCATGAACGTCGTCACCAGCCACGAGAACGCCTCCGTCACCGTCCCCGCCGGAGCGTGCCGGTCCACGATGATGAACGCGCACGCGATGCACGGCGCCAGGAACACGCCCGACACCACCGACAGCAGCACCATCGCCACCGGCCCCGGCATCCACAGCAACGGCAGGTAACACACCGCCAGCAGCGCCACCAGCACCCTGAGCCGCCGCTCCGGCACCCCCGGCCACTGCCGCGCCCCGTACACCGTCCCGCCGACCAGCGCGCCCAGGCCCAGCCCCGCCATCATCCAGCCGTACACCGCGTCACCACCGTGCCCGTCCGCGTACGACACCGACGCCACCGTGATCGACCCCATCGCGATCCCCACGAACAGGAACGCCCCCAGCAGCGCCAGCAGCCCCCGCGACCGCAGCGCCCCCAGCCAGTGCGCCTCCCGCGGCTCCGACCGCCACGCCCGCGACGGCGCCGACACCACCACCGACAGCGCCCCCAGCACGCCCACCGCGTTCAGCACCAGCAGCGCCGCCCGCTCCGACCACACCGACACGCACAACGTCACCAGCAGCGGCCCGACCGTGAACATCACCTCCTGCGCCACCGCGTCCAGCGCGTACGCCGTGTGCACCTGGTCCCCCCGGCGCAGCACCGACGGCCACAGCGCCCGCAGCCCGCCCTCCAGCGGCGGCGTGCACAGCCCCGCCAGCGCCACCAGCGCGTACGCCAGGCCCAGCGGACCGATCCCGCAGAACGCGAACCCCGCCATCGCCAGCGCCGACGCCACCGCCGCCGGCAACTGCACCCGCGGCTGCCCGTACAGGTCCACCAGCCGCCCCAGCAGCGGCTGGCCCACCGCGTTCGCCACCCCGTACACCGCCGCCAGCGCGCCCGCCAGGCTGTACGTACCGCCCTCCGCGCGCACGAACAGCAGCATCGCGATCGGCGCCACCGCGTTGGGCAGCCGGCCCACCAGCGTCCCCGTCAGCAGGTGCAGCGCATGCCGCGCCCGCAGGATCTCCAGATAACCCGTCGCCATGTCCCGCCCCTTCAGCGGCCGCTCCGGCACCCCCGACGGCCGTCGCGATGTCCCCGAAGTGTTACGTATAACTAGCGCTTTCATACGTACCATGTGCGCTGTCCGACCGTCCACACAGCACCCAGCACCCAGAGGAGCACGCCCGCGGTGGCACGCAGCAGCACGCGCCCGACCAGCCGTGACGTCGCCCGCGCGGCCGGAGTCAGCCAGGCCGCCGTCTCACTCGTCCTCGGCGACAAATGGCGCGGCCGCGTCTCCGAGACCACGGCCCAGCGCGTCCGCCAGGCCGCCACCGACCTCGGCTACCGCCCCAACCTCGCCGCCCGCAACCTCCGCCTCGGCCACACCCGCACCGTCCTCCTCGTCGTCCCCGCCCTCACCACCGAGTTCTTCGCCGGCGTCTACACCGGAGCCGCCCGCGTCGCAGCCCAGCACGGCTTCGGCGTCGTCCTCTACCCCTCCCCCGAAGGCGTCGGCCCCGCCCGCGACCCCTTCGCCAGCGCCCAGGCCGCCCTCGACGGCGTCATCGCCTCCTCCATGGCCGCCGACGCCCTCACCGCCATCAGCGGCGACCAGCTCCCCCTCGTCATGCTCGACAGCGACCCCGCCGGCAGCCTCGGCGCCGCCACCGTCAACCTCGACATCACCGACGGCGTCCGCCAGGTCACCGACCACCTCCTCGGCCTCGGCCACCGCCACCTCCTCCACCTCGCCGCCGACGTCCCCTCCTGGACCTTCGAGATCCGCGCCCGCGAACTCGCCGACCGCCTCGCCACCACACCCGGCACCCGGCTCACCACCGCCCGCGCCCCCATCACCATCGACGCCGCCCGCGCCGCCACCGAGGCCGCCCTCACCACGCCCGGCCCCCGCCCCACCGCCATCGTCTGCGACGACGACAAACTCGCCGCCGGCGCCTACAAGGCCGCCCGCCGCCTCGGCCTGCGCATCCCCGACGACCTCTCCGTCACCGGCCTCGACGACCTCGCCCTCGCCACCGCCCTCGACCCCGAGCTGACCACCGTCCGCCTCGACGCCGAACTCTTCGGCGAACGCGGCATGCAGGCCCTCCTCGCCGTCCTGGACGGCCGCGAGCCCCCGCACGGGGACATCCCGGTCCACCTCATCCCCCGCGCCTCCACGGCCCCACCACGGCCCTCCTGAGGCCCTCCCCACGCCACACACAAAGCGCCCCCGGCCGGAAACCGGCCGAGGGCACCTCACCACACACCGCGCAGCGCGCGCCTCACTCCTTCTCGGAGCCGGACGCCTCGTCCGGATCGTCAGCGCTCTCCGCCTCCGTCGCCGCACCGTTCGCCGCCAGCAACCGCGACAACTGACCGCCCACGATCCGCTTGAACTTCCGCTTCTGCGGCCGCGTCCGGTCCAGCACCGCCACCTCGAGACGCTCCGCGGGAATCTCCCGCTCGCCGCCGTTGGTGTCCCGCGACAGCGCCTGCACCGCCAGCTTCAGCGCCTCCGCCAGACTCATCCCGTCCCGGTGCCGCTGATCCAGGAACGTGCTGATCTGCTCCGCGTTGCCGCCGACCGCCACCGAACCGTGCTCGTCCACGATGGAACCGTCGTGCGGCAGCCGGTAGATCTGGTCGCCGTCCGGAGTCTCACCGACCTCCGCCACCACCAGCTCCACCTCGTACGGCTTCTCGGCCGCCGAGGAGAAGATCGTGCCCAGCGTCTGCGCGTACACGTTCGCCAGACCGCGCGCGGTCACGTCGTCCCGGTCGTAGGTGTAACCACGCAGGTCCGCGTACCGGACACCACCGATGCGCAGATTCTCGTACTCGTTGTACTTGCCGGCGGCCGCGAAGCCGATCCGGTCGTAGATCTCGCTGAACTTGTGCAGCGCACGGGACGGGTTCTCACCGACGAACACGATCCCGTCGGCATACTGCATGACCACCAGGCTGCGACCGCGCGCGATGCCCTTGCGGGCGTACTCGGCGCGGTCCGCCATGGCCTGCTGGGGTGAGACATAGAACGGCGTCGACACCGGTTATCCGTCCCTTTCTGTCATGGTCACTGGGATCACCTCACTGCGAAGACCGAGAGCACCCGCTCAGAGCAGGGCGGCCCGCGGACCGTCCGGCTCCTCCAGCCGCCGCTGGAGCACCGCGCGAGACAGCTCCGACGCCTCCTGCTCGGTCAGCCTGCGGAAACCTTCGTCGGTGATCACCGTGATGATCGGATAGATCCGGCGCGCCACGTCGGGACCACCGGTCGCCGAGTCGTCGTCGGCCGCGTCGTACAGCGCCTGCACCACCAGGGTGGTGGCCTCGTCCTCGGTCAGGTCGTCGCGGAACAGCTTCTTCATCGCCCCGCGCGCGAACACCGAACCCGAACCGGTCGCCGCGAAGTTGTGCTCCTCGCTGCGGCCGCCGGTCACGTCGTACGAGAAGATGCGGCCCTTCTCGCGGTCCAGGTCGTACCCCGCGAACAGGGGGACCACGGCCAGGCCCTGCATGGCCATGCCGAGGTTGGAGCGGATCATCGTCGACAGGCGGTTCGCCTTGCCCTCCAGGGAGAGCTGCGCGCCTTCCACCTTCTCGAAGTGCTCCAGCTCCAACTGGAAGAGCTTGACCATCTCCACGGCCAGGCCCGCGGTGCCGGCGATGCCGACCGCGGAGTACTCGTCCGCCGGGAAGACCTTCTCGATGTCGCGCTGGGCGATGACGTTGCCCATGGTGGCCCTGCGGTCACCGGCGAGGACGACGCCTCCGGGGAACGTCACGGCCACGATCGTCGTCCCGTGCGGGGCCTCGATCACGCCCTGCACCGGGGGCAGCGTCCGCTTGCCCGGCAGCAGCTCCGGCTGGTGGTCCGACAGGAAGTCCATGAAGGAGGACGACCCAGGCGTCAGGAAGGCAGCTGGTAGACGCCCGGTGCCACGAGTATTGGCTTCCACGAGTTTCCTTCCAGATAGGCGGCGGCCCGGCGTACGGCCTCGGGGTCGTCCCCCAGCTTGCCGATGGCCGAATTGCAGTTGAAGCACAGTACGCCACGGACCCTACCCGTCTTGTGGCAGTGATCCACATGTGCGGCCGGGGCATTCAGACAGATCACACAGAGCCCCCGCTGAGAAGCGACCATGGCGTCGCGCTCTGCTTCGGTCAGGCCGTAATTGCTCTTCAGGTGATGAGCACGGCCCTTGGCGGCCCGACAAGCCTTGCAGCTCGTCGACAGGCCGTCGGAGGCCGAGGCGTTGCGGTGCCACTCACTCCACGGCTTGACCGCATTGCAGCTCCGGCAGAACTTGAATCCCTCGGGCGTCTCCACCCGCGGCCTCACGTTCTTCCCTTTCGCCAGTTGACGAGCTTGGTGGTACGCCGACCAGCATTCCCGGCAGTAGGCCTGCAATCCGTCACGAGCCGACTTGTTATTGGCGAACGCCGCCCGCGGCTTTGTCACATTGCACCGCGAGCAGCGCTTCACCTCCGCACTCCTCACTTACACCCCCGCACCTTCGATTCGAAGGCCGAATCGACTTACTGTCCGCCCTTCTGAACGAAGCTTCGCACGAAGTCCTCGGCATTCTCCTCGAGGACATCGTCGATTTCGTCCAGCACCGAGTCCACGTCGTCGGTCAGTTTTTCCTGTCGTTCCTTGAGGTCTTCGGAGCCCTGTGCCTCCTGGGTCTGCTCCTCGACCTCTTCGGTGGAGCGTGTGGCCTTCTGCTGGCCGCCGCCGGTGTCCTTGGTCGCCATAACCCTCACCCCGCTCAGTTCGCCGTTCGCTGATGATCAGACCCTACAAGCCGGGTCCGACATCGGCCCCGTAGTTCCAGGAACGTACGGGGGCCATCTCGATGATTCCCTGACGCCGGGATTTCCACCCTGCGAAGGGAGCCGAATCAATGTCCCGGACCGGGGTTTCAATTGCCGGACAGCACCCTGACCAGCTCATCAGCGGTCCGGCACCGGTCCAGCAGCTCCTTGACGTGATTTCGCGTTCCGCGAAGAGGTTCCAGGGTTGGCACCCGCTGGAGCGAATCGCGGCCGGGAAGGTCGAAGATGACCGAGTCCCAGGAGGCCGCGGCCACGTCGTCCGCGTACTGCTCCAGGCACCGCCCCCGGAAGTAGGCCCGGGTGTCCTCCGGCGGCTTCGTACGCGCCCGCTCGACCTCCGCGTCGTCCAGCAGCCGCTTCATGCGCCCCTTGTCGACCAGGCGGTTGTAGAGGCCCTTCTCGGGGCGCACGTCGGCGTACTGGAGGTCGACCAGGTGCAGCCGGGGCGCGTCCCAGTCGAGGTCGTCGCGGCGACGGTAGCCCTCCATGAGCTGCCGCTTGGCGACCCAGTCGAGTTCCGCGGCCAGGCTCATGGGGTCGTTCTCCAGCCGGGTGAGGGTGTCCTCCCAGCGGACGAGGACGTCCCTGGTCTGGTCGTCGGCGTCGGCGCCGTACCGCTCCTCGACGTACTTGCGGGCCAGCTCGAAGTACTCCATCTGCAACTGCACGGCGGTGAGCGTGCGTCCGCTGCGCAGGGTGACGAGGTGCTGGAGGGAGGGGTCGTGGGAGACCTGGTGGAGGGTGCGGACGGGCTGGTCGACCGCGAGATCCACCGCGATGAAGTTGTCCTCGATCATGGAGAGGACCAGTGCGGTGGTGCCCAGCTTGAGGTAGGTGGAGATCTCCGAGAGGTTGGCGTCGCCGATGATCACATGGAGGCGGCGGTACTTCTCGGCGTCCGCGTGGGGTTCGTCGCGGGTGTTGATGATGGGCCGCTTGAGGGTGGTCTCCAGGCCCACCTCGACCTCGAAGTAGTCGGCGCGCTGGCTGAGCTGGAAGCCGTGTTCGTGGCCGTCCTGCCCGATGCCGACGCGGCCGGCGCCCGCGAAGACCTGGCGGGAGACGAAGAAGGGCGTCAGGTGGCGCACGATGTCCGAGAAGGCGGTCTCCCGCTTCATCAGGTAGTTCTCGTGCGTGCCGTAGGAGGCGCCCTTGTTGTCGGTGTTGTTCTTGTAGAGGTGGATGGGCTGGGCGCCGGGCAGCGCGGCGGCGCGTTCGGCGGCCTCGGCCATGATGCGTTCGCCCGCCTTGTCCCAGAGGACGGCGTCGCGGGGGTTGGTGACCTCGGGGGCGCTGTACTCGGGGTGGGCGTGGTCGACGTAGAGCCGGGCGCCGTTGGTCAGGATGACGTTGGCGAGGCCGATGTCCTCGTCGGTGAGCTGGCTGGAGTCGGCGGCCTCCCGTGCGAGGTCGAAGCCTCGCGCGTCGCGCAGCGGGTTCTCCTCCTCGAAGTCCCAGCGGGCCCGGCGGGCCCGGTGCATCGCGGCCGCGTAGGCGTTGACGATCTGGGACGAGGTGAGCATGGCATTGGCATTGGGGTGGCCGGGGACGGAGATGCCGTACTCCGTCTCGATGCCCATTACTCGCCGTACGGTCATGCGGCCCTCCTTGCCCGGCGGCACCCTCTGTCTTGGGTGCCGCTCGCGTACCGCTGGCGCTCCGGTGCGTGTGCGGTGCCCGTCCCCGCACTGCGCGACTCGGCGGTAGGAAAGAGCCTAGAACGCCTTTGCACTGGTGGGGAGATCATTCGCGTCATTGACTGCTCCGGTCGTGGCCGGAAAAGCGAGCGGCTGCGGATGCCCGTGGCGGGCATCCGCAGCCGCTGGAGCCCTTTACAGGTACTGACCGGTGTTCGCCACCGTGTCGATGGACCGCCCGGTGTCCGCGCCCTGCTTTCCGGTGATGAGGGTGCGGATGTACACGATCCGTTCGCCCTTCTTTCCGGAGATGCGGGCCCAGTCGTCGGGGTTGGTGGTGTTGGGCAGGTCCTCGTTCTCCTTGAACTCGTCCACGCATGCCTGGAGGAGGTGGGAGACGCGGAGGCCCTTCTGGCTCTTGTCGAGGAAGTCCTTGATCGCCATCTTCTTGGCGCGGCCGACGATGTTCTCGATCATGGCGCCGGAGTTGAAGTCCTTGAAGTAGAGGACTTCCTTGTCTCCGTTGGCGTAGGTGACTTCCAGGAAGCGGTTTTCCTCGGATTCGGCGTACATCTGCTCGACCGCCGTCTGGATCATGCTCTGGACGGTGATCTCCTTGTCGCCGCCGTGCTCGCCGAGGTCGTCGGAGTGCAGCGGGAGGCGCTCGGTGAGGTACTTGCCGAAGATGTCCTTGGCGGCTTCGGCGTCCGGGCGCTCGATCTTGATCTTCACGTCGAGCCGGCCGGGCCGGAGGATGGCGGGGTCGATCATGTCCTCGCGGTTGGAGGCGCCGATCACGACCACGTTCTGGAGGCCCTCGACACCGTCGATCTCCGCGAGGAGCTGCGGGACGATGGTGTTCTCGACGTCGGAGCTGACGCCGGAGCCCCGGGTGCGGAAGAGGGATTCCATCTCGTCGAAGAAGACGATGACGGGGGTGCCCTCGCTGGCCTTCTCACGGGCACGCTGGAAGACGAGGCGGATCTGCCGCTCGGTCTCGCCGACGTACTTGTTGAGCAGCTCGGGGCCCTTGATGTTCAGGAAGAAGCTCTTGCCCTGGGCCTGTCCGGTCACTTCGGCGACCTTCTTGGCGAGCGAGTTGGCGACGGCCTTGGCGATCAGGGTCTTACCGCATCCGGGGGGGCCGTAGAGCAGGACGCCCTTGGGCGGGCGCAGCTCGTGCTCCTTGAAGAGGTCGGGGTAGAGGTAAGGGAGTTCGACGGCGTCGCGGATGGCCTCGATCTGGCCGCCGAGTCCGCCGATCTGTTCGTAGCCGATGTCGGGGACTTCTTCGAGGACGAGTTCCTCGACCTCGCTCTTGGGCACGACCTCGTAGACGTAGCCGGAGCGGGGTTCGAGGAGGAGTGCGTCGCCGGGGCGGATGGTGACGCCCCGGAGCGGTTCGGCGAGCCGGACCACGCGTTCCTCGTCGGTGTGGCCCAGTACCAGGGCGCGTTCGCCGTCCTCGAGGATCTCCTTGAGGGTGACGATGTCGCCGACGCTCTCGTACTCCATGGCCTCGACCACGTTGAGCGCTTCGTTGAGCATGACTTCCTGGCCGCGCCTGAGGTTGTCGAGTTCGACGCTCGGGCTGACGTTGACGCGGAGTTTGCGACCGCCGGTGAAGATGTCGGCGGTGCCGTCCTCGTTGGCCTGAAGGAACGCTCCGAAGCCGGCCGGCGGCTGGGCGAGCCGGTCGACTTCCTCCTTGAGGGCCACGATCTGGTCGCGGGCCTCGCGGAGTGTGTTGGCCAGGCGCTCGTTCTGTGCGGAGACGCCGGCCAGATTGGTCTGAAGCTCGACGATCCGCTCCTCGAGAATCCTCGTGTGCCGCGGAGAGTCGGCGAGCTTGCGGCGCAGGACGGCGATCTCCTGCTCAAGATAGGCAATCTGCCCGGCGGGGTCGTCGGACCCTCGTCCCGAGCGGATGCCGCGGTTGATGTCGTCGTCGTGGGCTGCCACGGTCCTCACCTCCTCCAAGGGGAGCTGGACGCTTCCAGACCCTACCTGGGTGGGTGTCGATTGAAACCCCTAGATCACAAAGACTGTCAAGGTGTGTCGTCGGTCACCCGGTGCGCTCCCTCTCGCACGGAGGGGATACCCACTGAACGGGATGGGGAAGCCGCTTGTTCCGGGTGATCCGGTGCGGCCCAGGTAGGGTCGGGGTGTTCGACAGCCGCCGGGCACGTGGGTCCGGCGAATCCAGGTCAGGAGAGATGAGCGTGCAGCAGGAGGCCCCGGACGGCGAGGCGCTGGAGGTCTGGATCGACCAGGACCTGTGTACCGGTGACGGGATCTGCGCCCAGTACGCGCCGGAGGTGTTCGAGCTGGACATCGACGGGCTGGCCTATGTGAAGGACGCCGACGACGAGTTGCTCCAGGCCGTGGGGGCGACGACGCCGGTGCCGCTGCCGTTGCTGACGGATGTGGTGGACTCGGCGAAGGAGTGTCCGGGGGCGTGCATCCATGTGCGCCGGGTTTCGGACAAGGTCGAGGTGTTCGGGCCGGAGGCGGACTGAGGTCCGCTCGACAGGGTTTCAGCGGGGACGCGCGCGTGCCGGGGGCATGCGCGCGTCTCGTGCGTTCGGGGGTCAGACGCCCCGGCTGTCGGCCGGGGTGGTGCGCAGGAAGGCGTGGCCGTTCCAGTGCCAGGCGGCGGGCTTCTTCACGTCGGGGCAGCAGCTCGGTACGTCCTCGGTGGAGTAGCCGAGCAGGGTGGCCGTGACGGTGCGGTCGCGGACGGCGAGGTCGGTGGCGGTGAGGCGGTCGGCGGGCTGGACGAGGGTGGCGACCAGGCGGGGTTTGCCGTCGGTGGCGTTGCGGGTGAGGACGTAGACGGCGTCGGGCGGGGTGCCCATGGCGGCGTCGCAGTGGACGACGGCGACGGTTTCGGGTTTTCCGTCGCCGTCGAGGTCGCCGTCCGCCTGGTGGGCGACGACGGCTTTGACGGGGCCGCAGTCGAGGGGGAAGGCGACGCCGGTGGTGCCGGGCGGGGTGGTGGCGGTGGGCGCGGGGGCGGGCCTGGCCTCGGTGGCGGTGGCCGGCTGGGCCGCGGTGGCCGGGCCGGGCTGCACGAGGGAGGACAGTGCGATCACGCCGGCGACCGCGGTGGCCGTGGCGACCCAGTGGATGGGCCGGGTGTCCGTGCGGGCGAGCTCCGGGACGGCGGATTGCTGCACTAGGAGGGTCTCCTGTGGGGCTGTGCCGGTGAGGGGGTGGCCAGCATGGTGTCACACGTCACGGTGGGTGGGAACGGCGGGGGCGGGTGCGGATTCTGCGGGGTGCGGGGTCCGTGATCGCGAGGGGGAACGCGAGGGCGCCGTGCCCCTGGTTCCCGTGGTGGCGGGAGGTGGGGGTACGGCGCCCTGGTGTGGTGCGGGGTGGGTGCGGGTCAGCGGCCCGCGCCGCCGTCGGCGTTGGGTCCGGCGTAGTCGTCGCCGTAGGCGCCCTTGGCGGGGCGGCGGCGGCGCATGGGCGGTTCGACGCCGTCGGCGAGCCGGCGGGCGGTGAGCAGGAAGCCGGTGTGGCCGATCATGCGGTGGTCCGGGCGGACGGCCAGGCCCTCGATGTGCCAGTTGCGGATCATCGTCTCCCAGGCGGTCGGCTCGTTGAAGCAGCCGATCTCGCGGATGGACTCGACGGTCCGGGCGAGCTGGGTGGTGGTGGCGACGTAGGCGCAGAGGATGCCGCCGGGGACGAGTGCCTTGGAGACGGCCTCCAGGCATTCCCAGGGGGCGAGCATGTCGAGGATGACGCGGTCGACGTCGGTGTCGGACAGGTTGTCCTGGAGGTCGCCGACGGTGAGCTGCCAGGCGGGGTGTTCGCCGCCGAAGTAGCGCTCGACGTTCTGCTTGGCGATCTCGGCGAAGTCCTCGCGGCGCTCGTAGGAGTGCAGCATGCCCTGGTCGCCGATGGCGCGCAGCAGGAAGCTGCTCAGCGAGCCGGAGCCCACGCCCGCTTCGACGACGCGGGCGCCGGGGAAGATGTCGGCGAAGGCCAGGATCTGCCCCGCGTCCTTGGGGTAGACCACGGCGGCGCCGCGGGGCATGGACAGGACGTAGTCGGGGAGCAGGGGGCGCAGCGCGAGGTAGGCGACGTTGCCGGTGGTGCGGACAACGCTGCCCTCGGGAGCGCCGATCAGTTCGTCGTGCGGGAAGGAGCCCTTGTGGGTGTGGAAGTTCTTCCCGGCTTCGAGCGTGAACGTGTAGTGGCGGCCCTTGGGGTCGGTCAGCTGAACCTGGTCCCCGACCTTGAAGGGCCCGCGCCTGCGGGCGGCACCGGTCGGTTCGGACATGTGACCAGCTTACCGGCTCGCCGCCGGGGGCTTGACCGTCGGCAGCGGTCCGGGGAGGTGCGGGTGCGTCGACCGGTGCGCACCGTTCGGGGCCGGTCGCGCAGTTCCCCGCGCCCCTTGGTCCGTACCACTTCGCGGAGTTGTCAGGTGGGCCTTGCCATTGCCTTGACAAAGGCCTTCTCCACGTCCGCCGCGGAGAGGACGCCGTAGATCTCGCCGGTGTTCTCGACGACGAGGTATTCGGTGGCGGGGGTCGCTCGCAGGGTGTCCAGCAGCTCCTCGCCGGTGAGTTCGGCGGAGACGCGCATGCCGTCGGTGAGGTCCTGGGCGAGGTCGCTGACGGGGACCCAGGGGCGGCGGTGTTCGGGGACGCCGACGATGGCGGCTTCGCGGACGAGGGAGAGGGGGGTGCCGTCGGCGTCGACGACGACGAGGGCGCGGGCGCCGGCGGCGTTGGCGCGGCGCAGGCCCTCGGAGAGGGGGGTGTCGCTCTGGACGGGGACGGCGCGGCGGGTGAGGGTGCGGGCGCGGAGGTCGGGGAGGTGTTCGCGCAGCCGGGCCATGCGGAGGCTGTTGCCGGCGCCGGTCCAGATGATGGCGGCGAGGATCGCGGCGAGCAGGGCGTCGGTGACGGTGTCCATGCCGCTGATGTCGCGGTCGCCGCCGAGGGCGCCGGACTGGTTGAGCAGGGGCAGTCCGATGAGGACGGAGACGGCGAGGGCGCGGCCGATCCAGGCGGCGGCGACGGTGCCGGTCATGGGGCGGCCGGTGATCTTCCAGACGACGGCGCGGAGCATGCGTCCGCCGTCGAGGGGGAGGCCGGGCAGCAGGTTGAAGACGGCGACGATCAGGTTGGAGATCATCAGTCCGGCGAGCAGGACGCCGGGGACGGTGCCGGGTTCGACGGGTTTGAGGGCGAGGTAGAAGAGTCCGGCGAGGACGAGGGAGAGCAGGGGTCCGACGAAGGCGAGGACGAATTCGCGGCCGGGTGTCTCGGCTTCCTTCTCGATCTCGGAGACGCCGCCGAAGAACTGGAGCTGGATGCGGCGCACGGGGAGTTTGAAGCGGAGCGCGGCGATGACGTGCGCGAGTTCGTGGACGAGGACGGAGGCGTAGAAGGCGACCGCGAAGAAGAGGGAGACGAGGTAGCGCAGGGCGCCGAGTTCGGGCAGGACGCGGTCGAGCTGGCCGCCGAAGACCCAGGTGATGAGGGCGGCGACGAGGAACCAGCTCGGGGCGACGTAGACGGGTACGCCGAAGGGGCGGCCCATGAGGATGCCGCCGCCGGGTTCCTTGGGGCGCTCGGGGGGCGGGTCGGTGCGGGCGATGCCGGCGTGGGCGAGGGAGCGGTGCTCGTGCCCGGGGCGGCCGGCCTCGGCGGTGTCGCCGGGTTCGGGCTGTTCGGGTTTGCCCTTGTCGTGTTCGGGGTCGTGTTCCGGGTTCGGGGCCGGAGGCACTGGGGGGTGCTCGGCCGGGTGGTTCTCGTCCGGCCGCGGCTGCCCGTTCCCGCCGCTCACGTCCACGGTGTCCCCTTGTTCGAAGCGTCTTCCGCGCGTGGCCGGGCGGAAGGGTCTCGGGTCGATGGTATGCGGCCGGGGTGGCGCGGTCCGCTCCGGCACCCTGGTGTTCCCGGGGCGGGGAGGTGTGCGGCTGGGTCGCTGTCGGTGCCGGGCCGTATGGTCTTGGGTCATGGAGAGCAGCGGTGTGGACAGTGCCCCCGAGGGCGTTTCGGGTGGCGGGGGCGGCGCGGAGGGTGTCGCGCGGGTCGTCGTGGCGCCGTCGTCGCTGTCTCCGTCGCGGGCGAGTGATTTCATGCGGTGTCCGCTGCTGTACCGGTTCCGGGTGATCGACCGGCTGCCGGAGAAGCCGAGCGAGGCGGCGACGCGGGGCACGCTGGTGCACGCGGTGCTGGAGCGGCTGTTCGACGCGCCGGCGGCGGAGCGTACGGCGCCGCGGGCGAAGTCGTTGATCCCGGCGCAGTGGGACCGGCTGCGGGAGAGCCGTCCGGAGGTCTCGGAGCTGTTCGAGGGTGATCCGGAGGGTGAGCGGCTGGCGCGCTGGCTGGGTGAGGCGGAGCGGCTGGTGGAGCGCTGGTTCTCGCTGGAGGACCCGACGCGGCTCGAGCCGGCCGAGCGTGAGCTGTTCGTGGAGACGGAGCTGGATTCGGGGCTGCGGCTGCGCGGGATCATCGACCGGGTGGATGTGGCGCCGACGGGTGAGGTGCGCATCGTCGACTACAAGACGGGGAAGGCGCCGCGCCCGGAGTACGCGGAGGACGCGCTGTTCCAGATGAAGTTCTACGCGCTGGTGGTGTGGCGGCTGAAGCGGGTGGTGCCGCGCCGGCTGCAGCTCGTGTATCTCGGCAGTGGTGACGTGCTGACGTACGACCCGGTGCCGGCGGATCTGGAGCGGGTGGAGCGGAAGCTGCTGGCGTTGTGGGCGGCGATCCGGGAGGCGACGGAGTCGGGGGTGTGGCGGCCGCGGCCGACGAAGCTGTGCGGCTGGTGCGACCACCAGGCGGTGTGCCCGGAGTTCGGGGGTACTCCCCCGCCGTATCCGCTCGCGGTGAGGGCGGCGGAGCCGGGCGAGGAGGGCGCGGGCACAATGGGGCCGGTCTAGCGAAGGAGTTCTCAGGTGGCCATCCGCGTCCTTCTGGTCGATGACCAGCCGCTGTTGCGTACCGGGTTCCGGATGATTCTGGAGGCGGAGCCGGATCTGGCGGTCGTCGGTGAGGCCGGTGACGGTCTTCAGGCGCTCGATCAGGTGCGTGCGCTGCAGCCGGATGTCGTGCTGATGGACATCCGGATGCCCCGGATGGACGGGGTGGAGGCGACCCGGCAGATCACGGGTCCGGAGCGGGACGGTCCGGCGAAGGTGCTGGTGCTGACCACGTTCGATCTGGACGAGTACGTGGTGGAGGCGCTCAGGGCGGGGGCGAGCGGGTTTCTGCTGAAGGACGCTCCGGCGGACGAGCTGGTGCAGGCGATCCGGGTGGTGGCGCAGGGCGAGGCGATGCTGGCGCCGAGCATCACGCGGCGGCTGCTGGACAAGTACGCCACGCATCTGCCGTCGGGCGAGGAGCCGGCGCCGAGCACGCTGCACACGCTGACGGACCGTGAGGTGGAGGTGCTGAAGCTGGTGGCGCGGGGGCTGTCGAACGCGGAGATCGCGGCGGATCTGTTCGTGAGCGAGACGACGGTGAAGACGCATGTGGGTCATGTGCTGACGAAGCTGGGCCTGCGGGACCGGGTGCAGGCGGCGGTGTACGCGTACGAGAGCGGTCTGGTGCGGCCGGGCGCGCAGTAGACACGGTTTCGAGGGCGCCCTTCCTGCGGGAGGGGCGCCCTCGGTGTTCCCTGGCGGGGTTTCAGCTCTTGCTGAGTTCCCAGAAGCGGAAGACGGTGGAGGCGTCGAGGCAGTACTCGAGGCCGTAGACGCCGTCCCGGACGACGGCGTACTGCTTGGCCTGCCAGACGGGCAGGAGGGGCAGTTCGTCGGCGACGATGTCCTGGACCTGGGCGAAGTCCTTGTCGGTGGCGGCGCGGTCGCTCTGCGCGGCGGTGGCCGGGAGCAGGGTGCCGGTGAGGCGGCTGTTGTCGTAGTGGTTGGAGAGCACGTTGCCCTTGCCGAAGAAGGGCGCGGTGAAGTTGTCGGCGTCCGGGTAGTCGGGCACCCAGCCCTTGACGTAGACGCCGTACTTTCCGGCGGCGATGTCCTTCTCGTACTGGCCGAAGGGGACGGACTTGACGTCGGCTTCGAAGAGGCCGCTGGCGTTGAGCTGGGCGGCGACGGCACGCAGTTCGGCGTCGGTGGCGGGGCCGTAGCGGGCCGGGGTGGACCACAGGGTCAGTTCGACCTTGCCGGTGATGCCGTCGGCGCGCAGGGCCTGGGCGGCCCTGGCCTTGGAGGGGCGGGCGCCGTAGGTGTCGAAGAAGGCGGTGTTGTGGCCGATGATCCCGGCCGGGATGATCGAGTACAGCGGGGTGGCGGTGCCCTGGTAGACGTGGTGGATGAGGGCGTCGCGGTCGAGCAGGTGGGCGATGGCCTTGCGTACGCCGAGCTTTCCGGCGACGGGGTCCTTCATGTTGAAGACGAGGTGCTGGACCTCGGCGCTGCTGCCCTCGATGACGTCGATGCCCTGGGTGCCTTCCTGGGCGTCGATGCCGGTGATGTCGGTGGCGCTCAGGCCGCGGTAGGCGATGTCGATGTCGCCGCCGATGAGGGCCTTCTTCAGGGCCTTCTGGTCGCCGTGGAAGAACTTGAGGGTGACGCCGGAGTTCTTGATGTCGGCGGTGCCCTTGTAGTGGGAGTTGACCGAGAAGACGGCGTTGCCCTTGTCGAAGGAGTCGAGCTTGTAGGGGCCGGAGCCGATGGCCTTGGTGTCGGTGCGCAGGGCGCCGGCGTCGTACTGGCGGTGGTCGACGATCGAGCCGGCGCCGGAGGCGATCTTGCTGGGGAAGGTCGCGTCGGGGGCGTTGAGGTGGAAGACGACCGTCTTGGCGTCCGGTGTCTCGACCCGCTCCAGCGTGGGGAACATGACGGCCGGACCGGCGGGGTCGTTGATCTTCAGCAGGCGGTCGAAGGAGAACTTGACGTCCTCGGAGGTGAGGGAGTCGCCGTTGCTGAACTTCAGGCCGGGCTTGAGTTCGCAGGTGAAGAGGGTGGCCCGGGTGTCACCGAACGCGCAGGACTTGGCGAGTTCGGGCTCGGGCTGGGTGCCGCCGTTGGGGAAGCTGAGCAGGGACTGGAAGACGTTGTTGAACAGCAGCCAGGAGCCGGGGTCGTAGCCCGATGCCGGGTCGGTCGCCAGGACGTCGTCGGACATCCCCATCACCACGGCCCGACCGGTGCCCTTGGCGTCGTCGGTCCCGGAGCCGCAGCCGGTCAGCAGGCCGCAGGCCAGCCCCGCCACCACGGGCAGGACCGGCCACTGGGTGCTCATCTTCACAGCAGTGCCTTGTCGTCGGTTCGTGGCCCGGAGCCGCCGTCGCGGCTCCGGGTACGGGAGACGTCAGCCGCTCACACCACGGCCGAGCTCCCAGAGCTGAAGCGTCGACGAGGAGTTCAGGGCGTACGAGGTGCCCGTGATGTCGTCCCGTGCGGCGACGTACTGCTTGCCCTGCCACAGCGGCAGCACGGGGACGTCCTCGGCGACGGTGTCCTGGATGTCGGTGAGGCTCTTGGCGGCGTCGAGGCGGTCGGCCTCGCGGCGGGACTCGGGGATCAGCGTCCGCTCGATCGTGCTGTTGGAGTACGGCGAGCCGAGGAAGTTGTCCTTGTCGAGGAACGGCGCCAGGAAGTTGTCCGCGTCCGGGAAGTCGGGGAACCAGCCCATGCCGTAGACGTCGTACTGGCCCTTCTGCTCCGCGGGGCGGAAGGTGGCCCAGGGGTGGCCCTGGATGGTCACGTCGAAGAGACCGCTGTCGTTGAGCTGCTTCTGGAGGACCTCGAACTCCTGCTTGGTGGCGGAGCCGTAGTGGTCGGTGGTGTAGTGCAGCGTCAGCTTGACCGGGGCGGTGACACCGGCCTTGGCCAGCAGC
Source organism: Streptomyces sp. NPDC018263 (assembly GCF_055562575.1). Classification (NCBI taxonomy): domain Bacteria; kingdom Bacillati; phylum Actinomycetota; class Actinomycetes; order Kitasatosporales; family Streptomycetaceae; genus Streptomyces; species Streptomyces sp. NPDC018263. Next base: position 283,438 of record NZ_JBVHFA010000009.1, read on the forward strand.
AGCTTGGCCTTGGCGGGGCTGGGGTCGCCGTACTTGTTGAAGAACGAGTTGGAGTGGCCGGTCAGGGTGGCGGGCACCAGGGAGTACAGCGGCTCGGCCTGGGTGCCGTAGACCTTGGAGACCAGTTCGCCGCGGTTGATGACCTGGGCCATGGCCTGGCGGACGGCCTTGTCCTTGACCGTCTGCGCGTTGGTGTTGAAGGCGAGGTAGCGGATCTCGAGACCCGGCATGTCGACGAGGTCGGCGTTCTCGTCGGAACCGCCGTCGAGCTTCTGGATCTGGCTCGGCGACATGGTGCGGCTCATGACGTCGATGTCGCCGCGGTCCAGGGCCGCGCCCATCGCGTCGGCGTCGTCGAAGGAGCGGATCTCCACCTTGTCGTTGTTCAGCTCGGAATTGCCCTTGTACGAGGGGTTCTTGGTGAACGTGGCGCTGACCATGGCGTCGCCCTTGACCTGGGCCTTGAAGGTGTACGGGCCGGAGCCGTCGACCTCGAAGCCGTCACGCAGCGTGCCCTTGGCGTAGGACTTGGGGCTGACGATGCCCGCGACCGGGGTGGACAGCTTGAAGGGGAAGGTGGCGTCGGCCGTCTTCAGGTGGAAGATGACCTCGCGGTCGCCCTGCGTCTCGACGGTGTCGATGGTGTTCAGCAGGGCGGCGACACCGCTGTCGGCCTGGAGCTTCATGGCGCGGTCGATGGAGAACTTCACATCGGCGGCGGTGACCGGGTCGCCGGAGGCGAACTTCAGGCCGCTGCGCAGCTTGCAGGCGTAGCGCTCGTTGCCGGTGTCGGTGAAGCTGCAGCTCTCGGCGGCCTCCGGGACGGGGCTGCCCTCGCCCTTGGGCTGGATCATCAGCGTCTGCACGGTCTGACGCAGGATGTTCCAGGTGCCGACGTCGTAGGCGTAGGCGGGGTCGAGGGGCGCGGGGGCGTCGCTCGTGGCCGTGAACCGGTCCGTGGTGCCGACGACGATGGGGTCGCCGTTCTTGGCCCCGCTGTCGGTTCCGCCGCACGCGGCGAGAACCGGCGTGAGCAGGCCGGCCACTGCCGGCAGCACCAGAGTCTTGCGGTTCATGCGGGACGTTCTCCAGAGCTGTTCGATTCCGTGAACCCGGCAAGCTTCGGATGGGCGCGGCGGATCACGGGGGTTGCTGCGATGTTGTCGCGACGACATTAGTCCGCGCCCGCAGGGCGCTTCGCGGCCGCTTGAGTTGAGGGCTCATCACGCAGTGAAACCGGGTGTGGACGCACCGAAAAACCGACAGCGGCAGGATTCGTACAACGGTCCATCAATCAGGACACATGGGGCCACCGATGGGGCGTTCGACGCCGTTTTCTGCACACGCGGGCAGCGTTGTCGAGGCCGGTCGGAGTGGCGAACGTCACAGCGTCAACTGCGGTCCGGGATACCGGAATTCAACCGGTTCGGCGGGCCGGGAATTTCCGCCGGGGCGCAACTCCGGTGAATTGCGCCCCTGGTCAGCATTGTTTTCGCACGCTGGGTGAACGCCTAGTGCGTGAGCGTCATCAGGCCGCGCAGAAAAGACAGGTCGACCTGTTCCAGCGAGGGTACGACGGTGCGCCGTTCGGCCGGGACGATGGGGGCGATGGAGGGGACGGCGACCACGTGGCAGCCGGCGGCCTCGGCGGCGGCGACGCCGGTGGCGGTGTCCTCGATGACGGCGCACCGGGCGGGGTCGGCGCCGAGTCCGGCGGCGGCGAGCAGGTAGGGGTCGGGGTGGGGCTTGGTGCGGGAGACCTCGTCGCCGCCGATGGAGAGGGCGAAGTGGTGCGGGCCGAGCGCGGTCAGCACGCGGTCGATGATGCGCCGGTGGGAGGCGGAGACCAGGGCGGTCGGGATGGAGTGCTCGTGGAGTTCGGCGAGCAGCCGGGCGGCGCCGGGCATCAGCGGGAGGTGGCTGCCGATGCGGGCCTCGAAGCCGTCGTTGAGGAGGACGGAGAGTTCGGCGAGGGTGATGGCGGCGCCGGTGGCCTCGATGAGGAACCCGGCGCTGCGGGTCATGGGGCCGCCGACGACGACGTGCCGCCAGGACTCGTCGAGGGTGTGGCCGAGGGCGGCGAAGACCTCGACCTCGACGTCCCACCAGAAGCCCTCGGTGTCCACCAGGGTGCCGTCCATGTCGAGGAGGACCGCTTGCAGGGCGGACCCTTCGGCCGTTCGGGTTCCTAGCGCGGGGACCGTGCTGGTCATCCGGGCGCACCTCCTTGAGGGACGATCAGGCCGGTTCCCGGAAGAGGGAACCGGCCTGCGGTGGACCGACCAGCATACGTCGCTCGCGCGCGAAACGCCTGTCGTGGGCGCGTGTCCGCGGATCGGCCTGGTCAGCGCGGTCGGCACGGTCAGCGGGCGTTGAAGTACTTCGCCTCGGGGTGGTGGATGACGATGGCGTCGGTGGACTGCTCGGGGTGGAGCTGGAACTCCTCGGAGAGGTGGACGCCGATCCGCTCCGGCTGGAGCAGGTCCGCGATCTTGGCGCGGTCCTCCAGGTTGGGGCAGGCGCCGTAGCCGAGGGAGAAGCGGGCGCCCCGGTACTTCAGGGCGAACATGTCCTCGATGTCGGCGGGGTCCTCCCCGGCGAAGCCGAGTTCGGCGCGGACGCGGGCGTGCCAGTACTCGGCCAGCGCCTCGGCCAACTGGACGGAGAGGCCGTGCAGTTCGAGGTAGTCGCGGTAGGCGTTGGCCTCGAAGAGCTTGGCGGTCTCCTCACCGATGCGGGAGCCGACGGTGACGACCTGGAGGCCGACCACGTCCCGCTCCCCGGACTCCTCCGGGCGGAAGTAGTCCGCGAGGCAGAGCCGGCGGCCCCGGCGCTGGCGGGGGAAGGTGAAGCGGGTCCGCTCGTTGCCGTCCTCGTCCAGGATGATCAGGTCGTCGTCCTTGGAGACGCAGGGGAAGTAGCCGTGGACGACGGCGGCCTCCAGCAGGTTCTCCGTCTGGAGCCGGTCGAGCAGGCCGCGCAGCCGGGGGCGGCCCTCGGTCTCGGCCAGCTCCTCGTAGTTGGGGCCGTCTCCGGTACGGGCCTGCTTGAGCCCCCACTGGCCCTTGAAGAGGGCGCCCTCGTCCAGCCAGGACGCGTACTCCTTGAGCTGGATGCCCTTGACCACGCGGGTGCCCCAGAAGGGCGGGGTGGGCACCGGGTTGTCGGTGCGCACGTCGGAGCGGACGTGGCCCTCCTCGGCGGGCTCCTCGGGGAGGTCCGCGGCGGGGGTGGCGCGGACCCGGCGCTGCTTCAGCTCGGGGAGCTGGGCGCCGGGCACACCGCGCTTGACGCCGATGAGGGCGTCCATCAGGCGCAGGCCCTCGAAGGCGTCGCGGGCGTAGCGGACCTCGCCCTCGTAGATCTCGTGGAGGTCCTGCTCGACGTAGGCGCGGGTGAGGGCGGCGCCGCCCAGGATCACCGGGTAGTCCGCCGCCATGCCGCGCTGGTTCAGCTCCTCCAGGTTCTCCTTCATGATCACCGTGGACTTGACCAGGAGGCCGGACATGCCGATGACGTCGGCGCGGTGTTCCTCGGCGGCGTCCAGGATCGCGGAGACGGGCTGCTTGATGCCGAGGTTGACGACGTTGTAGCCGTTGTTGGACAGGATGATGTCCACGAGGTTCTTGCCGATGTCGTGGACGTCGCCGCGCACGGTGGCCAGCACGATCGTGCCCTTGCCCTCGGCGTCGGACTTCTCCATGTGCGGTTCGAGGTGCGCGACCGCCGTCTTCATCACCTCGGCGGACTGGAGCACGAAGGGGAGCTGCATCTGGCCGGAGCCGAAGAGTTCGCCGACGGTCTTCATGCCGTCGAGGAGGGTGTCGTTGACGATGTCGAGGGCGGGGCGGTCCGTCAGGGCCTCGTCCAGGTCGGCTTCGAGGCCGTTGCGCTCGCCGTCGACGATGCGGCGCTTGAGTCGCTCGTCCAGGGGCAGCGCGGCCAGTTCCTCGGCCTTGCCGGCGCGCAGGGACTTGGCGGTGGCGCCCTCGAAGAGCGCCATCAGCTTCTGCAGCGGGTCGTACCCCTCGGCGCGGCGGTCGTGGATGAGGTCGAGGGCGGTCTGCACCTCCTCCTCGCTGAAGCGGGCGATGGGCAGGATCTTGGAGGCGTGCACGATGGCCGAGTCCAGGCCCGCCTTGACGCATTCGTCGAGGAAGACGGAGTTCAGCAGGATGCGGGCGGCCGGGTTGAGGCCGAAGGAGATGTTGGACAGGCCGAGCGTGGTCTGGACGTCCGGGTGGCGCCGCTTGAGTTCGCGGATGGCGTCGATGGTGGCGATGCCGTCCTTGCGGGACTCCTCCTGACCGGTGCAGATGGTGAAGGTCAGGGTGTCGATGAGGATGTCCTCCTCGCGGATGCCCCAGTTCCCGGTGAGGTCGTCGATGAGCCGTTCGGCGATCTCGACCTTCTTCTCCGGGGTGCGGGCCTGGCCCTCCTCGTCGATGGTGAGCGCGATCAGGGCGGCGCCGTGCTCGCGGGCGAGCCGGGTGACCTTGGCGAAGCGGGAGTCGGGGCCGTCGCCGTCCTCGTAGTTCACCGAGTTGATCACCGCGCGGCCGCCGAGCTTCTCCAGGCCGGCCTGGATGACGTCGACCTCGGTGGAGTCCAGCACGATCGGCAGGGTGGAGGCGGTGGCCAGGCGGCCGGCGAGTTCGGCCATGTCGGTGACGCCGTCGCGGCCGACGTAGTCCACGCACAGGTCGAGCATGTGCGCGCCCTCGCGGATCTGCTCGCGGGCCAGCTCCACGCAGTCGTCCCAGCGGGCCTCCAGCATGGCCTCGCGGAACTTCTTGGAGCCGTTGGCGTTGGTGCGCTCGCCGATGGCGAGGTAGGAGGTGTCCTGGCGGAACGGCACCGACTGGTAGAGCGAGGCGGCGCCCGCCTCGGGCCGGGGCTGCCGCTCGGAGGGCGTGAGGTCGCGGACCCGCTCGACCACCTGGCGCAGGTGCTCGGGGGTGGTGCCGCAGCAGCCGCCGACCAGCGAGAGGCCGTACTCCTGGACGAAGGTCTCCTGGGCGTCGGCCAGCTCCGGGGCGGTGAGCGGGTAGTGCGCGCCGTTCTTGCCGAGGACGGGCAGGCCGGCGTTGGGCATGCAGGCCAGCGGGATGCGGGCGTTGCGGGCGAGGTGGCGCAGGTGCTCGCTCATCTCGGCCGGGCCGGTGGCGCAGTTCAGGCCGATCATGTCGATGCCGAGGGGTTCCAGCGCGGTGAGCGCGGCGCCGATCTCGGAGCCGAGCAGCATGGTGCCGGTGGTCTCGACGGTCACGGAGACGATGACCGGCAGGTCGATGCCGAGGGCGTCCAGGCCGCGCCGGGCGCCGAGGACGGCGGCCTTGGTCTGGAGGAGGTCCTGGGTGGTCTCGATCAGCAGGGCGTCGGCGCCGCCGGCGACCAGCCCCTCGGCGTTCTGCTGATAGGCGTCGCGCAGGGTGGTGTACGGGGCGTGGCCGAGGGTGGGCAGCTTGGTGCCGGGGCCCATGGAGCCCAGGACCCAGCGGGGGCGGCCGTCGCGGGCGGTGAACTCGTCGGCGACCTCGCGGGCGACGCGGGCGCCGGCCTCGGAGAGTTCGTGGACGCGTTCGGAGATGTCGTACTCGCCGAGGGCGGAGTGGTTGGCGCCGAAGGTGTTGGTCTCGACGCAGTCGACGCCGACCGCGAAGTACTCCTCGTGCACGGAGCGCACGATGTCGGGCCGGGTGAGGTTGAGGATCTCGTTGCAGCCCTCGAGCTGCTGGAAGTCGTCGAGCGTGGGTTCCTGGGCCTGGAGCATGGTGCCCATGGCTCCGTCGGCGACCACCACACGGGTGGCGAGTGCCTGACGGAGCGCGGACGCACGGGTCCGGCTGTCGGCGGAAGGGGACGTCGGCGACGAGGCCATGAAGGGGCTCCCTTGGATGCGACGGCTGTCGGCTATGCGCCCGCTCCGGCCGGGGCCGGGGTGGGGCACGGCGCCAGAGTAACCGCCAGTGGGCTTGGATGGGCACAGGCGTCCACGACACGGACGCGGATGGCGGAGTCCGGCCGGTCGGCGCGGTGGCCGGAACCCGACGGGTGGTCCGGCACGGCCCTTCTCATTGGCGGGAGATCGGCATCGACCGGTAATGTTCGGCATTGCCGAACGCGTGTGGGATGGCTCGGCGGTGGCCGATGCGGACGGAGGCAGGACGGCGATGGCACGGAACATCCAGTCGCTCGAACGGGCGGCCGCGATGCTGCGCCTGCTCGCGGGCGGCGAGCGGCGGCTCGGCCTCTCCGACATCGCCTCCTCGCTGGGCCTGGCCAAGGGCACCGCACACGGCATCCTGCGCACCCTCCAGCACGAGGGCTTCGTGGAGCAGGACGAGGCGTCGGGCCGCTATCAGCTCGGCGCGGAGCTGCTGCGGCTGGGCACCACCTACCTGGACGTGCACGAGTTGCGGGCGCGGGCCCTGGTGTGGACCGACGACCTGGCCCGCTCCAGCGGGGAGAGCGTCTACCTGGGTGTGCTGCACCAGCAGGGCGTGCTGATCGTCCACCATGTCTTCCGCCCGGACGACAGCCGCCAGGTGCTGGAGATCGGGGCGATGCAGCCCCTGCACTCCACGGCGCTGGGCAAGGTGCTCTCCGCCTACGACCCGGTGGCCCACAGCGAGGCGCTGGACTCCTCCCGCAAGGCGTTCACCGACCGTACGGTGTGCGCGCCGGAGGAGTTCGAGCATCTCCTGGACCTCACCCGGGCGCGCGGGTACGCGGCCGACCTGGAGGAGACCTGGGAGGGCGTGGCGTCGATCGCCGCGCCGATCCACGACCGGCGCCGTATGCCGGTCGGCGCCGTGGGGATCGCCGGCGCCGTGGAGCGGCTGTGCCGGGACGGCGAGCCGCGTCCGGAGCTGGTCGCGGCGGTGCGGGACTGCGCCCGCGCGGTGTCACGGGACCTGGGCGCCGCCCGCTTCTGAGCACGGCCCCGGCGTGAGGGCCGGTCTGCTGTGCCCCCGTCCGTAACGATCCCGCGTTCTGTGCTTTTTTTCGCCCCCGGAACTCTTGACGCGTGCGCGCGCCGAAAGCGAGACTCCCGTCCATCGGTCGGCATTGTCGAACACCTATCGGTATTACGCGTTAGGGTGGGGCAGCGCCAAGGGCCGGGTTTCCCTGGACCAATGACAAAGGAGTCGCGGGTGTCCAGCTCCGACATCTTCATCGGCGAGACCATAGGTACCGCCGTCCTCATCCTGCTCGGCGGTGGTGTGTGTGCCGCCGTCACACTGAAGGCGTCCAAGGCGCGCGGCGCCGGATGGCTGGCCATCGCCTTCGGGTGGGGTTTCGCCGTTCTGACGGCCGTCTACACCTCGGCGCCCCTCTCCGGCGCGCATCTCAATCCGGCCGTGACCCTCGCGCTGGCGATCAAGGACCACGACTACGGCACGCTGCCCGCGTACTGGGGCGGCCAGTTGCTGGGCGCGATGATCGGCGCGACGCTGGTCTGGGTGGCCTACATGGGCCAGTTCCGCGCCCACCTGACCGACCGGGAGATCGTCGGCGGGCCCGGCGCGCAGGACACGGTCAAGGCGGTCGAGGCCGAGGAGGCGGCCGCGGGCCCGGTACTGGGCATCTTCTCCACCGGTCCGGAGATCCGGAACGCGGTGCAGAACCTTCTGACGGAGATCATCGGCACGATCGTGCTGGTGCTGGCGGTCCTCACGCAGGGCCTGAACAACGAGGGCAACGGTCTGGGCCCGGTGGGCGCGCTGATCACGGCCCTGGTGGTCGTCTCGATCGGTCTGTCGCTCGGCGGTCCGACGGGGTACGCGATCAACCCGGCGCGCGACCTGGGGCCGCGCATCGTGCACGCGCTGCTGCCGCTGCCGAACAAGGGCGGTTCGGACTGGTCCTACGCATGGGTGCCGGTCGTCGGTCCACTGATCGGCGGCGCGATCGCTGCGGGCATCTACAACGTCGCTTTTGCTTGATGAGTAACGAATTGCGTGAAAAGCACCGATCATTCGAGTAAGCGCCGTACACACCGCCACCCTCACCTCGGATCTCCCAGGAGCACACAGTGACCGACGCCCACACCGCAGGCCCCTTCATCGCGGCGATCGACCAGGGCACGACCTCCTCGCGCTGCATCGTCTTCGACAAGGACGGCAGGATCGTCTCCGTCGACCAGAAGGAGCACGAGCAGATCTTCCCCAAGCCCGGCTGGGTCGAACACGACGCGAACGAGATCTGGACGAACGTCCAGGAGGTCGTCGCCTCCGCCATCGCCAAGGCGAACATCACGCGGGACGACATCAAGGCCATCGGCATCACCAACCAGCGCGAGACGACCGTGCTGTGGGACAAGAACACCGGTGAGCCCGTCCACAACGCCATCGTCTGGCAGGACACCCGTACCGACGCGCTCTGCCGCGAGCTGGGCCGCAACGTGGGCCAGGACCGCTTCCGCCGCGAGACCGGTCTGCCGCTGGCGTCCTACTTCGCCGGCCCCAAGGCCCGCTGGCTGCTGGACAACGTGGAGGGCCTGCGCGAGCGCGCCGAGGCCGGGGACATCCTCTTCGGCACCATGGACAGCTGGGTCATCTGGAACCTGACCGGCGGTGTCGACGGCGGCAAGCACGTCACCGACGTCACCAACGCCTCGCGCACCATGCTGATGAACCTGCACACCATGCAGTGGGACAAGAAGATCTGCGAGTCCATCGGGGTGCCCGAGCAGATGCTCCCCGAGATCCGCTCCTCCGCCGAGGTCTACGGCGAGATCACCGGCGGCAGCCTCGGCGACCTGCTCGGCGGCACCCCCGTCGCCTCCGCGCTCGGCGACCAGCAGGCGGCCCTGTTCGGCCAGACCTGCTTCTCCGAGGGCGAGACCAAGTCGACCTACGGCACCGGCACCTTCATGGTGATGAACACCGGCGAGAAGATCATCAACTCCTACGCCGGCCTGCTCACCACCGTCGGCTACAAGATCGGCGACAAGCCGACGGTGTACGCCCTGGAGGGCTCCATCGCCGTCACCGGCTCGCTGGTGCAGTGGATGCGCGACCAGATGGGCCTCATCTCCACCGCCGCCGAGATCGAGACCCTCGCGCTCTCGGTCGAGGACAACGGCGGCGCCTACTTCGTACCGGCCTTCTCCGGCCTGTTCGCCCCGCACTGGCGTTCCGACGCGCGCGGTGTGATCGCCGGCCTGACCCGGTACGTGACCAAGGCGCACCTCGCGCGCGCCGTCCTGGAGGCCACCGCCTGGCAGACGCGGGAGATCGCGGACGCCATGACGAAGGACTCCGGGGTCGAGCTGACCACGCTCAAGGTGGACGGCGGCATGACCGCGAACAACCTGCTGATGCAGCAGCTCGCGGACGTGCTCGACGCCCCCGTGGTGCGCCCGATGGTCGCCGAGACCACCTGTCTCGGCGCCGCCTACGCCGCCGGTCTCGCCGTCGGCTTCTGGTCCAGCACCGACGAGCTGCGCGCCAACTGGCGCCGGGCCGCCGAGTGGACCCCCCGGATGGACGCGGAGACCCGCGACCGTGAGTACAAGAGCTGGCTCAAGGCCGTCGAGCGGACCATGGGCTGGCTCGAGGACGAGAGCTGACCGGGCCGGCACAGCCGCCAGGTCCGGCTCCGACGAGGAGTTAAGTACCCGACATGACCAGTCCCACCACCCTGCAGTCCGTACCTGCCCTGGGCACGCACCCGGCCTCCGGCGCCAACCCGAGCCGCGCCGAGACCCGGGAGCAGCTCGCGCGGGCGTCGTACGACCTCCTTGTGATCGGCGGCGGCATCCTGGGCATCTCCACCGCCTGGCACGCCGCGCAGTCCGGGCTCAGGGTGGCGCTGGTCGACGCCGGCGACTTCGCCGGAGCCACCTCCTCCGCCTCCTCCAAGCTGCTCCACGGCGGGCTCCGCTACCTCCAGACCGGCGCGGTGAAGCTGGTGGCGGAGAACCACTTCGAGCGGCGCGCGGTCTCCCGCCAGGTGGCCCCCCACCTGGCGAACCCGCTCACCTTCTACCTGCCGGTGTACAAGGGGGGCCCGCACAGCGCGGCCAAGCTCGGCGCCGGCGTCTTCGCCTACTCCGCGCTCTCCGCCTTCGGCGACGGCGTGGGGCACCTGCTCTCCCCGTCGAAGGCCGCGCAGGACGTGCCCGAGCTGCGCACCGACAACCTGAAGGCCGTGGCCGTGTACGGCGACGACCAGATGAACGACGCCCGCATGGCGCTGATGACGGTCCGCGCGGCCGTCGACGCGGGCGCGGTCGTCCTCAACCACGCCGAGGTCACCGGGCTGCGCACCACGCGCGGCCGGGTCACCGGCGCCGAGCTGAAGGACCGGCTCAGCGGCGAGGAGTTCGGCGTCACCGCGCGCCTGGTGCTGAACGCGACCGGGCCCTGGGTGGATCACCTGCGCCGGATGGAGGACCCGCACGCGGCCCCCTCGATCCGTCTGTCCAAGGGCGCCCACCTGGTCCTGAAGCGCACCGCCCCCTGGAAGGCGGCGCTGGCCACCCCGATCGACAAGTACCGCATCACGTTCGCCCTGCCCTGGGAGGACATGCTGCTGCTCGGCACCACCGACGAGGTGTACGAGGGCGACCCGGCTGATGTGTCGGTCACCGAGTCGGACATATCCCAGATCCTGGACGAGGCCGCGTTCTCCGTCCGGGACCAGCAGCTCCAGCGGGATCTGATCACCTACTCCTTCGCGGGCCTGCGGGTGCTGCCGGGCGGGCCCGGTGACACCGCGAAGGCCAAGCGGGAGACCGTGGTCACCGAGGGTCCGGGCGGGATGCTCTCGGTGGCGGGCGGCAAGTGGACCACGTTCCGGCACATCGGCCGGACCGTGCTGAAGAAGCTGGAGGAGCTGCCGGGCCGGCCACTCGGCGACGACTTCGAGCCGGTGTCGGAGCTGCCCAAGCGGCTGCCGCTGCCCGGTGTGGCCAACCCGCGCGCGGTCGAGCACCGGCTGCTGGTGGACCGTCCGGCGCCCGGCCCGCGCATGGGCGCCGACACCGCCCGCCACCTGGCCACGCACTACGGCTCGCTCGCCTTCGACATCGCCCGCCTGGCCAACGAGCACCCGGAGCTGGCCGAGCGGGTCCACCCGGACGCCCCGGAGATCTGGGCGCAGGTCGTCTGGGCCCGCGACCACGAGTGGGCCGAGACCCCGGACGACGTGCTGCGCCGCCGCACCACGCTGACCATCCGCGGCCTGGCCACGGACGAGGTGCGCGCGCGGGTGCGTGAGGTGCTGGACAAGAAGCAGTAGCGAGGAGCCGTCACCGACGCGCTCGGGGCGGTGGGCGGCGTCCGGGAGCAGGGCGCCGCCGCGGGGTGTTCCGGGCCGGGGTTCGGGGCAGTGATCCGTTCAGCCCCTTGCGAGGGGGCTGCGGAGGCTTCCGCCGGACGCCGTAAGGTTGGGTGGTCAGGCGAGAGCACGTCGGAAGGAGGCACTGGGTGATCGAGCTGGAGGGTGTTCCCGAGCTGATCGACCCAGTCATGGTGGCCGCGTTCGAGGGCTGGAACGATGCCGGTGACGCCGCCTCCACGGCGGTCGCGCATCTGGAACGCGAGTGGAAGGGCGAGGTGTTCGCGGCGCTGGACGCCGAGGACTACTACGACTTCCAGGTGAACCGCCCCACGGTCTTCATGGAAGGCGGCGTACGCAAGATCACCTGGCCGACGACCCGGCTGTCGGTGGTCCGCGTCGGCGGGGACAAGCCCCGTGACCTGGTGCTGGTGCGCGGCATCGAGCCGTCGATGCGCTGGCGTTCCTTCTGCAACGAGCTGCTGGGCTTCGCCCATGAGCTGGGCGTGGAGCTGGTGGTGATCCTGGGCGCGCTGCTCGGCGACACCCCGCACACGCGTCCGGTGCCGGTCAGCGGGGTCACCTCGGACGGTGACCTGGCGCGCCGGATGAGCCTGGAGGAGACCAAGTACGAGGGCCCGACGGGCATCGTCGGTGTGCTCCAGGAGGCGTGCACGCACGCCGGGGTGCCCGCGGTGTCGCTGTGGGCCGCGGTGCCGCACTACGTCTCCCAGCCGCCCAACCCCAAGGCCACGCTGGCGCTGCTGAACCGTCTCGAGGACCTGCTGGACCTGCGGGTGCCGCAGGGGGAGCTGCCCGAGGACGCGCGGGCCTGGCAGACGGGCGTGGACCAACTGGCGTCCGAGGACAGCGAGGTCGCGGAGTACGTGCAGACGCTGGAGGAGGCCCGCGACACCGCCGAGCTGCCCGAGGCGTCCGGCGAGGCCATCGCGCGCGAGTTCGAGCGGTATCTGCGGCGCCGGGACGTCGGCGGCCCCGGCGGCCATGCCACGGCGGACGGTTCGGAGAGCGGGCCCTACCGCCGGGACGCGCCGAGCGGCCGGACCCGGCCGCCCAAGCCCCCGAAGCCGGAGGCGCCGGGCGCGGCCGAGGGCGGCGACGAGCCGGACGGCTCGGAGGACTGAGACTCGGAGGACTGGGAAAGGGGGGCAGTACCCGGCCGGGTACCGCCCCCCTTTCGTGTGCCGGCTCTAGAGCGCCACGCCGAGCAGCGCGTCCACGGTGCGGCTGACCAGGCCGGGGGCGCCGATGTCGGTGCCGCCCTCCGCTTCCTGGCGGGCCGCCCAGCGGTCCACGGCCGCGAGCGCGGCGGGCGCGTCCAGGTCGTTCGCCAGGGCCTCGCGGACCTCGTCCACCAGCGCGTCGGCCGAGGGGCCGTCCGGGCGGGAGACGGCGGCGCGCCAGCGGCCGAGGCGGTCCACGGCGTCCTGGAGCACCTGGTCGGTCCACTCCCAGTCGGAGCGGTAGTGGTGGGAGTGCAGGGCGAGCCGGATGGCGGCCGGGTCGACGCCGGCGCGGCGCAGCGCGGAGACGAAGACGAGGTTGCCCTTCGACTTGGACATCTTCTCGCCGTCCAGGCCGACCATGCCGGCGTGCACGTACGCCTTGGCCATGGGGAACTCGCCGGTGAGCACCTGGGCGTGGGAGGCGCCCATCTCGTGGTGCGGGAAGGCGAGGTCGGAGCCGCCGCCCTGGACGTCGAAGGTCATGCCCAGGTGGTCGAGCGCGATGGCGACGCACTCGATGTGCCAGCCGGGGCGGCCCCGGCCGAGCGTGCCGCCGTCCCAGCTCGGCTCGCCCTCGCGGGCCGCGAGCCAGAGCATCGGGTCGAGCGGGTTCTTCTTGCCGGGCCGGTCCGGGTCGCCGCCGCGCTCGGCGGACAGCGCGCGCATGGCGGCCGCGTCCAGGTTCGAGACCTGGCCGAAGTGCGGGTCGGCGTCGACGGAGAAGTAGATGTCGCCGTCGAGGTCGTAGGCCGCGCCGAGTTCCCGCAGCCGTTCCACGAGCGGGACGATGCCGGGTATGGCCTCGACGGCGCCTATGTAGTGCTGGGGCGGGAGCATCCGCAGGGCGGTCATGTCCTCGCGGAACAGGGTGGTCTCCTGCACGGCGAGGTCGGCCCAGTCGACGCCGTCGCGGGTCGCGCGCTCCAGCAGCGGGTCGTCGACGTCGGTGACGTTCTGGACGTAGTGGACCTGCCGCTTGGTGTCGAGCCACACGCGCTGGACGAGGTCGAACGCGTTGTAGGTCGCCGCGTGACCCATGTGGGTCGCGTCGTACGGCGTGATGCCGCAGACGTAGATCCGGGCGACGGGACCGGGGTCGAGGGTGACCGGACCGTCGGTCGCGGTGTCGTGAATCCTCAGGTCGCGGCCCTGACCAGGCAGGGCGGGGACCTCGGAAGCGGGCCAGGCATGCATGTACATGAGCCTAACCGGCCATGAGCTGGGGCTACGAACCGGATCGCGCCCAAGGCGGCCGGATGGCCGGACGGGCGCTCTTGCGCGGAGCCCCCGGCTGTGCCCGGGCGGTCAGACCGGGGGCCAGGGGATGGCGGGCCAGTCGCCGGTGGGTTCGGGGTGGCGGCCGGTGGCGAGGAGGTCGTGGACCCGGGCGCGGGTGGCGTCGATCTCGGCCGGGGTGAGATGCGGGGCCAGCCTCGCGGCCAGGGTTCCGCCCTCGGCGAGGCTGTCGCGCAGGCCGGCGAGGACCGTCAGGGCGTCCTCGGTGAGGGGTTCGCCGGCCCAGCCCCACAGCAGGGTGCGGAGCTTGTTCTCGGCGTTGAAGGAGACGCCGTGGTCGATGCCGTAGAGGTGCCCGGCGACGGTGGGCAGGAGGTGGCCGCCCTTGCGGTCCGCGTTGTTGATCACGGCGTCCAGGACGGCGAGGCGGCGCAGCCGGTCGTCGTCGGCGTGCACGAGCAGCGCGGTCCGCCCCTCGCCGACCTCGGCGAGGCCGATGGCCTTCCAGCCGGGTCCGGCCTCCTCGCCCTCGGCCAGCGCGAGGAGTTCGGCGTCGGTGCTGACCTCGATCCAGAGCTGGCACATGCCCTCGCCGAAGGGCCCGTCGCGCAGCACGGTCGGCGGGATCAGGCCCCAGCCGGTGGCCTCGGACACCTCGTAGGCGGCGACCTCGCGGCCGGCCAGGGTGCCGTCGGGGAAGTCCCACAGCGGGCGCTCCCCGGCGACCGGCTTGTACACGCAGGTTGCCTCCTGCCCGTCGAGGGCGACGGTGCAGAACAGGGCGGCGTTGGAGGCGTCCCGGATGCGGCCGCGTACGGTCAGCTCACCGTGGGCGAGCAGTTCGGCGGCGTCCGCGTCGGTTCCCGTGTCCGCGGCGCTCACGCTCCCCGGCGGTATCCGTTCTGGCGCGGACATACGTGTCCTTCCGGGTCGAGCGGGAGGCTGCACAGCGGGCACGGCGGCCGCCCGGCGTTGACGACGTCCAGGGCGCGCTTGGCGAAGGCCCTGGCCTGCGCGCCGGTGAGCCGGACCCGCAGCATCGGGGGCCCGTTCTCCTCGTCCTGGAGGAGGCGTTCCTCGGCCTCGGCGAGGTCCTCGGCGGTCTCGGCGTCCAGCTCCACCAGGGCCTGCGCCTCGACGACCATGCGCTGTTCCTCGCCGTCCCAGGCCAGCGCCATGGTGCCGACGCGGAACTCCTCTTCCACGGGGCTGTCCAGCGGGCCGGTGTCGGCGATCTCGACGGGGGCGACGGCGGGCACCGCGGCGTTGCCGCCGCTGCGCCGTACGACCTCGTCGAGGAGTTCGTCCATGCGTTCGGCGAGCGCGGCGACCTGGGCCTTCTCCAGGGCCACGCTGGTCACCCGCGGGCCCGCGGTGGCCTGGAGGAAGAACGTACGGCGTCCGGGCAGTCCGACCGTGCCGGCCACGAAGCGGTCCGGCGGGTCGTAGAGGAACACCTGACGGGACACGTCCTGTCTCCATTGGGTTCGGGATCGTTCGAGCGGTTCAAGCGGTCGGTACGGGCGTGCGGGCACACCGTGCGGCCGACCGCCTCACCCTACTGCGGGCGGCGATCACGGTGCGCCCGCACCACCCCCGACCGGTGCGTCGTCGTCCGGGGGCGTCTCGCGGGGCGCCAGCGAGGCGAGGTCGCCGGTCTCGCCGAGGCGGACGAGGTAGGGCCGCAGCCGGGTGTAGCGGATCGCGGTGACCGAGCAGGGTTCCACCGAGACCCGCTGGAACAGGTCGAGGTGGAGTCCGAGGGCGTCGGCGACGATCGACTTGATGATGTCGCCGTGCGAGCACATCAGGTACACGGCGTCGGGGCCGTGCTCGGCCTCCACGCGCGCGTTCCAGTCGCGTACGGCCGCGACGGCGCGGGACTGCATCTCGCGCATGGACTCGCCGCCGGGGAAGGCGGCGGCGGACGGGTGCGTCTGGACGACCTCCATGAGGGGTTCGTCCTTCAGTTCGGCCAGTTTGCGGCCCGACCAGTCGCCGTAGTGGCACTCCCCGATCCGGTCGTCGGTGCGGGGGCTGAGGTCCGGGCGGGCGTCCAGCAGCGGCCGCATCGTCTCCTGGCAGCGCTGGAGGGGGCTGACGACGATCTCGGCGAGCGGCAGGCCGTCGAGGCGGCCCGGCAGGGCGGCGGCCTGCTCGGTGCCGCGTTCGTCCAGGGCGACGCCGGGGGTCCAGCCGGCGAGCAGCCCCGCGGTGTTGGCGGTGGAACGGCCGTGCCTAACGAGGATCAGGGTGGGCATGCGGCCCAGCGTAGACCGGCGCCGCCGGGTGGTGATCCGGGGCGCACAATCAGGGCCCCGTGTGCGTTCGGGGCGGGACGGCGGGAGAATGCACTCCGTGATCTTCGACTGTGCCATCTACCGTGACGGGCATCGGACCGATTCGTCCGACGATCCGGCGAAAGCCCTGCGGGAGGCGCGTGCGGCCGACGACGCGTTCGTGTGGATCGCGCTGCACGATCCGACGACGGAGGAGTTCGAAAAGGTCCGCAAGGTCTTCGGGCTGCATCCGCTGGCCGTCGAGGACGCTCTGAAGGCCCACCAGCGCCCGAAGCTGGAGACGTACGACGACTCGCTGTTCGTGGTGCTGAAGCCGGTGTTCTACGAGTCGGCGCGGGACACGGTGACCACGGGCGAGGTCATGCTCTTCCTCGGCGACTCCTTCGTGGTGACGGTGCGGCACGGCGAGTCCTCGCCGCTGCCGGAGGTGCGGCGGCGGCTGGAGGGCGACCCGGACAAGCTGCGGCACGGGCCGACCTCGGTCCTGTACGCGGTCGCGGACGCCACCGTGGACCAGTATCTGGAGGTCGCGACCGAGCTGGGCACGGACCTGGACGAGCTGGAGGCGGAGGTGTTCTCCCCCTCCGACGCCGGGTCTCGGGACACCGCGTCCAGGATCTACCTGTTCAAGCGGCAGGTGCTGGAGTTCCGCCGGGCCACGGTGCCGCTGGCGGTGCCGATGACCCGGCTCGCGGGGATGGGGCAGTCCACGACCCCGGTGCCGTTCGTGGACCCCTCCGCGCGGCCGTTCTTCCGCGACGTCAACGACCACCTGACCCGCGTCAACGAGTCGGTGGAGGGCCTGGACCGGCTGGTGTCCGACATTCTCTCCGCGCATCTGGCGCAGATGGGGGTGCGGCAGAACGACGACATGCGCAAGATCTCGTCCTGGGCGGCGATGGCGGCGATCCCGACGCTGATTGCGGGCATCTACGGCATGAACTTCGAGCACATGCCGGAGCTGCGCTGGGAGTGGGGCTACCCCACGGTGGTCGCGGTGATGGTGATGCTGGAGCTGCTGCTGTACCGGAACTTCAAGCGGCGCGGCTGGCTGTAGCTCACACGAGTTCGGTCACCCGGGGCGCGGGCCCGCCGAGCGCGTCGCGCCGCTCGGGCATCTCCAGGCTGACCATGCGGCGCCAGCCGAAGGCACGCTCCCAGGCGTACAGGGCGTGGATGCCGGCCGCGAGGAGCGCGTTCTTCGCGGCGGACCAGCCCAGGACGCGTCCCATGTGGGCCATGACGGCGAGGCTGACGTCCCGGTAGATCCGGATCTCCGCGAGCGCGCTCTCCCGCAGGACGCGCTGGATGGTGCGGCCGTGGCCCTGGTAGGCGAGGCGCAGCAGTTCCTCGTGGCAGTAGGCGAGGTGGTTGTCCTCGTCGTGGGAGATCATGCGCACCGCCCGGCCGATGTCGGGGTGGTCACCGAAGTGCTTGAGGAGCATCCGCATCTGCTCGGAGGCACGCTGCTCGGTGACCCGGCTGTGCGCGAGGTAGGTGACGACGTCCCGCTCGGTCAGCGGGCGGTCGGCCTTCAGCTTGTCGTGGGCGAGGCCGATGCCTCGCCGCTCCAGGAGCATCGTGTAGTCGGTGTCGGGCGGGACCTCGACGGGCTTCAGGCCGCGCTTGCGCAGCAGGGCCTCGAAGATGCGGCCGTGCTTGTCCTCGTCGGCGCCGTGCCGGGCGATCCGGGGCGCGAGCCCGCGCACGCTCCCGGGCACCAGGGCGGCGATCCTGCCGTTCTCCCAGCCGCCCTGGGACTCGCCGGCGGCGGCGATGGAGCAGAAGAGCCGGAAGGACGCGTCGTCGTCGAGGATCTCCTGGAACAGGCTCTTGGCCGAAAGCATCGCGGGCCCCTCTCTGCACGATTCCGCAGAGAAGTAGTCAAATGCGGGTCAAGGGGGCGCGCAACAGGAGGACATCCGCGCTGGGCCGAAGGAGGGACGGGCGGAGGCGTAACCCCGCCCGTCCCGGCGCGTTGTTCCCGGTGACGGCCGTGGCGGGGAAGACCCCCGAGCCCCCACCACGGCCGCGAACCTCTCCCCCGGGCCCCCGTCAGGCGAGGCCGGCGCGCTCCAGGGCCTCGGCGCCGCCGCGCAGGGCCGCGAGCCGCTCCTCAAGGGTGAAGCCGGCGGGGGCGAGCGTGAGGGTGGTGACGCCGGCCGCCGCGTAGGCCGCCATCCGGTCGGCGATGCGGTCCACCGAGCCGAGCAGGGTGGTCTTGTCGATGAGGTCGTGCGGGATGGCGGCCGCGGCGCCGTCCTTGTCACCGGCCAGGTACTTGTCCTGGATCTCGGCGGCCTCCTTCTCGTATCCCATGCGCTGGGCGAGCCGGTTGTAGAAGTTCTGCTTGCGGCTGCCCATGCCGCCCACGTAGAGCGCGGTGTAGGGGCGGAAGGTGTCGGCGAGCCGGGTCACGTCCGCGTCCTCGCCGAGCGCGAGCGGCACGGTGGGACAGATGTCGAAGCCGTCGAGGGTCTTGCCCGCCTTCTCCCGGCCCGCCCGCAGGTAGGAGACGGCGGTGTCCTCCAGGTGCTCGGCGGAGGGGAAGATCAGCAGGGCGCCGTCGGCGATCTCGCCGGTCTGCTCCAGGTTCTTGGGGCCGATGGCGGCGATGTAGAGCGGGATGTGCTCGCGCTGCGGGTGCACGGTCAGCTTGAGGGGCTTGCCGGGGCCGCCGGGCAGCGGCAGCGTCCAGTGCTCGCCCTCGTACGACAGGCGGTCGCGGGTCATCGCCTTGCGGACGATGTCCACGTACTCGCGGGTGCGGGCGAGCGGCTTGTCGAACTTGACGCCGTACCAGCCCTCGGAGACCTGCGGGCCTGAGACGCCGAGGCCGAGGCGGAAGCGGCCGCCGGACAGGGAGTCCAGGGTGGCGGCGGTCATCGCCGTCATGGCGGGCTGGCGGGCCGGGATCTGGAAGATCGCGGAGCCCACGTCGATCCGCTCCGTCTGCGCGGCGACCCAGGTGAGCACCGTGGCGGCGTCGGAGCCGTACGCCTCGGCGGCCCAGCAGACGCTGTAGCCGAGCCGGTCGGCCTCCTGCGCCACGGCGAGGTTGTCCCCGTCCATCCCGGCGCCCCAGTAGCCGAGGTTGATCCCGAGCTGCATGCCGATCCCCTTACTCGCAAGTAGCGTATCCGCGGCCGACCTTAGCGACCCCTTGCCGCGCGGCCCACCCCGCCCAGGGTGTTTTCCGGTGGTGCGGCGGCCGGGTCCCGTTGTCCACAGGCAACCCCCGGCAGCAGCTCTGGCCAGTAATCTCGCGCACATGGAGCAGAGGCATCTCGGCCGTACCGGCCTGCGCGTGTCCCGGATCGGGCTCGGCACCCTCACCTGGGGCCGGGACACCGAGGAGCACGACGCCGCGGACATGCTGAAGGCGTTCTGGGAGGCGGGCGGCACCCTCGTCGACACCGCGGACGTGTACGGCGACGGGGCGGCCGAGTACCTGCTCGGGCGGCTGACGGACTCCCTGGTGCCCCGCGAGGACCTGGTGATCTCCACCAAGGCGGGCAGCGTGCCCGATCCCGAGCGTCTGGCCGACGGCTCCCGCGGGCATCTGCTCGCCGCGCTCGACGCCTCGCTGGAGCGGCTGGGCACCGACCATGTCGACCTGTGGCACATCCACTGCCACGACCCCGACACCCCGCTGGAGGAGACGCTCCAGGCGCTCGACCTCGCGGTGAGCAGCGGGCGCGCGCGGTACGCCGGGGTGTCCAACTTCTGCGGCTGGCAGCTCGCCAAGGCCGCGACCTGGCAGCTCGCCGCGCCGGGCGTCCGTACCCGGCTGGCCGGGACCCAGCTCGAGTACTCCCTGCTCCAGCGGGGTGCCGAGCGCGAGGTGCTGCCCGCGGCGCTGGACCTCGGCGTCGGTCTGCTGCCCTCCTCCCCGCTGGGCCGGGGCGTGCTGACGGGGAAGTACCGGGGCGGGGTGCCGTCCGACTCGCGCGGTGCCTCCGAGCACATGGCGGCCTTCGTCGAGCCGTATCTCGACGACACCGCGAGCCGGATCGTGGACGCGGTCAGCACGGCCGCCGACGGGCTCGCCGTCACCCCGCTCCAGGTGGCCCTCGCCTGGGTCCGGGACAGACCCGGCGTGACCGCCCCGATCGTCGGCGCACGCAACGCACGGCAGCTCGCGGCGGCGTTGTCGGTGGAGACGCTTAGTCTTCCTGACGAGATCTGCCGGGCCCTGGACGACGTGTCGGCCCCGGTGCACCGCTACCCCGATCACGACTGGAGCACCCTGTGACCACGGAGCACACGCCTGCCGGCGACACGGAAGGGGCCCCCTCCCCGGCCGAGGGCGCCTCCGGCGGCGCGACGGAGGCCGGGACGGTGACTGCCGAGGGCGCGGGGCGCGGGGACGGCGGGGCTGAGGTGTCGGCCGACGGCGAGACCAGTGGCCGTACTGCGGCGGCCGAGGTGGCCGGGGATGCCCGGGATGACGCCGGTGCGGCTGGGGACGCCCAGAGTGACGCCGGTGCGTCGGCCGCCGAAGACGCGGACGCGGCGCGCGAGACCCGCGAGACCGGGGACGGCGGAGCGGGATCGGGCGCCGGTGATGCCGAGGGCAGTGGCGGGACGGACGGCGCCGATGCACCGACCCCGACGCCGCCCGCCGGGGCCACCGAAGACGCGGACGCGGCCTCTGAGGCCGGGGGCGGCGAGGCCGGTGCGGATACCGGGGACGTGGAGGCCGATGACCCGGCGGCCGAGGCCGGTGTGCCTGATCGGTCGGCGGCCACCGAAGACGCCGACGCGGCCTCTCAGGCCGGGGGCGGCGAGGCCGGTGCGGATGCTGGGGACGTGGAGGCCGGTTACCGGGTGGCCGAGGCCGGTGTGCCGGATCGGTCGGCGGCCGCCGAGGGTGCGGGAGGTGAGGCCGACGCCGGTGCGTCCGGTCCTGCTGGAGGCGCCCCCGCGCTGTCCGAGGCCGAGGCCGAGTTGGCTGCTCAGCGGGTGGAGCGGGAGCGGATCGCCCGGCGTAGGGCGGAGCGGCAGGGGCCGCTGGAAAGTGGGGGGAAGCTGAGCGGTAGGGCGGCGGATCTGCTGGCCGCCGTGCGGGCCGTGGAGAGCGGGGAGAAACCGGTCTCGCCCGTCTTCACGGAGCCCGCTCCCGCGCCTCGGCGTCCCGCGCCCGCGCCCGAGCCGGTGCGACGGCCGGAGCGCGTGCCGGCGATGGCCGCGCCGGATGCGGAGGCGGTGGGGGCCGTGGGGGCGGTGCTTGCCGAGGGCGGGGCGCCGGAGGCGTTGGCACCTCAGGTGGCGGCCGCGCTCGGGGACGGCGCCGAGGACACCCTGCGCGCGGACCCCTGGCAGTTGCTGCGGGTCGCGGGGGTGCGGCCGGAGCAGGCGGACGGGTTCGCGCGGGCTCTGCTGGGCGCGGAGTGCCGTCCGGACGACGAGCGGCGCGGGCGCGCGCTGACGGTGTGGCTGCTGGAGCAGGCCGCCCTCGCCGGGCACACCGCGCTGGACCTCCCCGCGCTCACCGAGGCCCTCGGCAAGCGGGCCGTACCGGACCCGGCCGAGGCCGTACAGAGCGCGCTCGCGGAGGGCGACGCCCTGGTCTTCCAGGACGCCCTGGAGGAGCCCGGAGCCAAGCCGGCGGCCGGCGAGGACGGTGAGGACGGGGAGGAGGTCCCGGTCCGGGTCCTCGCCGGTCTGGAGCGGTACGCGCTGGCCGAGGAGAGCCTCGCGGACGCGCTGGCCCGGCTGGTCAACGCGGTGCCCAAGGAGACCGAGGCGCCCTGGGAGGCGGCCGTGGCCGCGCTGTCGCGGGGCGCGGCGGACCTCGCCCGCCAGGTCGCCGGGCACGGGCTGGTGCTGCACACCGGCGGCGAGGCGGCCCGCGCCGAACCCGCCGCCCTGCTCGGCGCCGCCCGCGCGGCGGGCCTGCGCGCGTTCGCGGTCTGCCACACCCCCGACGGCGCCCGGCGCTTCGCCGCGCACCTGGGCGAGGAGCCCGGCGGCGCCGTCGGCACGGTCGCGGGCCTGCTGTCCGGCGCGTCGGGCCCCGGCCGGGACGCGGAGGGCGCGCTGGACCTCGACCTGCTGATCGTGCTGGACGCCCCCCAGGTGGACGTGGAGGCCGCCGCCATGCTGGCCGAGTCGCTGCGCGACGGCGCGCGGCTCGTGCTCAGCGGTGACCCGGCGGTGCTGTGGTCGGCCGGTCCGGGCCGGGTCTTCGCGGACCTGCTCGCCGTCCCCGCATGCCCCCAGGTCGCCTCCCGCGTCCCCGACCCCGGCCCGCTCGGCGAGCTGGTCTCGGGGATCGGGGTGGGCGAGCTGATCCAGGTCGAGGCGCCCGGCAAGGAGGTCGTGATCGTCCCGGTACGGGACCCGGGCGAGGCGGTGCACCGCACGGTGCAGTTGGTCGCGGACTCGGTGCCGCGCGCCTTCGGGGTCCCGCCGGAGGAGACGGTGGTGATCACGCCCGGACACGGCGGCGCCGCCGGCACCCGGGCGCTCAACGCGGTCCTGAAGGAGCGGCTGAACCCAGGGCCCGGCCGCTTCGGCGGCTTCGACCCCGGCGACCGGGTCGTGCACTCCCCCGCGCCGGGCCGTGCGATGCCGGGCCGCGTGGTGCGGGCGGACGCCGAGGGGCTGCATCTGGAGTGCGCGGGCGCGCCCGTGGTCGTACCCAGGGAGCTGGTGGAGAGCCGGGTCCGGCACGGCTGGGCGCTCACCGCGCACCAGGCGGTGGGCGGCCGCTGGCCCGCCGCCGTGGTGGTGCTGCCCGGTGACGCGGCGGACGCGCTGACCAGGCCGTGGGTGTACACCGCGTTCGGCCGGGCGGAACGGCACCTGTCCGTCGTCCACGGCGTGGAGCAGGCGCTGCCGAGGGCGGTCGCGGAGAGCGTGGCCAAGCCGCGTACGACCCGGCTGCGGACGTTGCTGCGGGTGCAGCTCCCGCCGGCGGGCTGAGCCGCAGAAACACGGCGGTGCCCGTGCCGGAGTCACTCCGGTACAGGCACCGCCGTTTCGTTCACCGGTCGCGGTCGAGCGGCTCCAGATCGTCGTCGGCCAGCTCGTCCAGGACGGTGCCCGGCTCGTCGGCGTCGTCGTCGCTGTCGTCCCGGTCGAAGACCGCGCTCACGTCGAACCGGCAGATGACGTGCTGCGGGTCGGCCTCCTCGAAGGGGGCCTCCAGCCATTCGCCGGGCTCGGCCGCCTCCTCCGCCGCGGTGACCCAGAGCGTGGAGTCGCCCTCCGCGAGACCGAACTCGCGGTGCCGGGACGCGATCTCGTCCGGCTCGAACTCGCCGAACAGGATGCCCAGCGCGCCGGGCACCGTGTTCGCGGTGTCGTCCTCCGTGAGGGCGTCCTCGAACTCGGCGGCCTCCACCCGCTGGGCCTGGGCCAGCAGCCGCTGGGGCTCGGCCACCGTGTAGTCGCGGCGGATCAGGACGCTGACGGCATGGGGCTCCTCGGGTCCCGTGTACGGCGGCAGCGAGTCGTCGGAACCGGGGATCTCGAAGGGGGTGACCTCGTCGTAGCGGTCGTAGAGCAGCTCGTCGTACACCTCGGCGGCCGCCGCAAGCTGATTGAACGCCTCGTAGACGGCCGGGTCGTCGTCACCCGTCCTGCGTTCGACGGCCGCCAGGTGGCGGTCGAGCGCGGTCTTGACCGCCTCGGCGGCGGCGCGTACCTCGGCAGCGGTGGGCTGCGCAGCATCAGACATAGTGCAGACGCTATCCGTACCGGGCACCAGCCCGCACAATAGATGCGATGCCGGAATACGAATTTGTCGACGTGTACGTCCCCCGCGGGGTGTCCCGCAAGGAGGCGACGCGTCTACTCACGGACCATGCCGAGTACGGACACTGGGAGTTGGACCGACTGAGCCTCATGCGCGACGGCAGCCGCAGGGTGCGGTTGCGCCGGCGGATCATCCGCCAGGTGCGGGCCACGTGGTGAGTGGGAGAACCTGACCGGAGCGGGCCCCGCCGTCCTCGCGGCAGGGCCCGCTCCGTCTTTCGGGGCAACCCCCGGATCAGGCCGCGTTCCGCGCCTTGCGGTACAGGACCGCTCCCGCGAGGACCGCACCCGCCCCGGCCGACAGCGCGAGACCGAGGGGCAGGTCGCCACCGGTGTGCGCGAGCGCGCCGCCTCCGGCGCGGTCCGCCCCGACCTGAGAGGCCCCCTGCGAGGTGTGTCCACCGCCGGTGGAGGGGGTGGCGGGGGTGGCGGGCCCGCTCGGGTTACTGGGCCGGGCCGGAGTACTCGGCGTGCCGGGGTTGCTCGGCTGGCCAGGGTGGCTCGGCCGGCCGGGGTGTTCCGGCGTGCCGGGGTGTCCCGGCTGCGCGGGCGTACCCGGATTCCCAGGATGCCCAGGATGCCCCGGCTGCCCGGGCTGGCCCGGCGTCCCCGGGGGATTGTGCTGGGTGCCGTTTCCGCAGTGGTTGGCCCCCGACGGGTTGCCCACGCCGATCACGTCGACGGTGTTGCCGCACAGGTTGACCGGGATGTCGACCGGTACCTGGACGGTGTTCCCGGAGCCCACCCCCGGTGAGTCGGTGGAGTGACCGCCCGCGTGCGCGCCCCCCGGGGCGCCGTGCGCCCCGTTGCCGCAGGCGTTGCCGGCGGCCGGGTTGAGCAGGCCCACCACGTCGACGGTGTTGCCGCAGGCGTTCACCGGTACGTGCACCGGGACCTGCACGGTGTTGCCGGACAGTACGCCGGGCGAGCGGGCGGCGGAGCCGGCCGCTCCCGCGTCGGCGTGTGCGTGTCCACTGGCCGCCGCGATCACTCCGGTCGCGGCCGCCATCGTCATCAGGCCCTTACGGGTGCCCTGTCGCATGTTCTGATCCCCCCTGGGATGTCCCTGCTCCGACTGGGTGCGGAACCGGTCGGCCCCGGAGCGCTGGAATCGCGCTTCCGGGGCCGACGGTTCGCTGAAGACGCCTTGTGAACGGCTGACGTCAGTCGTTGACGCAGGTGTTGCCGAAGGCGGGGTTCAGGAGCCCGATCACGTTGACCGTGTTGCCGCAGACGTTCACCGGAACGTGCACCGGCACCTGGACGACGTTGCCGGACAGGACGCCCGGCGAACCCACGGCGGCACCGTTGGCACCGGCGTCGGCGGCGGCCATGCCCGCACCCGCGAGAACGAGTCCACCGGTGGCGACCGCAGCAGCGACGACCTTCTTGATCATTATTCCTCCTAGTTGGAAACGCGGCCCCAAGGTGCGGGGTCACACCACGAGTAACGAGGAGGGAGTAATCGGGCTACGAGCTTATCGTCGCATTCACTCTTCTCAGTTGATCTCGTACGCCTGCCTGATTACGCGGGGCCGGAAACGTCAGGAGGCGTCGATGAACCGGTCGAGCACCCGCACGCCGAACTGGAGCCCGTCCACCGGAACCCGCTCGTCCACGCCGTGGAACATCCCGGCGAAGTCCAGCTCCGGCGGCAGCTTGAGCGGCGCGAAGCCGAAGCCGCGGATGCCGAGGTCGTCGAACGACTTGGCGTCCGTACCGCCGGAGAGCATGTACGGCACCGCACGCGCGATCGGGTCCTCGGCCAGCAGTGCGGACTGCATGGCCTCCACGAGGGCACCGTCGAAGCTGGTTTCGACGGCCTTGTCCGCATGGACGTCCGAGCGGCGCACGTGCGGACCCAGCAGCCGGTCGAGGTCGGCGAGGAACTCCTCCTCGTGGCCCGGCAGGAAGCGGCCGTCGATGTGCGCGGTGGCCTCGCCGGGGATGACGTTGACCTTGTAACCGGCGTTCAACTGGGTCGGGTTGGCGGTGTTGCTGAGGGTGGCGCCGATGAGCTTGGCGATGCCGCCGAGCCTGGCGAGGGTCGACTCCATGTCCTCGGGGTCGAGTTCGGTGCCGAGCGCATCGCCGAGTTCGTCCAGGAAGGCGCGGGTGGTCTTGGTGACCCGTACCGGGAACTTGTGGCGTCCGACGCGGGCGACCGCCTCGGACAGCTCGGTGATGGCGTTGTCGCGGTGGATCATCGAGCCGTGCCCGGCGGTGCCGGCCACGGTCAGCTTCATCCAGTGCATGCCCTTCTCGGCCGTCTGGATCAGATAGAGCCGCCGCTGCTCGTTCACCGTGAAGGAGAACCCGCCGACCTCGCTGATCGCCTCGGTGACACCCTCGAACAGCTCGGGGTGGTTGTCGACCAGGTAGCGGGCGCCGTAGGTGCCGCCCGCCTCCTCGTCGGCGAGGAAGGCGACGACGATGTCGCGCGGGGGCTTGCGCCCGCTGCGCAGCCGGTCGCGGACGACCGCGAGGGTCATCGCGTCCATGTCCTTCATGTCGACGGCGCCGCGCCCCCACACGCACCCGTCGGCGACCTCGCCGGAGAAGGGGTCGTGGGTCCAGTCGTCCGCGTTGGCCGGTACGACGTCCAGGTGGCCGTGGATCAGCAGCGCCGGCCGGGACGGGTCCTCGCCCTCGATGCGGGCGACGGTGGACGCACGCCCCGGATGCGACTCGAAGATCTTCGGCTCCAGGCCGACCTCGGCGAGCTTCCCGGCGACGTACTCGGCGGCGGCGCGCTCGCCGGGGCCGGAGTGGTCGCCGTAGTTGCTGGTGTCGAACCGGATCAGCTCGCGGCAGAGGTCCACGACCTCGTCCTCACCGGTGACGCCCTTGGCCGTGTCCGTCTCGCTCACGCTGCTTCCTCCCGCTGTCACTGCTGGTGGGTCGACCCCCATCCTCCCCCCGTCCGGCCCGTTCGCGTCCACCCCGCCACAGGGCGTTCACACAGCGGGGGCCCGGGACAGGGGGTGATCGGACACCCTCGAAAGCCTGGTAATGTTTCCTTCGTCGCCGCGGGGAACACCCCGCACGACAGACACCTTGTCCGGGTGGCGGAATGGCAGACGCGCTAGCTTGAGGTGCTAGTGCCCTTTATCGGGCGTGGGGGTTCAAGTCCCCCCTCGGACACCACTGAAGGACCCCTGTTGATCAGGGGTCCTTCTGCTTTCCCGCTCTTTCCGGGGTCCGGGCGCGGTCCGGCACAATGGCCGTCATGGCCCGACGCACCGCCCGCACAGCTCCGCCCGCCGATTGCCCCTGCGGGCTGCCGAAGACATACGCCGACTGCTGCGGCCGGTTCCACTCGGGGGCCGTTGCCGCGCCGAGCGCCGAGACGTTGATGCGGTCCCGGTACAGCGCGTTCGTGGTGGGCGACGTGGATCATCTGGTGCGGACCTGGCATCCGCGGACGCGGCCCGAGCGGCTCGACCTCGATCCGGGGATGCGGTGGACGGGGCTGGAGATTTTGGAGACCGAGGGCGGGTCTGCCTTCCATTCCACCGGGACCGTGACGTTCCGGGCCTCGTACCGGGGCGGTTCGCTGCACGAGCGGAGCCGGTTCGAGCGGGTGGACGGGGCGTGGGTGTACGTCGACGGGGAGTTCCTCGACGACTGAGACCTACAGAGGAGGAGACCTACGGCGGACCGAGACCTACGGCACCAGGATGTCCAGCTCCTGGAGCGCGCCCACCGTGATCTCCCGCGTCAGTTCCTCCGCGCGGGCGCTGTCGCCGGCGCGGACCGCCTCGGCGACCCGGACGTGCAGGGTGACGGCCGGCGGGTCGGGGTCGGCGAACATCACGTCGTGATGGGTGCGGCCCGCGAGCACCTCGGCGACCACGTCCCCGAGGCGGGCGAACATCTCGTTGCCGGACGCCGTCAGGATGATCCGGTGGAAGGCGATGTCGTGGATCAGGTACTGGTCCAGCTTGTGGCCGCGCGAGTTGGCGACCATCCCGAGGGCGCACTCGGTGAGTTCGGCGCACTGCTCGGCGGTGGCGTTGCGGGCGGTCAGGCCCGCCGCGATGGGCTCGACGGCGGAGCGCAGCACGGTCAGCGAGCGCAGTTGGTGCGGGCGGTCGGCGCCCGCGAGGCGCCAGCGGATGACCTGCGGATCGTAGACGTTCCACTCGTGCTTGGGGCGGACCGTGACGCCGACGCGGCGGCGGGAGGCGACCAGGTGCATCGACTCCAGCACGCGCACCGCCTCGCGCATGACGGAGCGGGAGACGTCGAACCGCTGGGCGAGTTCGTCGGTGCGCAGCACGCTGCCCGGCGGGTACTCCCCCGCCGTGATCGCGGGGCCGAGGGTGTCCAGTACGCGGCCGTGCAGCCCCCGGCCCGGTGTGCTCATGCACTCAGCGTACGGCCTGGATCACAGCCATAAAAAGTCAGACTTATATGTCACACCCACTTGAATTTGTCGTACCTAATGGGTTTCAGTACATCGACGCCGGAGTACGGCGTCGATGTCGAAGAAGACAGCGAGGCAGTCATGCGCACCCCCCAGGTCGTCGTCGTGATGGGCGTCGCCGGGACGGGCAAGACCACGATCGGTCCTTTGCTCGCCGCCCGGCTGGGCGTCCCGTACGCCGAGGGCGACGACTTCCACCCGCAGGCCAACATCGACAAGATGACGGCGGGTACCCCCCTGGAAGACGCCGACCGGTGGCCGTGGCTCGATGCCATCGGGCGCTGGGCGCACGGCCGGGCGGGGCTCGGCGGAGTGGTCAGCAGCTCGGCGCTGAAGCGGTCGTACCGCGACCGGCTGCGGGCCGAGGCCCCCGGTGCGGTGTTCGTGCATCTGACCGGCAGCCGTGAGCTGATCGAGGGCCGGATGTCCCAGCGTCAGGGCCACTTCATGCCGACCGCGCTGCTGGACTCACAGTTCGCCACGCTCCAGCCGCTCCAGGCGGACGAGGCGGGTGTCGCCGTCGACGTCAGCGGGTCCCCCGAGGAGATCACCGAGCGTGCGGTCGAGGCTCTGGCCGCGTTCGCCGCCGCCTCCGCGTAGTACCCCTCGCTGTACCGCAGCACCGCAGTACTTCCCTTTTCTCCACCCCCCTCATGTCCCCCGAATCCCCGTAACCGCAAGGGAAACCCGTGACCAGACTCAGCGTCGAGATGCTGGCAGCGGACACCGTCCAGCCGATCACCTCGGCCGGCCACGCCCAGTTGGGCATAGCCGTCCTGGCGGGCATCGCCGTCATCGTCTTTCTCATCACCAAGTTCAAGCTCCACGCCTTCCTGGCCCTGACCATCGGTTCGCTGGTCCTCGGCGCGGCGGCCGGTGCTCCGCTCGACAAGGCGATCGTGAGCTTCACGACCGGCCTCGGCAACACGGTCGCCGGTGTCGGCGTGCTGATCGCGCTGGGCGCGATCCTCGGCAAGCTGCTCGCCGACTCCGGCGGCGCCGACCAGATCGTCGACACGATCCTCGCCAAGGCGGGCGGCCGTGCGATGCCGTGGGCCATGGTGCTCATCGCGTCCGTGATCGGTCTGCCGCTGTTCTTCGAGGTCGGCATCGTGCTGCTGATCCCGGTCGTCCTGATGGTCGCCCGGCGCGGCAACTACTCCCTGATGCGCATCGGCATCCCGGCCCTGGCCGGTCTGTCCGTGATGCACGGTCTGATCCCGCCGCACCCCGGCCCGCTGGTCGCCATCGACGCGGTCAAGGCCAACCTGGGTGTGACGCTGGCGCTCGGCATCGTGGTCGCCATCCCGACCGTGATCATCGCCGGTCCGCTGTTCTCGAAGGTCGCCGCCCGCTGGGTGGACGTCCCGGCGCCGGAGCGGATGATCCCGGAGCGCGCCTCGGAGAACCTGGAGCGCCGTCCGGGCTTCGGCGCCACGCTGGCCACCGTGCTGCTGCCGGTGGTGCTGATGCTGGCGAAGGCCCTGGTGGACATCGTCATCGACGACCCGGCCAACATGACCCAGCGGGTCTTCGACGTGGTCGGCTCCCCGCTGGTCGCGCTGCTCGCTGCGGTGATCGTCGGCTTCTTCACGCTGGGCCGCCCCGCGGGCTTCACCAAGGGCCGTCTCCAGCAGACCGTCGAGAAGGGCCTGATGCCGATCGCGGGCATCCTGCTGATCGTCGGCGCGGGCGGTGGCTTCAAGCAGACGCTGATCGACTGCGGTGTGGGCCAGATGATCCTGGACATCTCCAAGGACTGGTCGATCCCGGCGCTGCTGCTGGCCTGGCTGATCGCGGTGGCGATCCGGCTCGCGACCGGCTCCGCCACGGTGGCGACGGTCTCGGCGGCCGGTCTGGTCGCGCCGCTCGCGGCCGACATGTCGACCACGCACGCGGCCCTGCTGGTGCTGGCCATCGGCGCCGGTTCGCTCTTCTTCAGCCATGTCAACGACGCCGGCTTCTGGCTGGTGAAGGAGTACTTCGGCCTGAGCGTCGGCCAGACGGTGAAGACCTGGTCGGTGATGGAGACCATCATCTCGGTGGTCGCCGGCGGCCTGGTCCTGCTGCTGTCACTGGTGATCTAGGAGCGGTACGGCGATGACGGCTCACCCTCTCTTCGACATCAGCGGCCGTACGGCCCTGGTCACCGGTTCCAGCCGGGGCATCGGACTCGCCCTGGCCCGTGGTCTCGCCGAGGCGGGCTGCACCGTGGTCCTCAACGGACGTGACGGTGACCGCCTCGCGCGGGCGGCGGCGGAACTGCCGGGCGACCTGGTGCACACGGCGGTGTTCGACGTGACCGACGGCCCCTCGGTGGCCGCCGGGATCGCCGAGGTCGAGGAGCGGGTGGGCCCGCTGGACATCCTGGTCAACAACGCGGGGATGCAACTGCGGGCGCCGCTGCTGGAGTTCACCGACTCCGACTGGCACCGCGTCCTCGACACCAATCTCACCAGCGCGTTCCTCACCGGCCGCGAGGCCGCCCGCCGGATGACCGAGCGGGGCCGGGGCAAGATCGTGAACGTGTGCTCGCTCCAGAGCGAGGTGGTCCGCCCCGGCATCGCCCCGTACGCGGCGGCCAAGGGCGCGCTGAAGATGCTCACCAAGGGCATGTGCGCGGACTGGGGTCCGCGGGGCGTGCAGGTCAACGGGCTGGGGCCCGGTTACATCGAGACCGAGCTGACCCGGCCGCTGGTCGAGGACGCCGAGTTCAGCGCGTGGGTGCGGGGGCGGACCCCGGCCGGGCGCTGGGGGCGTACCGAGGATCTGGTCGGCGGGCTGCTGTTCCTGGTCTCCCCCGCCGCCGACTTCGTCACCGGCCAGGTGCTCTACGTCGACGGCGGCATGACGAGCGTACTCTGAAGACTTCCCGCTCAGGGCCGCCTTCCGCTCAGGGCCGCCAGAGCGGGTGTTCCCGCTCCGCCCACTCCCGGCTCACGGTGCCGGTGCGCAGTCCCCGCCGGGCCTCCGGGTCGCCGAGCGCCTTGCCGATGTGTCCCGCGAGGACCACGCCGACGGTGAGGGCCAGCCAGTCGTGCACGAAGGTGGCCGAGGTGCGCCACAGCAGCGGGGTGAGGTGGGTGAACCACATCATCAGGCCGGTGCCGAGCATCACCAGCACGGCCCCGGCGATCCAGGCCGTATAGACCTTCTGCCCCGCGTTGAACTTGCCCGCGGGGCGTTCCGCGTACCGCCGGTCCCGGCGCAGGGCGGCGCGCAGCCAGCGCCGGTCGTGCGGGCCGAACCGGTTGAGCGCGCCGAGGTCGGCGCGGAACGCCCGCGAGACGAGGCCCAGCAGCACCGGCAACGGCAGCGCGAGCCCGGCCCATTCGTGCACACGTACGACGAGTTCGCGGCGGCCGACCAGGACGGCGAGCTGGGGCACGTAGAGGCAGGCGGCCGTGGCCACGCAGACGGCCATGAGGGCGGCGCTCGTGCGGTGGACCCAGCGTTCGGCGGGGGTGAAGCGGGGGACGCGGGCGCTCGGCGGGGCCGGGGTGTCAGCTCGTAGGGTCATCGGTCCGTCCGTTCGAGCGGCCGACCCAGGCGTCGATGTCGTAGCCGAGTCT
Source organism: Streptomyces sp. NPDC018263 (assembly GCF_055562575.1). Classification (NCBI taxonomy): domain Bacteria; kingdom Bacillati; phylum Actinomycetota; class Actinomycetes; order Kitasatosporales; family Streptomycetaceae; genus Streptomyces; species Streptomyces sp. NPDC018263. The sequence goes on from NZ_JBVHFA010000009.1 coordinate 315,275, forward strand.
CTCCCAGTAGCCGGGCTGGACGTGATCGCTGACGGTGATGCCGGAGAGCCATTTGGCGGACTTGTAGAAGTACATCGGGGCGACGTAGAGGCGGACGGGGCCGCCGTGGTCGTGGCCGATGTCCTTGCCCTGCATGCGCAGCGCGACCAGGACGTCGGGGCGGCGGGCCTGGTCGAGGGTGAGGCTCTCGGTGTAGGTGCCGTCGAAGCAGGTGAAGCGGATGGCCTTCGCGGTGGGGCGGACCCCGGCCGCGTCCAGCAGGGTGCTCAGGCGGACGCCCTCGAAGGGGGTGCCGGGCACGCGCCAGCCGGTGACGCACTGGACGTCCCTGGTCAGCCGGGTGCGGGGCAGGGCGCGCAGGTCGGCGAGGGTGTAGGCGCGGGGGTGGTCGACGAGGCCGTCCACGGTGAGCCGGTAGTCGGCGGGGCCCTTGTGCGGGACGGAGGCGGCGACGGAGTAGTACCGGAAGCCGCCGCCGTTGGGGAGCAGGCCGCTCAGGCCGGTGGGGTCCTGGCCGGAGAGGGTGCCGAGCGCGCTCTCCGCGCCGCGTTGCAGCCAGGGCGCGGCGGCGACGCCGAGCGCGCCGAGGCCGAGGGTGCCGAGGAAGAGGCGGCGGCCGATGGGCTTGCCGTGCGCGTCGGGGTCCTCGGCGGCTTCGGCCGGGTCGGGGGTCACGTCGTCATTCGAGCACGGGTGGGGGCCGTCGGGCCAGTGTCGCCGGGGCTCAGCCGGTGGCGAGGGCATGGGTGCGGGCCTGGTGGAACGCGGCCCAGGGGTCCTGGCCGGTGTAGGACCAGGGGGCGCGGGTGGCGTGCGGGCCGATGCGGTGGAAGAGGGCGGCGGCCTCGGCGGGGCGGCCTGCCGCGGACATGGCGAAGGCCAGGTGGTTGAGGTCCAGGTGGCGTCTGGGGTGTTCGTCGTGCTCCCACTCCAGCCACCAGTCGAACGCGGCGCGCAGCACCCGGCGGGCGCGGGGGCCGCTCCAGTGGGCGCAGGGGGCGGGGCCGGGGACGGCGGGGGCGAGACCGGCGGCGGCGAGGACGCGGTGGCGCTCGGCGTACGCGACGACTGGCAGGACGGCGAGCGGGGAGTCGGCGGGGGCCTCGGCGGCGGCCCGCTCGGCCGTGTCGTACGCCTCGTGGGACTCGGGGCCGCCGGGCGGGCGTTCGGCGAGGCCGGCGATGAGCAGGTGGTGGCCGTGGTGGTGCTCGGGGTGGCGGGCGCGCAGTTCCTTGAAGGCGGCGGTCAGTTCCGCGTCGGGGCCGAGGGTGCGGGCCAGCAGGAGCAGGCCGAGCCAGGGCGTGGGGTCGGCGGGCGCCAGGCCGGCGGCGGTGTGGCAGGAGGCGCGGGCGTGCTCGGGGTCCTCCTCGCCGGCGAGGGCGCGGTGGACGAGGGCCAGGGCGAGCAGGGTGGCCGCGTCGGCGGAGCCGGGCTCGGCGAGCAGCCACTGCCCGGCCCGGCTGTGGGCGCCGGAACCGGCGGCGAGCACGGTGACGCGGTGGCCGCGGCGGTCCCAGTCGTCGCCGGTGTGCAGCAGCAGGGAGCGGGCGGACTGCCAGCGGCCCTGGGACAGGGCGGTGCGCGCGGCGAGGAGTTCGGCGTCGCCGAGGGCGGCGTCGAAGGTGCCGGAGTGCTCGGGGGCGGTGCCGCCGGGCGGGTCCGAGGGGGCCCGGTCTGTGACGGGCGGGGGCGGGGTCAGGGGCACCGCGGGACTTCCTGTTTTTCGGGCTGCCATCGGCCGATCACTCACAGCAAACTCCCCGCCCAGGTTTGCGTCAAGCGGAATCGACGTGTTGCTCCGTCCAACCACCGTGGCAGCAGGGGGACTTGGGGCGCAGGTGCCCTGGTCGGCGCGGGTCGGTCCGGTCCGGTCGCGGTGGGTGTGGCGTACGCCATGGCGCCGGGGGGCCCGGAGACGGAACATGACGGGGCGGTTCGCCCGAAACGTGTCCGGTTCCGGGCACTCTCCACAGTCCCGGCCTTGCGGGACGCTACAGTCGGCCACTACGCAATCGTGGCCCGGCCGATGATCGAGGTACGCAGCGTGTCCGTTCTGGTTCTCCTCCTCGCCGTGAGTGCCGCGGCGTGCCTGGGGTTCGGGTTCGTGCTTCAGCAGAACGTCGCGCGTGAGGCGCCCCCGGGAGACTTCCTGTCCTTCCGGCTGCTACTGGACCTGATGCGGGTGCCGCGCTGGCTGGGCGGTACCGCGTTGATGGTGGCCGGCATGGCGCTGGGCGCGGTGGCGCTCGGCAACGGCGAGATCTCGCTGGTGGAGCCGCTGCTCGCCACCAACCTGCTGTTCGCGCTCGCCCTGTCCCGCCGGCAGACCGGTCAGCCGGTGGGCCGGCAGGGCTGGGCGGGGCTGGTGCTGCTGGCGGGCGGGGTGAGCACGTTCATCCTGGCGGGCCGGCCGCGCGGCGGCACCGCCGTCACCGATCCGGTGCGGCACTGGCTGATCCTCGGCGTGATGGTGGGGGTGGCGCTGGCGCTGGCCGGCTGGGCGAAACGCTCGCGGACCACATGGAGCCCGGTGCTGCTGGCGACGGCCGCCGGGCTTCTCTACGGCGTGCAGGACGCGCTGACCCGGGTGAGCGGCATCCGCTTCCGCGAGGGCGGCTTCACCGAGCTCTTCACCGGCGGGCATCCGTACGCCGTGCTGATGCTCGGGGTGACCGGGCTGCTGCTGGTGCAGAGCGCCTTCGAGGCGGCGCCCCTGCGCATGTCGCTGCCCGCGCTGACCGCGGCCCAGCCGCTCGCGGGCATCCTGTGCGGGGTCGGCTTCCTGGGCGACCGGCTGCACACCGACACCGGTGCGCTGGCCTGGGAGGCGGCCGGGCTCGCGGCGATCGCCGGGGGCATCGTGCTGCTGGGCATGCACCCGGCGATGCCGTGCGGCGCGGCCGAGGAGCGGCCGGTACGGGATCTCCAGCGGAACTGAGCCGTCGGCGGGCGGGGCTGCTTGGATGGCGGGCATGAACCCCGCCGACGAGATCCTCGACATCGTGGACGAGCACGACCGTGTCGTCACCCAGGCCCCGCGCGGCGAAGCGTACGCCCGGGGGCTGCGCCACCGCTGCGTCTTCATCCAGGTACGCGACGCCGAGGGCCGCCTCTTCGTGCACCGGCGCACCGCCACCAAGCTGGTCTTCCCCGCGCTGTACGACCTGTTCGTGGGCGGAGTGGTCGGCGCGGGCGAGTCCTACGACGAGGCGGCGCTGCGCGAGGCGGAGGAGGAGCTGGGGGTGAGCGGGCTGCCCGAGCCGGCGTTCCTCTTCAAGTTCCTCTACGAGGACGACAGCGAGGACGGGGCCGGGCACGGCTGGTGGTCGGCGGTGTACGAGGTCCGCTGCGAGCTGCCGGTGCGGCCGCAGGCGGAGGAGGTGCAGTGGCACGCCTTCCTCACCGACGAGGAGGTCGCCGCGCGGCTCGGCGAGTGGGAGTGGGTGCCGGACGGACTGGCCGCGCACGAGCGGCTGAGGGCGTTCCGGGCTGCCGGGTGAGGCGCCGGTAGGGTCCGGCGCGTGAGCGAATTCGTACGCGGCGTCCGCCTCTGGCTCGAACCCGGGCGGGTGCGGGAGCAGGGCACCACCCCGGACTACCGGTTCTCGCTGGCCAACGAGCGGACCTTCCTGGCCTGGCTGCGGACCGCGCTGGCGCTGATCGGCGGCGGTTTCGCGGTGGACCAGTTCCTGCCGCACCTGCGCTGGGCGTGGCGGGTGGGGCTGGCGCTGGCGCTGCTGGGCGCGGGGGTGCTGTGCGCGCTGCGGGCGGTGCACCACTGGGTGCGCTGCGAGCAGGCGATGCGACGGGGCGAGGATCTCCCGGTGTCCCGGTTCCCGGCGGTGCTGAGCCTGCTGGTGGCGGTGGTCGCCGTGGCGATGGTCGTGGTGGTGCTCGCCGGATGGGCGGGATGACGGCGCCGGTCCCGGACGCCGGGCTCCAGCCGCAGCGCACCCGGCTGGCGTGGCGGCGTACGACCCTGTCGGGCACGGTGACCGCGGTTCTGGCGATACGGGCCTCGGTGCGGGCGGCCAGCCCGCTGACCGGGGCGGTGCTGGTCCTGTTGTGCTGTCTGTGCTGGCTGGCCTTCCTCGCCCTGGCCCACCTGCGCATCCGCACCCTGGCCGCCGGCCCGGTACCGCCCCCGCTCACCCCGCGCCTGGCATGGGCGGCGACGGGGTGCGCGGTGGCGCTGGCGGTGTGCGCGGCGGTGCTGGTGACCTAGTCGTCGGCTCCCGACACGATCACGACGATCTTGCCCCGTGTGCGGCCCTCCTGGCTGAGTCGCTGGGCCTCGGCGGTCTGCTCCAGCGGGAAGGTCTTGTCGACGTGCACGGAGACGGCGCCCTGGTCGGCCAGTTGGGAGAGCTTGGCGAGGTCCGCGGCGTCGGGGCGGACGAACCAGTAGCGGCCGCCGTACTCGGTGACGTCCGGGTCGGCGATGGAGGCGAGTCGGCCGCCGGGGGCGAGGAGCTGGGCGGAGACCTTCAGGGTCTCGCCGCCGACGGTGTCGAAGACGGCGTCCACGCCCTCGGGCGCGATGCCGCGTACGCGTTCGGCCAGGCCCTCGCCGTAGGCGACGGGTTCGCCGCCGAGGCTGCGCACATAGGCGTGGTTGCGTTCGCTCGCGGTGCCGATGACGCGGGCGCCGAGGTGGGCGGCGATCTGCACGCCGAGGGAGCCGACCCCGCCGGCGGCCGCGTGGATGAGCACGGTCTCGCCGCGCTTGACCTTCAGGATCTGGACGAGGACCTGGTAGGCGGTCAGACCGGCCAGCGGCAGCCCGGCGGCCTCCTCGAAGGAGAGCGCGGCGGGCTTGCGGGCCAGGGTGCGCACGGGGGCGGCGATGTACTCGGCGAAGGTGCCGAGCGAGAGCAGGTCCTCGCGGACGTACCCGATCACCTCGTCCCCTTCCGCGTACTCGACGACGGAGGCGCCGGGGCGGACCACGACGCCGCTGACGTCCCAGCCGGTGACGACGGGGAAGACGGTGTTGAGGATCGGGTCGAGATATCCCTCGCGACACTTCCAGTCGACCGGGTTGACCGCGGCCGCGCGCACCCGGACCAGTACCTCGTCGGGGCCCACCTTGGGCTCGGGGACCTCGCCGTACTCCAGGACCTCGGGGCCGCCGTAGCGGCGGTAGCTGATGGCCTTCATGATCTGGACCCTCCAGGGTGTTCATCCGCCGCGCAACCCCTGTGCCCCGTTATGGGCGGTTCGCGGCGTACGCACGTAACCTGTCCGTCGTCAGCCGCCCCTACCCCCGAGTCCCCCGGAAGTGAGCACCATGACCGAGCCCCACCAGGAACACAGCGCGCACGGCGGCCACAGCCACGGGCCGGGCTGCGGGCACTCCGCGGTGCCGCACCACGACCACGTCGACTACGCGCACGACGGCCATCTGCACCGCGAGCACTCCGGCCACTGGGACGAGTGCGAGATCACCGGGCACACCACGCACCCGCACCACGAGCACCTGCACCACGAGGAGTGCGGGCACGCGCGTGTGGTCCACGGCGACCACGTCGACTACCTGCACGACGGCCACCGGCACGCCGAGCACGAGGGCCACTGGGACGACCACTGAGCCGCCGGTAACCACGTCGGACACACGCCACCCGGCGTGTGTCCGGTCACGTCTGCGCACGCTTTACGGTGAACACACTGGACGGCATACCGACCGGTCGGCATCATGTGACGCGTTCCTGTTCACCCGTTCGTAGGAGTGATGTATGAGCGCCGACCACCCGCCCGGACTCGATCTCGACCGGCTGCGCGCGCTGCTCGACCGTGAGCGGCCCGGCCTGGTGACCGGTCCGCTGACCGGCAGGCTGATCGAGGGCGGACGGTCGAACCTCACCTACGCCGTCACCGACGGCACCTCCCGCTGGGTCGTCCGGCGCCCTCCGCTGGGCCACGTCCTGGCCACCGCGCACGACATGCGCCGCGAGCACCGGGTGATCAGCGCCCTGCACCCCACCCGTGTGCCGGTGCCCCGGCCGGTGCTGCTGTGCGAGGACGACGAGGTGCTGGGCGCCCCGTTCTACGTGATGGAGTTCGTCGAGGGCACCCCGTACCGCACGGCGGACCAGCTCGCGCCGCTCGGTCCGGAGCGCACCCGGAACGCGGTGCTGTCGCTGGTGGACACGCTGGTCGAGCTGCACGCGGTGGACCCCGCCGAGGTGGGCCTCGCGGACTTCGGCCGCCCCGAGGGCTTCCTGGACCGCCAGCTCCGCCGCTGGGGCAAGCAGCTCGACGCCTCCCGCAACCGCGAACTCGCGGGCGTGGACGAGCTGCACGCGGCCCTCGGCCGCTCCCTGCCCACCTCCCCGGCGCCGGCCGTGGTGCACGGCGACTACCGCCTGGACAACGTGCTGATCGGCAAGGACGACCGCATCGAGGCCATCCTCGACTGGGAGATGTCGACCCTGGGCGACCCGCTGACCGACCTGGGCCTGCTGGTGATGTACAGCCGGCCGCTCGGCATGGCGCACTCCCCCGTCTCCACCACCGCCGAGGCCGCGGGCCACCCGACGCCCGCCGAGCTGATCGAGCGGTACGCGGAGCGCTCCGGGCGGGATGTCTCGGACGTCAACTGGTACACCGCGTTCGCCTGGTTCAAGCTCGCCGTGATCCTGGAGGGCATCCACTACCGGTACACCCTCGGCCAGACGGTGGGCGGCGGCTTCGACCGCATCGGGGACCTGGTGCCCGTCTTCATCGACCACGGACTGACCACTCTTCAGGAAGGCTAGAGCAGATGGACTTCGCGTTCGACGCGCGCACCGAGGAACTCCGCAGCCGTCTCCTCGCCTTCATGGACGAGTACGTGTACCCGGCCGAGAAGACCGCCGAGGAGCAGCGGGCGCTGCTGGACTCCCCCTGGGACACCCCGGCGGTGATGGACGAGCTGAAGGCCGAGGCGCGCAGGCAGGGCCTGTGGAACCTCTTCCTCCCCGACGCCGAGTACGGTGCCGGGCTGACCAACCTCCAGTACGCGCCGCTGGCCGAGATCACCGGCCGGTCCCCGCAGTTGGCGCCGGCCGCGCTGAACTGCGCGGCGCCGGACACCGGGAACATGGAGGTGCTGACGCAGTTCGGCACCGACGAGCAGAAGAAGCAGTGGCTGGAGCCGCTGCTGGCCGGGGAGATCCGGTCGGCGTTCGCCATGACCGAGCCGGAGGTGGCCTCCTCGGACGCCACCAACATCACCACGCACATCGAGCGGGAGGGTGACGAGTACGTCGTCACCGGCCGCAAGTGGTACATCTCCGGGGCGATGAACCCGGACTGCAAGATCTTCATCGTGATGGGCAAGACCGACCCGGACGGTGACGACATCCGGCGCCAGCAGTCGATGGTGCTGGTCCCGCGGGACACCCCCGGTGTGACCGTGAAGCGGGCCATGCGGGTCTTCGGGTACGAGGACCACTGGCACGGCGGGCACGCGGAGGTCGTCTTCGACCACGCGCGCGTGCCGGTCTCCCACCTGGTCGGCGAGGAGGGCGGCGGTTTCGCCATCGCGCAGGCCCGGCTCGGTCCGGGGCGTATCCACCACTGCATGCGGCTGATCGGCATGGCCGAGCGGGCGATCGAGCTGATGTGCCGGCGGGCGGTGTCGCGTACCGCGTTCGGCAAGCCGCTGGCGCAGCAGGGCGTGGTGCAGAACTGGATCGCGGACGCGCGGGTGACGGTGGAGCAGCTCCGGCTGCTGGTGCTGAAGACGGCCTGGCTGATGGACACCGTCGGCAACCGGGGCGCGCACACCGAGATCCAGGCCATCAAGATCGCCACTCCGCGCGCGGTGGTGGAGATCCTGGACCGGGCGATCCAGTTGCACGGCGCGGGCGGCGTGAGCCAGGACTTCCCGCTGGCCGATCTGTACGCGAGCGCCCGCACGCTGATGCTGGCGGACGGCCCGGACGAGGTGCACCAGCGCTCGCTGGCCCGGCGTGAGCTGAAGAAGTATCTGTAGCGAGGCCGATGTTGTAAGGGGCGCCTGCCATTGCGGGCGCCCCTTACGCGTGGTCCTTTATGGGCGTGGTCCTTACGGGCGCAGGGCGCGCAGGAGGAGGTCGGCGAGGTGGTCGGCGACCTGCTGCGGGGTGAGCGGGCCCTTGGGGCGGTACCAGGTGGAGAGGTGGTGGACCGAGCCGAAGTGGTAGTCCACGACCAGGTCGGCCGGGGTGGCGGTGGAGAACACGCCCTCGCGCTGGCCCTCTTCGATGAGCGCGCGGAACCGTTCGTGGTAGCGGCGGCGCTCGGCGCGGACCTGCTTGTTCTTCTCGGGGCTGAGGTGGTGCATCGAGCGGAAGAAGATCGACGCGTCGTCGAGGTTCTCGATGGTGGTGACGACGACGTCGGCGGCCGCGTCCCGCACCCGCTTCTCCACCGGCTCGTCGGCGTCCGCGAAGGCGTCCAGGCGCTCCTGCTGGAGGCGGAGCACGCGCGCGTAGACCTCGTGCAGGAGGTCGTCCTTGGAGCCGAAGTAGTGGTAGAGCGCGCCCTTGGTGACTCCGGCGGCCTCCACGATCTCCTGCACCGAGGTGCGGTCGTAGCCCTGGTCGGCGAAGAGGCGGGTCGCGGCGTCCAGCAGCCGCCGCGGGACGGGCGTGGCGTCTCCGTCCGTGGTCCTGGGCACTGCCGCCACCTGCCTTTCCGTCGGGTCCGCCGACTGTCGTCACTGGCGCGGGAACGCGTCCCCGCCGGAGGATCTTCCCATCCCGCGGCGGGGCCGGGTCAGCGGGAGCCCTCCCAGGCGCGCTGGAGCCGGTTCATGCCGCCCAGCCACTTGTCCGGCTGGGCCGCGCGGGCCTGGTAGTACTCCGCCACCTCGGGGTGCGGCAGGATCAGGAAGCGGTCCTCGGCCATGCCCGCGAAGAGGGCGTCAGCGACCTCGTCCGGTTCGATGGCGGTCGGCTGGAGCACCAGGTCGCCGGCGCTGCCGGTGGCGGCCAGCATGTCGGTGCGCACGCCCTGCGGGCAGATGGCGTGCACCTTGACGCCCCGGTGGCGGTAGGTGAGGGACAGCCACTCCGCGAAGGCCAGCGCGCCGTGCTTGGTGACGCTGTAGGAGGGGGCGCCGATCATGGTGAGCAGTCCGGCGGCGGAGACGGTGGAGACGAACCGGCCGCCGCCCCGCTCCAGCCAGTCGGGCAGCAGCTCGTGGGCGGCGCGGACATGGGCCATCACGTTGACGTCCCAGGACACCGCCCAGGAGCGCTCGTCCAGCGGGCCGCCGGGGGCGCCGCCCTCGAAGGCGACGCCCGCGTTGGCGCAGTACACGTCGATGGTGCCGCCGAGCGCCGCGCGGGCCTCGGCGACGATGCCGGAGGCGTCGCCGGGTACGGCGGTGGCGCCGATCTCCTCGGCCACCGCCTTGGCCTTGTCGGCGTCGAGGTCGTTGACGACGACCCGGGCGCCCTCGGCGGCGAACCGGCGGGCGAGAGCGGCCCCGATCCCCCCGCCCGCCCCGGTGACGACGACTCCGGCGTCCTGCACGGCTTCCACCAGCGGCCTCCTTCGAGCTGTGGCTGTGCGCGGCGGTCCGGCCGCCGCCGCGCCAGACTAACCAGTCGGTATGCCGGAGGGAAGAGGAATCCCCCCGACGTCCCCGGTCCGGCGCGTTCCCTGCCGGGCCGCCAGGCGCTAGCGTCCCCGTGGTCATGACACCCGCCGCGCTCACGGAGGTCCACGGATGACGCTGTCCAGACGGAGCATGCTCGCCACCACCGCGACGGCGGCGGTCGGGGCCGGGGTCCCGGCCCCCGCCTCGGACGCCGGTGGCGGGAACCGGGTGCGCACCGGGTTCGAGCGACTGGCCGCCGACGGCTACGCCCTGCTGGCCGGCCGCAAGGCCGGGATCGTCACCAACCCGACCGGGATCACCCGCGACGTCCGGCACATCGTGGACGTGATGCACGCGGACGACCGGGTGCGGCTGACCGCCGTCTTCGGCCCCGAGCACGGCTTCCGGGGCACCGCCCAGGCGGGCGGCTCGGAGGGGCGCTACGACGACCCGGCGACCGGGCTGCCGGTGTACGACACGTATCTGAAGAGCGGCCGGGCGCTCGCCGACGTCTTCACCGCCTCCGGGGTGGACACGGTCGTCTTCGACATCCAGGACGCGGGCGCCCGCTTCTACACGTACATCTGGACGCTGTACGACTGCATGGAGGCGGCGGCGCTCGCCGGCAAGCGGTTCGTGGTGCTGGACCGGCCGAACCCGGTGACCGGACGCGCGGCCCTGGGGCCGGTGCTGCACGAGGAGTTCGCCACGTTCGTCGGCCGGCGGCCGATCGCGCAGGCGCACGGGATGACGGTGGCGGAGCTGGCCCGGCTGTTCAACGGGGAGTTCCTGGACAAGCCGGTGCCGCTGGAGACGGTGACGATGACCGGCTGGCGGCGCGGGATGTTCTTCGGCGACTGCGGGCTGCCCTGGGTGCCACCGAGCCCGAACATGCCGACCCCGGACACCGCCCTGGTGTACTCCGGGACCTGTCTGTTCGAGGGCACCAACCTCTCCGAGGGCCGGGGTACCACCCGCCCCTTCGAACTCCTCGGGGCGGAGGGCATCGACGGGCGCTGGGCCGAGGAGGCGAACGAGGCCGGGCTGCCGGGGGTGCGGTTCCGGGAGGCGTACTTCGCGCCGACGTTCTCCAAGTTCCAGGGGAAGACGGTGGGCGGGGTGCAGCTCCATGTGCACGATCCGGCGGCCTTCGACCCGGTACTGACCGGGGTGACGCTGCTGGTCACCGCGCGGCGGGTGTGGGACGGGTTCGCCTGGCGGCCGGACAACTGGATCGACAGGCTGACCGGTTCGGAGCGGGTGCGCACGATGATCGACGCCGGGGCCGGGGCGGACGAGGTGGCGGCCGCCTGGCACGGGGAGCTGGCGGCGTTCCGCCGGACGCGGGCGAAGTACCTGATGTACCGCTGAGCGCGGCGGCTCCCTGTACGGGGAGCCGCCGCTCACGGCCGTCAGCGGTGCGAGGTGTACTCCACGACCTGCTGGTAGGTCGGCCGGTTCTGCCAACTGATGTTGCCGTGCTTGATGCCGCCCAGGGCGCGCTGCCGGATCGAGTCGGCGCACCACTGGTCCCCGGCCGAGCACAGGTCGTCGCCGGGGTAGACCTGGGCGGCGGTGCGCCCGGCGGCCTGCTTCAGCGTGCCGAGCAGGGCGTCCCGGCAGGCGGTCAGGCTGCCGTCGCCGCAGTACTTCCGGGAGAGCCCGCCCTGTACGGGCTCACCGAGCACCGCTCGTATGTCCTTGTCGACATAGCTCCACCAGCCGTACTGGAAGGAGCTTCCGGCGTGCGAGCCGGTCGGGCCGTGTCCGGCGGAGGGTGCCTCGTCCACGGGCAGGTTGGCGGTGAGGGCGCCGTACAGGTCGCTGCCGAGGCCGGGTTCGAACTCGGCCTTCACCAGCAGCGGCCACCAGGCGTCCAGGATGCGGATCGCGTCGGCGTCGGCGTACTTCTTCGACCCCGCCGACGTCTCGGTGCGCCTGGCTCCCGCGTCCAGCCACGTCTGGAGCTTGGTCGCGGCCGCCGCTGCCGTCGGGTCGCTCACCGGCGCGGAGTTGACCACCTTCAGCAGCCCCGGCAGCACGTCCTCGGCGCGCAGGTCGGCCAGGGCCGCGTCCGCCATGGCCTGGACCAGCTTGGTCCGGGTGACCCCGCCCCGCGCGACCAGCTCGCTCACCCGGTCGTCGAGGAGGTCGCCCCGGTGCACCGAGCCCTCGCCCCAGGGCGCGGCGGTGTACGCCTCGGCCTGCTTGTTGTTCCAGGAGATGTAGTAGTCCTGGTCGATGGAGTGGGGGTGTTCGCTCGCCGGGGTGTAGTCGGCGGTGTTGGCGGCCGGGTCCCAGTTCCGCCACTCGTAGGCCGGCTGGGCCCACACCGGGAACTCGGCGTCGACCCCGGCCGCGCGGACCGGGTTGTCGCCGCTGTTGTAGTACGCGGTGTGCGCGGAGTCGGCGTAGAACCAGTTGAAGGTGAAGTTGATGTGCTGGGCGGCCTTCTGGAAGTCTTCGGGGCCCTTCACATAGCCGGGGTCGTTGAGCATCTGGAAGCCGATGATGGAGTCGGCCTCGTGCAGGTAGGAGGAGCGCAGGGTGGTGTAGGCGACCTTCTTGCCGCCGACGGTCGCCCGGTACTGCACGGGCCCGTACTTGGTCCGCCACACGCGCATGGCGTACGAACCGGCGGCGGTGCCGTCGGCCACGGTGGGCTTCCAGGCGTTCTTGCGCTCGACCTGCTCCATCGCGGTGCAGGTGCCCCGGTAGAGGTAGTGGTGGTCGTCCTGGCACAGCTCGACGGCGTAGGTGTCGATGATGTCCTGGCCGGAGGTGGTGGCGCTCCAGGAGTAGTCCTGGCCGCGGCCGAGTTCGACGTACATGCTCAGGCCCGCGAAGGAGGCGCCGCGGGCGCTGATGCCGGGGCCCTGGATCTCCTGGAGCATCAGGAGCTGCGGGGCGAAGTAACCGGTCTGCGGGCCGAAGACGGCGACCGGGTGGCCGCTGGCGGTGTGCTTGCCGCTGACCACCAGGGCGTTGGACATGCCGCGCCGGGCCGAGCTGAGCGTGTCCTTGGCGACGGCGGCGGAGGAACTCCTGGCGCTCGCGGTGCCCGCGCTGCCGGTGCGGTCGTACACCAGCGGTTCCTGGGTGACCGAGCCCGCGTCGGGCAGGGCGCGGCCCTGGGGGCTGTCGGGCCGGGTGGCATAGGGGAAGCGCTGTCCGTCGTGGAGGGTGAGGACGGCCTCGGGGTCATTGCGCATCCGGAAGGACTCCCAGACGCGGGTGCCCTCCTCGACGCCGTACTTGGACTGGGCGGCGATCAGGGAGAGGGCGTTGTTCACCTCGCCGCCCCCGCCGGAGCCGAAGAGCGTGCCGACGACCGAGGCGAGCGCCACCAGGTCGGTGACCTTGAAGTGGTCGATGGTGCCGGCGTTGGTGATGGAGTCCTTGTGCCCGGTGAGGACGTACTCGCCGGGGAAGTAACGGCCGCTGTCGGAGGCGTCGATGTAGGCGTTGATGCCGTCCAGGTAGGCGGTGACGTCGGCGAGGGCCTGCTGTCCGCGCTCGCCGTTCCTGGCCACGGCGCCGTCGATCTGCGCCTGGAGGTCGGCCTCGGTGTAGGGCGCCTGGCGGTAGAACTCCTGCTCCAGGCCCTGGTTGGCGGGGGCGCCGCCCGCGAAGCCGGTCAACTGGCCCCGGCCGACATGCCGGAACACGTCCATCAGCCAGAGCCGGTCCTGTCCCGCCGCGTAACCGGCGCCGAACTCGGTGCCGTAGCGGGTGGTGCCGGTGATGTGGGGCACCCCGGTCTTCCTGTCCCGGACGATCGTGACGTCGGTGCGCCCGGCGGGCTTCTCGGTGGAGGCGACCTGGTCCGCGGGGACGCCGAAGGAGGCGTCGGTGAAAAAGTTGTTGATCTTCGCGTCGGTCAGGCCGGGGTGGCCGGTGGCGAGATTCGCGTAGGGGCCGAGCTGGTCCTCGGCGTGCGCGGGCTGGGTGCCGAAAGCCTGGTTGAGCAGGATCTGCGCCAGGGTGGCATTGCCGTTCTCACCCGGCGGAAGGATGTCCGAACACTGGCCGGAACAGTAGTCGTTCACCGCGGTGGGAGCGCTGGTGGCGGCCGCCGCCTGACCGAGCGGGGAAAGACAACCCGCGATCAGGACGCATATCGAGGCCGTCTTCAGGAACCCGGAGAGAGTGCGAGGAGTTCTGAGTCTGTCGGACAACACGTTACGTGGGGTGCGCCGTGGCATGGCAGCTCCTCCCGACGGGGGTGGGCCGGACGTTACCGCCGGTATCCCCGCGGAGAAAGGTGAACATGCGTCAAGTTCCGTTGTCACTCAGGCCGATGCCCGGCGGTCAACACGGAACGCGTTATGGGAGGGCATCGGAAATCGGATGGAGCCGGATCGGCCCGCGGCACGTCTATCCGGCGACGTCGCGCGACAGCCGTACGGCGACGCCGAGGTGACCGAAGAGCGGACACAGGTGTGACGGAGGTGCAGGGCGATGGCCGGATTCCGAAGTCTGGCGAGACAGGTGCGCGATCCGCGATGCGATCTGGCGCTGCGGCGCTACTCACTGCGCAAGTGCCTGGAGCGGTTCGCTCCTTACGGGCACCGGGCGACCTGGGACCATCTGTGCGGGCGGGCCGGTTTCGGCCCGGAGGACCGCTCCCCCGACCCGGCGCGGCTCGTGGCCGCACTGGTGGAGCTGGAGCAGGCGCGCGCGGTGTGGCTGACCTACGAGGCCGATTTCGCGGAACGCCGTAAGAAGGAGAAGCACGACGGCCTGCGCAGGCCGGGCAGTGTCGACGACTGGCACCGGATGACCTGGGGCGGCTTCGGTGTCGCCTGGTGCGACGACCCGCGGCTGCACCCCCGTGAGCCGCTGGCCGACGTACTGCACCGGCTGATCAGCGCCCTGGAGCGGCGGCCGGGGTCGGTGTGCCCGGTGTGCGACGGCGAGCGCCTGGTGTGGCGGTACGGCCTCGATCACGAGCCGTCCGCCGGACCGGTGTGCGCCGACTGCGGCATCCTGGTGCCGCGCCCGGTCCTCACCGAGGGCGCGCTGGCCTCGGCGCGGCGGGAGCGGCTGCTGATGTCGGCCTGACCGGGTGCGGCACGATGGTCCGGTGCAGGTCTGTCTGAACGGGAGCAGAACGGCGTCGGCGGGGGCTCAAGTCCCCCTGACGCCGGAGGAGTTGGCACGGTCGGCGGTGGACGCCGTCGACGCCGGGGCCACGGAGGTGCATGCGCATCCCCGGACGCCGTGCGGGCGGGAGTCCCTGTCCGCACGCGTCGTCGGGCCCGCGGTGGAGGCACTGCGCGAGTGGGCCGGGGTACCGGTCGGGGTGACCACCGGTGCCTGGGCCGAGCCCGACCCCGCCGAGCGGCTGGAGCGAGTGCGTTCCTGGTCGGTGCTGCCCGACTTCGCCTCGGTCAACTGGCACGAGCCGGGCGCCGAGGAGCTGGCCGGGCTGCTGCTGGCGCGGGGGGTCGGGGTCGAGGCGGGCATCTGGTCCGGCACGGAGGGCGCGGCGCGCTTCGCGGCCTCGCCGCTGGGGCCGCGTGTGCTGCGGGTGCTGGCGGAGGTGACGGACACCGACCCGGCGACCGCCGAGACGTCGGCGCACGCCCTGCTGGCTTCCCTCGACACGGCGCACGGCCGTCCCGTCCTGCTGCACGGCGAGGACGGCGGCGCGTGGCCGGTCCTGCGGCTGGCCGGCCGGCTGGGACTGGCGACGCGCATCGGCCTGGAGGACACACTGTTCCTGCCGGACGGTGAACGGGCCCTGTCCAACGCCCTGTTGGTAACGGCGGGGCTGGCGGAACACGCGGCTCAGCGGGACCAGTAGGGGTCGTTCCAGCGGGCGTCGCAGGCAGGGCGAGGAGGGCTGTGCGGTCGGCGAGGCCGGTCAGGCCGAGCGGCATCCAGCCAGCCTCCTCCAGGGTGCCGTCCGCCAGGGCGTGCGCGCCCTGGCGGCAGCAGGCGGCGCATCGTGGCGGCGTGGCCGGCGAAGTGCTGCGGCGACTTGTGCAGGAAGCGGTTCAGCAACTCGGCCGGCAGGCGGGTGCGCGGGGTACGCAGATACGCGGCGTCCTCGGCCGTGCAGCAGTGGCGGGCGCAGCCGGACTCGGCGCGGCTCGCCTCGCCGTTGAACACCACGTCGATCTCCGCGAGCGCGGCCGTGAGTTCAGGACTGCGCACGCGGCACCCGCTCCTCCCGCATCAGGCGGGACCCGGCGCCGCGCTCGCCGAACACGTCGTCCGGGTTGGACAGCACGCACGTGGCCAGGGAGAGGCAGCCGCAGCCGATGCAGTCGGTGAGGTGGTCGCGCAGCCGGTTGAGCTGGTTGATCCGGTCGTCCAGCTCCGAGCGCCACGCCTCGGAGAGCCGGGCCCAGTCCGCACGGGTCGGCGTGCGCTCCTCGGGCAGCTCGGCGAGGGCCTCACGGATGGTGGCGAGCGGGATGCCGACCCGCTGGGCGGCGCGTACGAAGGCGACCCGGCGCAGGGTGTCGCGGGAGTAGCGGCGCTGGTTGCCGGAGGTGCGGCGGCTGCTGATCAGGCCCTTGGACTCGTAGAAGTGCAGGGCGGAGACGGCAGCGCCGCTGCGCGCGGACAACTGGCCTACGGTCAGCTCGTGGATCTTCTCGGGAAGCTGGGGCACCGTCCCGAGCCTACCGACCCACCGGGCCGGGCGAGCCGTTGACAGGCGCCGCCCGCCCCACCATGCTAAGCAGTTGCTTAGACTTACGACGCGAGAGGCCGGGATCATGGCAGAACCGAGGACCTTCCACTCCCCCGACGAGCTGAAGGCGGCCGTGGGCGAGCAGCTCGGCCACACCGACTGGCTGGAGGTCGACCAGAAGCGGATCGACCTGTTCGCGGAGGCCACCGGTGACCACCAGTGGATTCACGTGGACCCGGAGAGGGCGGCCGCGGGCCCGTTCGGCACCACCATCGCGCACGGCTACCTCACCCTCTCGCTGCTCCCCCTGTTCGGGCCGCAGCTCATCGCGGTCGAGGGCGTGAAGATGGGCGTCAACTACGGCACCAACAAGGTCCGCTTCCCCGCTCCGGTGCCGGTCGGCTCCCGGCTGCGCTCCACCGCGGTGATCACGAACGTGGAGGACGTGCCGGGCGGGGTCCAGGTGTCCGTCGCCTTCACCGTGGAGCGCGAGGGCGGCGACAAGCCGGTGTGCGTGGCGGAGTCGGTGTCCCGGTACTACTTCTGATCCCGGTGTGCGGGCGTCGGGGTCAGCGGGCCCCGACCATCCGCAGGACGAGGCCCGCGTACAGTTCACCGACCTGCTCGGGGGTGCGCGGGCCGTCCACGCTGAACCAGCGGGCCACGTCGATGCAGAGCGACAGGACGGCGAGGGTGGTGCCCTGTACGTCGGGCACGTCGAACTCGCCGGCGGCCACGCCGTCCTCGATGATCCCGCGCACCTCGGCGTCCACCTGGCGGCGCAGCGCGACGATCTCGGCGCGGGCGTCCGGGCCGAGCGCGTCCAGCTCGTACTGCACGACCCGTGCGGTGGTGCGGCGGCCGGCGTGCCAGCGGACGAAGGAGCTGACGCCGTCGGCGAGGCGCTCGGCCGCCGTGCCCTCGCCGCGCGCGGCGGTGCGCAGGATGTCGAGCGCCTTGTCGTGACCGATGCGGCTGATCCGGTGGAGCAGCTCTTCCTTGGTCTTGTAGTGGATGTAGAGCGCGGCCGGGCTCATCCCGGCGCGGCCCGCGATGTCGCGGGTGGTGGTGGCGTGGTAGCCGCGCTCGGCGAAGGCTTCCACGGCCGCGACGAGCAGCCGCCGGGCCGCGTCCGGGGTGACCTCGGCCCACGCGTCGGCCTCGCCGCCGACCGTCTCCTGCGCCGCACTCATCGCTCACCCCTCCTCGAATGACAGGAGCACCACCATACCGCCGAAGGTGAGCGGCCGCTTAGTGAGACTGCTGCCGGGGGTCGGGGGTCTTGCGGTACGGGTCGTGGGCGGTGAGGAGTTCCTCCATGCGGGCCTGGTCGACCCTGCTGACGATCTCGCCGGCCTCCTGTCTGTCCCGGATCACCTTGGCGAGGGTGAAGGCGGAGGTGACGAGGTAGAGGACGGCGATGGCGAGGAAGCCGCGCACCCAGGCGTTGGCGTCCAGCCGGTAGATGCCGATCGCGGTGGCCGTCATGGCGACGGCGAAGGAGGCGACGGCCTGTCCGTAGAAGGCGGCCGTGCTCTGCTGCTTGACGGGTGTGTCGCTCATGGCACGAGTGTCGGCGGACGCGGCGCGGGCCACATCCGCCGACGTACTCAGGACGGGTACTCAGAACTCAGAACGCCGAGACTCCGGTCAGCGCGCGGCCGATGAGCAGCTTCTGGATCTGACTGGTGCCCTCGTACAGGGTCATCACGCGGGCGTCGCGCAGCAGCTTGCCGACCGGGTACTCGTCGATGTAGCCGTAACCGCCGAACACCTGAAGGGCGTTGGAGGCCGCGCGCACGGCGGCCTCGGAGGCGAAGAGCTTGGCCTTGGAGGACTCGGTGGCGAACGGCTCGCCCCGGTCGATCAGGTCGGCCACCCGCCAGGTGAGCAGCCGGGCGGCGTCCACGTCCACGGCGATGTCGCTGATCAGCTCCTGCACGAGCTGGTGCCTGGCGATGGAGGTGCCGAACTGCTCGCGTTCACCGGCGTACCGGACGGCCGCGTCGAGGGCGGCCTGGGCTATGCCGACGCAGCCCGCGGCGACCGACATCCGGCCCTTGGCGAGCGCGGACATGGCGACGGAGAACCCCTTGCCCTCGGCGCCGACCATCGCGGAGGCGGGCACCCGTACGTCCTCCAGCACCAGTTCGGCGGTGGCCTGGCCGCGCAGGCCGAGCTTGCCGTGGATGGTGCGACGGGTGAGGCCGGGAGTGTCGGTGGGGACGAGGAACGCGGAGACGCCCTTGTGGCCGGGGGCGTCGGTGGAGCGGGCGAAGAGCAGCACCACGTCGGCCCAGGTGCCGTTGGTGATGAACATCTTGGTGCCGTTCAGCACGTAGTCCTCACCGTCCCGTACGGCCCGGGTGGTGAGGTTCCCCGCGTCCGAGCCGGTGCCGGGTTCGGTGAGGCCGAAGCAGCCGATCAGCTCGCCGGAGGTCAGCCCCGGCAGCCACCGGCGCTTCTGCTCCTCGTTCCCCCAGGCCGCGACGGACTTGGCGACCAGGCCGAGGGAGACGGAGACGATGCCGCGCACGGAGGAGTCGCCGCGGCCCAGTTCCTCGGTGACCAGGCAGTACGCGAGATGGTCACCGCCGGAGCCGCCGTACTCCTCGCCGATGGTCAGGCCCAGGAAGCCGACCTCGCCGAGCTTCTTCACGATGCCCCGGTCGACCTCCTCGGCGCGGTCCCAGGCGGTGACATGGGGGGCGATCTCGCGCTCCACGAAGTCACGGGCCAACTGCCGTACGGCCGCCTGTTCCTCGCTCAGGCCCAGGTTCACCACGCGATCACCCCACACGGCCCCGGGCGAGAAGCCCTGAGGCCCTTGAAAGACGTACATTTAAATTAGCACTGCTAGTTTCTGCTCGCAGCCCTACTATGTGCGCCATGGCCCGACCACGCAAGCCCCTGCTCAGCACCGACCGGATCGTGAAGACGGCACGGGACCTCGTGGACACGGAGGGCCTCCAGGCCGTCTCCACCCGGCGGCTCGCCGCCGAACTCGGGGTCAGCGGGCCCTCGCTCTACAACCACTTCCGCACCAAGGACGAGATCCTGGAAGCGGTCGCGGACTCCGTGAGCGCGCAGGTCGACCTGTCGATGTTCGAGGACGGCCGGGACTGGCGGACCGCGCTGCGCGACTGGGCCGTCTCCTACCGGTCCGCGCTGCGCGACCACCCCAACATCGTCCCGGTCCTCGCGCGCGGCCCCGGCCGCCGTCCGGCCGCGCTGCGGCTCGCGGACGCGGTGTACGGGGCGATGGTCGACGCGGGCTGGTCCCCGGCGCAGGCGACCTCGATCGGCGCGCTGATGCGGTACTTCATCATGGGCTCGGCGCTCGGCTCCTTCGCGGGCGGATTCGTGGGCGACGCGAGCGCCTACGACCCGGCCGACTATCCCCACCTCGGGCAGGCCCACCTCCTCGCCGAGCAGCAGGAGAAGATCGACGAGCGGGCCTTCGAGGCGGGGCTCGCGGCGCTGCTGGCGGGGCTGGAAGGGCAGTACGGGCAGCCGGAGCACCGGTCATGATTCGGTGGGCGCCGAAGCGTCCGTCCCGCATGCTGTGCACATGACCGCCAGCGAACCGTGCGCCACCGCCCTCGCCTCGCTCGCCGCGCTGCTCGCCGACGAGACGCGGGCCGGGTGTCTGCTGGCCCTGCTGGACGGGCGGGCGTGGACCGCCGGGGAACTCGCCCGGCACGTCCGGGTCGCGCCCTCGACACTCACCGAGCACCTGAATCGGCTGGTCGCGGGCGGCCTGCTCGCGACGGAACGCCAGGGTCGGCACCGCTACGTCCGGCTGGCCGACCCGCGCGCCGCCCAGCTCGTCGAGGACCTGGCGGCGCATCTACCGCAGGACGTGGTGGTCGACGTCCCGCGCACGCTGCGGGAGGTCCGTACCCAGTCCGCGATGGCACGCGGGCGCACCTGCTACGACCATCTCGCCGGCCGGCTGGGCATCGCGGTCACCGACGCGCTCACCTCGCGCGGGCTGCTGCGCCAGGACACCGGGTTCGCGCTGACCGACGCGGGGCTCGCCTGGTTCGGCGACGCGGGTATCACCGTGGACCGCTCCACCCGCCGGCCGCTGGCCCGCTCCTGCCTGGACTGGACGGAGCGGCGCCCGCATCTCGGGGGCGCGGCGGGCGCGGCGCTGTGCCGGCACGCCCTGGAGGCCGGGTGGTGCGCCCGCGTGGGCTCGGGGCGGGCGGTGCGGGTGACGGCCGCCGGGGAGCGCGCGCTGGCGGAGCTGCTGGGCATCGACGGGCGGGCGCTGGCCTGAGGGCGCCCGCCCTTTCACCGAATCGATCGAGGAGTCCGATGGACCTCAGTCCGCGTCATCGTCTGCTGCCGGCGGCCGCCGCCGTGTTCACCGTGCTGCTGTGGGCGTCCGCCTTCGTGGTGATCCGCACCGCCGGTGACGCCTACTCGCCGGGCGCGCTGGCGCTCGGGCGCCTGCTCGCGGGCGGTCTCACCCTGGCCGTACTGTGCGCGATACGGCGCGAGGGCTGGCCGCCGCGCGGGGCGTGGCGCGGCATCCTGGTGTCCGGGGTGCTCTGGTTCGGCTTCTACATGGTGGCCCTGAACTGGGGCGAGCAGCGGGTGGACGCCGGTACGGCCGCCCTGGTGGTGAACGTCGGCCCGCTGCTGATCGCCCTGTTCGCCGCACGGTTCCTCGGCGACCCGATGCCGCCCCGGCTGCTGGCGGGGATGGCGGTGTCCTTCACCGGCGCGGTGATCGTGGGTCTGTCGATGTCGGCCGGGGGCGGGGGTTCCTCGGTGCTCGGGGTGGTGGCCTGCCTGCTCGCGGCGGTCGCGTACGCGGCCGGGGTGGTCGCGCAGAAGCCCGCGGTGGCCCGTGCGAGCGCCCTCCAGGTGACGACCTTCGGCTGCCTGATCGGCGCGGTGGGCTGCCTGCCCTTCACCGGCCAACTGCTGTCGGAGGCGTCCCACGCCCCGCTGTCCGCCACCCTCGGCATGATCTACCTCGGCGTCTTCCCCACCGCCCTCGCCTTCACCGCCTGGGCCTACGCCCTGGCCCGCACCAGCGCCGCCAAGCTGGGCGCGACGACGTACGCCGTCCCGGCCCTGGTGGTCCTGATGTCCTGGCTGGCCCTGGGCGAGGTGCCTGGCCCGGTCATGCTCGGCGGCGGCCTGCTGTGCCTGGCGGGCGTGGCGGTGGCCCGGTCGCGGGGCCGCAGGGCACCCGCGCAGGTGACGGACGCGGCACCTCAGGCGGATCGGGTGCGGTGAAAGGGGCTCGGCGCGGGGTGTTCGGCCGTGTGTCGCTGAGCACCCCGCTGAGGCGCTGCGCTGCCCCGGCGGGCGGGCGCGGCGCCGCGAGCGAACTCCGTCGTGGCTGGGCAGCCTTGAGGCTGGGCGACCCGGTGGGGGCGGGCAGGCGACGGAGGCCGGGGTACGTGGCGTGTCCCGGCCGGCCCCCTCAGAACACCACCAGCGCCCGCCCTCCCCGGCCGGCCAGCATGTCCTCGAAGGCCGCCGGGATGTCCTTCAGGGTGATGTGTTCGGTGACCAGGGCGGAGAGGTCGAGGCGGCCCTCGCGGACGTGGGCGGCGATGGCCGGGAGGTCGCGGGCCGGGTCGGAGTTGCCGTAGACGCAGCCGGTGAGGGTGCGGCCCCAGTGGAAGATCTCGAGGGCGTTGAAGGTGACCTGCTCGTCCTTGCCGCCGATGCCGACGACCGTGGTGCGGCCGCCCCGGCGGGTGGACTCCCAGGCGGCGCGGATGCTCCGGGCGCGGCCCGCGCACTCCACGGCGACGTCGACGCCCTGCTTGCCGGTGAGGGCGCGGATCGCGCGCGGGGTCTGCTCGTCGGCGAGGACGAAGTCGGTGGCGCCGCAGGCGCGGGCCAGCTCCTCCTTCCCCGGCGAGATGTCGACGGCGACGACCTGGGCCGCACCCGCGATCCGGGCCGCCTGGAGCGTGGCGAGCCCGACCCCGCCGACCCCGAACACGGCGACCGTCTCGCCGGGCTGGACCCGCGCCGAGTGGTGGACGGCGCCGTACCCGGTGAGGACGGCGCAGCCGAGCAGGGCCGCGTCGGTGAGCGGCACCCCCTCGGGCAGCGGCAGCGCGCAGGAGGCCGGTACGACCGTCTCCTCCGCGAACGCCCCGACGTTGAGGCCGGGATGGAGTTCGGTGCCGTCGGCGGTACGGGCGTGGACGCGGGCGGCACCGTCGAGCGCGTGCCCGCACAGCCAGACCTCGCCCCGCGCGCAGGCAGGGCAACCCCCGCAGGCGGGCGCCCAGTTGAGGACCACGGGCGTACCGGGCACGAGCCCCGCCACCCCCTCCCCCACGGCGGTCACGGTGCCCGCCCCCTCATGGCCGAGCACCGCCGGTACCGGCACCCGCATGGTGCCGTTGGACAGCGACAGGTCGGAGTGGCACACCCCGGCGGCGGCCAGGCGCACCCGCACCTGGCCGGGCCCCGGCTCGGGCAGTTCGATCCCGGTGATCTCCAGCGGGACCCCGACGGCGGGCAGGACGGCGGCTCGTACGGTCATCGCGCGCGGTCTCCTCGAAAGCTGGGGCGACGGTCGCCCGAAGGTACCCGGTGGACGTGTGCCCGCCGGATGGCTGACCGCGCACCAAACTAGCGGTGTTAGTTTTCCGGCGCCAGGGCTGCCGGGACGTCCGCGGGGGCGACCTGGACCGGGATGCCGTTGAGGACGGCGTTGCCGGACAGGGGATCGAGGAGGGTGCCGTCGAGGAGCTGGTTGACATTGACGCCGGGTTCGCGGCCGGCGTGGCCCAGCCGGGTGCCGGGGCGGTCGTGGCCCCAGCCGTGCGGGAGGCTCACCACGCCGGGCCGGACGGTGTCGGTCACCTCGGCGGGCGCGGTCACCTCTCCCCCGGCGCCCTTGACCCGTACCGGTTCGCCGTCGCGCACGCCGAGACGTTCGGCGTCCTCGGGGTGGAGGTGCAGGGTGCAGCGGTTGGTGCCGCCGGTGAGGGCGGGCACGTTGTGCAGCCAACTGTTGTTGGAGCGCAGATGGCGGCGGCCGACGAGGACGAGTCCGGTGGGCCGCTCCCGCAGGGCCTCCCGCAGCCGGGGCAGGTCGGCGGCGAGGGGCGCGGGCAGCAGCTCGACCTTGCCGCTGGGGGTCTTCAGCGGCTGGGGCAGGCGGGAGCGAAGCGGCCCGAGGTCGATGCCGTGCGGGTGGTCGAGCAGCCGGGCGAGGGTGAGTCCGTCGGGGCGGGCGCCGAACCCGTCGCCGTAGGGGCCGAGCCGCAGCATCAGGTCGAGACGGCGCTCGGGTCCGTCGTCGCCGGTGAGCAGGGCGGCCAGCTCGCGCGGGTCCCGGCCGTGCACCGGGGAGTGGGGGTCCTGGACGGCCTTGCCGAGGGTCTGCTCGATGACCATCGCGTCGACGGCGGCCGGGTCGGCGCCGTGCATGCCGCTCGCGGCGAGGACCAGGCGGGCGAGTATCTCGGTCTCGGCCATCCTGCCGGGCTCCAGCGGCACGGCGGGCCGGGTGTAGCGGACCTGGTTGCGGACGGCCAGGGTGTTGAAGGCGAAGTCGTGGTGGGGGCTCTGCGCGGGCGGCGGCGGGGGCAGCACGACATGCGCGTGGCGGGAGGTCTCGTTGAGGTAGGGGTCGACGCTGACCATGAAGTCCAGCGACTCCAGGGCCTTGTCGAGCCGGTCCCCGTCGGGCGCGGACAGCACCGGGTTGGCGGCGATCACGATCAGTGCGCGCAAGGGCTCGCCCTCGGCGGTGACGGTGTCGATCTCCTCGGCGAGCGCGGAGAGCGGCAACTCGCCCTTGGCCTCGGGCAGCCGGCGTACGCGGGAGTGCCAGCGGCCCAGCGCGAAGCCCCGGCCGGGGCCCGCCGGGCGCGGGGTGCGGTCGGTGGCGGCCTGGGGGAAGAGGGCGCCGCCGGGGCGGTCGAGGTTGCCGGTGAGGGTGTTGAGCACGTCGACCAGCCAGCTCGCGAGGGTGCCGTGCGGGACGGTGCAACTGCCGATGCGGGCGTAGACGGCGGCGGTGGGGGCGGCGGCGAGTTCACGGGCGAGGGCGCGGATGGTGCCGGCGTCGACGTCACAGGCTCCGGCGACGGCCTCGGGGGTGAAGTCCCCCAGGGCATCGCGGAGTTCGGGCAGGCCGTCGACGTGCGGCGCGAGGTCCTTGAGGTCGACCAGCCCCTCCTCGAACAGCACGGTGGCCATCGCGGCGAGCAGCAGGGCGTCGGCGCCGGGCCGGATGGCGAGGTGCCGGTCGGCCAGTTTGGCGGTGCGGGTGCGGCGGGGGTCCACGACGGTGAGGGTGCCCCCGCGCGCCTTGAGCGCCTTGAGCTTGCCGGGGAAGTCGGGCGCGGTGCACAGGCTCCCGTTGGACTCCAGCGGGTTGGCGCCGATCAGCAGGAGGTGGTCGGTGTGGTCGAGGTCGGGCACCGGGATGGCGTTGGCGTCACCGAACAGCAGGCCGCTGGAGACGTGCTTGGGCATCTGGTCGACCGTGGAGGCGGTGAACAGGGAGCGGGTGCGGACCGCGCCGAGCAGCACGGTCGGGTAGAGGGCGCCGGCCATGGTGTGCACGTTGGGGTTGCCCAGGACCACCCCGAGGGCGTCGGCGCCGTACCGCTCCACCACCGGGCGCAGGCCCCGCGCGACGGCGTCGAACGCCTCTTCCCAACTGGCCTCGCGCAGCTCGCCGTTCTCCCGGACCAGCGGGGTGCGCAGCCGGTCGGGGTCGGCGTCCAGGGCGCCGAAGGAGGCGCCCTTGGGGCAGATGAAACCCTTGCTGAACACGTCGTCGCGGTCGCCCCGCGCGGCGGTGACGCGGGTGCCCTCGATGGTGAGGGTCAGCCCGCAGGTGGCCTCGCACAGGGGGCAGATACGCAGGGCGGTGCGGGGCACGGGTCCTCCCGGAGGGTCGGCGGCTCTGCCGGACGGGCACGGCCGTACCGGCCCGGGCGAGCATACCGACCGGTAGGCATGGTGGGGAGCCCCTGCGGTCGGTTCAGTCCAGTACGCGGCCCAGGTAGGCCCGCAGCAGCTCCCGTGTCTCGTGGATGATCGCCGGGTCGCCGTCCGGGTCGGCGCGGAAGGCGAGCTGGATGAGGGCGTCCGCGCTTTCCACGGCCACCAGCAGGACCCGGCGCAGATCGTCGTCCGGGGTGCGGCCGAGGTAGCCGGCGATGAGTCCGCCGAGCCGGTCGGCGACGCGGGTGTTGGGGGCGGCGCTGCGGGTGCCGACCGGTATCTGGTTGCCGAAGTCCACCAGCGCGAAGCCGGGCGCGGTGCGCTTCATGCCGAGGTACTCGTCCAGGACGACGTCCATCGCGGCCCGCCAGTCGCCGGGCGGCGCCTGCTTCAGCCGGGCGGTGACGTGCTCGGCGTAGTGGCGCAGGTTGCGCTGGGCCAGCGCGTCGGCCATCTGCCGCTTGTTGCCGAAGAAGCGGTACACCGAGCCGATGGGCACCCCGGCCCGCTCGGCGACCGCACGGGTGGTCAGGGCGTCGTAGCCGACCTCGTCCAGGAGGGCGGCGCAGGCGTCGAGGATTCTGGTCAGCCGTTCGGCACTGCGCCGCTGAACGGGGGCGCGCCGGAGGGATGTCACATGGGGCACGGCCTCATGATGCCTCGCTGCGGGGAGGCGGAGAAGGGCGGGGAGTCCCCCGTACGTCCTCCGCGCGGCCGGTTCTCGCGCTCCGGGCGGGTGAAGGGGGCGTTCGCCTCTTGCGCACACCCCCCGGCATTCCTACGGTGCTCCATAGGAATACCGGAGAAGCGTGCGCAAGGGAGCGATCATGACCGATGGGGGTACCTCCCGCGCGAGCGGGTTCGAGCGTGGGGGAGCGCGGAAGACCGCCGAGGCACTGGCGTACCTGACCGGGTTCGGCAACGAACACTCCTCCGAGGCGGTGCCCGGCGCCCTGCCGGAGGGCCGCAACTCACCCCAGCGCGCGCCGCTCGGCCTGTACGCGGAGCAGCTCAGCGGCACGGCGTTCACCGAGCCCCGCGCCCACAACCGCCGCTCCTGGCTGTATCGCATCCGCCCCTCCGCCGCGCACCCCTCCTTCACCCGCACCGCCAACGGCGCGATCCGGACCGCCCCCTTCACCGAGACCGTGCCCGATCCCAACCGGCTGCGCTGGAGCCCGCTGCCCGAGCCGCTGCCGGGCACGGACTTCCTGGCCGGCCTGTGGACGCTGGGCGGCAACGGCGACGCGACCCAGCGCAGCGGCATGGCCGTGCATCTCTATCACGCCAACTCCTCGATGGAGCGGGTGTTCTCGGACGCGGACGGCGAGCTGCTGATCGTCCCCGAGCGGGGCGGACTGCTGCTGCACACCGAGTTCGGCCGCCTCCATGTGGAGCCCGCACAGGTGGCGCTCATCCCCCGTGGGGTCCGCTTCCGTGTGGAGCTGCTGGACGACTCGGCACGGGGCTATGTGTGCGAGAACTATGGCGCGCCCTTCCGGCTCCCCGACCTGGGCCCCATCGGCGCCAACGGCCTGGCCAACGCCCGCGACTTCCGGGCGCCGGTCGCCGCGTACGAGGACACCGAGGGTCCGGTGGAGGTGGTCAACAAGTTCTGCGGCAACCTCTGGACGGCCACCTACGACCACTCCCCGCTCGACGTTGTCGCCTGGCACGGCAACTATGTGCCGTACGCCTATGACCTGCGCCGGTTCAATGTGATCGGCACCATCTCCTACGACCACCCGGACCCGTCGATCTTCACCGTGCTGACCTCCCCGTCGGACACTCCGGGCCTGGCGGGCGCCGACTTCGTGGTGTTCGCCCCGCGCTGGCTGGTCGGTGAGGACACGTTCCGGCCGCCGTACTTCCACCGGAACGTGATGAGCGAGTACATGGGCCTGATCGAGGGCGCCTACGACGCCAAGGCGGAAGGGTTCGTGCCCGGCGGCGGCTCGTTGCACAACATGATGTCGGCGCACGGCCCGGACCGGGAGACCTTCGACCGGGCGAGCGCGGCCGAGCTGCGCCCGCAGCGCATCGACGACGGGCTGGCCTTCATGTTCGAGACCCGCTGGCCGATCACCCTCACCCCGGACGCGGCCCGCGCCGACCACCTCCAGCGGGGTTACGACGACGTGTGGCGCGGACTGGAGCCGCACTTCCGTACACCGTGACGATCCGAGTGCCGGCTCCGGGCGCCAACTCCCATGTGTGACCGTTCCGTTGCGCCGACCGGTCCAGACAGGTACGGATAGCCGCGTGACCTCTTTCGCCCCGGACTCGATCGTCCTGAACCGCAAGCTGCCGCTCTGGTACCAGGTGTCGCAGTCGCTGCGGGCCTCCATCCTGGGCCGCTCCCCCGAGGACCCCCTGCGGCTGCCCACCGAGGAGCGGCTGGCGGGGCACTACGGGGTGAGCGTGCTGACGATGCGGCAGGCGCTGAAGGAGCTGGAGGACGAGGGACTGATCAGCCGGCACCGGCGGCGCGGCACCTTCATCGAGCCGGGGGTGCGGCGCGGGGCGCCGGTCCGGCTGCTCGGCTCGGTGGACGCGATCGTGGCCCAGCAGTCCGGGATGACGGCCGAACTGCTGGACGTGGCGCGGGTCCCGGTGCCGTCCATGTGGGCCGAGCACTTCCCGGACCTTTCCGAGGTGGCGGTCTACCACCGGCTGCGCGGGGACGCGAAGACCGGCGAGCCGACCAACCATGCCGTCAACCATGTGCGCCCGGAGCTGGCCGACCGGATCGACCCGGCCGATCTGGCCCGCTGGCCGATGACCAAGGTGCTGCGGGACATGGTGGGCGCCGACATCAGCCGGATCACCGACACGGTGGAGGCCCGGCTCGCGGACCCGGAGACCGCCCGGCTGCTGGAGGTGCCGCTGCTGAGCCCGATCCTGCACTACACGGGCGTCACCTACGACTCCACGGGCCGGGTGCTGGACGTCGCCGTCATCCACTACCGGGGCGACCGCTTCTCCTTCACCGTCACCCTGGAGGCGACCTGAGCCCCGCCCGCACCCGCGCCCCCGTTCCCGTACCCCGGACGGGCCGAGGACGTAGCATTCCGGGCGTGACGTACGAGGACGCGCCGCCGCTGGCGGACCTCATGCCGTGGTCCGTCGCACCGCTGCGGCCGGGCCGCGGCTGGCCGACGGCACCCGACCCGGCGTCCCTGAAGGCCCGCTGGACGGCGCTGCTGGCGGCGGAGGGGGCGGAGCGGGAGGCCCTGTTCGAGCCGACCCGGTCGCGCACCATCAACTCGGCGGTGGCCCAGTTGCCCGGCCGGAACACCGGTACCGAGCGGCTGGCGCGCGCGTCGGGGCCGTGCCCGGAGCCGGTACGGGTGCTCGCGGCGCCGTTCGACGAGCGCTGGCTGATTCCGGACCACCGGCTGATCGACCTCGCCCGCCCGGAGCTGTGGCGGGTCGCGGACGAGGGGCAGGTGTTCGTGGTGGAGGCCGGCGCCGGACTGCTGGCGACCTCCCTGCCGCCCACCCTCGCGGCGGGGCGCATCCGCCCGCTGTACCGGCGTCCCGGCGGCGCCGAACCCAACCTGGCGCCAGGGCTGTTGGACGAGCTGGCCGCGCGGCTCGGCTCCCGGCCCACGGCGGCGGACGTGCTGGCGTGGATACTGGCCGCCGTCCAGGCCGACTTCACCGTGCCGCTCACCGGGGACCCCGAGGTGTGGGCGCGGGGCGTGGAGGCTGGCCGGCGCACGCTGTGGCTGATGCGCCGGGACGGGGAGCGCCCCAAGCTGCCCGGTGGCCGCCGCCCGTACGTCCGCGCGCCGCTGCCCCCGTACCCGCGCGCCCTGCGCTACGACGCCGACGACGAGGCGCTGTACCTGGACGAGGGCCGTGTCTCCCCCGTGCCGCGCGCGGCCTGGGAGCACGAGGTGGCCGGGGTCCGCACGCTGGAAGCCTGGTTCACGGCCCGTACGACCCCCGGCGCCCCCGGCACACTGGCCGCGATCGGCCCCCGCACCTGGCCGCAGAGCTGGACCTCGGAGCTGCTGGAGCTGATCACGGTGCTGACCCTGCTGACCGAACTCCCCGCACCGGGCCCGGTGTCGGCCCCGATCACGGCAACCGGCCTCCGCACGGCGGGAGTTCTGCCGCCCGCACCCCGCTCCCGTCGCCCCGCCTCCGTACTGGACCACCAGGAAGAGGGACCGGAGGGGCAGTTCGCCCTGCTCTAGGGAGGTGACGCCCGCGGCTACGACACCGCCGCCGAGGGACTCGCCTCGCGCTTCGTGCGGTGCGACCGGGGCAACGAGTCCATCGCACTCCGGGGGCTGCTGTCGGTGCGGAACGGCCGGGAATGGCGACGGCTGGCGGAGCATCCGCAGCTCGCGGCGCGGGGGCGGGGGCGGCGGGTGGGTTCGCCGGTGGGAGCGCTGCGCGCGCTGTTGCCGCCCATCACGCTGCCGGGCGGCGGGGAGACGCGGCTGGGGGACGTGCCCGCGCTCGGCCGGCACACCGACGCGCTGCTCCGTGCCGTGGGGACGACGGACGACGAGACAGCGGCATTGCGCCGGGACGGTGTGGCGGCCTGAGCGCGGATGACGCGCGGAACTGCGGGGCGGGGCGCCGGTTCACTCGGGGCCGGGCCGGAGCCGGGCGGGACTCCGGGGAGTCCGCTCGGTACGGCTCAGTGGCTGACGGCTCAGTGGCTGCCGAAGAGCGATCGGCGCAGCCGGCGCAGGGGCGCGAAGAGAGAGACCCGGCTGACGCGGACGCGCCGGTCGCTGCGCTGACGCACGGTGTCCCGCGCGGTCAGTTCACGCATCAGCGACGTCGCCTCGACCGTCTCCCGCTGCGGTATGGCAGGTCCGCCGAGCACCGCGAGGTGGCGGTCCAGACGCCTGCTGGTCGCACCACTGCCGCAGGTGATCGCAGGGACCCTGGCCCTGCTGCGCATTGCTATCTGCTCCATGTCACTCCCCACCCGTACGAATCCACCCGGCCCACGGGCAGAGTAACCCTATCGTCCCCATAGGGCATGCGTGTATCTCGGCCACGGGATTCACCTTCCCCGCAAGGAGGTTGATCATCCCTCGATGACTACTCTCCGAATCCGACTGATTTCAGGGTGAGTTGGACAATGGGCTGGCCAGTGGGCCGTACAGAACCGCCGTTCGGCTCGATGGTCACGGCGAGTGACGCCGCCGACTTCTCAAGCCCCTTGACGGCCAAGGGCGTGTCGCCGCCGAGAAGCCCGAGAGAACGGGGCTGTGCGCCGGGGCGCGTGAGCCAGAGCTGGTGCACCCGGCCGCCGGACGGGGTGCCGTATCCGCTCAGGGTGACGACGGCCCGGCCCTCGGACGGCGAGGCGACGACCGCGAGCGCGCGGCCGTGTCCGTCGTTCCCGGCCGTGGCGCGGGCGTCGGGAGCGGCCAGAACGTGGGCGATGTCACGTGCCCGCGCCTGCTCGGCGGCGAGTCGTCCCTCCGCACGGTGCGCCTGGACGGCGAAGAGCGAGGCGACGACCAGGGCGGCGGCGGCCGTCACGGTGGCGAACGGCACGAACAGCGGACGCGGCCGGGCGCGCCGGGGCGGCGGCTGGACTCCCCAGACATGCGGGGGCAGTTGGGCGGCGCGCGGCCGTCCGGCGGGCGCCGGTTCCTGCGGTGTGGTGCGTACGGCGGCCAGGACGCGCTCGCGCAGCGCGGCCGGGGCGGGGGCGGCGGTGGACCAGGCCAGCCGGACGGCGTCCTCGGACAGTTCACGGACCTCGGCCGTGCAGCGGCCGCAGCCCGCGAGGTGCTTCTCGAAGCGGCGCCGCTCACCGGGGTCGAGGGCGTCCAGGGCGTAGGGCGCGGCCAGCGAGTGCGGGGCCTCGCGGCGCAGGAGTCGGGCGAACAGGCTCACGCGGCACCTCCGAGGCAGCCGCGCAGCCGGTTGAGGCCGTCGCGCATCCGGGTCTTGACGGTGCCGAGCGGGAGCGCGAGCCGTTCGGCGACCTCGCGGTAGGTGTAACCGTCGTAGTAGGCGAGGGTGACGGACTGGCGCTGGAGGTCGGTCAGCCGTCTCAGACAGCGGCGCACCCACTCCCGTTCGAGTCCGGCCTCCACCTCCTCGGTGACGTGGTCGAAGGCGGGTTCGCCGGCGCGCAGGGCCTCGCGCTGCTCGCGTTCGCCGGCCGCGCGGACGCTGCGCACCCGGTCGACGGCGCGGCGGTGGGCGAGGGTGAGTATCCAGGACAGGGCGCTGCCGCGTGCCGGGTCGAACCGGCCTGCGGAGCGCCAGAGTTCGAGCAGCACCTCCTGGACGACCTCCTCGGACTGGGCGGAGTCGCGCACGACCCGCCGGACCAGTCCGAACACCGGCCCGGAGACCAGGCCGTACAGCTCCTCGAACGCCTGGTGGTCGCCGCCCGCCACGCGCACCAGCAGTACCTCGGCACCCTCACCCCGGCCGTGGCCGCACCCGGCCCTGCCGGTGACCCCTCGCATCCGCACGAACGCACACCTCCAGCGGTTGATACGGATCGGCGGGCCGAAAACGCGGGTCTGAAAAGGGAAAAAGAAAGTTCCTCTCCGGCCAATCCGCGGTCGCCGACCGCTCCGTATACCCGTCCGTCAAGCAAGTCGGATTCGAGGACGGACGGCATGACTCTCTTCGCCAGAAGCGGCACGGCAAGCAAGGGCCTGGTCCCGCTCATCTGCGGCGCGCTGGCCGCCGGTGGGCTCGCGGCCGCCGGTGTCGCCACGCTGGAGCCGGGGGCGGCCTCCGCCTCCTCCCACCGGGAGGCCCCGCTGATCTCGGGCACCCCGCAGTACGACAACACCGATCTGTACGCGTTCGTCAGCCCCGACAAGCCGGACACGACGACGATCGTGGCCGACTGGATACCGTTCGAGGAGCCGGCGGGCGGCCCGAACTTCTACACCTTCGCCGACGACGCGCAGTACGACCTGCACATCGACAGCGACGGCGACGCCAAGGACGACCTTCTCTTCCGGTACACGTTCAAGACGCGGACGAAGAACGGGAAGACGTTCCTCTACAACACCGGTCCCGTCACCAGCCTGGACGACCCGGACCTCAACATCACCCAGACCTACGACCTCGAACTGGTCCGCCTGAAGGGCGGCCACGCGATGTCCAGGACCAAGGTGGCGGACGACGTGCCGGTGGCGCCGTCCAACGTGGGCAAGGCGTCCATGCCGGACTACGGCACGCTGCGCTCGCAGGCGGTGTACAAGACGGCGGGCGGCGCGGCGACCTTCGCGGGGCAGGCGGACGACCCGTTCTTCCTGGACCTGCGCGTCTTCGACCTGCTGTACGGCGGCAACCTCAGCGAGGTCGGCCGGGACACCCTCAAGGGCTACAACGTCAACACGATCGCCCTCCAGGTCCCCAACGACCTGATCCGGCAGTCGGCGGACCAGCCGGTCGTCGGCATCTGGTCCACCACCCAGCGCCGCAACGCCCAGGGCTACTACAGCCAGGTCTCCCGGCTGGGCAACCCGCTGGTCAACGAGGTGGTCAACCCGCAGGCGGACAAGGACCGCTTCAACGCCTCCCAGCCCTCGCACGACGCCCAGTTCCTGATGAACGTCACCAATCCCGAGCTGCCCAAGCTCATCGAGGGCATCTACAAGATCGACGCCCCGGCCGAGCCGCGCAACGACCTGGTCGACGTCTTCCTCAAGGGCGTCAAGGGTCTCAACCAGCCCCCGAACGTGCGCCCTTCGGAGCAACTGCGGCTGAACACCTCGATCAAGCCGGCCATGCACCCCAAGCGGCTCGGCGTGCTGGACGGCGACAACGCGGGCTTCCCCAACGGGCGCCGGCTCACCGACGACGTGATCGACGCGGCGCTCCAGGTCGTCGAGGGCGAACTCCTCGGCTCCAAGAACGACTTGGGCGACGCGGTCGACGCCAACGACAGGAAGTTCGAGAAGTCCTTCCCCTACGTCGCCCAGCCCACGGCGGGTTCGCGGGGCGCGCTGGCCAAGGGCACGACCGCGGGCGCCGACGTGAAGAGCCAGCTCGGTGACGCGCTGAGCCCGGCATCGGCGACCGGCGGCACCAGCGACACCACGCTGATCGCCGGTTCGGCGGCGGCCGGTGCGGCCGGAATCCTGCTGCTCGGGACCGTCGTCGGCTGGTGGCGGCGCCGGATGCGCCGCGCGTACTGACCCCACTTCGAAAGCGACCGGCACGGCCCGCACCCTTCCCCCACGGCGGGCCGCGCCGGTCTTCCCGACCACCATCAGGCGAACCAGGAGAGGGCGATGGGCCCGCGTACGAGTAGTGACGAGCAGAACGGCGGCACGCCGGACGGTCGCGGTCAGGGCCGCCGCCGGACGGCGTGGCGGGTGGCGTCCGCCGCCCTGCTGGCGGTCGCGCTGACCGGTGGCGCTGTCGCCTTCGGGGCCGCGCGGGACGGCGGGCGGCCGGAGCCGGCCGCCGTCCCGGCCGCCCTGGCCCCCGGCGCGCCGGCGGGCGCCGACCCGGACGCGGCCGTCGCCGCGCTCCAGAGCCACTTGAAGGCGCAGCCGAAGGACCACGACGGCTGGGCCACGCTCGGCCTCGCCTACGTGGAGCAGGCCCGCACCAAGGGCGACCCGGCCCGGTACCCGCAGGCGCGGGCCGCCCTGAAGCGCTCCCTCGCGCTCGCCCCCGGCAACGACCGGGCGGTGGCCGCACAGGCCGCCCTCGCCGCGGCCCGCCACGACTTCACCGGCGCCCTCGCCGACGCCGACCGCGTCCTGAAGCACAACCCCTACGACGAACGCGCCCTGTGCTCCCGCATCGACGCCCTGGTCGAACTCGGCCGGTACGCGGAGGCCGCACGCGCCGCCGACACCGCCGACGCCCGCAAGCCCGGCACCCCCGTCTTCACCCGGTACGCCTACGTGCACGAGCTGCGCGGCGACGTCACCACGGCCCGGCGCGTCCTCCAGCAGGCTCTCACCGGCGCGACCTCCCCCGGCGACATCGCCTACGTGGCCACCCAGCTCGGCCAACTCACCTGGAACCAGGGCGACTACAAGACCGCCCTCACCCAGTACGCCCGCGCCCTGACCGCCGACGACAGCTACCTCCCCGCCCTGGAGGGCCGGGCTCGCGCCCAGGCGGCGAGTGGCCGACGGGGCGACGCGATCAAGGGACTTGAGGCCGTCGTCGCCCGCGCCCCGCTGCCCACCTCACTGGTCGCGCTCGGGGAACTGTACGAGGCACGCGGCGGCGCGGGTGACCGGGAGAAGGCCCGCCGGCAGTACACGCTGGTCCAGGCGTGGATCGCTCTGGCCCGTGCCAACGGCGTGAACGCCGACCTCGACACCGCGCTGGCCGCCGCCGACCACGGTGACAAGGCGGCCGCCCTGCGCGCGGCCCGCACCGAGTGGGCCCGCCGGCACACCGTGCACACGGCGGACGCCCTCGCCTGGGCGCTGCACGTCAACGGCCACGACGCGGAGGCGCTGGCGCCCGCCCGCGAGGCCACCGCCACCGGCTACCGCAACGCGTCCTTCCTCTACCACCGGGGCGTCGTCGAACTCGCCACCGGTCACGCGAAGGAGGGCCGGGCCTCGCTGGCGGCGGCGCTGAAGCTGAACCCCGGCTTCTCCCCGCTCGGTGCCGCCGAGGCCCGTAAGGCACTGGAGGGCGCCAAGTGAGGCTCCGCCGTTCCCTCGCCGTCCTCGCGGGCGCCTGCGCCATGCTGCTGGGCTCCGCCCCGGCCGCGGACGCGCATCCCCTGGGCAACTTCACCGTCAACCGGTACGACGGCCTGGTCGCCGCCCCCGGCAGGCTCCACGTCACCCATGTCGAGGACCTCGCGGAGATCCCGGCGACCCAGGCCAAGCCGGAGCTTCAGCGGCTCGGCACCGCCCGCTGGGCCGAGGCGCGCTGTGCCGAGGCGGCGCGGGGCAGCGAGGTCACCGTGGGCGGGCGCCGGGTCACGCTCACGGTGTCGGCCGCGCGGGCCGGGCTGCGGCCGGGGCAGGCGGGGCTGGACACCCTGCGGCTGGAGTGCGCGGAGTCGGCCCCGCTGCCCAAGGGTGCGACGGTGGACGTCGGCTTCCGCAGCGCCGGGGTGTCCGCCGGGCCGGGATGGCGGGAGATCACGGCGCGGGGCGACCGGATGACGCTGAGCCGGTCCGACGTGCCGCGCGAGTCGGTCTCGCGTGAACTCACCACCTACCCGGCCGGCTTGCTCTCCTCCCCCGCCGACACCTCCACCGCCCGGCTCACGCTCCGGCCCGGCGGGGCCGCGCTCGCCCAGGAACGGGAAGCGCCCGGCGCCTCGGTACTCCCGCGCGGCGCCGACCGCTGGACCCAGGCCCTCGACGACCTGGTCGCCCGGCGTGACCTCACCCTCGGCTTCGCCACGCTCGCCCTGCTCATCGCGGTCGGGCTGGGCGCGGCCCACGCGCTGGCACCGGGGCACGGCAAGACGCTGATGGCCGCCGCCGCGGCTGCCCGGGGCGGCCGGGCCCGGCTGCGGGACGTGCTCCCGCTGGCCGCCTCGGTCACCGTCACCCACACCCTCGGGGTGGTCGCGCTGGGACTCCTGGTGACGGCCGGCTCCGCGGCGACGCCGTCGGTGGTGGCGTGGCTGGGGGTGGCCAGCGGGGCGTTGGTGCTCGGGGCGGGGGTGAATCTCGTACGGCGGGCTTGGCGGGGGCGGGTGGTTCAGGCGGGGGTTACGCATGTGCAGGTGCCGGCCGGCGAGACGGAGGCGGAGGGAGAGGAGGGAGAGGAGGGGCGGGTTCTGGCGCTGGTCGGTGGGGGTGATGGTGGGGAGGCACATGTGCATGCGCACCATGGCGCGGCGCCACGTATGCCGAGCCCACATGTACACAGTCCACATGTGCCAAGCCCCCATGTGCCAGGCGCACATGTGTCAGGCGCACACGGAGAAACCCCCCATGTAACTGACCACCACCACCCACACTCCCGCCCACACGACCACGACCACACCCACCCACACCCCCACGTACACACCCACACCCACACCCACGGCGGCCACACCCACTCCCACCCCACCGCCCCCACCCTCAAAGGCACCCTGCTCCTGGGCTTCGCGGGCGGCCTCGTCCCCAGCCCCTCCGCCGTGGTCGTCCTGGTAGGTGCCGCCGCCCTGGGCCAGGCATGGTTCGGCCTCCTCCTCGTCGTCGCGTACGGCATCGGCCTGGCCCTGACCCTCACCGCGGCCGGTTTCGCCGTGGTCCGTCTCGGCTCGGTCGCCGGCCGACTCCTGGACCGGAGCCCGGCCCATCGCACCCACCCCCTCGCCACCCTGCTCCGCCGCACGATCCCCCTGGCCTCCGCGCTGGCCGTGCTGGTGCTGGGCGCCGGATTGATGCTCAAGGGGGTCGCAAGCGCTCTTGGCTGAGCTACGTTGTTCAGGATTCGCGCGACGTGCCATGGGGGGAAGCCCGTGTCAGAACAGCCGGGACGCGATCGGTTGATCGCCGGCCGTTACCGTCTGCTGTCCCCGCTGGGCGAGGGCGGCATGGGCACCGTGTGGCGCGCCCACGACGAGGTGCTCCAGCGTGAGGTCGCCGTCAAGGAGGTACGCGCCCCGGCCGGGCTGCCCGCCGGGGACGTGGAGCGGATGTACGCCCGTCTGGAACGCGAGGCGTGGGCGGCGGCTCGGGTCGCCCACCCCAATGTGGTCACGGTGTACGACGTGGCGATGGAGGGCGGCCGCCCCTGGATCGTCATGGAGCTGGTGCGCGGTCGCTCGCTGGCCGACATCCTGGAGACGACCGGCCCGCTGTCCGTGACGGAGACCGCCCGCGTCGGCGCCGAGGTGCTGGGCGCGCTGCGCGCCGCGCACGACGTCGGCGTACTGCACCGGGACGTGAAGCCGGCCAATGTGCTGCTGTCCGACGACGGCCGGGTGGTGCTGACCGACTTCGGGATCGCCTCGGTCGAGGGCAGCTCGGCGCTGACCATGGCCGGAGAGGTGATCGGCTCGCCCGAATTCCTCTCCCCCGAGCGGGCGCTGGGCCGTACGCCGGGCCCCGAGTCGGACCTGTGGTCGCTGGGTGTGCTGCTGTACGCGGCGGTGGAGGGCGGCTCCCCGTTCCGCCACGACACCCCGCTGTCCACCCTGCGTGCCGTGGTGGACGAACCGCTGCCGCCGCCACAGCTCGCGGGCCCCCTCACCCCGGTCATCGAGGGTCTGCTCCGCAAGGACCCCGAGGAGCGGCTGCCCGCCGAACAGGCCGCGCGTGACCTGCGGTTGATCGCGGCCGGGGGCGCGCCCACGACCCGTCTCGCGTACGTACCGCCGCCCCCGCCGACCGTCCCGCTGCCGGAGGGCGAACCCGACCCGGGTCCGCCGGTTCGTGAGCGGCGCGCGGGTGTCGTCCTGGTCGTCGGCGTGCTCGCCCTGGTCCTCGCGCTGGCCGGGCTGACGTACACCCTGCTGCACCGGGACGACGGCGACCGGAACGAGGGCGGGAGCACCCCGAGCGCGACCGTCACGAAGACCGGCGAACCCCGCTCCCCCACGCCGACCAGCGACAAGCCGTCCCCGTCCGCATCGAGGAGCAGCGCCCCGCCGAGCAGCAGCGAGCCCGCGCAGTCGGTGCGGGTGTCGCTGAGCGGTACGCACACGCGGTATCAGGGGAGTTGCCCGCCGCCGGAGGCCGAGTCACCGGTGTTCACCGCGACGTTCACCGTGGGACGGCTGCCCGCCGAGGTGCGCTACCGGTGGAAGCTGAGGCACGGCTCGTTCGAGGGCGAGGAGTGGCGCACGCTGTCGTTCCCGGAGGGCGGCGCGCACACGAAGCAGGCGCGGGTGACGGTGCGGACCGACGAGGACGGCACGTCGGAGAACGCGATCAGCGTGGAGGTGCGCGAGCCGGAGCGGGTCACGTCCGACGAGGTGCCGTTCACCGTGACGTGTGACAAGGCGACGGAGACCCCGTCGGACGGGGCCTCCGCTTCTTCCTCCGGCACACCGTGATTTTTCATTCGTCCGAGTGAATCCCGTGCGGCTCGCGTTGACGGGGTCACCCTGGTGGACGGTGGGGGGTCAGGCTGCGTTGGTGAACACGGGGAGGTAGCCGCCGGACTGTCCGGCCGCGGTCGGGTGGTACGACTCGCCGATGTTGGTCCAGTTGACGCTGTGCAGCCAGGAGTTGCTGGAGCAGATCTCGTGGCCGGTGAAGGTGGTGCGGACGTCGCCGAAGACGAAGCCGTGGGCCTGGGCGCGCTTCTGGATGGCGCTGTTCATGTAGTCGGCCGCGCTGTTGATCGCGGAGCGCTTGGTCTCGGAGAGGCCGAGGCAGCTCTGGCCGAGCAGGTAGAACCGCGGGTAGCCGATGACGACCACGCGGGCGGAGGGCGACTTGGCGCTGATCGCGTTGTACACGGCGTCGAGCTTGCCGGGCAGCGTGGAGTCGACGTAGGCGCGGGCGGTGTTGATCCGGGACAGACAGGTGCTGTCGGAGGAGATGACACAGGTGGTCATGACGTCGGCGAAGCCGGCGTCGTTGCCGCCGACGGTGATGGACACCAGGCCGGTGGAGGAGTTGAGCGAGCCGAGCTGGTTCGCGAGGACGTCGTCCGTGCGGGCGCCCGAGCAGGCGTTGAAGGCGAAGGAGGACGGGCCGTGCGCGGCGTTCCAGAGGTAGGGGTACGCCTTGGTGCTGCGGTCGCAGTCGCCGCTGGAGCTGATGTAACTGCCTGAGCCGACCCCCGAGGAGTAGGAGTCGCCGAGCGCCACGTAGCCGCCGGTGGCGGCCTGCGACGATCCGGCACCGGCGAGGGTGAAGCCGGTGGCGAGGAGGAGTGAAGCCACGTATGCCGCAATTCGGGTACGTCTCATGGAACCTCCCTTTAGCAGGATCTCTGCCACAACTTTGGTACCAGCTACGCGCGTTGACGGGAAGTGTCCATGCCAAAACAATTTCGGTTCTCAAGCATGATCAGTCGATTGCGCTGACGCCCCGCCACATAGCACAAGTCGCAGGGGTGTTCCGGCACAATCCCCCGGAAGAGGAACACGGGCGGAGGTCGTCTTGACGCCCTCGGAGCGGCTGGGCCACATTGAAGCCCGGCATCCGGCGCGTCGGGGGGCAAAGTCGGCCCATGTGGTCCTCAACTGGCAACAGATCCACGGCAGATGGCTCCACCTCGGATGACTCCACGGCAGCGGGTGAAGGCATGGCGCGGGGAGGCCCGGGGAGGGACCTGCCGGCACTGCTCGCCGGAGCCGCGACCGGCACCGCCGCGTGCGGGGCGCTGCTCGCGCTCATGGACTCCGGCTCACCGCTGCGCGGACCGTGCGCACTGCTCTTCCTGCTCGCCGCGCCCGCCCTGGCGATCGCCGTGGCGCTCGGCGGACTCGACCCCTTCGGCCGGCTGATCGCCGCGCTCGCGGGGGCGGTCGGGCTCGACATGCTGGTCGCCCAGGCCATGCTGACCGTGCACCGCTGGTCGGTGACCGGCGGCATCGTCGCCGTGACCGCACTCAGCCTGCTGATCCTCCTGGCCACCCGCGTGACACAGCGGGCGGGTTCGCGGGGACGGACGCGAGAGGGGACGCCGGAGGGGAGTAAAACAGGCCAAAGTTCCGTAACGGCCAAACCAACTGATTCGTGAGACCACGTCCAGGTCTTGCGATTCTGCTTCTATCGTCAATACCGTCATACATCTCACCCGCATCGGTCTGTCGCCATACGGTTCAGGGGAGGGCTCGGGGCCGTGACATACCGGGGTGAGGCGCGGTAGGGGGGTGCCGTGCTCGGTGACCGCACCAGGTGACCGGGCCGTGCCGCGCGACCGGAGGTCCTTGCACGCTCGGGGCCCGGTCAGCTTTGCCAGCTCGTCCTTTCGGCCCGGAGCGCGTTTCGCCGTGCCGCGACCAGGGACGAGAACCCCCCTTTCGAACCGGACACACAGCCGGGCCGCCCGAGGGGCGGGCGGTCCACCGGACGAGAGGGACCACAGTCATGAGTTCTGTTCTGCGCACGCCGGGTCCGGACCGCGAACCGCTGCTCGCGGCCCACTACCGGCCCATCTCCTCGCACCTGGCGATCACTCCGCCGGTGAGCGTGGTGATCCCCGCCATGAACGAGGCGGAGAAC
Source organism: Streptomyces sp. NPDC018263 (assembly GCF_055562575.1). Taxonomy (NCBI): domain Bacteria; kingdom Bacillati; phylum Actinomycetota; class Actinomycetes; order Kitasatosporales; family Streptomycetaceae; genus Streptomyces; species Streptomyces sp. NPDC018263. Next base: position 355,509 of record NZ_JBVHFA010000009.1, read on the forward strand.
CTGCCGTACGTGTTCAAGACGCTGCCCGACTGGATTCACGAAGTGGTCCTGGTCGACGGCGACTCCACCGACGACACCGTGGACGTGGCCCGCTCGCTGTGGCCGGACGTGAAGGTGGTCGCCCAGCGCGGCAAGGGCAAGGGGGACGCCCTGATCAGCGGGTTCGAGGCGGCTTCCGGCGACATCATCGTGATGGTCGACGCGGACGGCTCGGCCGACGGCAACGAGATCGTCTCCTACGTCTCCGCGCTGGTCTCCGGCGCCGACTTCGCCAAGGGCTCACGGTTCGCCAACGGCGGCGGCACCGACGACATGACCCTGATCCGCAAGCTGGGCAACTGGGCGCTGTGCACGGTCGTCAACCGCAAGTTCGGCGCCCGCTACACCGACCTCTGCTACGGCTACAACGCCTTCTGGCGGCACTGCCTGGACAAGATCGACCTGGACTGCACCGGCTTCGAGGTCGAGACGCTGATGAACATCAGAGTGGTCAAGGCCGGGCTGAAGGTGCAGGAGATCCCCAGCCACGAGTACCTCCGCATCCACGGCACCAGCAATCTGCGGGCCGTGCGGGACGGGCTGCGGGTGCTCAGAGTGATCCTCCAGGAGCGTTCCAACCGCCGTGCGCTGCGCCGGGGCCGCCGCTCGCCGCTGGCGGACTCCCGGCGGGGAGCGGCGTCTTGACCGCTCCGGCCGTCTCCGTTGTGATCTGCGTGTACACCGAGGACCGCTGGGAGGACATCCTCGCGGCGGTCGCCTCGGTGCGCGCCCAGTCGTATCCGGCGCTGGAGACCCTGCTGGTGGTGGACCACAACCCCACGCTGCTGGAACGGCTGGCCGCCGAGTACAAGGAGGCGGCCGGCCCGGTCCGGGTGCTCGCCAACGCCGGTCCGCGCGGCCTGTCAGCAGGCCGCAACACCGGGGTCGCCGCGTCCGAGGGCGAGGTGATCGCGTTCCTCGACGACGACGCGGTGGCCGAGCGGGACTGGCTGCGCCGCTTCGCCGAGGGATACGCCGACCCGCGCGTACTGGCGGTCGGCGGCCGGACCGAGCCGGTGTGGGCGTCGGGGCGGCGGCCGGTCTGGTTCCCGGAGGAGTTCGACTGGGTGGTGGGCTGCACCTACCGGGGTCTGCCGCCCGGCCGGGTCCGGGTGCGCAACGTGCTGGGCGGCAACGCCTCCTTCCGGCGCAGCGCGTTCGAGCTGGCGGGCGGGTTCGCCACCGGGATCGGCCGGGACGGCGACCGGCGCCCGCTGGGCTGCGAGGAGACGGAGCTGTGCATCCGGATCAGCCGGGCCCGCCCGGACGCCGTGCTCCTCATCGACGACCGCGCGGTGATCCACCACCGGGTGCCGGAGGTCCGCGAGCGCTTCGCCTACTTCCGCACCCGGACCTACGCCGAGGGCCTGTCCAAGGCGCTGGTGGCCCGCAGTGTGGGCGCGGCGAAGGGGCTGGAGTCGGAACGCCGGTACACCACACGGGTGTTGCCCGCCGGGATCGCGCGCGGGCTGCGGGACGCGGTGCTCGCCCGGCCGGGCGGCGCGGGGCGGGCCGGGGCGATCGTGGCGGGCGTGCTCGGCGCGGCCGGCGGCTACCTGGTGGGCAGCGTACGGGCCCGGCGGGGCGGCCCCCGGTTCGCGGTGCCGCCGGTGGAGGTGGGCGGATGACCGGGGCGGCCGTACCGATCCTGATGTACCACGCGGTGGCGGTCGCGCCCAACGACGCGACCCGTGCGCTGTCGGTCGCGCCGGAGGCGTTCGCGGAGCAGATGGCGCTCATCGGCGAACTGGGCCTGACCCCGCTCACCACCGCCGCGCTCGCGGCGCACTGGCGCTACCGGCGCCCGCTGCCCGCCCGGCCGGTGCTGATCACCTTCGACGACGGCTACGAAGGCGTCCACCGGCACGCCCTGCCGGTGCTCGCCGAGCACGGTTTCCCGGCCACCCTGTTCGCCTCCACCGGCTGGCTGAGGGGCCCCCACGACACCGGGGGCGGCCTGGACGCCATGCTCGACTGGGGCCAGGTGCGCGAACTGGCCGACAGCGGTGTGGAGATCGGCGGCCACACCCACAGCCACCCGCAGCTCGACCAGTTGGACGACGCCGCGCTCGCCGCCGAGCTGGAGCACAGCACCGGCATCCTCACCGACGAACTGGGCGCGCGCCCGCTGTCGTTCGCCTACCCCTACGGTTACTCCAGCCGTCGCGTCCGCCAGGCGGTGCGGGCGGCGGGGTACACGCAGGCGCTGGCGGTCGGCAACGCGCTGGCCCGGCGCCGGCAGGGCCCGTACGCGCTGCGCCGGGTCACGGTGCGGCGGAGCACGGGGGTGGGCGAGTTCGAGCGGCTGCTGCAAGGACGGTCCATCGCACGGGACTTCGCCAAGGACCGTGCGCTCACCAAGGGATACGCACTCGTGCGAAGAGCACGCCAGGTCTGCCGGAAGGCCATCCGCTCCCGTGTCTGACACGACCACCGCCCAAGAGGCCGCCCCGGCCGTCTCCGCGCCGGGGCGCCGCCCGCGACTGCCCGTACTGGGCCGCGCGTTCGGCGGCAGTCCGCTGTTCCGCAACGCCTACGCGCTGATGCTGAACACCGGCATCTCCGCCGTCCTCGGCCTCGGCTTCTGGCTGGCGGCGGCACGCTACTACTCGGAGTCGGCGGTCGGGCAGGGCTCGGCCGCCATCGCGGCGATGAAGTTCCTCGCGGGGCTGACCGCGGTGACCCTGACCGGCGCCCTGGCCCGCTTCATCCCGGTCGCCGGACGCGCCACCGCGCGGCTCATCTTCCGTACCTACGCCGGAAGTTCTCTGGTGGTGGCGGTGGCGGCGGGGGTGTTCCTGCTGACGCTGGACGTGTGGGGGCCGTCGTACCGGTTCCTGCACGGGCCGGTGACCGGGCTCGGCTTCGTCGCGGCCGTGGTCGCCTGGAACGTGCTCACCCTCCAGGACGGGGTGCTGACCGGGCTGCGCAGCGCGCCGTGGGTGCCGGCGGGCAACACCGTGTTCTCGGCGGTGAAGCTGGGACTGCTGGTGGCGTTCGCGGTGGCGATCCCGACCGCCGGGGTCTTCGTGTCCTGGGTCGCGGCCATCGCCACCTCGGTACTGCCGCTGGGCTGGCTGGTGTTCCGGCGGCTGGTCCCCCGGCACACCGCGGCGACCGAGGGGCGGGCGCATCCGCCGACGCTGCGGGAGATCGGCCGGTTCCTGGCCGGCGACTACACCGGCTCACTGTTCTCGCTCGGGGTGGTCTACCTCGTCCCGGTGATCATCGCCTCGCAGGTCAGCGCCGAGGACAACGCGTACTTCTACATCACCACCACCATCGGCGGCACGACCAACCTGCTCGCCATCAACATGGGCGCCTCGCTCACCGTGGAGGGCTCGCACGACCCGGCGCGGCTGGCCGCCAACACCCGTGCGGCACTGAGGCGGATGGCCCGGATCATGCTGCCGGTCGCGGGCGTCCTCTTCGTCGGCGCCCCGTGGATTCTCGGCGTGTTCGGCGCGGGGTACGCGGACGCGGCGACCCCGCTGCTGCGCTGGTTCGCGGTCGGCGCGGTGCTGCGGGTGGTGATGGAGACGTACTTCGCGGTGCTCCGGGCGGAGAGCCGGACCGCCGGACTCGCCTGGTTGCAGGGGCTGTTGTGCTTGCTGGTGCTGGGCCTGACGCTGCTGCTCCTGCCCCGGATGGGGCTGACCGGCGCGGGTGTCGCGGAGATCTCCAGTCTGGCGGTGATCGTGGCCGTCGCCGCGCCGCGTCTGTGGCGGGTGATCCGGCCCGGCCCGGTCACCGCGGCTCCGGACGGCGACCTGGCCGACCTGGGTCCGCGCGAGGCGGTCCGGCCGGCGCCCTCGTGGGTCAAGGAGAAGGAAAACTCGTGGGTCAAGGAGAAGGATGAGGTGGACGCGCCCTTCGCAGCGGTGCCGTCGGTGGCCCCGCCCGTAGCTCCACCGGAAGAGCAGCGCGCGCCGGCGGAAAACCCCCCACCCGCTCGCCGGGCACGCCGCTCGCCCAAGCCCACCCGTACCGGCCTGGTACTCGGCTCCCTCCTCCTCGCCGCACTGGTCCTCTACTGGGTCCCCGCGCTGCGTCTGACCGACGCCGACCTGGACCGGATGGGCGGCCTCGGTCTGGTCTCGGTGCTGCCGCTGCCGACGCTGGCCGGTGCCGCGCTGCTGGTCACGGTGTTCGCCGCGCTGCTCCGCCTGCGCCGCGAGCACCGGGCGCTGCTGCTGCTCACCCTGGTGGCGACGGTGTTCTCGCTGCACGCGCTGCCCGCCGTGATCGAGAGCGCGCCCAGGTTCCCCACGGCCTGGCAGCACCTGGGCTTCCTGGACTACATCGACCGCACCGGTGCGACCGTGCCCGATCTGGACGCCCGCTGGAGCTGGCCGGGCTTCTTCGCGGTCACCGCGTTCGCGGCCCAGGCGTGCGGGGTGTCCGACCTCACCGAGGTCATCCGCTGGTGGCCGACGGCGATCCAACTCGCCTACCTCACACCGATGTTCCTGCTGACCCGGTCGCTCCGGGCGAGCTGGCGGGCGCGGTGGGCCGGGGTGTGGCTGTTCGCGCTGAGCGGCTGGGTGGGGCAGGACTACTTCTCCCCGCAGGGCTTCACCTATCTGCTGTACCTGGTGTTCGTGGCGGTGCTGCTGGTGTGGTTCCGGGCCCCGCACATGATCTGGTCCCGGTTCCGGCCCGGCGAGGCCGAGGTGGAGCCCACCGACCGGCGCCAACGGGTCATACTGCTCCTGGTGTTGATGGCCCTGTTCCTGGCCTGCGTCCCGGCCCACCAGCTCACCCCGTTCGTGATGCTGGGCGTGCTCGCGGCCCTGGTGCTGCTGCGCCGGTGCGAACTGCGCGGGCTGCCACTGCTGTTCGCGGTGGTGGTGGCGGTGTGGGTCGGCTTCATGGCGGAGCCGTACTGGTCGGGGCACTTCGACGAGCTGTTCGGTGGGCTCGGCGGGGTCGGCGGCAATGTGTCGACGTCGGTCTCCGGCCGTATCGAGGGCGGGAGTTCGACCCACAAGCTGGTGCTGTACACGCGGGTGCTGCTGGCCGGTTCGGTGCTGGCGCTGGCCTGCTGGGGCTGGTGGCGGCGGCGCGAGCACGGCTACCGCGAACGTTCGCTGCCGGTCCTGGCGTTCGTGCCGTTCCTGGGCTTCGGCATGCAGTCGTACGGCGGTGAGATGGCGCTGCGTGTCTTCATGTTCGCGCTGCCCGGGGCGGCCCTGCTCGGTGCGCTCGCCCTGTTCCCGCGTACCGGTGCGAAGGAGCGGGTCCGGGTGAACCTGGCCGCGCCGGCCGCGCTGCTGGCGGGGCTGCTGCTGATCGGCGGTTTCCTGGTGGCCCGCTGGGGCAACGAGCCGTTCGAGCGGACCCGGCCCGGCGAGGTCGCGGCGATGGACTGGGTGTACGCCCATGACAAGCCGACCGTACGGCTGCTGTGGCTGACCACGGACACGGTCGACGACGTGACTCCGGCGCTGGCCTGGGGCGCGCGGGACATGGAGCGGGTGACGTACGTGCCGACGCTCGCGCCTCCCGACCCGGTGCTGGTGTCCGGGCTGGTCAAGTCGCTGAAGGACGCGGGCCCGAACTCGTATCTGATCGTCAACGAGAGCCAGGTCCGCTATCTGGAGCTGGACGCGGGCTACCCGGCGTCCTGGGAGTCCCGGCTGACCCGCACGCTGGACGGCCGCGCGGAGCTGTCCAAGGTGCTGGTGAACGAGGACGCGACCGTGTACGCGCTGCGCGGGGGCGGTTCGGCGGCGGTGCCCGAGCCGGACCCCGGTCCGATCGGGCCGCAGATCACCTGGACGCCGTGGTCGGTGGTGGGGGCACTGGCCGCCGGGATGCTGATCCTGCTGCTGGCCGGGCGTGAGGTGCTCCGGGTCGCGGGCCGGCCGAGCGTGGGCGGGCTGCGGCGGTCGCAGAGCGCGTTCTGGTTCGCGCTGCCGCTGCTGGCGATGGTGCTGGCCTCGCTGGTGCAGCGGTTCCTCACGATGAGCTGAGACGAGGACGGGCTGAGGCGGGTGAAGTGGCTCAGCGCTCCAGCCACTTCACCTCGTACCCGCGCATCCGGAACCGCTTGCCGTCGACGCGGGCGGTGACCGGGTGGTCCAGGGTGTTCACCACCAGGACGGTGTCCCGGCTCGCCAGCACGCGGAGGCCGGGCGTGGCGGACACCTGCTCGTAGCGGGTGCCGGGCGGGAACGCCGTACTGAAGCGGGAGAGCAGGCCGTACATGGGCAGTTCGCGGCCGCCGTCGGTGTCGCCGGTCGGGGTCCACAGGCAGCCGGGGCAGTCGGCGCCGCTCTTCTTCTCCGGGTTCCAGTAGAAGCCGGAGCGGGCGCCGCCCCGCGCCATGGCGATCAGTCCGGTGGCGTGCACGGCGATCCGGCGGTCCTCGGACCAGCCCTCGCGGCGGTCCTGGGAGTCGGCGGGCTCCACGTAGTACTCCGCCCACCACAGCGGCAGGTCGTGCGTGCGCTCGCGCACCCACTCCCCCACGGCCGTGAACTTGGCCGTGGCGGCGAACTCGTCGGGGAGCAGCTCGTCGTCGTTGGTGTAGCTGGAGCCGTCGACCACGACGAAGTCGGCGCCCGACTTGTGGGCGTTCCAGTAGTCGAAGGCGTCCAGCACCCGCTGGTCCATGGCGCCCCAGGGCCCGCGGAGCTGGGACGACGCGTCGGTGGCGCGGGGGTCGACGCTGTCCATGGGCAGATAGGGCCCGCCGACGAGGTTGTCGGGGCCGGCCTTCTTCAGCGCCGCCCGGACCAGGTTGTACAGCTTGGTGTACCCCTCGTGGTCCCAGCGGCCCTTCGCCTCGTTCCAGAACCCCTTGAACTCGTTCCAGACGACGAAGTGCCGTACGTCGGGGTAGCGGCGGGCGACGGTCGCGGCGAGGTCGGCGAAGTCCTGGTAGTGCTCCGGGTCGGGCGCCCGCTCCAGCGCGTCCTGGCTCCAGTCGGTGGCGCCGACGCCGGACCGGCCGCCCTTCATCCAGTCCGGGGCGCAGCACAGGGTGATGACGGGGGTGCTCCCGGAGGCCCGGATGAAGTCGATACGGCGGTCCAGCGCCCCGAAGTCGTAGTGCCCCTTGACCGGTTCGGGGTTGTCGGCGCCCCAGCCCATGACGGCCTGGTCCTGCGGGAGTCCGCCGTCGCCCTTGATCAGCCGGGCCACGCGGTCGCTGCCGCCGCCCTGGTCGGCGCTGTACTGGGTGTGGGTGAAACCCCAGCCCACATCGGGGCGGACGGGGCCGGCGGGGGCGACGGGCGTGCCGTGCGCCCGGTCGCCGTCGCGGGTGGTGCCGCTTAGGCCGGCGCCGCGTCCGGGGAGGGTGTTCAGGAGGGTCACCAGCAGGGCCAGCGCGGTCACGCACACGCCGAGCAGGGCGGTGAGCCGCCACCTCCGTGCCCCCGTGTACCACCGATGACTGCCCATCAGCTCCACAGTAACGGCGGAAACCCGGCGTCGGGCGCGAGTTGGGAACACCTGGGGACAAGCGGCGGAATTGCCGTGCGCGCGGTGCGCCGGTGCCCGATCATGGCGGCATGTCTGTGAACCCGCACGACGCGCTGCCGATCCGGCTGAACGTCGACGACTCCGACTCGCCCTCCGACGTCGTCGACGCGCTGTTCCTCGGCCGTTTCGCCACGGGTGAGCAGCCGTACGCGCACGCGGCCAACATCGACCGGGTCCGCTCCGGGGCGACCCTGCTGCCCGACGGCGCCCGGGTGCTGCGGGTGGCCCGCGACGAGGACCGCAGCGCGACCCTCGCGGAGGGCGACGGCTGGACCCTGCTGGTCTCCCGCTGGAACCGGGGCGCGGATGTCACGGTGACCGCGACCACGGCCGAGCTGGCCCAGGAGGTACTGGGCCGGGCCACCGACGGCGCGGCCGACGAGCCCGCCCCGCAGCCGGACAACGTCACGATGGGCTTCTGGTACGTCTCGCCCCGGCGCGGTCCGCACCGCACCACCCGGCAGATCTCGGCCGGGACCTGGGAGGAGGTGCGGTCCAACTACACCGCGCCGGTGGCCCAGGCGATGGACCGGCTGATGAAGACGACCCCGGAGGACATCGCGGGCCGGCTCCTGCTGCTGCACGGCCCGCCGGGCACCGGCAAGACCTCCGCGCTGCGCACGCTGGCCCGGTCCTGGCGGGAGTGGTGCCAGGTGGACTGCGTACTGGACCCGGAGCGGCTCTTCTCCGACGTGGGCTATCTGATGGACATCGCCATCGGCGAGGAGGACGGCACCGGCAAGGGCCGCTGGCGGCTGCTCCTGCTGGAGGACTGCGACGAGCTGATCCGGGGCGAGGCGCGGCACACCGCGGGCCAGGCGCTGTCCCGGCTGCTGAACCTGACCGACGGGCTGCTGGGCCAGGGCCGCAACGTCCTGGTGGGGGTCACCACCAACGAGGACCTGGAGCGGCTGCACCCGGCCGTGGTCCGCCCCGGCCGCTGTCTGGCCCGGATCGAGGTGGGTCCGCTGACCCGCGCGGAGGCGGTGACCTGGCTCGGCGACCAGGCCCCGGAGCTGCACAGCGAGCTGGGCCGGGAGGGTTCGACCCTGGCCGAGCTGTACGCGCTGCGCCGGGGCACGGCACCGACATCGGTACCGGGCGCGCGGGAGGGCGCGGACGCGGGGCTTTACCTGTAATCGCGGGGGTCCGCATCCTGGGCTGGGCCGTTCCGGTGCGCGCGGTCCTTCCGCCCGCCCGGCCCGCGCGCGGATGTTTTCATGGACACATGACCCTGTTCGTCGGTACGTCGGGGTGGCAGTACAAGAGCTGGCGGGGCGTGCTGTACCCGGCGGGCGTGCCGGTGCGCCGGTGGCTCGAGGAGTACGCGGAGCATTTCGCCACGGTCGAGCTGAACAACGCCTTCTACCGGCTGCCGACCCGCGAGAACTTCGAGGCGTGGCGGGAGCGGCTGCCCGAGGGCTTCGTGGTGGCGGTGAAGGCGAGCCGCTATCTGACCCACATCAAGCGGCTGCGGGACCCCGAGGAGCCGGTGCACCGGCTGATGAGCCACGCCGAGGGGCTGGGCGAGGACCTCGGCCCGGTGCTGCTCCAGCTCCCGCCGACCCTGCGCGCCGACCCCCCGCTGCTGGACGCGTGCCTCGCCTGCTTCCCGGCGAAGACGCGGGTGGCGGTCGAGCCGCGCCACGACTCCTGGTGGACCCCGCAGACCCGCGAGGTGCTCGAGACCCGCAAGGCCGCCCTGTGCTGGGCCGACGAGCTGGGCCGCCCGGCCGGCCCGCTGTGGCGCACCGCCGACTGGGGCTACGTCCGCTTCCACCGCGGCCGCGCCAAGCCCTGGCCCCGCTACGGCACCCAGGCCCTCCAGTCCTGGGTCGACCGCATCGCCACCACCTGGCCGGAGGGCCAGAACGTCTACGCCTACTTCAACAACGACCCCAGAGGCGCGGCGGTCAAGGACGCGGCCGAGTTCGGCACCCTGGCCCGCCTGGCGGGGCTGGAGGTCACGCGGACCCCGGAGCCGTGGGCTCGGCGGTGAGCGCCGGTCAGTCGGTGCCGTAGGCGGCGCGCAGGGCGTCGTGGACCGTGGCCAGGGCGGTGTCGTGGTCGAGGCCGAGGCGGCGGGCGCGCTCGGCGTACGCCTGGGCGGCGGTGCTCGCCTCGCGGGTGGCGGCGGGGGCGGCGACGTAGGTGCCGTTGCGGCCGCGGGTCTCGATCACGCCGTCCGCCTCCAGCGCCCGGTACGCCTTGGCGACGGTGTTCACGGCGAGGCCGAGGGACTCCGCGAGGCCCCGCACGGTGGGCAGCCGGTACCCGGCCGGGAGGGCGCCCGCCCGCGCCTGCTCGGAGATCTGCGCCCGGACCTGCTCGTACGAAGGCGCGCTGTCATCAAGGTGGATCTTCAGGCTCACAGGGCCGATTCTCCCGCACCCGGCGCGGACGAGGGACGGAAAATGAGAGGCACTCCGGCGGCCCCGCCCGTACGGTGCCTGCTCATGACCGTACTCGTGCGCGATCTGCGCCCCGACGTGCCGGCCGACACCGAGGGCTTCGCCCGGGTCCGGCGGCTGGCACTGCCCTACATCCTGTTCACCCCCGAGTCGGTACGGCACGTCCTGCTGCGGAGCCACCCGGACGCGCGGTTCCGCTCGCTGGTCGCGGAGGAGGACGGCGAGGTGATCGGCACGGCGCAGGTGTCGCTGGCGCACGAGAGCACGGAGCCGGGACAGGCGTACGTCAACGTCCACGTCCGCCCCGATCGCACCGGTCGGGGCGCGGGGCATCTGCTGGTCGCCACCGCCGAGGAGTACCTCGCCTCGCTGGGCGCCACCCGGCTGTACTCCTGGGTGCAGGACGAGCCCGCCAGCGTGCGCTTCGCCGAACGGCACGGCTACCGCGCCGGCCGCCCCGCCCGCTTCCTCCGTCTCGACCTGGCACACCGCACCCTCCCGCCGCTCCCGCAGACCCCGGCGGGGGTGGAACTGCGTACGGCCGCCGACTTCGCGGCCGACCCGCGTCCGCTGTTCGAACTGGACGCCGAGACCCTGGCGGACGAGCCCGGCGACATCACGCTCGCCTACTCCGACTACGAGGCGTGGCTGGCGGAGACCTGGGAGCATCCGCTGCTGGACCTCGACCTGACCGTGGTCGCGGTGGTGGACGGCCGTCCGGTCGCCTTCAGCGTGGCCTACTCCGACGGCGCCTCCCGCTACTTCACCGCCATGACCGGTACCGCCCGCGCCCACCGGGGCCGGGGCCTGGCCAAGCTCGCCAAGCTGCACTCGCTGCACCGGGCCCGCGCGGCCGGCCACACCGAGGCATTCACCGGGAACGACGCGGGCAACGGCCCGATGATCGCCATCAACGAGTGGCTCGGCTACGAGTTCTGCGCCACGGAGGTGCGGTATGTCCGCGAACTCGGCTGACACATCGGGTGAGTTGGAGGTCGTCCTCGTCAAAGCGGGCCGTACGAAGATCCGTTACCCGGCGACGCTCCTCGCGGACGACGGCACCCGTGTCTCCGTGCGGGCCCCCTGGGCGGGCGAGGGCGTGCGGGACTTCGGCTTCGTGCGCTTCGAGCCGGGCGACGTGTTCACCGAGCACTACTGGCGGGACCGCTGGTACGCGGTGAAGGAGGTCCGCGCCGGGGACGGCACGCTGAAGGGCTGGTACTGCGACATCACCCGGCCCGCTGTCCGGTCCGGCGCCGAACTCGTCGTGGAGGATCTCGACCTGGACCTCTGGGTCTCCGGCGACGGCAGGGACGTACTCCGGCTGGACGAGGACGAGTTCGCCGCGAGCGGGCTGGCCGGGCGGGACCCGGAGGCGGCGGCCGCCGCGCGGTCCGCGCTGGACGAGCTGGAGGCGCTGGCCCGCGCGGAGGGGCTCACGGGGCTGGTCTGAGCCTCAGATCTCGGCCACCACCGCGTACCGCTCGCCGGTGACGGACTTGCCCCAGAGCACCGGGTCGTCGGACAGCGGCTCCACCCGTATCCGCCCGGCGAGGGGGGCCAGCAGTGCGGTGACCTCGTCGACGGGCATGCCGACCGGGGAGAGGCTCCCCCAGACGCCCTCGACCAGCACGAACCGTCCGCCGGGGCGCAACAGGGTGCGCCAGTGGCGCAGCACCCCGGCGGGGCGGGGCAGCGTCCACAGCACATGCCGGACGAGGATCACGTCGTACCCCTCCTCCTCCACCGGTGGCACGGCCGCGTCCCCGCGCAGGACCCGTGCGTCCTGCCCGGCGAGCTTGGCGCGGGCCCGCTCGACCATGGCCGGGGAGGCGTCGACCCCGGTGACCCGGTGCCCCTGCTCGGCGGCGAGCAGCGCGAGGCTTCCGGTGCCGCAGCCCAGGTCGAGCACGTCCGAGGGCTGGGCGGGCAGCCAGCCCCGCAGCCGGCCGGCCCACGCGGCCCGTGTCTCGGGCGCGCGCAGCCCGTGATCCGGTTCGTCGTCGAAGACGGGGGCCTGGGCGTCCCAGTCGACGTCCGCGCCGAGGGTCCGCTCCAGCGGCTTGCGGTAGTGGAGCCGGTCGTAGGGGCCGTCGACGCGGCGTTCCACCATCTCGTAGCCGTAGCGGGGGTAGATCTGCTGGTTCTCCCACATCAGGGCGTTGGTGTACAGCCGGATCTCGGGGAGTCCCAGCGCGCGGGCGTGGGCCTCCACGAAACGCAGCAGCCTGCGGCCGATGCCCCGGCCGTGGGCGTCCGGGTGGACGGCGATGCTGTCGAGAAAGAGGTGGTCGGGGTGGGCGCGCACGACCACGAGTCCGGTGATGGGCTCCCCCACAACCTCCCCCACAACGAAGACACACCCCTGTTCGACGTCGGCCATGTGGTCCGCCTCCATGGGCTGGGGCACCACACCGATGCGCGCGATGTAGGGGCGGTAGGCGGCGTCCGTGACCGCGCGGACGGCGGGGACGTCGGCGGCCGTGGCGACGCGGACCGGGACTTCGGGGTGATCGTTCATACCGGGCACGGTAGCGACCTGAGCCCAGTCTGAGCACGGCCTTAAGCGGACCATAAAGATCGGCTCCAGGGGCTCGGAGCCGGTCGATCCGCCGTCGTACGGGGCTAGTTTCTGACCGTCCCCCCACGGGACCAGCCCCCTTTCCGGCAGTCGGCCGGCCCCACCGTTCCGAGGAGTTCCGATGCCCTTCGCCACGCCCTCGACCCCGCGCGGGCGGCGCGTGCCCCACCTGCGGGCCGCCGTCACCGCGGCCGCGCTCGGCCTGGCGCCGCTGACCCTGACCGTGCTGGCCGCCGCACCCGCGTCCGCGCACGGTTCGATGGGCACCCCGGTCAGCCGGGTCGCGCAGTGCTTCGCGGAGGGCCCGGAGTCCCCGAAGTCGGCGGCCTGCCGGGCGGCGGTGGCGGCGGGCGGCACCCAGGCGCTGTACGACTGGAACGGCATCCGGATCGGCGACGCGGGCGGCCGCCACCAGGAGCTGATCCCCGACGGCAAGCTGTGCAGCGCGGGGAACGACGAGTTCAAGGGCCTCGACCTGGCCCGCGCCGACTGGCCCGCGACCGGCGTGCACAGCGGCGCGTACACCTTCAAGTACCGGGTGACCGCACCGCACAAGGGCACCTTCGAGGTCTATGCCACCAAGCCCGGCTACGACCCGGCGAAGCCGCCGGCCTGGTCCGACCTGGACCTGGCCCACCCGGTGGCGAAGTCGACCGACCCGGTCGCCACGGACGGCTTCTACACCTTCTCCGGCACGCTCCCCGACCGCACGGGCCGGCACCTGCTGTACGCGGTGTGGCAGCGCTCGGACAGCCCGGAGGCGTTCTACTCCTGCTCGGACGTCGACTTCGGCGGCACGGCAGCGGCGGCCCCGGCCGGTACGGCCGAGGTCACCAAGTCCGCGAAGGCGGCCCCCGCCCCCACGCCCACCGTCTCCGCCCCCTCGGAGCGCCAGATCGCGGCCGGCGCCGACCGCTCCACGGTGGAGCACCACGGCCACGGCGACGACGACCCGAGCACCTCGGCGAAGCCGGTGCCCCACACCCCCAACGCCCCTCAGCCGGAGGGCACTTCGGTCCCCCTGGCCGAGACCGGCACCCCCACCGGCACCTCGTACGCGGCCATCGGCGGCGCCGCCGCCCTGGCCCTCGGGTCCGCCGCGCTGTTCCTCTCGGTGCGCCGGCGCGCGACGGGCCGGAACCCGCGCTGAACACCCCTCGAACGCGGGGCCCTGCCGGGCGGCTCAGGCCGGGCAGGGCCCCGAGCCACGTCAGCTAAAAGCCGACGCGCAGTTGGTCGTGGTGGCGTGGGACGGGTCCAGGGCGTTGGCGACTTCGTGGTGGGCGATGCGGTCGAAGATGCCGATCGCGACGTGTTCGGAGAGGTCGAGCGGGCAGAGGTCCTGGAGGAGGACGTTGCGGACGTCGGAGCCGGACAGGTACTGGGTGCGCCAGGGGGTGACGACCTCGTCGTACTTGGTGGCGATGACCGTGTAGTGCACGCCGGGGACGGTGTCGCCGCCCGCGTTGAGCTTGGTCATGAAGGCCGAGTTGGTGATCTGGTCGGCCAGCGCCGGCGTGCTGGACCTGATGAGGTCCTCGGCGCCGGGGAAGTACGGCAGCAGGTTGGTGAGGCCGTTCAGGTCGGTGCCGTGGTTGCTGGGGGCGACCCCGACGAGCGCGTTCACCTTGGCGGACCCGCCGAGGAACTTCAGGTAGTACCGGGGCATCATGCCGCCCTGGGAGTGGCCGACGAGATCGGCCTTGGTGGCGCCGGTGGCGGTGAGCACCTTGTCGACGAAGGCGGAGAGCTGCTCGGCCGACTTGTCGATCGGGCCGAGCCCGTAGAAGACGGGGACGCCGGGGAGCTGCCCGTAGTCGAGGGAGAAGACGCAGTAGCCGCGCTCCTTGAGGTACGGAGCGAGCGACACCCAGTTGGTGACGGAGTTGCCGAGGGTGCCGTGGACGAGGACGACGGGTCGCGGGTGGGCTGCGGAGGGCTTGCAGGAGTAGTCGTTCCAGCCACTGCTGGGAGCGGCGTGGGCGGTGGCGGCGGGAACGGTGGCGAGCGCGGCGGCCAGAACCAGCGCGGCGAGCGGTCTGAGCGCTCGCTTCCAGGGCAGCATCGTGTGATCTCCTTGCGGCTCAAGGGAGAAGGTGCACGGCCTAACCCTGTGATCCGGATCACGGGATGCTGTTCACTCGTCAAGTTACGGACGAGTAGTGCAACTGTGAAGTTACGCGTCGGTAAAAAGTTCCATCCGCCCTCAGAAGCCCCCGCACACTGAGGAACCGTCACGAGGGGGCACAGGGCCGCCGAATCCCACCAGAAACTCCCGCAACTCGCGCAACTCAGGCCGCGAGCGTTCCGGGCATCACCGCGCGGGGTCCGAACTTGGCCCGCGCCAGGTCGGCGACCTCCTCGATCCGGCGGACCTTCTCGTCCACGGGGTCGAAGGTGAGCTGGTGCGCGGCCTCTCCGGCCGGGGCCAGCCCCTCGGCGCGCAGGGCGAGCGCCCGCACCCGCGCCCGCTGGAGCCCGAGCGCCTCGTACATGCCGTACGCCGCCCTGGTGAGGTCCGCCGAGTGCGCGGTCGGCTCGGCGAGGGTGCGCCCGCGCACCGTGGTGGAGCGGTCGGCGTAGCGCACGGTGAGCGTCAGGGAGCGGCAGACGTGCTCCATCCCCCGCAGCCGCGCGCCCAGTTCCTCGGCGTCGGCCAGCAACGCCCGCCGGTGCCGGCCGGTGTCCAGCTCGTCCGTGCCGAAGGACCGCTCGGCGGCCACCGACCGGGAGACTGCGTTCGGCACGACCCGCCCCCGGTCCACCCCGTTGGCCCGCTCCCGCAGCTCACGGGCGGTCCTGGCTCCGACCAGCCGCTGCAGCGTGGCGGGCGGCGCGACGGCGACCCGCCCGAGGGTGTCAAGACCGTACTCGCACAGGGTCCGGGCGGTGGCCGTGCCCACACCGGGCAGCGCGACCACGGGCAGCCCGGCGAGGAACTCCGCGCCGGCACCGGGCTCGTCGGGAACGGCGCACACCCTCCCCGGCCGGGCCTCCCGCAGCGCCATCCGGGCCAGCATCGGCCCCGGCCCGGCGCCCACCACGCAGTCGACCCCGTACCGGGCGAGGGCCCGCACCCGGATCAGCGCGGCCAGCTCCACCGGCCCGCGCCCGAAGTACCGCTCGGCCCCGCGCAGATCGGCCAGCGCCCCGTCGGGCGGCAGCCCCTCCACCACGGGAGTGAACTCCTCCAGCAGCCCGAGCAGTTCGGACAGCTTCAACTCCCCGCCGCCCTCGCCCGCGCGGCGAAAACGCACACAGAGGATGGTCATCCCGCACTCCCCGGACTCTGATGCCACAACTTCCGCATGGCGGACGGCGCCTGCTCGGACACCTCCTGGCCGGCCGGGCGCAGGTCGGCCCAGGGATGCATCTGGAAGCCGGTGGACATCCGGATCGACCGCCCCGCCCCGTCCTGCGCGGCCTTCGCCTCCGGCGCGGGCTCGGCCAGCCGGGCCGCCACCTTCTCCAGCCCGCCCTCGGCCCGCAGCTCGGCGAGTTCGGCGAGGTTCCAGGCGACCGACCCGACCACGCTCAGACTGCGCGGCCCGCGCCGCTGCACCACCCCGCGCACCAGCAGCAGCCAGGAGTGGAAGACGGTGTGCGCGCAGACGTCGTGCGAGTCATCGAAGAAGGCGAGGTCGACCAGCCCGGTGCCGTCGTCCAGGGTGCTGAAGATGACGCGCCGGCCGGACCGGATCGGCGGGGTCTGGGTGGCCGCCTTGGCCCCGGCGACCAGCACGGTCTCCCCGTGCCGGGCCTCGCGCAGCCGCCGGGCCGACACCACGCCCAGCTCCTCAAGGAAGCCCCGGTGGTCGTCCATCAGGTGATGGGAGACGTCCATGGACAGCACGCCCAGCTCGGCGCTGAGCCGCTCGGCGTCCGACAGATCGGGCAGCCCGGCAGGGGCGGTCCGCCGCCCCCCGCCCAGCGGAAGCTGGTCCCCACGCCCGCCCCGGGACCCCCGATGCAGCTCGGCCAGGTGCAACTGGAGGTCACGCCGGTTGGCCCCGAAGGCGTCCAGCGCCCCCACCTGGGCCAACCGCTGCGCGAGCGGCCTGCCGGGCCGCGCCCGCTCCCAGAAGTCCAGCAGGGACGCGTACGGCTGTCCCTCCGCGATCCGCGCGGCCTCCGCCTCACTGATCCCATGCACATCGGCCAGGGCGAGCCGCACCCCCCACACCCCTGAACCAGACACCAGTTCGATTCGGTGAGCGACCCCGGACACATTCACGTCCAACGGCAGGATCGGCACCCCGAGCCGCCGGGCATCGGCCAGGAGCAGCCGCTTGGGATACATACCGGGATCATGCGTGAGCAGCCCGGCGTAAAAGGCGGCCGGGTGATGCGCCTTGAGCCAGGCCGACTGATAAGTGGGCACAGCGAACGCAACGGCATGCGCCTTGCAGAAACCGTAGGACCCGAAAGCCTCGACGATCTCCCAGGTCCGCCGAATGGTCTCGGCGTCGTACCCCTTCTCCTCGGCCCGCTGAGCGAACCACACCCGCACCCGCCCCTGAGCCTCGGAATCGGAGAGCAACCGCCGCGCGGCATCGGCCTCTCCCCGTCCGCACCCGGTCATGACCGCCAAAATGTCAATGACCTGCTCATGAAAAACCACCACCCCGTACGTGTCCCGCAACGCCGGCTCAAGATCCGGATGCGGATACCGCACAGGCGCCCGACCGTGCCGAGCCTCGATGAAAGGCCGCACCATGTCAGCGGCAACAGGGCCGGGCCGGAACAAAGAAATATCCACCACCAGATCCCCGAAACAGTCAGGCTGAAGCCGCCCGACAAGATCCCGCTGCCCGGGCGACTCGATCTGAAAACACCCCAGCGTCTCGGTGGACCGGATAAGCCGATAAGTATCCGCATCCCCCGCGGGCAAAGCCTCCAGATCGACCCGCTCCCCGGAAGCCCGCTCCACCTCGGCGACGGCATGCGCCATGGCCGACTGCATCCGCACCCCGAGCACATCCAGCTTCAGCAGCCCGAGATCCTCCACGTCCTCCTTGTCGAACTGCGACATGGGCAGCCCCTCCCCACTGGTCGGCATCACCGGAGTGCGCCGGAGCAGCGAGGAGTCGGACAGCAGAACCCCACAAGGGTGCATGGCGACCCCGCGCGGCAGGGCATCGAGCGCCTCCACCAGCTCCCACAACACCCCGTACCGCTCCTGCTCCCCCGCGAGCCCCTTCAGCTCGGGCAACTCGGCAAGCGCCACACGAGCATCCCGAGCCCGGATGTGCGGAAAAGCCTTGGCGACCCGATCGATCTCGGCAGGGTCCATGGAAAGGGCGGCCCCCACATCCCGAATGGCATGCCGAACCCGATAGGTCTCGGGCATGGCAACAGTAGCGACCCGCTCTTCCCCAAACCGCCCGATAATAGCCCGGTAAACCTCGATCCGCCGAGCGGACTCCACATCGATATCAATATCAGGAAGCGCAACCCGCTCCCGTGACAAAAACCGCTCCATGAGCAGCCCATGCTCCACCGGATCGGCATGAGCGATCCCCAGCAAATGATTGACGAGAGACCCGGCCCCGGACCCACGGGCAGCAACCCGAATACCCATCCCCCGCACATCATCGACCACCTGAGCGACGGTCAAAAAATAAGACGCATACCCGTGATACCCGACAATCTCCAGCTCCTCGTGCATCCGCTCCCAGTACTCCCGCCGCCCGGAATACCCGAGCCGCACCATCCCGGCAACGGCCCGGGAGGCAAGCGCCCGCTGAGCCCCCCGCCGCCCGGCCCCCACGAGCCGCCCCTCGGGAAACCGCACACTCCCGATCCCCAGATCATCCTCAGGATCGACCACACACTCCCCGGCGACAGCAAGCGTCTCGGCGACCAGCCGCCCAGCCGTCTCCCGCCGGTACCCGGCAGCCTCCACCACCCGCTCGGCGACCCGGAACATCTCCGCGGGCCCCTTCAGCCAGCCTTCCCCGGAATCAAGCCCCTTCCGGGGATCGATGGGCACCAGCCGCCGAGCGGCATCCAGCACATCGGCAACCCGCCCCTGCCCCGGATCGGCATACCGCACCGCGTTACTGAGAACAGGCCGGACCCCCTGCTCCACAGCGAACCCAAGACTCCGGGCAGCGAGCCGCAAGGAACCGCTCCCCGTCCCCTCCACCCCGTGCCAGACGACCTCGACCCGCAGGGCGTCCCCAAAAACCTCCCGCCAGGCCCCCAACAGCCGCCCGGCCCGGTCAGGCCGCCCAGCGGCAAGAGCCCGCCCCACATCGGAGTCAGGCCCCAACAGCACGACAACCCCTTCTCCCCGAAGCGCATCCCAGGGCACCAGCGGCGTACCCCCACCCCCGGCATGAGCAGCGCTGACCATCCGGCAGAGCTCAGCCCACCCCAAGGCCCCGTCCCGAGCCAGAAAGGTCACCCGAGGAGCCGACTCGTCGACAAAGGCACCCCCGCGCACGGGAGCCCGGAGCCGCCCCCCGCCACCCCCGGAACCGGGGACGGCGACCCCCAGCTCAACGCCGAAAACGGGCCGCACCCCACTGCCCGCACAGGCTTTGGCGAACCGCACAGCCCCGGCGAGCGAGTCCCGATCGGTAAGGGCCAGCACATCCATCCCCCGCTCGGAGGCCCGCAGGGCAAGCCGCTCCGGATGCGAGGCCCCGTACCGCAGGGAGAACCCGGAGACGACCCGCAGATGCGCGAACGCCACCCCAGCACCTCCCAACAACTCAACCAATCGAACACCCGTTCCATCCCCACCATACCCCCACCATCGAACGCACGTACGACAAGACCAACCACCCCCCTCACCTGCGAAAACACACCAGGCACCCGCACAGACCACCGCGCCCCACACGAACCACCCGCACGGCGCCCCAGACGCCCACGGCGGCAAAGAGGACGTGCCGGGGGAGCCCGCCCGCCACGGCGGCGAGGGGACGGGTGTCCGCCCACCACGGCGGCGAGGGGACGTGCCGGGGGGTGTCCGCCCGCAACGGCGGCGAGGGGACGTGCCGGGGGGTGTCCGCCCGCAGCGGCCGGCGAAACACCAACCCGAACGCACCGGAGAAACAAAAGTCGCCGGACCGAGGACGGACACCCCCCGGCGCGGCCCCGCCCCACACGCGAAGGCCCCCGCCACACGCAAAGACCCCCGCCCTCCCGAAGGAGAAGCGGGGGCCAGAAGCCCGAAACCCGACGCCTCAGCCGATCTGCGTCCCAGTGGCGGACAGCGCCTCGGTGACAGGCTGGAAGAACGTCTCCCCACCGGAGGAGCAGTCCCCGCTGCCACCGGAAGTCAGCCCGACCGCGCTGCTCCCGGAGAACAGCGACCCACCACTGTCCCCAGGCTCGGCACACACATCGGTCTGGATCAACCCGCTGACGGTCCCCTCGGAGTAGTTCACGGTCGCGTTGAGCCCCGTGACAGTCCCGTCGTGCACCTGAGTGGTCGACCCACTACGAGTGACCTTCATCCCCACAGTGGCCTCGGCGGCCCCCGTGATCTGCTGAGCGGACCCGTTGTAGAGATTGACCTCGCTGGGGTGATCGACCCCGTCGACGTACTTGACGAGCCCGTAGTCGTTACCCGGGAAGCTGGAGTCGGCGTTGGACCCGATGGCGTTCCCGGACGCATCGGTCCAACTGGAGATCGAAGCGGTGCAGTGCCCCGCCGTGAGGAAGTACGGCGCCCCGCCCTTGGTCACGTTGAACCCGAGCGAGCACCGCCCACCCGACCCGTTGATGGCGTCACCACCGGCGACGAAGGGCTTGAACTCCCCCTTGGACCGCTTGAGTTCGGCGGTGTCCCCGAGCCCGGAGACGACCTTCGCCAGCTTGGTGTACTGAGCCGGGGACACGGTCTTGTCGGCGGTGACGACGACCTTGTTGGACACCGGGTCGGTGGCCCAGGAGGTACCCGGGATCGTCGCGTCCTTCGTGAGCGTGGACCGCGCCCCGTCGAGCACGGCGAGCGAGTGGGAGACGATTCTGGCCTTGGCGCCGGCCGCCTGGACGGTATCGGCGGCAGAGGCGTTGAGCACGTTGACGACGAGGCTCTTGGCCTGGGCGTCGTAGTAGCTGCCCGCGCCGTCGGACCCGAGGTCGGCGAGCAGCGTGGAGGCGAGCTTTCCGGCCGCGGGAGCGGACAGAACGCGTGCGCCGGCCGCGGAGTCCGTGGATTCGGGAGATTCGCTGGCGTTCGCAGTCTGGAAGGTGACACCCGCTCCGACCAGTGCGAGAACACCCGCTCCGGCGATCGCGGCCCGGCGTGCGGGTATGCGTCGATGCTTCAACTCACGTCCTCCTGTGGGGGGTCGATCCGGCAGGTTGTGGGGACCTGACGGACCGGAAGGCTGGTTGACGAGCGCCTACTCTTCCGAAGGTCACAACGGGCACACAAGACCGACTTCCGGACGCTCGTGCGGCCTCACCGCACACCCCCTTCACCCCCGCACCCCCACAACCGTTCGCAGTCACCCAGGAGGATTCGCACTGCAAACACAATTCCCGCACAAGAAAGTTGACGTCCGCCCTGGCTTGTTTTCACCCTCGCTCACCCCACCGAACCGACAGCCGGGCCTCCTGCCGGACGAGCAGCCACCCGGACGGCACCACGCCGAAAGCCCCCGCACGCATACCGCGTGCGGGGGCCACGTCGGATCAGACCCGGACCGGATCAGTAGACGTGAACTCCATAGGCGTTCAGCGCCTCGACGACCGGCTGGAAGAACGTCGTACCGCCGGAGGTGCAGTTGCCACTGCCGCCGGAGGTCAGACCGTACGCCCGGGTGCCGCCGTACAGCGGGCCGCCGGAGTCACCGGGCTCGGCGCAGACGTTGGTCTGGATGAGACCGGAGACGATGTCACCGCCGCCGTAGTTGACCGTGGCGTTGAGCGCCTGGACGGTACCGCTGTGGATGCCCGTCGTGGAGCCGCGGCGGGTCACCGAGGTGCCGACGGAGGGCGTGGACGCGCTGGTGATGTCCTGGCTGCCCACCGCGCCCGACTTCGTCACCGAGCTGTTGGTGTAGCGCACGATGCCGTAGTCGTTGCCCGGGAAGGAGGAGCCGGTGGTGGTGCCGAGCACGGTGGTGTGCGAGGAGTTCGACCACCAGGTGCCGGCGCCGTCCGTGCAGTGACCGGCGGTCAGGAAGTAGTAGTTGCCGGCGGAGTCCTGGACGTTGAAGCCGAGCGAGCAGCGCCAGCTACTCGCATAGATGGCGTCGCCGCCGGAGATCAGTTTCTGGAACTTGCCGGGCGTGTGCTTGATGGTGAGAGCCTCGGCGTTGGCGCCCGCCTGACGCTTGATCGTGGCGATCTCGGCCGGGGAGACGGTGCTGTCGACGGTGACCACGACGCGGTTGGTCTTGCTGTCGACGGCCCAGGCGGTGCCGGGGACGTCGGCCTGGCGGATGGAGTCGCTCGCCTTGGTGAGCTGGCCGGCGCTGAACGTGTGGACGTCGCTGGCGTGCGCGGTGGGGGCGGCGAACGCGGCTACGGCGAGGAGGCCGCTGACGGCCGCCGTGAGCTGGGTGCGTCTGGCGATACGGCCTCGGGGAGTGGTGCGCTTGA
The DNA here is from genome assembly GCF_055562575.1 of Streptomyces sp. NPDC018263. Taxonomy (NCBI): domain Bacteria; kingdom Bacillati; phylum Actinomycetota; class Actinomycetes; order Kitasatosporales; family Streptomycetaceae; genus Streptomyces; species Streptomyces sp. NPDC018263. The sequence continues at coordinate 377,595 of NZ_JBVHFA010000009.1, forward strand.
TCCTCACGTGTCGTTCCCTCCTGGGGAATTCGGGGGCCCGCGTGGGGTCGGGGCCCGTGAGGCGCAGTCAGCGGCAGGCGGTCCAGATGTGCATGCCCCTGACAAGCGCTGAGGGGAGTATTCGGCCGAACGACCGGTCGGCGCAAGAGGGCCTTTCGGTCGCCACTGCCTCAATGACGGGACGGCTCGCCCGTCCTGACGCTCCCTCACGTCACAAAACCCGACAATCGCCCCACACGCCCCACCTCGGGCGCCCCGGCGGTCCCTTCCGTCACCCGGACACACCACACATCACCCATCCGCCGCGACAAATCATATTTCACTCACAGTCAGCAGCCGTATGAGTCGCAGCCCTTGGGGCACAAGGGCTCTCGACGGATCGATCGTGCACCAGTACCGTCACAAACCCCCCGCGCGGCGTCTATCCACTTGGCGCACCGTCCGCATCATGGATGACCATAGGGAAGCGAAGAACAGATAAGACCGCTGTGAGAGGAGGCGTCCATGGGATCGGTACGCAAGGCGAGTGCGTGGCTCGGCCTCGTCGACGACAACGAAGACGAGCGTTACTACGACGACGACTACTCCGAGGGCACGGAGCCCGCTGACGCCTGGGTCACCGACCCGCGGGTGAAGGTGGCCGCGGACACGGCCGAGGACAAGGGCCGCCGGATCGGCACGGTCACCCCGGACAGCTTCCGGGACGCCCGCGCCATCGGCGAACTGTTCCGGGACGGCGTCCCGGTGATCATGAACCTCACGGCGATGGAGGGCGCCGACGCCAAGCGGGTGGTGGACTTCGCGGCCGGGCTCACCTTCGGTCTGCGGGGCACGATCGAGCGGGTGGCGACGCGGGTCTTCCTGCTGACGCCCGCCCACACCGAGATCATCAGTGGCGAACCGGCGGGCCGCCGGGAGGACGGCTTCTTCAACCAGAGCTGAGGCGGGGCCGTTCACCGGCCCCGCCCCCTGGGGGCTCACCGGAAGGCGTCGAGCCCGGTGAGCGCCTTGCCCAGCACGAGCTGGTGCATCTCCACGGTGCCCTCGTAGGTGAGCACCGACTCCAGGTTCGTCGCGTGCCGCATCACGGGGTACTCCAGGGAGATCCCGTTGGCACCGAGGATCGTCCGCGCCGTGCGGCAGATCTCGATGGCCTCGCGGACGTTGTTCAGCTTGCCGAGACTGATCTGCTCGGGCCGCAGCTTCCCGGCGTCCATCCGCCGCCCCAGATGGTGGGCGAGCAGAATCCCCTTGTGCAGTTCGACCGCCATGTCGGCGAGCTTGGCCTGGGTGAGCTGGAAGCCCCCGATGGGCCGCCCGAACTGCTCCCGCGTCCGCGCGTAGTCCAGGGCCGCCTCGAAACTGGAGCGGGCGGCGCCCATCGACCCCCAGACGATGCCGTACCGGGCGTGCGAGAGGCAGCCGAGCGGTCCGCGCAGCCCGGTGACGCCGGGCAGCACCGCGTCGGCGGGCAGCCGTACGTCGTCCAGGACGAGTTCGCTGGTGACCGAGGCCCGCAGCGACCACTTGTGCTTGATCTCCGGCGCGGAGAAGCCGGGCCGGTCGGTGGGGACGACGAAGCCCCGGATGCCGTCCTCGGTGCGCGCCCAGACCACCGCGACCCCGGCGACCGAGCCGTTGGTGATCCACATCTTGCGCCCGCTGAGCACCCAGTCCTCGCCGTCCCGCTTGGCGAACGTACGCATGCCCGCCGGGTCGGAGCCGTGGTCGGGCTCGGTCAGCCCGAAGCAGCCGATGACCTCGCCGGAGGCCATGCGGGGCAGCCACTCGTTCTTCTGCTCCTCGCTGCCGTACCGGTGGATCGCGTACATGGCGAGCGAGCCCTGCACCGAGACCAGGGAGCGGATGCCGGAGTCGGCGGCCTCCAGCTCCAGGCAGGCCAGGCCGTACTGCACGGACGACGCGCCCGCGCAGCCGTAGCCGGTCAGGGACATGCCGAGGGCGCCGATCGAGCCGAGTTCGCGGGCCAGCTCCCGGATGCCGGGCAGCTCGCCCTTCTCGTACCAGTCGGCCACGTACGGCAGCACGCGGTCGGCCGCCCAGGAGCGGACGGTGTCGCGGACGGCGAGGTCCTCGGGGTCGAGGAGGTCGTCGAGGCCGAGCGGGTCGGCGGGGTCGAACGCGGGCGGCTTCGGGGACGCGGACATGGGAAACACCCTCCGGCACTCTGCGGCTCTGGACCTGCGCGGCACTGCTCTCGAAAACTAGCACCGCTAGTCACGTATGCCGGGCCGACGTTACGGCCGAGCGCGCCGCACGTCCAGAGCGACCGGGCCCCAGGTCAGGCGGAGACCGTGGGTTTCTGGGCCGCCCGTGGCGCGGGCAGCTCGCTCTTGGCGAGCGGTACGGGGTTCTCGGGGGCCGGTTCCGGCGCCCCGGCGCCCTCCGGGGCGCAGTTCATGACGCGGGGCAGCCGGAGCGCCATCAGCGCCCCGAGCAGCAGCAGACCGGCACTGACCAGCAGCGTCACATGCAGTCCGTGCACGAAGGAGTCGCGGGCGGCGTGCCTCAGCGCGGCCCCGGCGGGTCCGCCGAGCCGGGCGGCGACCTCGTACGCCTCGCCCAGGGAACGGCCCGCGGCCGAGGAGGCGGAGGCGGGGACACCGGGCACGGAGTCGAGGGCGGGCGCGTAGGCGGCGTTCATCACGCTGCCGAGCAGGGCGATGCCGATGCCGGCGCCGAGCTGGTAGGAGGTCTCGCCGATGGCGGCCGCGCCGCCCGCCCGGTCGGCCGGGGCCTCGCTGAGCATGGACTCGTAGGCCCCGAAGAGGGTGGTCTCCAGGCCGAAGCCGAGCAGCACGAAGCCGGTGAGGAGCAGCGGGGTGTTGTCGTGGCCGCCCATCGCGGTGAGGGTGACGACGGCGACCGCGGTGAGGACGAACCCGGCGCAGACCATCCGGCGTGGCCCGAGACCGCGCAGCACGCGGGCGCCGGCCACGCCCGCCGCCATCGCGGCGACGGTCAGCGGGAGCAGCCGCAGCCCGGTCTGGAGCGGGGACAGGCCCAGCACGAGCTGGAGGTACTGCGCGGCGATCAGCTCCAGGCCGACCAGGGCCAGCATGGCGAGCACGATGCAGCCCACCGAGGTACTGAAGGCGGGCCGCCGGAACATGCTCAGATCGACCAGGGGGTGGGCGCGGCGCGACTGGCGCCGGACGAAGAGGACGAGCAGGGCCACCCCGGCCAGGAGCGGTACCAGGGTGAGGGGGCCGGTCACGTCCTCGCCACCGCCGAGCCGCTTGACGCCGAGGACGACGCCGAAGAGGCCGCCCGCCGCCATCAGGGCGCCGACGACGTCCCAGGGGCCGTCGCGCTCGCCGCGGGACTCGGGCAGCAGCATCCGGCCGATGGGCAGGCTCACCAGCATCAGCGGGATGTTGACCAGGAAGACCGAGCCCCACCAGAAGTGCTCCAGCAGGAACCCGCCGAGCAGCGGACCGACGGCCGCGCCGACGGCGGCGACCGCGCTCCAGATGCCGATGGCGAGCGCCCGTTCGCGCCGGTCGGGGAAGACCTGGCGGAGGATGGACAGCGTGGCGGGCATGATCATGGCGCCGCCGACGCCGAGCAGCGCCCGGGCCAGGATCAGCGTCTCGCCGTTGTGGGCGAGCGCGGCCAGGGCCGAGGCCACGCCGAACAGGGCGTAGCCGAGCAGCAGGACGCGTCTGCGTCCGACCCGGTCGCCCAGCGTGCCGAAGAGGATCAGCAGCGAGGCGCAGACCAGGGGGTAGATGTCGACGATCCAGAGCAGTTCGACCGCGCTGGGCCTGAGGTCCTCGGTGACGGCCGGGACCGCCACGTGCAGCACGGTGGCGTCGAGACCGACGAGCAGCAGGCTGACACAGAGGACGACGAGGACGACCCAGCGGTTGGCGCAGGTCGCCTCACGGGACGGCCGGACGGCGGCCGTGGTCGTCCCGGACATGTACGTACCTCCCAGAAGAGTCCTCGCGTGCGGCGGGTCGGCAGGGTGGGGGGATCTCCACGCCGTGCGGCCGGAGAGGAGCGGTGCCCGAAGGCCCGCTCGGACCCACGCGGGTGGCTCGTCAGCGTACGCGAGTTCATGCCCAGGTCACGTGGTGGACCTCTCACGGTTGCGCCCCGATCGGTGTGGCGTGCGCCACCTCCCGGCCGGCGGTCACCGGCGGATGACGGGGCGGCCGGCCGGGCCGTCGATAATCGGCCCGTGACCGAAACAGCCACGCGGGCGGCCCCGCCCGCGACCTCCCTCCCCCGCCGGGCCCTCCCGGCGCTCCTGGGGTACGCGGGGGTCCGGGCCCTGGGGCTGGCCGTGCTGGCCGGGTGGAGCGCGGCGCGCGGCACGAGCGCGCACACCCTGCTCTCCGCCCGCTGGGACTCCCTCTGGTACGCACGGGTCGCCGGCGCGGGCTACGGCCACGAGGTCCGGCTGCCGAACGGCGACATCCACTCCGACCTCGCCTTCTTCCCCCTGCTCCCCTGGCTGGAGCGGCTGCTGCACACCCTGACCCCGCTGTCGTACGCGGACGCGGGCCTCGCGGTCTCCGCCCTGGCCTCGCTGGTGGCGGCGGCCGGGATCTTCGCGCTGGCGGACCGGCTGTACGGGGCCCGGGCCGGGGTGTGCGCGGTGCTGCTGTGGGCGGTGCTGCCGGTCGGGATCGTGCAGTCGATGGCGTACAGCGAGTCACTGTTCACCGCGCTGGCCGCCTGGTCGCTGTTCGCGGTGGTGTCCGGGCGCTGGGTGACGGCGGGGGTGCTGGCGGCGCTCGCGGGGCTGACCCGGCCGGTGGGGGCGGCGGTGGTCGCCGCGGTGTGGGTGGCGGCCGTCGCCTCGTTCGGGCGAACCGGGAGCACGGACGGCCCGCGCGCGCCCGCCTGGCGCCGGGTACTGGGCGCCGCCCTGGCCCCGCTGGGCGCGGCGGCCTACGTCCTGTGGGTGGGGCATCGCACCGGCGACGGCCTCTTCGGCTACCTCGACGTGCAGGCGGGGTGGCGCAACGGGTTCGACGGCGGGTACGCCTTCGCCCGCTTCGTCGGCGGCATGCTGACCGCCTTCCCGTCGGCCCTGGCGGGCGTCGCCCTGATCGCCGGCGTCCTCCTGCTGCTGTGGCTGTACGCGGCCGGCGTGCGCCGGGGGCAGCCGCTCCCGCTGCTGGTCTACAGCGGGGTCGTCCTCGCGCTGGCCCTGTGCGCGTCGAGCTACTTCGGCTCCAAGCCCCGGCTGCTGCTGCCCGCCTTCCCCCTGCTGTTCCCGCTGGCCGAGTCCCTCGCCCGGACCCGCCCGGCCCGTGCCGCGCTGCTGGTCACGGCGCTCGCGGCCGGTGCGGCCGTGTACGGCGCCGGGTGGCTGAACGGCTCCGGCCCGCCCTGAGGGCCCCGGCGGGCCGGGTGAGCGCCCGCCGAATACCGGACCACCTTTCGGTGAACCGAATTAAAAGCGCCATAAAACCGCTCCCGGCGAGATCCGGGGTAATTACGGGAACCGCTCCGGAGATATTGCGGACGCTCGGGAATTCACATGGTTCCTGAGAGGTTTCCCACATCACATCGTCATCACAAAGCCCCAGTACCGACCGGGAACACAGCTCACTCGCTGTAACGTCGATTGGGTGCGTACCGAACGAAAGCTCACCCGGCGTCTGGACCGGGTGTTCGCCAGGCTGGACCGGGAGCCGGAACGGCCGGCCCATATCGACGTGCCGCGGATGTCGCGGCACCGGGCCGTGCTGTTCTCCTCGACCCTGGCCTTCTACCTGGCGATCGTGTGGGCCGTGATCACCACGTCCTGGCTGGTCCGGCTGGACTGGCAGGTCATGTTCTTCCGCCCCTACCAGCAGTGGCCGGGCATCCACGCCTTCCTCGACTACTACGTGGTGCTGGGCCAGCGCGGCCCCACCGCGGTGATGGTCGCGGCCTGGCTCGGCTGGCGCTCCTGGCGGCAGCACACGGTCCGTCCGCTGCTGACCCTGGCCGCCTCGCTGCTGCTGCTCAACATCACGGTCGGCGCCGCCAAGCTCGGCATGGGCCGGCTCGGCCCGCACTACGCCACCGTCATCGGCTCGAACGAGATGGGCCTGGGCGGAGACATATTTCCCTCGGGTCACACCGCCAACGCGGTCGTGACCTGGGGCATCCTGGCGTATCTGGCCTCCACGGCCCGGGCGCGCCGCTGGCTGTCCGCACTCTCCGCGATCACCTCGCTCGGCGTCGGCCTCACCACCGTCTACCTCGGTACGCACTGGCTGAGCGACGTGCTGCTGGGCTGGGCCGCCGGGCTGCTGATCCTGCTGGCGCTGCCCTGGTTCGAGCCGCTGATCTCCCGCGCGGAGAACGCGCTGTTCGCACTGCGGGACCGGCTGCGCGACCGTTGGCGGCGCACCGCGCCCGCGCCGGCCGCGCCGCTCGCCCCGGTGGCGCTCCAGCCGCTGGCCAAGGCCGCCGGGCCGGCCGTACCGGCGCGGGAGCCGGTCACGTCGGCGCGCGGGTCCCGGCCGCCGATCCATCTGGCGCCGGGCCCGCACACGGCCCGCTCCGAGCGCACCCCGGTCACCCCGGCGGGCAGCCGGCGTCCGGCGCACCCGGACCGGCTGCCGCGCGGGGCGTCGCAGGCCGCGCGACCCTGACGGCCGGGTCAGCCCTTCCAGACGCGGGCGACCCGGCCGTCCTTCACCTCGAAGTTCAGACGGCCGGTGCGGTACTCCATGGTGATGATCGCGCCGGGCGGCAGCGCCCGCACCGTCTGCCAGCCCCTGTTCCGGGCGCGCCGGTCGGCGTCCTCGGGGGCCAGGCCGACATAGCTGTCCAGGGTGTCCTGCGGCTCCGGCGGCGGAGCGGGAATCTGTGCCATGCCGCCACGCTAGGCGGCCCGCGCCGACTACGGAAGGCGCCCGCTGCGACGGCCGCCGGGGCGCCGCCGGTCACACTTCTGTCACAGCTCCCGGTGCCCGTCCCCCGCGTACTCCGTCACACGTATGGGGGTTTCCGTTCACCTTCACGGGGTAATCGAACAGAATTTTCCTGTGCGGGCCGTCGCGGGGTCCAATTAACGCTCGTAATGCGTCGGATCACACACCGGAACCGGCCAAGAACGCGACCGGAACGTTTTTCCCCCGGGAATTGGACGCACACGCCCCGGAGCTGACGCCGCATAGGAAATTCACGGGTTCCCCGCACGAAGGGTTCCCCGGCACGAACAGACATACGAACGGCCGCCGCCCTCCTTCAGGGCGGCGGCCGTTGCCGTCGAGGCGGGGCCTCGCGTCAGAGCGCGAGGTGCTGCCCCGGCACGATCAGGTCGGGGTCGGCCCCGATGACCGACCGGTTGGCTTCGTAGACCCGCTGCCAGCTCACCCCGTGCCGGGCGGCGATGGTGCTCAGCGTGTCGCCCTGGCGGACGGTGTAGCCGCCCCGTGCGGCTCCCCGGTCGGCGTGGGTCGCCGCCGGGCGCTGCGGGGCCTGGGCGGACCGCGTCGGTGCGGTCCGGGTGGGGGCGGACCGGGTGGGGGCGGACTTCTTCGTCACGCCCTTGTCGGTTCCGCCGCCCGACGCCGAGGCGCTGGACGGTGCGGACCCGTAGGCCCCGGCGCGGCCGGAGCAGACGGGCCAGGCTCCCCAGCCCTGGGCCCGCTGGACCTTCGACGCCACGGCGATCTGCGCGCTTCTCGACGCCTGGTCCGCGGTGGCGGCGTAGGCGCCGCCACCGTAGGCACGCCACGTACTGGCGGAGAACTGGAGCCCGCCGTAGTAGCCGTTGCCGGTGTTGATGTGCCAGTTGCCGCCGCTCTCGCACTGGGCGATGCGGTCCCAGACTCCGTTGTCCGCCGCCTGCGCCTCTCCGGAGGCTGCCAGCAGCCCCAGCGGGGCGAGCAGCGCGGCCCCGGCGAGGGCGGCCGTCGTACGGCCCTTACGGGCGGTCGAACGGGTCGTATCGGCACACTCGGACATGCAGTTCCCTCTCCACGAACCCGGGCTCCCCCTGGGCGGGGCACGTCTCGCCGCGTCGGACCGCGGTTCCTCGCGCCCGCCCCGTCCACCGGTGACCGGTGCCGCGGCCCTGACGGACCCGGCGCCGGGCGGCGGACCTACCCGAGCGGTGCTAGTTGCACACGGCGAAGGAATCTAAGGAGGACAGGTGCCGCATTTCAACAACACCCCGTCGCGGCAGGCCAGTTGGCGGTTACCGCCGGTATCGGCGATTTCCGGCCAACCACTTCATACGGTTATTTCGGTACTTGTCGACCATGGGCGGCACCTGCTCGTGACGCACATCACCCTTTCAAGTTCCTTGACTGTGCACGGAGTTGACGGTGAGTGGCAGATTCCGTGCCGAAAGTGACCGTGCGCGCAGGCCGGTTCGATTCCGTTCCCCCTGGGGCGTGACTCCCACCACAGGACGCCCGTTGTCTTCTGCATGAGCCCGCGATCCCAAGGCTCAGCGACCGGGAGCCACCCGGCCGACCGCGCGCATCCCGAGGGAGCCACCGTGCCGCGCATGCTCGACGTCAGTGACGCCGTACGCGCCGAGATCGGCGACGAAGAAGCCGACCGGCTGCTCACCGGAGCGAACGCTCCGGGCAGTTACGACTGCACGTCCTGCCGCACTCCGGGGGACTCCGAGCAGGAACGCACCAGCACCGTCCTGTTCGTCGGGGACGAGACCGCCGTCCTCGCCTTCGCCCACGCGGGCTGTCTGCCCTCGCAGGTCGTGCAGGTCACCGAGGAGCAGTTGCAGGGCGCCGTCCGCTCCATCGGCGGCGAGGCCGCCCCCCAGGGGCAGGAGCAGCCCCACCGGACCACGCCCGAGCCCGCCGTGCTCGGAGTGACCAGCGGACTGGTGCTGATCGAGGGCGAGTTGCACCCGGCGCTCGTCGTGGAGCCGACCGCGCCCATCGCGCGCCCCGGCGCCACCGGGGGCGGGGACGACTTCCTCCCGCTCCTCATCGAGCAGGGCTTCATGCCGGTGACCGCGCTCGACGCCGTCCCCCCGGTGCTGCACGGCTGGTCGGTGCTGCTCGCCGTCGGCCAGCTCCACGCCGTCCTCCAGCCGGGCCCGCACGGCAGCCAGCCGGTGGCCTGGTGGCAGGCGCACCAGCCGCTCCAGGTCACCGAGAGCTGGCGGGCCGCCGCCAACAAGCACCAGCAGGTGCTGATGTTCGCGGCCCCCGTCGGCTCCATCGGCCGCCAGCCCCGCGAGGACCTGCTCCGCGACGCCTTGGACCAGGCCGCCGGGAACGGCCGCCTGGTCGCCGCCGCCCTCCCCCTCGCCGGCACCTGACCCCACCCCTTCCCGAGCACCGGCCGTACCGTCCACCATCCCCCAGGGGCGGCACGGCCGGTCGTGCTGTCCGGCGCACCCCCGACAGCCCCTCGGGTGGCCGCATCCCTTTGGGTGCAGCGTCGTTTGGACATACGTGCACTCATACGACACCTCTGCCCGCCGGCCCGCCCTGTCCCCCGTTCCCGTCGCCCGGTCCGGGCAGGAGAACTCCGGTGGGCCCTCGTCCACGCCGATCTACGACACGCTGTACGCGGAGTGGGTCAAGACCTTCCGTACGCTGCCGTTCGATCGCAGTGGTGAGGAAAACCTCGATTTCACCGCCTTCGGGAATCTCCCGCAGAGCACCGGCTCGTACGGCGGGCACCGGCCGGGGTCGTTCAGCAGCTCCTACAGCGCCTACAGCGCGGGGGCGTACAGCGCGCGGCAGCAGTCCCAGCAGTCCCAGTGGCAGCGGATCGGCACGATCGGGCGGGCCCAGCCGGACGGCGGCGGACCTCCGGCGCTCCCCCCGGCCCCGCGCCAGGGCAACTGAGCCGTACGCGAAGGGGCGGCCCGTCTCCACCGAGACCGGGCCGCCCCTTCGCCGTGCGTTGATCCGCCGTGGCGGTTACCTCTGCCTTCCTCTGTTACTTCTTCTTCTACTTCTTCTTCGCGCCGCGCTTCTCGCGCACCCGCACCGAGATGTGGATCGGGGTGCCCTCGAAGCCGAACTCCTCGCGCAGGCGGCGCTCGATGAAGCGCCGGTAGCCCGCCTCGATGAAGCCGGAGGCGAAGAGAACGAAGCGCGGCGGCTTGGTGCCGGCCTGGGTGCCGAACAGGATGCGCGGCTGCTTGCCGCCCCGGACCGGGTGCGGGTGGGCGGCGGCCAGCTCGCCGAGGAACGCGTTCAGCCGGCCGGTGGGGACACGGGTCTCCCAGCCGTCCAGCGCGGTCTCGATCGCCGGGACCAGCTTCTCCATGTGGCGGCCGGTGCGGGCGGAGACGTTGACGCGGGGGGCCCAGGCGATCTGGCCCAGCTCGGTCTCGATCTCGCGCTCGAGGTAGTAGCGGCGCTCCTCGTCGAGGGTGTCCCACTTGTTGAAGGCCACGACGATCGCGCGGCCCGCCTCGACGGCCATGGTGACGATGCGCTGGTCCTGCACCGAGATGTTCTCGGAACCGTCGATCAGGATGACCGCGACCTCCGCCTTCTCCACGGCGGCGGCCGTGCGCAGGGAGGCGTAGTAGTCGGCGCCCTGCTGGAGGTGGACGCGCTTGCGGATGCCGGCGGTGTCCACGAACTTCCAGGTCTTGCCGCCCAGCTCGATCATCTCGTCGACCGGGTCGCGGGTGGTGCCCGCCAGCTCGTTGACGACGACGCGCTCCTCACCCGCGACCTTGTTCAGCAGGGAGGACTTGCCGACGTTCGGGCGGCCGATCAGGGCGATGCGGCGGGGGCCGCCGACGCCGGGGCCGCCGAAGGTCTGCGCGGGCGCCTCCGGCAGCGCCTCCAGGACGGCGTCCAGCATGTCGCCGGTGCCGCGGCCGTGCAGCGCGGAGACCGGGTGCGGCTCGCCGAGGCCGAGGGACCACAGGTAGGCCGCGTCGGACTCGCCGGAGAGGCCGTCGACCTTGTTGGCGGCCAGCACGACCGGCTTGCCGGCCTTGCGCAGCAGCCGGACCACGGCCTCGTCGGTGTCCGTGGCGCCGACCTTGGCGTCCACCACGAAGACCACCGCGTCGGCGGCCTCGATGGCGTACTCGGCCTGCGCGGCCACGGAGGCGTCGATGCCGAGGACGTCCTGCTCCCAGCCGCCGGTGTCGACCACCTTGAAACGGCGGCCGGCCCACTCCGCCTCATAGGTGACGCGGTCGCGGGTGACACCGGGCTTGTCCTCGACGACCGCCTCGCGGCGGCCGATGATCCGGTTCACCAGGGTCGACTTGCCGACATTGGGGCGGCCGACGACGGCTAGCACGGGAAGGGGGCCGTGGCCCGCCTCCTCGATGGCGCCCTCGACGTCCTCGATGTCGAAGCCCTCTTCCGCGGCGAGCTGCATGAACTCCGCGTACTCGGCGTCGCCGAGAGCCCCGTGCTCGTACTCGTGCGCGGCCGAGCCGTCGGGCTGGTTCTGGTCGTTCATGAAGTCCGTACCTCGTCGTCGTTCGTGGTGATCGGTGGAAGCGGCCCGAATCGGGCCGTTCCACTACTCAAGTGTCGCCCAGCGCCCGGTCAGGCGCCTGGCGTTTTCCAGGTGTGCGGTGAGCCGCTTCTGGATGCGCTCGGTCGCCTCGTCCAGCGCCTTGCGCGTACGCCGCCCACTGCCGTCGCCCGCCTCGAACGGATCTCCGAAGACCACGTCGACGCGGGAGCGCAGCGGCGGCAGGGCCTTGACCAGGCGGCCCGGCCGGTCGGCGCTGCCGAGCACGGCCACCGGCACGATCGGCGCCCCGCCGCGCACCGCGAAGTAGGCGAGCCCGGCGCGCAGCGAGGCGAAGTCGCCCTCGCCCCGGGTGCCCTCCGGGAAGATACCCAGCACGCCGCCCTGCTCCAGCACGCCGAGCGCCCCCCCGATGGCGGTGCGGTCGGCGGTGGTGCGGTCGACCTTGAGCTGGCCGATGCCGGTCAGGAAGGGGTCCAGCGGCCCGATGAACGCCTCCTGCTTGATCAGGAAGTGCGTCGGCCGGGGCGCCACGCCCATGACCATCGGGCCGTCGATGTTGTGGGAGTGGTTCACCGCGAGGATCACCGGGCCGGAGGCGGGCACCTTCCAGGCGCCCAGCACGCGCGGCTTCCACAGGCCGTACATCAGGCCGACGCCGATGCGCCGCCCGATCTCGGCGCCCCGCTCCGAGGGCGGTGCGCTCTGGCTCACTTCCCGGCCCGCTTCTCCTCGACCAGGGTGACGACGCACTCGATGACCTGGGCGAGGGTCAGCTCGGTGGTGTCGACCTCGACCGCGTCGCCGGCCTTGGCGAGCGGGGAGGTCTTGCGGCTGGAGTCGGCCGCGTCCCGCTGGATCAGGGCCGCGCGGGTGGCGGCGACGTCGGAGCCCTTCAGCTCGCCGCTGCGGCGGGCCGCGCGGGCCTCCGGCGAGGCGGTGAGGAAGATCTTCAGGTCGGCGTCGGGCAGCACGGTGGTGCCGATGTCCCGGCCCTCCACCACGATGCCGTCCTCGGCCCCGGCCGCGATCGAGCGCTGCAGCTCGGTGATCCGGGTGCGCACCTCGGGGACCGCGCTGACCGCGCTGACCTTGGAGGTCACGTCCTGGGTGCGGATCGGGCCGGCCACGTCGTAGCCGTCGACGGTGATGGTCGGGGCCAGCGGGTCGGTGCCGGAGACGATCTCCGGCTTGCCCGCCACGGCGGCGATCGCGGAAGGGTCCGCGAGGTCGATTCCGTTGGTCACCATCCACCAGGTGATGGCCCGGTACTGGGCGCCGGTGTCCAGGTAGCTGAGGCCGAGCTGCGCGGCCACGGCCTTCGACGTGCTCGACTTGCCCGTGCCGGAGGGACCGTCGATCGCTACGATCACGGGCTGTGCGGTCGGGGCGGCGCCGTTTTCCACGGGAGGGCACCTTCCTGGTGAAGGGTGTCGGTCGGGTGGCGGGACGCGAGGGCGCCCCGCACAAGGTTACTGGGTGTGGGTCACTCGTACGGACGCACGTGCGCCGTGTGACGGCCGGGGTCCCGCGCTACTGCCGCAGCGCCCAGCCCCGCTCGCGCAGCGCCTCGGTGAGGACGGGCGCGGCCCCGGGTTCGACCATGAGCTGGATGTGACCCGCCTGCTGTCCGGTGGCGTGCTCGATGCGGACGTCCTCGATGTTGACCCCGGCCCGTCCGGCGTCGGCGAAGATGCGGGCGAGCTGGCCGGGCTGGTCGTTGATGAGGACCGTGACGGTCTCGTAGGCGCGCGGGGCGGAGCCGTGCTTGCCGGGGACGCGGACCTGGCCGGCGTTGCCCCGGCGCAGCACGTCCTCGATCCCGGCGCCGCCGGTGCGCCGCTTGTCCTCGTCGGCGGACTGCAGGGCGCGCAGCGCGCGCACGGTCTCCTCCAGGTCGGCGGAGAGGTCGGTGAGGAGATCGGCGACCGGGCCGGGGTTGGCGGAGAGGATGTCGATCCACATCCGGGGGTCGGAGGCGGCGATCCGGGTGACGTCCCGGATGCCCTGCCCGCACAGCCGTACGGCGGCCTCCTCGGCGTTCTCCAGCCGGGCGGCGACCATGCTGGAGACCAGGTGCGGCATGTGGGAGACGAGGGCGACGGCGCGGTCGTGGGCGTCGGCGTCCATGACGACCGGTACGGCACGGCAGTGCGAGACCAGTTCGAGGGCCAGGTTCAGCACCTCGGTGTCGGTGTCGCGGCTCGGGGTGAGCACCCAGGGGCGGCCCTCGAAGAGGTCGGCGGTGGCGGCCAGCGGGCCGGACTTCTCCCGGCCGGACATGGGGTGGGTGCCGAGGTAGCGGGCGAGCACGGCCTCGTCCAGGCCGAGCGCCTCCAGTTCACGGCGCGGGCCGCCCTTGACGCTGGCCACGTCGAGGTAGCCGTGCGCGAGGTCGCGCCGCATGGCGTCGGCCAGGACGGTGGCGACGTGCGCGGGCGGCGCGGCGACGAGCGCGAGGTCGACCCGGCCCTGCGGCGGCTCGTCGGTACCGGCGCCGAGGGCGGCGGCGGTACGGGCCTGCGCGGGGTCGTGGTCGGTGAGGTGGACGTTGACGCCCCGCTGGGTGAGGGCGAGCGCGGCCGAGGTCCCGATCAGCCCGGTGCCGATGACGAGTGCGGTTCTCACTGGGCGATGTCCTTGGGCAGAGCGGCGGCGGTCCGGCGCGGGGCGGGCTTCTGGTGCGTCCAGCCTAGTCAGCCGGGGCGGCCCGGGCGCACGCCGCCCGCGCGGTGGGACGGGCGCCCGTTCGGCCGAGGCGGGGTCCGACCCGCTGCCGCCTCCTTCGTCCGGGCCGGGTTCGATGCCAAGATGCCCGGACGTCTGGGGCTTTCCGTGCCCTTTCCCCCGACTTTTCCGTCTCTTGGACTTCCCGGCCTCTCAGACCTCTCAGACCTCTCAGACCTCACGGAGTGATGACATGACCCAGCCCGCGACGCGGCGCACGCTTCTCGCCACGGGGGCCACCGCGCTCGCCGTCTGCTGTGTGGGATGCGGCGGCGACGGCGACACCTCCTCGGCCGCCGCCAGCACCTCCCCCAGCGACGGGGGCGCCGCCGCTTCCGCCTCCTCCGACTCCGGCGCCGGGAAGGCGCTGGGCAGCGTCAGTGAGATCCCGGAGGGCGGCGGCAAGATCTTCACCGCGGAGAAGGTGGTGGTGACGCAGCCCCAGAAGGGCGAGTACAAGGCGTTCTCCGCGGTCTGCACCCACCAGGGCTGCACCCTGAACAAGGTCGCGGACGGCACCGTCGACTGCCCGTGCCACGGCAGCAGGTTCCGTATCACCGACGGCTCGGTCGCGCACGGACCGGCCACCGAGGCGCTGGCCGCCAAGGAGATCATGGTGCACGGAAACACGGTGCACCTGGCCTGACCGGCCGCGTACGCTCCCCCGCATGCGCCCCGCCGACCTGGTCCGCGACCACACCGTCTACTCCTGTGTCATGGGCTCGCGCGCCTTCGGTCTGGCCACCGGCACCAGTGACACCGACCGGCGGGGCGTGTTCCTGGCCCCGACCCCGCTGTTCTGGCGGTTCGAGAAGCCGCCCACGCATGTCGAGGGGCCGGGCGAGGAGCGGTTCTCCTGGGAGCTGGAGCGCTTCTGCGAGCTGGCGCTGCGGGCCAACCCGAACATCCTGGAGTGCCTGCACTCCCCGCTGGTGGAGCACCTGGACGACACCGGCCGTGAACTGCTCTCCCTGCGCGGGGCGTTCCTCTCCCGCCAGGTGCACGCCACCTTCACCGGTTACGCCCTCGGGCAGCGCCGCAAGCTGGACGCCGACATCCGCGCCACCGGCGCCCCGCGCTGGAAGCACGCGATGCATCTGCTCCGCCTGCTGGGCAGCGCCCGCGACCTGCTGCGCACCGGTGAGCTGCGGCTGGACGTGGGCGAGGACCGCGAGGCGCTGCTGGCGGTGAAGCGGGGTGAGGTGAGCTGGGCGGAGATCGAGGCCCGGATGGCCCGGCTGGCCGAGGAGACCGACACGGCCCTGCTCCGTACCCCGCTCCCGGCCGGGCCGGACGAGGCCCGCGTGGCCGACTTCCTGTACCGCACGCGGCAGGGTTCGGCCGCGCACGCCTAGGCGTCCCAGAGCGCGCCCAGCTCCAGCAGCTCGTCCCGGTGCTCGATCCGGTCCACCCAGTCCGCCGGCCAGGCGTCCGCGCCCAGCCAGGCGCCCGCGAAGGCGCCGGCCAGGCAGGCGATGGAGTCGGAGTCGCCGGAGGTGCAGGCGGCCCGGCGCAGCGCCAGGACGGGGTCGCCGGGGAAGAGCAGGAAGCAGAGCAGCCCGGTGGCGAGGGCTTCTTCCGCGATCCAGCCCTCACCGGTGGCCAGGCACGGGTCGGTCTCCGGGGAGGGGGTGCGCAGCGCGTCCTGGAGGCGGGCGAGGATCGCCAGGCACTCGTCCCAGCCGCGCGCGATGAACTCCTCCGGGCTCGCGTCCCCGGCGCGCCGCCACAGGTCGCCGAGCCAGAGGTGGTGGTAGCGGGTGCGGT
Source organism: Streptomyces sp. NPDC018263 (assembly GCF_055562575.1). Classification (NCBI taxonomy): domain Bacteria; kingdom Bacillati; phylum Actinomycetota; class Actinomycetes; order Kitasatosporales; family Streptomycetaceae; genus Streptomyces; species Streptomyces sp. NPDC018263. The sequence continues at coordinate 393,507 of NZ_JBVHFA010000009.1, forward strand.
TGTCGAGAGCGTACGAGCGCAGCCGGCCGACGAGTCCGGCGGGGTCGGTGCCCCGCGCCAGCAGCCACACCGCGTGCGCGGTGAGGTCGGAGGCGGCGAGCGCGGTGGGGTGGCCGTGGGTGAGGCCGGACTGCAACTGGGCGGCGCCCGCCCGCTGTTCGGCGCTCAGACCGGGGGCGAGGCCGAGCGGGGCGACCCGCATGTTGGCGCCGCACCCCTTGGAGTGGAGCTGGCTCGCCTCCTGCCAGTCCCGCCCGTCCTCCTTCAGCAGCGCGCAGGCGGTGAGGCAGGTGCGGCCGGGGGCGCGGTTGTTCTCCGGGGACTGGTACCAGTCGACGAACTCCTCGCGCAGCGGACGCTGGAGCCGCTTCGGCGCGAGCGAGCCCCGGCCCGTGGCGGTGCGCAGGGCGCGCCCGAGCGCGAGGGTCATCTGCGTGTCGTCGGAGACGAAGGCGCGGCCCGGCAGCTCCATCTCCCGCCAGGGTCCGCACTTGGCGAGGATGGAGGGCACGTCGTTGAACTCGGTCGGGAAGCCCAGCGCGTCACCGAGGGCGAGTCCGAGCAGGGAACCGGCGGCGGGGCGTTTACCCGCGGGCGTGGTGGCCATGGGTCAGGTCCTTCCGGGTGCCCATGACCCGGCCCCCGTTGGTCCGGCCGCATGACCACCCGACTAATCGTCAGGTTGACCATAAGGCCGGACCGTCACCGGCGGCAAGACCCCGTGCCCGTCCCGGGGACTAGAGGTCGACTTCCTTCATCAGCATGCCGACCTCGGTGTTGGACAGGCGGCGCAGCCAGCCCGACTTCTGGTCGCCGAGGGTGATCGGGCCGAAGGAGACCCGGACCAGCTTGTCGACGGGGAAGCCCGCCTCGGCCAGCATGCGGCGCACGATGTGCTTGCGGCCCTCGTGCAGGGTCACCTCGACCAGGTAGTTCTTGCCGGTCTGCTCGACCACGCGGAAGTGGTCGGCGCGGGCCCAGCCGTCCTCGAGCTGGATGCCGTCCTTCAGCCGCTTGCCGAGGTCGCGCGGGATCGGGCCGACGATGTGCGCGAGGTACGTCTTGCGCACGCCGTACTTGGGGTGGGTGAGACGGTGGGCCAGCTCGCCGTGGTTGGTGAGCAGGATGACGCCCTCGGTCTCCGTGTCGAGCCGGCCGACGTGGAAAAGCCGGGTCTCGCGGTTGGTGACGTAGTCCCCGAGGCACTGACGGCCCTCGGGGTCCTCCATCGTGGAGACCACACCGGCGGGCTTGTTCAGCGAGAAGAACTGGTACGACTGGGTCGCGACGGTCAGGCCGTCGACCTTGACCTCGTCCTTCTCCGGGTCCACCCGGCGGCCCTGCTCCAGCACGATCTCGCCGTTGATCTCGACGCGGGCCTGCTCGATCAGCTCCTCACAGGCGCGCCGCGAGCCGTAGCCCGCGCGGGCCAGCACCTTCTGGAGCCGCTCGCCCTCCTGCTCGGCGCCGGGGAAGGTCTTGGGCGGCTTGATGTCCTTCTTGCCCTCGTACCGCTCCCGGTTGCGCTCCTCGGCCCGCGTCTCGAACTCACGCGAGCGGCCGGGCGCCGTACGGCCGCGCCCCGCCTGCTGGGACTGCTTGGGGCCGCCCTTGGCGCCGCCGCGCGCCGCGCCGCCACGGCCGGACTTCGGGCCGTCCTTCGTGGCGCCGGGTCCGACGTCGTAGCGGCGCTCCTCCGGACGGGGCTTGCTGGGGCGGCCCTGCCCCTTGCGCTCGTCCCGGTCGTTGCCGCGGGGGTTACCGCGTCCGCTGTTCCTGCCGCTGCCGCTGCTTCGCATCAAGGTTTCCGTCGTAGTCGTCTGCGTCCTGACCACCGGCCGCGTCGGGCGCGTCCGGGTCGAACGACGGGACTCCCTCCTGGGTCTCCGCCTCGATCGCCTCCGCCTCGGGGAGGAAGGGCGCGAGTTCCGGAAGCTCGTCCAAGCCGCGCAGGCCCATCCGCTCCAGGAAATAGTTCGTCGTCACGTACAGGATCGCACCTGTTTCGGGTTCCGTGCCCGCCTCGGCCACCAGACCGCGCTGGAGCAGGGTCCGCATCACGCCGTCGCAGTTGACCCCGCGCACGGCGGAGACCCTGCTGCGGCCGACCGGCTGGCGGTACGCGACGACCGCGAGGGTCTCCAGGGCCGCCTGGGTGAGCCGGGCGGTCTGGCCCTCCAGCGCGAGGCGTTCCACGGCGGGGGCGTACGCGGGGCGGGTGTAGAAACGCCAGCCGCCCGCGACGAAACGCAGCTCGAAGCCTCGGCCCTGGGCGGTGTAGTCGTCGGCCAGTTCGCGCAGCGCCTCGGCGATCCGGCGCCGGGGGCGCTGGAGGACTCGCGCGAGGTGCTCCTCGGTGGCGGGCTCGTCCACCACCATCAGGACGGCCTCCAGGGCGGGCTTGAGGTCGAGGGCGGCGACACGGTCGTCCGCGGCCTGGTGGTTCACGTCTTCTGCTCCCAGGTGGTCCGGTCGGGCTTCGCGGGCCGGTCGAACTCGTCGGTGACCGCCGGGGCCGCGCTCTCCCCGCCGGTCCAGCGGACCAGCAGGGTGCCGAGCGCGGTCTCCTGCTCCAGGGCGACGGCCTTCTCCCGGTACAGCTCCAGCAGGGCGAGGAAGCGGGCGACGACGGTGAGGGTGTCGTCGGTGTCGGCCACCAGTTCCTGGAAGTCGGCCTCACCGGCCTCGCGCAGCCGGGCCACCACGACGTGGGCCTGCTCCTGGACGCTGACCAGCGGGGCGTGGATGTGGTCGACGTACACCTGCGGCCTGGCCTTCGGCTGCATCGCCTTCACCGCGAGCCGGGCGAACCCCTCGGGTCCGATGCTGATGACGACCTCGGGCAGCAGCTCGGCGTGCTCCGGCTCCAGGCCGACGGTACGCGGGTAGCGGCGGCCCTCGTCGTCCAGTCGCTCGTTGAAGATGTCCGCGATCCGCTTGTAGGCCCGGTACTGGAGCAGCCGGGCGAAGAGCAGGTCCCGCGCCTCCAGCAGGGCGAGGTCGGCCTCGTCCTCGACCTGGGCGGCGGGCAGCAGCCGGGCTGCCTTGAGGTCGAGCAGGGTGGCGGCGACGACCAGGAACTCGGTGGTGCGGTCCAGGTCCCAGTCGGGCCCCATGGCCCGGATGTGCGCCATGAACTCGTCGGTCACCCGGGACAGCGCGATCTCGGTGACGTCCAGCTTGTGCTTGGTGATGAGCTGGAGCAGCAGGTCGAAGGGGCCCTCGAAGTTGTCCAGCCGGACCTTGAAGACTCCGCCGGGCACCGAAGACGCAGGCACCGAAGACTCGGGTGCGGAAACCTCGGGCGCGGGGGTCTCGGGCACCGGGTTCTCGGGCGCCGGGGCCGGGTCCGGAGGTGCGGTGTCCGGGCCCCGGCCCAGCGGGCGTCTCGGGCCGGTCGTGGCGGTGCGGTGCGCGTTCATGGGGGTCGCAGGCTATCGGTCGGGCGGTGGGAAGACGGGCTAGCGCCCCCGCAGCCGCCGTACCAGGATGCTGGCTTCCCCGCGGGACTCGAGGTCGGCGAGGACCACGGCGACCGCCTCGCGGACGATGCGGCCGCGGTCGACGGCGAGGCCGTGCTCGCCGCGCAGGACCAGGCGGGCGTGCTCGAGGTCCATCAGTTCCTCGGCCGAGACGTACACGGTGATCTTTTCGTCGTGCCGCTCGCGTCCGCTGGGCCGCCGGGCGGCCGCGCGGCCGCGCTTGCGGGGCTGCTCACCGGAACCGTCCGGCTCGCTCTGCCGCCGGGCGGGCCGGATACGGGACTCGCCGGACCCGTCGGGTTCCGGGCCGACCGCGGCGGTGTGCTCGGCGCCCTCACCGTCGCCGCCCTGTACGGGCACCGACTGCGGCGCGTCCTGCGCGGCGGCGGCCGGGTCGCTCTCCCCCGCCGGCGCGGGCACCCGCGCCTCCGCGCCGGGTCCGCGCCGGGGCGAGGAGGGCTGGAGCCCCATCCCCCCTGTCGTACGGAACAGTTCGTCGGCTCCGGGCAGACTCACTCGGCGTGACACCGGGCGAGCACCTCCCTGGCGAGCTGACGGTAGGCGGCGGCACCGACGGAGTTGGAGGCGTACGTGGTGATCGGCTCACCGGCGACCGTGGTCTCCGGGAAGCGGACCGTACGCCCGATGACCGTGTGGTAGACGTGGTCGTCGAACGCCTCGACCACGCGGGCCAGCACCTCGCGGCTGTGCACCGTGCGCGAGTCGTACATCGTGGCCAGGATGCCGTCCAGCTCCAGCTCGGGGTTGAGCCGCTCCTGGACCTTCTCGATGGTCTCGGTCAGCAGGGCCACACCGCGCAGCGCGAAGAACTCGCACTCCAGCGGCACGATCACCTTGTGCGCGGCGGTCAGCGCGTTCACGGTGAGCAGGCCCAGCGAGGGCTGACAGTCGATCACGATGTAGTCGTAGTCGTCCATCAGCGGCTTCAGGGCGCGCTGGAGCGTGGACTCACGCGCGACCTCGGAGACCAACTGGACCTCGGCGGCGGACAGGTCGATGTTGGAGGGCAGCAGGTCCATGTTGGGGACCGCCGTCTTCAGCAGGACCTCGTCGGCCGACATGCCCCGCTCCATGAGCAGGTTGTAGACGGTGAGGTCCAGCTCCATCGGGTTGACGCCGAGACCCACGGACAGCGCGCCCTGCGGGTCGAAGTCCACGAGCAGCACGCGCCGTCCGTACTCCGCGAGCGCCGCGCCCAGGTTGATGGTCGACGTGGTCTTGCCGACGCCGCCCTTCTGGTTGCACATGGCGATGATCTTCGCGGGGCCGTGGTCGGTCAGCGGGCCCGGGATCGGGAAGTACGGCAGCGGGCGCCCGGTCGGGCCGACGCGCTCACGGCGCTGGCGGGCCGCGTCGGGCGCGAGCGTGGCCGCGTACTCCGGATCGGGCTCGTACTCGGCATCGGGGTCGTAGAAGTGCCCCTCGGGCAGTTCGTCGTAGTCGGCGAAGTGGTTGCGGGGCGCGCCACTTCCGTCGCCGGCCATGGCGTTCACGTGTTGGCCATCCATGCTCTGGTGTGCTCTCCGGGCCGTCTGCGGTACCGGACTCTGGTGGGCTGCGAAGGTGCGCACCGCGACGGAGCCGACGGCCTCGTGTCCCTCGGGACGCTGGCCCTCTCCGCGCAATCCTGGTCGACCACCTCCGGGAGAAAATGTCGACTCATTCACAAGTCGTCTTACCTCCTTGGCGGCCAGGGGACTTCTAGACAAGGTCAGCGTGGCACCATGCCGACGGTTGGCGACTCTATGGCGTGTCGGCGGTCCGCAGCAACACAATCCGCCGTAACCGGCTCGATGTGTCGACAATGAAACATCCCGCTGTCAAGGGCGTACAGCCGTCGCACAGCAGGTTTCACCGGTGTGCGAATCGGTCCAAGCGTTACGTTCGAGGCGAGTTGGCCTAGCGTCGCAAAGTGACCATACACACATCCGGCCGGACCTTGTCGGGCAAGGTCCGGCCGGGTTCGCGGTGTTGACGATCCGTGTTGACGAATCGCCTTTTCCACGCGGGCGACTTGGGGGTTCGCCGCCGGCGCGGAGGTCAGCCGATCAGGGTCTCGATCGCCACGTGCTCCAGGCCGTGCGCCTCGGCGACCTCCTTGTAGACGACCTTGCCGTCATGGGTGTTGAGGCCGCGGGCGAGCGCCTCGTCCCGGCGCAGCGCCTCGACCCAGCCGTTGTTGGCGAGCGAGACGATGTACGGGAGCGTCGCGTTGGTGAGCGCGTTGGTGGAGGTGTTGGGCACCGCGCCCGGCATGTTGGCGACGCAGTAGAAGACCGAGTTGTGCACCCGGAAGGTCGGCTCGGCGTGCGTGGTGGGACGGGAGTCCTCGAAGCAGCCGCCCTGGTCGATGGCGATGTCGACAAGGACACTTCCGGGCTTCATCCGGGACACCAGCTCGTTGGTGACCAGCTTCGGGGCCTTGGCGCCCGGGATGAGGACGGCGCCGATGACGAGGTCCGCGTCGAGGACGGCCTTCTCCAGCTCGAAGGCGTTGGACATGATCGCCTTGACCTTGCTGCCGAAGATCCGGTCGGCCTCGCGCAGCTTGTTGATGTCACGGTCCAGCAGCGTGACCTCGAAGCCCATGCCGACGGCGATCTGCGTGGCGTTCCAGCCGGAGACACCGCCGCCGATGACGACGGCCTTGGCCGGGGTCACACCCGGCACGCCGCCGGGGAGCACACCGCGGCCGCCGGCCGGGCGCATCAGGTGGTAGGCGCCGACCTGCGGGGCGAGCCGGCCCGCGACCTCGGACATCGGGGCGAGCAGCGGCAGCGCGCGGTTCGCCAGCTCGACGGTCTCGTACGCGATCGCCGTGGTGCCGGACTCCAGCAGGGCGTCGGTGCACTCGCGGGAGGCGGCCAGGTGCAGGTAGGTGAAGAGGATCTGGTCCTTGCGCAGGCGGTGGTACTCCTCCGCGACCGGCTCCTTGACCTTCAGCAGCAGGTCGGCGTCGGCCCACACCTGGTCGGCGGAGTCGAGGATGCCGGCGCCGGCGGCGATGTACTCCTCGTCCGTGATCGAGGAGCCGAGACCGGCGCCCCGCTCGATGACGACCTGGTGGCCGTTGCGCACCAGCTCGTGCACGCCGGCGGGGGTGATGGCCACCCGGAACTCGTTGTTCTTGACCTCGCGGGGGATGCCGACCTTCACGTCGATCACGGTCCTTGGCTCAGGGGGTATGGGGGGTGCGCTGAAAGACATACCCAGGCATGCCGGGGCACACCGGGAGACACCGCAGGAGAACGTGCGGCAGAGCCAGTTTAATGAAGGTGTTCCGAGTGTCTAGCCTTCCATTGCATCAATCTTCTTTGGATGCACTGCGGATTTCGCAGGCGTCCGGCACATCTGAGTCTGGCGCCTCCGGCTCTCCCTCGGTGGCGGGCCCGGTGGCCGCCTCCTCTTCCAGCATGCGCTCGGCCGCCGCGCGGTGCAGTCGGGCGGCCGTGGGGTCGCCGAGCCGGTCCAGGGTGTCGGCCAGCCGGAGCTGGAGCGCGGCCTGCAACCGGGCGTCCTCCGCGCGCCGCGCCCACTCCACCGCCTCCTGGCAGGTGCGCAGGGATTCCTCGGGCCGCCCGGCGTACTCCTGCACGCGGGCCAGCTCGCTCAGGGCGCGGGCGTGGGCGGCGATGTCGCCCTCCTTGCGGTACCCGGCGAGCGCGGCCCGCCAGTTGCGCTGGGCCTCGCCGTACCGTCCCGCGTAGGTGTGGGCGGTGGCGATACGGCCGTAGAGCCGGGCGGCCTCGGCGCGCTCGCCGCGGGCCAGGCGCTGGGAGAGGGCGCGGCCGAACCAGTCGGCGGCCCGGTCGTGGTCGCCCAGCTCCTGGTGGGCGCCGCCTACGGATTCCATCGCGCGGCCGGTGGCGTAGGGGTCGTTCGCCTCGCGTCCGGCGTCCAGCGCCGCGCGGTAGCGGGCCAGCGCGGCGCGGGTGCGGCCGGTACGGGCGTCCACGTCACCGAGGTTCAGCAGGGCGGCGGCCTTCTCGCGGGGCAGTCCGCGCCGCTCGGCGACGTCGAGGACCAGGCCGTGGATGCCGTACAGGTCGGGGGCGGCGGCCTGGGTGCCGAAGTGGGCGACCATGGCGCGCACGAGCTGGGACATCAGGCGGCGGGCCAGGGTGTCCAGCTCGCCGTCGGCCACCGCGAGCCGGGCGGCGGCCAGCAGCGCGGGGCGCCGGGCGGTGAGCCAGGTGGCGGCCGCGGCGGGGCCGGCGAAGCGCAGCGGCGGCGGGATCGCCTGGAGCTTCTCGCGTGCCTGGGGGCTGTCGGTCTCGGTGACGGCGCGGCAGGACTGGAGGAGGCGTACATCGCGTTCCAGCAGCCGGGCGCGGGCCAACTGGAGTTCGGCGGGGCGTTCGCCCGCCTCGGCCAGCGCGCGCAGCAGGGGGTGCAGACAGCCGGGGATGTCGTACTCGGGCAGCGGGCCGGCGGCCGGGCGGAGCAGGCCGAGGGCGGCGAGTTCCCGCAGTACGGTCTGCGCGGCCTTGACCGAGCAGCCGGCCAGCGCGGAGGCGGTGTGGGCGTCGACGGTGCCGGCCGGGGCCTGGGAGAGCAGGCGCAGGGTCCGGGCGGTGGAGGCGGGCAGTCCGTCGTGGACGAGTTTGAGGACGCGGGCCAGGGTGGGGGCGTCGTCGGGGTCGGTGTGCAGCCGCTTGGCCAGGTCGGAGACGGCCGTCTGGGGGCGGGCGGCCAGCCAGCCGCCGGCCAGGGTGAGGGCGGCGGGCTGTCCCTCGCAGATCTCGGCGAGGCTCTCGGCGGAGCGCGGGTCGACGGTGACGCGGACGGAGCCGGTGTACCGGGTGAGCAGTTCCACCGCGGACTTGGTGTCCAGGCCGCCCAAGGTGCAGGGGCGGACGTCGGAGATGCCGGTGAGGGGGCCGCGGGAGACGGCGACCACAAGGCAGTCGGGGGCGTCCGGGAGGAGGGCGTCGACCTGTTCGGCCCCGGTGGCGTCGTCCAGCAGGAGCAGGGCGCGCCGGTCGGCGAGGGCGGTGCGCAGCGCCTCGGTCAGCTCGTCCTCGGCGGCGCCCGCCGGGGCGGGGGCACCGAGCGCGGTGAGCAGGTCGCAGGCGGCGCGTTCCACGGGTACGGGGGTGCCGTCGGGGTCACTGAGGCGGGCCCGGAACACTCCGTCGGGGTAACGCTGCGCGACCTGGTGGACGAACTCCTCGGCGAGCGCGGTCCGGCCGGAGCCGGGGCGGCCGGCGATGAGGAGGACGCGGGCCCGGGGTGCCTTGCGGCCGGCGAGGGTGTCCAGGCCGGTGCGCTCGATGTCGGCCCTGAGCTCCTTCAACTCCCGTGTGCGCCCGAGGAAATGACCCTCCGGGGCCGGCGGCTTGGACAGCCGCGCCTCTTCCTGGTCCACCGCCTGATCCGTCACGGGCCACGCTCCCGTCCCACCGCACGCGCAAAGCCCGCCGGTTCTTCCGGTGCGGGCGTTTCCAGAGCCTAGTTCACGCTCTGCGACGTTCCCGGTGGAGCGCGGCGGACGGGTCCCCCGATCGGATCAGGCGATGGTCACACCATTGGGGTGCTGCTGTTGATCTTGGCCGGATTCAGCGGACGATCAGGACGCGAAGGGCCGCGCGGGCCACGGCGCGTCGGCCGGCCGCAGGCTGTCCAGACCGTCCCCGGCGCGGGCGGCGGCCAGCGCGAGGACGCCGACGACCAGGCAGTTGTTGTGCAGGTCCCCGGCGAGCACCAGCCGCACCAGCTCGTCCAGGGGCACCCGGGTGTGCTCCATGTCCGTCTCCTCGTGCTCCGCGACGAACCGCTCCCCCTGGGCCTCGGAGATGTCGCGGGCGAGAAAGACCCGTACCGCCTCGTCGCAGCCGCCGGGGCTGGTGTAGACGTCGGCCAGCACCCGCCAGTCCTCGGCCTTGACGTGCGCCTCCTCGTACAGCTCGCGCTGGGCGGCGTGCAGCGGGTTCTCTCCGGGCATGTCGAGCAGGCCGGCCGGGATCTCCCAGAGCTTGTGGCGCACGGGGTGGCGGTACTGGCTGATGAGCAGGACCCGGTCCTCCTCGTCCAGGGCGAGGACGGCGACCGAGCCGGGGTGGACCTGGTAGTCGCGGCGGGCCACCGAGCCGTCGGGCATGACCACGTCGTCCGTGCGGACCGAGGTCTTGTTGCCCGTGAACGGGATCGCGCTGTCGCGGATCTCCCACTCCTCGGGGATGTCCCTGATCGTCATGCCCTGTCCCTCCACGCGCGCAAAAGAAAACCGGGGTGCGCACCTTTGAAGGTTCGCACCCCGGCCACCGTAACAACTGGTGTGCTACTTGGAGTTCTTCGGCTTGCCCGCCGTCTTGCGCTCGACGGAAGCCTTCACCAGGCCCGCGAACAGCGGGTGCGGCCGGGTCGGCCGCGAGCGCAGCTCGGGGTGCGCCTGGGTGGCGACGAGGTAGGGGTGGACCTCGCGCGGGTACTCGACGTACTCGACGAGCTTGCCGTCGGGCGAGGTGCCCGAGAAGACGATGCCCGCCTTCTTCTCCAGCTCGGCGCGGTAGGAGTTGTTGACCTCGTAGCGGTGGCGGTGCCGCTCCTCGACGTACTCCTTGCCGTCGTAGACCTCGCGGACGATGGAGCCCTCGGCCAGCTTGGCCGGGTACATGCCCAGGCGCATGGTGCCGCCCATGTCGCCCTCACCGGCGACGATGTCCATCTGCTCGGCCATGGTGGAGATGACCGGGTGGGCGGTGGCCGGGTCGAACTCGGTGGAGTTGGCGTCCGGGATGTCCGCCAGGTTCCGCGCGGCCTCGACCACGATGCACTGAAGGCCCAGGCAGAGGCCGAGCAGCGGCACCTTGTTCTCGCGGGCGTAGCGGATGGCGCCGACCTTGCCGAGCACACCGCGGTCGCCGAAGCCGCCGGGGATGCAGATGCCGTCCACGTCGCCGAGGGCGGCGGCGGCACCGGCCGGGGTCTTGCAGTCGTCGGAGGTGACCCACTTGATCTTGACGCGGGCGCGGTTGGCGAAGCCGCCGGCGCGCAGCGCCTCGGTCACCGACAGGTAGGCGTCGGGCAGGTCGATGTACTTGCCGACCAGGGCGAGGGTGATCTCGTGGTCCGGCTTGTGCACGCGGTCCAGCAGGTCGTCCCAGGTGGTCCAGTCCACGTCCCGGAAGGGCAGGTCGAGCTTGCGGACCACGTAGGCGTCCAGGCCCTCGCCGTGGATGGTCTTCGGGATGTCGTAGATGGAGCGGGCGTCGGGGCAGGCCACGACGGCGTCCTCGTCCACGTCGCACATCAGCGAGATCTTGCGCTTGATGGCGGTGGGGACCTCGCGGTCGCAGCGCAGCACGATCGCGTCGGGCTGGATGCCGATGTTGCGCAGCGCGGCGACGGAGTGCTGGGTCGGCTTGGTCTTCAGCTCGCCGGAGGGGCCGATGTAGGGCAGCAGCGAGATGTGGACGACGAAGACGTTGTCCCGGCCGACCTCGTGGCGGACCTGGCGGACGGTCTCCAGGAACGGCAGCGACTCGATGTCGCCGACGGTGCCGCCGACCTCGGTGATGACGACGTCCACCTCGTCGGTGGCCATGCGCCGGATGCGGTGCTTGATCTCGTTGGTGATGTGCGGGATGACCTGCACGGTGTCGCCCAGGTACTCGCCGCGCCGCTCCTTGGCGATGACCGTGGAGTAGACCTGGCCGGTGGTGACGTTGGCCGAGCCGTCGAGGTCGCGGTCGAGGAAGCGCTCGTAGTGGCCGATGTCCAGGTCGGTCTCGGCGCCGTCGTTGGTGACGAACACCTCACCGTGCTGGAAGGGGTTCATCGTGCCCGGGTCGACGTTCAGGTACGGGTCGAGCTTCTGCATCACGACGCGCAGGCCGCGAGCCTTGAGCAGCATGCCCAGGCTGGAGGCGGTGAGGCCCTTGCCGAGCGAGGAGGCGACACCCCCGGTGACGAAGATGTGCTTGGTCGTCGTAGATTTCGGCGGCATGGCCAAGAGGGGGCTCCCGTGGTCGCTGTCTGTGATGCGGTGCGGTCGCCGGCCCGGAGAATCTGGTGTTCCTCGCGGTGGCGTCGTCGCTGCGGTTCGGGGGTTTTGGGGCCCACCGGTCCACGGGCTACCAGGGTATCAGCGCCTGGAGGAGTCGGCGTCCGACCACGCTCCGTACGCGGCCGGGAGGGCGGGTGTGACCAGGTTCGGGCCGGGCAGGCGGCCGTCACGAGGTTCTCACCCCGCGGTCACTCGTTCGGCCCACACGGGTTGCCCCGAGCGGCGCGCGGATCATCGGGGTGCGTCGTATCCTGCTCGGACACTCGCTGCCGAGCGCGGCCGGGATGACGGCACACCCCCGCCTCCAGCATCCCCGCCACTGGCATGGGGAACATGGGGAGCGCGGCAGTTCGTTGAGCATGGACCGCCGTTTTGCCTCAGGGCTCGGCGGGCTGCTTTGCTTCACCGCTCAACGTATGACAACCACCCCTTGACCGCACCAAGCGACTGCCCCCTCGTGCGGGGGTGACGTGGCCGTTCGACTGGAGTTGCACGTGGCCGGGCGCATCGAAGATTACGCACTCATCGGAGACATGCAGACCGCCGCGCTGGTCTGCCGGGACGGCACGGTGGACTGGCTGTGCCTGCCCCGCTTCGACTCGCACGCCATCTTCGCCGGCCTGCTCGGCACCGAGGAGCACGGCTTCTGGCGGCTCGGCCCGGCGTACTCGGCGGACTCACCCCCGCCCACGGCGGCCCGGCGGAGCTACCGGGGCGACTCGCTGATCCTGGAGTCGGAGTGGGACACCCCGCGCGGCACCGTACGGGTGACGGATTTCATGCCCCCGCGTGACGGCGCCCCGCAGCTCATCCGGATCGTGGAGGGCCTCAGCGGCGAGGTGCCGATGCGCTCGGAGCTGCGCATGCGGTTCTCCTACGGCCGTGTGGTGCCGTGGGTGCACAAGTACGACAACCGCACGGTCGCCGTCGCGGGCCCGGACTCGGTGTGGTTCGACACCGAGGCGGACACCTACGGCAAGGACCTGACGACGTACTCGGACTTCACCGTCTCCGCCGGTGAGCGGGTGGCGTTCACCATCTCCTGGCAGCCCTCGCACAAGGAGGCGCCCCCGCTGCCCGAGCCGGAGCAGGCGCTGCGGGCGACGGAGGAGTTCTGGCGCGAGTGGGTCGAGCAGTGCACGTACCACGGCCCCTACCGGGAGGCCGTGATCCGTTCGCTGATCACGCTGAAGGCGCTCACCTACGCCCCCACCGGCGGCATCGTGGCCGCGCCCACCACCTCCCTGCCGGAGGACATCGGGGGCGTGCGCAACTGGGACTACCGCTACACCTGGCTGCGGGACGCGGCGATCACCCTGTCCTCGCTGCTGCGCACCGGCTACCGCGACGAGGCCCGCGCCTGGCGCGAGTGGCTGCTGCGGGCGGTCGCGGGCGACCCGGAGAACCTCCAGATCATGTACGGCATCGCCGGTGAGCGTGAGCTGGGCGAGGCCGAGCTGGACTGGCTGCCGGGGTACGAGAACTCCCGCCCGGTCCGGGTGGGCAACGGCGCCGCCGACCAGCTCCAGCTCGATGTGTACGGCGAGGTCATCGAGGCCCTCCACCTGGGCCACATGACCGGCCTGGCCCGCAACGACTACGCCTCGGTGCTCCAGCTCAAGCTGATCCGCTACCTCGAGGACCACTGGCAGGAGCCGGACGAGGGCATCTGGGAGGTGCGCGGACCGCGCCGCCAGTTCGTGCACTCCAAGGTGATGGCCTGGGTCGCCGTGGACCGCACGATCAAGCTGATCGAGTCCGGGGACGCGGAGGGCCCGCTGGAGCGCTGGAAGGAACTGCGCGACGACATCCACCGCGAGGTCTGCGAGAAGGGCTACGACCCGGAGCGCAACACCTTCACCCAGTACTACGGCTCCAAGGAGCTGGACGCCTCCCTGCTGCTGATCCCGCAGATGGGCTTCCTGCCGCCGGACGACAAGCGGGTCATCGGCACCATCGAGGCGATCCAGCGCGAGCTGTCCACCTCCGACGGGTTCATCCTGCGCTACCCGACCGACGGCGAGGACGCGGGCGTCGACGGTCTCCCCGGTGACGAGGGCGCCTTCCTGGCCTGCTCGTTCTGGATGGCGGACGACCTCGCGATGATCGGCCGGGTGGACGAGGCCCGCAAGCTGTTCGAGAAGCTCCTCGGCCTGCGCAACGACCTCGGCCTCCTCGCCGAGGAATGGGACCCCCGCCTCCAGCGCCAGGTCGGCAACTTCCCGCAGGCGTTCAGCCACGTCCCCCTGATCGACACCGCCCTGCGGCTGACGGCCTCGGGGGCGTACGGGGGCTGATTCCGGCCTACGCTGGGAAGCGGACCACTCCCGATGCGGAAGGGGGCGGCCATGGCTTCCCTCTCGAAGGCGGGCGCGGCGCTGGCCGCGCTGCGCGAGGAGCTGACCGGCGAGGTGTTCGTGCCGGGCGACGCGGGGTACGACGAGGCCCGTGCCGTCTTCAACGCGATGATCGACCGGCGGCCGGCCGTGATCGCCCAGTGCGCGGACGCCGCCGACGTGGTGCGCACGGTCCGCTTCGCCCGTGATCTGGATCTGCCCGTCGCCGTGCGCGGCGGCGGGCACAGCGTCGCGGGCAACGCCCTGGGCGACGGCGCGGTGGTGGTCGATCTGCGCCGGATGCACGGGGTGGAGGTCGACCCGGAGGCCCGTTCGGCGCGGGTCGGGGGCGGGGCGACGATGAGCCATCTCGACCAGGCGTGTGCCCCGTACGGACTGGCGACCACCGGGGGCCGGGTCTCCACCACCGGGGTCGGCGGGTTCGTCCTCGGCGGCGGCACCGGCTGGCTGGACCGGGCCTACGGGCTCGCCGTCGACAATCTGCTGGGCGTGGAGCTGGTGACGGCCGACGCCGAGCGGGTGCGGGCGACCCCCGAGGAGCATCCCGAGCTGTTCTGGGCTCTGCACGGCGGCGGCGGCAACTTCGGGGTGGCCACCACGCTCACCCTGCGGCTGCACGAGCTGCCCGAGTTCGCGGTCGCCCTGCTGCTGTTCCAGCCGGAGCACGGCCCCGAGGTGGTGCGTGCCTTCCGCGAGGTCATCGACGCCGGACCCGACCGGCTGAGCGGGGCCCTGCTGTACATCACCGCCCCGCCCGAGGAGTTCGTCCCCGAGGAGCTGGTGGGCAGGCTGGTGTGCGGGGCGCTGGTGACGTACGCGGGCGGTGTCACGGGCCTGCGCGAGCTGATCGAGCCGCTGCTGGCGCTGCCGGCCGCGGGTGAGCTGATCGCCGAGCTGCCGTACACGGACGTGCAGCGCATGATCGACGACCCGCCGGGGCTGCGGAACTACTGGTCGGCCGAGTACCTGACCGGTCTGCCGGACGACCTGGTGGACGTGTACTGCTCTCTGGGGGACCGGATGCCGGTGCCGACCGGCACCCAGCACATCCTGTTCCCGCAGGGCGGCGCCCTCGCGTCCGGCCCGCACGACTACCCGATCCCCTACCGGGACGCCCCCTGGTCGGCCCACCCCTTCGCCGTCTGGGAGGACCCGGCCGACGACGAGCGCGCCATCTCCTGGGTCCGGGAGGTCCGCTCCGAGGTCGAGCCGTGGAGCACCGGCGACGTCTACCTGAACTTCATCGGCGACGAGGGCGCCG
The DNA here is from genome assembly GCF_055562575.1 of Streptomyces sp. NPDC018263. Lineage (NCBI taxonomy): Bacteria > Bacillati > Actinomycetota > Actinomycetes > Kitasatosporales > Streptomycetaceae > Streptomyces > Streptomyces sp. NPDC018263. The sequence continues at coordinate 408,636 of NZ_JBVHFA010000009.1, forward strand.
AGCGCGTCGGCGCGGGCCTGGGCGTCGGCAACATGCTCCGGCTGGAGAAGGTGAAGCGGGCGTACGACCCGGACAACGTCTTCCGCTTCAACCACAACATCCGGCCGCTGTAGCCGCGGCTGTTCCCCGGGAGGCCGGGCGGGTAGCGTCCGGCGCATGGGCACAGAGGGTGGCGGGATCACCGTGCGGCGGGCGCTGGAGCTGCCCGGGCTGCGCGGTGGGCTGCCGGAGGTGGTGGCGGGCGAGGACCGGCTGGAGCGCGCGGTGCGCTGGGTGCACGCGGGTGAGGTCCCGCACATCGCCAAGCTGCTCAAGGGCGGCGAGCTGCTGCTGACCACCGGGTACGGGCTGGGCACGCGCCCGGCCGAGCAGCGGGCGTTCGTCCGCACCCTGGCCGAGCGGGACATCGCGGCGCTGGTGGTGGAGCTGGGCCAGCGCTTCACCCGGCTGCCGGCCGCCCTGGTGGACACCGCGCGGGCGACGGGCCTGCCGCTGGTCCAACTGCACCGCGAGGTGCCGTTCGTGGCGGTCACCGAGGAGATCCACACCGAGATCGTCAACGGTCACTACGCCCTGCTCCAGCGGGCGGAGGATGTGCACCGGCGCTGTACGGAGGCGCTGCTCGGCGGGGGCGGCGTCCCCCAACTGCTCGCCATCCTGGCCGACTTCTGTGCCAACCCGGTGTTCCTGGAGACCGCCGACGGCCGCCTGCTGTACGCGGCCGGGCCGGGGCCCGAGGGCGCGGACCCCTTGCAGGTGTGGGAGGGGCTGCGCGGTCCGCACCGGGCGGAGCCGCCGCCCTCGGGGGCGCTGCTGGTGGACGTGCCGGGCGGTGGCGCGGGGGCGGGCGGGGTGCGGGCGCGGCTGGTGCTGCTGCCGGTCGGGGCTCCGCTGGCGCCGGTGCACCGGATCGCGGCCGAGCGGGCGGCGGGGACGGTGGCGGTGGTGCTGATGCAGGCCCGCCAGGAGGAGGAGCTGGCGGCGCGGGGCCGGGGTGACTTCCTGACCGATCTGGCCGAGGGCCGGGTGCGGGCCGGGGACGCTCCGGCGCAGGCCCGCGTGCTGGGGTTCCGGCCGGGTGACGGTCCGCTGCTGCCGGTGGTGATGCGGGTGGGGGACGCGCTGTCCCCGGCGGGGGGCTGGGCGGTGCTGGCGCGGGCGGTCGGCGAGGAGCTGGCGTCGGTGGGGGTGCCGGTGCTGCTGGGGGTGCGGCCGGTGGAGGGCCGGGTGCCGGTGCTGGTGGGGCTGCGCGCGAAGGCCGACCGGGCGCCGGTCGCGGACCGGGTGGCGGCCGCGCTGCGGGCGGGCGCCGAGCGGGCCGGGATGATCCGGCCGGGGGCCCGGCCGCCGGTCGTGGTGGTGGGGCTGCCGGGTGACTGGTCGGCCGCCTCGGCGGGGCTGCGGCACGCGGCGGAGACGGCGACGGCCGCGCAGGGCCTGCCCGACCAGCCCTGGTACGACGCCCGCCGCCTGGACATCGACCTGCTGCTGTGGCGGCTGCGGGACCACCCGGACCTGGCGGCCTTCGTGGACCGTGCGCTCGGCCCGCTGCGTGAACACGACCGGCGAGCGAAGCCGCCGCTGCTCCCCACCCTGGAGACCTACCTCGCCCACGCCGGCCGCAAGGCGGAGACCGCCCGCGAACTCCATCTCAACCGCCAGACCCTCTACAACCGCCTCGCCCGCATAGGCGAGTTGCTGACCACCGACCTCGACGACCCGCACACCGTCCTGGCGTTGAGCCTGGCCCTGCGGGCGAGGCGGCACGTCGACTAGCGGTGACGGGGGCTAGAGCAGCGCCAGCGGTTGGGTCAGCTCGTCGTAGATGCTCAGCACTTGGGCGATCGTGTCGTCCTCGGTCGGCCAGCCGGACGCCTGGCGGGTGCCGCGGTCGGCGAGCTGGGCACGCCGGTCGGGGTCCGCGAGGAGGGCGGTGACGGTGTCGGCGAGGGCGCGGGGGTCGCCGTAGGGGACGAGGGCGGCGGCGTCGCCGACGAGGTCAGGGACGCCGCCGACCGCGGTGGCGACCAGGGGGACGCGGGCGTGCAGGGCCTCCTGGGGGAAAAGGGGGCGGGACTCCCAGCGGCTGGTGAGCAGGGCGAGGTCGGCGGCCGCGAGCAGGTCGGGCACGTCGTCGCGGACGCCGAGCAGCCGGACGGGCAACTCCTCGTCGGTGATGCGCTGTTGCAGCTCGGCGCGGAGCGGCCCCTCCCCCGCGATCAGGGTGAGCGGCTGCGGGTCGAGGCCGCTCCAGCGGCGGGCGGCGTCCAGCAGCACGTCGTAGCCCCGGTGCCGGTCGAGGGAGCCGACGGCGAGGAGCAACGGGCGGTCGGTGGCGCCGAGTTCGGCGCGGAGCTTGGCCGCGGGGCCCTCCGGGTCCTCCGGTGCAGCGGGCCGGGGGCGCCCGGGCAGGGCCATCGCGCCGAGCCGGGCGTCCCGCGCGCCGGTGCGGCGGGCCCGGTCGACCAGGGCGGAGCTGGTGCCGAGGACCACGGCGGCCGTCCGCGCCACGCGCCGCTCCAGCATCCGCAGCAGATGCGCCCGCGCGCCCTCGGCATGCGCCCGGTCGTGCCAGGTGACGACCAGCGGGACCGCCCGCCCGCCGAGCGCGAGCGCGGCACGGAAGGAGGCGTGCAGCCCGTGGGCGTGCACCAGGTCGGCGTCCGCGCAGGCCGCCCGGAGCCGCCCCACGGCCGCCGGGTCGCTGCTGCGGGGCACCGGCACATGGTCGGCGCCGGTGCCCCGGAAGTCGTAGGCGTGGTCGGCCTCGGCCGGGGCACAGACGGTGACCCGCACGCCCCGCGCGACCAGTCCCTCGGCCAGGGAGCGCACATGGGCGCTGCTCCCGGCGTTGCCGCCGCCGAGCACCTGCACGGTGCGCAGCGAGGACCGGCCGTGCGGGGCGTTGCTGCTCACGGGGCTCACTGAGGCCGGCACTCCTGGGTCGGGGCGGGGTCGGGGAACGTACGGATAGGTACGGATAGGTCACGAGGACGTACAGAAGGTAGCGAACGGCGAAACACCGGAAGCGGGGTACGACGGGCCGCGCGGGCCCCCGCCCGGAGGCGGCACACCGTCAAGCATGCCAGTACGTACGGCTGTTCCGGGAAATCCCGCCGGAGCCGCAGGGCGGGGCGCGTTGGCAATGCGCCGGCGCATCTCACCCGTACGAGTGAGAGCGGCCGTCGGCCCGGCGGAGCCGGCCGGCGGGCGTACCGCGAGGTCAGCGGCTCACAACGCCCGCGCCCAGGCGGAGACCCGGTCCCCACGCACGGTGGCGGCGACCACGGCGACGGCGTGCACGAGAAGGCTCGCGCGCCCGCCCGCCGCGACGACGGCGGTGCCGAGCGCGGCGCCCAGGGCGTGCGCGCCGGTGTCGCCGAGCATGGCCCGCTCCCCCAGGTCCTCGGGGAGCACGGCGGCGGCCCCGCCCGCCGCGACGGCGACCAGCGCGCCGCCCGGCCCGCTCCGGACGAGCCCCGGCACGGCGAGCGCGAGCACGGCGCCCGCCGCGCGGCCGGGGCGTACGTCGAGGAGGTTGGCGGTGTGCGCGGCGCCCGCGATGACGACGCCCGCGAGCAGCCGGTCCACCGGCCGCTCCTTCAGCAGCGTCCCGGCGGCCAGCGCGGCGGCGGAGATACCGAACAGCTTGACCGCGCCGGAGGTGACCTCGCCGGTGCGCAGGGCGCCGAGGTGGGCGCGGAAGCCCCGGCGGGGGTCGTCGGCGCCGGCGATGTCGTCGTACGCCCCGCAGGCACCGGCGGCGAGCACGGCGAGCCCGGCCGCCGGGTGGACGCGGGCGGCGGCGAGCGCGGTGGCGGCGGCGCTCGCGGGACCGGCGTACAGCTCGACGGTGCGGCCGGCGTGGTTCTTCCGCTCCCAGCGGTCCCGGCCGCCCGGCGCGCGGTGCCGGAGCAGGGCCGTCAGCCTCCGGGTGAGCGCGGCGGAGGTGAGCAGGGCGGCGGGGCGGGACACCTAGTCCTCCGCGCGGGCGGTGGCGAGGAGTTCCTCGGCGTGGGCGCGGGCGGCCTCGGAGTCCTCCTGGCCGGCCAGCATCCGGGACAGCTCGCGGACGCGGTCCTCGCCCTCCAGGACCTTCACACCGGACCGGGTGACCGAGCCGTCGTTGGTCTTCTCCACCAGCAGTTGCCGGTCGGCGAACGCGGCGACCTGCGGCAGGTGGGTGACCACGACGACCTGCGCGGTCCGGGCCAGCTTCGCCAGCCGCCGCCCGATCTCCACGGCCGCCTTGCCGCCGACCCCGGCGTCCACCTCGTCGAAGAGATACGTCGGCACCGGGTCGGTCCCCGCGAACACCACCTCCACGGCGAGCATCACGCGGGACAGCTCACCGCCGGAGGCGCCCTTGGCGATGGGCCGGGGCGGGGCGCCGGGGTGCGGGGCGAGCAGCAGCTCGACCTCGTCGACACCGGTCGGCCCGTAGGCGACCGTACGGCCGCCGGTCTCGATTCCCTCGGGGTCCTCGGTCTGCCGGATGTCGAAGGAGACCCGCGCGTGCGGCATCGCCAGCGAGGCGAGTTCGGCGGTGACGGCGGCGGCGAACCGCTCGGCGGCCTCGGTGCGGGCCTTGGTCAACGCCTCGGCGAGCGCGCCCAGTTCGGCGCCCAGGGCGTCGCGCTCGGCGGTGAGTTCACCGATCCGCTCGTCGTCGCCGTCCAGCTCGGTCAGCCGGGCGGCGCCCTGCTCGCCCCAGGCCAGCACGGCGCCGATGTCCTCGCCGTACTTGCGGGTCAGCGCGGTCAGCGCGGCCCGGCGCTCCTCCACCGCGGCCAGCCGCAGCGGGTCGGCGTCCAGGTCGGAGGCGTATCCGGCCAGCTCACCGGCGACGTCGGCGAGGAGGATGCCGATCTCCCCGATCCGGTCGGTGAGCGCGGCCAGCGCCGGGTCGTGGGCCCGGACCGCCTCCAGCGCCCGGTGGGCGCCCGCGACCAGGGTGGAGGCGTCGATGCCCTCCGGGTCCTCGGGGTTGCCCGCGAGGGCGGCGTGCGCGGCGGTGGCCGCACCGGCGAGCGCCTCGGCGTGCCCGAGCCGCTCCGCCTCCTCGGCGAGTTCGGTGTCCTCCCCGGCGCGGGGTTCGACGGCGGCGATCTCGTCCAGGCCGTACCGCAGCAGGTCGGCCTCCTGGGCGCGCTCGCGGGCGCGGGTCACGATCTCGTCCAGCTCGGCGGCGACCGCCCGCAGCCGCCGGTACGCCTCGCTGTACGCGGCCAGCGGGCCGGAGACCGCCTCGCCCGCGTACCGGTCCAGGGCCTGGCGCTGCCGGGACAGCTTGAGCAGGCCCTGCTGGTCGGTCTGGCCGTGCACGGCCACCAGTTCGTCGGCCAGCTCGGCGAGCAGCCCCACGGGCACGCTGCGCCCGCCGAGATGCGCGCGGGAGCGGCCCTCGGCGGAGACGGTACGGCTGATCAGCAGGGCGCCGTCGTCCAGCTCGGCCCCCGCCTCCTCGGCGCGCACGACGGCGGAGGCGCCGGGGGCCAGGGCGATCCGCCCCTCCACCACCGCCTTGCCCGCGCCGATCCGTACGAGCGCCGGGTCGGCGCGTCCGCCGAGCAGCAGGCCCAGGCTGGTGACCACCATGGTCTTGCCCGCCCCGGTCTCACCGGTGACCGCGGTGAACCCCGGCGACAGCTCGACCACGGCGTCGTCGATGACCCCGAGCGACCGTATCCGCATCTCCTCCAACACGGAACAGACCTTACGAGGTCCGGGGCGCGCCGCGCACACGGGCCGCCGCTGTCACTCCGAGGAGTGGTCCCGGGCGCCGCGCCAGCCGGTGGTCGGCAGGGCGAACTTCGCCACCAGCCGGTCGGTGAAGGAGGCGTGGTGCAGCCGGGCGAGCCGGACCGGGACCGCGCCGCGCCGGACCTCGACCCGCGCGCCGGGCGGCAGCTCGATGGTGCGGCGCCCGTCGCACCACAGCACGCCCGGCGGGACGTGCGGGAGCACCTCGACGGCGAGGACGGAGTCGGGGGAGGTGACCAGCGGCTTGGCGAACAGGGCGTGCGCGCTGATCGGCACCATGAGCAGCGCCTCCACCTCGGGCCAGACCACCGGTCCGCCGGCGGAGAAGGCGTAGGCGGTGGAGCCGGTGGGGGTGGAGAGCACGATGCCGTCGCAGCCGAAGGCGGTGACCGGGCGGCCGTCGATCTCCAGCACCACTTCGAGCATCTTCTCGGCGGACACCTTCTGCACGGCCGCCTCGTTCAGCGCCCAGTCGGTGTGCACGATGTCGCCGTTGCGGTGCACGACCACGTCGATGGTCATGCGCTCCTCGACCTCGTAGGAGCGGGCCACCACCCGGTCCACCACCCGGTCCAGGTCGTCCCGCTCGGCCTCGGCGAGGAAGCCGACGCTGCCGAGGTTGACGCCGAGCATCGGCACCCCGGAGGCGCGGGCGAACTCGGCGCCGCGCAGCAGGGTGCCGTCACCGCCGAGGACGATGAGCAGTTCACAGCCGTCGAGTGACTGCGGTGTCGCCTCCTTGACGAGTTGGACCTCGCCGGGCAGCGGCAGATCGCACGCCTCCTCCTCCAGCACCCGCACCCCGATGCCGGACCGCAGCAGTCCCTTGACCACGAGTTCCGCACTGCGGATCGCCGCGGGACGCCCGGTGTGGGCGAGCAGGAAAACAGTACGCGCTCGGTTCTGTGTCAACGCGGCCCCTCCGCCACTGCACGATCGATGTCGGCCGGGTCGATCTCGGGGGCTCCGGCACGCAGCCAGAGAAAGTACTCGACGTTGCCGGACGGGCCCGGCAGCGGACTCGCGGTGACTCCTCGCACCCCGAGACCCAGCTCCCACGCCTTGTCGGCCACCCCGCGCACGGCCTCCGCCCGCAGTTGCGGACTCCGTACGACACCCCCGCTGCCCAGCCGTTCCTTACCCACCTCGAACTGCGGTTTCACCATCATCACCAGATCCGCGTCCGGCGTCACGCACCGCTTGAGGGCGGGCAGCACCAGATGGAGCGGGATGAAGGACAGATCGCCCACCACCAGGTCCACCGGCTTCCCGTCGATCCCCTCCAGCGTCAACTCGCGTACGTTCGTACGGTCCTTGACCACGACCCGTTCATCGTTGCGGAGGGACCAGGCGAGTTGTCCGTATCCGACGTCCACGGCGACGACCTGGGCGGCGCCCGCGCGCAGCAGGACATCGGTGAAGCCACCGGTGGAGGCGCCGGCGTCCAGGGCGCGGCGGCCCTCGACCACGAGGCCCAGGGGGACGAAGGCGGCGAGGGCGCCGGCGAGCTTGTGACCGCCGCGCGAGACGTAGTCGGGGTCGGTGTCGTCGCTCAGCACCACGATCGCGGCGGCGGTCTCCACCTGGGTGGCCGGCTTGGTCGCCACGGTCTTGCCGACGGTGACCCGTCCGGCGGCGATCAACTGGCTCGCGTGCTCGCGCGAGCGCGCCAGCTTGCGGCGGACCAGTTCCGCGTCGAGACGGCGGCGTGCGACTCCTGCCACGTTCGGTTCAGCTCCTGCTCAGTGCTTCGTGCTTGGTACGGGCGGTGCGGGTGTGGCCTCACCGGGGGGCGGGTGCCGGATGGTCCGGGCGGGCGTCGAGCGCGTCCAGCGCGTCGCGCAGCCCCCGGTGTACATCCTCGTACACGCCGAGGTGTCCGTCGGTGGGCAGGTGGTCGGCGTCGGCCAGCCGCGCCAGGCGGGCGTCGACCCCGGCGTCCCCGGTGGGGGTGCGGGGCACGGCCAGCGGCGCCGGGGCCGCGGGGTCGGACTCGGGCGCCGGGGGCACGGACGCGGGCGCGGACTCGCTCATGCCCAGACGCTACCGCGAACGCCTGGGGTACCGTCGTGCGCGATGGCCACGATCGAGGAGTGCCGTACGGCACTGGAGAAGCTTTCGGACAGCATGAGCACCGCCGAGGGCGACGTCGGCGCGGCCGCCGCGCTGGACCGCTCGGTGAGCTGCCATGTCACCGACCTGGACGTCACCTTCGCCGGCCGCATGAGGGGCGGCCGGATCGAGGTGGCCGAGACCCTGCCGGGCCCGCCCGGGGAGCGGGCCCAGATCCGGCTGACGCTGACCGGGGACGACCTGGTGGGCCTGGTGGACGGCGAGCTGAACTTCGCGTCCGCCTGGGGGTCGGGCCGGGTCAGGCTGGAGGCGGGTCTGATGGACCTGTTCCGGCTCAGGAAGCTGCTGTGACCCCTTCGGCCCGAGGTGCCGTCCGCGCCTTGCGGGCGGCGGGCACGACCAGCGGGGTCCCGGTCTCGGGGTCGTCGATGACCTGGCAGCGCAGCCCGAAGACCTGCTCGACCAGCTCCGCGGTGACGATCTCGTTCGGCGCGCCCTGGGCGATGACCTCGCCGCCGCGCAGGGCGATGAGGTGCGTGGCGTAGCGCGCCGCGTGGTTGAGGTCGTGCAGGACGGCGACGAGGGTGCGCCCCTGCGTCTCGTGCAGCTCGGCACAGAGGTCGAGGACGTCGATCTGGTGCTGGATGTCGAGGTAGGTGGTCGGCTCGTCCAGGAGCAGCAGCGGGGTCTGCTGGGCGAGGGCCATGGCGATCCAGACGCGCTGGCGCTGGCCGCCGGAGAGTTCGTCCACGTACCGCTCGGCCAGTTCCGTGACGCCGGTCTGCGCCATGGACTCACTGACGACGCGTTCGTCCTCGGCCGACCACTGGCGCAGCAGTCCCTGGTGCGGGTAGCGGCCCCGGCCGACCAGGTCGGCGACGGTGATGCCGTCGGGCGCGATGGAGGACTGCGGGAGCAGGCCCAGGGTGCGGGCGACCTTCTTGGCGGGCAGCGACTGGATGGCCTGCCCGTCGAGCAGCACCTGGCCCTCGGCCGGCTTCAGCATCCGCGACAGCGCCCGCAGCAGGGTGGACTTGCCGCACGCGTTGGGGCCGACGATCACGGTGAAGGAGTTGTCGGGTATCTCGACCGACAGCCGCTCGGCGATGACGCGCTGTTCGTAGGCGAGGGTGACGTTCTCGGCGGACAGGCGGTTCACGGTGACGGTGCTCCTCGAGGTGTTCGGGCGGGGTGCGCTGGGGTCGGTGCTCATACCCGGCCCGCCCGGCGCTCGCCGACCAGCAGCCACAGCAGGTAGGCGCCGCCGACGACACCGGTGACCACGCCGACGGGCAGTTGGTCGGCGCCGAAGAGGCGCTGGCAGACCCAGTCGGCGGTGACCAGCAGGGCGGCGCCCATGCACAGGGACGGCACCAGGTTGGGGCCCGGCGAGCGGGTCAGGCGCCGGGCGAGCTGCGGGGCGGTGAGGGCGACGAAGCCGACGGGGCCCGCGGCGGCGGTGGCGGCGGCGGTGAGCAGCACGGCGCCGACCATCAGCACCAGCCGTACCCGGTGCACCCGCACCCCGAGGGCGTACGCCACGTCGTCGCCCATCTCCAGCATCCTCAGGCCCCGCCCGTTGGCGAGGACCACCGGGACGACGAGGGCGCACAGGATCAGCAGCGGCCAGACCTGGGTCCAGTCCCGGCCGCTGAGCGACCCGGTCATCCACACCACCGCGCGGGCCGCGTCGACGATGTCGGCCTTGGTGATCAGGTAGCCGTTGACGGCGGTGAGGACGGCGGAGACACCGATGCCGACCAGGACCAGCCGGTATCCGTGCACCCCCTGCTTCCAGGCGAGCAGATAGATGCCGAGGCCGGTGACCAGGCCGCCGGCCAGCGCGCCCGCGGTGACGGCGGCGGCGCTGCCGGAGAACAGCACGATCATCACCAGGGCGCCCGCGGTGGAGCCCTGGGCGAGACCGAGCACGTCGGGGCTGCCGAGCGGGTTGCGGGAGATCGACTGGAACAGCGCCCCGCCGAGCCCCAGCGACGCGCCCACCAGCAGCCCGACCAGCAGCCGGGGCAGCCGCAGCTCGTTGACGATGAAGTCCTGGTACGGGTTGCCGTTCCCGACGAGGGTCCGCAGCACGTCCTTGGCGGGGATGTGGGCGTCGCCGGTGCCGATCAGGGCCACGCCCGCGGCGAGCACGGCGACCAGCAGCAGGACGACGACGATCAGGGAGCGCGGGTCCAGGCGCAGCGAGAGCCCGCCGGGGGTGCGTACCGCACGGCTCCGGGAGAGTGTCTTCACAGTTGCGCCGTCCTCCGCCGTCGTACGAGAAAGATGAAGACCGGGCCGCCGATGAGCGCGGTGATGATGCCGACCTGGATCTCGGCGGGCCGGGCCACGAGCCGGCCGGCGATGTCGGCGCCGAGCAGCAGCACGGGCGACAGCACGGCGGCGTACGGGAGAATCCAGCGCAGGTCGGGCCCGGTGAAGGAGCGCACCACGTGCGGCACCATCAGGCCGACGAACATGATCGGGCCGCAGGAGGCGGTGGCGGCGCCGCACAGCACGGTCGCCGCCAGCATGGCCAGCGCGCGGGTGCGGTTGAGGTGGGCGCCGAGCGCGCGGGCGGTGTCGTCGCCCATCTCCATGGCGTTCAGCGGCCGGGCCAGGGCGAGCGCGAGGACCATGCCGGCCAGCAGGAACGGCAGCACCTGGACGACGGTCCGCTCGTTGGCGGAGTCCAGCGAACCGACCGTCCAGAAACGCATCCGGGACAGCGCCTCGCCGTCCGTGATCATCACGGCCTGGAGGTACCCGTACAGCGCGGCCCCGATCGCGGTGCCGGCCAGCGCGAGCCGTACCGGGGTGGCGCCCCGGGTGCCGCCGAGGAACCACACCAGCGCGCCCACGGCGGCCGCACCGGCGAACGCGAACCACACGTAACCGCTCAGCGAGGTCACGCCGAAGAAGGTGATGGCGGTGACGACGGCCGCCGAGGCGCCCGCGTTGATGCCGAGCAGGCCGGGGTCGGCCAGCGGGTTGCGGGTGAGCGCCTGGAGCACCGAGCCGGACAGCCCGAACGCGGCCCCGGCCAGCAGACCGAGGAGGGTCCGGGAGATCCGGTCCCGCACGACGATGTCGGCATAGGTCCCGCTGTCGTGGAACAGCCCGTGCCAGACGAGGTCCGGCGCCAGCGACTTGGCGCCGACGCCGATACTCGCCATGGCGACGAACGCCAGCAGCACGACGGCCAGCAGCAGCCCGAGGGCGCGCACCAACCGTCGCTTCGGGGGCGCGGGAGCGGGTTCCGCGCGCTGTTCCGGAGGACTCTCGACCAACACGCGGTTAGGTTAGCCTATCCTCCTATTTGATCTCGATGCCGCCCGTCCGGCGGAGCGTCAGAGACCCAGCCTGGCCAGCGCCTTCTCCCCGTCCAGCGCGCAGGTGCCGTCCCCCGCCGCCGTCCAGGCCGCCGCGCACAGCGCCCGCAGTCCGTCCAGCGGAGATCCCTCGCCCGACAGTTCCAGGTGGCCCGCACCGGCCGTGGCGGTCCAGCCCCCGCAGCGGAAGCCCTCGCCGTCCTCCGTCACCGCCGGCTGCCCGGTCAGCAGGCCACGCAGATCGGCGTCGACATAGGTCGGCCGGTGCTGCGGCGGAGCGGCGAGCAACTGGGCGCCGTCGGTGACACCGGTCAGCACCAGCAGCGAGTCGACCTCGCCGTTGTAGGCACCCTCGATGTCGGTGTCCAGCCGGTCCCCGACCACCAGCGGCCGCTCGGCGCCGGTACGCAGGATGGTCTCCCTGTGCATCGGGGGCAGCGGCTTGCCCGCCACCTGCGGCTCGGCACCGGTCGCGATCCGGACGACCTCCACGGCCGCGCCGTTGCCCGGCGCGATGCCCCGGCCGCTCGGGATGGTCAGGTCGGTGTTGGACGCGAACCACGGCACCCCGCGCGCCACCGCGTAGGACGCCTCCGCGAACCGCCCCCACGGGAAGTCCGGGCCGCCGTACCCCTGCACCACCGCCACCGGGTCGTCGTCCGCCGAGTCCACCGGGGTCAGCCCGCGCTCGCGCAGCGCCACCCGCAGCCCCTCACCGCCGATCACCAGCACCTTCGCCCCGGCCGGCACCTGCTCGCTGACCAGCCGGGCCACCGCCTGCGCGGAAGTGATCACGTCCTCGGCGCCGGTCGGTATGCCCAGCTCGCTGAGGTGCCCGGCCACCGCGTCCGGCGTGCGCAGCGCGTTGTTGGTGACATACGCGAGGTGCATGCCGTCGGCACGGGCGTCGGCCAGCGAGTCCACGGCGTGCGCGATGGCCTCCCCGCCCGCGTACACCACCCCGTCCAGGTCGAGCAGCGCCGTGTCGTACGCCTCGTGCAGGGGCCGCTCACTGCCCTCGGGACTCGTCCTGACGCTCCGGCTCATCCGTATCGCTCCTCGTTCGACGCTCTTTCCCCCGATCATCCCGCAAGGCGTCCGCACACGTACGATGCCGGGATGAACATCGCAGGTCACTCGGAAGCAATGGCGCCCCGAGGTCTGGAACTCACCCCGTTCCGCGGCCTTCGTTACGACCCCGAACGGGTCGGCAGCCTGGCCTCCGTCACCTCCCCGCCGTACGACGTGGTGGTACGCCCGGACGGCCTGCACCACCTCCAGGACGCCGACCCGTACAACATCGTCCGGCTGATCCTGCCCCAGGCCGACACGCCCGACATCCGCAACGAACAGGCCGCCGACACCCTGCGCCGCTGGCTCGCCTCCGGCATCCTCGCCCCCGACCCGGCCCCCGCCCTGTACGTGTACGAGCAGCAGGACGTGGACGGACTCATCCAGCGCGGCGTCATCGGCGCCCTGCGCGTCTCGGAGCCGGAGGAGGGCGTCGTCCTCCCGCACGAGGACGTGATGGACCCGGTGGTCGCCGACCGCGCCGGGCTGATGCGTGCCACCCGCGCCAACCTGGAACCCCTGCTGCTGACCTACCGCGGCGACGGCGCCACCTCCGAGGCCATCGAGCGCACGGCGAAACTCCCGCCGCTGCTGACGACGACCACCGAGGACGGCGTACGGCACCGCCTGTGGGGCCTGACCGACCCGGCCGAGCTGGCCCTGGTCCGTGCGGACCTCGCCCACCACCAGGCCCTCATCGCCGACGGCCACCACCGCTGGGCCACCTACCGCCTGCTCCGCGCCGAGCAGCCCGCCCCCGGCCCCTGGGACCTGGGCCTGGTCCTGCTGGTCGACACCGCCCGCTATCCGCTGCGCGTCCGCGCCATCCACCGCCTGCTGCACGGCCTGCCGGTGAGGGACGCCCTGGCCGCCGTGGGCGACCTGTTCCGGGTACGGCACCTCGCGGTCCCGCTGCCAGAGGCGCTGAAGGCGCTCGCGGAGGCGGCCGCCGAGGGCAACGCCTTCCTGCTGGCCGGTGACGGCGGCTTCCACCTGCTGGACCGCCCGGACCCGGCCCTGCTGGCCCGCACGGTCCCGGCCGGGCACCCGGCCGCCTGGCGCTCCCTGGACGCGACGGTCCTGCACTCCGCGCTCCTCGAGCACGTCTGGCACATCCCCGAGGACTCCCCCGCGCACATCGCCTACATCCACGACACCGCGGCCACGGTCGCCAAGGCGGAACGCGGCGGCGGCACGGCGGTACTGCTGCATCCGGTACGCGAGGAGGTCGTGCGCGAGCTGGCCCGGCAGGGGGTGACGATGCCACGCAAGTCGACGTCGTTCGGGCCGAAGCCGGCGTCGGGGCTGGTGCTGCGGGTGGTGGACATCTAGCGCTGCTCCCGGCTGCTTCTGGCTGCTTCTGGCTGCTTCTGGGCATGAAAAAAGGGCGGGACCGCTGGGGTCCCGCCCTTTCTTGGTGTGCTGAGGATCAGTCCTCGGTGGAGTCCTTGATCTCGACGACCTTGGGCTCGGCGGCCTTCGGCTCCACGGCCTCGGGCTCGTCCTCGTCCGCCGGCTCGTCGTCGGCCTCGTCGGTGGTCGTGGTGTCCTCGTCCACCACGACCGTCACCACGGTCTCCGTCTCGGCGTCGTCCTCGTCCATCGCGTCGACGAACTCGACACCGTCCAGCTCGGCGAGCCGGTCGGAGGCGTCGGTGCTGCCGTCCCGGTCGGCCTCGACGGCCTTGGCGAACCACTCCCGCGCCTCGCCCTCACGGCCGACGGCCAGCAGGGCGTCCGCGTAGGCGTAACGCAGACGGGCGGTCCAGGGCTGGATGGAGTTGGAGGCCAGCTCCGCACTCTGGAGGGTGACGATGGCCGCGTCGAGCTGGTCCAGGTCACGCCGGGCGCCGGCGGCGACGAGCCGCATCTCGACCTGGCCGGCCTTGTCCAGCTTCTGCACCTCGGGAGCACCGGCCATGTCCAGCGCCTTCTCCGGACGCCCGAGCCCACGCTCGCAGTCGGCCATCACGGGCCACAGCTCGGTGTTGCCGGTCATCCGGCGGGCGGCACGGAACTCGGCCAGGGCCTCGCTGTACTTCTGGGTGGCGTAGGCGGCGAAGCCGGCGGCCTCGCGCACGGCGGCCACACGGGACGCCAGACGCAGGGCCACCCGGGAGTAGCCGTAGGCACGCTCGGGGTCCTCGTCGATGAGCCGCGCGACCATCACCAGGTTCCTGGCGACGTCCTCGGCGAGCGTCTTCGGGAGGCTCAGCAGCTCCTGGCGTACGTCCTTGTCGATCTCGTCGCCGGTGACGTCGTCCGGGATCGGCAGCCGCTTGATCGGCTCGCGGTCGCGGTCCCGCTCGTCGCGGCCGCCCCGGTAGCCACCCCGGTCGTCCCGGCGGTCGTCACGGCCCCGGTACCCACCGCGCTCACCCGGACGGGCGCCACGGTCGTCACGGCCCCGGTATCCACCACGGTCGTCGCGGCCACGGAACCCGCCCCGGTCACCACCACGGTCGTCACGACGGAAGGAGGGACGGTCGCCACCACCACGACGGTCGTCGTCGCGACGGAAGGCCGGGCGGTCGCCGTAGCGCTCGTCACGGCGGAAGGGGGGACGATCGCCACCGCGGTCGTCGCGGCCACGGAAGCCGCCGCGGTCGTCGCCACGGCGGTCATCGCGGCGGTCGTCGCGGCGGAAGTCACCACGGCTGTCGTCACGGCGGAACGCGGGGCGGTCGCCGGAACGCTCGTCACGGCGGAAGGAGGGGCGGTCACCGCCACCACGGCGGTCGTCGTCGCGACGGAACGACGGGCGGTCGCCGCCACGGTCGTCGCGGCCACGGAAGCCACCACGGTCGTCGCGGCGGAAGTCACCACGGCTGTCATCGCGACGGAAGGCCGGGCGGTCGCCGGAACGCTCGTCACGGCGGAACGGCGGGCGGTCGCCGCCACCACGGCGGTCGTCGTCGCGGCGGAAGGAGGGACGGTCGCCGGAGCGGTCGTCGCGGCGGAATCCACCACGGTCGCCGCCACGGTCGTCGCGGCCACGGAAGCCACCACGGTCGTCGCCACGACGGTCATCACGGCGGTCATCGCGACGGAAGTCACCACGGCTGTCATCGCGACGGAACGACGGGCGGTCCCCGCCACGGCTGTCGTCACGACGGAAGGAGGGGCGGTCGCCGCCACGGTCGTCACGGCCACGGAAGCCGCCACGGTCGTCGCCACGACGGTCATCACGGCGGTCGTCGCGGCGGAAGTCACCACGGCTGTCGTCACGGCGGAAGGCCGGCCGGTCGCCGGAACGCTCGTCGCGGCGGAACGAGGGACGGTCGTCACCACCACGACGGTCGTCGTCGCGACGGAACGACGGGCGGTCGCCGCCACGGTCGTCACGGCCGCGGAAACCACCACGGTCGCCACCGCGGCTGTCGTCACGACGGAAGGACGGGCGGTCGCCGCCACGGTCGTCGCGGCGGAAGGAAGGTCGGTCACCACCGCGGTCACCGCCACGCTCACCACCGCGGTCGTCGCGGCGGAAGGAGGGACGGTCGCCGGAACGGCGGTCGTCACCACGGTCGTTGGACCGGCGCGGGCCACCGCGGTAGCCGCCACGATCACCGCGGTCACCACTGTCCCGTCGCCGCTGGTCGCGCTCCGGTCGGTCGTCGGGAGAGTTGGTGGACATTGGGTGACTCCTGTCTTCGGGTACCACAAGCATTGTAAAAACAAAAGGACCCCTGGTCCCAGCTGAACGCTGGGACCAGGGGTCCTCCAAAGATTGTTCGGCGGCGTCCTACTCTCCCACAGGGTCCCCCCTGCAGTACCATCGGCGCTGTGAGGCTTAGCTTCCGGGTTCGATATGTAACCGGGCGTTTCCCTCACGCTATGACCACCGAAACCCTAATGGTTTCGAGCGAACAAGCACACTTTTTATTTGTGAGTTCGAGTTCAGCTCTGAACCGGCAACTGTTCGTTGCCTCAGAACTTACACAGTGGACGCGAGCAACTGAGGACAAGCCCTCGGCCTATTAGTACCAGTCAACTCCACCCGTTACCGGGCTTCCATATCTGGCCTATCAACC
>NZ_JBVHFA010000010.1:0-210189 GCF_055562575.1 Streptomyces sp. NPDC018263
AACGCCCGGTTACATTCCGAACCCGGAAGCTAAGCCTCACAGCGCCGATGGTACTGCAGGGGGGACCCTGTGGGAGAGTAGGACGCCGCCGAACTCCTTTTACAGCTCCGGCTCTTGGGCATACAGCCCGAGAGCCGGAGCTTTTTTGCGTTGCTGTAGTGTCAGGGTGCGTTGTCGTCACTTTCGTACAGGAGGCTTCCGGGTGGAGGTCCAGGAGACCCGTGTCCAGACGGACCGGGTCCTCACCATCCCCAACATCCTCAGCATGGCCCGGCTCGCCGGCGTCCCACTGTTCCTGTGGCTGATTCTCCGGCCGGAGTTCGGAGGCCCCAAGAGTGATGGCTGGGCTCTCCTGGTCCTGGCACTGAGCGGCGTCAGCGACTATCTGGACGGCAAGCTCGCCCGGCGCTGGAACCAGGTCAGCAGCCTCGGCCGGCTCCTCGACCCGGCCGCCGACCGGCTCTATGTACTTTCCACGCTCCTCGGCCTCACCTGGCGCGAGATCCTGCCACTGTGGCTGACCGCGCTGCTGCTGGCCCGGGAACTGGTTCTGCTGGTGATGGTCGGCATCCTCCGCAGGCACGGCTATCCGCCGCCCCAGGTGAACTTCCTCGGCAAGGCGGCCACCTTCAACCTGATGTATGCCTTCCCGTTGCTGCTGCTCAGTGACGGGAGCGGTTGGATCGCGTCACTCGCCGCTGTTTTCGGATGGGCGTTCGCCGGATGGGGTACAACCCTGTATTGGTGGGCAGGAGTGCTTTATATGGTCCAGGTCCGGCGTCTGGTGCGCGCGGACTCGTTGGCCGACGGAACTCCGCGATCGTCCACGACGTGACGCTTCGATGGCCCGCGAGGTAAAAGTGCGGGACAATCTGGACGGGTGAAGTCGGCTAGACCGTCATCTCTTCGAGGAGGACGCTTCCGACATGAAGGCCGTCGTGATGGCTGGAGGCGAAGGCACACGCCTGCGCCCCATGACCTCTAGCATGCCCAAGCCGCTCCTGCCCGTGGCCAACCGCCCGATCATGGAGCACGTGCTCAGGTTGCTCAAAAAGCATGGGCTCAACGAGACCGTGGTCACCGTGCAGTTCCTGGCGTCGCTCGTCAAGAACTACTTCGGGGACGGCGAAGAACTCGGCATGGAGCTCACGTATGCCAATGAGGAGAAGCCACTCGGTACCGCCGGAAGCGTCAAGAACGCCGAGGACGCGCTCAAGGACGACGCGTTCCTCGTCATTTCCGGTGACGCTCTGACCGACTTCGACCTCACGGAGCTGATCAACTTCCACAAGGAGAAGGGAGCCCTGGTCACGGTCTGCCTGACCCGGGTCCCCAATCCGCTGGAGTTCGGCATCACCATCGTGGACGAGGAGGGCAAGGTCGAGCGCTTCCTCGAGAAGCCGACCTGGGGCCAGGTCTTCTCCGACACGGTGAACACGGGCATCTATGTGATGGAGCCCGAGGTGTTCGACTATGTCGATCCCGATGTCCCCGTCGACTGGTCCGGAGATGTCTTCCCCCAGTTGATGAAGGAGGGCAAGCCCATCTACGGCTACATCGCCGAGGGCTACTGGGAGGACGTCGGCACCCACGAGAGCTATGTGAAGGCCCAGGCCGACGTCCTCGAGGGCAAGGTCGACGTCGACATCGACGGATTCGAGATCTCGCCCGGCGTCTGGGTCGCCGAGGGTGCCGAGGTGCATCCTGACGCGGTGCTGCGCGGCCCGCTCTACATCGGTGACTACGCCAAGGTCGAGGCGGGCGCGGAGATACGCGAGCACTCCGTCATCGGCTCCAACGTGGTCGTCAAGAGCGGTGCCTTCCTGCACAAGGCCGTCGTCGCGGACAACGTGTACGTCGGACAGCAGAGCAATCTCCGCGGCTGTGTGGTCGGCAAGAACACCGACATCATGCGGGCCGCGCGGATCGAGGATGGCGCGGTCATCGGTGACGAGTGCCTGATCGGCGAGGAGTCGATCATCCAGGGCAACGTCCGGGTGTACCCGTTCAAGACCATCGAGGCCGGCGCCTTCGTCAACACCTCGGTCATCTGGGAGTCCAGGGGGCAGGCGCACCTCTTCGGGGCGCGCGGGGTCACCGGCATCCTGAACGTGGAGATCACGCCGGAGCTGGCCGTGCGGCTGGCCGGCGCGTACGCCACCACCCTGAAGAAGGGCACCACGGTCACCACGGCCCGTGACCACTCCAGAGGCGCCCGTGCGCTCAAGCGCGCGGTGATCTCGGCCCTCCAGGCCAGCGCGATCGACGTGCGCGACCTGGAGAACGTGCCGCTGCCCGTGGCCCGGCAGCAGACCGCGCGGGGCAGCTCCGGCGGCATCATGATCCGGACCTCGCCGGGTGTGCCGGACTCGGTGGACATCATGTTCTTCGACGCCAAGGGCGCCGACCTCTCCCAGGGCAGCCAGCGCAAGCTGGACCGGGTGTTCGCGCGCCAGGAGTACCGGCGGGCGTTCCCCGGCGAGATCGGGGACCTGTACTTCCCGTCCAGCGTCTACGACTCGTACACCGGGTCGCTGCTGCGGAACGTGGACACGACCGGGATCGCCGAGTCCGGGCTGAAGGTCGTCGTCGACGCGTCCAACGGCAGCGCCGGTCTGGTGCTGCCCAGCCTGCTCGGCAAGCTCGGCGTGGACTCGCTGACCATCAACCCCGGTCTGGACGAGTCCCGGCCCACCGAGACCGAGGAGATGCGGCGCAAGGGCCTGGAGCGGCTCGGGGAGATCGTGGCGTCCTCCGGGGCGGCGTTCGGTGTGCGGTTCGACCCCGTCGGCGAGCGGCTGTCGCTCGTGGACGAGAAGGGCAGCATCATCGAGGACGACCGGGCGCTGCTGGTGATGCTCGACCTGGTCGCCGCCGAGCGGCGCAGCGGGCGGGTGGCGCTGCCGGTGACCACGACCCGCATCGCGGAGCAGGTCGCCGCGTACCACGGCACCCAGGTGGAGTGGACGACCACCTCGCCGGACGACCTCACGCGGGTCGGCGGCGAGGAGGAGACCATCTTCGGCGGTGACGGCAAGGGCGGCTTCATCGTCCCCGAGTTCAGCAGCGTCTACGACGGCACGGCGGCGTTCGTGCGGCTGATCGGGCTGGTGGCGCGGACGCAGCTCACGCTGAGCCAGATCGACGCCCGGATTCCGCGGGCCCATGTCCTCAAGCGGGACCTGGCGACGCCGTGGGCGGTCAAGGGTCTGGTCATGCGCCGGGTCGTGGAGGAGGCGGGCGACCGCTTCGTGGACACCACCGACGGCGTGCGGGTCGTGGAGAGCGACGGCCGCTGGGTGATGGTCCTGCCCGACCCGGCCGAGGCGGTCACGCACCTGTGGGCGGAGGGCCCGGACGACGCCTCCGCGCAGGCCCTGCTGGACGAGTGGTCGGCCGTGGTGGACAGCGCCGGCCGCTGATCCCCCTCACGCTACGAATCTGCCGGGCAGTGCCCCACCGGGGGTGCTGCCCGGCAGGTGTATGGGGCTCGTTCGAAGACACCGCTCGCGGCATGCGACGATGTGCGGCATGCCGCAGCAACCCCCCGTTCGGAGCAGCCCCGCGCGGCCGAGGCGTCCGGATGCCTCCATGTCGTTGATCACCAATGTGATGGACCACAGTCTCGACGACGGGTACGCCGAGGCCGCCGCGCGCCGGAAGTCGCTGGGTGAGGGCGGTCTGCCGAAGACCCTTCGCGCCAAACTGGGCCTCGCGGGCGGGCTGGTGCTCGCGGCCCTGGTGGTGACGGTCGGCGCGTCGCAGGCGCATGTCGCGGCTCCCGTGGTGGCCAAGGAGCGCCAGGAGCTGATCGACCGCATCGACCGGGAGACGACGGCCGCGGACAAGCTGGAGAGCGGTGTGGACCGGCTCCGCGAGGATGTCGGCGCGCGGCAGCGGGCGGCGCTGCGGCAGACCGGGGGCAGCCAGGTGGACCTGGTGAGTCTGCTGTCGGGTGCCACCGCGGTGCACGGGCCCGGGGTGAAACTCGTGGTGAACGACGCCAAGGAGGCGGGCACCGGGGGAGACGGCACCGATCCGCGTGAGTCCGCCGGCTTCTCCGACACCGGGCGGGTGCGCGACCGGGACATGCAGCGCGTGGTCAACGGGCTGTGGGCGTCGGGCGCGGAGGCGGTGTCGATCAACGGGCAGCGGCTGACCGCCCTGTCCGCGATCCGTGCCGCGGGTGACGCGATACTGGTCGACAACAGGCCGCTGGTGCCGCCGTACACGGTGCTGGCGGTGGGTGACGGCCGAAAGCTGAGCACCGCGTTCCAGAACAGCGCCGACGGGCTCTATCTGCACGCGCTCCAGGACAACTTCGGTATCCGCACCGCCATCTCCGCGGAGGGCGACGTCCGGTTGCCCGCCGCACCGAGTGTGATCGTACGAACAGCACAGCCGAGCGCCGAGCAGGCCGAGAAGACAGAGAAGGGCACATCGTGATCGCCGTACTGGGCCTCGTCGTGGGAGTGGTGGCCGGACTGTTGGTCCGGCCCGAGGTTCCGGCGGTGGTCGAGCCGTATCTGCCCATCGCCGTCGTGGCGGCGCTGGACGCCGTGTTCGGCGGGCTGCGGGCGATGCTCGACGGGATCTTCGACGACAAGGTCTTCGTGGTGTCGTTCCTGTCCAACGTGGTCGTGGCCGCGCTGATCGTGTTCCTGGGCGATGAGCTGGGCGTGGGCGCGCAGTTGTCCACCGGTGTCGTCGTGGTCCTTGGCATCCGGATCTTCTCCAACGCGGCGGCGATCCGGCGCCACGTCTTCCGGGCGTGAGCGGGATGAGCGACCAGGAGGAGCGGCCGGAGAACGGGCTGCGCAAGGAACTGCCCGCGGAGCAGCCGCCCCGGGCCCCCGAGCCGCAGCCGGCCCCCGCGCCCGAACCCGCGCCCGCCGGGCCGGTGTCGGACCAGGCACCGCCGCCGCAGCTCACCGGGCGTCAGCGGCTGATCGACGGCCTCTGGCCGCCCCGGCTGACGCGGGCCCAACTCATCGTGGCGCTGCTGCTGTTCGGGCTCGGTTTCGGCCTGGCCGTGCAGGTGGCCTCCAACAGCGACGGCGACAGCGCGCTGCGCGGGGCCCGCCAGGAGGATCTGGTGCGCATCCTCGATGAACTGGACGACCGTACTCAGCGTCTTGAGGACGAGAAGCAGGGACTGGAGAAGCAGCGTCAGGAGTTGCAGAGCAGCTCGGACCAGGCCGCGGAGGCGCGCCGGCAGACCGCCGAGAAGGAGCGCCAACTCGGCATACTGGCGGGCACCGTGGGTGCCACCGGTCCCGGCATCACCATGACCGTCCAGGACACGAAGGGAGCAGTCGAGTCCGACATGCTGCTCGACGCGATCCAGGAGCTGCGCGCGGCCGGGGCCGAGGCGATACAGGTCAACGGGGTGCGGGTGGTGGCGAACACGTACTTCTCGGACGCCGACGGCAGCGTCGCGGTCGACGGGAACAAGATCAACGCCCCTTATCGTTTCAAGGTCATCGGCAAGCCGCAGGACCTCGAACCGGCGTTGAACATCCCTGGAGGCGTGGTGCAGAGCTTGGAGAAGGAGCAGGCCACGGTGAGTGTGGAACGCTCGGACAAGATCGTCGTGGATGCCTTGCGGCAAGCGAAGCTGCCTGACTACGCTCGGTCGTCCTCCCGGTGAACCGGGGGTGCATGGGCGGCGTCGGGCGGGGGCATGAGGTTGCGGGGGGTCGCCGCACCGAAGAGGTGGTGCGTGGTGGAAACTGTCGAGTGGACACGGACGTTGTGAAGATGTCCGGATCGGTCGGCATAGGCATTCTGGGTTCGTCCTGCCCCACGGGCGGGTCTGTTTCGGTCAAGGGGAATCGCCCGTGAAGTTGTTTGGGAAGTTGTTCGGCAAGAGCGCGCGAGAGGCCAACGAGAACGCGACGGCCCGTCATCGCGCACAGCCCGACGAGGAAGGGCAGCGTCCGCTGTTCCGGGACCAGGTGGCTGGTCCGGGCGGTGGCACTTCCGGGGGACAGGGCGCGGCGTCCGTTGACCCTGGCCAGGGCGGCGGCATAGGTTTCGGGCAACCGTCGCGGCAGGAGGCTCCGTCCATGTCGGCCCTGGTGTGTACGAGGTGCGGGAACCGCAACGCGGAGAACGCCCGGTTCTGCTCCCACTGCGGCGCCCCGCTGCGTCCCGGTGTGGCACCGGAGCGTCCGTCGGAGACCACGTCCACGATCTCGATCTCGGGAATCGAGGCGTACGACTCCGAGGCCACCGGCCAGACGGCGATGCCGATGCTGTCGCCCGAGGCGCAGGCGGCGGTCGACGCGCTGCCGATCGGTTCGGCGCTGCTGGTGGTCCGCCGGGGTCCGAACTCCGGCAGCCGCTTCCTCCTGGACAGCGACCTGACCACGGCGGGGCGTCACCCGCAGAGCGACATCTTCCTGGACGACGTGACGGTCTCCCGCAGTCATGTGGAGTTCCGCCGCTCGCCCGACGGTTCCTTCACGGTGGCCGACGTGGGCAGCCTCAACGGCACCTACGTCAACCGCGAGCGGATCGACCAGGTGGCGCTGGCCAACGGTGACGAGGTGCAGATCGGCAAGTACCGGCTGGTCTTCTACGCGAGCCGGCAGGGAGTCTGACCGACCCCCGGGCGCCCGTCCGGGGGAACCCCAGGGAAGGTCCATGCTTCAAACACCGAGCGGCGGTGCCGGAAGCGGTACCGCCGCCAGGGACAGTGGGCTGATGAGCATCGGCACGGTGCTGAACGTGCTGCGCGACGAGTTCCCCGAAGTCACCATCTCCAAGATCCGCTTCCTGGAGACGGAGGGGCTCATCGAGCCGCAGCGGACCCCCTCGGGGTACCGCAAGTTCAGCCCCCGTGACGTTGAGCGCCTCGGCCATGTCCTCAGGATGCAGCGGGACCACTATCTGCCGCTCAAGGTGATCCGGGAGCATCTGGACGCCATGGAGCGCGGCGACGCCGCCCCCTTGCCCGTGGTCGGCCGGCAGCGCAGCGGCGACGGCGAGCCCGAGGAGGCCGAGCGGTCCACGGTCGCCCGCATCGGCCGGGACGAACTGCTGGCCGCCGCCGACATCGGCGAGGCCGACCTGCGCGAGTGGGAGTCGTACGGCCTGCTCGCCCCCCTGGCGGACGGCGTGTACGACGCCGAGGCCGTCACCGTGGCCGCGCTGGTGGCCGAACTGGGCCGGTTCGGTATCGAGCCCCGCCATCTGCGGGTGATGAAGGCGGCCGCCGAACGCGAGGCCGGGCTGGTCGACCAGGTCGTCGCCCCCCTGAAGCGGCACCGCAATCCGCAGACCAGGACGCTCGCCGAGGCCCGTACCAAGGAGCTGGCGGCGCTCACGATGAAGCTGCACTCGGCGCTCGTGAAGGCCGCGCTCGGGGTGCGGCTGCCCTGACGGGTGGTGTGCCGCGACCCGGCCGGCTTGCGCCGGATCGCCCACCTGTTCCCGGCCCGACTACCCAAACGTCCCGAGCACGGCCTAGGGTTGCTGTGTGAACGAGCTCGATGTCGTAGGTGTCCGGGTCGAAATGCCCTCCAACCAACCGATCGTGCTCCTGCGCGAAGTGGGAGGCGACCGCTACCTCCCCATCTGGATCGGGCCGGGGGAGGCGACCGCGATCGCCTTCGCCCAGCAGGGCATGGCTCCCGCGCGTCCGCTGACGCACGACCTGTTCAAGGACGTGCTGGAGGCGGTCGGCCAGGAGCTGACCGAAGTACGCATCACCGATCTGCGAGAGGGCGTCTTCTACGCGGAGCTGGTGTTCGCCAGCGGAGTCGAGGTGAGCGCGCGGCCGTCCGACGCCATAGCGCTCGCCCTGCGCACCGGCACGCCGATCTACGGCAGTGACGGGGTGCTGGACGACGCGGGCATCGCCATCCCGGATGAGCAGGAGGACGAGGTGGAGAAGTTCCGCGAGTTCCTCGACCAGATCTCGCCCGAGGACTTCGGTACCAGCAGCCAGTGACGCCGGGGGCCGGCCGGGTGGACGAAGGGTCCGCATCCGGCCGGCCCGTGGCGCACTGTGACGCCCGAGCGAGGGCACATGCCAACGTCCCGTGAGAGCGTCCTACGCCTCTCCGCGAGCGCATTCGGCTAGCCTTTCCCCGCGGTGGGACACGAGAAACCACTCTCAGGGTGATTATCACTCGGCGTGCCGAGTGTGGCGATCGTTGACGCACCCCTGGTGACTGCCTACCGTCGACAAGGCAGGTCAAGGACGGAGGTCGGCGTGAGGATGAGCGGCGACGGTACGGCTGGGGGTGCCCCCGGACACGGTTTCGGGGACAGCGGCCCGTACCTTCCCCCGAGCGCACGGTTTCGGCCGGGCGGGGGACACCCACAGCTCGGCGGCGTGGCCGATCACGCTCCGCAGCGGCCGACGGTGGTGCCTGACGGTGAAGGGGCGGCGGCCATGACGTCCGAGGAGATCGGATACCGCGGTCCCACGGCCTGTGCGGCCGCCGGGATCACCTACCGGCAGCTCGACTACTGGGCCCGTACGGGACTGGTCGAGCCCAGTGTGCGGCCCGCCCACGGCTCGGGCACCCAGCGGCTGTACAGCTTCCGCGACGTGGTCGTGCTGAAGATCGTCAAGCGGTTCCTGGACACGGGCGTCTCGCTCCAGAACATCCGCTCGGCCGTGCAGCACCTCAGGGAGCGCGGATTCCGCGACCTGGAGCGCATGACCCTGATGAGCGACGGCGCCATGGTCTACGAGTGCACCTCGCCGGACGAGGTCCACGCGCTGCTCCAGGGCGGCCAGGGCATCTTCGGGATCGCCGTCGGCGTGGTCTGGCGGGACGTGGAGAGCGCCCTGTCGCAGCTCCACGGCGAGCGGGTCGACACCGGTGAGACGCTCATCGGGCACAACCCGGCCGACGAACTGGCGCGGCGGCGCAACCGCGCCGTCTGAGACCGCTCGGCACCGTTTTCCACAGAGCGCGCCCCCGCGCGGGGCGGTTGTCAGTGGCGTGGTGCAGCATCGGACCTGTGAGAAACGCGCCCACCATCCTCCATCTCGACATGGATGCCTTCTTCGCCTCGGTGGAGCAGGCGTCCAAGCCGAGTCTGCGCGGGAAGGCCGTCGTGGTGGGCGGGATCGGGCCCCGCGGGGTGGTGGCCACAGCGTCGTACGAGGCGCGGGTGTTCGGCGTGCACTCGGCGATGCCCACCGCGCAGGCCCGGCGGCTCGCGCCGAACGCCGCGTACCTCACGCCGCGCTTCGCGCTGTACCGGTCGATCAGTGACCAGGTGATGGCGTTGCTGCGGGAGTTGTCCCCGCTGGTGGAGCCGCTGAGCCTGGACGAGGCGTTCGTGGACCTGGAGGCTGGGAACGCCGCCTGGGACGAGGCGTCGGCGCGCGAGACCGGGGCCCGGCTGCGCGCCGACATCCGCGCGGTGACGGGGCTGACCGGGTCGGTGGGGCTGGCCGCCTCCAAGATGCTGGCGAAGATCGCCTCGGAGCGGGCCAAGCCCGACGGCCTGGTCCTCATCGAACCGGGCACCGAACGCGCCCTGCTGTCCCCCATGTCCGTGCGCACGCTGCCCGGCGTCGGCCCCGCCACCGGCGACCACCTGCGGCGCGCCGGGATCACCACGGTGCTGGAGCTGTCCGAGGCGGGTGAGGACGAACTGGTCCGGCTGCTCGGCAAGGCCCACGGACACGCGCTGTACGCCATGGCGCTGGCCCGCGACGACCGGCCGGTGGTGGCCGAGCGGGAGGCCAAGTCGGTGTCGGTGGAGGACACCTACGCCGTCGACATCCACGACCGGCTGCGCATCGGCCTGGAGGTCCGCCGCCTCGCCGACCGGTGTGTCCGGCGGCTGCGCGGGGCCGGGCTCTCCGGGCGCACCATCGTGCTGAAGGTGCGGCGGTACGACTTCTCCACCCTGACCCGCTCCGAGACACTACGGGGGCCCACGGACGACCTCGCGGTCATCCGGGAGGCGGCCGCGCGGCTGCTGGAGTCGGTGGACACCACGGGCGGGGTGCGGCTGCTGGGCGTCGGCGTGTCCGGGCTCGCCGACTACACCCAGGAGGACCTGTTCGCCCAGGCGGCGGGGGAGCTGCCCGAGGAGACCCCGGAGGAGTCCTCGCCCGCCTTCGGCCCGGAGAGACCCGAGCCCGCCGCGCCGGAGTGGCGGGCGGGCCAGGACGTACGGCACCCGGAGTACGGGCACGGGTGGGTGCAGGGCAGCGGCCTGGGGCGGGTCACCGTGCGCTTCGAGACCCCGCTCTCCGCGCCCGGCCGGGTACGGACTTTCCGGTCCGACGAGGCCGGGCTGGAACCGGCCGACCCGCTCCCGCTGGTGGCCCAGGCGGAGGCGGCCGTCGCGGAGGGGGAGACGGACGGCGGATGAGGGGAGCGGCTCAGGACTCCTCGGTGCCCGCCACATGGCCGAAGTCGCGGTCCGGGGTGGGCCGGGCGGAGGGGCCCACGTCGAGCCCGTAGTGGTGGTAGAGCTGGAGTTCCTGCTCGGGGGAGAGGTGGCGGCCCACGCCGAAGTCGGGGGCGTCCTTGATGAGGGCGCGTTCGAAGGGGACGCGGAGGGCGCCGTCGACCAGTTCGCTGGGCTCCAGCGGGACGAACGCGTCGCGGGAGAAGAGGCCGGTGCGCACCGCCGCCCACTCCGGGACGCCGGTCGCGTCGTCGAGGTACACCTCGTCTATGGTGCCGATCTTGGTGCCGGCGCGGTCGAACGCCTTGCGGCCGATCAGGCTGCGCGGATCGATGTCGGTCTGCACGATCCCTCTCCCTTCACATGGTCGCAACTCATCCGTAAGCACCACAAAAGAGCAGAATCAGCCGGTCGGCCACTCGAACGCCGCGCTCAGGACCCCGCTGGTAGGCTGAACTCGGCTGCTGACCCCGTGCGGGAGAGTCCTCCGATCACATGCGGAGGCGCCGAAGGAGCAACTCCTCCCCGGAATCTCTCAGGCCCCCGTACCGCACGGACGAGGTCACTCTGGAAAGCAGGGCGGGCGTCCATGACTCCCGCTCTCACCGACGGTGCAAGCCGGGGTCCGCGAAACCCCCGGTGAAGCTCTCAGGTACGAGATGACAGAGGGGGAGGCCGGTGGGCACCCGAGCCGTGGTGCCCCTCGCAGGTCGCGTCAGACCAGGAGGCCTCCGCACATGACCGCCCCTCGCATTCCGCTCACCGAGCTCGAAGCGGGCATCCCCTTCGAGCAGCGCCACATCGGGCCCGACCAGGAGGCGCGCGCCAAGATGCTCGCGCAGGTCGGTTACGGCTCCCTCGACGAGCTGACCGCCGCCGCCGTGCCGGACGTCATCAAGAACGCCGACGCGCTCGACCTGCCCGGCGCCCGCACCGAGGCCGAGGTGATCGCCGAGCTGCGCGGTCTCGCGGACCACAACGAGGTGCTCGGCTCCATGATCGGCCTGGGTTACCACGGCACCTTCACCCCGCCGGTCATCCTGCGCAACGTCATGGAGAACCCCGCCTGGTACACGGCCTACACGCCGTACCAGCCGGAGATCTCCCAGGGCCGGCTGGAGGCCCTGCTGAACTTCCAGACCATGGTCGCGGACCTCACCGGGCTGCCCACCTCCGGCGCGTCCCTGCTGGACGAGGGCACCGCCGCCGCCGAGGCGATGGCGCTCTCCCGGCGCATGGGCAAGAACAAGAAGGGCCTCTTCCTGGTCGACGCGGACACCCTGCCGCAGACCATCGCCGTCATCGAGACCCGCGCCGAGCCGGCCGGTGTCGAGGTCGTCGTCGCCGACCTGAGCGACGGCATCCCGGCCGACATCGCCGCCCGCGACATCACCGGCGTCCTGCTCCAGTACCCCGGCGCCTTGGGTGCCGTGCGCGACCTGAAGCCGGTGATCGAGCAGGCGCACGAGCTGGGCGCCCTCGTCACCGTCGCCGCCGACCTGCTCGCGCTCACCCTGCTCACGTCGCCCGGCGAGCTGGGCGCGGACATCGCCATCGGCACCACCCAGCGCTTCGGCGTCCCCATGGGCTTCGGCGGGCCGCACGCCGGCTACATGGCCGTGCACGAGAAGTTCGCCCGCAGCCTGCCCGGCCGGCTGGTCGGCGTGTCCGTCGACGCCGACGGGCACCGCGCCTACCGCCTCGCGCTCCAGACCCGTGAGCAGCACATCCGCCGCGAGAAGGCCACCAGCAACATCTGCACCGCCCAGGTGCTGCTCGCCGTCATGGCCGGCATGTACGCCGTCTACCACGGCCCGGACGGGCTGCGGACCATCGCCCGCCGCACCCACCGCTACGCCACGATCCTCGCCGGGGGCCTGCGCGCCGGCGGTGTCGAGATCGTGCACGGCGCCTACTTCGACACCCTCACCGCGCGCGTGCCCGGCAGGGCCGCCGAGGTCGTCGCCGCCGCCCGCGAGGGCGGGGTCAACCTGCGCCAGGTCGACGCCGACCACGTCTCCCTCGCCTGCGACGAGACCACCAACCGGGCCCAGGTCGAGGCCGTCTTCGCCGCCTTCGGCGTCGAGGGCGACATCGAGGCGCTCGACGCTTCGGCCGAGGACACCCTGCCCGAGGCGCTGCTGCGCACCGACGACTACCTCACCCACCCGGTGTTCCACGAGCACCGCTCCGAGACGGCCATGCTGCGCTACCTGCGCAAGCTGTCCGACCGCGACTACGCGCTCGACCGGGGCATGATCCCGCTCGGCTCCTGCACCATGAAGCTGAACGCGACCACCGAGATGGAGCCGGTCACCTGGCCCGAGTTCGGCGCGCTGCACCCCTTCGCCCCCGCCGAGCAGGCCGAGGGCTACCTCACCCTCATCCGCGAGCTGGAGGACCGGCTCGCCGAGGTCACCGGCTACGACAAGGTCTCCCTCCAGCCCAACGCCGGGTCCCAGGGCGAGCTGGCCGGGCTGCTCGCCGTACGCGCCTACCACCGGGCCAACGGGGACGCGCAGCGCACGATCTGCCTCATCCCGTCCTCCGCGCACGGCACCAACGCCGCGAGCGCGGTGATGGCCGGGATGAAGGTCGTCGTCGTGAAGACCGCCGGGGACGGCGAGATCGACGTCGAGGACCTGCGCGCGAAGATCGAGCAGCACCGTGACGAGCTGTCCGTGCTGATGATCACCTACCCGTCGACGCACGGCGTCTTCGAGGAGCACGTCGCCGACATCTGCGCCCAGGTGCACGACGCGGGCGGCCAGGTGTACGTGGACGGCGCGAACCTCAACGCCCTCGTCGGCCTCGCCAAGCCCGGCCACTTCGGCGGCGACGTCTCCCACCTGAACCTGCACAAGACGTTCTGCATCCCGCACGGCGGCGGCGGCCCCGGCGTCGGTCCGGTCGGGGTCCGCGCCCACCTGGCGCCGTACCTGCCCAACCACCCGATGCAGCCCGCGGCCGGTCCGGAGACGGGCGTCGGCCCGATCTCGGCGGCGCCCTGGGGCAGCGCGGGCATCCTGCCCATCTCCTGGGCGTACGTCCGCCTGATGGGCGGCGAGGGCCTCAAGCGGGCCACCCAGGTGGCCGTGCTCTCCGCCAACTACATCGCCAAGCGCCTGGAGCCGCACTTCCCGGTGCTCTACACCGGCCCGGGCGGTCTGGTCGCGCACGAGTGCATCATCGACCTGCGCCCGCTGACCAAGGCGACCGGCGTCAGCGTCGACGACGTGGCCAAGCGCCTGATCGACTACGGCTTCCACGCGCCGACCATGTCCTTCCCGGTGGCCGGCACGCTGATGATCGAGCCGACCGAGTCCGAGGACCTGGGCGAGCTGGACCGGTTCTGCGACGCGATGGTCGCCATCCGCGCGGAGATCGAGAAGGTCGCCTCCGGCGTCTGGCCCGCCGAGGACAACCCGCTGCGCGGCGCCCCGCACACCGCGGCCGCGCTCGGCGGCGAGTGGACGCACGCCTACAGCCGCGAGGAGGCCGTCTTCCCGGCCGGGGTCTCGGCGGCCGACAAGTACTGGCCGCCGGTGCGCCGTATCGACCAGGCGTTCGGCGACCGCAACCTGGTCTGCTCCTGCCCGCCGCTGGACGCGTACGAGGACTGAGCACCCGCGTGAGAGAAGGCCCCCTGCCCGGGGTTCGGGCGGGGGGCCTTCCTCGTGTCCGCTCAGGCCTCGTGTCCGCTCAGGCCGTGGCGAGCGAGACCTCGGTGGACTTGATCAGCGCCACCACGGAGTCGCCCTCCGCCAGCTTCAGCTCGGCCGCCGACTCGTGGGTGATGGCCGAGGTGACCTCGGCGCCGGGCACCGCGACCTTCACCGAGGCCATCGCCGTGCCCATGGTGATCTCGCTGATCGTGCCCGCGAGCTGGTTGCGGATCGAGATGTGGTCGACCGGCCCGGTGGCCAGGGACACCTCGGTCGCCTTCACCAGGGCGCGCACGGGGGTGCCCTCGGCCAGCCGGAGTTCCCTGGCGGCCTCCTCGGTGATCGCCGCAGTCAACTGCTGACCACCGGCCAGCCGGATCTTGACGGTCGCCATGACCTCACCGGGGTGGACCGCCGTGACGGTGCCGGGAAGCTGGTTGCGGATGCTCATGCTCATGGGGCCACACCGTAGCCGCAGCAAGGGCTCATGCCGGGTATGCGTGGGTCTGCGTCGCCTTGACGGTCGCCCACACCGACGCACCGGTGTGCAGGTCCAGCTCGGCGGCGGCCGCCGTGGTGAGGTCGGCGGCGAGGTCGATCTCCCCGGTGAGGTCCGCGCGGATCTGGTCGCCGTGCGTCTCCAGGCCGGCCACCTCGCAGCGCCACAGGTTGCGGGCGCTCGCCCCGGTGGGCCGGTCACGGAACAGGGTGACGGCCACCGGCGGGAACGCCACGAACACCGGCCCCGACAGGTCCTCCGTGGTGGCGACCGACGGCCCGCCGTCCAGCCGCACCGCGTGCCCGTCCGCCTCGCCCCGGTAGAGGTTGAGGCCGACCAACTGCGCGATGTAGTCGGTACGGGGATGCCGGGCGATCTCCGTGGGCGTGCCCTCCTGCACCACCTGGCCGTCCTCGACCACCACCAGCCGGTCCGCCAGCACCATGGCGTCCAGCGGATCGTGCGTCACCAGGACGGCGACCGCCTCGAACTCGGCCAGGTGCCGCCGCAACTGCGAGCGGACCTCCAGGCGGGTACGGGCGTCCAGCGCGGCGAGCGGCTCGTCCAGGAGCAGCAGCCGGGGCCGGGTGGCCAGCGCCCTGGCCAGCGCGACCCGCTGGGCCTGGCCGCCGGAGAGCCGGCGGGGCTTGGCGCCCGCGTGTCCGGACAGGCCCATCCGCTCCAGCCAGGTGGCGGCCTGCGCGCGTGCCTCGGCCTTGCCGGTGCCCTGACAGCGCGGGCCGAAGGCCACGTTGTCCAGCGCGGTCAGGTGCGGGAAGAGCAGATAGTCCTGGAAGACCACGCCGACCGGGCGCTTCTCCGGCGCGGTGCGCTCCAGCGCGGTGCCGTCCAGCCGCAGATGGCCCTCGGAGAGCGGGACGAGGCCCGCGAGGGCGCGCAGGGCGGTGGTCTTGCCCGCGCCGTTCGGGCCGAGCAGCGCGACCACGTCACCGGGGGCCGCGCGCAGGGACACGTCCAGCCGGAAGGTGCCCCGGTCGACCACGAGACGGGCGTCGAGGCCCTGTTCGTCCGCCGCCCTCAGCAGGGCGGGAGGCGCGTCGATGTCGGTCATGGGGCGGTCGTCCTCCGTCGGCGCCGGCGTGGTCGGTGTCTTCCATCCTGGCGGCACCGTCACGCTCCCGTCATCCACCGGTCCCGCAGCCCCGCGAGCACCGCGATGGACACGGCCAGCAGGATCAGGCTGAGCGCGATGGCGGCCTCCGGGTCGTTCTGGAGGGCGAGGTAGACCGCGAGCGGCATGGTCTGGGTACGGCCGGGGAAGTTGCCCGCGAAGGTGATCGTGGCCCCGAACTCACCGAGCGCGCGGGCCCACGCCAGTACGGCGCCGGCCGCGATGCCGGGGGCGATCAGCGGCAGGGTGACCCGGCGGAACGCGGTGAAGCGGGATGCGCCGAGCGTGGTGGCCGCCTCCTCGTAGCGCGGGTCGGCCGCCCGCAGGGTGCCCTCGACGCTGATGACCAGGAACGGCATCGCGACGAACGCCTCCGCGATCACCACACCGGCGGTGGTGAACGGCAGGGTGATCCCGAACCAGGCGTCCAGCGACTTGCCGACGACGCCATTGCGGCCCAGGGCCAGCAGCAGCGCGACACCGCCGACGACCGGGGGCAGCACCAGGGGCAGGGTCACCAGCGCGCGCACCAGACCCCGGCCGGGGAACTCCGTACGGGCCAGCAGCCAGGCCAGCGGCACGCCGAGCACCAGGGCGACGGCGGTGGCCGCGGTCGCGCTGACCAGGGAGAGCTGGAGCGCCTGCCACACCTCGGGGCTGGTGAGCTGGGCGGGCAGGCTGCGCCAGGGGGCGCGGACCAGCAGGGCGAGCAGCGGCACCAGCAGGAACGCCATCGCCAGCAGGCCGGGCACCAGCAGCGGGACCGGCACGCCGCCGCGGGCGGCGCGGACACGCGGGCGCCGTGGCCCGCTCCTGCCGGGACGGGCCGCAGCGGGCTGCTTCAGATCGGTCACGGCTTCAGGAAGCCGGCCTGCGTCAGCACCTTCTGGCCGTCGGGGGACTTGACCAGGGCGATGAACGCGGCGGCCGCGTCGGCGTTGTCCGAGTTCTTCAGCGGGGCGATCGGATAGTCGTTGATCGCGTCCTCGGACTCGGGGAACTCCACGCCCTGGACCTTGCCGGCGGCGGACTTCACGTCGGTCCTGTAGACCAGGGACGCGTCGGCCTCCTTCAGCTCCACCTTGTTCAGGGCGGCCTTGACGTCCTGCTCGTAGGAGACCGGGGTGACCTTGACGCCGGCGGCGTCGAGCACCTTCTGCGCGGCCGCGCCGCACGGCACGGTCCTGTCGCAGAGGACGACCTTGAGCTTCG
Organism: Streptomyces sp. NPDC018263; assembly: GCF_055562575.1. Taxonomy (NCBI): domain Bacteria; kingdom Bacillati; phylum Actinomycetota; class Actinomycetes; order Kitasatosporales; family Streptomycetaceae; genus Streptomyces; species Streptomyces sp. NPDC018263. The sequence goes on from NZ_JBVHFA010000010.1 coordinate 16,901, forward strand.
GGTCGGTGAGGTCCTTGAGCGAGGCGATCTTGCCGGGGTTGCCCGGCAGGGTGGCGATCTCGAGCTGGTTGCGGGCGAAGGTCGACGGGGCGCTCGTCGTGTCCTGCTTGCCGGTGACGATCGCCATGGTCTTGGGGCTGGCGGCGGCGAACACATCGGCCGGGGCACCGCTGGTGATGCTGGCGGCGAGGGTGTCGCTGCCACCGAAGTTGAAGGCGACCTTCGTGCCGGGATGCCGCTGCTCGAACTGCTCGCCCAGCGTGGTGAAGCTCTCCTTGAGGGAGGCGGCCGCGAACACGGTGACCGTGCCGGACAGCTTGGGGGAGGCGGAGTCGGAGCTGTCGGCCCTGGCGGGCGTGGACCCGTCGGAGTTGGAGCAGGCGCTGAGGGCCAGCAGGGCGGCGACTCCGACACCGGCAAGCGGCAGCGTCCGGCGGGTCCGGCGTGCGGTACGGGTCTTCACGGGTCTTCTACTCCTCGTCTCGGCGGAACAACGCTCGCGCCCTTCCAGGGGGCCGGAGGTCGGCCACGAGAACGATGATACTGCCGCATCTGCCAGACGTAAGCTGCCTGTCATGCCGCATGAGCCGTGAAGTTGTGATGGGGGGCTGGCATATGCGCCAGGCCGGGGACGCTCAGTAGCGTCAGTAGCGGTCGATGTGCACGTTGGTCGACTTCACGCGCGCGGTGGCCTCCATGCCGACCTCGAGACCGAGTTCGTCGACGGCCTCACGGGTGAGCAGCGAGACCAGCCGGTGCGGGCCCGCCTGGATCTCCACCTGGGCGGCCACGTCGCCGAGCTTGATGGCGGTGACGATGCCGGGGAAGGCGTTGCGCACGGAGGTGACCGACGTCTCCTCCTCGGCCGTCCCGCCCGCCTGGGCCAGCTCGACCGAGAACGCGGCGAGGTCCTGGCCGGCGATCAGGCGCCGCCCGGACTCGTCGCGGTGGGTGGCCATCCGGCCGGCGTCGGCCCAGCGGCGGGCGGTGTCGGGGCTCACGCCGAGGAGCCGGGCGGCCTGGCCGATCGTGTAGGACTGCATGCTGGTCACCATAGATCGAGAGGCCGGCGGCCGGGCACCGGGGCGTGTTCCGGGCGGACGCGGCGGCGTCCGGACGGGTCAGCCGGTGTGCACGCGGGGGCGGCGGGCCCGGTCCGGCTCCGCCTCGCGCAGCACCTCGCGGGTGACCGGGGCGACCTCGCCCTGGCCGAAGAGGAAGAAGCGCAGGAAGTTGGCGAACGGGTTGCCCTCCGTCCACTCGAAGAAGATGTGCGGCGTACGCCCGGTCAGGTCCCGTACGTGCAGCAGGAGTGCGGCGAGGGCGTTGGGGATGGAGGAGGACTCCACGGTCAGCACCCGGTAGCGGTTGTGCAGGACCTCGCCGCGCACCGTCAGGCACGTCTCGAACTCGGAGGGGTCGACCACCGTGACCTCGACGAAGACGAAGTCCTCCTGCTCGGGCATGTCGTTGTCGGTACGGATCTGCTCGATCTTGTCGCGGTACTCGGCCCGGTCGCGGTTGTCGGGCTCGTTGGCGATGAACCGGATCTTCCGGCTGGCCATGTCCCGGACGAACCGCTCCGCCATCGGGTCCATCGCCACGCTGGTCACCCGCAGCTCGAAGGAGCGGGCCAGCCGGGACAGCAGGGAGACCAGCATGATGCCCGCGATGAAGCAGGCGCCGATCTTCACGCCGTCCGGGCGCTCGATGACGTTGGCGACCGTGGTGTACAGGAACACCGCGGAGATCACGCCGAAGCCGATGGTCCAGCCGCGCTGCCCCGCCTTGCGGGCGGCGATGGTCACCGCGATGGCGGCCGAGCTGATCAGCACCAGCACACCGGTGGCGTAGGCGCCGCCCTGCTTGTCCACGTTGGCGTCGAAGAGCCAGGTGACCAGGAAGGCGATCAGGATGAAGACGATGACCATCGGGCGCACCGCCCGCGCCCAGTGCGGGGCCATGCCGTACCGGGGGAGGTAGCGGGGCATCAGGTTGAGCAGGCCGGCCATGGCGGAGGCGCCGGCGAACCACAGGATGGCGATGGTCGAGACGTCGTAGACCGTGCCGAAGGCGTTGCCCAGGTACTCGTGGGCGAGGAAGGCGAGGGCACGGCCGTTGGCCTGGCCGCCGGGCTTGAACTCGGCGGCCGGGATGAGCAGCGTGGTGATGAAGCTGGTGGTGATCAGGAAGCAGCTCATGATCACGGCGGCGGTGGTGAGCAGCTTCTTGGTGTCCCGGATGCGGCCCGCCGGGCGTTCCTCGGCGTCGTCCTCGTCGCCCTGCACGTGCGGCATCACCGCGACGCCGGTCTCGAAGCCGGACAGGCCGAGGGCGAGCTTCGGGAAGACGATCAGGGCCACGCCGATCATCACGAAGACGTTGCCGTGCTGGACGGTCAGCGCGTCGGTCCAGTCGGTGACCACGTGCTCGGCGGTCAGCACGTGCCACAGGCCGGTGATCACCACGACGAGGTTGAGCGCCAGGTAGACGCCGACCAGGGCGACCGCGACCCCCATGGCCTCCAGGAAGCCCTTGAGGAAGACCGCCCCGAGCAGCGCCACCAGGATCAGCGTGATCAGCATCTGGTGGCCGCCCAGCGTGCTGGTCAGATGCGGGTTCTCCACCAGGTGGGTGGAGGCGTCGGCGGCCGAGAGGGTGATGGTGATCAGGAAGTCGGTGGCCGCGAACCCCAGCAGGGTCAGCACGAACAGCTTGCCCTTCCAGAAGGACAGCAGCCGCTCCAGCATGGCGATGGAGCCCTGCCCGTGCGGGCTCTCCTGCGCCACCCGCCGGTACACCGGGAGGGCGCCGGCCAGGGTGACGATCACCAGCACGATGGTCGCCAGCGGGGAGAGCAGTCCGGCCGCGAGGGCCGCGATGCCGGGCTGGTAGCCGAGGGTGGAGAAGTAGTCGACGCCGGTCAGGCACATCACCCGCCACCAGCGCTGGCCCTGGTGCGGGGGTTCCGGCTCGGCGTGCGGACCGGTCAGGCCACCCCGCTTGCCCATGTCGGAGAGCCCCTGCAGCATCCAGCCGCGCAGACGGCTGGGAGGGTGCTCGGTCGTGGCCATCGGCGTGCTCCAGGTGGTGCGGCTCGGCTGCCTGCGGTCACTGCCTGCGGTCATGCGGACAGCCGGACCAGCGTATGCGGAGAGTGACGCTTGCCCCATGGGTTCCGGACCGGGGAGGCGTCAATCCTGCGTTAAGAATGGGCCGACGGGGGCTGCTGGTGGACGATAGGTGGAGGCCCGGAGCCTGCCTGGACAGGAACGCGGTGTACGGGCGGCGCCCGGAGGGGAGGTGTTCTGGGCTCCGGGGGCGGACACCGAGCGTCATCTCGGGCAAGATCGTCGGGCGGTCGTCCGCACCTTGTCCATGCTGCCTCGCGCGGGGGCGGTCCGCAGCCCAGCGCGCGCGGGGTCAGAGGCTCGCGGGGTCAGAGGCTGCGGATGTCCATGCGCCAGTGCCAGGCGTTGCGGCGGTGGACGGCCGTCAGGTCGGACTCCAGCGGCGAGGGCGGCACCGCGAGCACCGGGCAGCGGGCGTGGGCCAGGCACTGCCGGGAGACCCGCCCGGAGAAGGCCCGGCGCAGTCCGCGGCGGCCCGCGCCCACCACCAGCAGGTCGTCCTCGCGGTCCGCGACCGCCAGCAGCGCCCGGCCCGGCGTGCCGCGCACGATCACCGCGTGCAGCGGGAGGCCGGGGCCCTCCTCACCGAACAGGTCGTCGAGCAGGGAGGTCAGCCGGTGTTCCGCCGTCCGCTGCCACTCCTCGGTCAGCGGGTCGGCCACCGCGGAGCGCCGGCCGGTCGGATCACCGCCCGGCGGCGTCCAGGCGAGCACCGGCCACAGCTCGGCGGCCAGCCGGTGGGCGAGCGCGGTGGCCCGGCGCAGGACCGTGACACTGCCCAGGGACCCGCTCACACCGACGACCACCCGCGAGGCCAGGGGGGCGTTGTAACCGGACATCACTTCACGCTCCTCGGGGGACGGACCGCTCGCGCATCCTTGTTCCATCCCACTCCCGTCCGGCCCGTTCGACCAGCCGGCGGCCTCTTCGCCGGCCCCGGACACGCGTCGGGGCCGGTGCGCACCGTGTGTGCGTCCGGCCCCTCGGGTCGTCGGGCGGCCTCGGCGGACCGCGTCGGGCACTGCTCAGGCGGCGGTCATGAGTGCGCCGAGCGGTCGGTGGGGGGCGATGACGCGGCCGTCGGGCAGCAGCTCACCGGTGTCCTCGAAGAGCAGAACGCCGTTGCACAGCAGACTCCACCCCTGTTCCGGGTGGTGCACCACGAGACGGGCCGACTCGCGGTCGGCGGACTCGGCTGGCGGGCAGGTCGGTTGATGCTGGCACATGGGCGGGATCTCTCGCTTTGTCGTGGTCATGTCCGTCCCCCGTGGTGAAACATCGGTCGGAATCCAGTGTTGCCCGCTGGGCGTCGTTCCGCAGGGATTTCGCAGCACCGCTCCTTACCAGTTCATGACGCGTCACTCTCGCGGACGGTTCAATCCAACCGCACTGTCCCTTTGGGTGGTTCGGTGTGACCGGAAAGGGCTAGTCCACTTGGGGGAGTGGCAACTATTCGCTCACAGGAGCGGGCAATTACTCGCACGAGCGAAATGTGTGGGGCTCACGGAAATGCGCGCACGCCGGGCAGGAATCCGGCGTACCCGGAGAAAAGGCCGTACCCCGCTTCCGCGCCGGGAAGCGGGGTACGCGGGGGGCCGGATCAGGCGGGTGAGCCGAGAAGGGGCACGGGAGTCGCACGATGGGTCAGCACCGGCAGCAACTCCGAGACGCGGTGCGGCCGGTGGGCCCGGATGCCGGGCGGCGCCGGGGCGAGCGGCACCAGGAGGTCGGTGGCGGCGGGGTGGCCCTCGGCCGGGTCGGCGGCGGGGTCACCGTGCAGCCACAGGGTGAGCATGTACAGGCCCGGCACCGACAGCAGGCGCGGCTGGTACGGCTGGAGCAGCGCCTCGGCCTGCTGGAGCGCCCGTTCGGTGGACGGGATGTAGGGGCCCTCGAAGAAGTGCGAGAAGGCCCAGCCGTCCGGGGTGAGCACGGTGTCGGCCGCCGCGACCGGGCGGTCGCCGGCCCGGATGACGAACCGCCAGCCCGTCAGCCGCGTCGCGGACAGACCCTCGGGGGTGATGTGGTCCAACACGTGCAGGGCGAGCGGGAGTTCGGGCGTGACCGGACCCTGCGCGGCGCGCAGGGCAGGGGTGCGCGCCTCACGGACCGCGGTGGGGGAACCGAGGGCCGTGAGGACGGAGTGCAGTGCGGGCGCGGGCGCGGGGGGCACGTGCAGCGGCATGGTGGGTCGCCTCTCGTTCGACAGGCGCGGCGGCGCGAGGGGTGGGGCGGACAGCACTGTCTGCTCACAGGTGGAGGGCCGGGGGCGGCGGGGCCCGGAGCGGACGCGGCTGCGCGGAGATCTGCCGGTCGTCGACCGACGCCCGGAATACGGCGGAAACGCGTCAGAAACCGGTACCGAGGCACCATCCTTCGGCCCTGTCCGCGAAGTTTATACGACACGTGTTCACCTGTTGTTTCGGCTATCCGATTTCGACGGCCCGGGCAAGGCGATATCCGGTCGCGGATACGTGCTGAACATCCCGATTTCCCGGCTGCGGGGCTCCGCTGACCTCGCCGGACCCGGCTCACGCGGTCGGCCGATTGTCGTCGGCGTTTTTCACGAGGCGATCAGGGCACCCGAAGATGCGTGATGCGGCATGCCTCGTGAATGTGCCGCAGGACACTTCCGTCAGAATAATGGGCGGCGAGGCCGGATGCGGCGTTATCGATCGCTTCCGCTGGGCATCATCCCAACCGATCCGGGAGCCCCGGCGGCCGGACCCTCGGGCCGCCCATCCGAGGAGGGACACTTCCATGGGGGAGAAGGTCGTGGCAGGCCCGTTCGACCTGTCCGATCGCCAGCGCTACCGCGAAAAGCTCCAGAAGTGCCTGGCGGGACTGGAGCGACTGCTGGCCGAGAAACGGTTCGACCGTCCCAAGAACCTGATGGGGCTGGAGATCGAATTGAATCTGGCCGGCCCCGACGGTATGCCGAAAATGCTGAACGGCGAGGTACTGGAGCGGATCGCCAGCCGCGATTTCCAGACCGAACTCGCCATGTTCAATCTGGAGGTCAACATAGCCCCGCACCGGCTGGGCGACCGGGTATTCGACCGGCTCGCGGAGGAGCTGCGCACCTCCCTCGCCTACGCCGACCGCAAGGCGGGCGAGGTGGACGCCGGAATCGTGATGACCGGCATCCTGCCCACGCTCGGCCGGGACGACCTGGTCTCGTCCAACCTCTCGGAGGTGGACCGGTACGCCCTCCTCAACGACCAGATCGTCGCCGCGCGCGGTGAGGACTTCCGGCTCGACATCGAGGGCGTGGAGCATCTGCGCTGCACCTCACGCTCCATCGTCCCCGAGGCCGCCTGCACCTCCGTGCAGCTCCATCTCCAGGTGACGCCCGACCGGTTCGCCGACGTGTGGAACGCGGCGCAGGCGGCCTCGGCCGCCCAGATCGCGGTCGGCGCCAACTCGCCGTTCCTGTTCGGGCACGAGCTGTGGCGCGAGTCCCGGCCACCGCTCTTCCTCCAGGCCACCGACACCCGCCCGCCCGAACTCCAGGCCCAGGGCGTGCGACCGCGCACCTGGTTCGGCGAGCGCTGGATCACCGGCGCCCACGACCTGTTCGAGGAGAACCTGCGCTACTTCCCGCCCCTGCTGCCGATCTGCGACGACGAGGAGCCACTGGAGGTCCTCGACGCCGGCGGAGTGCCCAGGCTGGCCGAACTCGTCCTGCACAACGGCACGGTGTACCGCTGGAACCGCCCGGTCTACGACATCGCCGACGGCGTTCCCCACCTCCGGGTGGAGAACCGGGTGCTGCCCGCGGGGCCCACCATCACCGACGTGATCGCCAACGCCGCCTTCTACTACGGGCTGGTGCGCGCGCTCGCCGAGGAGTCCCGCCCGGTGTGGAACCGGCTGCCCTTCGAGGCCGCCGAGGCCAACTTCGACGCGGCCTGCCGGTACGGCATCGACGCCCGCTTCACCTGGCCCCGGCGCGGCCGCTACGGCGGTACGGCCGAGGTCGACGCCGTCACCCTGGTCCGCGACGAGCTGCTGCCGATGGCCGCCGCGGGGCTGGACGCGTGGGGTATCGAGGCCGCCGACCGGGACTTCTATCTCGGGGTCATCGAGGAGCGGTGCCGCAAGCGGGTCAACGGCGCCTCCTGGCAGGCGGCCACCTTCCACCGCGCGCTGGAAAAGGGCCTCGGCCGGGAGAAGGCACTGGCCGCGACGACGCGCCGGTACGCCGAGCTGATGCACGCCGGGGAACCGGTGCACACCTGGCCGGTGGGGCTGCCGGAGCCGGTGCCGCTGGGCTGAGGGCCGTTTCCGGAGGCCCTGTCCGAGGGCACGGCCGCGCGCGGGTGTCCCGTCCGTGTGCGGCCGTGCCGTGTGCCACCCGGTGCGCGGCCCGGCCGGGTCCTTCTGCGATCCTTTGCCCGAACACAGGCGCGCGGGGGCAGGTCGAGCCGCCCGGCGCCCGGAACGCGGGTGGAGGCGGAACCGGTGGCCGAGTCCTTGGCGTGGCAGCAGCCCTCCCGGCGGACGCTGCGGGACGAGACGCTGATCGTGCTGGCGCTCTCGCTCGGGGCGAGCGGGGTGTCCGCGCTCATCAGCTTCATCGGCTCGGTCACCAAGCCCGGCGGGCTCAAGGACCAGGCGGCCACCCTCAACGCCTCCGCCGCGCCCGGCCGGCCCTGGCTCGACCTGGCCTGGCAGCTCTTCGGGATCGCGTCCGCGCTGGTGCCGGTGGCACTGGTCGCGTATCTGCTGTGCCGGGAGGGCGCGAGCCTGCGCGTTCTCGGCTTCGACCGGGGGCGCCCCTGGTCCGACCTGGCGCGGGGCGCCGCCGTCGCGGCCGTGATCGGCAGTACCGGGATCGCCTTCTACCTGGCGGCGCGCGGGCTCGGCTTCAACCTCACCGTGGTGCCGGAGGCGCTGCCCGACGTGTGGTGGAAGTACCCGGTGCTGGTGCTGTCGGCGGTGCAGAACGCGGTCCTCGAAGAGGTCATCGTCGTCGGCTATCTGCTGCGCAGGCTGGGCCAGTTGGGCTGGACGCCGGGGACCGCGCTGGTGGCCAGCGCGGTCCTGCGGGGCTCGTACCACCTCTACCAGGGCATCGGCGGCTTCATCGGCAACATGGTGATGGGCGTGGTGTTCGTCTGGCTGTACCGCCGCTGGGGCCGGGTCGGCCCGCTGGTCGTCGCCCACTCGCTGCTCGACATCGGCGCCTTCGTCGGATACGCCCTGCTGGCGGGCAAGGTGGGCTGGCTGCCGACGCCCTAGGCCAGGAGTTCGCCGTCGATCACGGTGACCGCGCGGCCCCGGAGCAGGGTGCGGTCGCCGCGCAGGCCGGTGTGGACCAGGCCGGTGCGGCGGGACGCCTGGAGACCGGTGAGGTCGTCGCGGTCCAGGCGCGCGGACCAGTAAGGGGCGAGCGCCGTGTGGGCGCTGCCGGTCACCGGGTCCTCGTCGATGCCGACGTTCGGGAAGAAGCAGCGGGAGACGTAGTCGGCGCCCAGGGTGGGGTCCTCGGCGCGGGCGGTCACGATCACGCCCCGGCTGGAGCAGCCGCCGAGTTTCCGGTGGTCCGGGGTCAGCTCCAGCACGGTCTTCTCGTCGGCCAGTTCCACCAGCAGGTCTCCGACGTTCGGTCCGGTGTCGAACGCGGCCACCGGCTCGGCGCCCAGCGCGTCGGCGAGCCCCGCCGGGACCTCGACCTCGGTGAGCGGGGCGGTGGGGAAGTCCAGGGTGATCTCCCCGTCCCCGTGCCGCGTGGCGACGAGGACACCGCTGCGGGTGGCGAACCGCAGGAGACCTTCGTGGGCGCCGGTGGCGTACAGCACGTGCGCGGTGGCCAGGGTGGCGTGCCCGCACATCGCCACCTCCGTGACCGGGGTGAACCAGCGCAGCGCCCAGTCGGCCTCGCCGCCGCCGGGCAGGCGGTGGGCGAAGGCCGTCTCGGAGAGGTTGACCTCGGCGGCCACTTTCCGGAGCCAGTCGTCGTCCGGGAACGGGTCGTCCAGGAGCAGGACCCCGGCGGGGTTGCCGGTGAAGGGGCGGTCGGCGAAGGCGTCGACGATTCGGATGCGCATGCGCAGACCCTAGGGGGTCCTTGGGCCGTGCGGCCAAGGCCAGTTGAGCAGGAGTGGCCTTGGCCGGACGGGGCTCAGGGCGCCAGCGGAAGCTGCCGCTTGTGCTCGGTGCGGTGGTAGCGGTCGACGATCGTGGTGTACGCGGGCTCGCCGACCGGCTTGCCCTCCAGGAGGTCGTCGATGTCGTCGTAGGTGACGCCGAGGGCCGTCTCGTCGGCCTTGCCGGGGTCGAGGGTCTCCAGGTCGGCGGTCGGGGTCTTCCACACCAGCTCGGCGGGGGCGCCCAGGGCGTCCGCCACGGCGCGGACGCGGCGCTTGGTGAGACCGGTCAGCGGGACGACGTCGGCCGCGCCGTCGCCGTACTTGGTGAAGAAGCCGGAGACCGCCTCCGCCGCATGGTCGGTGCCGACGACCAGGCCGTCCTCGGCGCCGGCCACCGCGTACTGGGCGATCATGCGCTGGCGCGCCTTGATGTTGCCCTGCACGAAGTCCTGGTGGTACGCGTCGCGGAAGACCACCCCGCCGGCCACGATCGCGTCCAGCGCGGCGTCGCTCGCGGGACGGATGTCGACGGTCAGGGTGCGGTCGGGGCGGATGAAGTCCAGCGCGAGCTGGGCGTCGGCCTCGTCGGCCTGGACGCCGTACGGCAGCCGCATCGCGTAGAAGACCGCCTCGTGGCCGGCCGCGCGGGCCCGCTCGACCGCGAGCTGGCACAGGCGGCCCGCCGTGGTCGAGTCCACTCCGCCGCTGATCCCGAGCACCAGTGAACGCAGGCCCGTGGAGGTCAGGCGCTCGGCGAGGAAGGCGGTCCGGCGCTCGATCTCCTGCTCCGCGTCGAAGGACTCGGGGACCTGGAGATCGCGGGCGATCTCCTTCTGCTGCGGCGTGGGGGCCAGGTCGGTCATGCTGCTCGTTCCTCACACTTCGGCGGCGGCCCTCACCTGCGGGGCCCGTGCCATTCTGGCAAACGCCGGGCGCCCCGCTGCGCGACGGGTCACGCCTCCCGCGCCGCCCGCTCCACCCGCGCCCGGTGCACCACCCACCAGACGGGGTCGTCCGACGGCATGCTGGTGTTGCCCCGGTCCATCCCGGTCGCGCCGTCCACCAGCTCCCGGACGATGTCGGCGTGCCCGGCGTGCCGCTGGGTGTCGGCGAGGACGCGTACGACCGCGTGGTGCAGGGTCACCTCGTCCCGGCCGCTCGGCCACCAGGGCACCCGGCCGACGGTGTCCAGCGGCAGTGCCTCGACCGTCGCGTCCGCGTGCGCCCAGGCGCGCCGGTACAGCCCCACGATGTCCGCCCGCGACTCCTCGGCGGTGGCCCACATGTCCGCGTTGACCTCCGCCCCGTCCGCCAGCCACGGCAACGGCTCCTTGGAGGGCCGCCCGAAGGTGTCCCCCAGATACCCCAGCTCGACCCCGGCCGCATGCTTCACCAGCCCCAGCAGATTGGTACCGGTCGGCGTGAGCGGACGCCGGACGTCGTACTCCGGGAGCCCGTCGAGCTTCCAGAGCAGGGCTTCCCGCGCGGACCTCAGATAGCGGAGGAGGTCGGCCTTGGGGTCGGGCGTGGTCATGGGGCGGGTCCGTCCTGGAAGTCGTCGGGCGGGGGTCTCCTGGCAGCGGACGGTCGCGCCGCGCGTTCTACAGCGGGACCAGGAGGCAGAACTCGTTGTTCTCCGGGTCGGTGAGGACGGTCCAGGAGACGTCGCCCTGCCCGAAGTCGAGGTCGGTGGCGCCGAGGGCACGGAGGCGGTCGGCCTCTGCGGCCTGGTCGTCGCCGGGGTAGGGGCGGAGGTCGAAGTGGACGCGGTTCAGGCCGGACTTGGCGTCGGGGGTGCGGACGAACTCGAGGTAGGGGCCGACGGCCTTGGCGGAGCGGAGCCGGGCGAGGTCGTCGGTGACCTCGTGCACGTTCCAGTCCATGGCCTCGCCCCAGAAGCGGGCCATCGCGTGCGGGTCCGCGCAGTCGACGACCACCGCGGCGACGGGGCCGGTGTCCCCGTACAGCTCACGGGGTTCCAGTACGCAGAACTCGTTGCCCTCGGGGTCGGCGAGGACGGTCCACGGGACGTCGCCCTGGCCGATGTCGACGGGCGTGGCGCCCAACTCGGCGAGCCGGGCGAGCAGTTCCGTCCGGTGGGCCTCGGAGGTGGTGGCGAGGTCGAGGTGGACGCGGTTCTTCACCGTCTTGGGTACCGGGACATTCAGGACGTCGATGCAGACGGCCTCGGGCGAGGGGTACGTGACGCCCTCGGGCTCGACATTCGTCTCGTCGGGCGTGTCCCCGGTGACCTTCCAGCCGAGCGCGTCCGCCCAGAACCGCCCGAGCGCGGACTTGTCCGTGGCCTTCATGGAGATCTGCACCAGGCGCGTCGTCATGCGGGTGATCGTATGCCCGCGGGGTGGGCGGCGGGCAACCGATTTGCCGGCCGCCGAGCAGGCTCGGGCGGAGCGGCGGCACCCGTGCGGGTTTTTCACGGCAGGGGCTTGTCGGTGAGCTGAGTACCGATATATCGTTGACGTGTCGCGTAAGGAACGCGATGGGATGTGATGGATCGAGAACGGAACGGAGTGATCGTGATGCACGGTCATGGATTTCAGCGAGGGCCCTGGGCAGCGGGTCCGGGGCGGCACGGGCGGCCCGGGTTCGAGGGGGAGCGCGGGGCGTTCGGGCCCTTCGGGCCGGGTGGGCCCGGGTTCGGGGGCCCGATGTTCGGCGGACCCGGATTCGGGGGCCACCGTGGACGCGGCGGACCGAGGGGGAGGGCTCGGCGCGGTGACGTGCGGGCCTCGATCCTGGCGCTGCTCAAGGACCGGCCGATGCACGGCTACGAGATGATCCAGGAGATCGCCGAGCGCAGCGGCGGCGCGTGGAAGCCGAGCCCCGGCTCGGTGTACCCGACGCTGCAACTGCTGGAGGACGAGGGCCTGATCGTCAGCGAGAGCGAGGGCGGCAAGAAGCTGTTCGCGCTCACCGAGGCCGGCCGCACCGCCGCGGAGGAGGGGCCGGACGCCCCCTGGGAGGAGGCTTCGCGGGGCGTCGACTGGGAGGCGCTCAGCGAGATCCGCCAGGCCGGGTCCGGTCTGATGGAAGCCTTCGGGCAGGTCTGGAAGACCGGCACCAAGGAGCAGCGGGACAAGGCGCTGGCCGTCCTCAACGACGCCCGCAAGAGGCTGTACCTCATCCTCGCCGACGAGGACTGAAGCCCTGGCCGGCGAGCGCCGGGGGCTCAGGCCGCCGGCACCCGGCGTATCACCGCCGCGTCGAACAGGTCCCACGCCCGCGGGAAGGGGCCCTCGTCATGGCAGTGCCAGGCGTCCCAGAACAGGTCGGCCGGCAGTGCGTCCCCCGGGGCGTACACCCGGTAGACGTACTGCTTGCCGTCGACCGCCGGCAGGCCCACCAGCCAGCACAGGCATCCTTCCTTCACTTCATGTGAGACGTGTGAGGGAGCCGTGTGGTTGCCCTGGGGGCGCGCGACGGACCGGACGCGCCCCCGAGAAGGAAGGCGCGGCCTCATCCGTGAGGAGGAGACGGCGTACGCCGGTCTCCACTCTGCGTGGGACGCGCGAATGGTTCCCCTCGCTGATGTGGAGGGACCGCCGTGACTGATGGGGTGGGGCCGTGGAACCCCGTACAGCCGGTCGGGCCGTCCCCGACGAGGGCGACGCCGGCACGCCGGACGACACCGGACTCGACGCGACGCTCGCCGCGGTCGTCGCCGGTGCCCGCCGCCGCGCCGTGCGGGACGGCGACCGGCAGATCGACACCGCGCACCTGCTGCACTCCCTCCTCGACGCCGACCCCGAGGCCCGCGCCGCCATGGGTCCCCAACTGGTCCGGCTGCTCGGCTACCTGGTGCAGCGCAGCATCGGTTACGGGCTCGGCTGGCAGCGCGTGGCGGAGGGCGGCGGCACACCGGGCGCCGTACCCAGGCCCGTGCGCGGCGACGGCACCTTCGAGGGCCCCGAGCGCTGGTCGCCCCTCGCGGCCGAGGCCATGCGGGACGCCCGGCGCCGCGCCGTACGCCGGGGCGAACTCCAGGCCAACGGGCTCGATCTCCTCGCCGCCCTGGTGGCCGACCCGCGCTCGCGCGCCGTCGAGGTGGTGGAGCGCGCCGGGATCCCGGCGGGCGCCCTGGCCGCCGGGAAGGCACCCCGCGCCACGGGCGGCTGACCCACCGTCCACCTTCTGAGACAGGTGTCAACAGGGGTGACGCTCATGTCATCGCCTGTCATCATGTGCGCGTGCGTACGTCCGGAAACAGTGGGAGCGGCCGAGGCGCCGGGCTGGGCCTCGCGCTGGTCTCGGCCCTGGCCTTCGGTGGCTCGGGAGTCGCGGCCAAGCCGCTGATCGAGGCGGGCCTGGACCCGCTGCACGTCGTCTGGCTCCGGGTCACCGGTGCCGCCCTGGTGATGCTGCCCCTCGCGGTGCGGCACCGCGCGCTGCTCCGGCGGCGCCCGGCGCTGCTCGCCGGGTTCGGGCTGCTCGCGGTCGCCGGAGTGCAGGCGTGCTACTTCGCCGCGCTCTCCCGCATCCCGGTCGGCGTCGCGCTGCTGATCGAGTACCTGGCTCCGGCGCTGGTGCTGGGCTGGGTCCGGTTCGTGCAGCGGCGGCCGGTGACCAGGGCGGCCGCGCTCGGCGTGGTCCTCGCGGCCGGCGGCCTCGCCTGTGTGGTCGAGGTGTGGTCCGGGCTGCGCTTCGACGCGCTCGGCCTGCTGCTCGCGCTGGGGGCCGCCTGCTGCCAGGTCGGCTACTTCGTCCTGTCCGACCAGGGCGGCGACGCGGGGGAGCGGGCGCCCGACCCGCTCGGCGTGATCGCCTACGGCCTGCTGGTCGGCGCCGCCGTGCTCACCCTCGTCGCACGGCCCTGGACCATGGACCGGTCGGTGCTGACCGGCACCGCGCACCTCGACGGCACGCCGGTGCCCGCGCTCGCGCTGCTCGCCTGGATCGTGCTGGTCGCCACGGTCGCCGCCTACGTCACCGGCGTGCTGTCGGTACGGCGGCTGTCGCCGCAGGTCGCCGGGGTCGTCGCGTGTCTGGAGGCGGTCATCGCCAGCGTGCTGGCCTGGGTGCTGCTGGGCGAACATCTCTCGCTGCCGCAGGTGGCCGGGGGTGCGGTCGTCCTCCTCGGCGCGTTCATCGCGCAGTCCTCGGCGCCGGCCAAGGCACGTGACGTGCCGGTCGCGGAGGGCGGCGCGGAACGGGAGCTGTCGGCACGGGGGACCGCGGCCTAGGCTCCCGCCGGGGCTGCATGCCCCACGCCTCCGAACTTGTGTTGGGGCGGACTCCAACTCCTAGGTTCCGGAGCATGCGATACATCAAACTCGGAACGACCGGACTGCAAGTCTCCGCCATCGCCCTCGGCTGCATGAGCTTCGGCGAGCCGGACCGGGGCGGCGAACCCTGGTCCCTGGGCGCGGACGCCAGCCGGGACATCATCAAGCAGGCCATCGAGGACGGCGTCAACTTCCTCGACACGGCCAATGGGTACAGCGCCGGAAGCAGCGAGGAGATCGTCGGCCAGGCGGTCAAGGACTTCACCCGGCGCGAGGAGGTCGTTCTCTCCACCAAGGTCTGGATGCGGATGCGCCCCGGCCCGAACGGCGCCGGACTGTCCCGCAAGGCGATCTTCGCCGAGCTCGACGCCTCCCTGAAGCGGCTGGGGACCGACTACATCGACCTGTACCAGATCCACCGCTGGGACTACGACACCCCGATCGAGGAGACCCTCGAGGCGCTGCACGACGCGGTCAAGTCCGGGAAGGTCCGCTACATCGGGGCCTCTTCCATGTACGCCTGGCAGTTCGCCAAGGCCCTTTACCTGGCTGACCTGAACGGCTGGACCCGGTTCGTGTCGATGCAGGACCACTACAACCTCATCCACCGAGAGGCAGAGCGGGAGATGCTCCCGCTCTGCGCAGACCAGGGCATCGGCGTGATCCCGTGGAGCCCGCTGGCGCGGGGCAGGCTGGCACGGGTCCGGGACACCGCCACGGCGCGTGCCGAGACCGACGAGGGCGGCAGGATCCTCTACCGCGACGGGGACCAGGCAGTGGCCGAGCGCGTCCACGAGATCGCGGCCAGGCGGGGTCTGTCCCCGGCCCAGGTCGCCCTGGCCTGGGTCATGCGCAACCCGGTGGTGACCTCGCCCATCGTCGGGGTCACCAAGCCGGCCCAGTTGGCCGACGCGGTGGCCGCGGTGGACATCGAACTCGACGAAGACGAGGCCGGCTACCTGGAGGAGCCCTACCAGCCGCACGAGGCCGCCTACCTGGAGGAGTCCTTCTACAAGTCGCGCCCTGTGGCGGGCTGACGGGCGCCCCTGGTCAACTCGGAGAGGTAGCCCGGCAGTTCGGTTCCGGGGGCCAGGTCGGCGTCGGGCAGCGGGGCCGTGTACGTCCTCTGTACGGGGACGACTCCGGCCCAGTGCGGGAGGGTGAGGTCCTCCGGCTCGTCGTTGACGCCGCCGGTGCGGACCTTGGCCGACACCTCCTGAAGGTCCAGCCGGATCACCGCGGTCGCCGCCAGTTCCTTGCGGTTGGCGGGGCGGGAGTCGGCCGAGCGGCCCGGCACCACCTGGTCCACCAGGGCGTCCAGCGCTGTGCGGCGCTCCTCGGGGTCGGTGACCTCGTACGCGACGCCGTGCACCACCACCGAGCGGTAGTTGATCGAGTGATGGAAGGCGGAGCGGGCCAGCACCAGGCCGTCGACATGGGTAACCGTCAGGCACACCGGCAGTCCGGGATCGGCGGCGCCGGTCATCCGCAGCGGGCGCGAACCCGTGGACCCGTGCACGTACAGCCGCTCGCCGACCCGGCCGTACAGCGTGGGCAGGACCACCGGGGCGCCGTCGCGGACGAAGCCGAGGTGGCAGAGGTAGCCCTCGTCGAGGATCGCGTGCACCGCCTCGCGGTCGTACGACGCCCGCTGCGGGGCCCTGGTGGGCACGGTGCGGTCGGTCGGTGCGTAGTCGGCCTGCGGCGCTGCCTGTCCGGTGCCCTGCATGGCGTCCCTCCCTGGACTGATGGATTGCACTAGTGCATAATCTGATTTGTGCTAGGAGAGTATCCGATTCAGGGGCGCGGCGCAGCGGAGATCGCGGCCAGCGTCGAACACGCGGTCGGCTCGGGGGAGCTGTTGCCGGGCCAACCGCTGCCGCCCATGCGGGAGTTGGCGGCCCGGCTCGACGTCAATCCCAATACGGTCGCGGCCGCCTACCGCACCCTGCGCGAGCGCGGGGTGATCGAGACCGCGGGGCGCCGGGGCAGCAGGGTCCGCCCCAAGCCCGCCACCACCGGCCGCGACGAACTGCGCCTCGATGTGCCCGAGGCTGCGCGGGACCTGTCCACCGGCAACCCCGACCCGGCGCTGCTGCCCGCCCTGGGCCCGGCGCTCGCGGAGGCGGCCGCCCGTGCGGACCGCGCCCCGGCGCTGTACGGCGACGACCCCGTCGACCCGGAGCTGGTCGGCGCCGCCCGCGCGGCGCTGGACGCCGACGGGGTTCCGGCCGGGCCGCTCACCCTCACCTCCGGCTCGCTCGACGCCATCGAGCGCGTCCTCGCCGCCCATCTGCGGCCCGGCGACGCGGTCGCCGTGGAGGACCCCGGCTGGGGGAGCGTGCTGGACCTGATCCCGGCGCTCGGGCTGCGGACCGTGCCCGTCGGCGTGGACGACGAGGGTCCGCTTCCCGCCGAGCTGGACGCCGCCCTGCGCTCCGGCGCCCGCGCCCTGCTCGTCACCACCCGCGCCCAGAATCCCACCGGTGCCTCGGTGAGCGCCGACCGTGCCCGCGAGCTGCGTGCCGTGCTGCGCGAGCACCCCGGCACCGTGTTGATCGAGGACGACCACGGCCACGGCTTCGTCGACCTCCCCGCCCACCCCCTGGCGGGCGCCACCCCGCACTGGGCCTTCGTCCGCTCCGTCTCCAAGACCTACGGTCCCGACCTCCGGCTCGCCGTCCTCGCCGGGGACACCCGCACCGTCGACCTGGTGCGCGGCCGCCAGCGGCTCGGCCCCGCCTGGGTGAGCCACCTGCTCCAAGGTGCCGTCGCCCGCCTCTGGGCCGACGGGGCGGTGGGCCCGGAGGCGGCGGCGTCCTACAGCACGCGCCGCCGACGCCTGCTCGACGCCCTCGCTGAGCGCGGTGTCACGGCCTACGGCCGCAGCGGCATGAACGTCTGGGTCCCGGTCCCCGACGAAACCGGCGCCGTCGCCCGCCTCCTCCAGTCCGGCTGGGCGGTAGCCCCCGGCGCCCGCTTCCGCCTGAACTCCCCACCGGCGATCCGCATCACCGTCTCGCCGCTGGCGGAGGAGGACATCGCACCGCTGGCGGACGCGGTGGCGGCGGCGGTACGGCCGTCTCCGGCGCGGTCGTACGGGTAGGGCTGGGTGGCGCGGTGGCATGGCGTGCGGGTCCGTGCCGTGCCTTCGAGCAGGACGCCCGCGTGCAGGCCCCGGCGGAGTTCTTCGAGCAAGGCGCCAGGTCGGGCAGCCGCCCTGTCCCGACGCTGCTGCTGCGAGCGGGACGCGCGCTGATTCACGCGTCCCGCGCGGCCAACCAGGGTGAGGATGAGCCCTCCCCAGCCCGACCCGCGGCGCTACTTCGCCGCCGACCCCCGCCTGACCTGCGTGAGCGCCGCCCCCGCGATCACGATCGCCGCCCCCACCGGCGTGGTCCAGCGGAGGGACTCGCCGAGGATCGTCACTCCGGCCACCGTGGCGATGACCGGGACGAAGTAGGTGACCATCTGGGCCGTGGTGGGGCCGACCTCTGCGACGAGGCCGTACTGGACGAGCATCGCCACGCCCGTGCCGAGGGCGCCCAGGGCGGCGACGGCGAGGAGGGGCACTACCGGGAAGTGGGCTGGGCGAGACGTGAACAGGGGTGTCAACACCGCCAGTTGGAGCGTGGCGAGGAGAAGCTGCGCACCGGTCATCGACAGATGGGAGTTGCCCGTGCCGGCCAGGGTGCGGCGGACGTAGATCCAGCCGACCGGGTAGCTCAGGGAGGCCAGGAGGGCCAGGGCGGTGCCTCGGGCGTCCAGGCCGTGGAAGCCCTGCCAGGCGCCGAGGACGGTCAGGACGCCGAGGAAGCCGAGGCCGAGGCCGGCGACGCGGACGCGGGTGGGGCGGTCCTCGGAGAGGGCGACCAGGGAGAAGACCATGCCCCACAGCGGGGAGGTGGCGTTGCAGATGCCGGCCAGCGTGGAGGGGATCGTCAGCTCGGCGAAGGCGAAGAGGGAGAAGGGCAGGGCGTTCAGGAAGAGAGCGGCCACCGCCAGGTGGGCCCAGGTGCGGACGCCGCGCGGCAGCCGCTCCCGCTTCACGGCCATGGCCGCCACCAGCACCAGCGTGCCGAACAGCAGGCGGCCCAGGGTGACTTGGAAGGGGGCATAGGCGCCCGTGCCGACCTTGATCAGGAGGAAGCTGAAGCCCCAGATCAGGGACAGCAGGCCGAAGCGGAGCCGCCAGTCGAGAAGTCGGGGCGACCGGGTGAGGGCCGGGGCGGGGGACTGGGTCCGGGAAGGGGTGACCGTGCTCATGCCGTCAAAGATGCTGGACGCAACTTCGTAGCACAATCGAGAATCCGAGCGGGATACCGTTTAGGATCGCTTACATGTTGAACCTGGAGCGCCTGCGCACCCTGCACGCCTTCGCCCGGCACGGCTCGGTCAGCGCCGCGGCCGAGGCGCTGCACGTGACCACGTCCGCGGTGTCCCAGCAGCTCGGCAAGCTGGAGCGCGAGGCCGGACAGCGGCTGCTCGCCAAGAACGGGCGCGGAGTGCGGCTCACGGACGCCGGACGCCTGCTGTCCGAGCACGCGGCCCGCATCCTCTCCCAGGTCGAGCTGGCCCAGTCCGACCTGGAAGCCCACCGGGGCCAGGTCGCCGGGGAGCTGAGGATGTCCGCGTTCCCCACCGCCGCCCGCGGCCTCTTCCCCGCCGCCCTCGCCGCACTGCGCGCCCAGCACCCCGCCCTGCGGCTGCGCTCCTGCGAGCTGGAGCCCGAACTCGGCGTCGCCGGGGTCGCGCGCGGCGACCTGGACCTCGCGGTCGTCCTCGACTGGTACAACAAGCCGATGCCGGTACCCGACGGCCTCGTCAAGGCACCCCTGCTCGACGACCCCGCCGAGGTGGCCCTGCCCGCCGGGCACCCGCTGGCCGGCCGGGACGAGGTCGACCTCGCGGAGTTCGCCGGGGACGAGTGGATCACCTGGGGCGAGGGCGAGTTCTGCCACGAGTGGCTGCTGTTCACCCTGCGCTCCAAGGGCGTCGAACCGCTCGTCGGCCACCGCGCGGGCGAGACCCACACCCAGCTCGCGCTGGTCGCCGCCGGGCTCGGCGTGTGCATCGCGCCCCTGCTGGGCCGCGACCCGGTACCGCCCGGCGTCGTCCTGGTCCCGCTCAAGCAGCGGGTGCGGCGGCACGTCTACGTGCTGTGGCGGGCGGACGCCGACCGCCGCCCCTCCATCCGCGCCGCCGTGGACGGGCTGCGGACGGCGGCCGCGCGGCTCGGCTGAGCCCCCTCAACGGCCGCCCAGCTTGCGGAAGTCCCAGGACACGACCTTCTCCGGGGTCAGCCGGGCCCAGGCGTGCCGCCCGTCGTGCGGCATCTCGTCCATGCCGAAGTTCTTCCGCGCGAACAGCGTCTCCGCCGTGTCGAGTTCGGCGCACAGCTCCCCGGTGCGGGGCACCTCTCCCACGAACTCCACCCGCCCGGACAGCTCGGCGCCGCGCAACTGGTCGTACTCCTCACCGGAGTCGACGACCACCGCCACCCGTGCGTCGTGCCGGAGCTGGGTCCAACGCCTGCTGCGCACCACGGAGTAGAGCCACAGCGAGGTGCCGTCCCAGGCGAACCACAGTGCGCTCACGTGCGGGGTGCCGTCCGCCGAGACGGTCGCCACCCGGCAGGTGCGCTGACCGGTCAGGAACTCGTCCAGCTCGCCGGGCGTCATCATGATCTTCCGGCCCCGGCGCTGCTGCGTGACGCTCATGCGGCCCCCCTCGCCGGTCAGGCCAGCTTGATCTCGTCGCCGGACACGCTGATCTTCTCCTCGGGCAGTGGAGCCGTGGCCGGCCCCTGTTTCACGCTGCCGTCCGCCACCGAGAAGTGGCTGTTGTGACACGGGCAGACGATCACCCCGTCGGCGACACTGCCCACCGCGCAGCCCTGGTGCGTGCACTTGGCGGAGAACGCCTTGTACGTGCCCGCGCTGGGCTGGGTGACCACCACGCCCTTGTCCTTGAAGATCTTGCCGCCGCCCTCGGGGATGTCGGCGGTCTTGGCGAGGGCGTCCCCGGCGGAACCGGAGCCGACCTCGTCCGAACCGCCGTCCCCCGAACCGCAGGCCGTCAGCGCCACGGTGAGTCCGGCCGCACCCGCCGCCGCGAGCACGGTACGCCGGTCCGGTCCGGCAGTGGGTCGGGGCGTTGCGCTGGTCATGGGGCGTTTCCTTCCGCCGTGGGGTGAGCGTTGCTGATCCGTCCAGGGGTACGGCCCCATGGCACTCGACGTTCACCGACGGCCCCGATCCTCGCCCCCTGGGCATGAGGAGGGCGTAAGGGCGCCGCCGCCCGTCAACTCCCGGCGAGCGGCGCCCAGGTGTGCACCCAGGCCAGCAACTCCGGTGTGTGCAGGGCCGGTACCCACAAGTCGGCCCGGTGCGCATCGTCCCCGTCCGGCCGGGGGCCGACGCCCAGCACACGCAGCCGGGCCCGGCGGGCCGACTCCACGCCGGTCAGCGAGTCCTCGACGGCCAGCGCCTCCTCCGCGTCCACCCCGCACAGCCGCGCCGCCGTCTCGTACACGTCCGGCCACGGCTTGGGGCGGATCGTGCCGGTGGCGCCGGCCGGGATCGCGGAGGGGACGACGAGGTGCGCGAAGTGGGCACGCAGCCCGGCCCGTTCGAGGCTCGCCTCCACCACCTCCGAGGGGCAGTTGCTCGCCACGGCGAGGGGGAGCCTGCCGGAGAGCAGCCGGACGATCTCGACGGCGCCCGGCATCGTCACCGGGTCGTCCGCGACGAGGTCGAGGAAGTGGTGCAGGAGGGCCGCCGTCAGGTCGGTGGTCAGCTCGGGCTTGTGCACCGCCTCGGCCATCAGCCGCCCGCAGTCGGCGTAGTGCACCCCCTTGGCCTGGTCGGCGAAGCCCGGCGGGGCCTGGAGGCCGAAGCCCCGGAAGGCCCGGACGCGGGCCTCCTGCCAGTGGCGCTCGCTGTCCATCAGCGTGCCGTCGCAGTCGAAGACGACGGCCTTGGGGGACCAGCCCAGCAGATGATGGCCCGTGGTGGACACAATGACCTCCCTGTAACGGGCATTCCCGGCATAGCTCGGGAAACGGAAACATCGTGACCGCTACGTTATTTGCGCGCTCAGAGTGAGGAAATGACTACAAAGAGTTATCGACGGTGAGGGGTTTCGGGGTGTATGCACCCTCTGGGTGCCGGGCGGCGGCAGTGGTCACCAGGCCGGCCAACGGCATTGTGTGAAAGCACAGTTGAGGAATACTCACCATTGCGCCGCCCCCGATGCACGAGGGCCGCCGCTCCACCGGTGAAGTACCGAAACGGTGGGGTTGCGCACCGTTTACCACTCGCCCGCGTTCATCCTCGAAAGAAATGCGCAATTACCGCGCGAGTGTGGTTGCGGCTTGCTCCCGGCGCACGCGGGCGCACTACATTCGTCGGCGTCGGGAACGTTGAGCGAGGGTGGACGGGACGTTGCAGGAACGCGCCAGGGCAACGCGCCGGTCACTTCTGGAGGCGGCGGCCTCCCTCTTCGCCGAACGCGGGTACGCCGGCACCAGCGTCAACGACATAAGCAGCAGGTCGGGGCGGACGAGCGGCGCCGTGTACTTCCACTACGCGAGCAAGGAGGGCATCGCCCTCGCGGTCGTCCAGGATCGTTTCGCCACCTGGCCCGAACTCACCGCCCGGTATACGAACGACGCGGTCCCGCCGATGGACCGGCTGGTCGCGCTGAGCTATGACATCGCCAAGGCTCTGGCCGAGGACCCCGTCACGCGTGGAGGCGCCAGGCTGTGGGCCGAGCGGGACGTCATCAACGCCACGCTCCCCGACCCCTTCGCCCTCTGGACCGCCGCCGCCACCCGCCTGCTGGCCCAGGCGCGGGCCACCGGCCAACTGGCCCCGCACATCCGGCCCGCCCCCACCGCGCGCGCCCTGGTGCGCGCCTTCTTCGGCCTCTGCTCGCTGACCGAGGCGCTGGAGGGTACCGCCACCATCACCGCCCGCCTGGCCGAGTGGTGGCACCTCACCCTGCCGTCCCTCCAGGCGGCGCCGAAGAGCTGAGGCGCACCGGCAACTCCCGCACGCTGTTTCCCACGAAGCTGGCGTGGCGCGGCAAGTCCGCCTCCGGCATGGCGAGTTCGAGGTCCGGGAAGCGGGCGAACAGCCGCTCCAGCGCGACCGTCGCCTCCAGCCGGGCCAGCGGAGCGCCCAGGCAGTAGTGGGTACCGTGCCCCAGTGACAGGTTGCGCACGGCGTCGGCGCGGGCCGGCCGCGTGACGTCGAAGCGGTCGGCATCCGGGCCGTGCGCCGCCTTGTCGCGTCCGGCGGCGGAGTAGCCGGCCAGGACCGGGGTGCCCGCCGGGATCGTCGTACCGTCGACGTCGAGGTCCCGTACCGGGTAGCGGAACGGGAAGTAGCTCACCGGGGAGTCCCAGCGCAGGGTCTCCTCCACCACGTCGGCCCAGCTCGCGGCCCCGGAGCGGACCAGGTCGAGCTGGTCGCGGTGGGCGCACAGGGCCCGTACGGCGTTGGTGATCAGGTTCAGGGTGGTCTCGTGCCCCGCCACGATCAGCAGCACCAGCGTGCCGATCAGCTCCTCCTGCCCGAGCCGGTCGCCGCCCTCGTCGCGCGCGGCGATGAGGGCGCTGGTCAGGTCGTCGCCGGGATGCGCGGCCTTGCTCACGGCTATCTCGCCCAGAACGCCCACGAGTTCGCGGTTGGCGGCCAGCGCCGCCTCCGGGCCGATGTCGGTCGCCACCACCTGATTGCTGAGCCGGTGCAGAGAGTCGCGGAACCGCTCTTCCACACCGAGGAGTTCACAGATGACGCTCATCGGCAGCGGGAGCGCGAAGCGCTGCCGGAGATCGACGACGCCGTCCGCCGCCGCCAGGTCGTCCAGCAGTGCTTCGGTCAACTCCTCGACGCGCGACCGGAGTCCGTCCACCCGGCGGGGGGTGAAGGCCCGGCTGACCAGGGACCGCAGCCGCCGGTGGTCCGCCCCGTCGGCCGTGGTCATGCCGCGCACGGTGGCGAAGGTCAGCAGCGGCCAGCCCGGTGCGATCCGGCCCTCGCGCAGCGCCCTGAAGTGCGTTGCGTCCTTGGCGACTTCGGGATGCTGGAGGAACTCCCGCAGCGCGTCGTGACCCAGGACGGCCATCCCCTCGATGCCGCCCGGCAGTTCGACGGGCGCCACCGAACCGAGGCCCAGCAGACGGGCGTTGTCGGCGTGCGGGCAGCCCCCGGCGGGGTTCAGGCGGTGCGGGGCTTCGAAGGGCGACGTCGCCATGGTGCTCCTTACGGCCGGGAGGGGGCGTCGCCGATCGTAGGGGCGGCAGGTCGGCCGAGGTAGTGGGCGCGGCCGGGTCGGCGGCGGTGACGTCGAAACGCATACGGTTCTGGCCCGGCTCGGGGCCGTCGGCCCGCTGGAAGCCGAGGCCCGGGCCGTCCTCCCGCCGGAGCCACACGTACGGGCCCGTGCGGCCCGGGAGCGGCCGGAACAGGGGCCGAGGCGGGGCGTCGTACGCGAGATAGCCTGGGCGAATGCTGACCGAAGTCACCGCCACCCGGTTCGTCACGCCCCTGCGTGAGGGCGGCTCGCTGCCGGGGCTCGTCGAGGCCGACGATCTCGGGCTCTACGTCCTGAAGTTCACCGGCGCCGGGCAGGGCCGCAAGACCCTGGTCGCCGAGGTCGTCTGCGGGGAACTCGCCCGGCGCCTCGGCTTCCGGGTGCCCGGCCTGGTGACCGTCGGGCTGGACCCCGTGCTCGGCCTCGGCGAGCCCGAGCGGCAGGTGCAGGACCTGTTGCGGGCCAGCGGGGGCGCCAACCTCGGCATGGACTTCCTCTCCGGTGCCCTCGGCTACGACCCGCTCGCCTTCCCGGCCGACTCCGGGGAGGCGGGCCGGATCGTGTGGTTCGACGCGCTGGTCAACAACGTCGACCGCTCCTGGCGCAACCCCAACCTCCTGGTGCAGGGAGGCGGGCTGTGGCTCATCGACCACGGCGCCACCATGATCTGGCATCACAACTGGCCCTCCGTGGACGCCTCCGCCGCGCGGCCCTACGACGCGGCCGACCACGCCCTCGCCCGCTTCGCCCCCGACGTCACCGCCGCGGCCGCCGACCTGGCCCCCCTGGTCACCGAGGAGCTGCTCGCCGAGGTCACCGCCCAGATCCCCGACGCCTGGCTGGCCGACGAGCCCGGCTTCGACACCCCCGACGACCTGCGCCGTGCCTACGCGCGCCCGCTGCTCGCCCGCGCGGGCACCGTCCACGAACGCATCGAGGGTCTCAAGGAGAGCAAGTGAGCGAGCACCACATTCACATGGCCGGAGATGTGGTCGAGCGCCACATCATCCGGGGCGGCCAGGGCGGCGACCGCGAGGTGTACGAGTACGCCCTGCTGCGGGTCGTCCCCCGCGTCGAGCGCGGAGAGCGGATCAACGCGGGCGTGCTCGTCTACTGCCGCGCCCGCGGTTACGTCGGCGCCCGCACCCACCTGGACGAGGCCCGGCTGCTCGCCCTCGACCCGGACGCGGACGTGGCAGGGGTGCGGGCCGCGCTCGGCGCCGTGGAGCGGATCTGCGCGGGCGGGGAGGCGGCCGGGCAGGCGGCCGGCGACGACGCCGGGCGGCGTTTCCGCTGGCTGATCGCGCCCCGTTCCACCGTCGTGCGGCCCGGCCCGGTGCACACCGGGCTGACCGCCGATCCGGTGGCCGAGACGGAGCGGCTGCTGGACCTCCTGGTGAGGTAATGGATCACACCGCCCGGTGTCCCGTTGACACCGCGTGCCAGGGCTTCTAGCGTCACGGGTGCTGAAGGTACTAAGCGGTCGCTCACCGCACGGCGGGTCCGGTCCGGACCGGCCGGGTTCTCTCAAGGGCGAGGAGAAGCAGCAATGTCCACCACTGAACAGCGGGTCGCGGTAGTCACCGGCGCGGCGCGCGGCATCGGGGCGGCCACCGCCGTCCGGCTGGCCGCCGAGGGTCACGCCGTCGCCGTCGTCGACCTGGACGAGGCCGCCTGCAAGGACACCGTCGAGAAGATCACCTCGGCGGGCGGCAAGGCCCTCGCGGTCGGCGCCGACGTCTCCGACGAGGCGCAGGTCGAGGCCGCCGTCGCGCGGATCGCGGAGGAACTGGGCGCGCCGACCATCCTGGTCAACAACGCCGGTGTGCTCCGCGACAACCTGCTGTTCAAGATGAGCGTGTCCGACTGGGACACCGTGCTCAGTGTGCACCTGCGCGGCTCGTTCCTGATGACCAAGGCCGTGCAGAAGCACATGGTGGACGCGGGCTTCGGCCGGGTCGTCAACCTGTCCTCGTCCTCCGCCCTCGGCAACCGCGGCCAGGCCAACTACTCGGCCGCCAAGGCGGGTCTCCAGGGCTTCACCAAGACCCTCGCCATCGAGCTGGGCAAGTTCGGCATCACCGCCAACGCCGTCGCCCCCGGCTTCATCGCCACCGAGATGACCAAGGCCACCGCCGACCGCGTGGGCATGGGCTTCGACGACTTCAAGAAGGCCGCCGCCACCCAGATCCCGGTCCAGCGCGTCGGGGAGCCCGAGGACATCGCCAACGCCATCGCCTTCTTCACCGGCGAGGCGGCCGGATTCGTCTCCGGCCAGGTGCTGTACGTCGCGGGCGGACCGCTCGACTAGCCGGTCCGACCACGAGGAACCTGGAGCACACGGACATGACTGAACTTCCCGCACTCTCCGGCAAGGCCGCGCTCGTCACGGGCGCCAGCCGGGGCATCGGCTACGGCGTCGCGGAGGCCCTGGTGGCACGCGGTGACCGCGTGGTCATCACCGGCCGCAACGAGGAGGCGCTGAAGGAGGCCGTCGAGCGGCTCGGCGCCGACCGCGTCATCGGCGTCGCCGGCAAGGCCCACGACCTCGCCCACCAGACCGAGGCCGTCGAACGCGCCATGGAGGCGTTCGGCCGCGTCGACTACCTGGTCAACAACGCGGGCACCAACCCGGTCTTCGGCCCCATCGCCGACGTCGACCTGGACGTGGCCCGCAAGGTGTTCGAGACCAACGTGATCTCGGCGCTCGGCTTCGCCCAGAAGACCTGGCACGCCTGGCAGCGGGAGAACGGCGGCGCGATCGTCAACATCGCCTCCGTCGCCGGGCTCGCGCCCTCCCCGTTCATCGGCGCGTACGGCGTGAGCAAGGCCGCGATGATCAACCTGACCCAGCAGCTCGCGCACGAGTTCGCGCCCAAGGTGCGGGTCAACGCCATCGCCCCGGCGGTCGTGAAGACCAAGTTCGCCGAGGCCCTGTACGAGGGCCGGGAGGAGGAGGCGGCCGCCTCCTATCCGCTCGGCCGGCTCGGCGTCCCCTCCGACATCGGCGGGGCCGCGGCCTTCCTCACCTCCGCGCAGTCCGACTGGGTCACCGGTCAGACGCTCGTCGTGGACGGCGGCATCTTCCTCAACGCCGGGGTCGGCTGACCCTCCCCGCGCCGCCACGGGCGCCGTTCCCCTCGCGGGGAGCGGCGCCCGTACGCGTTCCACGACGGGGTTCGCGACATGACAACGTAGTCATCGAAAATTGATCAACAACCCATGTTTCAGGGGAGGTTCAGGAGGTCCGGTGCTGCGGTATGGTCTGCCGACCTTGGTACGGCGGATCGAGGAGCGAGCACGTGTTCAAGCGGAACAGAGTCCGGCGCAGGGTCGCGGCGGCCGTGTCCCTGACCTCCCTCATCACCCTGCTGCCCGGCTGCGGACTGCTCTCCGGCGGCGGCCCGGACGACAGCAGCCCGATCGTGGTGGGGACGACGAGCGCGCCGAGCACCCTGGACCCGGCGGGCGCCTGGGACGGCTCCTGGGAACTGTTCCGCAACGTCTACCAGACCCTCCTGGCCTACCCGAACGGCGCGACCACCCCGCAGCCGGACGCCGCCGAGAGCTGCTCCTTCACCGACTCCACCAGCCGCACCTACCGCTGCAAGCTGCGTTCCGGGCTGAAGTTCACCGACGGCCACCCCCTCGACGCCGAGGCCGTCCGGCACTCCATCGACCGCATCCGCACCATCAACGCCCCGAGCGGACCCGCCGGCCTGCTGGAGGGGCTGGACCGGGTGGAGACCACCGGCACGCGGGAGATCGTCTTCCACCTCAAGAAGCCCGACGCCACCTTCCCGTTCGTGCTCGCCACCCCCGCCATGTCCCTCGTCGACCCGCGCGAGTACCCCGCCAACTCGCTGCGCAAGGACGACGACGTGCACGGCTCCGGCCCGTACCGGCTGGAGTCCTACGAGGAGGGCGAGCGGGCCGTGCTGGTGCGCAACGACGGCTATCAGGGCTTCGCCGAGCGGGAGAACAAGGCGGTGACCATCCGGTACTTCCAGGACTCCGCCGCGATGGTCGAGGCGCTGCGCGACAAGCGGATCGACGTCACCTACCGGGGACTCGCCGCCGACGACATCCTCACCCTCCAGCAGCAGTCCCCGGCCGGTCTGCAACTGGTCGACGGCACCGGCACCGACATCAGCTACCTGGTGTTCAACCCCAAGGACCGCTGGGCCGGGAACCCGGCCGTGCGCAAGGCGATCGCCCAGGTCGTGGACCGGGGTGCCATCGTGCACAAGGTGTACCGGGACACCGTCGAACCGCTGTACTCGATGGTTCCCAAGGGCCTGACCGGCCACGCCACCTCCTACTTCGACACGTTCGGCGAACCCAGCACGGGCAAGGCCCGCGCGGTCCTCGCCGGGGCGGGCATCAAGCAGCGGGTCCCGCTCACCTTCTGGTACGCCTCCGACCGCTACGGCTCCGAGACCGGCGTGATGTTCCGGGAGCTGAAGCGGCAACTGGAGGGCTCCGGGCTGTTCACCATCACCCTGCGCGCCCGCCCCTGGAAGACCTATGTGACCGGCTACCAGAAGGGGGAGTACCCGGTGTTCGGGCGGGGCTGGTTCCCGGACTTCCCCGACGCGGACAACTTCATCGCGCCCTTCGTCGGCGAGCACAACGCGCTCGGCACCCCGTACGTGAGCAAGAAGATCACCGGTGAGCTGCTGCCCCGGTCGCGGGCGCAGGGGGACCGGGCCCAGGTGGTGAAGGACCTGACGGCCGCCCAGCGGATCATGGTGGACGACGCCCGGCTGATCCCGCTCTGGCAGGGCCGCCAGTACATCGCCGCGAGCGACGACATCTCCGGGGGCGAGCGCGCCCTCGACCCCTCCACGATCATGATGATGTGGGAGCTGAACCGGAAGACGAGCTGGTGAGCGGCCTGCCGTCGGCGTTGTCAGTGGTCGCCTGTAGGTTCTGAAGCCTTGGAAGTGACCGCCGATCGTTAGGGACACCGACGTGACCGACATCGCCATGCTGCCCGAGTCCTGGCAGGGCGTTCTGGGCGACGAACTCCAGCAGCCCTACTTCAAGGAGCTGACGGAGTTCGTCGAGGAGGAGCGGGCGAAGGGTCCCGTCTACCCGCCGCGCGAAGAGGTCTTCGCGGCGCTGGACGCGACGCCGTACGACAAGGTCAAGGTGCTCGTGCTCGGCCAGGACCCGTACCACGGCGAGGGCCAGGGGCACGGGCTCTGCTTCTCGGTGCGGCCCGGTGTGAAGACGCCGCCGTCGCTGCGGAACATCTACAAGGAGATGCGCGAGGAGCTGGACCTGCCCGTCCCGGACAACGGCTATCTGATGCCGTGGGCCGAACAGGGCGTCCTGCTGCTGAACGCGGTCCTCACCGTGCGCGCCGGCGAGGCCAACTCGCACAAGGGCAAGGGCTGGGAGAAGTTCACGGACGCGGTGATCCGCGCGGTGGCCTCCCGCCCCGACCCGGCGGTGTTCGTGCTGTGGGGCAACTACGCCCAGAAGAAGCTGCCGCTGATCGACGAGACGCGGCACGTGGTGGTCAAGGGCGCGCACCCCTCGCCGCTGTCCGCGAAGAAGTTCTTCGGCTCGCGCCCCTTCACCCAGATCAACGAGGCCGTCGCCGCCCAGGGTCACGAGCCGATCGACTGGCGCATCCCCGACCTGGGCTGACCGGGGACCGGCCAGGCGGTCTCACCGTTCCCTTCGGGGCCGCCTGCCCGGTATCGCCGCCGGCTGCGGTTAGCGTCGTGGCGGACGGCCGACGTGCGGCCGGTGGACGGTTCCGGAGGGCGCGGTGGCGGAGCGACAGGAGCAGACGGCGCCCGATGCCCTGCTGACCCGGATCGGGCAGATCGTCATGCTGCACCGGGGCGGCGACCGCGAGGAGGCCCGGCGCCGGCTGCTGGAGCTGTGGGCGGAGACGGCCGAGTCCGGCGACGCGCTGCACCGCTGCACCCTCGCCCACTACCTGGCCGACACCCAGGACGACCCGGCGGACGAACTCGCCTGGGACCTCAGGGCGTTGTCGGCGGCCGACGAGCTGACCGACGGCCGGCCCGGCGCCGACCCGGCGAGCGTGCGCGGCTTCTACCCCTCGCTGCACCTCAGCCTCGCCGCCGACTACCTCAAGCTGGACCGTGCCGACGCCGCCCGCACCCACCTGCGCCGCGCCCGCCGCGCGGCCGACACCCTCCCCGACGACGGCTACCGCACCGGCGTCCGGGCCGCGATCACCCGCCTGGAACTCCGCCTCCCCGGCACCGGCCCCTCGGAGGGCGACGGCTGGGGGCCACCGCGACAGCGGCCGACGCGTTAACGCCCGTACGCCCGCTCGCAGATCGTCGACTGAGGGCTGTTCTTGGGCCAGCCGCCGTACTTCTTGCCCAGCGCGCACACGTTCGGGATCTGCGGCACCGCGCGGGGCGCGCGCGGGGTGTCGGTGCGCGGACGCTCCGGGTACGCCCGGCGGGGGGCCGGGACGACGGGGGCGCGCCGGGGCTCGGGCACGGCGGCGGGCGCCGGCCGGCGCGGCTTCTCGGCGCTGGGGGAGGGGCCGGTCCGTTGCAGCGACTCCTGGCCCGGCTCCTGGTCCATATGGGGCAGCGCGCTCCCGTCCGGCCGGGCCGCCGCCGCCCGTGACGGCGGGCCGCCCGGCCCCGAGGCGGGCACCGCCGGCCCGTGCACGGTCATGCACCCGGTCAGAGTCGTGACGGCCACCAGCAGCGCCGCGGCAGACGAAGTTCGATCCACCCGCCCACTCTGCGCACCCCTTCGCCGTCATCCACCACCGACGTGCCCGCGATGCCCCACACGAGTGATCTCTCGCCCCACGGGGAGGGCGTGGCGCGGACGCAGGCTGACGCGCTCAGTGGCCGAGCCCTCGGAGCGACTCCGGCCAGGGTCGCGGGAGCCCGCCGTATGCTTCCGGGGACGGGAACGCGGGACAGCGGTAGGGAGAACACAGGTGAAGGTCGGCTGCATCGGACTCGGCGACATCGCGCGGAAGGCGTATCTGCCGGTCCTCGGCACACAGCCCGGCCTCGACCTCCACCTCCAGACCCGCACCCCGGCCACCCTCGGCGCCGTGGGCGACTCGCTGCGCATCCCCGCCGGGCAGCGGCACGAGACGCTGGACTCGCTGCTGGACGCCGGGCTCGACGCGGCCTTCGTGCACGCGCCCACCGCCGTCCACCCGGAGATCGTCACCCGGCTCCTGGAGGCGGGCGTCCCCACGTACGTCGACAAGCCGCTCGCCTACGAACTCACCGAATCCCAGAAGCTGGTGGAGCTGGCCGAGAGCCGGGGTGTACCGCTCTTCGTCGGCTTCAACCGCCGCTACGCCCCCGGCTACGCGCAGTGCCTGGAGCACCCGCGCGACCTGATCCTGCTCCAGAAGAACCGGGTCGGCCTTCCCGAGGAACCGCGCTCGATGATCCTGGACGACTTCATCCATGTAGTCGACACCCTGCGCTTCCTGGCGCCCGGCCCGGTGGACGACGTCACGGTGCGGGTCCGTACCGAGGACGGGCTGCTCCACCACGTCGTGCTCCAGCTCTCCGGCGACGGCTTCACCGCGCTCGGCGTGATGAACCGGCTCAGCGGCTCGGCCGAGGAGGTCCTGGAGGTCTCCGGGCAGGACACCAAGCGCCAGGTGATCAACATGGCCGAGGTGATCGACCACAAGGGCCAGCCCACCGTGCGCCGCCGGGGCGACTGGGTCCCGGTGTCCCGGCAGCGCGGCATCGAGGGCGCCGTCCTCACCTTCCTCGACGCGGTCCGCGCCGGGCAGCCGCTCAGCGCACGGGACGCGCTGGCGACTCACGAGCTGTGCGAGCGCGTGGTACGAGCGGCTCAGAACCCGTCCGGCGCGGCCTGAGCGTCCGCACGCCCTCCCTCACCCCGAGCACCGTCAGCACCAGCAGCGCGCCGTCCACCGGCCAGTCGCCGTGCCGGACGTACGGGGTGACACCGTGCGCCAGCGGTACGTCGTACACCCGCGCCGCGCTCGCGCCGGTGCCGAGCCAGGGGCCGACGCGCTCGCCGTTCGGGCCGTAGACCGCCGAGACGCCGGTCAGGGTGGCGTGGACCATCGGGCGGCCGGTCTCGGCGGCCCGCAGCGCGGCCAGCGAGGCGTGCTGCTCGGGGGCCCAACTGTGCTGGAAGGACGAGGTGGCGGACTGCCCGAGGATTACGTCCGCGCCGTCCTCGGCGAGGTGGCGGCCCATGTCGGGGAACGCGGTCTCGAAGCAGACCAGCGGACCGACGCGCAGGCGCCCGGCGTCCATCACGACCTGCTCCGTGCCCCGGTGCCGGTCCTCGCCCGCCGCCTTGCCGACCGAGGTGGCCCAGCCGAGCAGCGTGCGGGCCGGTATGTACTCGCCGAAGGGAACCAGGCGCATCTTGTCGTACCGGTCCCCGGTGGGGCCGTCGGGGCCGATCAGGACCGAACTCTTGGAGATGCCGGGGCGGTCGGAGCGGCGGGCGTCGACGTTGACCAGGATCTCGGCGCCGGTCTGCCGGGACAGTGCGGCGATCCTCCGGGCCAGGCCGGGGCGGTCGCCCAGGTCGTGGCCGACGCTGCTCTCGCCCCAGACGACCAGGTCCACGTCCCGGCCCGCCAACCGCCGGGTCAGCGACTCCTCCCGCGCGAACCGCTGCTCCGGGCCGTCGTACACGCCCGGCTGGACGACCGCGATCCGCGCCCGGCCGTCCACGTCCGCGCGCGGGGCCCAGGCGTACGCGGCGCTCGTCGCGGCGGCGGTGGCGATCAGGGAGGCCATGGCGGGGACGCGGGAGGCGGGGACCGAGACCAGCACCGCCAGCGCCACGTTGACGGCGACCACCAGGAAGCTGAGCAGCCAGACCCCGCCCACCGAGGCCAGGCGCAGCGCCGGACCGACCTGCCACTGCGTGGAGCCGAGCATGCCCCAGGGGCCGCCGAGACCCTGCCAGGAGCGGACCAGCTCCACCGCCAGCCACGCCGAGGGCAGCACGAGCAGGGCGGCGAAGACACGGGCGGGGGAGGGGGCGCCGCCCAGGAACCGGTGCACGAGCCGGCCCCAGGGGGCCCAGAGCGCGCCCAGCAGGGCCGCTATCAGGAAGATGAACACATGCAGGCTCGGCAGCAGCCAGTGGTGCACGGCCAGCATGAACCCGAGCCCGCCGCACCAGCCGTCGAGCGCGGCCCGGCGCCCGGTCGGCGCGGTACGGGCCAGCGCGATCCAGGGGACGAGGGCGACGTAGGCGAACCACCACAGCGCGGGCGCCGGAAACGCGAGCACGGGCAGCGCGCCGGCGAGGACGGCCGCGCCGGAGCGGGGCCAGGGGGAGTCCAGCAGCCGGCCGTACGACCTCGTGCTCCTCATCCGGCGTCTCCCTCCCCAGGGCTCTCACCTCCAGTGTGCGCGCCTCGCGCGATCCTGGACAGGGGATAACGGGTGGCGGGGTGGGCTCCGGGTGGCCGAATCTGGTCCCATGACCGACCAACCCACCGCCGCCGAACCGAAGTTCCGCATCCGCGCGGCCCACACGCCCGCCACGATCACGGTGTACCAGGCGTACCGGCCCGAGATCGGCGTCCCGGCGGCCCGCACCGGGCGCTTCCCCGCCGCGTGGAGCCGGTCCCGGATGACGTGGATCAAGCCGTCGTTCCTCTGGATGATGTACCGCTGCGGCTGGGGGACCAAGGAGGGCCAGGAGACCGTGCTCGCCGTGGACATCACGCGCACCGGCTTCGAGTGGGCGCTGCGGAACGCCTGCCTCTCCCACCACGTCCCCGCCCTGCACGGCACCCCGGCCGACTACAGGCGCGTCCTGCGCGAGGCGCCGGCGCGGGTGCAGTGGGACCCGGAGCGGGATCTGCGTCTGAGCCCCCTGCCCCACCGCTCCCTCCAGCTCGGGCTCACCGGGGAGGCGGCGGCGCGGTACGCGGACGAGTGGATCGTGGGCATCCGGGACGTGACCCCGCTGGCGACGGAGATCCACGGGGCGGTACGGGCCGGGCGGCCGGCGGAGGCGAGCGCGTTGCTGCCGGAGGAGTCGCCGTACCCCGTGCCGGAGGGGCTGCTGACTCACCTGGGCGCGTAGATCACCGGGGCGGGGTGCCCGCACTACCCTGGCGACCATGATTCGCGCTGCGGTCTTCGATGTCGGTGAGTGTCTGGTGGACGAGACGACGGAGTACGGGACCTGGGCCGACTGGCTGGGCGTGCCCCGGCACACCTTCTCGGCGGCGTTCGGCGCGGTGGTGGCCCAGGGGCGTGATCACCGCGAGGTCTTCGAGGAGTTCCGGCCCGGTTTCGACCTCGCGGCGGAGCGGGCGCTGCGGGCCGACACCGGGATGCCGGAGGCGTTCGGCGAGTCCGACGTGTACGCCGACGTCCGCGACACCCTGGCCACCCTCCGCGCGGACGGCCTCTGGCTCGGCATCGCCGGCAACCAGGACGCCCACGCCGCCCGCCTCCTGCGCGAACTCTTCGCCACCGACGTCGACCTGATCGGCACCTCGGCCGACTGGGGCACCGCCAAGCCCGACCCGGCCTTCTTCGCCCGCCTGACCTCCCTGGTCCCGGCGGAACCGGACGAGATCCTCTACGTGGGCGACCGCCTCGACAACGACATCCGCCCCGCGGCAGCGGCCGGCCTCCACACGGCCCTCCTCCACCGCGGCCCCTGGGCCCGGCTGACCTGGCCCACGAAGGAAGCCCACCGCCTCCCCCTGTTCCGCATCGAGAGCCTGCTGGAACTGTCGGGGCTGATCAGGGAGTTCAACCGCTCGGCCTGAGGGGGATCAGCCCGCCGACTCCGCCGCGTGCGGGCTCAGGACGCCCGCTGTGACCAGGGCGATGATGAGGATGCCCAGGGCGACTCGGTAGTAGACGAAGGGCATGAAGCTCTTGTTGGAGATCCACTTCATGAACCAGGCAATCACCGCGTAGCCGGAGGCGAAGGCGATGACCGTGGCGAAGAGGGTCGGGCCCCAGGCGATCTCGCTGTTCTCGCCCAGGGAGTGCTTCACCTCGAAGACGCCGGAGGCGAGGACGGCCGGGATGGCGAGGAGGAAGGAGTAGCGGGCGGCTGCTTCGCGCTTGTAGCCCATGAAGAGGCCGCCGCTGATGGTGGCGCCGGAGCGGGAGACGCCGGGGATGAGGGCGCACGCCTGGCAGAGGCCGAAGATCAGGCCGTCGCGGATGCCGAGGTCCTTGAGGGTCTTGCGCTGCTTGGGGCTGCGGTGCCGGCCGCCGGACTCGTCGCGGGCCGCCAGCCGGTCGGCGATGCCTATGACCACACCGACCACGATGAGCATCGTGGCCGTGATCCTGAGGTCGCGGAAGGGTCCCTCGATCTGGTCCTTCAGCGTCACGCCGAGCACGCCGATCGGGATCGAGCCGACGATCACCAGCCAGCCCATCTGCGCGTCGTGGTCACCCCGCATCGACTTGTCGAACAGCGAGCGGAACCAGGACGAGACGATCCGCCCGATGTCCTTGCGGAAGTAGATGAGGACCGCCGCCTCCGTACCGATCTGCGTGATCGCGGTGAAGGCCGCGCCGGGGTCCTGCCAGCCGGAGAAGGCCGCGGTCAGCCGCAGATGCGCGCTGGAGGAGACGGGCAGGAACTCGGTGAGCCCCTGGACGAGTCCGAGGACGAGGGATTCAAACCAAGACATGGAGGTGTGGCGTCCAAGCGCTGGGGAGCGTAGGGGTGATCATGCGACGCAGGGCAGCGTAGCGGGCGCCGATGGCAAAGCCTTCACAGGGGGTTGGTCATGCGATGGTCATGAACGCCGGCGGGCCGGGACGTGGACCAAAGCCGTCCGGGCGGTGGCGTCAACGCGCGCGCAGGTGGTGGCGCTTGCGCCAGGCCAGCACCGTACCGGCCAGCGCGGGCAGCCCGATCACGGCCAGCGCGATAAGAAAGGCGGGGGAGGTCGGCGCGGAGGCGCGGGCCCCGGCGACCGCGTACGCGGCCGTGTTCGGGATCGAGCCCAGCGCCGTGGCGAGAAGGAACGGCAGCGTGCGCATCCGGGAGACGGCCGCGCAGTAGTTGGCCGCCCAGAACGGCACCCCGGGGAACAGCCGGGCCGCCAGCATCGAGCGGAACCCGTGCCGGCTGAGCTGCCCGTCCGCCGCCTTCAGCCAGCGCCCGCGCAGCAGCGGACGCAGCGCGTCCTGCCCGAGCGCCCGCCCGAGCCCGAACGCCAGCCCGGCGCCCAGTACCGTGCCCGCCAGCGCCGAGGTCAGCCCCAGCGTGGAGCCGAACAGCGCGCCCGCCGCCAGGTTGAGCAGGGGGCGCGGGACGAACGCCACCGTGCACAGCCCGTACGCCAGCGCGAAGACACCGGCCGCCGCGAAGCCGCCGAGCTGCGGCGGCCAGCCGTCGGTGAGAAGGCGCTGCGGGTCGAAGACCAGGACGGCGGTGGCCGCGGCCGCGAGCAGGGTGAGCAGCAGGGCGAGGCGGAGGTACGCGGACGGCCACGCGCGTACGGCGGGAGCGGCCGGGGTGACGGGGGTGAGGGGCGCGGCGGGGGTCGGCCTCAGGACGACGGCCGGGGGGACGGCCGTGGCGGTGCCCCCAGAGCGGGTGGTGGCATCGGGCATTCGGCGACAGTAACCGACCGGCGGGTGTGATCGGCGTATGGTCCACGGCCGTTGACGGTCCGAAGGCCGCGGAAAACCGTTCGACGTGGGACGACGCGTCCGCCATGATCTGCGTCATGTTCCGGTACGCCTTCCTCGCAGCATCCGCCCTCGCGGACGCGCCGAAGGCTGCCGTCCTCGTCCTCGTGGCAGCCGTCGACGGCGCCCGAAGCTGACCCTCTCCGGAAAGTCCGGCGGACCCCGCGAGGGGAGGGTCGGCAGGTTCCAGGGGTCCCGGCGCTCCCAGCGCTCTTCACGCATCACCAAGACCACGAGGGACAGCCATGCCCAAGACGGCATACGTGCGCACCAAGCCGCACCTGAACATCGGCACCATGGGCCACGTCGACCACGGCAAGACCACCCTGACCGCCGCCATCACCAAGGTGCTCGCCGAGCGGGGCACCGGCACCTTCGTGCCGTTCGACCGCATCGACCGGGCCCCGGAGGAGGCGGCGCGCGGCATCACCATCAACATCGCGCACGTCGAGTACGAGACGGACACCCGGCACTACGCCCACGTCGACATGCCCGGCCACGCGGACTACGTCAAGAACATGGTGACCGGCGCCGCCCAGCTCGACGGGGCGATCCTGGTCGTCTCCGCGCTCGACGGGATCATGCCGCAGACCGCCGAACACGTGCTGCTCGCCCGGCAGGTGGGGGTCGACCACCTCG
This sequence comes from Streptomyces sp. NPDC018263, assembly GCF_055562575.1. Lineage (NCBI taxonomy): Bacteria > Bacillati > Actinomycetota > Actinomycetes > Kitasatosporales > Streptomycetaceae > Streptomyces > Streptomyces sp. NPDC018263. Next base: position 53,995 of record NZ_JBVHFA010000010.1, read on the forward strand.
TGGTCGCGCTCAACAAGGCCGACGCGGGGGACGAGGAGCTGGCCGACCTGGTCGAGCTGGAGGTGCGCGAACTGCTCACCGCCCAGGGGTATCCGGGCGAGTCGGTACCCGTCGTACGGGTCTCCGGGCTCAAGGCGCTCGCGGGCGACCCGCGTTGGACCGCGTCCGTGGAGGCGCTGCTCGACGCGGTCGACACCTACGTGCCGATGCCCGAGCGGTACCTGGACGCGCCGTTCCTGCTCCCGGTGGAGAACGTGCTCACCATCACCGGGCGCGGGACCGTCGTCACCGGCGCGGTCGAGCGGGGCACGCTGCGCGTGGGGGACCGGGTGGAGGTGCTCGGCGCGGGCCTGGAGGGTGCGGCGAGCGTGGTCACCGGTCTGGAGACCTTCGGCAAGCCGATGCCGGAGGCGCAGGCCGGGGACAACGTGGCGATCCTGCTGCGCGGGGTGCCGCGCGACGCGGTCCGGCGCGGGCACGTCGTCGCGGCGCCGGGCAGTGTGGTGCCGAGCCGGCGGTTCACCGCGCGGGTGTACGTGCTCGCCGGGGCCGAGGGCGGTCGCAGCAAGCCGCTGTCCACGGGGTACCGGCCGCAGTTCTACATCCGTACGGCGGACGTGGCCGGGGAGGTCGGCCTCGGTGAGGCGGGGATCGCCCGGCCCGGCGAGACGGTGGAGATGACCGTGGAGCTGGACCGCGAGGTGCCGCTGGAGCCGGGGCTCGGGTTCGCCGTCCGTGAGGGCGGGCGGACCGTGGGCGCGGGGACGGTCACCTCGGTCGGCTGAGCGGTAAGGGGGTGCGCGGGGCCCGGCTCCGCGCACCCCGTCGGAGCGGCGACAATGGCCGGGTGAGCGAACCGATACCCGTGAGCAGGGTCGTCGACCACGGCACCGCCAAGCTGATGCCCGACGTCGACCGGGACCGGGCCTGGCTGCTCACCGTCGACGGGGCTCCGCAGTCCTACGTCGACCTGGACGAGCCGGAGCACCTGGAGTTCGAGTACGCCCGGCGGCTCGGCCACGCCCTCGACGTCGCGGCCGAGCCCGGCCGGGCGCTGGACGCGCTGCACCTGGGCGGGGGAGCGCTCACCCTGCCCCGGTACGTCGCCGCGACCCGGCCCGGCTCCCGGCAGGACGTGATCGAGGCCGACCAGGGCCTCCTCGACCTGGTCACCGAACACCTCCCGCTGCAGCCCGGCTCGGGCATCACCACCCACGCCGCCGACGCACGGGCGTGGCTGGAGGCGGCCCCCGACGACAGCGCCGACGTCGTCATCGCGGACGTCTTCGGCGGCTCCCGGGTCCCGGCCCACCTCACGTCCCTCGACTACGCCCGAGAAGCGGAACGCGTACTCCGCCCGGCCGGCCTCTACCTGGCCAACCTCGCCGACGCGGCCCCCTTCACCTTCCTCCGCTCCCAACTGGCCAACCTGGCCGCGTTGTTCGAGCACCTGGCCCTGATCGCGGAACCCGCGGTCCTACGGGGCCGCCGCTTCGGCAACGCGATCCTCCTGGCCTCCCACACCCCTCTGAACACGGCCCCCTTGGCTCGCCGCACAGCCGCCGACGCCTTCCCGGCCCGCGTCGAACACGGCGACCCACTGAAGAAGTTCATGGGCACGGCCCACCCCGTAGCCGACTCGAACGCCGTCCCGTCTCCCGAGCCCCCGACCGGCGCCTTCGGCATCGGCTGAGGACCGCGGCAGGGCCGGCCGCCGCGCTACCGCTCGCGCCCGAGGGCCGCCAGCGCGGCCAGGACGCCTGTCATCAGGGCGGCGAGGGAGCCGGCAGTGGCCGCGCCGTCCTGTTTCCCGACCACGACCAGGAGGACGTACGCCCCCGTCGCGATGGCGAGTGACAGCGCGACGACCCACCAGGGGACCGGCGGCCCGCCTTCGGGGGAGCGGCGCGCAGGGGATGACTCGGGTGCAGGTTCGGAAGTCATGCGAGCTGCCTCTCGACGAGTGCGCGAGCACGTCCGAATCGACGCTCCGCACAGCATCTCGGCCCTGGTCATAAATGACTAGCCGTCATGGGCTATTGACTTTTAGCTGGCTGCGCTTCTTGGGAGCTAGTGGTATCGGCCGAGACCGCACTCGTCGTATCCCTGCGACGCAATCCCCTGACGTCCGGGATCAGTAGGACGAGCCCCGTCGCGAGGACGATCAGCGCTGACGTGCCCCACAGGGCCGGGGTGCGGCCGAAGGCGGTCTGGGCTGGCCCGGCCAGGGATGTGGCGAGGGGGATGAGGGCCACTGAGCCGAACCAGTCGTAGGCGGAGACGCGGGAGAGCTTGTGTTCGGGGATTTCCTGGTGGAGGGCGGTCATCCAGGAGACTCCGAAGATCTCCACCGTCGCACCGGCGAGGAACATGACGCCGTAGAGGACCCCTACGGGTACCGGGACGGCGAGGGCGGCGGAGGGGAGGGCCAGGGGGAAGACGGAGAGGGTGCCGGCGAGGAGGAGGCGGCGGGGGCGGTAGCGGGTCATCAGCAGGGCGCCCGCCGCCGTGCCCGCGCCGAAGGCGCCCAGGGCCAGCCCCCAGGGCCCGGCGCCACCCAGGCTGTCGCGGGCGACGAGCGGGCCATACACCGCGTTGGCCGCGCCGACCACCGCGTTGACCAGGGAGAACTGGACGACGATGCCCCACAGCCAGGGCCGCCCGATGAACTCGGCCCAGCCGTCGCGGAGATCGGCCAGCAGCCCCGTGCCCGGTTCGCGGGGCGGGATGTGGCTGACGTCGAGGAACGCGCGGCACGCACCGGCGACGGCGAAGCACCCCGCGTCCAGCGCCAGCACCCAGCCGGGCCCGACCGCGGCGACCAGGGCACCCCCGAGCGCCGCCCCGCCGAGCGCCGCCCCTTGGGTGGCCATCCGGAACAGGGCGAAGGCACGGCCCGCGTGCTCACCCTCGACCGAGGAGAGCAGCATCCCCTCGGCCGCCGGACTGAAGAACGCCTGCCCGGTGCCGCCGAGCGCGGTCAGCAGCATCATCTGCCACAGCCGGGGTTCCCCCGTCAGGACCAGCAGGGCGAACGCGCCCTGGGAGGCGCAGTTGAGCGCGTTGGCCGCGACCATCACCCGGTGCCGGGGCAACCGGTCCGCGACCGCGCCGCCGATGAGCAGGAACACCACCAGCGGCAGGGTGCGGGCCGCCGCCACCAGTCCCACGTCCCCGGCGTCACCGCCCGCGTCCAGCACGGCGAACGCGGCGGCTATCAGCGACCCGTTGGCACCGAGGCCGGTGACGACGGCAGCGCCGGTCAGCAGCGAGTAGTTGCGGCCCGCCCACGAGGGGCGCGGGGAAGAGTCCGGGATCACCGGCCGACTATGGCCGGGCGGCCCTGCGGATGCCAACCCGATTACACGTCGTTCGTCAGCTCTCCGTGGGGTCCCCGTGCAGTCGGACGGAGGACAGGATCTTCATGATGGTCGCCGTGTCGACCTCCTCCTTCACGCCCTTGGCGCCGTAGAGGTCGAACGACACGATGTCCTGGGCGGAGTTGCGGAAGGCGAAGGAGATCGCCTTGCCGTCGCTCGCGCACTTGCCCTTCTGCGGACTGCCCGACGAACGCGCCCACGCGTAGGCGCCCTTGACGCCCGAGGACGTTGTGAAGGGCTTGGTCTTCTTGTCGTACGTGAGGCTCTTCTTGTCCGGCTGGGTGTAACCGCCGTAGACGTACCACGGGACCCGCATCACGGCGGCCTGCTCGGGGCTCTTCGCGCCGCTCTCACCGCGCGTACCGGCCACGGCCAGCGAGGTGTCCTCCGTGCGGCCGTCCTTGTCGCTGTCGTCCGTGCACCACTTGGACTTGTAGACGGCGGGCGCGGACACCGAGGTGATCAGCTTGTCGTCGTCGGCGTGGTCCTCCATGAAGTAGGAGGTGTCCGTGGACTCGAGCTGCCACTCCGGCGGCACGTCGAACGCGGTGCCGAACTTCGGGTTGACGACGACCTTCCAGCCCGCGACGACCGGCTTCTCCCCCTCCCCGCCGCGCGGGTTGTCGTCCGGCGCGGACGAACTCACCGTCGGCTCGGGCGTGGGCGCCTGGCTGATCTTCTTCCCGCCCTTGGCCTCGTCGTGCCCGTCGTCCTTGGAGCCGAGGACCAGATACCCCGTCACCCCGGCGGTGACCACGACCGCGAGGGCCGACACGATGGCGACGACCTTGACCCGCTTGCTCCCGCCCGGCTTGTGCGGCGGCTGCGTCGGCGGCCCCCACTGGGGCTGCTGCCCGTACGGGTTCGGCTGCGGGTACTGCTGGTAGCCGGGCTGCTGATACGGATTCGGCTGCTGGTAACCCGGCTGCTGATACGGGTTGTCCTGCGGGTTCTGCGCGCCCCCTGGCGGCTGCTCTCCTGGCCACATGGCCTGAACCCTAATGCGCCACGGGACACGTTTCGGTCACCGTCCCTCGTCAGGGGCGTACCGAAACGGTCGGAACCGGGGCTGGCCAGGTTCGCTACCCGTCGGTAACATCGCGGTCATGACAGTTGAGAGCGCCTCCATGGGCGACATGCTGGCCGCCGCGGTGCCGATGGTGCGGACCCTGAACCTGGAGTTCATCGAGGTCACCCCCGAGCGCGCGGTGCTCCGGCTGCCGGACCAGTCCGAGTACCACAACCACCTGGGCGGCCCGCACGCCGGCGCGATGTTCACGCTGGCCGAGTCCGCGAGCGGGGCCATCGTCCTGACCGCCTTCGGCGAGCAGCTCTCGCGGGCCGTGCCGCTCGCGGTGCGCGCCGAGATCGATTACAAGAAGCTCGCCCTCGGCCCGGTGACCGCCACCGCCACCCTGGGCCGCCCGGACGCCGAGGTCGTCGCGGAGCTGGACGCGGGCACCCGCCCCGAGTTCCCGGTCGCCATCACCATCCAGCGCGAGGACGGTGCCGTCTCCGGCGAGATGACCGTCGTCTGGACCCTGCGGCCCAACGGCTGACCTCCCTCACCCGGTCGCGGCGGCCGCTGCCCGCAGGGCCGCCGCCGCACCGTGGACGACCGGGTCGCCGTGGCCGAAGACCGCCGTGTCCGCCTCCAGCGCGGCCAGCCGGTGCAGCGACGCGACGGCCCGCGCGCGGTCGGTGTTGAAGACGCCCAGGGTCGTCCGGCCGACGTTCGCGACCGCGTCCCCGGTGAACAGCACCCCCGGCCCGGGCAGGTGCACGGCGATCGACCCGTCCGTGTGGCCCGGCACCGCGACCACCACCGCCCCGCCGCCGAACTCCAGCACGTCCCCGTCCGCCACCTCCCGGTCCACCCGGCACGGCGGAGCCGGGGGCAGGGCCGGGACCCCCGCCCGGATCGGGATCTCGAACTCCTCCAGCACCGGCGGCGCCCCGGCCGCCTCGCCCCGGATCACCGGCGCCTCCAGCCGGTGCGCGACAACCTCAGCGCCGTGCCGGGCGGCGAGACGGGCCGCCGAACCGGTGTGGTCCTCGTGCCAGTGCGTCAGCACGATCCGCCGCAGCTCGCCGTCGAGCACCTCCTCGATCTCCGCCGTCGCGCCCGCCGCCCCGGCGTCGATCAGGGTCAGCTCGTCGCCGTCCCGCCACAGATAGGCCGCCCCCACCGGGAAGCGGAGCATGTGCAGAGTCGGCAGTACCTCGATCAGGTCCATGCCTGAAGCCTGCGCGTCCGGCCGCGCGGGCATGCGGTCGTTCGCCCTGGGCTCAGCGGCCGTGCCCGCCGGCGGTGCGCGGCGACCGGGTAGCCTTCCCGGAGGGCGCGCGGGTTAGGCGCGCCCGGCAGGGTGCGATCGGCGACCGGGAGGAACCGCGGTGCACGTGCAGGAATGGCTGGACTCGGTGCCCGCAGTCGCCGTCTACGCCCTGGTGAGCCTGGTGATCGGGCTGGAGAGCCTCGGCATCCCGCTGCCCGGCGAGATCGTCCTCGTCTCGGCGGCGCTGATGTCCTCCCAGCACACCGGGATCGACCCCTTCGTCCTCGGCGCCTGCGCCACGGCCGGCGCGGTGATCGGTGACTCCATCGGCTACGCGATCGGCCGCAGGGGCGGGCGTCCGCTGCTCGCCTGGCTGGAGCGGAAGTTCCCACGCCACTTCGGCGAGGCCCACGTCGCCACCGCCGAGCGGTCCTTCGAGAAGTGGGGCATGTGGGCCGTCTTCTTCGGCCGCTTCATCGCCCTGCTCCGCATCTTCGCCGGGCCCCTCGCGGGTGTCCTGCGCATGCCGTACTGGAAGTTCCTGATCGCCAACGTGCTCGGCGGCGTCGTCTGGGCGGGCGGCACCACGGCCGTCGTCTACTACGTCGGCATGGTCGCGGAGGACTGGCTCAAGCGGTTCTCCTGGGTGGCGCTGGCCGCCGCGGTCGTCGTCGGCCTCGCCTCCTTCGTGGTCATGAAGCGCCGCTCGCAGCGCAAGGAGTCCACGGAGCAGGCCCCCGAGGCCGAGCCGGTGGGCGCCGACCAGGCGTAGGGGCCCCGCCCGCGCCCCTCCTACTCGTGCACGGCCCGGTGCGTCTTCGCCAGGTCCGCGTACAGCGTGCCGTTCAGGGTGACGCCCTGCCGCTCCTCCTCCGACAGCTCCCGGCGCACCTTCGCCGGAACCCCCGCCACCAGCGAACCGGGCGGCACGACCATGCCCTGCGGCACCAGGGCCTGGGCGGCGACCAGGGAACCGGCGCCGATCACCGCGCCGTTCAGCACGGTCGCGCCCATCCCGACCAGGCAGTCGTCCTCGACCGTGGCGCCGTGCACCACGGCGTTGTGGCCGACGGAGACGCGCTCACCGATCGTCAGCGGGAAACCGGGGTCGGCGTGCAGGGTCGCGTTGTCCTGGATGTTGGCGTCCGCGCCGACGGTGATCCGCTCCACGTCACCGCGCACCACGGCCCCGTACCAGACGCTCGCGCCCGCCCGCAGGGTCACGTCACCGATCACCGTGGCGTTCGGGGCGACGAACGCCTCCGGGGCGATCTCCGGTTCCCTGCCGCCGATGCCCACGATCAGGGCCTTGTGCGTCATCCGTGTCCACCGTCTTCCTGCTGGGCGAAAATCGGGCCGGACCGCGCCGGGCGGTCACCCCGCGCACGGTAGGGCATCGCGGTGCCCGCCGGATGGGGTGAAGATCACAGGCGGCCGGCGTCTCGCGGTGAGTGACCGCTGAGTAACGTGGGCGGGTGCCGAAGCGCAAGAACACGTTCTCCTCCTGGCGGCAGGGGCTCGCCCAGCGTGCCGTCCATGCCGCGTGGGGCTGGGTGCAGCGCAGCGGTGCGGTCACCGCCGAGCATCCGGGCCGCTTCCGGTTCCGCGCGATCGGTGAGGCCACCCGGCTCGCCTTCCCGCTCGGCACGGTCTTCGGCGAGCCCTGGATCACGCTCGGCTCGCACTGCATCATCGGCGAACAGGTCACCCTCACCGCCGGCCTCATGCCCGATCTCGACCTCGGCCCCGACCCGATCCTGCGCATCGGGGACGGCGTGGTCCTCGGCCGGGGCAGCCACGTCATCGCGGACACCACGGTCACCATCGGCCGCGACTGCTACTTCGGCCCGTACGTCTACGTCACCTCCACCAACCACTCCTACGACGACCCGCACGAGCCCATCGGCCGCCAGTGGCCCCGGATGGAGCCCGTGGAGATCGGCCCCGGCTGCTGGATCGGCACCGGCGCGGTGATCCTGCCCGGCGCCCGGATCGGCCGGAACGTGGTGGTCGCGGCCGGCGCGGTGGTGCGCGGCACGGTCCCGGACCACGCCGTGGTCGCCGGGGCACCCGCCCGCGTCGTACGCCGCTGGACGCCCGAGGAGGGCTGGCAGCCACCCCTGCGCACCCCCGCACCGGTGCCGCCCCCGGCCGGCGTCAGCTCCGCGCAACTGGGCGCGCTGGCCGCGCTGGACGAGGAGCAGGTGGAGCAGCTCGCCAGGCTGGACGTGGAAGGCTAGACCGCGTGCTCCGTACCGGACCGCGCAGTACAGTGCGGTGCACGGCCGGGTGCGGCGCGCCGCCGCCCCGTGCACCCGATCCGGTCATTCCTTCCTGTGACCGAAGAGGCCCCTGTGACCTCTGTGCCCCCCGATGTGATCTGCAATGGACGTGATGTGGCGGACCTCGACCTGCTGACCCGGTCCCTGGCGCGCAACGTCCGCCGCTGGCGCACCGAGCGCGGCTTCACGCTGGACACGCTGGCCGCCCGCGCCGGGGTCAGCCGGGGCATGCTCATCCAGATCGAGCAGGCCCGCACCAACCCCAGCATCGGTACCGTCGTCAAGATCGGCGACGCGCTCGGGATCAGCGTCACCACCCTGCTCGACTACGAACAGGGACCGCGCGTGCGCGTCGTCCCCGCCGACCAGGCGGTACGGCTCTGGCACACCGAGGGCGGCAGCTACAACCGGCTGCTGGCCGGCACCGAGGCGCCCGGCCCGCTGGAGCTGTGGGACTGGAACCTGATGCCGGGCGAGCACAGCAGCGCCGACCCGCACCCCTCCGGCACGGTCGAGCTGGTCCACGTCACCTCCGGCGAACTCACCCTGGAGGTCGACGGGGTACGGCACGCGGTCCCGGCCGGGGCGAGCGCCACCTTCGAGGCGGACACCCCGCACACCTACGGCAACGAGGGCGACGTACCCCTGCGCATGGTCATGGCGGTCTCCGTGCCCCCAGTGCGCTGAGGGGCACCGGAAGAGGGCTGTTACGGTGCCGCCATGCGCGCCCCCATCGGAGACTTCGACAACGCCCTCCCCGCCCCCGAGGCCCTGGCCGAACTGACCTCACCGGTCGCGGAGGCGGTACGGAACTGGCGGGGGAGCGTCCCCGCCGAGCAGATCCTGTACGTCGACACCGACCCGGACCTCGCGGACACCGCCGTCTTCGTCCAGCACTACGGCGCCGACCTGCCCGAGCTGAGCGCCAACTGCGTGGTGGTCGCGGGCAAGCGCGGCGGCGAGACCACGCTCGCCGCCTGCCTGGTGCTGTCCCGGACGAAGGTCGACGTGAACGGCACGGTCCGCCGTCAACTGGGCGCCCGCAAGGCGTCGTTCGCGCCCATGGACCTCGCCACCGGCGAGACCGGCATGGAGTACGGCGGCATCACCCCGCTCGGACTCCCCGCCGACTGGCCGCTGTTGGTCGACTCCGCGGTGCTGGACCTGCCCTACGTCCTGGTCGGCAGCGGCCGCCGGCGCGGCAAACTCCTGGTACCGGGCAAGGCGTTCGGAGAGATCCCCGGCGCGGTCGTGATCGAGGGGCTCGGGATCCAGGGCGACACGCTCTAGCCCAGGCGGGGGATCTCGATCGCCGGGCAGGCGTCCATCACCATCTCCAGGCCCGCCGCCCGCGTCCGTTCGTACGCCGCCTCGTCCACCACGCCGAGCTGGAACCAGACCGCGCGGGCGCCCTTGGCCACCGCCTCGTCGGCCACCGCGCCGGCCAGCTCGCTGTTGACGAACACGTCGACCACGTCCACGTCGAACGGGATGTCGGCGAGGCTCGCGTACCCCTGCTCGCCCCCGACCGGCTCGGCCTTCGGGTGCACCGGCACCACTCGCTTGCCGTACCGGCGCAGCACCTCGGCGACTCCGTAGGCGGCCCGGTTCCGGTTGTTCGAGAGGCCGACCACCGCCCAGGTGTCGCCCGGGCCGGTCAGGATGGTGCGGATCGTCGCCTCGTCGCCGTACACGGCGGCCTCCTCCAGATGCGGGAACTGTGCGGTGGGGACAACAGCGGGTGCCGCGCGCCGATTCCCCCGCTTGCCCGCCACGCTGTCCGGAATCGGCACAAGGTGCTGCGTCCGGGCCTCCGCGCGCCTACGCTCGCTGCGTGCTGCGCATCCTCGACGCCCGGACCGGCGAGCCCGTCCCCGCCACCCCCGCCCGCCGGGGCCTGACCCGCGTGGAGGCCCACGCGGGCGGCCTCGACCTGACGGCGCTGCGGGTACTGCTCACCGCCGACCTTCTCGTCCGCGCCCTGGAACTGGGCGGCACCCCCGTCTGGACCATGCTCACCGCACCCCGTGAACAGGCCGAACTCGGCGCGGCGGCAACGGCGTTGAGCATCCGCCCGTTCGAGGACAGCCGGGACGTGGCATCCGGCCTGGGGGAGGCCCAGGTGGTGCATGTGCGGGCCGCGACCGAGGCGCTTCCCGGCGCCGGAGTGGTGCTCGCCGTGGCGCCGGCCGGGTGGGACGGCTCCGGAAAGGACGTGCAGGAGCTCCTGGCGGACCCCGGCGCCCTGCGCCTGGCGCTGCTCTCCGTCCCGCGCGGCGAGCCCGCCGAGCTGGACGCCGGCGCGCTGGAGGAGGCCGCGCGGACCGCCGCCGAATGGCGCACCGGGGTGGCCCGCTGGGCGAACCAGCCCTCGCGCCCGGTGCCGGACGAGGTCCGCGCCCGGCTGCGCGCGGCCTGGGAGGACGACCTCGACCTGCCCGGCGTCCTCGCGGTGCTCCGGGACGTGGGACACGCCCCGGACGTCCCCGACGGCGCCCGCTTCGAGACCTTCCTCTACGCCGACCGCCTCCTCGCCCTCGACCTCGCGGGGGAGCTGGGCAACCCCGGCTGAGGTTTCAGCCGACGTGCACCCAGGGCCGTCGCTCCGGGTCCGGTTCCGCGCGGCGGAGCACCTCGCGGGTGACCGGGGCCGCCTCGCCGTTGCCGAAGACCAGGAACTGGAGCAGGTGGCCGATCGGGTTGCCCTCGGTCCAGTTGAAGTAGACGTGCGGCACCTTGCCGGTGCGGTCGCGCAGGGCCAGCAGGACGGCCGCGATGGTGTTGGGCACCGTCGGCCCGTCCGCGCGCAGCCGCCGTACCCCGTGCTTCTCGTCGCCATGGACGGTGATCTCGGCGGTGAAGTCGGAGGAGTCCCGCACGAACACCTCCAGGAACACCACCGAGGCGCCCTTGGGGAGCCGGGTGTGCTGGCGCTGCTCGCGCTCCTTCTCCCGGTACTCCCGTCTGCTGTGCTCCTGCGGCTCGTTGGCGATGAGCTGGAGCGGGCCGTGCTCGGCCGCCTCTTCGATGATCCGCAGCGCGGCCTCGTCGAACACCACGTCCGTGGCGCGCAGTTCGAAGGCGCGGTGCACGCGGGAGCCGAACGAGGTCAGCATGATCAGCACGATGAAGATGGACGCGATCTTGATGCCGTCCGGCCGCTCGATGACATTGGCGACCAGGGTGTAGGCGAAGACGGCGGTGATCGCGCCGAAGCCGAGGGTGGCCGCCCGGTGTCCGCGCCGGTGCACCGCGACCGTGGAGGCGAAGGCGGCCGAGAGCATCAGCACCAGCACGCCGGTCGCGTACGCCCCGCTCTGCGCGTCCACACTGGCGTGGAACCACAGGGTGATCAGCACGGCCGCCGCGAGGAACACCAGGACCAGCGGGCGTACGGCGCGCGTCCACTCCGGGGCCATGCCGTAGCGGGGCAGATAGCGCGGGACCAGATTGAGCAGGCCGGCCATCGCGGAGGCGCCCGCGAACCACAGGATGGTGATGGTCGACAGGTCGTACACCGTGCCGAAGATCTCGCCGAGGTACTGGTGGGCGAGATAGGCGAGGGCGCGTCCGTTGGCCGGCCCGCCGGCCTGGAAGTCCTTCTCGGGGATCAGGATCGTCGTCGCCAGGCTGGAGAGCAGCAGCAGGCAGCTCATGATCAGCGCGGCGGTGGTGAGCAGCTTGCGGGCGCCCCGGATGCGGCCCGCCGGGTTCTCGTAGGTGTCCTGCGCGCCGCCCTTGATCTGGGGCATCACCGCCACGCCGGTCTCGAAGCCGGACATGCCGAGCGCGAGCTTGGGGAAGACCAGCAGGGCCACGCCGACCATGGCGAGCGGCGAGGAGTGCTCCGCCGTCATCAGATGCGTCCAGTCCTCGATCCGCACCGGGTGGGTGAGGATCTGGTAGGCGCAGACGGCGAGGACCACCACATTGAGGGCGAGATAGGTGGCGACCAGCACGACCGCGATCCCGATGGCCTCCTGGAACCCCTTCAGGAAGACCGCGCCGAGCAGCCCGAGCAGGACCAGGGTGATCCAGACGCCCTCGCCCCGGGTCCAGTGCGGGGCGAACGGATTCTCCATCACATGCGCGGCCGCGTCCGCCGAGGACAGCGTCATGGTGATCATGAAGTCGGTGGCGGCGAACCCCAGCAGCACCAGCACCAGGATCTTCCCGGACCACCAGGACAGCAGCCGCTCCAGCATGGCGATCGAGCCCTCGCCGTGCGGGCTCTCGCGGGCCACCCTGCGGTAGACCGGGAGGGCGCCGAACAGGGTCAGCGCGATCAGCACCAGGGTGGCCAGCGGGGAGAGGGCACCGGCCGCGAGGGCGGCGATGCCGGGCTGGTAGCCGAGGGTGGAGAAGTAGTCGACGCCGGTCAGGCACATCACCCGCCACCAGCGGTGGCCCTCGTGGTCCTCCTGCGGAGTGCGGTGCGGTCCCGGATGCCGGGCGGTCCGCTCACTCAGACCCTCCAGCAGCCAGCCTCGGCAGCGGGCCCGCACGGAGCCCGGGGCGGGGCCGCCGGTGTCCGCGGGCCGCACGGGGACGCTGGTCATACGCTGCTGCCTCCTCACCCGCGGCCCACCGCGCGGGTCGCCTGATCGCTGAACGCGTCTGCCCCGCATCCTCCCCCGCACACCGGCGAGGGAACGCGGCGGCGCTCCGCATAGGCTGGCACGATGCAGGACGAGTACCGCACAGTGGCCCGCGCGGGTGTGCACGAGACCGAGATCAACCGCTCCCGCTTCCTGTGCGCGCTCGCCCCGGCCGCCACCGAGCGGGAGGCGCAGGAGTTCATCGCCGGGGTCCGCAAGGAGCACGCCGACGCCACGCACAACTGCTGGGCGTACGTCATCGGCGCCGACGCCTCCACCCAGAAGGCCAGCGACGACGGCGAACCCGGCGGCACCGCCGGAGTGCCCATGCTCCAGATGCTGCTGCGCCGGGACATGCGGTACGTCGTCGCCGTCGTCACCCGGTACTACGGCGGGGTGAAGCTCGGCGCGGGCGGGCTGATCCGCGCCTACGGCGGGTCGGTCGGCGAGGCGCTGGACGCCGTCGGCACCCGCACCCGGCGCCGCTACCGGCTGGCCACGGTGACCGTCGACCACCAGCGCGCGGGCAAGGTGCAGAACGACCTCCGCGCCACCGGCCGCGAGGTCCGCGACGTCCGCTACGGCGAGGCGGTCGCCATCGACATCGCCCTCCCGGACGCCGACGTCGACGCCTTCCGCGGCTGGCTCGCGGACGCCACGGCGGGCTCGGCGGACCTGGAGCTGGGCGGCGAGGCGTACGGGGACGCCTGAACCGGGCCAATCGGGCATAACACCCAAATCCGATGCGACCGGGGTGCGTTGTCCGACCCTCCCGTTAGTCTCGGGGTCCATGAGACTCCTGCACACCTCCGACTGGCATCTCGGCCGGGCCTTCCACCGGGTGAACATGCTCGGTGCCCAGACCGAGTTCATCGGCCACCTCGTCGCCACCGCGCGCGAGCGGGCCGTGGACGCCGTCGTGGTGTCGGGAGACGTGTACGACCGCGCGGTGCCCCCGCTGGCAGCGGTCGAGCTGTTCGACGACGCCCTGCACCGGCTCGCCGAGCTGGGCGTGCCCACCGTGATGATCTCCGGCAACCACGACTCGGCCCGCCGTCTCGGCGTCGGCGCCGGACTCATCGACCGCGCGGGCATCCACCTGCGCACCGACCCGGCCGCCGTCGGCACCCCGGTCGTCCTCGCCGACGACCACGGCGACGTCGCCTTCTACGGGCTGCCCTACCTCGAACCCGCCCTGGTCAAGGACGAGTTCGCCGTGCCGAAGGCCGGACACGAGGCCGTGCTCGCCGCCGCCATGGACCGCGTCCGCGCCGACCTCGCCGGCCGCGCCCCCGGCACCCGCTCCGTCGTCCTCGCCCACGCCTTCGTCACCGGCGGCGAGGCCAGCGACAGCGAACGGGACATCACCGTCGGCGGAGTGGCCGCCGTACCCGCCGGGGTCTTCGCCGGCGTCGACTACGTCGCCCTCGGTCATCTGCACGGCTGTCAGCGGATCACCGAGCGCGTCCGCTACTCCGGCTCCCCGCTCGCCTACTCCTTCTCCGAGGCCGACCACCGCAAGAGCATGTGGCTCATCGACCTGGACGCCGAGGGCGCCGTCACCGCCGAGCGCCTCGACTGCCCGGTGCCGCGCCCGCTGGCCCGCCTCCGGGGCACCCTGGAGGAGCTGCTCGAAGACCCCGGGCTGAGCCGCCATGAGGACGCCTGGGTCGAGGCCACCCTCACCGACACCGTCCGGCCCGCCGACCCCATGGCCCGGATCGCCGCCCGCTTCCCGCACACCCTCAGCCTCGTCTTCGCCCCCGACCGCGCCCCGGACGACCCGGCCGTGTCCTACGCCCGGCGCCTCGCAGGCCGCAGCGACCAGCAGATCGCGGAGGACTTCGTCGCCCATGTGCGCGGCGCCGCCCCCGACGACCGCGAGACCGAGGTGCTGCGCGACGCCTTCGACGCCGTGCGCGCCGACGACGCGGTGCGGGAGGTCGCCCGATGAGGCTGCACCGGCTCGACATCACCGCCTTCGGCCCCTTCGGCGGCGCTCAGAGTGTCGACTTCGACGCGCTCTCCGCCGCCGGGCTCTTCCTGCTGCACGGCCCCACCGGCGCCGGGAAGACCTCCGTCCTCGACGCCGTCTGCTACGCCCTCTACGGCTCCGTACCCGGTGCCCGGCAGGGCGGCCAGGGCACCCACCTGCGCAGCGACCACGCCGAACCGGGTACCCGCACCGAGGTCCGGCTCGAACTCACCGTCGCCGGGCGCCGGCTGGAGATCACCCGGCAGCCGCCGTGGGAACGCCCCAAGAAGCGCGGCACCGGCACCACCCTCGACAAGGCCCAGACCTGGCTGCGCGAGTACGACGCCGTGCGCGGCACCTGGAAGGACCTCAGCCGCTCCCATCAGGAGATCGGCGAGGAGATCACCCAGCTCCTCGGCATGAGCCGCGAGCAGTTCTGCCAGGTCGTCCTGCTGCCCCAGGGCGACTTCGCCCGCTTCCTGCGCGCCGACGCCGAAGCCCGCGGCAAACTGCTCGGCCGCCTCTTCGACACCCAGCGGTTCGCCGACGTGGAGAAGCGGCTCGCGGAGCGCAGGCGCGCCACCGAGGCACGGGTGCGCGAGGGCGACACCGCCCTGCTCGCCGACGCCCACCGGATGCAGCAGGCGGCCGGTGACGCCATGGAGCTGCCCGGCCTCGCCCCCGGCGATCCGGGGCTCGCCGTCGCCGTCCTCGCGGCGGCGGCCGTCGCCCGCAGCACCGCCCGCGAACGCCTCACCGTCGCCCGCTGCGGGCTCGCCGCCGCCGAGTCCGCCCACACCCGCGCCCAGGAGGAACTGGCCGGCACCCGCGAACTCGCCCGGCTCCAGCACCGGTTCACCGAGGCCCAGGACCGCGCCGCACGCCTCGCGGAGCGGGCGGGGGAGTACGAGGAGACGCGGGCCCGCATGGAGCGCGGCCGCAAGGCCGAGACCGTGGCACCCGCGCTGGAACTGCGCGAGGACGCGGAGAACGCGCACCGGCGGGCCACCCTGGCCGAGGAGACCGCCCGGCGTGCGCTGCCCGAGGACCAGGCCGGCTCCGGCGTCCCCGGCCTCGCGGCCGCCGCCCGCCGCGCCGCCGAGGAACTCGGCTCCCTCGCCTCCGCCCGCCGCGCCGAACACCGGCTCACCGAACTGCTCGCCGAGCGCGCCGGGCTGGACCGCGAGGAACGCGCGGACGAGCACACCGCGCGCGAGGCGGAGGCGTGGCTCGACGGCTGGGAGCCCGCCCGCGCGGCCCTCCAGGCCCGTATCGACTCCGCCCAGGAGGCCGCCTCCCGCGCGGAGTCCCTCGCCGTCCGGCGTGACCCCGCCCGGCGGCGGCTCGACGCGGCCCGCCGCCGCGACCGGCTGACCGCCGACGTCGCGGACGCCGCACGCCACGCGCTGGACTCCGGGCAGCGCGCGCAGAAGCTGCGCGAAGACTGGCTCGACCTCAAGGAACAGCGCCTGACCGGCATCGCCGCCGAGCTGGCCGCCCACCTGACCGACGGCGCCCCCTGCGCCGTCTGCGGAGCCACCGAGCACCCCGCCCCGGCCCGCAAGGACGCCGGACACGTGGACCGGGACGCCGAGCAGCGCGCCTTCGACGCCCACCAGGAGGCCCAGCGGGAGCACGTCGAGCACGAGCGCCGCAGCACCGAGCTGCAAGCCGCGCTGGACGCCGTCACCGCCGAGGCCGGGGACACCCCCGCCGACCGCATCGCCACCGAAGTCACCGAGCTGGAGCGGGAGTTCGAGCAGGCGCGCCGGGACGCCTCCACCCTGCACGCCGCCCATGAGGAGCTGCGCCGGGCCGAGGCGGAGCGCGAGCGACGGCTCCAGGCGCGCCAGCAGTCCGCCGTACGGGCCGCCGCCCGGCTCACCCGGCGCGACACCCTCGACCGTGAACAGGCCACGCTCGAAGCCGAGTTGACGCGGGCGCGCGGAGCCGCCGAGAGCGTCGCCGCCCGCGCCGCCCAACTGGAGCGGCTCACGGCCGTGCTCACCGAGGCCGCCGACGCCGCGCGTACGGCCGAGGAGGCGGCCGTCCGCCTGAAGGACGCCGACGCCCGCCTGGCCGACGCCGCCTACCGGGCGGGCTTCGACACCCCGGCCGCCGCGGCCGGTGCCCTGCTGGACGCCGCCACCCACCGCGCCCTCCAACACCGCCTGGACGAACGGCAGTCGGAGGAGTCCGCCGTACGTGCCGTGCTCGCCGAGCCCGAGACGGTGGCCGCCTCCCGGCAGGCCCCCGCCGATCTCGCCGCCGTCACGGAGCGCGCCGCCGATGCCGAGCGGCGCCTGCGGGAAGCCGCCTCCGCCCGCGACGAGGCCGCCCGCCGCACCACCGAGCTGGACCGGCTCTCCGCCCGCGCCGAGGACGGTGCCCGGCGCCTCGCCCCGCTGCGCGAGGAGTACGACCGGGTGGCCAGGCTCGCCGCCCTCGCGGCCGGCACCAGCGCGGACAACGAACGCCGGATGCGCCTGGAGTCGTACGTCCTGGCCGCCCGCCTCGAACAGGTCGCCGCCGCCGCGACCGCGCGCCTGAGGCTGATGTCCGCCGGGCGCTACACCCTCGTCCACTCCGACGACCGCAGCGGACGCGGGCGCAGCGGGCTCGGGCTGCACGTCGTGGACGCGTGGACCGGCCGGGAGCGGGACACCGCGACCCTGTCCGGCGGCGAGACCTTCTTCGCCTCGCTCGCGCTCGCCCTCGGCCTCGCCGACGTGGTCACCGACGAGGCGGGCGGGGTCCGGCTCGACACCCTCTTCATCGACGAGGGCTTCGGCAGCCTGGACGACCAGACGCTCGACGAGGTCCTCGACGTACTGGACTCGCTGCGCGAACGCGACCGCAGCGTCGGCATCGTCAGCCACGTCGGAGACCTGCGCTGCCGCGTCCACGCCCAGTTGGAGGTCGTGAAGGACCGCACGGGGTCGTCACTGCGGCGGCGCGGGACCTGACAGGTCAGGGCTCCACGCCGTCGATGGCGAGGGGCAGATGGCGCGGCCCGCGCAGCACCGCGTTCGGCCGGTACGGCGGCGGGTCCGCCACCAGCCGGGGGTTGTCCAGCCGCCGCGCCAGCTCGGCCAGCGCGATCTGCGCCTCCAGCCGGGCCAGCGGCGCGCCGAAGCAACTGTGGATACCGCTGCCGAAGCCGAGGTGCTGGAGGTCGTCCCGGTCGGGGTCGAAGCGCTCGGGGTCCTTGAAGCGCTCCGGGTCCCGGTTGCCCGCGGCCAGCATCAGCCAGATCCGGGAGCCCTTGGGGATCGTCACCCCGCGCACCTCGATGTCGGTGATGCAGGTGCGCTGCGGCACGAGCTGCACCGGAGGCTCGTAGCGCAGCAGTTCCTCCACGATGTTCACCGCCAGCTCCGGCTCCTCGCGCAGCCGCCGGAGGTACTCGGGGTACCGGAGCAGGGTGAGCATGCCGTTGGCGATCAGGTTGACGGTGGTCTCGTGACCGGCGATCAGCAGCAGGACGGCCGTGCTGAGCACCTCCATCATGGTCATGGCACCGTCCGGCCCCTTCCCGGCGGCCAGGTCGGAGAGCATGTCGTCGCGCGGGTCCTTGGCGCGCTCCTCCACCAGCCCGGCCAGATACATGCCGAGCTGGGTCCGTGCCTCCTGCGCCTTCCGCACGAACTCGGGGTCCGCGCCCTGCCGGGTCTCCGGGTCCAGGCTCGCCACCAGCGGGTCCACCCAGGCCCGGAACCGGGGCTCGTCCTCGCGGGGCACTCCGAGCAGCCGGCAGATCACCGTCACCGGGAACGGATAGGCGAACTGGTCGACCAGGTCGATCTCGGTCTCCCCGGCGAGACCGTCGATCAGCTCGTTCACGATCCCGTACAGCTCGTCCCGCATGTCGTCGACGCGGCGCGGCTCGTGCGGGGGCCCGAACGCGCTGTTGGCGATCCGCCGCAGCCGGTCGTGCTCCGGCGGGTCCAGCCGGATGAACGACGGCGGCAGCCCGGTGTTCTCCGCCTGGTTCAGCTCGTCCGCGCCCGCCGCCGCCAGGTTCGCCGCGTCCGAGCTGATCCGGGGATCGTGCAGCAGGCTCTCGATGTCCCAGTACGAGGAGATGACGTACGGGCCGTCCTCCTCCTCGTGCAGCACCGGGGTGCGGCGCAGCTCGGCGTAGAGCGGGTAGGGGTCGGCGCGGTTGGCGAAGTCGGTGATCCGGGCCACCAGCGAGGGTTCGGTCATGACAGGTCCTTGGAGCGTCGGGGGCGCCCACCGGAGGGGACGGGGGGCCGGACGGCGGTCAGTGGTGGCCGGGGGTGAAGACGAGCCGGCGGTCGGCCGGCGAGTAACCGCTGAGGGTCACGGTCGGGCCGTGGGTGGGCAGGGCCGGGTCGGGGAAGTCCGCCGGGACCGCCTTGCGGCCCTCCGGGCGCCGGTCCATCGTCGGGTACTCCACCGGGAAGGGCGCGCCCTGCTCGATCTGCCGCTGGCAGTACTCCAGCCAGCGGGCGTTGTC
Source organism: Streptomyces sp. NPDC018263 (assembly GCF_055562575.1). Taxonomy (NCBI): domain Bacteria; kingdom Bacillati; phylum Actinomycetota; class Actinomycetes; order Kitasatosporales; family Streptomycetaceae; genus Streptomyces; species Streptomyces sp. NPDC018263. The sequence continues at coordinate 72,992 of NZ_JBVHFA010000010.1, forward strand.
GAAGGTCACGGCGGCCACGATCCGCCCCTTGTAGCCGTACACGCCGACGAACCGGCGCTCGGCCGTGGACCCCTGGATGATCATCAGCTCCTCGCCCATGGGCGGCACGCCCACCGACTTGATGTTCACCCCGAACTGCGAGGACCAGAAGGCGGGCATCCACATGTGCGGGCGCCGGTCGGAGGCGGGACAGATCATGTTGTGCGCGGCCGTCTCCGCCTGCGCCACCGCATTGCCCCAGTGCTCCAGCGACAGGAACTGGTAGCCGAACAGCGCGTGCGGGGAGCGGGCCACGTCACCGGCGACGAACACGTCGTCCGTGACGATCCCCCGGAAGTCGAACGCCCGGCACCCCGCGTCGCTCGCGATGCCGCGCGGCCCCGCGCCGAGCCCCGAGCCGTTCAGCCACTCGGTGTTGCGCAGCGACCCCAGCGAGACCACCACGACGTCCGCCTCGACCACGCTCTCGTCGGACAGGTGCACCGACCGCACCCGGCCCATCGGGTCGCCCTCCAGCGCGGTCACGGTGACATGGGTGCGCAGGTCGACACCGTTCTCCACATGGAGGTCGGCCGCGACCGCCCCGATCACCCCGCCGAGCGCGCCCACCAGCGGGGCGCCCGCGCGCTCCGCGACCGTCACCTCCAGGCCCATCTCCCGGCAGGCGGAGGCCACTTCGGAGCCGGCGAACCCGGCGCCGATCACCACGACCCGCTTCGCCCCGGCCCGCAGCCGCTCGGTCAGCGCGGTCGCGTCGTCACGGGTGCGCAGCACGAAGACGCCGTCCAGCTCGGCCTCCTCCGCCACCGGCCAGGGGCGGGCACGCACCCCGGTCGCGATCAGCAGCCGGTCGTACTCCACCTCCTCGCCGTCGGCGAGCAGCACCCGCTTGCCCGTCAGGTCCAGCCCGGCCGCCGGGACACCGAGCCGCCACTCGGCGTCCAGGTGCCGGCGCCGGGGCAGCTCGGTGTGGAGCGGAGACGCCTTGCCCAGCAGCACCGCCTTGGACAGCGGCGGCCGGTCGTACGGCTCGTACGGTTCGTCGCCGATCAGGGTGAGGGAGCCGGTGAAGCCCTCCGCGCGCAGCGTCTCGGCCGCCCGGAGCCCGGCCAGCGAGGCGCCGACGATCACGATGCGGCCCTCGCGCCGCAGCCAGTCCACGTAGTCAGCGGCCATCGCGCGGCTCCCAGGGGGCACCGGAGAAGACCTGCACGGGCTCGACGGGCGCGCCCTCGTGCAGACCCTCCACCGTGATCGCCTGCACCGGGCAGGCGGCGGCCGCGCGGGCGACCGCGTCGCGTTCCTCCTCGGCGGCGAGCGGGTTGTAGAGCAGTGCCTCCTCGCCGTGCATGGTGAACACGTCGGGGGCGAGGAACGCGCACTGGGCGTATCCCTGGCACTTGTTGAGATCGACGACGATCCGCATCGACGCTGCGCCCTTTCCGGTGGCCTGCTCCGGTCGTCCCCCGACCGCAAGCATCGGCGCGCCGGTACCGGGGCCGCGCGCCGGGGCGCGCCGATCGGGTGAGCCGCTCAGGTCAGGATCACGCGTCGCCTGCGCCCGCTGACCAGCAGGATGTGCACGCTCAGCAGCAGCGACCAGGCGGGAAAGACCAGTTCGGCCCAGGGCACGTTGGAGGAGACGAAGAGCAGCAGCAGCGCGGTCACCGCGCCCACCGCGGTCAGCCAGCGCGGCAGCACGCCCATCCGCCTGCCGATCACCGACATGGACGACACGAAGACGGCCGCCATCCGCATCGCGTAGTCCGTCATCAGCGTGTACGCGAAATGGCGGCCGAAGTCCCAGGTGGCGAGCGAGGGCGTACTGCCGGCCGGGTGCGCCACGGCCAGTACCGCCGTCGCGGCGGCGGCCGCGCCGAACAGCATCGCGGTGAAGACCAGCCCGCTGCCCAGCAGCACGGTCGCCAGGAACCGGTCCTCCGCGTCACCCACGTGCGCGCGCACCGCGCCCAGGAACCACAGGAAGAAGATGCCGGCGAACGGGATCAGCGCCAGCGCCGCCCGCACCGCGTCCCGCCGCGCGGAGTCGGTGAACCCTCCGGCGCCGACCGCGTCGGCACCCTCGGGGATGCCGAGCCGCATCAGCACGATCGTCGCCGCCAGCAGCAGCGCGAACACCACCCCGGCGAGTCCGGCCGCCCGAGGCGTCTCCAGCGGCCGCCGACCCGGCCTGTCGCGTTGCATGAGCGGCCCACCTCCATCGAGCGACGGCCCCCGCACCAGCAAGCAGCCGGTACGGGGGCCACGCCACCCGGGCGGGGCCGTACGGCCGAGTCAGAGCCGGGACAGCTCGTCCACCAGGTCGTCCAGGCCCAGCGAACCCTGGGACAGCGCCGCCATGTGCCACGCCTTCGGGTCGAAGGAGTCGCCGTGCCGCTCCCGCGCCCGCTCCCGGCCCAGCAGCCAGGCCCGCTCGCCCAGCTTGTAGCCGATCGCCTGGCCCGGCATCGTCAGATAGCGGGTCAGCTCGCTCACCACGAAGTCCGCCGGACGGCTGCTGTGCGCCCGGAAGAACTCCTCGGCCAGCTCAGGCGTCCACCGCTCACCGGGGTGGAACGGCGAGTCCGCCGGGATCTCCAGCTCCAGGTGCATACCGATGTCGATGATCACCCGGACCGCGCGCATCATCTGCGCGTCCAGGTAACCGAGCCGCTCCTCCGCGTCCGTGAGGTAGCCCAGCTCGTCCATCAGCCGCTCCGCGTACAGCGCCCAGCCCTCGGCGTTGGCGCTGACCATGCCCACCGTGGCCTGGTAGCGGGACAGGTCCGCCGCGACGTGCGCCCACTGCGCGAGCTGGAGGTGATGGCCGGGCACGCCCTCGTGGTACCAGGTGGACACCAGGTCGTACACCGGGAACCGGGTCTCGCCCATCGTCGGGAGCCAGGTCCGGCCCGGCCGGGAGAAGTCCTCGGAGGGACCCGTGTAGTAGGGGGCCGCCGCACCGCCCGGCGGGGCGATACGGGACTCCACCCGCCGTACCCGCTCGGCCAGTTCGAAGTGGGTGCCGTCCAGGTCCGCGATGGCCCGGTCCATCAGGCCCTGGAGCCACTCGCGGACCTCGTCCACGCCCTCGATGTGCCGGCCGTGCTCGTCCAGGTGCGCCAGCGCCACCCACGGCGTCCTGGCGCCCGGCAGCACCTTCTGCGCCTCCTTCTCCATCTCCCCGAGCAGCCGGTGGAACTCCGCCCAGCCGTAGGCGTACGCCTCGTCCAGGTCCAGGTCGGTGCCGTTGAAGTAGCGGGCGCTGCGGGCGTACCGCTCGCGGCCCACCGTGTTCGGGGCGTCCGCGACGGCCGGGGCGTACACGTCCCGCATCCAGTCGCGCAGGGAGGCCACCGAGGCCGTCGCCGCGCGGGCCGCGTCGTCCAGCTCCGTGCGCAGCGCGTCGGGGCCGGCCGCGGCGAAGTCCTCGAACCAGCCGCGCCCCTCGCCGGTGTCCGCCCACTCGGTGAGCTGCTCGACGAAGGTCGCCGTCGGCCGGGGCGCCGCGTACAGGCCGCGCTCCAGACCGAGGGCGAGGGAGGCGCGGTAGCCCTCGTAGGCGGCCGGGACCGCGCGCAGCCGCTCGGCGATGGCCGCCCAGTCCTCCTCGGTCTCCTGCGGGGTCACGGAGAAGATGTCCCGCACCGAGTGGCCCGGCGTGTGCATGTTGCCGACCGCGCGCAGGTGTTCGTGCGCGTCGTGCATGGCCAGTTCGGCGGTGAGCCGCTCCCGCAGCAGCCGCCCGCAGCGGCGCTCCGCGTCACTGTCCGCGCCGGGCAGGCGCTCGGCCTCGTCCAGCCGGGCGAGCGTCGTACGCGCCAGATCGGCCAGCGCCTCCTGGCCGGCGGGGGAGTAGTCGGGCAACCGGCTGGAACTCTCCCGTACACCGAGGTAGGTGCCGATGACCGGGTCGAGGGCTAGGAGGTCGTCCACATAGGCGTCGGCGACCTGACGGGGCAGCAAGCTCTTGGTGTCGGACATGGCGTCCATCCTGGTACCGGAGGTGCGTCCGCGTCACCGGTGCACCGGCGATTTCAGCTCTCGGCATGACCGGGCGGCAGCAGCGGCCCGCACTCCCACTGCTGGAAGATCAACCGGGTCTCCACCCGCGCCACTTCGCGCTGCGAGGTGAACTCGTCCAGCACCAGCCGCTGGAGGTCGGCCATGTCGGCGACCGCCACATGCACCAGGTAGTCGTCCGGGCCGGTCAGATGGAACACCGTCCGCGCCTCCGGCAGCGCCCGCACCCGCTCCACGAACGGCCCGACCAGCTCCCGCCGGTGCGGCCTGACCTGCACCGACAGCAGCGCCTGCAATCCCCGGCCCAGCTTCGCCGGGTCCAGCCGGAGCTGATGGCCGAGGATCACGCCCGACCGGCGCAGCCGGGCCACCCGGTCCAGACAGGTCGACGGCGCCACCCCCACCCGCGCGGCGAGATCGCGGTACGTGGTCCGGGCGTCGTTCTGCAGCAGCCGGAGCAGATGCAGATCCACCGGGTCCAGTACGACGGATGCGTCCATCGGCCGAACGTAACACGGGTGTTCGCCCCCTGAACCCGTCCGGTGTTCACCCTTCGGTCATGGAATCGAGCAGCAACGGCGCCGCCGACACCGTACGCAGGGCACTGGCCACCGAGGCCGTGCACGCCGGCCGGGAGGACCTGACCGCACAGGGCCTGCACACCCCGCCCATCGACCTCTCCACCACCTACCCCTCCCGCGACAGCCGGGACGAGGCCGCCCGCATCGACGCCTTCGCGGCCGAGGGCATCCTCCCCGAGGGGCCGCCCGTCTACGCCCGGCTCGGCAACCCCACCGTGGCCCGCTTCGAGACCGGTCTCGCCCGACTCGAAGGCACCGAGTCCGCCGTCGCGTTCGCCAGCGGCATGGCCGCGCTCAGCGCCGTGCTGCTCGCCCGGTCGGCCGTCGGCCTGCGCCATGTGGTCGCCGTACGGCCGCTGTACGGGTGCAGCGACCATCTGCTCACCGCCGGGCTGCTCGGCACCGAGGTCACCTGGACCGACCCGGCCGGGATCGCGGACGCGCTGCGCCCCGACACCGGCCTGGTGCTGGTCGAGACCCCGGCCAACCCCACGCTCACCGAGGTCGACATCCGGGCCGTCGCCCACGCCTGCGGGACCGTGCCGCTGCTCGTCGACAACACCTTCGCCACGCCCGTGCTGCAGCGCCCCGCCGAGCACGGCGCGCGGCTGGTGCTGCACAGCGCGACCAAGTACCTCGGCGGCCACGGCGACGTGATGGCCGGAGTGGTGGCCTGCGACGAGGAGTTCGCCGGGCAACTGCGGCGGATACGGTTCGCCACCGGCGGGGTGCTGCACCCGCTGGCCGGCTATCTGCTGCTGCGCGGTCTCGCCACGCTGCCGGTCCGGGTCCGGGCGGCCTCCGCGACCGCCGCCGAGCTGGCCGGCCGGCTCGCCGGCGACCCGCGCGTGGCCCGCGTCCACTACCCGAAGCTGGGCGGCGCCATGATCGCCTTCGAGGTGCACGGCGACCCGCACGAGGTGATCGCCCGCGTCCGGCTGATCACCCCGGCGGTCAGCCTGGGCAGCGTCGACACCCTCATCCAGCACCCGGCGTCCATCAGCCACCGCATCGTGGACACCGTCGACCGGCACGGCGCCGGGGTGGGCGACCGGCTGCTGCGGCTGTCGATCGGCCTGGAGGACGCCGAGGACCTGTGGGCCGATCTGTCCGGCGCGCTGGGGGAGCAGGTCCCGGCGCCGGTACCGCTTTACGAGGCCGTCAACTGAGCCTTTCACGACGGGAGTTCCCATGACGACGGCCCGGCGGCTGGTCACCGCCGGGCCGTCCGCGCTACCGGCAGGTCAGAGCCGGAGCTGCCCGCCGCCGCTCTTCTCGGGGGCGCCGGCGCGGGCCGGGGCCAGGCGGGCGGTGATTACGAGGGTGCCCTCCTCGACCTGGTAGTCCAGGGGCAGCCCGAGGCCGCGCATCGCCGCGACCATCCCGGTGTTGGCGGACCGGGTCACCGCGTACACGCTCGCGCAGCCCGCCTCCACCGCCATCCGCACCAGCCGCTCCAGCAGCTCGGTGCCGACACCGCGCCGCTGCCAGTCGTCCTCCACCAGCAGGGCGACCTCGGTCTCCTCGCCGTCCCACAGCAGATGACCGAGGCCGACCAGGCGGCCGGAGGCGGTCTGCGCGGCCAGGGTGCGGCCGAAGCGCGGGCTGAGCAGATGGTTCAGATAGCGGTCGGCGTCGCGCACCGGGCCGTGGTAGCGCAGATCGAGGGTGCGGTCCGAGCAGCGCTCGTGCATCGCGCGGGCCGCGTCCAGGTCGCCGGTGTCGACCCGGCGCACGGTGATCGCGTTGCCCTCGGGCAGCGTCAGCACATCGTGCGCGCGCGGGATGCGCGGGCCGAGGCGGCTGTCCAGCTCCACCAGCGCCCGCGCCCGCGCGAACTCGGTCGGCGTGAACGGCAGATACGGCCGCTCCACGCTCAGCACGCCCCCGTCCGGTGCCCGCAGTCGCAGCACGGTGTCCTCCAGCACCCCTTCGGCGGGCACCGGCTCGCCGCCGGTGCCGGCGGGCAGTGAACGGATCGTGCACCGGCCGAGCAACTGGCGCAGAGCCAGCGGGAGTTCGGCCGCGTCCAGCGCGGTGCGGGTGGCGAGGCCCAGGACGCGGGTGGGGGCGTCGACCAGATCATGGGCGTCGGCCCGCTCGATCCAGGTGGAGCTGCCGCCCGACTCCGCGATGACACGGGTCAGTTCGGCGGCCGTCAGGGAGTCCGGGGCCCGCAGCAGAAACTCGTCCACCGTGCCGTCGGCCAGCGGATGCGTCTGGAGGCTCAGGATGTCGACCCGGTGCGTGGCCAGCGCCGTGCAGAGCGCGGCCAGCGAGCCGGGTTCGTCCCGTACGGTCGTCCGCATCCGCCACAGGGCGCCGGGGCCTCCTTGCGCGGACGGCCCGGCCGGGTGCGCGGACGCGCTCGGCCGGGCGCCGGTATCGCCTGCCTCACCGGTGGGCGGTGCGTGCACATGGCGCCGGGCCCACCAGGTGTGGAACCCGGCCGTCGCGGCCAGGGCGAGCGCCGAGATCAGCAGCAGGGCGGGGCCGTCGGGGCCGTGCCCGATCAGGTTCGCCACCGCGTCGGCCACCGCGACGGCCGTGAACAGGGCCGCGAGTTCGACGAGGTCCCGCCGCCAGTGGTGCACGGGACGCCCGTGCCGGGTCCGGATCGCGCTCCGCGTCGATCGCCGCGCCGATTTCCGGTTCGTTCGAGAGATGTCCGCAGTCATGCGGCCACTGTGCAGGAATGGTGTTGCGTGATCACGAACGCTCTGTGACCGATGGGTAAAGCGTGGTTGTGCCCGAGTTCGTCGCACTTTCTACCATCGGCGGACGAGCCGTCAAAACCGATGTGCCGCACGGCAGTTGGCGTGCCGCGCGCCGGGGGATGACGCCGGTGCGCGACACGCCCTTCAGGTTACGGGACGTCAGTCCCCGGCCGGGCTGCTGCTCCCGTCGAGGATGACGCGGGCGACGAGCGCCGGGTCGTCGTTCATCGGGACGTGCCCGCAGCCGGGCAGCCGGACCAGCCGGGCGTGCGGGATGATCCGCTTGGCCCGCACACCCTGGCGGCGCAGCAGAATCCGGTCGTGCGCGCCCCAGGCCACGGTGACCGGAACACCCGGCAGCGGGTCGGTGAACCGCACCGTGGTGCCGGTGCGCAGCGTCGCCTCGAACGCGGTGGCCCCGGCCAGCGCCAGCGTCTCCGCGACCACCGCCTCCGGGGCCCGGCGCGCGGGACGCCGGTAGATGGTGCTGGTCAGCGCGGTGCGGCCGACCGCGCTGCGGGACATCCGCTCCACCACCGGCAGCGGCAGCCGCTGGGCCAGCCCGCGCATGGTGAGCAGCACCCCGAACGCGTACCGCCGCTCGGCCTCGGTCCAGAACCCGGCCGGGGCCAGCGCGGTGACGGACCGCACGGTCTTCTCCCGGCCCAGCTCCAGGGCGAGCAGTCCGCCCAGTGAGTTCCCGGCCACGTGCGGGCGGTCCAGGTCCAGCGCTTCGAACAGCGCGCCCAGTACGGAGTTGATCGTCGGCAGATCGTGGGCGAGGCCGTCCGGCAGGTCCGGCGAGGCGCCGAAACCGGGCAGGTCCACGGCGACGACCTCGCGCTCGGTCGCCAGGATGTCGACCACCGGGTCCCACGCCTGCCGGTGGTGCCCGATGCCGTGCAGCAGCACCAGCGGATCACCCCGCCCCACCCGCTGGTACGAGACGGTCACATCCTTCGTCCCGGACGGGGCGGGAACCTTGAAGGAGACGGTGGCGGACATACGAAGCTCCTCGGGACGGCTGCTGGTGGACGCCGTAGACAGCTTGTCAGCAATTGCTACCGGCGGGTAGCCCTCGGGCGCCGTGTCGCGGAACCCGCTGGAATCAGGCCGCGAGCGCCGCGGCGACCACGCTGGCGAAGGCTTCCGGGGCGTCCAGCATGATGTTGTGCCCGCAGTCAGCGACCGCGACCACGGACACCCCGGCCTCCCGCAGCCCCTCCGCGCCGGGCAGCGGCCCGTCGGCCTCGGGGTGGAGGAAGGTACGCGGAATGTCCGAGCGCACCAGCAGCTCCCGCATGGTCGGCACCGTGCCACGGGCGAGACAGGTGGCACTGCGGTGCAGGGCCGTACGGTCGGTCAGGCGCATGGTGGCCCACCAGAACGCACCGGCCCGGTCCCGGACCTCCTCCCACCCGCCGTTCACGAACTCCGCCTCGGAGAAGGCCGCGATACCGCTGCTACCGAGCGCGCCCCGCACGGGCTCGACCGGGTCGAGGTTGGCGTCGACCAGCACCAGCCGGGACACCAGCTCCGGGTGCCGGTCGGCCAGCACGACGGCGACGGAACCGCCCATGCTGTGCGCGATCACCTCGGCCCCCGTCACCCCTGCCTCGGTCAGCGCGGCGGCCAGCGCCCCGGCGTGCGACTCCAGGCTGTAGTCGAAGTCCTGCGGCCGGTCGCTCAGGCCGTGCCCCAGCAGGTCGACCAGGAGCGTGCGGTGCCCGGCGATCAGCGGATGGGCGGCCGCCTCGGCGAAGTAGGCGGCCGCCGTGGCACCCAGGCCGTGCAGATAGACGCGGGGCGCGTCGCTCCCCGGCAGCTCCACCCAGCGGATGCGGTCACCCCCGGCGGTGACGACGGCGTCCCGGATGCTCACGGCGGTTCCCCCTGATCGACGGTGTACGAGTGATCGACGGTGTACGAGCAGATGATCTTAAACCTTCCGCCGTCCCGCCCGGTGCCGCCCCGCCGGGGTCCGCGACGCGCCAGGAACGACCGAATTCGTCTGGACACCGACGGGTGCGACGGGATGGGATGGAAACCGTGACGACCGAGACCGCGATCGATGTCTTCGAAGAGAACCGGCCGCTGCTGACCGGCGTCGCCTACCGCATGCTGGGCCGCGTCGCGGACGCCGAGGACGTGGTGCAGGACGCCTGGCTGCGCTGGTCCCGCGCCGACCGCGCCGAGGTCCGCGAACCCCGCGCCTACCTGGTCCGTATCACCACCAGGCTGTCCCTGGACCGGCTCCGCCAGGTCAAGTCGCGCGGTGAGGTGTACGTCGGCCCCTGGCTGCCCGAGCCGTACACCACCGACTTCGGCGACACCGTCCCGGACACCGCCGACCGGGCCCTGCTCGCCGACTCCGTGTCCGTGGCCGTCCTCGTCGTGCTGGAGTCGCTGTCCCCCCTGGAGCGCGCGGTGTTCGTGCTGCGGGAGGCGTTCGGGTATCCGTACGCCGAGATCGCGGAGCTGCTGGACCGGGGCGAGCCCGCCGTACGGCAGTTGGCCGGGCGGGCCCGCAGACACGTCGAGGAGCGCCGGCCGCGCTACGACGTGGACCCCGCCCAGCGCCGGAAGCTGACCGAGCGGTTCCTGGCGGCGGCCACGGAGGGTGACCTCGCCGGGCTGATGTCCCTGCTCGCCCCGGACGCCCGTCTGGTCGGCGACAGCGGCGGCAAGGCCAAGGCGCCGGTGCGGGTGCTGTTCAGCGCGGACAAGGTGGGGCGCTTCCTGGCCGGGGTGTCCTCGAAGAACGTGTTGCCCGGCATGACCCACCGGTACATCGAGGTGAACGGCGGTGTCGCGGTGCTCGTGCTGTCCGAGGGCAGGCCGGACACCCTGTTCCAGCTCGGCATCACCGACGGCGCGATCAGCGCCGTCTACATCATCCGCAACCCCGACAAGCTGCGCGTCCTGGCGGAGGACAGACCTCGGGGGCGTGCGAACTCCATGTGAACGCTCGGTCACCTGGGCACCGGGCGAGTGGGCAGGGATGGGACAATTGGTCTTGACCAAGCATCAGGGCCGCCCTATGGTCGCAAAGAACTGCAACAACCTTTAATAAACAAGGGCGCCAAAACCGCCGGAGCACGGCACTTGCGGAGGACAGGGTGGGGACCACGCAACTGGAAACGGTGCCGGAGCCGAAGTACTTGCACCTCAAGACCGTACTGAGCGAGGCGCTGGACTCCGAGTTCTCGGTGGGGGAGATCCTGCCGAACGAGCGCGATCTCGCCGCCCGGTTCGGCGTCGCCCGCGCCACGCTCCGGCAGGCGCTGGAGCAACTCGAACTGGAGGGACGCCTGCAGCGCCGCCGGGGTGTCGGTACGACCGTCGCGCCGCCGCGCGTCGGCGTCGCCCTCGGCACCGGCCGGCAGACCTGGCCCGGCACCGGTGACGACGCCTGGCAGCCGATGGACTGCGCGCGGGCCGTCCCGCCCGCGCCGGTCGCGGCCGCCCTGGACACCGGTACCGAAGAGGTGCACCTCGTCCGCCGGTTCCGGATGTCGCAGGGCCGGCGCGTCGCCACCGAGCTGCTGTACATCCCGGCCGCCTCGGTGCCCGACCTGAGCGCCATCGACGCGCCCGCCGGGCCGGCCCGCGCCCGCGCGGTGCTGCGCGAACTCCAGCGGCTCGAACTCGACGGCCAGGACCGCGCGGTGGAGCTGGGCTCGGCCGGTGCGGAGGACGCGAAGGAACTCGACCGGCTGCCCGGCTCGCCCGTCCTCGTCGTCACCACCCGGTTCAAGGCCCAGGGCCGTACCGCCGCGCTGGGCGTGGCCACCTACCGCGCCGACACCTGCCGCCTCACGTTCGGCGACACCCCGGACGTCGAGATACACCACGACCCGGAACGCCGCGCCTCCTGAGGGCAGCGGTATCGCACACCCCGCCGCGCCCCGGTATCCCACCGGGGCGCGGCGGCATGTGGGCCGCACGCCCCGAATGCGCCGTGGGCCTCACGCCCCCACGGCGCCCTCGACCGCGAACAACTGCCGTTCCACATGGTCCAGTGCCAGCCGCAGCGCGCCCGTGGCCACCACCGCCTCGCCCAGCAGGGACAGGGCCACGGCCGGGGGACGGAGACAGTAGCGGGCCAGTTCGCGGTGGAGCGGGTCGAGGACGCCGTCCAGGCCGGCCGCCCAGCCGCCGACCACCACCAGCTCCGGGTCGAGCGCCAGCACCAGCGCGGCCACGTCGTGCACCAGCCGCTGGATGAACCGTTCCACCGCCGCGAGGGCCGAGCCGTCGCCCTCCCGCGCCAGCGCGAAGACCTGGGTGACCGCCTGCTCGTCCAGCGGCGGCAGCGGCTCGTCCGTGGTGGACAGCAGGGCCTCCGGGGTCGCCTCCCGGCCCAGCAGATGCAGCGCGCCGATCTCCCCGGCCGCCCCGCCATGCCCCCGGTGCAGCCGGCCGCCGATCAGCGAGCCCGCGCCCGGACTCAGCCCGGCCAGCACGAACACCACGTCGTCGGTGTCCTTCGCCGCGCCCTGCCAGTGCTCGGCCACGGCGGCCGCGTTGGCGTCGTTCTCCACCAGCACCGGGCACCGGAAGGACCGGCTGAGCCGCTCGCCCAGGTGGAGCCCGGTCCACTGAGGCAGCGCGGTGCCCAGGCGAACCGTTCCGTCGGCCTCCACGATGCCCGGAGTGCCGACGCCCACGGCACGCAGCGAGCCCCGCGCGACACCGGTGCGGCGCAGCAGCTCGGCGACCGTGCCGCGCAGCCTCTCCAGCCGCTCGTCGGCCGGCGCCTTCTCGTCGACCTCGCGGGTCTGCGTGCCCAGCACCCGCCCGTCCAGGTCGGCGACGACCGCGACGACCCGGTGCGCGCCGATCTCCAGCCCCAGCAGATGCCCCGCCTCGGCCCGGAACCTGAACCGGCGCGCGGGCCGCCCCTGACGGCGGGCGGTGCCCTGCTCGGCGGCCCGCTCCACCACCAGACCCGCCTCGGTCAGCCCCTCCACGACCCCCTCGACGGTCGGCCGGGACAGCCCGGTGGCCCGGGTGATCTCCGTGAGCGTCGCGCAGTCGGTGTCGCGCAGCGCGCGCAGCACCACCGCGGAATTGATCCTCCGCAGCAGCGAGGGATCACCACCGGTCAACTGCCCCACGGTCCGTCCTCCCAGCTCGCGGGCGTATGTGGGGCGGATCGTACTCGGCCCCGACCACCCCGGCGAGGGCCGGGCGGTCACCGGGGCGCGACGAACCCCGACTCGTAGGCCGCGATCACCGCCTGGGTACGGTCCCGCGCGCCCAACTTGGCGAGTACGGCGCTCACATGCGACTTCACCGTCTCCGCCCCGACGACCAGCCCGGCGGCGATCTCCGCGTTGGTCAGCCCCCGCGCCATCAGCCGCAGCACCTCCGCCTCCCGCTCGGTCAGCCGGGCCCCCGCCAGCGGCTCGTCCGCCGCCCGGCCGGTGCCGTACCGGGCGGCCAACTGCCGTACGGAGGCCGGGAAGAGCAGCGAATCGCCCGCCGCGACCAGCCGTACCGCGTGCACGATCTCCTCCGGGCGGGACCGCTTCAGCAGGACCCCGTCCGCGCCCGCGCGCAGCGCCTCGTAGACGTACTCGTCGTCCTCGAAGGTGGTGACCACCAGGATCTTCGGCGGTTCGTCCACCGTGCGCAGCACCGCGCGGGTCGCCTCGATGCCGTCCAGCAGCGGCATCCGGACGTCCATGGCCACCACGTCCGGGCGCAGACTCCGCACCAGCGGAATCACGGCGGCACCGTCCGCCGCCTCCCCGACCACCTCGATGTCGGGCTGCGCCCCCAGCACGGCCCGCAGACCGGCGCGGACCAGGGGTTCGTCGTCGACGAGGAGTACGGTGACCGGCATTCGGCCAGCGTAGATCAGCTCAGGGGAAGCTCGGCCCGGACGAGCCAGGTGCCCGCTTCCGGGCCGGCGCGGGCACTGCCGCCGAGCAGGGCGGCGCGCTCGCGTATGCCGCGCAGCCCGCTGCCGCCGCTGCTTCCGGGCGGCCCGGCCGGGAGCGGATTGCTTATCTCCAGGGCGAGTTGGCGTCCCCCGGCCGTCACCCGCACCCGTACCGGCACCGCGCCCGCGTGCCGCAGGACGTTGGTCAGCGCCTCCTGGAGGATGCGGTAGCCCTCGCGGGACACCGGGCCGGGGAGCGACTCCACCGCGCCCGTCGCCCGGAAGTCGACCTCGGCGCCGGAGGCACGCGCCGACTCCAGCAGGCGGTCGGCGTCCGCCAGGGTCGGGCGGGCGCTCGCCGGCCGCTCCGCCTCCCGCAGCACCCCGAGCACCCGCTCCAGGTCCTCCAGCGCGGCCCGGCCCGTCTCCTCGACGGCCGTGAGCGCCCGCGCGGTGAACTCCGGGTCCCCGGCGGCCCGCGCGGCCCCGGCCTGCACCACGGCGACGGTCAGCGCGTGCCCGATCGAGTCGTGCAACTCCCGTGCGATCCGGGTCCGTTCGAGGAGCTGCTCGGTCCGCTCCTCCAGCGCGGCCAGCCGTTCGGCCGCCGACGGCCCGAGCAGCCGGCGCGCACACCGGGTGACCAGCGCGCCCAGCCCGAGCACCACACCGTACAGCGCGAGCAGGGGGAGCGGGGCGAGCAGGGCGTACGCCCGGTGCGGCGGGAGCCCGTGCAGGAAGGCGGGCGCCGGACCCCACGCGCACTGCGCCAGTTCGACGGTCAGTACGGGCAGCCGCACCGTGGCGAACATGGCGACCGCGCCGAGCAGCATCCGCAGCTCCAACCAGAGCAGCGTGCGCCCCCGGTCCCGCCAACTGCGCGCGGGCTCCTCGGAGATGCCGGGCTCCGCCTCGCCGGGCGTCAGCAGCAGCCGCGCCTGCACGCCCTCACCCCGGCGCACCGCCGGGATCAGCGCGACGGGAACGAGGAACAGCGCCGGCGCCCACGGCGTGCGCGGGTCGATGAACATCCAGAACGCCACGCTCAGCATGGGCACCCACAGATGCAGCAGACGCGTGTACGTCGTCCCGCGCAGCAGCGGGCGCAGGAAGCGGGCCATGCCGTCATCCTGACAGCCGCGCCCCGCGAGCGGCCTCCCCCGCACGGGGGATCGGGTCCCCGCTCGCGGGGGAGGCGCGTACCCGCCCGCCCGGCGAGGCTCTTGCCATGACCAGCATCGAACTCCGCGACCTCACCAAGGAGTACGGCGGCAGACGCGCCGTCGACCACCTGACCCTCACCGTCCGCCCCGGCCGGGTCACGGGCTTCCTCGGCCCCAACGGCGCGGGCAAGTCCACCGCCATGCGGCTCGTCCTCGGCCTCGACCGCCCCACCTCCGGCACCGCCACCCTCGACGGCCGCCCCTACGCCGAACTCCGCGACCCCCTGCGCCGGGTGGGCGCCCTGCTGGACGCCCGCGCCGCCCACGGCTCCCGCACGGCCCACGACCACCTGCTGGCCCTCGCCGTGAGCAACCGCCTCCCGGTCACCCGCGTCGGCGAGGTGCTGGAGCAGACCGGCCTCGCCCCCGTGGCCCGGCGCCGGGTGCGCACCTTCTCCCTGGGCATGCGCCAGCGCCTCGGCATCGCCGCCGCGCTCCTCGGGGACCCCGAGGTGATCCTGCTCGACGAACCCGCCAACGGCCTCGACCCCGAGGGCATCGTCTGGGTCCGCACGCTGCTGCGCGGGCTGGCGGGGGAGGGCCGAACGGTCCTGGTCGCCAGCCATCTGATGGGGGAGACGGCCGCGTTCGCGGACCACCTGGTCGTCCTCGGCCGGGGCCGCCTCCTCGCGGACATCCCGGTGCGCGAATTCATCGACGCCCGCGTACGCCCCCGGGTGCGGGTCCGCAGCACCGACGCCGACGCGCTGGGGGCCGTCCTCGCCCGGCACGGGTACGAGGGGGAGCGGGCGGCGGACGGTACGTGGACCGTGCGGCACGCGCGTGTGGAGGAACTCGGGCGGCTGCTGGCGGAGGAGGGGGTGCCCGTGCTCGAACTCGCCGCGCGGGAGGCGAGTCTGGAGGAGGCGTACCTCGGTCTGACGGCCGGCGAGGCCGAGTTCACCGCACAGCCGCAGGAGGTCTGACCATGCCGTTCGTACCCGTACTGCACGCCGAGTGGATCAAGATCCGGACGCTGCGGTCGCTGCTCGGGGCGCTGGGGGCGGTGCTCGTCGTCACCGTGGCCTTCTCGGCGGTCACCGCGGCCCGGGCCGGCCGGTCCGACCCGCTGTACTCGGTGTTCTCCGGCGTCAGCCTCGGCCAGGTCGCCGCCGTGGTCTTCGGCGCGCTGGCGGTGTCCGGCGAGTACCGGGGCGGTGCGCTGCGGCTGACGCTCGCCGCCGTGCCGGACCGGACGCGGTGGTTCGCCGCGAAGGCCGTCGCCGTCGCGCTGCCGATGCTCGCGGTGGGGCTGCCGACCGGCTGGTCACGCTGGCGGTGGGCAGGGCGACGACGGGGCTCACCTGGGCCGAGGGGCTGCGCGGGGCGGTCGGCTGCGCGCTGTACCTGACGCTGATGGCGCTGTTCGCCGCCGGACTCGCGGCCGTGCTGCGCAGCGGGGCCGGCACGCTCGGGCTGCTGATCCCCTTCCTGCTGACCGTGTCCTTCGTCGTCGGCGACCTCGCCTCCGGCGCCGCCGACTACCTGCCCGACCGCGCGGGTCAACTCGCCCTGCACAGCGCCCCGGAGGGACCGCTCGGTCCCTGGACCGGGCTCGCGGTGACCGCGCTGTGGGCGGGCGCGGCACTGGGGGCGGGCGCGTGGTGCGTACGGCGGCGGGACGCCTGACGCGCCGCCAATTGTCAGTGGCGGCGGCTTTACTGGAACACATGGACGTCGTCGCACGGCACCTCGCCGCCATCGACCGGCTCCGCACGCGGGACCTCCCGGCGGGCGGGGCCGGTCACCACACCGTGGAACTGGAGCCCGGCCACGGACCGAGAAGGGCTGCGGACGACCTCCAGGCCCTCCGCGAAGCGATAGCCCAGCGCCTCGCCGCCCGCTGGGGCGAGACACCTCCCTGGGGCCAGCTCACGCTCCGCCTACGGCTCGCACGCGGCGAAGACATACCCGAACCCTGGGCCACCCTCTGCCTGCGCACCGACGAACTCGACGTGTGGCAGGCGGGGGAGGTCTGGCTCGCCGTCGGCGTGGCCGACCGGGACGAGGCCGACGAGATACGCCTCCTCGCCATGGCGACCCGTACGCCCCCGCCCTAGTCCCCGGCCGCCTCGCGCAGCCGAGCGAACTCCTCCGCCATGCCCGCCATGGTCCAGTGGGCGTTCAGACCGCTGGGATTGGGCAGCACCCAGACCCGCGTATCCCCGAACGTGCGCTCCTGCGGCCCCACCTGGGCCTTGCGGTCGCCGAAGGCGGCCCGGTAGGCGGTCACGCCGACCACGGCCAGCCAGCGGGGTGCGCAGCGCTCCACCTTGGCCGCCAGCACCCGGCCGCCCTCGACGTACTCCTCGGGCGACAGCTCGTCCGCGCGGGCCGAGGCCCTGGCGACCACGTTGGTGATGCCGAGACCGTAGGAGAGCAGTTCGCGCTCCTCGGCGGGGTTCAGTTGGCGCGGGGTGAAGCCGGAGCGGTGCAGCACCGGCCAGAAGCGGTTGCCGGGGCGGGCGAAGTGGTGGCCGGTGGCCGCCGACATCAGGCCCGGATTGATGCCGCAGAACAGGACATGGAGGCCGTCCGCGAGCACGTCGGGGACGAGACGGTCGCGGGCGGCCTCCAGCTCTGCCTGGGTGAAGCGGGTCAGAGAATCGCCCCGGGGGTGTAACCGGCCGCCTGCGGGCGCTGCTTGGCGATCTCCTCGATCCGGCCCACGACCACGCCGACCTGGTCGGCGGCCGCACCGGTGAAGGACAGCTTGTCCGCCATCAGGGCGGCCAACTGCTCGCGGTCCAGCGGCAGCCGGTCGTCGGCGGCGAGCTTGTCCAGCAGATCGTTGCGCTCGGCGCCCTGCTCGCGCATGGCGAGCGCGGTGGCCACCGCGTTCTCCTTGATCGCCTCGTGCGCGACCTCGCGGCCGACGCCCGCGCGCACCGCGCCCATCAGCACCTTGGTGGTGGCGAGGAACGGCAGGTAGCGGTCCAGCTCGCGGGCGACGACGGCCGGGAAGGCGCCGAACTCGTCCAGCACGGTCAGGAACGTCTCCAACAGGCCGTCCAGCGCGAAGAACGCGTCCGGCAGCGCGACCCGGCGCACCACCGAGCAGGACACGTCACCCTCGTTCCACTGGTCGCCCGCCAGCTCGCCGGTCATCGAGGCGTAACCGCGCAGGATCACCATCAGGCCGTTGACGCGCTCGCAGGAGCGGGTGTTCATCTTGTGCGGCATCGCGGACGAGCCGACCTGGCCGGGCTTGAAGCCCTCGGTGACCAGCTCGTGCCCGGCCATCAGCCGGACGGTCTTGGCCAGCGAGGACGGCGCCGCCGCCAACTGCACCAGCGCGGTGACGACCTCGTAGTCCAGCGAGCGCGGGTAGACCTGGCCGACCGAGGTGAACGCCTGGCCGAAGCCCAGGTGGTGGGCGATGCGCTGCTCCAGCTCGGCCAGCTTGGCCGCGTCCCCGCCCAGCAGGTCCAGCATGTCCTGCGCGGTGCCGACCGGGCCCTTGATGCCGCGCAGCGGGTAGCGGCCCAGCAGCTCCTCGACCCGGCCGTAGGCCACCAGCAGCTCGTCGGCGGCGGTGGCGAACCGCTTGCCCAGGGTGGTGGCCTGCGCGGCCACGTTGTGCGAGCGCCCGGCCATGACCAGCTCGGCGTACTCGCCGGACAGCCTGCCGAGGCGGGCCAGCACGGCCACCGTGCGGTCGCGGACCAGCTCCAGGGAGAGCCGGATCTGGAGCTGCTCGACGTTCTCGGTGAGGTCGCGCGAGGTCATGCCCTTGTGGACGTGCTCGTGCCCGGCGAGATCGTTGAACTCCTCGATCCGCGCCTTCACGTCGTGCCGGGTGACCTTCTCGCGCTCGGCGATGGAGGCCAGGTCCACGGTGTCGAGGACGCGCTCGTAGTCGGCGATCGCCTCGTCCGGCACCTCGATGCCCAGATCCTTCTGGGCGCGCAGCACGGCGAGCCAGAGCTGTCGCTCCAGCCTCACCTTCTGCTCGGGCGACCAGAGCGTGGCGAGCTCGGCGGAGGCGTACCGTCCGGCGAGGACGTTGGGGATGCGGGGCTTGGCGGGCGCTGAAGTCACGTGTACGGATTGTACTGGCGATTCGTGCAGGCCAGCGCCGTGGGGTGGCTCGGAGGAAGCTACAAGGCGCGCGGAGCGGGCACCGAAGGCGGATTCCCTACTCTTGCGGTATGCGCATGCGTCCTACGTTGAGCTGGACCCCGAGCGGCGATCTGCCGCCGGGCATCACCGATCCGGCGCCGGTCGCCGAGGCACTGGGCGCGGGCGGGGTGCTCGTGCTCAGCGGGGCGGGCATCTCCACCGAGTCCGGCATCCCCGACTACCGGGGCGAGGGCGGCAGCCTGAGCCGGCACACCCCGATGACCTACCAGGACTTCACCGGTGGGGCCCAGGCCAGGCGCCGGTACTGGGCCCGCAGCCACCTCGGCTGGCGGACCTTCGGCCGGGCCCGTCCCAACGCCGGGCACCGGGCGGTCGCCGCGTTCGGACGGCACGGCCTGCTGTCCGGCGTGATCACCCAGAACGTCGACGGCCTGCACCAGGCGGCCGGGAGCGAGGACGTGGTGGAACTCCACGGCAGCCTCGACCGGGTCGTCTGCCTCTCCTGCGGCGACCTCAGCCCCCGCCGCGTCCTCGCCGGGCGCCTGGAGGAGGCGAATCCGGGGTTCGACCCGGTGGCCGCCGGCATCAACCCGGACGGCGACGCCGACCTCACCGACGACCAGGTCGGCGACTTCCGCGTGGTGCCCTGCGCGGTCTGCGGCGGCATCCTCAAGCCGGACGTGGTGTTCTTCGGCGAGGCCGTTCCGCCCGCCCGGGTCGCGCACTGCCGGGCCCTGGTCCGCGAGGCGACCGCGCTGCTGGTGCTCGGCTCCTCGCTGACGGTGATGTCCGGGCTCCGCTTCGTCCGCCAGGCGGCCGAGGCCGGCAAGCCGGTGCTCGTCGTCAACCTGGCCCCGACCCGGGGCGACGTCCACGCCCTCGCCCGCGTCGCCCTTCCCCTGGGCCCGGCCCTCACCACCGTCGCCGGGCGGCTCGGCGTTCCCCTGGAGGGTGCCGACTCCCGCACCGGGTGACCGGTGCTACGCCGGGTCCTCGTGCGTCACCTCGTAGGGCAGCAGGTCCGGGCGCTTGGCCGGGAGGCCGTCGCCGGAGGAGCGGCCGGTGAGGCGGCGGCCTATCCACGGCAGCAGGTACGTCCGGGCGAACCGCACGTCCTCGACCCGGCGGGCGCGCCAGCCCAGCGGCGGGGTGGCCGCCATCGGGGTGCGCCACTCGGCGTCCTCGGCGTCGTGGCCGAGCGCCTGCCAGACCGCCTCCGCCACCCTGCGGTGCCCCTCGTGGGTGAGGTGCAGCCGGTCCACATCCCATAGGCGCGGGTCGCCCAGCGAGGGCGCGCCGTACAGGTCGACCACCACCGTGTCGTGCTTGGCGGCCAGCTCGTCCACGCAGGCGAACAGCTCCTCCATGCGCGGCCGGAACCGGTCCAGCACCGGGCCCTGGCGGCCGGGGCTGCGCATCAGCACCAGCCGCTCGCAGTTCGGGGCCAGCGTTTCCACGGCCTCGGTCAGCAGGTCCCGTACCCGGACCATGTCGCACTTGGGGCGCAGGGTGTCGTTGAGGCCGCCGACCAGCGTGATCACGTCGGGCCGCATCGCGGCCGCGAGCGGGACCTGCTCGTCCACGATCTGCTGGATAAGCTTGCCGCGTACCGCGAGGTTGGCGTACCGGAAACCGGGCGTGCGGGCGGCCATCCGGGCCGCCAGGAGGTCCGCCCAGCCCCGGTAGGAGCCGTCGGGCAGCAGGTCCGACATGCCCTCGGTGAAGGAGTCACCGACGGCGACGAGGCTGGTGTACGCGGGAGGTGTGGGATTCGTCTGCATGGCGACAGCGATGGTATCCCGGCGCCATACCCGCCGGTCGGTGCCCCCGTACCCGGCCCCCGCACCGCTCAGGCGGGCTGCCCGAACAGCTCCCGCAGCACGTCCTCCATGGTCACAAGCCCAGCCAGCTTCCCGTCCGCGCCGATCACCGCCGCCACATGCGTACGGCTGCCGCGCATCGCGGTGAGCACGTCGTCCAGCGGGGTCGACTCCCGCACCCGCGCGATCGGCCGCATGTCGCGCAGCCGGAACGGCACGTCGCGCGGCGAGGCGTCCAGCGCGTCCTTCACATGCAGGTAGCCCACGATCCGGCGCCCCACGTCGACCACCGGGAACCGGGAGAACCCCGACTCCGCCGACAGCCGCTCCAACTGCTCCGGGGTCACCCCGACGCTCGTGTAGACCACCCGCTCCAGCGGCACCACCACGTCCCGGACCGGGCGGCTGCCCAGCTCCAGCGCGTCGTGCAGGCGCTCCTGCGCCCGGTCGTCGATCAGGCCCGCTTCGGTGGCGTCCTTGACGATCTCGGCCAGCTCGGTGTCGGTGAAGGTCGCGGACACCTCGTCCTTGGCCTCCACCCGCAGCAGCTTCAGCAGGCCGTTGGCGAAGGCGTTGATGGCGAAGATCACCGGGCGCAGCGCGCGGGCCAGCGCCACCAGCGGCGGCCCGAGCAGCAGCGCGGTACGGACCGGCTCGGCCAGCGCGATGTTCTTCGGCACCATCTCGCCCAGCAGCATGTGCAGATAGGTGGCCAGGGCCAGCGCGATCACGAACGACACCGCGTGCCCGGCGCCCGAGGGCACCCCCATCGCGTGGAAGACCGGCTCCAGCAGATGCGCGATGGCCGGTTCCGCGACCACACCGAGGACCAGCGTGCACAGCGTGATGCCGAGCTGCGCGGCCGCCATCAGCGCCGACACGTGCTCCAGCCCCCACACCACCCGCCGGGCCCGCCTGTCGCCCTCCATGGCCAGCGGCTCCACCTGCGAGCGGCGCACCGAGATCAGCGCGAACTCGGCGCCCACGAAGAAGGCGTTGACGACCAGGGTCGCCAGACCGATCAGGATCTGTACGGCGGTCATCGCGCCCTCCCCGTCGACTTGTCGGCGTGCGTGCCGTCCGATTCCTTCACCGGCGCGTGCAGCAGCACCCGCGCGGCCCGGTGCCCGGAGGCGTCCACGACGTCGAGGCGCCAGCCGTCGACGTGCACGCTGTCGCCGGCCTTCGGGATACGGCCCAGCTCGGTGGCGATCAGCCCGGCCAGCGTCTCGTACGGGCCGTCGGGCACCCTCAGGCCCACCCGCGCCAGTTGGTCGGTGCGGGCCGCGCCGTCCGCCGAGTACAGGGCGCGGCCCTCGTCGTCGGTGCCGGCCGGGGCCAGGTCGGGGGTCTCGTGCGGGTCGTGCTCGTCGCGGACCTCGCCCACGACCTCCTCGACGATGTCCTCCAGCGTCGCCACGCCCGCCGTGCCCCCGTACTCGTCTATGACGACGGCCATGGTGCGCTTGCCCGACAGCCGGTCCAGCAGCCGGTCCACGGTCAGGGACTCCGGGACCAGCAGGGGTTCGCGCATGATCTGGGTGACCGAGCGGACCGGCCGGTCCTCCGCGGGCAGCGCCAGTACGTCCTTGATGTGGGCGACGCCGACGACCGAGTCCAGGTTGCCCCGGTAGACCGGGAAGCGGGACAGGCCGGTGGCCCGCGTCGCGTTCGCCACGTCCTCGCAAGTGGCCAGGGTGTCGAGGGCGACGACCTGGACGCGCGGGGTCATCACGTTCTCCGCCGTCAGATCGGCGAGGTTCAGCGTGCGCACGAACAGCTCGGCGGTGTCCGGCTCCAGCGCGCCCGACTTGGCGGAGTGCCGGGCCAGCGCCACCAGCTCCTGCGGGCCGCGCGCGGAGGCCAGTTCCTCGGCGGGCTCCAGGCCGAAGCGGCGGACGACCCGGTTGGCGGTGTTGTTGAGGTGGGTGATGAAGGGGCGGAAGGCGAGGCTGAACCAGCGCTGCGGGGTGCCCACCCGCTTGGCCACGGCCAGCGGCGAGGAGATCGCCCAGTTCTTCGGCACCAGTTCGCCGACGACCATCAGGAACACCGTCGACAGGGCGGTGCCCAGCACCAGCGCGGCCGAGCGGGCCGAGGTGTCGGACAGGCCCATCGCCCGGAACGGCCCCGACAGCAGCGCCGCGATGGACGGCTCGGCCAGCATGCCGACGACCAGGTTGGTGACGGTGATGCCGAGCTGCGCGCCGGAGAGCTGGAAGGTGAGGTTGCGTACGGCCTTGAGCGCGCCGGGGGCGCCGGTCTCGCCGCGCGCGGCCGCCCGCTCCAGTTCGCCGCGCTCGACCGTGGTGAGCGAGAACTCGGCTGCCACGAAGGCACCGCAGGCGAGCGACAGCAGGATCGCCACCAGCAGGAGCAGCACTTCGGTCATCGGGTCACCTCCGTCCCAGGATCGGTCAGGACGGGGTGGACCGCGCGATGTCGGTGGCGCGGACTGGGAGGATCGCCCATGGGTGGACGCTCACAACCTTTCATCGAGTGCCGAGGTGCTGCCTCAATGGTAAAGGATCAGCAAAGCGGCCCGTACGGGTTCAGCCGTTCAGCGGCTTGACCCAGCGACGCCACTTCTCCTCCGGCCCATACCCCGCAGCGCTCCAGGCATGATGTGCGCTCTCGTTGCGCACCAGCACCATCGCGTCCACCCGGCGCCCGCCCAGCGCCGCGAACCGGTCCTCGGCCGCCGCCAGCAGCGCCCGCGAGATGCCCCGGCGCCGGTGGCCGGGGTGCACCGCGAGCCGGTAGGCCGAGCACCGCCAGCCGTCGAAGCCCGCGATGACCGTGCCCACCAGCTCCCCGTCCAGCTCCGCCAGGAGCAGCGCCTCCGGGTCCCGCTCGATCAGCCGGGCCACCCCCGCGTGGTCGTCGCTGATGCTCGTGCCCTCTGCCGCCTCGCCCCAGAACGCCAGCACGGCGTCGATGTCGGCGGGGACGGCGTGACGGATGCCCGGATCGCTCATGAGCCGAGCCAAGCAGAGCACCCGGACGCCGGGCCAGGGAGTTTCCGGCATGCGAGACCCGGCGGCCGCACTCCCCGTCAGCGGGACTGGTCCCGCTCTCGGCGTACCTGGGCCCGGCGGCCCTTGACGTTGGCGCCGCGCATCGCGCTCACCACGTCGTCCGCCGCCTCCTCGGGGACCTCCACCAGGGAGAAGCGGTCCGCGATCTCGATCGCGCCGATGTCCCGGCCGCTCAGCCGGGTCTCCCCGGCGATGGCGCCGACGATGTCCTGCGGCCGTACGCCCGAGCTGCGCCCGGCGCCGACGAACAGGCGGGTCATGCCCGGCGAGGTCCGGCCGCGGGGCCGTCCGCGCTGGCCCCGGTCGCGGTCGCCCCGGCCCCGGTCGCCGCGGTCGCGGTCCCTCGGCGCCAGCTCCGGGATCTCCTCCTCATCGAAGGCCGCGCCGCCGGACTCGTGCGCCAGCTTCACCGCCGCCAGCGCCACGTCCATCACGTCGAACTCGTCCCCGAGGGTCTCCACCACCACCCGGAAGCGCTCCAGGTCCTCGTCCTCCAGCAGGCTCTCGTGCAGCGCGGCCCGCGTCAGCTCCAGCCGCCTGGCCCGCAGGTCGGCCACCGAGGGCACCTTCTCCAGCGGGACCTTGCGGCCGGTCGCCCGCTCGATCGCCTTGAGCATCCGGGACTCGCGGGGCTCGGCCAGCGTGATCGCCACGCCCTCGCGGCCCGCGCGCCCGACCCGGCCGATGCGGTGCACGTACGACTCCGGCGCGGAGGGCACGTCGTAATTGATCACGTGGGTGAGGTGCTCGACGTCGATGCCGCGCGCCGCGACGTCGGTGGCAACCAGCAGGTCCGCCGTACCGCCGCGCAGCCTGCCCATCACCCGGTCCCGCTGCTCCTGGCTCAGCCCGCCGTGCAGGGCCTCGGCGCGGTAGCCGCGGCCGTTCAGGGTCTCGGAGAGCTGGTCGACCTGGTCGCGGGTGCGGCAGAACACGATCGCCGCCTCCGGGGACTCCACGTCCAGCAGCCGCCCCAGCGCGGCCGGCTTCTGCGCCCGCCCCACGATGTACGCCGACTCCCGGATGCGCGGCGCCTCGCCGGGCGCCGGGGCCTCCCGCTCGATCCGCACCCGCACCGGGTCGCTGAGGTGCTTGCGCGCCATGGAGTCGATCCGCGAGGGCATCGTCGCCGAGAACAGCACCGTCTGCCGCTCCTCCGGCACGTTCTCCAGGATCGAGTCGATGTCCTCGGCGAACCCCATGTCCAGCATCTCGTCGGCCTCGTCCAGCACGACCGTGCGCAGACCGCCGAGCGGCAGCGTGCCGCGCGCGATGTGGTCCAGGGCCCGGCCCGGTGTCGCCACCACCACGTCCACCCCGCGCTGGAGTTCGCGGAGCTGCCGGCCGATGGGCTGCCCGCCGTAGACCGGCAGTACGCGGACGCCGAGGGCGTTGCCGTAGCGGTGCACGGCCTCGGAGACCTGGATGGCCAGCTCACGGGTCGGCACCAGCACCAGCGCGCTGGGCCCCTTGCCCTTGCCCTCGGCGGCGATGCGCTGGATCACCGGCAGCGCGAACGCGGCGGTCTTGCCCGTGCCCGTGGCCGCCTGTCCCAGCAGGTCGTTGCCCTGCAGCAGGGGCGGGATGGCCTCCTGCTGGATCGGCGTGGGCTCCTCGTAGCCGAGCGCGGTCAGCGCTCCCTGGATCTCGGGGGCCAGGTCGAGATCGGCGAAGCCGACCTGACCGTCGCTGGAGTTCGTCGTCATGGCGCATCCCTTTTTCCGGCTGGGGGACGCGGTACCTGGGTGACAGGCCGGGCCTGGCGGCCCTGAAAGACGCGCGGGCCCGCGAGCGAGCCCGAGGTCCGCGCCGGGACGCGCCCCCTTGCAGTTCACGCGGTACGGACCATCTATACCGTGCCGTGCCGGGGAGAAACCCGCCACCGGACCGGGCCCGCTCACTCGTGGGCGATGGCCGCCAGCACGTTCATCCGCGACGCCCGCAGCGCCGGGAGCAGGGCCGCGACCACGCCCACCACCGCCGAGCCGATCATCACGGCGACGATGGTGCTCCAGGGCACCTGGAGTTCCTTCATCCCGCGCAGCGCCAGCACCTGCTGGCCGCACACGCCCCACACCAGTCCCAGCGCCAGCCCGAGGACCGCGCCGAACACCGCGATCACCACCGACTCCAGCCGGATCATCCGGCGCAACTGCCGCCGGCTCAGGCCGATCGCCCGCAGCAGACCGATCTCCCGGGTGCGCTCCACCACCGACAGCGCCAGCGTGTTGACCACCCCGAGCACCGCGATCACGATCGCCAGCCCGAGCAGCGCGTACACCAGGTACAGCAGCACCGAGATCTGATCGTGCACCAGCTTCTTGTAGTCGGCCTGGTCGCGGACCTGGAGCTGCGGGTACGGCTTGAGCGCAGAGGTCAGGGCGGCCCGCAGCCCGGCCGCGTCGGTGCCGGGCGCGGCGTTGACATAGAGCACCGAGTCCTGGCCGCCGGGGACGTACTTCTCGACCGTGCCGAGGCCCAGGAAGATGCCGCCCTGCGTGCCGAAGCCCTCCGGCGAATCCAGGTTGGTGAGCGCGCCGACCGTCAGCGGGACCACCTTGCCGCCGGGGAACTCGACCGGCAGCACGCTGCCCGTCCGCGCCCCGTGGTCCCGCGCGAACCCGGCGTCCATCGCCAGCCGGCCGTCCGCCAGCGCGGCCCCGGTGCCGCCGCTCGCGTAGGTGAGGTGCACGACGTCGTCCAGCCGCGGACCGTACGCGGAGGCGGTCGTCTGCACCCGCTTGCCGTCCGGCATCCGCACCGCGAGCGGCGTGATCCGCTGCGGTACGACCAGCCCGACGCCCTCCGTCCCCTGCACCGTGCGCCGCACATCGGCGCTGAACGGGGTGAAGTTGGCGCTCTGCACGATGAAGTCCGCGCCCAGGGTGCGGTCGATCTGCCGGTCGAAGGAGGCCGACATCGAGGCGCTCGCCACCGACATCCCGCCGACCAGTGCGAGGCCCACCATCAGCGCCGCCGCCGTGGCGCCCGTACGGCGCGGGTTGCGCAGCGCGTTGCGCTGGCTCATCCGGCCCACCGAGCCGAACAGCGCCGGGAACGCGCCGCCCAGCACCCGGATCACCGGCCGCACCAGCAGCGGTCCGGCGATCACCATGGCGATCAGGGTCAGCACCACGCCGAGCCCCAGCAGCGCGGCGGCCGGAGCCGCCTTCGTCGCCGCCACGCACCCGGCCAGCGCCGCCGCCCCGGCCACGCCCATGACCGCGCCCGCGATCGCCCGGCCGGTCAGCGGCTTGTCCACCCCGGCGATCTCCGCGTCCGACAGCGCCGCCATCGGCGACACCGTCGCCGCCCGCCGCGCGGGGAGGTACGCGGCGACGAAGGTGACGCCGACCCCGACCACGTACGCCGCGACCGGCGTGCCCCAGCCGATCACCATCTCGGTGGCCTTCAGGTTCATCCCGAACAGGCTCATCAGCCGGATCAGCCCGTACGCCATCCCGATCCCGGCCGCGAGGCCCAGCGTGGAGCCCGCCACGCCGAGCAGCAGCGCCTCCAGCAGCACCGAGCGCCGCACCTGACGCCGGTCCGCGCCCAGCGCCCGCAGCAGGCCGAGTTCCCGGGTGCGCTGGGCGATCAGCATGGAGAAGGTGTTGACGATCAGGAAGACGCCGACGAGCACCGCGATCCCGGCGAATCCCAGCATCACGTACTTGATCACGTCGAGGAAGCCGCCCAGGTTCGCCGCCGCCGACTTGGCCTGCTCGGCGGCGGTCCGCAGCTCGTAGCCACCGCTGCCGATCGCGGCGGCCACCCGGTTCTTCAGCTCCGGGTCGGTGACGCCCGGCGCGGCCTGCACCGAGATGGCGGTGGCCTTGTCCGCCGAGCCCAGCAACTGCTTCCCGGCCGTGGCCTGGTCCAGGAAGACCAGGGCGGCGCCGGGGTTGGTGGTGCGGAAGGTGGCGATGCCGACGACCCGTACCCGGAACGTGCCCGGCTGGGCCTGCACGGTCAGCGTGTCTCCGATGCCGACGTGCTTCTTGCCCGCCGTGTCCGCGTCCAGCAGCGCCTGGTCCGCGCCGCGCGGGGCGTGACCCGAGGTCAGCTCCACCGGGCTGCGGTCGGTCACGTGCCAGGAAGTCGCGATCGTCGGGGCGCCGGTGGTCGGGCCGACGGACCGGTTGCGGCTGTCGACCACCGTGACGTTCTGCACCGACACGTCGGCGTGCGCCTCGGCGACACCGGGGACCTTAGCCACCCGGCCCGCGAGGCCGGCGGGGACCGTCTGTGTCGCGCCGCCGGGGACGGGGGAGCGCAGGTCCTGCTTCGGGCCGACCGTCACATCCGCCGCGGTGGACGCGAACAGCCGGTCGAAGGTACGGGTCACCGTGTCGGAGAAGATCAGGCTTCCCGAGACGAACGCCACGGACAGCACGACGGCCAGCGCGGAGAGCGCCAGCCGCCCCTTGTGCGCGAGAAAACTTCTCAGGGTCGCCTTGAGCACGGTGGTTCAGTCCTCCCGCGCCACGGCGTCGTCGCCGAGCCGGCCCCGCACCACGTCGAACGCCTTCATCCGCTCCAGCACGGTGTCCGCCGTGGGCCGCTCCATCCGGTCCACGATCCGGCCGTCCCCGAGGAAGAGCACCAGGTCGGAGTGGGCGGCGGCACCGGGGTCGTGCGTCACCATGACCACGCTCTGCCCCAGGTCGTCCACCGCGCTGCGCAGGAAGCCCAGCACCTCCAGACCCGAGCGGGAGTCCAGGTTGCCGGTGGGCTCGTCCGCGAAGATCAGCTCCGGCTGCGAGGCCAGCGCCCGCGCACACGCGACCCGCTGCTGCTGGCCGCCGGACAACTGGGCCGGGCGGTGCCCGAGCCGGTCCCGCAGCCCCAGCCGGTCGATCACCTGGTCCACCCAGCCGGGCTCGGGCCTGCGGCCCGCGATGTCCATCGGCAAGGTGATGTTCTCCGCCGCCGTCAGGGTGGGGATCAGATTGAACGACTGGAAGACGAACCCGATCCGGTCCCGGCGCAGCCGGGTCAGCTCGGCGTCCTTCAACCCTGTGATCTCGGTGTCCCCGAGCCACACCTGCCCGGCCGAGACCGTGTCCAGCCCGGCCAGGCAGTGCATCAGCGTCGACTTCCCCGACCCCGAGGGCCCCATCACGGCGGTGAACCTCCCCCGCGCGATGTCCACGTCCACCGAGTCCAGCGCGACCACGGCCGTCTCCCCGGTCCCGTACGCCTTGGTCAGCCCCCGGGCCCGCGCCACCGTCCCCCGGCCCGGCACCGCGCCCGGCGCGTCCTGAGCAGCAGATGTGAACAAGATGCACTCCCCAACGCCTCGACAGCCCGACTCCACGACCACGCCCGAGCCTAGTGTGACCCGAACCACACCTGAAACGGTGTTCGGCAATCGGTGGAGCGGCGGATGCGGCAGGGGAGGAATCCGTACGCTCCTAGGCCACCCCCTCCCGCTCCCGGAACCCGTCCGCGTCCCACGTCCCCCACAGGCGGGGGGACAGCCAGGCCGGGGCCTGGGTGCGGAAGTCCGCAGGGGGCAGGGTGCCGGTGCCCTGGGGGAGGGCGCCCAGGAGGGGGGCTCCCGCGACCTCCGGGAGGTCGGTGACGTTGCAGCGGGTGGCGAGGTCGGGGGAGGGGGGCCAGGAGCCGATGACCACGCCGGTCAACTCCAGCTCGCGGCGCTTCAGTTCGCGGGCCGTCAGCTCCGTCGCGTTCAGGGTGCCCAGGCCGGCCGGGGCGACCAGGAGGACCGGGGCGTTCAGCAGGGCCGCCGCGTCGGCGAGGGTGTTGCCCGCGGGGTCGAAGCGGACCAGGAGGCCGCCCGCGCCCTCGATCAGGACCAGGTCGTGGTCGGTGGCGAGCTTGGCGGCGGCTTCCGCCACGTCCTGGGGGTGGACGGGAGGGAGCCCGGAGCGGCGGGCGGCCGTGGCGGGGGCCAACGGGTCGGGGTAGCGGGCCAGTTCGCGGGCCGTGACCGGACCCGCGAGGCGGACCACCTCGTCGGCGTCGCCGCGCTCGTCCGGACCCACGCCCGTCTGCGCGGGCTTCAGGACGGCCACCGAGCGGCCGGCCGCGACAGCGGAGGCCGCCACGGCGGCCGTCACCATCGTCTTGCCGATCTCCGTGCCCGTGCCCGTGATCACCAGTACCGGCATGTCATCCCTCCCGCGCCGCGGCGCACACCGCGCGCGCGATCCGTGCCACGTCCGCGTCGTCCGTGACGTACGGCGGCATCGTGTAGACCAGATCGCGGAAGGGGCGCAGCCACACGCCCTCCCGCACGGCGGCCCGCGTCGCGGCCGCCATGTCCACCTCGTGACCGAGCTGGACCACCCCGATGGCGCCCAGCACGCGCACGTCCCGGACGCCGGGCAGCTCCGCGGCCCCGGCGAGACCCTCCCGCAGGCCGGACTCGATCCGCTTGACCTCGCCCCGCCAGTCCTGCCCGAGCAGCAGTTCCAGCGAGGCACACGCCACGTTGGCGGCCAGCGGGTTGCCCATGAAGGTCGGTCCGTGCGCGAGCACCGGCAACTCGCCGCGCGAGATGCCGTCGGCCACCCGCGCGCTGCACAAGGTCGCCGCCAGCGTGAGGTAACCGCCGGTCAGCGCCTTGCCCACGCACATCACATCGGGCGAGACCGCGGCATGCTCCGCCGCGAACAGCGCGCCCGTACGCCCGAAGCCGGTGGCGATCTCGTCGAACACCAGCAGTACGCCGTGCGCGTCGCACGCCTCGCGCAGCACCCGCAGATACGCGGGGGAGTGGAACCGCATCCCGCCCGCGCCCTGTACCACCGGCTCCACGATCACGGCGGCCAGTTCGTCCGCGTGCCGCTCGATCAGGGACCGCAAGTGCTCCGCGTACGCCTCCTCGTAGCCGGCGGGCGGCGCGTCCGCGAAGACCTGGCGGGGCAGCGCGCCGGACCACAGCCCGTGCATACCGCCCTCCGGATCGCACACCGACATGGGGTGCCAGGTGTCGCCGTGGTACCCGCCGCGCCAGGTCAGCAGGCGCCGCTTGCCGGGGCGGCCGAGCGAACGCCAGTACTGGAGGCACATCTTGACGGCCACCTCGACGGACACCGACCCGGAGTCCGCCAGGAAGACGTGCTCGAGCCCCTCGGGCGACATGTCGACAAGAAGCTTCGCCAGCCGTACGGCGGGCTCGTGGGTGAGCCCGCCGAACATCACATGGCTCATCCGCCCCAACTGCTCGCGCGCGGCCTCGTCCAGCACCGGATGCCGGTAGCCGTGGATCGCCGACCACCAGGACGACATCCCGTCGACCAGCTCCGCGCCGTCCGCCAGCCGCAGCCGGACCCCGCTCGCCGACTCCACGACGAGCGGTTCGCTCCGGCCCGGCATCGGACCGTACGGATGCCACACATGCCGCCGGTCCAGCTCCAGCAGCTCGGCCGTACCCGGGTCACGCATTGGGCGCGAGGTCCGTCCCGGCACCCCGGCGGCGCACGGCGACCAGGTCGGTGCGCGGCTCGGCGGACGCGGGCGCCTCGGCCGCGACCGGGGCCGTACCGCAGACCCCGCCCCCGGCGTGCGGCCCGCACCCGGAAGCCTCCGCGTCCGGCCCGCACCCGCCCGCCGCCGCGTGCGACCCGCAGCCGCCCCCGCCGCCAGCCGCCCGGTGTTCCGGCAGCGTCACCTGGTCCGCGCCCTCCACCTCGAACCCGGCGTCCGCGATCATGTCCAGGTCGGCCTTGCCCGCCTGGCCCTCGCTGGTCAGGTAGTCACCGAGGAAGATCGAGTTGGCCAGATGCAGCGCGAGCGGCTGGAGCGAACGCAGGTGCACCTCACGGCCGCCCGCGATCCGCACTTCCACGTCCGGGCAGACGAAGCGGACCATCGCCAGGACGCGCAGACAGCGCTGCGGGGTGAGGTTCCACTCCTTGGCCAGCGGGGTGCCCTCGAACGGGATCAGGAAGTTCACCGGAACGGAGTCCGGGTCCAGCTCGCGCAGCGCGAACACCACGTCCACCAGGTCCTCGTCGCGCTCACCCATGCCCGCGATCAGACCCGAGCAGGCGGAGAGACCGGCCGCGTGCGCCTTGTGCACCGTGTCCACCCGGTCGGCGTAGGTGTGGGTGGTGGTGATGTCGCCGTAGGTCGACTCGGAGGTGTTGAGGTTGTGGTTGTAGGCGTCGGCGCCCGCCGCCCGCAGCCGCTCCGCCTGGCCGTCGGAGAGCAGGCCCAGGCAGGCACACACCTCGACACCGTCGTTCTGTTCCTTGATGGCCTTGATGGTGTCCGAGACCCGGTCCACGTCCCGGTCGGTGGGACCGCGCCCGGACGCCACCAGGCAGACCCGCTTGGCGCCCCCGGCGAGCCCGGCGGCCGCCGCCTCGGACGCCTGGTCGGGCTTGAGCCAGGTGTACTTGAGGATGCCCGCCGTGGAGCCCAGGCGTTGCGAACAGTAGGAGCAGTCCTCCGGGCACAGGCCCGACTTGAGGTTGACCAGATAGTTGAGTTTCACCCTGCGGCCGAACCAGTGCCGCCGCACCTTGCCGGCCGCGGCCACCACATCGAGCAGGTCGTCGTCGGAGGTGGCGAGCACGGCGAGCGCTTCCTCGCGCGTCGGCGTCTCGCGCCGCAGTCCCTTGTCCACCAGCGTGTTCAGCAGGTCCATGAGGGTTGATCCTGTCCTACCCGACCGCTCCGGGCCAAGGAGACTTCGCACAACGACCCGGGTTCACCGTGTGGGTATTGCCACATCATGGGCGGCTCTCCCCGCCGCTAGTGTCTGTCTGTTGTCTACAAAATCTGGTGTCTGCACAAGCGCCCACCAGAGCAAGCCCCCGGAGGAGCCATGGCGTTCGGCTGGATCGACGAGCAGGCCGAGGCGCGCCGCCGCGCCGGACTCCTGCGGACCCTGCGCCCCCGCCCCGCCGACTCGCCCCTGCTGGACCTGGCGAGCAACGACTACCTGGGCCTGGCCCGCCACCCGGAGGTCACCGAGGGCGCGGCCGGGGCGGCCCGCACCTGGGGCGGCGGCGCCACCGGCTCCCGGCTGGTCACCGGCACCACCGAGCTGCACGCCCGCCTGGAGACCGAACTCGCCGAGTTCTGCGGCTTCGAGGCGGGCCTCGTGCTGTCCTCCGGCTACGCGGCCAACCTCGCCGCCGTCACCGCGCTCGGCCCGCACGGCTCGCTGATCGTCTCCGACGCGGGCAACCACGCCTCCCTCATCGACGGCTGCCGCCTGGCGCGCGGCACCACCCAGGTCGTCGCGCACGCCGAGCCGGAGGCCGTGGCCAAGGTCCTGGCGACCCATCAGGGAGAGGCAGTCGCCGTCTCCGACACGGTGTTCTCCGTCGACGGCGACGCGGCGCCCCTCGGCCCGCTGGCCCGCGCCTGCCGGGAACACGGAGCCGGACTGGTCGTGGACGACGCCCACGGCCTCGGCGTCCTCGGGGAGGGCGGCCGGGGCGCGGTTCACGCCGCGGGGCTCGCCGGCGCGGCCGACGTGGTGGCCACGGCGACGCTGTCCAAGTCGCTGGGCAGCCAGGGCGGGGTGGTGCTGGGCCCGGCGCGGGTGATCGGCCATCTGGTCAACACCGCGCGGACGTTCATCTTCGACACCGGCCTCGCCCCCGCCGCGGCGGGCGCCGCGCTCGCCGCGCTGCGCCTGCTCCGGCGCGAACCGGAGCGCCCGGCCCGCGTCCGCGCGGTCGCCGCCGAACTGCACGCCCGGCTGACCGCCGAGGGCCTCGCGGCGGTACGGCCCGACGCGGCCGTGGTCTCCGTACGGGCGCCGTCCCCCGAGGCCGCCGTGCGCTGGGCCGCGGACTGCCGGGCCGAGGGGTTGTCGGTGGGCTGCTTCCGCCCGCCGTCCGTCCCGGACGGCGTCTCCCGGCTGCGGCTGACCGCGCGCGCGGACCTGTCGGAGGCGGACATCGAACGGGCCGTACGGGTCATCACCGCCGTTCGGCCCTGCTGAGGCCCGGAAAAACCCCGTCAAATACGGTCTCGCGTCGCAGAGTTCACCCCGTTGAGCGACAGATGTCCGCGTATCTGGGGGGTTGGTTCACCGGACCGCTTCCGTGATGGCAGGCTGGCGTGCAGGCACCAGAGCGGGATCATGCCCGACCTCCGCCCCGCGTCGCCGCGCGGCCCGTGGGAGGACGGCGGGCGCACCCGTGGGAAAGGGACGACTTCGCCATGGCAGACCATCTGGAAGCATCCGTCACTCTGCCGAGCGATCCCGCCTCGGTCCGCACGGCCAGGTCCTACGTGGTGGGCACGCTGGCGAGCTGGGGGCTCCCCGCGGACGACGAGGTCACCGACACCGTGCGCCTCATCGTCTCCGAACTGGCCACCAACGCCGTCCAGCACACCCTGGGCCAGTCGCCCACCTTCACCGTGGACGTCGTACTGGCCCGTGACGAGCTGCTGCTCATCGGGGTGACGGACAGCCACCCGAGGATGCCGAAGAGACTTCCGGCCGCCGTCGCCCAGGACAACGGGCGCGGTATGGCCATCATCCGGTGCCTCACCGTCGAGTGCGGCGGCAAGCTGCGCGTCCGCCCGACCCGCGAGGGCGGCAAGACGGTCTTCGTCGAGCTGCCCTGGTGCGTGCCGAGCCAGCCGCGGCCCGCCACGGCCTGCCCGGAGCCCTCTCCGGCCCGCTGAGAGCCCATTGAGGGCCGACTGAGGGCCCCGGTGGGCCCCGGTGGGCGCCGGGAGCGGCCTCGGGGCGCGCGTACGCCCGTTGAGGCCGTCCCCGGCCGTGTCCCGCCGGACCTAGTTGACCCGGCCGTACCAGACGCTCTTGGTCCAGATCTTCTGGAGCCGCACCACGTCCCCGGTCTTCGGCGCGTGCCAGATCTTGCCCTTACCGGCGTAGATGCCGACGTGGTAGACGCTGGAACCCGAGTGGAAGAACACCAGGTCACCGGCCTTGCGGCGGCCCGAGGAGATGTGGTGCGTCTTGTTGTACTGCTGGGCTGCCGTGCGCGGCAGCTTCTTGCCGGCCTTCTTGAACGAGTACAGCGTCAGGCCCGAGCAGTCGAAGCGGCCCGGCCCGGTGGCTCCGTAGCGGTAGGGGGCGCCCTTCTTGGACGCCGCGACCTTCAGTGCCTTCGACGCGGTGGTCGCGGCGGAGGCGTCGGTGGCCAGACCCGGCACCATGATCGAGCCGCCCACGGCGGCCAGGGTGAGGGCCGAGGCGGTGCCGGCCCGAGCCATCAGCGACGGGACACGATTGAGCGCAGTCATGCGCAACCCTTCGTCAGCCGCCTGTGAAGGATGACCTGTCGGATTCGGGCTGGCGAAGTTGCCCGGCCGTGTCACCACGGCTTCACCCCAAGGGCTGCTCGGCACGATCGTCCGCGACTCGCGGACATCCGTCCCGGCGACCCGGCTTGCTCGGGTCCTCCACTCCTGCCGATGCACTTCTGTCGACCGGTCATCCGGGTGGCGGCAGGACTCGGCGTCCGCCCGGATGCGCCCCGCCGTTGTGGCGGGGTCTTGTCGTCAGTCAGGGATCTTGGCCCACTCCTGTCCGAAAATCCCAATGGAACCGGGGGTTTGTGGTGTTACTCACCACTCACCCGTTCGGGTGGACAGGGGTGTGTCCGAGCCGCCGTCAACTCCCCTCCACGGCCCCGGACCTGGGCTTCGGTCGCCGCGCTGCGGCCCGCAGGGGGCTTCGCGCGCAAGTCGGCGGGCCCGGAAACGGGCCCGGAGATACACCGGTCGGCGGTAGCACGTTCGGCCTGTTTCGGCTCGGCGGACGACACGCCGGGCCCCGTCCGGCCGTAGGCGGTGTCCGGGTCAGCCGACACCGTCGGGCGGGAGCGCGACGCGCGCGGTGCGGCGCTCCCCGTCCAGCACCCGCAGGGCGTGTGCCAGCGTGCGCCCGTGCAGCTCCCGTTCGCCCCGTCCGTGCATCAGTGCGAGCGCGTCGCGGAGCGCGGCCGCCGTGCGGACCAGCGCCTGCGCGGCCCTGAGGGCCCGGTACGTGTCCCCGTGCCGGGCCGGGTTGGCCCGGCCCAGCAGGTCGGCCGCCTCCAGGTAACGGTCGATCAGCTCGCCCTCGGCCCGGGTCAGCGCGGGCAGCGGCGGCAGCTCCTCCGGCAGCACGGCCCGCTCACCGGGCGCCGGGCAGGTTCTCGCGGGCGCCCACGATCCCGTCGACCAGGCCGTGTTCCAGGGCGCCGGTGGCGTCCAGCACCCGCTCGCGCTCCAGGTCGGCGTGGACGGTGGCGGCGTCCCGGCCGGTGTGCCGGACGAGCAGCTCCTCCATCAGCTCCCGCGCCCGCACCAGCTCCGCCGCCTTGATCTCCAGGTCGCTGGGCTGCCCCCGCACCGGCTCGGCCAGCTCCGGCTGGCGCAGCACCACCCGCGAGCCGGGCAGCGCGAACCGCTTGCCCGGCGCCCCGGCCGCCAGCAGCACGGCGGCCACCGAGACGACCTGGCCGAGGCAGTAGGTCTCCACGTCGCAGCCGACGTAGCGCATCGTGTCGTACACCGCCGTCATGGCGTGGAAGTCGCCGCCGGGGCAGTTCAGGTACAGCGTGATGTCCCGGTCCGGGGCGGCGTGTTCGAGCTGCATGAGCTGGGCGATCACATCGGTGGCCGCCGCGTCGTCCAGCGGCGTGCCCAGCAGCACGATCCGGTGTTCGAACAGCTTGGAGTACGGGTCGAGCGTGCGGCGGACGCCTCCGTCGCGCTCGGTGAACTCGGGCAGGACATGTCGGGCGTTGGATCGGGTCATGGCACACCCCTCCTGATCGACGGGGCCACTGGCGACCCCGCTTCTGTAAAAAATGTACAGGATGTACGTGACGTTAGAATGGGTGCATGGCCTACGAGATTCCGGTGACGCAAGCCAGGGCTGAGCTCGCCGACCTGATCAACCGGGTGGTCTACGGCAGTGAGCGGGTCGTGGTGACCCGGCACGGCAAACCGCTCGTCGCACTGGTCTCCGCCGCCGACCTGGCGCGGCTCGAAGCGCTCGACGCGCAGGCCGCGGAGCAGGACGAGCAGGTGATCAGCTCCGTCTCCGGCGTCCGCGAGGTCCCCGCCTCCGTGCCGCAGGAGCGGCAGCGCTTCGGTATCGCCGCCGAGCACCGCCGGCCCGGCACCACCTGACGGCCGAGCCGCGCCGAACGCGCGCCGGTTAACGTCGCCGAAACGCCGGCGAACTAGCCTTCGCTCCCACGCCACCAGGGGTTTTCGCCATGAGCCGGCCCCGAGCCGTGGCCGCGGCAACCGGGCCCCGCACGGTCCGGAGCGAGGACTGTGAGGTGGGACGTGCAACTGACCCCGCACGAGCAAGAGCGACTGCTGATCCATGTGGCGGCGGACGTGGCCGAGCGGCGCCGGGCCCGCGGCGTGCAGCTCAACCACCCCGAGGCGATCGCGCTCATCACGTCGCACATCCTGGAGGGCGCCCGCGACGGCCGGACCGTCGCCGAGCTGATGTCCTCCGGCCGCAAGGTGCTGACCAGGGACGACGTGATGGACGGCATCCCCGAGATGATCCACGAAGTCCAGGTGGAGGCCACCTTCCCGGACGGCACCAAGCTGGTCACCGTCCACGACCCGATCGTCTGAGGGGGCCCGCGATGATTCCCGGAGAGGTGCTGTTCGCGGACGCCCCGGTCGTCTGCAACGAGGGCCGCGAGTCCACCCGGCTCACCGTCCTCAACGCCGCCGACCGGCCCGTCCAGGTCGGCTCCCACTACCACTTCGCCGAGGCCAACCCCGGCCTGGACTTCGACCGGTCCGCCGCGCGCGGCCGGCGGCTGAACATCGCCGCCGGTACGGCCGTCCGCTTCGAGCCCGGCATCCCCGTCGAGGTCGAACTCGTCCCCCTCGGCGGCGCCCGGATCGTGCCCGGACTGCGCGGCGAGACGGGAGGTGCCCTCGATGCCTGAGATCTCCCGCGCCGCCTACGCCGACCTGTTCGGCCCCACCACCGGCGACCGCATCCGGCTCGCCGACACCGACCTCCTCGTCGAGATCGAGGAGGACCGCTCCGGCGGCCCCGGCGCCTCCGGCGACGAGGCGGTGTTCGGCGGCGGCAAGGTCATCCGCGAGTCCATGGGCCAGTCCCGCGCCACCCGCGCCGAGGGCACCCCGGACACCGTGATCACCGGCGCCGTCGTCGTGGACCACTGGGGCGTGATCAAGGCCGACGTCGGCATCCGCGACGGCCGGATCACCGCCCTCGGCAAGGCCGGCAACCCCGACACCATGGACGGCGTCCACCCCGACCTCGTCATCGGCCCCGAGACCGAGATCATCGCGGGCAACGGGCGCATCCTCACGGCGGGCGCGATCGACGCCCATGTGCACTTCATCTGCCCGCAGATCGCGGACGAGGCGCTGTCCTCCGGGGTCACCACCCTGGTCGGCGGCGGCACCGGACCGGCCGAGGGCTCCAAGGCCACCACCGTCACACCGGGCCCCTGGCATCTCGCCCGGATGCTGGAGGCGATGGAGGCGTACCCGGTCAACGTCGGCTTCCTCGGCAAGGGCAACACCGTCTCGCAGGAGGCGATGCTGTCCCAGATCAGGGGCGGCGCCGTCGGTCTCAAGCTGCACGAGGACTGGGGCTCCACCCCGGCCGTCATCGACGCCGCCCTCACCGTGGCCGACCGGACCGGCATCCAGGTCGCCATCCACACCGACACGCTCAACGAGGCCGGGTTCGTGGGCGACACCCTCGCCGCCATCGCCGGGCGGGGCATCCACTCGTACCACACCGAGGGTGCCGGGGGCGGGCACGCGCCGGACATCATGACGGTGGTCTCGCAGCCCAACGTGCTGCCCAGCTCGACCAATCCGACCAGGCCGTTCACCGTCAACACCGCCGAGGAACACCTCGACATGCTGATGGTCTGCCACCACCTCAATCCGGCCGTGCCCGAGGATCTCGCCTTCGCCGAGTCCCGCATCCGGCCGTCCACCATCGGCGCGGAGGACATCCTCCACGACCTCGGCGCGATCTCGATCATCTCCTCCGACTCCCAGGCCATGGGCCGCGTCGGTGAGGTCATCCTGCGCACCTGGCAGACCGCCCATGTGATGAAGGGCCGCCGGGGCGCGCTGCCCGGCGACGGCCGCGCCGACAACCACCGGGTACGGCGCTATGTCGCCAAGTACACGATCAACCCGGCGCTCGCGCAGGGCCTCGCCGCCGAGATCGGGTCCGTGGAGACCGGCAAGCTGGCCGACCTGGTGCTGTGGGAGCCGGCGTTCTTCGGGGTGAAGCCGCTGCTCGTGCTCAAGGGCGGCCAGATCGCCTACGCGCAGATGGGCGACGCCAACGCCTCCATCCCCACCCCGCAACCGATCCTGCCCCGCCCGATGTTCGGCGCGATCGGCCGGGCCCCGGCCGCCAACTCGGTCAACTTCGTCTCGCGGTTGGCGATCGAGGACGGGCTGCCCGAACGGCTGGGCCTGGGCAAGGAGTTCGTCCCGATCCAGTCCACCCGCGCGGTCACCAAGGCCGACCTGCGCGAGAACGACGCCATGCCGGACGTACGGATCGATCCCGACAGCTTCGCCGTGCACATCGACGGCGAGCTGGTCGAGGCGGTACCGGCGGCCGAACTCCCCATGGCCCAGCGCTACTTCCTCTTCTGAGGTCACGGATGTCCAGAGCAGCGCTGCTCGTCCTGGCCGACGGCCGCTTCCCCGCCGGAGGGCACGCCCACTCCGGCGGGGCGGAGGCCGCCGTCAAGGCGGGCCGCATCACCGACGCGGCGACCCTGGAGCACTTCTGCCGGGGACGCCTGCACACCACCGGCCTGGTCGCCGCCTCCCTCGCGGCGGCGGCCGTACTCGGCGTTCGGGCAGGGGAGTTGGACGCCGCCGCCGACGCCCGCACCCCGTCACCGGCCCTGCGCACCGCCGCCCGGCGGCTGGGCCGCCAGTTGGTACGGGCGGCACGCGCCACCTGGCCGTCCCCCGAACTGGACGCACTGACGCGTGAGTTCCCGAAGGGAGCCCACCAGCCCGTCGTCCTCGGCCTCACCGCCCGCGCGGCCGGTCTGGAGCCGCTGGACGCCGCCCACTGCGCGCTGTACGAGAGCGTGAGCGGCCCCGCGACCGCCACCGTACGGCTGCTCAGCCTCGATCCGTTCGACGCCACC
Source organism: Streptomyces sp. NPDC018263 (assembly GCF_055562575.1). NCBI lineage: Bacteria > Bacillati > Actinomycetota > Actinomycetes > Kitasatosporales > Streptomycetaceae > Streptomyces > Streptomyces sp. NPDC018263. The sequence continues at coordinate 112,467 of NZ_JBVHFA010000010.1, forward strand.
GGCGTCCTCGCCCGGCTGGCACCCGAACTGGACCGGGTGGCGGACCGTGCCGTGGAGGCCGCCCGGCGCGCACTGACCGAGGGAGTGGACGCCCTGCCCGCCGCGTCCGCGCCCCTGCTGGAGATCGGCGCACAGGCGCACGCCGCCTGGCCGGTCCGCCTCTTCGCCTCCTAGAGGCCCCGCGACAACGTCACTTGGAGCCGCACATGCATCTCGACCACACCCACACCGGCCCGGAGGCCGTCAGCGCCGACGCGCACCGCCCCGACGGCAACCGGCGCGCCCTGCGCATCGGGCTCGGCGGTCCGGTCGGCTCGGGGAAGACCGCGACCGTCGCCGCGCTGTGCCGGGCGCTGCGCGACGAACTCTCCCTCGCCGTCGTCACCAACGACATCTACACCCGCGAGGACGCCGAATTCCTGCTCCGTGAAGCCGTGTTGCCGCCCGAGCGGATCACGGCCGTGGAGACCGGCGCCTGCCCGCACACCGCGATCCGCGACGACATCTCCGCCAACCTCGAAGCCGTGGAAGACCTGGAGGACGCCGTCGGCCCGCTCGACCTGATCCTGGTGGAGTCCGGCGGCGACAACCTCACCGCGACCTTCTCCAAGGGCCTGGTGGACGCCCAGATCTTCGTGATCGACGTGGCCGGCGGCGACGACATCCCGCGCAAGGGCGGACCCGGCGTCACCACCGCCGACCTGCTCGTGGTCAACAAGACGGACCTCGCCCCCTACGTCGGCTCCGACCTCGCCCGGATGGCCGCCGACGCCAAGGCCCAGCGGGCCGAACTCCCCGTCGTTTTCCAGACGTTGCGCGTCGAGAACGGCGTCGGTGAGGTGGCGGGCTGGGTGCGCGAGCGGCTCACCGCGTGGACGGCGTGACCGCCGCCGGCGTCCGCGCCCGCGCCCGGATCGAGGCCCGCGCCGACGGCCGGGGCGGCACCGCCCTCCCCGTGCTGGAGGGCGACGGCCCGCTCGCCCCGCGCCGCACCCGCGCCCACGGCACCGAGGCCCGTGTCCTGCTGGTCGGCGCGATGAGCGGACCGCTCGGCGGTGACCGTTTCTCCGTCGAGGCCCGGGTGGGCGAGGGCGCCCGGCTGCACCTCGGCTCGGCCGCCGCCACCCTCGCGCTGCCCGGCCAGGCCAAGGGCGAGGCCCGCTACGACGTACGGCTCGACGTGGCCGCCGGGGGAGAGCTGCACTGGCTGCCCGAGCAGCTCGTCTCGGCCCGGGGCAGCGACCTGCGGGTCACCACGTGTGCCGAACTTGCGCCCGGTGCCCGGCTGTTGCTGCGCGAGGAACAGGTGCTCGGCCGGGCCGGGGAGGAGCCGGGGCGGCTGATCAGCAGGCTCACCGTCCGCCTCGCGGGCACCACGCTGCTCGACCAGGAGTTGGGCTGCGGCCCCGGAGCGCCGGGTGGCTGGGACGGGCCGGCCGTGCTCGGGGGGCATCGCTCGGTGGGGCAACTGGTGCTTGTGACGCCCGAATTGCTGGAAAACCCGGCGGAAGCGCGGATGCTGGGGGAGGGCACCGCACTGATGCCGCTCGCCGGACCGGCGGTCCTCGTCAGCGCCGTGGCACCCGACGCGCTCACCCTGCGCCGCCGTCTGGACGAGGCTCTGGCGCTCCTGACCGCCGATCGGAACTGACCATCCGTTTATCGGATTGGTAAAGAAGGTCGACCAACCCTGTTCTCAGACGGCTCACAGCCGAGAGGATTCCCCGCCTGACCACTCGCAGTGAAGTCACGGGGAGGGGACCCCTTGAGGGAGAACAAGCCGAAGAGCCGTCTGCTGGCGCTGAGTTCGGCCGGCGCGCTCGTCACCGCCACGCTGATAGCCGGCGCGGTGACCGCGCCCGCGGCCAGCGCCGACAGCGGCCGGGGCCAGGACCGCGAGGCCCTCGGCGCCGCCACGGCCGCCGCCCGCGCCGCAAAGGCGGGCATCGACTGGCAGGACTGCCCCGCCGACTGGGGGCTGGAGAAGCCCATCCAGTGCGGCTGGGTCTCGGTGCCGCTGGACTACGCCAAGCCGGACGGCAAGCAGATCAAGCTCGCCGTCGACCGCATCGGCAACACCGGCACCAAGGAGGAGCGCCAGGGCGCCCTCATCTACAACCCCGGCGGCCCCGGTGGCTCCGGCCTGCGCTTCCCGCGCCGGGTCACCACCAAGAACGCGCTGTGGACCAACACCGCCAAGGCGTACGACTTCGTGGGCTTCGACCCGCGCGGCGTCGGCCACTCGGCCCCCATCTCCTGCGTCGACCCGCAGGAGTTCGTCAAGGCGCCCAAGGCCGACCCGGTGCCCCGCGACGAGGCCGACAAGCTCGCCCAGCGCAAGCTCGCCCGCGAGTACGCCGAGGGCTGTGCCGAGCGCAGCGGCGCGATGCTGCCGCACATGACCACGCCGAACACCGCCCGCGACCTGGACGTCATCCGGGCCGCGCTCGGCGAGAAGAAGCTCAACTACCTGGGCGTCTCGTACGGCACCTACCTCGGCGCCGTCTACGGCACGCTCTTCCCGGGCCACATCCGCCGGATGATCGTCGACAGCGTCGTCGACCCCGCGCGCGAGAACATCTGGTACGAGGCCAACCTGAACCAGGACATCGCCTTCGAGCGCCGCTGGAAGGACTGGCAGTACTGGGTCGCCGCCAACGACGCCGCCTTCCACCTGGGCACCACCCGCGCCGCCGTGCAGGAGCAGTGGCTCAAGCTGCGTGCCACCGCCGCGAAGAGCCCGCTCGGCGGAGTCGTCGGCCCGGCCGAGCTGATCTCCTTCTTCCAGAGCGCCCCGTACTACGACTCCTCGTGGGTGCCGGTCGCCACGGCGTTCAGCAAGTACGTCGCCGGTGACACCCAGGCCCTCGTGGACGCCGCCGCGCCCGACCTGTCGGACACCGCGGGCAACATCTCCGCGGAGAACGGCAACGCGGTCTACACCGCCGTCGAGTGCGCCGACGCCAAGTGGCCCACGAGCTGGCAGAAGTGGGACCGGGACAACACCCGGCTCCACAAGGACTACCCGTTCATGACCTGGGCGAACGCCTGGATGAACCTGCCGTGTGCCACCTGGCCCGCCAAGCAGCAGAACCCGGTCGAGGTCGGCACCCGCAAGGGCCTGCCGCCCGTGCTGATCGTGCAGTCCACGCGGGACGCGGCCACTCCCTACGAGGGTGCCGTCTCGCTGCACCAGCGGTTCAAGGGCTCGCGGCTGATCACCGAGGAGGGCGCCGGCTCGCACGGCGTGACCGGCCTGGTCAACCCGTGCGTCAACGAGCGGGTCGACGCCTATCTGCTGACCGGCGAGCTGGACGGCTCCGACGTCACCTGCGCACCGCACGCCACGCCCAAGGCGTAGCAGCGCGGAGCATGCATGAAGGAAGGGCGGCCGGAGGATCTCCGGCCGCCCTTCCCGCGTCTCCGTCTCAGTGCCGCCGGGTGAACCGGCGTGTCTTGGCCGCCTCCGCCTCCGCCTTCACCTCGGCGGCGTAGCGGTCCACGTACTCCTGGCCGGACAGCTCCAGCACCGCGCACATGATCTCGTCGGTGACGGCCCGCAGGACCGCCTTCTCGTCCTCCATCCCCGCGTAGCGGGAGAACTCCAGCGGCTCGCCGAAGCGGATCGAGATCGGGCGCAGCCTCGGAATCTTCCGGCCGGGCGGCTGGGCCTCGAAGGTGCCGATCATGGCGCAGGGCACGACCGGCGCCCCGGCCTTCAGCGCCATCACCGCGACCCCGACCTTCCCCTTGTACAGCCGTCCGTCGTGCGAGCGGGTGCCCTCGGGATAGATCCCCAGCAGCTCGCCCCGGTGCAGCACCTTCAGCCCCTCGCGGACGGCCGCCTGCCCGGCCTCCTTGCCCGAACGGTCCACCGGGATCTGGCCCGCGCTGCGGAAGAAGAAGGCCGTCAGCCGGCCCTTGAGCCCCGGACCGGTGAAGTACTCCGCCTTGGCGAGGAAGGTGATCCGCCGCTTCAGGATGGCGGGCATCAGAAAGTGGTCGGAGAATGAGAGATGGTTCCCGGCGATGATCGCCGCGCCCGACTCCGGCACATGGTCGAGCCCCTCGATGCGGGGGCGGAAGACCAGTCGGAGTACCGGGCCCAGCAGCACGTACTTCAGCAAGTGGTAGAACAACGGCTCCCCCTCGCTCGCAGCGGCCTGTGCAGACACCTGTTACCGCCGGACACCGGGCTCATGCTCAGCGCGCGGCGAATTCGCGGAAGCGGCCCTGTCGGCGGCGCTTTCCGGCGGCTCTGTCCACAGGCCAGAACACGCTGCATCCGCAGCCGTTACATTGGGCGAAATAGTGACAGATCAGCCGGAGAGCGGCTGACCCGGCGAAGAGGAGGGCCCGTCCATGCTGACGGTCGACCTGGCCAGGTACCCCTTGCTCCTGGCCGCCGCCGCGGAGCCGGACCAGCTCCTGCCCGCCAGGGAGCAGATGGCCTTCACGCTGGGCTTCCACATCATCCTGGTGCCCTTCGGCGTGGCCCTGACCTCCCTCATGCTCATCGCCAACTACCGGGGGCTGCGCAAGGGGGACGAGGCGGCGCTGGTGCTGGCCCGGCGCTGGTCCAAGGTGGCCGCCGTCCTCTTCGCGGTCGGCGCCATCACCGGAACGGTCCTCTCCTTCGAGCTGGGTCTGCTGTGGCCGGGGCTGATGGGGAAGTACGGCGCCGCGTTCGGGTTTCCCTTCGCCATCGAGGGCCTGTTCTTCTTCCTCGAGGCCATCTTCGTGGCCATCTACATCTACGGCTGGGACCGCATGCGGCCCTGGGCCCACTTCTGGTCGGGCGTGCCGGTGGCGCTGGCCAGCATCGGGGGAGCGGGCGCCGTCATCGCCGCCAATAGCTGGATGAACCAGCCCGGCGGCATCACGGTGCGCAACGGCCAGGTGGTCGACGTCCGGCCGGGCGAGGTCTTCTTCAACAACGCCTTCTGGCTCCAGTTCTGGCACATGCTGCTCGCCGCCTACATCGTGGCCGGATTCGTGGTGGCCAGCGTCTACGCGGTCGGCATGATCCGGGGCCGGCGCGGCCACTACCAGAAGCTCGGCTTCCTGATCAGCTTCGTCACCGCCGCCGTCGCCCTGCCGGTGCAGATCTTCGTCGGGGACACCATCGCCCGTCAGGTCTTCGACTCCGAGCCCGCCAAGTTCGCCGCCATCGAGCTGCTGCCCACCACCGGCACCCACGTCCCCGAGACCCTCGGCGGGTTCCTCATCGACGGCGAGGTGCGCTACGGCATCTCGGTGCCCTGGGTGGCCTCCATCCTGGCCGGATTCAAACCCTCGACCCGCATCCAGGGGCTCGACGCCGTTCCCGCCGACGTCAGACCCACCACCGCCCAGGTCAACATCGTGCACTGGGCGTTCGACATCATGGTGGGCACCTCCATGCTGATGCTGGCCGTCGCCGCCTGGTTCGTGTGGCTGTGGTGGAAGCGCAGGAACACCCTCCAGACCAACCGCTGGTTCCTGGGCGCCGCCTCCCTGTGCGGCATCGTCTCGATCGTCAGCCTGGAGAGCGGCTGGGTGGTCACCGAGGTCGGCCGCCAGCCGTGGATCGTCGTCGGGCTGCTGCGCACCAGAGACGCGGTGACCACCCAGGGCAACCTCTGGCCCACCTTCGCCGGGGTGCTGGTGCTCTACACGGCGGTCGGCATCGGAGCCATCTGGGTGCTGCTGTCGATGAAGCGACGCTGGCACAAACAGGGCGACGAGAACGTCCACGTGCCCTACGGCCCCGATGCCGCCTCCGGCTCCCGGCGTGAGCGCTCCGATGGGAAGGTGCTGTAAATGGCCGAGCTGGTCGCGGTATTCCTCTTCATCGGCGTCGTCGCCTACGCGGTGCTCGGCGGTGCGGACTTCGGCGCGGGCTTCTGGGACCTGATCGCGGGCGGCGCCAAGCGCGGCCGCGAGCCACGCCACCTGATCGACGTCTCCCTCGCCCCGGTCTGGGAGGCCAACCACACCTGGCTGATCTACTGCCTGGTCGTCCTGTGGACCGGTTTCCCCTCCGCCTTCGCCGCCATCACCACCACCCTCTACATCCCGATGATCCTGGCCCTGCTCGGCATCGTCCTGCGCGGCGCCGGCTTCGCCTTCCGCAAGGCCACCGTCCGCACCGAGGAGCAACGCCTGTACGGCGCGGCCTTCGCGCTGTCCTCGGTCCTGACGCCGTACTGCTTCGGCGCCATCGCGGGCGGCCTGGCCTCCGGCCGCGTGCCCACGGCGGGCAACGGCGACGCGGTGTCGAGCTGGGTCAACCCCTCCAGCATCCTCGGCGGCATCCTCGCCGTCCTGGCCTGCTCCTACCTCGCGGCCACGTATCTGACCGTGGAGGCGCTGCACCGCGACGACCACAAGCTCTACCGGTACTACCGCGACCGGGCGATGGCGGCCGGAGCGGTCACCGGCGCGGTCAGCATCGCAGGCATCTTCGTCCTCCAGGCCGACTCGCCGCGCCTCTTCGACCGGCTCAGCGGTCCGGCGCTGCCCCTGGTGGTCCTCGCGGCCGTCGGCGGCCTGGCCGGACTGGGCCTGCTGTGGGCCAGGCGGACCATCGGGACCCGGGTCGCGGCGGCGGGCGCGGTCGCGCTGGTCGTGGTCGGCTGGGGCGTGGCCCAGACCCCGTACCTCCTGGGCACCCACCTCTCCATCACCGAGGCCGCCGCACCGAACGCCTCTCTGGCAGTCGTCGTCGGCGTCGCCATCGTCGCGGGCCTGCTGATCGTGCCGTCGCTGGTGCTGCTGTTCCGGCTCAGCGGCCGGGGCGACGTGGGCGTGGGCGACCGGCCCTTTCGGGGCGGCGTGACGGAGGACCGCCGGGGCATGGGGGAGGGCACGACCGAGGGCGAGCGCGGTGCCGACCGGAACGGCGTGGGCGAGGCCGGCCGGGGTGCCGGGGGCAGGGGAGGCCGGGGTGCCGGTGCCGCGCTGGCCAAGGGTGCCCGCAGCACCGCGGCGAAGGCCGGCCACACCCCCGCCGTACCGCCCGGTCCGACCGCCGTGCAGAACGTGCGGCCCCGGCACCGCTGGGTGCCCTACGCGCTGTGCGCCGGAGCCGTGACGGCGACGGCGGTCGCGGGTGCGCGGGCCACGCGGCCGGACGCCCGTTGGTACCGCGAGCTGAACACCCCCGACTGGCAGCCGCCGCCCTGGGCGTTCGGCGCGGTCTGGACCCCGCTGTACGCCTCGATCGCCGTGGCGGGCGGCCGCGCCCTGAACGCGGCTCGCGGGCCGGAACGGAAGGCCCTGGCCGGGGAGTTCGCCGCCAACCTCGCCCTGAACGCAGGCTGGAGCAACCTCTTCTTCCGGCTCCGCAGCCCCCTCGCCGGTCTCGCGGGCACGCTGCTGCTGGACGCGAGCAACATCCGCCTCCTCACCCGCGTCGCCCGTACGGACCGCAAGGCGGCCATCACCCTGGTGCCGTACGCCGTCTGGTGTGCGTACGCCACCTGCCTGAACGCCTCGATCGTCGCCCGCAACCACGAACCCCGGCACCGGGGGCCGGCCAGGAGCTGAGCGGCGAGTCCCACTGCGACCCGCGCGAGGTGCGCTCGTAGGATGACCGGCATGCCCGGCACCACCCACGAGCGCACCTCGCGACCGCCCCAGCGGCGCTCGCCCGCGCTGCTGGTGCTCGCGGTGCTGGTCGGGCTGCTCGGCATGCACGCACTCGCACCGGTCGGCGGCACCGGGCACCCGGAGCACACCCACGCAGTCCACGCGGGCGCCGTCATCGACGCGCCCGGCGACTGCCCCGACGGGCACTGCGGCGGCCACCAGCTCCATCACGCCGACCCGGCCTGCGCCTCCGGCGCCGTGACCGGCGGCCCCGAGCTGCCGGTGCCCCTCGCGGGCGTGGCCCACGCAATCCAGCCATGCGGCGACCCCCGCACCCGCGCCGCCACCGCGCCGGACGGCGCCCGCGCACCACCCTCCCTGGCGGAACTCCAACTCCTGCGGATCTAGAGGCACCCACGACCGCGCCCCCGGTGGCGTGGCCGTCCGCACGCGTGCCCGACATCCCTTTCACCCACAGGAGTTCCAGCATGACCACCTACCACGCGATCCGCCGTGCCGCGCTCGGTGTCGCCACCGCCTCCGCCGTCGTCCTCCTCGCCGCCTGCGGCGCGGACAAGCCGACCGGCACCCACACGGCCCACGGCGCCCCGGCGGCGTCGGCCACGGCCGGCACCCACAACGCCCAGGACGTCACCTTCGCGCAGGGCATGATCCCGCACCACCAGCAGGCCCTGGAGATGGCCCGGCTCGCCCCCGGCCACGCCGCCTCCGCCGAGGTGAAGGCGCTCGCCGCCCGGATCGAGAAGGCGCAGGACCCCGAGATCCGCACCATGACCGGCTGGCTGAAGTCCTGGGGTGAGGAGCCCCCGATGGCCGGCATGGACCACTCGCGCCACGGCGGCATGGCGGGCATGTCCGGGATGATGAGCGCCGACGACATGACCGCGCTGGAGAAGAGCACCGGCGCCGACTTCGACGAGAAGTTCCTGACCCTGATGATCATCCACCACCAGGGCGCCGTGGAGATGGCGCAGACGGAGAAGGCCAAGGGCCGGGACAGCCGGGCCACCAAGATGGCGGACGACGTGATCGCAGCGCAGAGCGCCGAGATCAAGCAGATGAAGGGCCTGCTCGCCCAGAAGTGAGCAAGAGGGCGGGGCCGGGACTGCGAAAAGCCCCGGCCCCGCCCGTACAGCCGGGGATCAGCCCGCCTGCCCCAGCACCTTCTCCAGCGTGCCCAGCGCGGAGCGCAGCTCGTCCGCCGTGACCGTCAGCGGGGGAGCGAGCCGGATCGTGGAGCCGTGGGTGTCCTTGACCAGGATGCCCTCGCGCATCAGCCGCTCGCTGATCTCCCGGCCGGTGCCCAGCGCCGGGTCCACGTCCACGCCGGCCCACAGACCGCGCGCCCGGAACCCGGTCACCCCGTGCCCGGCCAGCGCCTGAAGCCCCTCGCGCAGGACCACGCCCAGCTCATCGGCCCGGCGCTGGAACTCACCCGTCTCCAGCAGCCCGACCACCGCCGTGCCGACCGCGGCCGCCAGCGGATTGCCGCCGAAGGTGGAGCCGTGCTCGCCCGGACCCAGCACGCCCATCACCTCGCGCCGGGCCACCACCGCCGACACCGGCACGATGCCGCCGCCCAGCGCCTTGCCCAGCAGCAGCACGTCCGGCACGACCGACTCGTGCTCCACGGCGAGGGTGCGCCCGGTGCGGCCCAGTCCGGACTGGATCTCGTCCGCGATGAACAGGCACCCCTCGCGCCGGGTCAGCTCTCGCACCCCGGTCAGATAGCCCGCGTCCGGGATGATCACCCCGGCCTCGCCCTGGATGGGCTCGATCAGTACCGCGGCCGTGTTCTCGTCGACCGCCTCCTCCAGCGCGGCCAGGTCGTTGTACGGCACGATCTTGAAACCGGGCGTGAAGGGGCCGAAGCCCGCCCGCGCCGACTCGTCGGTGGAGAAGCTGACGATGGTCGTCGTACGGCCGTGGAAGTTGTCCGCCGCGACCACGATCGTGGCCTGCCCGTCGGGCACGCCCTTCACGTCGTACGCCCATTTGCGGGCCACCTTGATGCCGCTCTCCACCGCCTCCGCGCCGGTGTTCATCGGCAGCACCATGTCCAGACCGGTCAGCGCGGCGAGCCGCTCGGCGAACTCGGCCAGCCGGTCGTTGTGGAAGGCGCGGGAGGTCAGGGTCAGCCGGTCGAGCTGGTCGTGCGCGGCCTGGATCAGGGCCGGGTGGCGGTGGCCGAAGTTGAGGGCCGAGTAGCCCGCCAGCATGTCGAGGTACCGGCGGCCCTCGACGTCCTCCACCCAGGCGCCCTCGGCCCGTGCCACGACGACGGGCAGCGGGTGGTAGTTGTGCGCGAGCACCGGCTCCTCCGCCCGGATCAGGTCGGCGGACGTGCGCGCGTGCGCGGGTGCGGTCATGAGCGGATCTCCTGAGTGCAGCACTTGATGCCGCCGCCTGCCTTGTGCAGTTCGGACAGGTCGACGGGCACGGGGTCGTAGCCATGGGTCGCCAGGCGCTCGGCGAGCACCTCGGCCTGGGGGGCGATGAAGACGTGCCGGCCGTCGGACACGGAGTTCAGGCCGAAGGCCATCGCGTCGTCACGGGTGGCCAGCACCGCGTCCGGGTACAGCCGCTGGAGCACCTCCCGGCTGCCCGCCGAGAAGGCTTCCGGGTAGTAGGCGATGTTGTCGTCGTCCAGCACGAACAGCGCCGTGTCCAGGTGGTAGAAGTACGGGTCCACCAGGGTCAGCGTGATCACCGGGTGGCCGAAGAACTCCTGCGCCTCCCGGTGGGCGTCGCGGGTGGTGCGGAACCCGGTGCCGGCCAGCACGTACCGGCCGGTCCACACGAGGTCGCCCTCGCCCTCGGTGACCGCCAGCGGGCGGTACACGTCGTACCCCGCCGTCTGGAACCAGGAGTCGTAGTGGAGCGACTCCGGGCGGCGCTCCGGGGCGTGGAACAGCGAGCCGAAGACGCGGCCGCCGACCACGAAGGCCGCGTTGGCCGCGAAGACCATGTCCGGCAGGCCCGGCACCGGCTCGACGGCGTCCACGGTGTGCCCGTGGGCGCGGTAGGCGTCGATCAGCGCCTGCCACTGGGACTGGGCGCGGTCGACGTCCACGGGCGTGTCGGGACGCATCCAGGGGTTGATCGCGTACTGCACGGTGAAGTGCCTGGGTTCGCAGACCAGAAAGCGCCGGGGGCGCTGCACACGGGTATCGGCCACAGAGGGTTTCCTCCGCTTTCCAGTGTGTTACTCACGGGGGTGACACCACGGTAGAAACTCCGGCCGAGGCACGACAAGCGACGAAAGCTGCGTGATCGCGCAGGATCGCTGCGCATCCGCCGGGCAGAACGCACGAGACCTGCGCGTTCAGCGGGTTTGACCGGCGATCACTCGGGTGCGGCCTGGGTGGCGCCCGCCTCGGGGCTCTCCGGGAGGAGGTGGGACAGCACCATCACGCTGATCGTCTTCCGGATGAACGGCTCGGCGCGGATGCGCTCCAGCACACCCTCGAAGTGCTCCACGTCCCGCGCCCGCACGTGCAGCAGGGCGTCCGCGCCGCCGGTCACCGTCATGGCCGCGGTGATCTCCGGGTGGTTGCTGACCACCTCCGCGAGCCGCCGGGGCGGGGCGGCGCCCTCGCAGTAGACCTCGACGTACGCCTCCGTGCGCCAGCCGAGCGCCGAGGGTTTGACGGTCGCCGTGAACCCGGTGATCACCCCGGTCTCCCGCAGCCGGTCGACCCGCCGCTTGACCGCCGTGGCCGACAGCCCGACGGCCGCGCCGATCTCGGCGAAGCTGCTGCGGGCGTTCGCCATCAGCGCGGTGATGATCTTGCGGTCGAGGTCGTCGAAGGACGCGGCCCTGCTGTTCACGCGGCCACTGTAATCACCTCTGCGTGACCGCCAGCGCCACCGTCAGCAGCCCCAGCACCACCCAGCCGAACCACAGCCAGCCGTTGCCGCCGAGCGCGACCGTGTACGCCGTGACGACGACCAGACCCCCCACGGTCAGCGCCCCCATCACCCTGGTGGAACCGTCCGCCTTGCTGGAACCTCGCATGGAACCCGGCATCGCGGCACCCTCCTCGTGGTCCGTCCACCACCATCGTGCCCCGGTTCCGCTGCCACCGGCACTCCGATGGCCGAGCCGTTCCGTGCGGGTCCGTGCGGGATCAGCCCTCGCGCGCGCTCAGCGAGGCCAGATAGGCGTTGTACGCCTCCAGCTCCTGGTCGCCGTTCCGGTCCGCCGCCCGGTCCTTGCGGCGGGCCTGCCGCTGCTCGGAGCGGTACCACTGGAACAGCAGCGCGATCAGCACCAGCACCGACGGGATCTCGCTGAACGCCCACGCGATACCGCCGGCCGCGCCCTGGTCGGAGAGCGCGTCGATGCCGAGCGAGGCGGGCGGGTTCTTGAAGGTCTCCACCATCGGCTCCGACGCCATCATCAGCGCGATGCCGAAGAAGGCGTGGAACGGCATGCCCGCGAACAGCTCCAGCATCCGCATCAGATGGTTCGGCCGGTGCGGGCCCGGGTCGACACCGATGATCGGCCAGAAGAACACCACGCCGACCGCCAGGAAGTGCACCATCATGGCGATGTGCCCGGCCTTGGACCCCATCAGGAAGTCGAAGACCGGCGAGAAGTACAGCGCGTAGAGGCTGGCGATGAACAGCGGGATGGTGAACGCCGGATGCGTGATGAACCGCATGTACCGGCTGTGCAGCAGCGCCAGCAGCAGCTCACGCGGACCGGTCCGGCCCCGCCCCGCCGTCGGCAGCGCCCGCAGCGCCAGCGTCACCGGAGCGCCCAGCAGGATCAGGATCGGCGACAGCATGCTGATCACCATGTGCTGCACCATGTGCACGCTGAACATGACCATGCCGTAGTCGTTCAGCCGGGTGCACATCACCAGCGCGATGGTCAGCACACCGACGACGTACGACAGCGTCCGCGAGACGGGCCAGGCGTCCCCGCGCCGCCGCAGCCGCAGCACACCCCAGCCGTACAGGGCGAGGCCGGCCAGGCAGGCGACCAGGAAGAAGGGGTCCGCGGACCACACGAGCCCCCGTCCCAGCGTGAACGGCGGCAGATCCGGCATCATGCCGTGCCCGCTGTGGTCCATCCGGCGGCTCCTGGTTCGTGGGGGTTGAGCGGTTTCTGTCCGCACTCAGGGTACGGGCGCCTCCGCGCCCGTCCGTGAGCGGGGTCCGCCCGGCCCCGCGCGCCCCTACAGCACGCACTCCGCCTCGGCGTACCGCTCCGCCGGAACCGTCTTGAGGGTGCTGACCGCGTCGGCCAGCGGCACCATCACGATGTCTGTACCGCGCAGCGCGGTCATCCGGCCGAACTCCTCCCGGTGCACCGCCTCCACCGCGTGCCAGCCGAACCGGGTGGCCAGCACCCTGTCGTACGCCGTCGGGGTGCCACCGCGCTGCACATGGCCGAGGATCACCGGCCGGGCCTCCTTGCCGAGCCGCTGCTCCAGCTCGACGGAGAGCTGGCGGGCGATCCCGGCGAAGCGCTCGTGGCCGTAGATGTCCCGGCCGCCCTCGTCGAACTCCATGGAACCGGCCCGCGGCTTGGCGCCCTCGGCGGCCACCACGATGGCGAACCGCTTGCCCGCCTCGAACCTGGCACCGACACGGCGGGTCAACTCGTCGATGTCGAAGGGCCGTTCCGGGACCACGATGGCGTGCGCGCCGGCCGCCGTGCCCGAGTTCAGCGCTATCCAGCCGGTGTGGCGGCCCATGACCTCCACGATCAGCACCCGCTGGTGGGACTCGGCGGTGGTCTTCAGCCGGTCCAGCGCCTCGGTGGCGACGCCGACGGCCGTGTCGAAGCCGAAGGTGACGTCGGTCGCCGAGATGTCGTTGTCGATGGTCTTGGGCACGCCCACGATGGGCAGCCCGCTGTCCGACAGCAGCCGGGCCGCCTTCAGCGTGCCCTCACCGCCGATCGGGATGATCGCGTCCAGCCCGAGTTCCTCGACATGGCCCTTGACCCGCTCCACCCCGCCGCGCAAGTGCTCGGGACGGACGCGGGAGGAGCCGAGGATCGTGCCGCCGCGCGCCAGGATGCCGCTGACGGCGTCCAGGTCGAGCTTCAACCAGTCGCACTCCAGCAGGCCCTTCCAGCCGTCGCGGAAGCCGATGACCTCGTCGCCGTGGTCGACGACGGCTCGGTGCACGACCGACCGGATGACGGCGTTCAGGCCGGGGCAGTCGCCGCCGGAGGTGAGGACACCAATGCGCATAGCCCGAATTACCTTCTCGACGTGGGCCGGGAGGCCGGACCACGTTGTCCGGCGGGTTCCCGGCCACACTACCGGCGGCAGGGGCCCCTCACCCAGCGGGCGTCCGCCTGCTGGACGCACCCGCACAGGTGAGCGGACGACACGTCAGGCGGGCCCCTGAAAGCTCACGGGCCCGCCTGACGGGTGTGTCGATATGCGGTTGTACGCGCCGGTTACGCCGGCTGCTGCGCCGCCGCGATGCGCTCGTCGCGCAGCGCCTCGTACCAGCGGTCGTCGATGGGCGGCAGCGCGTTCACGTCCAGCGCCAGCTTCAGCAGCAGGTCCGCGATCTGCGGGTTACGGGCCAGCACGGGGCCGTGCATGTACGTGCCGAACACGGTCCCGTTGTACGCGCCCTCGGTGCCGTCGCCGGTGCCGTTGCCCCGGCCCATGGTGACCTGGGCGAAGGCGCGGGCGGTCGGGCCCAGATGGGTGACGCCCTGGTGATTCTCGAACCCGGTCAGCGGCGGCAGACCGAGGCGCGGGTCGATGTCGCCGAGCACGTCGCCCACGCACCGCTCGCCCTCGCCGCGCGTCGACATCACGTCGAGCAGGCCGAGGCCCGGCTCGCGCTGGCCGAGGTCGTTGATGAACTCGTGGCCGAGGATCTGGTAGCCGGCGCACACGGAGAACACGATCGCGCCGTTCTCCACCGCACGCTGGAGGTGTCCGTCGCGGCGCAGCCGCTCGGCCGCCAGCCGCTGCGGACGGTCCTCACCGCCACCGATCAGGTAGATGTCGCCGGAGGTGGGGATCGGCTGGTCGCTGCGCACGTCGAGACGGGCCACGTCCAGGCCGCGCTGACGCGCCCGGCGCTCCACGACGAGGGCGTTGCCCTGGTCGCCGTAGGTGCTCAGCAGGTCGGGATAGATCCACACCAGCCGCAGTTGGTTGTCGCTCATGAGGAGGTGTTCGCCCTTCTGGCTCAGTTGCCGACGCGGCGGCGCAGGTCCTGGAACGCGGTGTAGTTGGCGATGACCTCGATACGGCCCGGCGGGGCCGCGGCGACGGCCTCGTCGAGGTTCTCGCACACCTGGAAGTGCTGGTTCGCCACTTCCAGGCGGACGGCGAGGTCCAGCTTCCGGTCACCGATGACGAAGATCGGGTGGCCGGTGAGCCGGGTGTAGTCCACGTCCCACAGCCAGGAGGTGTCGGTGCCGTCCGCCCCGCGCGCGTTCACGGAGAGGATCACCGGGGTGGGCGGCGGGTCGATCAGGGAGAAGGTCTCCAGCCAGCCGGCCGGGTTCTTCGCCAGCAGCAGGCGCAGGTCGCGGTTGTGGAACTGGACCACGTCGTAGCGTCCGGCGACCGCCTGCACCTGGTACATGCGCTCCAGCGCCACCTGCGGCGGCACCCCGAACACGGCGGCGACGGCGGCCGAGCTGGCCGCGTTGGCCTTGTTGGCGCGGCCCGGCAACTGGAGGTGGATCGGCCAGGCCGAGCCGTGCGGGTCGAGGACGTGGTCGCCGGAGAGCGCCCAGGTCGGCGTCGGACGGCGGAAGCCGCACTCGCCGCAGAACCAGTCGTCGCCGGGGCGCTGCATCACACCACCGCAGGACGGGCAGGACCAGGCGTCGTCCTTCCACATCTGGCCGGCCGCGACCCAGACCACGTTCGGGGAGGACGAGGCCGCCCACACCACCAGCGGGTCGTCGCAGTTGGCGACGACGACGGCCTTGGAGCCGGACAGGCCCTCGCGCCAGTTCTCCGCGAGCATCCGGGTCTCGGCCGCGCGGTCCAACTGGTCGCGGGAGAGGTTCAGCAGCGCGATGCACTTCGGGCTGGTGTCACGTGCCACACCGGCCAGGTACTTCTCGTCGACCTCGATGACACCGAACTTGGCGTCCGAGCCGCCCGCGAGGGCGGAGGTGATACCGGCCGGCATGTTGGCGCCGAGCGCGTTGGACACCACCGGACCGGCGGCGCGCAGGGCCTCCGCGATCAGCCGGGTGGTGGTGGTCTTGCCGTTGGTCGCCGACACCAGGACCACGTCCAGGTGGGTGGCCAGCCGGGCCAGCAGGTCGGGGTCGAGCCGCAGGGCGACCTTTCCGCCGATCACCGACCCGCTGCCGCGTCCCGCGGCGCGCGATGCCGCCGCGACCGCCTTGCCCGCGGTCACGGCCAGCTTGGCCCGCGGCGAGAGCGGGTCCGAGTTGCCTGCCATCAGTCCTCGATCCTCCTTGCGTACGCGCCGCGCCTGGGGCCATCCGGCAGCGTGGTGGGGGCCTCAGCCTATCGAGAACCGTTCGCACACCCGAATCCCGGTCCGCCCGGCCCGCCCTCGCGCGCTCGGCGCGGGCCGAACGAACCGTACCCTTGCCGCCATGCGACACCGCTCGATACCGGGTGCCCACGGGCGCGTCCGGCCCCTCACCCTCCTCGGCGACCCCGTGCTGCACGCACCCTGCGGGGACGTCACCGACTTCGGCCCGGAACTCGAGGCACTCGTGGCGGACTTGTTCGCCACCATGTACGCCCATGAGGGCGTGGGCCTGGCCGCCAACCAGATCGGCGTGAACCTGCGGGTGTTCGTGTACGACTGCCCGGACGACGACGAGGTCCGCCACCTGGGCCATGTGGTCAACCCCCGCCTGGTGACCGCCGACGGCCTGGAGTTCCTGGGCCCCGAGGGCTGCCTGTCCCTGCCGGGCCTGGAGGCGGGCACGGAGCGGTACGACCACGCGGTGGTCGAGGGCGTCACGATGACGGGGGAGCCGGTCACGATCGACGGCACCGGGTTCTTCGCCCGCTGCCTCCAGCACGAGTGCGACCATCTGGCCGGTACGGTCTACGCCGACCGCGTGACGGGCCGCCGCCGGCGCAAGCTGGACCGCCAGATCGGCAAGGCCCCCTGGCGCCGGTGAGGCGGGCGGGTCAGAAGCCCGGACCGCCCACGCGGTCCCCGGCGGCCGCGAGCCGTCCCCACAGCAAGTCGGCCAGCGAGCGCACCAGTTCGGCCCGCGAGCAGGGGCGCTCGCCCAGCCACCAGTCCCCGGCGGCGTGCATCATGCCGACGATCCCGTGCCCCCAGACGCGGGCCAACTGCTGACTGCCCGGACCGAGGTCCACCCGCTCCTCGATGACCTGGGCCAGCTCCTCGCCCATCCGGCGCAGCAGCGGGGCGCTGTGCTTGCCGACGTCGAAGCCGTGGTCACCGCCCTGGCCGCCCTCGGAGGGGTGCATCAGGAACCGGTACACCTGCGGCCGGGCCTCGATGGCGGCCAGGTAGGTGTCGAGCGTGGACTCCACCCGCTCGCGCCGGTCGGACGGTGCGTCCAGCGCTGCGCGCAGCGAGTCCAGCAGGGCGTCGGTGTGCCGCATGGCGAGGGCCGCGTAGAGGCCGCCCTTGTCGCCGAAGTGGCGGTAGAGGATCGGCTTGGTGATGCCCGCCTCCGCGGCGATGGCGTTCATCGACGCCTGCGGGCCGTCGCGCAGCACCACCCGGTCGGCGGCTTCCAGCAGTTCCCGCCGTCGTCGGTCGGCGGACCTCTGCTGATCGGTCCGCTGTGTGGTGTCCATGTGGTCTCCCCACCCGTGCTGATTCGGTGACGCCTGCGCAAACTAACACTCACCGCGGGCCCGCCATCGAACGGGATACCGAGCCGTCATCCGGAGTTGACTTCGGCTACCCGCCGGTAACATACTTCGGTTACCGCTAGTAACACCGTACGCGCCGCCGCTGGAGGGGACATGGCCGAGTTCACCATGGAGCTCAACGACGAACAGAAGGAGGTCCGGGACTGGCTGCACGGCTTCGCCGCCGACGTGATCCGGCCCGCGGCCGCCGAATGGGACGAGCGTGAGGAGACTCCCTGGCCGGTCATCCAGGAGGCCGCCAAGATCGGCGTCTACTCCCTCGACTTCTACGCCCAGCAGTACTTCGACCCCACCGGCCTCGGCATACCGATGGTCATGGAGGAGCTGTTCTGGGGGGACGCGGGCATCGCCCTCTCCATCGTCGGCACCGGCCTCGCGGCCGTGGGCGTCCTCGCCAACGGCACCGAGGAGCAGATCGGCACCTGGATTCCCCAGATGTACGGCGATGTGAACGACGTCAAGGTCGCCGCCTTCTGCTCCTCCGAGCCCGACGCCGGCTCCGACGTGGCCTCCATGCGCACCCGCGCGGTGTACGACGAGGCCAAGGACGAGTGGGTGCTGAACGGCACCAAGACCTGGGCCACCAACGGCGGCATCGCCAACGTCCATGTCGTCGTCGCCGTGGTCGACCCGGAGCTGGGCTCCAAGGGCCACGCCTCCTTCATCGTGCCGCCCGGCACGCCCGGTCTCAGCCAGGGCCAGAAGTTCAAGAAGCACGGCATCCGCGCCTCGCACACCGCCGAGGTCGTCCTGGAGAACGTGCGTGTGCCCGGGGCCTGCCTGCTCGGCGGCAAGGACAAGCTGGACGAGCGGCTGGCGCGGGCGCGGGAGCGGGCGCGCAGCGGGGGCGAGCGGGTGAAGAACGCGGCGATGGCCACGTTCGAGGCGTCCCGGCCCGCCGTGGGGGCGATGGCCGTGGGCACGGCTCGTGCCGCCTACGAGGTCGCGCTCGAATACGCCACCACGCGTGAGCAGTTCGGGCGGCCCATTGTTGACAACCAGGGGGTCGCCTTCCAGCTCGCCGACATGCGGACGTCCATCGACGCGGCCCGGCTGCTGGTGTGGCGGGCGTCGTGGATGGCGGTCAACGGCAAGCGGTTCACCGCGGCCGAGGGGTCGATGTCCAAGTTGTTCGCCAGCGAGACGGCGAAGAAGGTCACCGGGCAGGCGATTCAGATTCTTGGGGGGAACGGGTACACGCGGGAGTATCCCGTGGAGCGGATGCATCGGGATGCGGCGATCTACACGATCTTCGAAGGGACCAGTGAGATTCAGAGGCTAGTGATTGCGCGTACGTTGGCCGGGGTGCCTATTCGGTAGCGCCGGGGGCGCGGGGGTGGGTCTCGGGCTGGCCGGCCGTTGTGGCTGGTCGCGCCCGCGCGGCGGAGCCGCATATGAACACAGCCCCGCGCCCCTGAGGTACGAACTCTCACCGGTGTTTCAGAGGTGTGAGTTGGTCTATGTCGTAGCGCTTTCTGAGTGCCTCTATCGCCTCCTGGTCCGGGGGGCCGCCCGCGTCCAGGATTTCCAGGAGTTCCTCGAAGTAGCGTTCGTGGTCCGGCGGGGGCGATGCCTGGAAGAACATGCGGGCCGGGGTGTCGGTGGGGTTGGCGAAGGCGTGGGGGCAGCCGGGCGGGACGACGATGACCGTGCCCGGCGTCGCCCGGACCACCCTGGTGCCCGAACTCGACTCCCACTTCTGCCAGTTGTCGGGGGTGCGGACGCGGGGCTCGAAGGCGAGGACGTCGAGTTCTCCGTCCAGCACGTAGAACAGCTCCTCGCTCCGCGTGTGCACATGGGCGCCCACGTCGAAGCCCGGCGGGACCTCCACCTCGAAGGTGGAGGCCGTCCGCGAGTGGGTGCCGGTGACCTTGAACGTGACCCGCTGGGCGGCCGTCGCCACGACCCGGCCGTGTCCCGGCGGTACGAGCAGTCCCTCGGTCGTCGTCATGACCGGCTCACCAGGCCACCGGCAGGGCCTCGGGCCCCCGGATCAACGCGCCCTTGCGGAAGGGGACTTCCTCCGGCGGCACCGCGAGCTTCAGCCCCGGCACCTGGTCCAGCAGGACGTCCACCAGCAGCTCGGACTCCAGCCGGGCGAGCATCCCGCCCGGGCAGTAGTGCGGGCCGAAACCGAACGCCACATGCGGGTTGGGGCTGCGCTCGACGTCGATGGTGTCCGGGTCGGGGAACACCTCGGGGTCGCGGTTGGCGGCCAGGTAGGAGTTGTAGACCGCGTCGCCCGCACGGATACGGACGCCCCCGATCTCCACGTCCTCCAGGGCGATCCGGGACAGGCCGACCGCGTTGCGGTGCGGGATGTACCGCAGCAGCTCGTCGATCGCCTTCGGCCGGATCTCCCGGTCCGAGCGCAGCCGCTCCACCAACTCCGGCCGGGTCAGCAGCAGATAGAACATCTGCCCGCTGTTGTTGGTGACCGCCTCGCCGCCGATCTGGAGCAGCACGGCCAGGCCGACCGCCTCCACCAGCGTGATCTCGTCCCGGTCCACGGCCTCGCTCAGCAGCGAGCAGACCGAGCCCTCGGGGCCGCGCGCGCCGTGCCCGATGAGATCGGTGAAGTAGGCGCTCATCTCGCGCTTGGCCCGCTCGCTGACCTCCTTGCCGTGCGCGGAGGACAGGATGAGCTGTGTCCAGTCGTGCATGGAGTGCCGGTCGGCGGCCGGGACGCCCATCAGCTCGCAGATCACCGCGATGGGGAACGGGCCGAGCACCGCGCTGGTCAGGTCGGCCGGCGGCCCGTCCTGGAGGAGTTCGTCCACCAGCTCCTCCAGCATGGCCCGCGACCGCTCCCGGACCCGCTCCACGCCCCTGGCGGTGAACGCGGCGGCCACCGAGCGGCGCAGCCTGGTGTGGTCGGGCGGGTCGAGGAAGCCGACCGCGCCCCGGTCCGGGATGAAGTGCGGGGCGAGCCGGGTGACCTGCTTGTCCATCACCGCTTCCCGGCCGAAGCGTGGGTCGTTGGTCACCATGCGTACGTCGTCGTACCGGGTGACCAGCCACGCCCAGCCCTCGCCGTTGGGCAGTTGGATGCGGGTGACCGGGCCCTCGTTCATCAGCTCGGTCAGCACCGGGTCGAAGTCGGTGCCCGCCAGGTCGGTGGCCGGCCACTGCCGGATCGGAGGCAGGGTGTCGGTGAGCGTCTCGTCGGTCATGGCGCCCCTCCTATTCCCGGCCGACCCAGCGGCCGACGGTCATCTCGGCGGTGATGCCCGGCCCGAACCCGGCCAGCAGCCCGCGCGCCCGGTGCTCGGCACCCCCGTCGTCGAACAGCCGGCGCAGCGCGTCCAGGACGACGGCGCTGGCGATGTTGCCGTACTCGGTGAGCGTGGCCCGGCTGAACCGGAACGCGTGCGGCTCGACCTTCAGGAACTTGCTGAGGTCGTCGAGTATTCGGGGACCGCCGGCGTGGATGATGTAGAAGTCCAGGTCGGAGGCGTTCCAGCCGTGGGTGCCCGCGAGGTCCTGGAGCGCCGGGGCCAGCGGCTCCATCGTGGTCGGCACTCGCTTGTCCAGCAGGAAGTGGAACCCGGTGTCCCGGACGTCGTACGAGATCCAGTCCTCGGTCTTCGGGATCAGGTACGAGCCGTTGCGTTCGAGCTGCACACCCGTGCCGCCCCGGCCGCGCACCACGGCGGCCGCGATGCCGTCGCCGAACAGGCCGTTGGAGAGCAGGGAGCCGACGCCGAGGTCGGTGGGCTGGTAGCACAGCGAGCAGAACTCGCAGGCCACGATGAGGGCGTTGGCCTCCGGGTAGGCCGAACAGAAGTCGTGCGCCCGGTTGATGGCCGCACCGCCGGCCGCACAGCCCAACTGGGCGATGGGGAGCTGCCGGGTGGTGCTGGAGAAGTCCATCTCGTTGATCAGCCACGCGGTGAGCGACGGCATCATGAAGCCGGTGCACGACACGTAGACGATGACATCGATGTCAGTGGTGAGGAGTTCGGCCGAGTCGAGCGCCTCCTGGATCACCGCGGGAACCCGGGCCTTCGCCTCGGACTCGTACAGCTTGTTGCGCTGTTCGAAGCCCGGGTGCTTCAGGGTCTCCTCGATGGGCTGCACGATGTGCCGGGTGCGCACTCCGGTGTTCTCGATCAGACGGAGGGCCAGCGGGAGCTGTGGGTTGTCCGCGTGGTGCGTGCGGGCCAGCTCCAGGGTCTCCTCCATGGTGATCACGTGTTCCGGCACGGACACCGAGGGTCTGCACAAAGTCGCCATGAGCGGTCCCTGCTTTCGCCGTCCGGCGGGCCTTCGTCCGCCGGTCAGAAGGTGGTCCACCCACACTCACCCGGAAGGCCGACGATCTCGCGCCGAATTACTCCGAACCGGCGAGAACAGAGAGTGATGAAGGGCCGTTTTCGCAGCTCAGCCCCGCTGTAATAGGGGCGCGGGGAACTGCGCGACAAGCCACGACGGCGCAGCACCCACAACGCACCCCCAGCCCCTACGGCGCCCCACTGCTATGAGCGATGCACGCCACATCGATCCGGTCCGCCAACTTCGCCAACTCGATCGTCAGCTCGGCAACGGTCTCCTCGTCGAGCCCCCGCTCACCGGCCTCCACCAGATGCACCCACCGCGCGCCCACGCTGCGCAGCAACTTGCTGACGTCGCCCGCCGACACCCGCAGCGCACCACGCTCGTCCACGATCAGAGGGAGGGTCACTTCGCCGTTCACAGAGCGGATCGTATCCGTGCGATCCTCACGCTCCCTGCCAAACGGTGGTGATGTTGCAGAACTCCCGGATTCCCTGCGCCGACAGCTCCCGGCCGTACCCGGACCGCTTGATCCCCCCGAAGGGGAACGCGGCGTGCGAGGCGGTCATGCCGTTGACGAACACGCCCCCGGCCTCCAGGTCCCGCGCGCAGTGCGCCATCTCGTCCTCGTCCCGCGTCCACACGCTCGAACTCAGCCCGAACGGCGAGTCGTTGGCGATGAGGATCGCGTCCTCCAGGTCCTCCGCCCGGTACACCGTGGCCACCGGCCCGAACGCCTCCTCGCGGTGGATGCGCATCTCGCGTTCGACGCCCGCGATCACGGTCGGCGGGTAGTACCAGCCCACCCCGCCCGGCCGCTCGCCCCCGCACAGGATGTCGGCCCCGCTGCGGCGCGCGTCGTCCACCAGTTCCTCCACGTCGGCCCGGCCCTGCTCGGTGGCGAGCGGCCCGATGTCGGTGTTGTCGTCCATGGGGTCACCGACGGTCAGGTCCTTCATCCCGGCGACGAACTTCTCCAGGAACGCGTCGTAGACGTCCGCGTGGACGATGAACCGCTTGGCGGCGATGCAGGACTGCCCGTTGTTCTGCACCCGCGCGGTCACCGCGACCCGGGCCGCGCGGTCGAGGTCGGCGGAGGGCATCACCAGATAGGGGTCGCTCCCGCCCAGCTCCAGCACCGTCTTTTTGATCATCTCGCCGGAGGTGGCGGCGACCGCACGCCCGGCCGGTTCACTGCCGGTGAGGGTGGCGGCCTTGACCCGCTCGTCCCGGAGGATCTCGTCGACGGCGGCCGAGCCGACCAGCAGCGTCTGGAAACAGCCGACCGGGAACCCGGCCCGCTGGAACAGGTCCTCCAGGTACAGGGCGGTCTGCGGCACGTTCGAGGCGTGCTTGAGCAGGCCGACGTTGCCCGCCATCAGCGCGGGCGCGGCGAACCGGATCACCTGCCAGAGCGGGAAGTTCCACGGCATCACCGCGAGCACCGGGCCCAGCGGCCGGTAGACCACCCGGACCCGCGAGGCTCCGGAGTCCTTCACGTCCGCCTCGTCCGGCACCTCGTCGGCGAGCAGCCGCTCGGCCCGCTCGGCGTACCAGCGCATCGCCTTGACGCACTTGGCGGCCTCCGCGCGGGCCTGCGCGAGCGGCTTGCCCATCTCGGTCGTCATGATCCGGGCGACCTCGTCGTTGTCCGACTCCAGCAGGTCGGCGGCCCGGTTCAGATGCTCGGCGCGCTCGGCGAACGACGTCGTGCGGTAGGTCCGGAAGGTGGCCTCGGCGAGCTGGAGCCGGCGCTCCACCTCGGCGTCGTCCATCGGCTCGTACGTCTTGACCGTCTCGCCGTTCGCCGGGTTCACCGTGGCGATGGGCATGGCTAACCTCCTGGTGCGGGGTGTGCGTCGACCTTCGCGCGCGGCAGGCGGTGCCGCAACGCTTCGATCCCCTGTTCAGCCCGAGTGCTCCGCCAGACGGTCCAGAAACGTGCCCTGTCCGGAGACCATCAACGGCCTGGCCTCCTCGGGGGTGAACCAGGCCACCCGGTCCAGCTCGGGGAACTCCTGGACACGGCCCGAGTGGGGCGGCCACTCCATGGTGAAGGTGCCGGGCGTGATCGTCGCCGGGTCGAGGTCCGCCTCCACCGCCCAGGCGGTGACGATCTTGCCGTTGCGCTGCGCGATCTCGCCCAGCGGCAGCGCGGGGCCGTCCGGCGGGGCGATGCCCAGCTCCTCCTGGAACTCCCGGCGGGCCGCCTCCCAGGCGGGTTCGTCCGCCTCGTACTCGCCCTTGGGGACCGACCAGGCACCCTCGTCCTTCGTGGCCCAGAAGGGGCCGCCCATATGGCCGAGCAACACCTCCAGCCCTCGGCTGGTGTGGCGGAACAACAGCAGTCCCGCACTGCGCTTCGTCGCACGCACTGTCACGCCTGGACCTCCGGGTGGGCCGCGAGCAGGGCCTCCACCGTATCGGCGTCCTCGGGCCGCTTGTCCTCGCGGTAGCGGATCACCCGCGCGAACCGCAGGGTCACCCCGGCCGGGTAGCGGGTGGAGCGCTGGAGCCCGTCGTAGGCGATCTCCACGACGAGTTCGGGGCGTACGGTCACGCCCCAGCTCTTCTCCTCCACCGCGAGTTCGCCGAGCCGTTCGGTCTGCCAGGCGAGCATCGCGTCCGTCATGCCCTTGAAGGTCTTGCCGAGCATCGCGTAACCGCCGTCGGCCGTGCGGGCCGCCAGGTGGAGGTTGGAGAGCTTGCCGGTGCGGCGCCCGTGGCCCCACTCGGCGGCCAGCACCACCAGATCGAGAGTGTGCACGGGCTTGACCTTCAGCCAGGACGCGCCGCGCCGGCCCGCGCTGTACGGCGCGTCGAGCCCCTTGGCCACGATGCCCTCGTGCCCGCGCGCCAGGGTCGCGGCCGAGAACTCCTCGGCCGCCGCGAGGTCCTCCGGCCCGGCCACCAGTGCCCGGCGCACCCGCATCGGCTCCGGCACCAGCCGGGCCAGCTCCGCGTGCCGCTCGGCGAAGGGCAGGTCCAGCAGGTCGCGGCCGTCCACCGAGAGGGCGTCGAAGAACACCGGGGAGACGGGGACCTCCTCGGCGGCCCGGGCCACGTCCACCCGCGAGCCGACCCGGCCGGCCGTCTCCTGGAAGGAGCGGGGGCGCCCGTCCGGCCCGAAGGAGATCACCTCGCCGTCCAGCACGAACCGCTCGCCCGGCAGCTCCCGCGCCGCCGAGGTCACCTCGGGCAGCCGGTCGGTGATGTCGTCCAGGGTCCGGGTGTAGACGCGCACCTCGTCACCGTCCCGGTGCACCTGGACGCGGATGCCGTCGAGCTTCTCCTCCACCGCGCACGCCCCGAGTTTCTCCACCGCCTCCGCCACCGAGGACGCGCTGCGGGCCAGCATCGGCAGCACCGGGCGGCCCACCGTGAGCCGGAACCCGTCCAGCGCGGCGGGTCCCTCGGCGAGCAGGGCCTGGGCGACCGTCTGGAGCGAGCCGGCCAGCATCACCGCCCGCCGTACCGTGGCCGGGTCGGCCTCCGTGGCGCGGGCCAGCCCCTCCACGGCGAGCGCGTCCAGGGCGCCCTGGCGGACCTCACCGGTCAGCAGGCCGCGCAGGAAGCGCTGTTCGTCCTCGGTGGCGGCGCCCATCAGCTCGTCGACGATCCGTGCCCGCTCGGCCTGCGAACCGGCCCCGGAGACCGAGGCCAGCCCGGTCAGCAGGGCGTCCACCCCGCGCACGGTGAGCGTGGGTTCGGCGGCCGGCGGCACCTCGCGGCCGAGCACCTTCCAGCCGACCCCGATCCGGCCCTGCGGCAGCCGTCCCGCGAGATACGGGATGACCACGGGCACGTCGTCGGGTTCCGCGTCCCGGAAGAGTTCCGCGAGCAGATCCGTCTTGCGGGTCCGGGACGCCGTGGCGGCGACCTGACCCGACACCTCCGCGAGCCGAGTGAGCAGCATGCAGCATGGGTGCTCTGCGAAGGCCCTGCTCACACCTGCCGGATTGACAAACCACCTTGCCGAATCTGCAATACGGGCATGAGTGAGACGAGCGACGCGGGCGCGGAGAGCACCGACGAGGTACTGGCCGCCGTGGGCCCGAGACTGCGCCGCATCCGTAAGGAACGGGACGTGACGCTGGCCGCGCTGTCGGAGGCCACCGGCATCTCGGTCAGCACCCTCTCCCGGCTGGAGTCCGGCCTGCGCCGCCCCAGCCTGGAGCTGCTGCTGCCCATCGCGCAGGCCCACCGGGTCCCGCTGGACGAACTGGTCGGCGCCCCGCCGGTCGGTGACCCGAGGGTGCGCACCGAGCCGGTCAAGCGCGACGGCCGCACCTTCTACCCCCTCACCCGGCGCCCCGGCGGCCCCCAGGCGTACAAGGTGATCGAACCGCGCCGCGACCGGCAGCCGGACCCGCGCACTCACGAGGGGTACGAGTGGCTGTATGTCCTCTCCGGGCGTCTGAGGCTGGTCCTCGGGGACCACGACGTGGTGCTGGGGCCGGGGGAGGCCGCCGAGTTCGACACCCGCGTCCCGCACTGGTTCGGGTCGGCGTGGGACGGGCCGGTGGAGTTCCTGAGCCTGTTCGGGCCGCAGGGGGAGCGGATGCATCTGCGGGCGCGGGCGGGGCGGCGGGCCGAGGGGGACGGCTGAGGAGTTCCGTTGCCCGGCGAGGGTTCTCTTGCCCGGCGACTGTTCCCTGATCGGCAAGCGACCGCTTAGTATGCCCAGGACCCCGGTTCAGACGACGCAGTCCCGTGGAGGCCCGGCATGCAGGCATGGCAAGTGCACGAGAACGGCGAGCCGCGCGAGGTGATGCGCCTGGCGGAGGTGGAGACCCCCACGCCCGGTGAGGGCCAGGTGCTGCTCCGCGTGCGTGCCGCCAACGTCAACTTCCCGGACGCCCTGCTCTGCCGGGGCCAGTACCAGATCCGGCCCCCGCTGCCCTTCACGCCCGGCGTGGAGATCTGCGGCGAGACCGAGGACGGCCGCCGCGTCATCGCCAACCCGGCGCTGCCGTACGGCGGTTTCGCCGAGTACGCGCTCGCCGACGCCCGCGCGCTGCTGCCCGCGCCCGAGGCGCTGGACGCCGCCGAGGCCGCCGCGCTGCACATCGGCTACCAGACCGGCTGGTTCGGCCTGCACCGCCGGGCGCACCTGGAGGCGGGGGAGACCCTGCTGGTGCACGCCGCCGCGGGCGGTGTCGGCAGCGCCGCCGTCCAGCTCGGCAAGGCGGCCGGGGCGCGGGTCATCGGTGTGGTGGGCGGCGCGGAGAAGGCCGCCGTCGCCCGCGAGCTGGGCTGCGACGTCGTCGTGGACCGCCGCGCCGAGGACGTGGTCGCCGCCGTCAAGGAGGCCACCGGCGGCAAGGGCGCCGACGTGATCTACGACCCGGTCGGCGGAGAGGCGTACGCGCAGTCCGCCAAGCTCGTCGCCTTCGAGGGACGGATCGTGGTCGTCGGCTTCGCCGGCGGGACCATCCCGAGCCCCGCGCTCAACCATGCCCTGGTGAAGAACTACTCGATCCTGGGCCTGCACTGGGGCCTGTACAACACCAAGAGTCCCAAGCTGGTGCTGCGCTGCCACGAGGAGCTGACCGAGCTGGCCGCGCGCGGCGCGATCAAGCCGCTGGTCAGCGAGCGCGTACCGCTCGCCGGGGCGGCCGACGCCGTGCAGCGGGTCGCCGACGGCGTGACCACCGGCCGGATCGCCGTCCTGCCGCAGAACGGAGCCACCGCATGACCGACGCCGGTGAACTGCGCCGCCGCACGCATGAGTTGCTCGCCGCGCACCCGCCCGCCACCACCGACCGCCTCGACTTCCTCCGGGCCCGCTTCGACGCCGGGCTCGCCTGGGTGCACTACCCGGAGGGTCTCGGCGGACTCGGCGCCCCGCGCTCGCTGCAGGCCGTCGTGGACGAGGAGCTGGCCGCCGCCGGCGCCCCCGACAACGACCCGCGCCGCATCGGCATCGGCCTCGGCATGGCGGCCCCGACCGTGCTGCGCTACGGCACCGACGAGCAGAAGGCCCGCTTCCTGCGCCCGCTGTGGACCGGCGAGGAGGTGTGGTGCCAGCTCTTCAGCGAGCCCGGCGCCGGGTCCGACCTCGCCGCGCTCGGCACCCGTGCCGTGCGGGACGGCGAGGACTGGGTGGTCGACGGGCAGAAGGTGTGGACCTCCAGCGCGCACCTGGCCCGCTGGGCCATCCTCATCGCGCGCACCGACCCGGACGCGCCCAAGCACGCGGGCATCACCTACTTCATCTGCGACATGACCGACCCCGGCGTGGAGGTCCGCCCGCTGCGCCAGATCACCGGCGAGGCCGAGTTCAACGAGGTCTTCCTCACCGGCGTCCGCATCCCCGACAGCCGGCGCCTCGGCGAGGTCGGTGACGGCTGGCGGGTCGCGCAGACCACGCTGATGAACGAGCGCGTCTCCATCGGCGGCATGCGCCTGCCCCGCGAGGGCGGCATGATCGGCCCCGTCGCCAACACTTGGCGCGAACGCCCCGAACTGCGCACCCACGACCTGCACCAGCGGCTGCTCGGGCTCTGGGTCGAGGCCGAGGTGTCCCGGCTCACCGCCGAACGGCTCCGCCAGCAGCTCAACGCCGGCCAGCCCGGCTACGAGGGCTCCGGCATGAAGCTCGCCTTCGCCCGCCTCAACCAGGAGATCAGCGGCCTGGAGGTCGAACTCCGGGGCGAGGAGGGGCTGCTCTACGACGACTGGACCATGCGCCGCCCCGAACTGGTCGACTTCACCGGGCGGGACGCCGGGTACCGCTATCTGCGCTCCAAGGGCAACAGCATCGAGGGCGGGACCAGCGAGGTCCTGCTGAACATCGTCGCCGAGCGCGTCCTCGGCCTGCCCGCCGAACCGCGCACCGACAAGGACGTCCCCTGGAAGGACCTGGCCCGATGAGCACGCCGAACGCCGAGCCCGACCTCCTGTACTCCGAGGAGGAGGACGCGCTGCGCGCCGCCGTCCGCGACCTGCTCACCGACCACTGCGGGCCCGCCGCGGTGATCGCCCGCACCGAGTCGGACACCCCGCACGACCCCGCCCTGTGGAAGCTGCTCGCCGAGGGCATGGGACTGGCGGGGCTGCTGATCCCCGAGGCGCGGGGCGGCCAGGGCGCCTCGCACCGCGAAGTCGCCGTCGTGCTGGAGGAGTTGGGGCGGTCCGTGGCGCCGGTGCCGTACCTCACCAGTGCCGTGGTCGCCACCGAGGCGCTGCTCGCCTGCGACGACACCGAACTGCTGGAGCGACTCGCCTCCGGCCGCACGGTGGGCGCCCTCGCCGTCTCCCTGACCACCGCGCCCGGCGCCGCCTTGCGCACCGTCCGGGTCGAGAACGGCGTACTGCACGGCGAGTTGACCTCCGTGGCGGACGCGGTCGCGGCCGACGTGCTGCTCGTCCCGGCCGACGACGGCGAGCTGTACGCGGTCGCCGTCGACGCGGTCACCGTGACCCCGCAGATCCCGCTCGACCTCACCCGCCCGCTCGCCACCGTCACGCTCGACGGCGCCCCCGGCCGTCGCCTCGGCCCCGCCGAACCCGCCGTGCGGCGGGCGCTGCGGGCCGGTGCGGGACTGCTGGCCTCCG
Organism: Streptomyces sp. NPDC018263; assembly: GCF_055562575.1. Taxonomy (NCBI): domain Bacteria; kingdom Bacillati; phylum Actinomycetota; class Actinomycetes; order Kitasatosporales; family Streptomycetaceae; genus Streptomyces; species Streptomyces sp. NPDC018263. Next base: position 141,743 of record NZ_JBVHFA010000010.1, read on the forward strand.
AGCAACTGGGCGTCGCCGACTGGGCGTTGACCGAGACCGTGCGCTACCTCAAGGAGCGCAAGCAGTTCAACCGGCCGGTCGGCGGATTCCAGGCGCTCAAGCACCGGCTCGCCCAGCTCTGGCTGGAGGTGGTCAACCTCCGCGCAGCCGCCCGCGCCGCGGCCGACGCGCTCACCACGGGCCACGACACCGACCTCACCGTCGCCGTCGCCCAGTCCTACGCCTCTCCCGTCGCCGTCCACGCCACCGAGGAGGCGCTGCAACTGCACGGCGGACTCGGCATGACCTGGGAACACCCCGTCCACCTGTACCTGAAGCGGGCGAAGGCCGACTCCCTCGCGTACGGCAGCGCGGGCGCCCACCGCGAGGCCGTCGCGAGCCTGGCGGACCTCCAGGCTCCCTGACACCACCCTTACGGGGGACACGTCAGCGCACCGGAACAACCCTCCGCTACGCCACACTTGCGGCCGAACGCCGCACACCGGGCGTGGCGGAGGAGGTTCCGATGGCTGTTTCCATCTCAGTGGTGCTGCTGCTCCTGATCCTGGCCGTGGTCTTCATGCGCAACGGCGCGTTGAAGATCTCGCACGCCCTGGTCTGCATGATGCTCGGCTTCTACCTGGCCAGCACCAGCATGGCGCCCACCATCAGCAACGGCCTCACGGCCACCGCGGACCTGGTGAGCGGGCTGCGGCCGTGACGCGGAGACGCTAGGTGCCGATCACGCGGGACCGGATCAGGAAGCGGACGCCCTCCGGGGCCTCCAGCGAGAAGCCGCCGCCCCGGCCGGGAACCACGTCCACGATGAGCCGGGTGTGGCTCCACAGGTCGTACTGGGACCTGGACATCCAGAAGCCCACGGGTTCCGGGACGCCGTCCAGGGTCAGTTCGGCCAGCAGGACGTCGGAGGCGCCGGTGCGGAACTCGCCCTCGGGGTAGCACATGGGGGCGCTGCCGTCGCAGCAGCCGCCGGACTGGTGGAACATCAGCGGGCCGTGCTGCTCGCGCAGCCTCCGCACCAGTCGGGCCGCCTCGGTCGTGAACTCGACGCGCTGACTCTCTTGCGTTTCCACGGTCACCGTCCAGGAAGAGCGGGGCGTCCGACACCCCCAGTCTGGGCGCTGATCCGGAGGCGGTCCAGTGGTGGGGCCACCGGGGCCGTGCGGTCCTCGTCCATCAGGCTCAGCGGCCGGTGCCGGCCCCCGAGGGACCGGCACCGGCCGCAGTTGTCAGTTCTTGGTCTTCGGCTTGGCCGGTTTCGGCGCACCGGCGGCCGCCGGAGGCTCCTGCACGTCCACGTCGCTCGCCCGCACATAGGCGAGCCGGTGGTCGAGCTGGATCTCGTAGTACTCCTCCTGCCCCTTCACCACCGGCGCCGGGGTGTCGCCGAACGAGGACCGGTCGACGTAGGTGCCGTGCACGACGGACTGGGTCACATACCGCTGACCCTCCTCGATCGTGTACGGCAGCGGCGCCTCCTGCTGCTCGTCCACCCCCTCCGGGTAGGCCGACTCCTCCGGGAGCGCCCGCCCGAACACCGGGATCTCGTGGCGCCCTTCCTTCGGCGTGACGGTCCGGGCGCGCTCGCCCACCGCGGTCGGCTGGTCCTTCGGGTTCTTGAACCACGCCTTGTGACCCTGGAACCAGATCGCCGTCCAGTCGCCCTGCCGTCCGGCCACCGCGAACACCTGGCCCGCCGACACCCGCGAACCCAGGTCGTTGACGTCCACCGTGGTGTCGTCGCCGTCCGGCTTGCGGCCCGGGTCCTGGATCAGCCCGGAGTCCTCGCTCGGCTCGGTGTGCAGCCGGACCGCGCTGGAACCGTGCGGCGCGCACTTCTCGCCGCTCTCCACGCAGCCGGTGAACACCGGCTTGTGCCTGGCGTACTCCGGAAGGATCATCACCGTGTCGCTGTCCGGCCCCGCCGTCGCCTTCAGCGGGGCGCCCAGCAGATCGAAGTAGTGCCGCCAGTCCCAGAACGGCCCCGGGTCGTCGTGCATGTCCGGGATGGTGTCCTCCGTCGGCGCCGGCACGTTGTCGTGGCCGAAGATGTGCTGACGGTCCAGCGGGATGTCGTACTTCTTCGTCAGATACTTCACCAGCCGGGCGGAGGAACGGTACATCTGCTCCGTGTACCAGGCGTCCGGCTGCCGCAGGAAGCCCTCGTGCTCGATGCCGATCGAGCGGCCGTTCACGAACTGGCTGCCCGAGTGCCAGGCCGCGTCCTTGGTCTTGACGTGCTGGGTGACACTGCCGTCGCTGGAGCGGATCGAGTAGTGCCAGGACGCCTCCGTCGGGTCCTGGACGGTCAGCAGCATCGAGGCCAGCGGCGCCTCGGTGTCATGGATGACGATGTACTCGATCTTCTGGTCCTTGGGCCGGTCGGCCAGGTCGTGGTTGCCGTACGCCTCGTCGTCGATCCGCACGTACGGCGCGCTCAGCCAGGAGCACGACAGCTCCGCCGGGCACTCCACGTTCTTCGAACGGGACGCGCCCGCCGCCCCGGCCTTGGGGCGCACCTGGGGGCTCGCGGCCAGGACCACGTGCTGACCGGCGTCCGTCACACGGTTCGCGCCCCTGCGGATGATGTCGAAGACATCGTTGGCATAGGCGGCCGCCGAGCCCGCGTCACTGGAGCCCGGGAAGCGCGACACCGCGTCCCACCAGTCGGCCGGGTCGGTGCTGAGCGGCTTGCCGAGCTTCTGCTGCGCCGCCGCGAGGAGGGCAGCGCCGCCGCGCACATTGGCGGCGTCGTCGGTGCGCAGCCGCTCCACCGGGAGGCCGACCAGATCGGCCGCCCGGCGCAGGTCGGCGGAGCGCTGAACCTCCTCGGCCGCCTTCTGCGCCGGGGACGGGCTGGCCTTCCGCACCTTCGGATGGGGCGTCACATGGTGCGGCGGGGTGGCGGCCGGCGGCCCGGCCGAGTCCACCAGGTGCATCGGCCCGTAGCCGCCGATGACGCTCGGCGCGCCCTGGTGGGAGTCCCACCGGGACTGGAGGTAGGACACCCCCATCAGGACGCTGCGGGGGACGTGGAACTCCTTCGCCGCGGCGGTGTAGTCGTCCTGGAGGCGTTGGTCGGTGGGACCGCCGGAATCGTCCGAGCGGTCGATCAGCAAGGGCACCAGAAGCGCCGCCGACGCGGCGGTCACGCAGACGATCCGCCGATGCCCGCGCACGGCACTGGACAGGCGGGGGGCGACGCGTTTTCTCATACGGGTGGCTCCAACGAGGTTCGGCGCGGCCGGAACATGCGGCCAGGGCGCGAAAGGAGGGCGCGCCCCGCATGTCACCCCGCTCACGTTTCCTTGCCTCGCGCGCCGCGTCGCGCCGAGCGTCACTGGCGTGGACCAGCCCCCGCGCCCAGGCCACCCGGTCGGCGGCAGTGGACCCCGCCGGGTGGGGGCAGCCCTTCACCCCCGCACCTCTCACTCCTCCCCGACCGGGTCCACCCGCCAGTCCGGGCGGTTCGGCATGGGCGGGGTGTGCGACCCGTACAGCCACGGGGTCAGAAAGCCCGTCAGGTCCTGGCCGGCCACCTCGGAGGCCAGCCTGACGAAGTCCCGGGTGCCGGCCACCCGTCCCCGATACGTCGTCACCCAGGCTTTCTCGATGCGCTCGAAGGTGTCCGTGCCGACCTTCTCCCGCAGCGCGTACAGCACCAGCGCCGAGCCGTCGTAGCGCATCTGCCGGAACAGGCCCTCCTCGTGCGGCTCGGCGGGGGCGCCGTCGTCGTGCCGCCACTGGTCGTGCCGCTCGTAGGCCGAACGCATCATGTCCTCCAGGCCCGGACCGCCCCGCGTGTCGGCGTACAGCAGCTCGTAGAACCGGGCGTGACCCTCGCTCAGCCACAGGTCCGACCAGCGGCGGATCGCCACGCTGTCGCCGGTCCAGTGGTGGGTCAGCTCGTGCACGAGATTGCGTTCGGCGGCGACCTGATCCCCCAGCAGGTCCGTGCTCGGCACCACCGAGAGGGACTGCGTCTCCAGCGCCACCGGCAGCTCGGTGTCGCCCACCAGCACGCCGTAGCGCCGGAAGGGGTACGGGCCGAGCCGCTGCTCCAGCCAGGCGAGATGGTCCGGCGTCAGCGCCCGGTACGCCTTGGTCTTTGCCACCAGCCCCCGCGGCACCACGTCCCGCAGCGGGAGCCCGTGCGGGCCGGTGCCGTCCACCACGTCGAACCTGCCGATGGCCAACTGGACCAACTGCGGGGCGACCGGATGCTCCGAGTCGTACGTCCAGCGGACCCGGCCGTCGCGCTGGGGCGCTCGGGTGACGAGCCGTCCGTTGGTCACCGCCGTCAGGCCGGGCGGGGTGGTGATGTGGAAGGTGAACGGCGCGCGCAGGCTCGGGTGGTCGTCCGCCGGGAAGATCATCCGTGCGCCGTTCGGCTGCGGGGACAGCACGGTGCCGTCGGCCGTGGGGACCCAGCCGTAGTCCTGGATCGCGTCGGTGCGGTGGCGGTGCCGCGTGGGGTCGGCGGTGTAGGCGACGCGCACGGTGAAGGCGCGGCCGCGTGCGAGCGGTTTCGCCGGGGTCACGACGAGTTCGTCGCCCCGGCGCGCGGTCTTCGCGGGCGCGCCGTCGACGGTGACGCCGCGCAGGGTGTTGCCCGCGAAGTCGAGGTCGAAGCGGGAGAGGGCCTGGGTGGCCGTCGCGCTGATCGTGGTGGCGGCGGCGAACGGCGTCCTCGGCGCCTGCCAGTCGAAGTCCAGCGTGTAGCGGCGGACCGTGTAGCCGCCGTTCCCGTCCAGCGGCATGAGGGGGTCGCCGATGCCGGGGGCGCCGGGGGAGGGGACGTCCTTCGGGCCGGGGGCGGGGTGGCCCGGGAGAGCGGCGGGGGAGCGGGGCTCGTGCTCGGTCAGGTCCAGCGCGAGGACGACGCCGCCAGTGATCCCGAGGACACAGGCCAGCGCGAGCACCGTGCGACGGCGGCCGCCGCCCCGCCGCGAGCCGTTCTGAGGGGGCGTGAGGGTCATGCGCGGCACTATGCCAGCGATGGGGCGATATGCGGCTTATATGGCTCCCGGTTCCGTGGGGCCGTAGAGCGCGGTGGGATTGTTCGTCTGGAGCGCCCAGTAACGGTCGCCCCAGCTCCAGTGCCACCACTCCGTCGCGTAGTTGACCAGGCCCGCCTCGGACAGGACCGCGGCCAGGGTGTTCCGGTTGGCCGTGGCCTCGGCGCCGATGTTCGTGGCCGAGGTGTAGCAGGCGCCCTCGCTCTCCACCGGGTCGGCGTTCATCCGGGTGCCCAGGTCCAGTTCGCTGCCGTCGGCGTCCATCAGGGTGAGGTCCACGGCCGCGCCCGCGCTGTGCGGGGCTATCTCCGGCGGGGACACGAACCGGCTCGCCTCGTCCCGGACGCGGGCCGGGGACCAGCCGGGGTTGTCCCGGCCGAGCGCGCCCGCGTACTCCTCGAAGTACCGGCGCTGGAGAGCGGGCGGCCGGTACCCCTCGACGTACAGCAGCCGCAGGCCGTCCGGCAGGAGCGACTGGGCGTGCAGCAGCCGGTGCAGGACCCCCTGGCGCAGGTACGCGAAGGCGCCCGAGGCGTCCTCCTTGCGCGGGTCGACCCGGAGCGCGCCGTGCGCCCGGACGTCGACCAGAGGCTCGCCGCACTCCCGCACCGGGACCGCCGCCACCCGCCGGTCCGACATCAGCACGACGCTCATTCCGTCCCCCAGTCCCAGGTGTCGAAGTAGGCGGCCACACCGGTGCGGCGGGCCTCCATCACCGCACTGAGCCGCGCGAAGTCCCGCGCCGGCATCAGCGGCCGCCACTCGGCCAGCGGCAGCACCCGCACCTCGTCGTGCTCGCGCGGGTCCAGCACGATGTCCCGGAGCCGCGCCTCGTCCAGCCGCCCGCCGTCGAAGACGAGCCCCATCGTGCTGTACGGCCACTCGGCACCGGGCAGCCCGTACACCGTGGCCAGCAGCCGGGGCGGGCCGGTGAGTTCGATGCCGGTCTCCTCCCGGCACTCCCGCACGGCCGTCTCCCACGGCCGCTCACCGGGGTCCATCGTGCCGCCGACCAACTGCCAGGGGTGGGTCGCGCTGTACACCCCGTGGAGCTGCACGGGCCGGTCGTGGGCGTCGGTGAAGAGCACGCAGGCGAAGCCGGTGGCCTTCATCACCGTCTCCGCGTACTGCTCCGGCGGCAGCCAGACATGGCCGGTCTTCTCGTCCACCCGCCCCCGGACCGAGGGCTCCGGCCAAGTCATCCGCATGGCCGCCAGGCTGCCGCAGAATCCCGAGGCACGGAAGAGCGCCCCCGCGGTGCCGGGCGTGTCGGCCTCGACGGGCTTCACGCCCTCCGCCCGGAGCCGGTGGAGCAGCGCGGTCAGAGCCGCTCCGGCGTATCCCCGGCGGCGCCACGAGGGATGCGTGGCGACCGCGTGCACCCGCGCCGCCCGCCCGGTGGGGGACGCCGGTTCAGGCAGTACGGGGTGGAGCAGCGCGAGGGCGCAGGAGGCGAGGGTGCCGTCCGGGGCGTCGACGACACAGGCGCGCGCGTCGCCACCGGGGGCCAGCCGGGCGGCCAGTTCGGCGCCGGAGCGGACGATCCACTCCTCCGGGAGCGGCTCGGCCAGGACGAAGGCGGACCGGAGCCGGACGACGCCCTCCGCGTCGGCGGGCGTGGCGAGCCGTGCGGTGTGCGCGGTGCCGGGGTGCTGGGGGCGGGTGTGCAGGGCCTCACTGCTCACGATGCGTCTCCAAGGGGCGGGGCGGGGCCGAACTCCGCTGGGCCGGCAGGGGATTGACGCCGGGGACGACCAGGAGCCGGTCGGTGGCCGGGTCGTGGGCGACCGGATCGCCCGGCCGCTGGAAGTGCACGGCCAGGTGCTCCCCGGCCCGGTAGGCGTCCAGACCGGCCCGGCAGTACGCCACCGTCGCGGCGGGCAGCGAGTCCAGGGGGACCCAGGTCATGGCGTCACAGACGTCCGGTTCCATGACGCGGGGCTCGCCCGCCCACCGCCGTACCTCGAAGAAGAAGCCGACGCGGGCCGAACCGCCGGGGGCGCGGTGGTGGACGGTGACGGCGGCGCGCACATCGGCCCGGTCGATGACGACACCGGTCTCCTCCCGTGCCTCCCGGACCACCGCGTCGACCACGTCCTCGTGCGGGCCGTCCAGGTGCCCCGAGGGCAGATGCCACAGCCCGGCCGCGTACACCGGCCCGGCCCGGCGCGACACCAGCACCTCGCTCCCGCGGCGAAGGATCAGATGGACGTCCACCGGCACGGTGTGCCGCCGGTGCCCGCTCATGCCGGGCACCAGCCCAGCTCCGAGTAGGTCCGGCCGGCGCGGATGCCGTCGATGGCGGTGCGGGCGTAGGGGACGAGCGGCTCCGGCAGCGCGTCCGGGTCCCACCAGCGCCAGGCGAGGCACTTGTCCGGCTCCCTCAGCGACGGTGTCCCGTGCAAGCGGTGGGCACGGAACACCAGTTGCATGCGCGGCCGCGCGCTCGGCCTGTGCAGCACGTGCACCACATGCGCCAGCTCCAGCCCGTCGGGGTCGACGACCAGTCCCGCCTCCTCGTACGCCTCCCGCACCAGGCACGCGACAGCCGACTCCCGCTCGCAGTGTCCGGCCAGGAAGTGCCAGGTGGAGCCCGCGAAGGCCGCGCCGGGGTGGCGCAGGCCGAGCAGTACGCGGCCGTCGTCGTCCTCGGCGTACAGATGGACGCCGACGATGTTCAGCTCCGTACCGCTCGCGTCCGGTGCCTTCGCCGGGCGGGGCACCACCGGGGCCCGCGCGGCCGGGCCCGCCGCATGGCGCAGGATCAGCTCACGCGTCCCGGCGCTCAGCCGCAGCCGGTGCAGCATGTCCGGGCGGAACCAGCGCAGCAGCACCCCCTCCGTCAGTTCCAGCCCCTCCGCATCGCCGCTCCAGCGGCCGGAGAAGACCTGCACCGGCACGCACAGCCCGTCGGCACCCGTGGCCTCCTCCACGGCGTACGGCTCCAGTCCGGCCGGGTCGAGTCCCGGTACCTCCTCGGCCAGCTCGCGCCGGAGGGTGTCCTCCAGCGTGCGGTCCTGGGGCTCCCGGCCGCCGCCGAGCAGGGCGAAGGCTCCCGGCTCACAGATGCCGGGGATGTTGTCGCGCAGGTGGAGGAGGTAGCGGCCGTCGCCGTCGTGGATCAGCGCCGAGGCGTTCACCGGCTCCGGTCGCCCGTCCAGCTCCAGCGCGCTCAACCTGTCTTTCAACGATCCCGGTTCGAGTCGCTCGACCGGTAACCAGTCCGCGCCCGGCAGCGGTTCGGGCAGGGCGCGGGCCAAGTAGAGGGCGAAGGTGAACGCGTAGTGGCCCGCTCCGACCGCCTCGACATGGACCGGGCTGGTCAGCAGCTCCGGGGTCAGGCACAGGTCACCCCGTGCGAGCCCGGTCCGCTCGGTCACCGCCCGCAGCGCGGCCTCCAGCAAGGTGCGGTCGCCCGCCTCGGCCCGCGCGCCGGGCAGCCCGGCCGGGTCCCGTACCCGCAGGACCCGCCGCTCGCGGTCGACGACGAGCGCGCGGCAGGTGAGGTGGGCTGAACCGGGGGCGAACGTACTCATGTCGTCGACCTCCTCCATCCGAGTGGGAAGTGAACTGGTGCTCTAAAAACGCCCCGGAGACCGGCCTTGTTACGGCTCCGGCGAGGCAATTTCCGGAACGCGTGTTCCCATCCCCCGCTCGGCCCGGCGCGCCAAGGGTCGCCGTTCCCAAACTCGTTCGATCGAGGGAAACGCACGTCACATCTCCGCGCTCCGCCGTGCGCCCCCCCGTCAGAGACCCGTCAAAGCGGCGCCCCTGCCCGTATGAGAGGCGTCAACGCGGGGCTCCGACCCCGTGGAGCAGGGGTTTCCTCGAAGCGTTCCCCTTATCGACCCCGAGTCCGTTCAGGAGTCCCAAGATGGCCGACCTGGCCTTCGTCGTCACCGTGCTCGCGGCCTTCGCGCTGGTGGCACTCGTCGCCAAGGGGGTGACCAAGCTGTGACCGCCGAGAACACCGTCGGCCTGATCGTGGCCGTCGCCCTGCTGGGCTATCTCGTCCTCGCCCTGATCTTCCCGGAGAGGTTCTGAGAACAGACATGGGTTCCGTACTCGCGGCCGTGCTCCAGCTCCTCGCCCTCATAGGCGCGCTGGCCCTCGTCCACGCGCCCGCCGGCGCCTACATGGCCAAGGTGTACTCCTCGCGCCGCCATCTGCGCGTCGAGCGGTGGATCTACCGGGCCATCGGCGCCGACCCCGACACCGAGATGCGCTGGCCGGCGTATCTGCGCGGGGTGCTCGCCTTCTCCCTCGCCGGCGTCCTCTTCCTCTACCTGCTCCAGCGGCTCCAGGGGGTGCTGCCCGGCTCGCTCGGATTCTCCTCGGTGAACCCGGCGCAGTCCTTCAACACCGCCGTCTCCTTCGTCACCAACACCAACTGGCAGTCGTACTACGGCGAACAGACCATGGGCCATGTCGTGCAGACGGCGGGGCTCGCGGTGCAGAACTTCGTGTCCGCCGCCGTGGGCATGGCCGTCGCGGTCGCCCTGGTGCGCGGCTTCGCCCGGTCCCGCTCCGGCGAACTGGGCAACTTCTGGGCCGACCTGGTGCGCGGCACGCTGCGCGTCCTGGTCCCGGCGGCCGTGCTCGGCGCGCTGGTCCTCGTCGCGTGCGGCGCCGTCCAGAACTTCTCCGGCATCCATGAGGTCGGCCAGTTCATGGGCGGCACCCAGCAGTGGAACGGCGGCGCGGTCGCCTCCCAGGAGGCCATCAAGGAGCTGGGCACCAATGGCGGGGGCTACTTCAACGCCAACAGCGCCCACCCCTTCGAGAACCCGACCCCCTTCACCAACCTGTTCGAGATCTTCCTGATCCTGGTCATCCCGTTCTCGCTGACCCGCACCTTCGGCCTGATGGTCGGCAGCGTCCGGCAGGGCTACGCGATCCTCGCCACCATGGCCACCATCTGGCTGGGCTTCACCGCCCTGATGATGGCAGCCGAGTTCAGCCACCACGGCCCGGCGCTCCAGGCCGCTGGCGGTGCCATGGAGGGCAAGGAGGTCCGCTTCGGCGTCGGCGGCTCCGCGCTCTTCGCGGTGTCCACCACGCTCACCTCGACCGGCGCCGTGGACTCCTTCCACTCCTCCTTCACCGGGCTCGGCGGCGGCGTCGCCATGCTCGGCATGATGCTGGGCGAGATCGCGCCCGGCGGCACCGGCTCCGGGCTGTACGGCATGCTGATCATGGCCGTGATCGCGGTGTTCCTCGCCGGTCTGATGGTCGGCCGCACCCCCGAGTACCTGGGCAAGAAGATCGGCGCGCGCGAGATGAAGCTCGCCGCCTGCTACATCCTCGTCACCCCCGCGCTGGTCCTCGTGTTCACCGCGGCCTCGCTGGCCCTGCCGACCCCGCCGCACTCGGTGCTCAATCCGGGTGCGCACGGGTTCTCCGAGGTGCTGTACGCCTTCACCTCGGCCGCCAACAACAACGGCTCGGCCTTCGCCGGGCTGAACGCCAACACCGACTGGTTCAACACCACGACCGGGCTCGCCATGCTGCTCGGCCGCTTCCTGCCCATGGTGTTCGTCCTGGCGCTGGCCGGCTCGCTCGCCGCGCAGCGGCCGGTCCCGGAGAGCGCGGGCACCCTGCGCACCGAGAAACCGCTGTTCGCGGGCCTGCTGGTCGGGGCGATCCTCATCATCACCGGCCTGACCTACTTCCCGGCGCTGGCGCTGGGACCGCTCGCGGAGGGGCTGGCATGACACCTTCCCGTACCGACACGCCGACCACCCGTACCCACGACCCAGAGGGCGCCATGTCCACAGTCACTCCCACCCGCGTGCCGCACGACGAGGCGGCGGCCGGGGGCCCGTCCGGCGGGGGCCGGGTCGGCGCGGGACTGTTCGATCCCCGGCAGTTGCTGAGATCGCTGCCCGACGCCTTCCGCAAGCTCGATCCGCGGGTCATGGTCAAGTCGCCCGTGATGTTCGTGGTGTGGATCGGCTCGGTGCTGACCACGGCGTTCTCCTTCACCGATCCCACCGACTGGTTCGGCTGGACGATCAGCGTCTGGCTGTGGCTGACCGTGCTCTTCGCCAACCTCGCGGAGGCGGTCGCCGAGGGCCGGGGCAAGGCGCAGGCCGACACTCTCCGCAAGGCCCGGGCGGACACCGTGGCCCGCCGGCTGACCGGGACCGCCGAGGAGCACGTCTCCGGCACCGAGCTGCGCGTCGGTGACCTGGTCGTCTGCGAGTCGGGCGACGTGATCCCCGGTGACGGCGATGTCGTGGAGGGCGTCGCGTCGGTGGACGAGTCCGCGATCACCGGCGAGTCGGCGCCGGTCATCCGGGAGTCCGGGGGCGACCGCAGTGCCGTCACGGGTGGCACCAAGGTGCTCTCCGACCGGATCGTCGTCCGGATCACGACGAGGCCGGGGGAGACCTTCATCGACCGGATGATCGGACTGGTGGAGGGCGCGGCCCGGCAGCGCACGCCCAACGAGATCGCGCTGAACATCCTGCTGGCCTCGCTCACCATCGTCTTCCTGCTGGCCTGCGCCACGCTGCCGCCGTTCGCCGCGCACGCGGGCACCCACCTGACGATGGTCGTGCTGGTCGCCCTGCTGGTGTGTCTGATCCCCACCACCATCGGCGCCCTGCTCTCCGCCATCGGCATCGCCGGCATGGACCGCCTGGTCCAGCGCAATGTGCTGGCCATGTCGGGCCGGGCCGTGGAAGCGGCCGGTGACGTGTCGACCCTGCTGCTCGACAAGACCGGCACCATCACGCTCGGCAACCGCCGGGCCGCCGAGTTCGTGCCGGTGGGCGGGGCGGGCGAGGCCGAACTCGCGGACGCGGCCCAGCTCTCCTCGCTGGCCGACGAGACCCCCGAGGGTCGTTCCGTCGTCGTCCTCGCCAAGGAGGCGTACGGCCTGCGCGAGCGCCACCAGGGCGAGCTGGCCGGCGCCGAATGGGTCGCGTTCACCGCGCAGACCCGGATGTCCGGCGTCGACGTGGACGGGCGCAGCGTCCGCAAGGGCGCGGCCGCCTCGGTGCTGCGCTGGGTGCGCGAGCAGGGCGGCACGGTCCCCGAGGACACGGAAGGAGCCGCCGACCGGATCTCCCGCGCGGGCGGCACCCCGCTGCTGGTCGCCGTGCGGGACGGCCGGGGCGCCCGCGTGCTGGGCGTCGTCCACCTCAAGGACGTCGTCAAGGACGGCATGCGGGAACGGTTCTCCGAGCTGCGCCGGATGGGTATCCGCACCGTCATGATCACCGGGGACAACCCGCTGACCGCCAAGGCCATCGCGGAGGAGGCCGGCGTCGACGACTTCCTCGCGGAGGCCACCCCCGAGGACAAGATGGCCCTCATCAAGCGGGAGCAGGCGGGCGGCAAGCTCGTCGCCATGACCGGGGACGGCACCAACGACGCCCCCGCGCTGGCCCAGGCGGACGTCGGCGTGGCCATGAACACCGGCACGTCGGCCGCCAAGGAGGCCGGAAACATGGTCGACCTGGACTCCGACCCGACCAAGCTCATCGAGATCGTCGGGATCGGCAAGCAGCTCCTCATCACCCGGGGCGCGCTGACCACGTTCTCCATCGCCAACGACGTCGCCAAGTACTTCGCGATCATCCCGGCGCTGTTCGCCGCCGTCTATCCGGGGCTCGACCGGCTGAACATCATGCGGCTGGCCTCGCCCGACTCCGCGATCCTCTCGGCGGTCGTCTTCAACGCGCTGATCATCATCGCGCTGGTCCCGCTCTCCCTGCGCGGGGTGCGGTACCGGCCGGTCAGCGCCGACCGCCTGCTGCGGCGCAACCTCGCCGTCTACGGCCTCGGCGGACTCGTCGCGCCCTTCGTCGGCATCAAACTCATCGACCTGCTCATCTCCTTGATCCCCGGGATCGGCTGACCATGAACACCTCCCTCACCGGCAAGATCCGGTCCCTCGGCGCCGGCCTGCGCGCCCTGCTCGTGCTCACCCTCGTCACCGGCGTCCTCTATCCCCTCGCCGTGACCGGCGTGTCCCAGCTCCTCATGCCCGGCCGCGCGAACGGCTCCGAGGTCCGGGCGGACGGACGGGTCGTCGGCTCCTCCCTCATCGGGCAGTCGTACACCCTGCCCCTGAAGAAGGGACAGGAGACGCCGGCGCCGGACCTCAGGTGGTTCCAGGGGCGCCCGGCGGCCGGGCTCGGCACCAACACCGAGAACACCCGCTACTCACTGCTGCTCTCCGGCGCCACCAACCTCGCCGCCGACAACAAGGTCCTGGTCCAGCGGGTGGACGATGCCAAGGCCGCCGTCGTCCGGGACAACTCCGTACCCGGCCGTCCGGTGAGCCCGGCCGACGTGCCCGCCGACGCGGTCACCTCCTCCGGCTCCGGCCTCGACCCGGACATCTCCCCGGAGTACGCCCGGCTCCAGACGAACCGCGTCGCCGCCCGGAACCACCTGCCCGTGCCCGAGGTCGCCCGGCTCGTCCGCGACCACACCGAGCACCGCACCCTGAGTTTCCTGGGCGAGCCCCGCGTCAACGTGCTGGAGCTGAACATCGCCCTCAAGGAGCTGGCCGCCCGGCACTGAGCGGTGTCCGGAAGCCGCACCCGGACCGCCGACTCCCGCCCCGATGCCGTAAGTTGCTGGCGTCGGTCCCCCGAGGCGTACGACAGGAGGGCGCGAGTCCATGACACGGGTGCTCGTGGTGGAGGACGACCCGCAGCTCGTACGGGCCCTCGTGATCAACCTCCAGGCCCGCCGGTACGCCGTCGACGCGGCCCCGGACGGCGCCACCGCGCTCCGGCTCACGGCCGACCGCGGGCCGGACGTGGTCGTGCTCGACCTCGGACTGCCCGACATGGACGGCGCCGACGTCATCCGGTCCCTGCGCGGTCGCCGCAGCCGGGTGCCGATCCTCGTCCTCTCCGCCCGCCAGGCGTCCGAGGAGAAGGTCGCCGCGCTGGACGCCGGGGCCGACGACTATGTCACCAAGCCGTTCAGCATGGACGAGCTGCTGGCCCGCCTCCGCGCCGCCGTCCGCCGCACCGAGGCCGACCGGGCGGCCCCGGAGACCACTGTGGTGCGGACGGCGGAATTCACCCTCGATCTCGCCGCCAAGAAGGCGGTGCGCAACGGGCGTGACGTCCGCCTCACCCCGACCGAGTGGCATCTGCTGGAGATTCTTGTCACCAGCCCCGGCCGCCTGGTGAGCCGGAAACACCTGCTGCACGAGGTCTGGGGAGTCTCTCTGAGCGACCGGACGAACTATCTGCGCGTCTACATGGCCCAGCTCCGCCGCAAGCTGGAGGCGGACCCCTCGCACCCGCGCCACCTCATCACCGAGCCGGGCATGGGCTACCGCTTCGAGGGATGAACCCTCACCGGCCGGCACCGGGTCTTCGCGTTCGGGCCCGGATGGGTGAATGATGTCACCCGGACTGGTCACGCCCGGATCTTCGCACTGAGTATGCTCATCCAATGTTGTCGGTCGACAACTTTTGGTGGCGGGCGGCACGAGCGGAGCGGAAAGGGCGTGACCATGGTGACGTCGCGGGCTGATGCCGATGAGCTGATGCCGGTGACCGTGGACGGGATCGACACGGAGTGGGACGAGCGACAGCCGTCGGTCCTCCTGGTCGAGGACGATGCCGGTGACGCGCTGCTGGTCGAGGAACTGGTCGCCGACAGCGCCCTGAAGATGCGGCTGCGCTGGGTGCGTTCGATGTCCGAGGCCGCCGGGGTGCTCGCCACCGAACGTCCGGACTGCGTCCTGCTCGACCTGCACCTGCCGGACGCGAGCGGCCTCGAAGCGGTCTCCCTGATCAAGGCGCACGCCGACCGGGTGGCCATCGTCGTCCTCACCGGCCTCGCCGAGGAGCAGACCGGACTCGCCGCGGTCACCGCCGGCGCCCAGGACTACCTGGTCAAGGGCCGCGTCGAGCCCGAGCTCTTCGGCCGCGCGATCCGCTACGCGATCCAGCGCAAGCAGGCCGAGCAGTCCGCGGTGGCGCTCCAGGCCAGCCTGATGCAGGCCCAGGAGAACGCCCGCCTGGAACGCGGCCTGCTGCCCCGGCCGCTGCTGCGCGCCGAGGGCGTCCAGGTCGTCGCCCGCTACCGCCCCGGCCGCGCCCAGGCCCTGCTGGGCGGCGACTTCTACGACATCGTGCAGAGCGCCGACGGCACCGTGCACGCCGTGGTCGGGGACGTCTCCGGGCACGGCCCGGACGAGGCCGCCCTCGGTGTCGCCCTGCGGATAGCCTGGCGCACACTGGTCCTCAGCGGCATCACCGGCGTCGAGCAGGTGGCCCGCCTGGAGGAGATCCTGGTCGCCGAGCGCGCCCGGGACGAGGTCTTCGCCACCCTGGTCAGCCTCTCCGCCGTACCCGGCGAGCAGCGGGCCACCATGGTGCGGGCCGGTCATCACGGCCTTCTCCGGCGCGGTGCCCACGACGTGGACTGGGTCGAGGTGCCGGGCGGGCCCGCGCTGGGCCTCGTCCCCGGCGGCGCCCGCTGGCCCACCGCGGAACTGCCGGTGCCGCCGGGAGCCTCCGTCGTCCTGTTCACCGACGGGCTCTTCGAGGGGCACGTCAGCCGGGGACCGCAGCGCCTCGGCGAGGAGGGGCTGCTCGAACTCGCCCGCGAGGCGGCCGGACTCGCGCCCGACGAGTTCGTGGACCGGCTCATCGGCGAGGCCGAGGGACTGGCCGAGGAACAGGGCGGGCTCGCGGACGACGTCGCCGTCGTCCATGTGAGCTGGAACTGAGAAACGTGAGACGAGAGAAACGAGTGGGACGCGTGAGTGACGAGTCGGTACGGAGCACACGGTGAAGAACCTCGCGCGCAAGCCGTGGACCGGGCGCCGCCTGACCGTGCAGGGCTGGTTCTACCTCGTGCTGTCGCTCATGGCCCTCCTGGTGCTGCTCGGCACCGTGGTCGGCGCCAACCTGCTCAACCGCACGGCCGACGCGACCGACGAGCTGCTGCTGCGCGTCCAGCCCGCGCAGACGGAGGCGTACCGGCTCCAGGCCGCCCTGGTCAACCAGGAGACCGGCGTCAGGGGCTACGCCATCAGCGCCGACAAGCGCTTCCTCACGCCGTACACCGAGGGCAAGACGAACGAGGCGCAGTCCGCCGACCGGCTGCGCCGCCTGGTCGGTGACCGCCCCGAGCTGCGCGCCGACCTGGACACCGTCGAGCGCCAGGCGGCCGAGTGGCGCCTCACCTACGCCGAGCCGCTCGTCGGCTCCGTCACCCCCGGCGCCCCCAAGACCGTCGACCGGCGCAAGGTGGAACGCGGCAAGGCGGAATTCGACAAGCTCCGGACGAGCTGGGCCGACCAGAACGCCCGCCTGGCTCAGGTGGTCACAGACGGCCGCGCCCACATCGACCACGAGCGCACCCTGCGCAACTCGGTGCTCGTCGCCATGGTCGCCGCGTTCCTGCTGACCGGCCTGGTCCTCGCCGTCTTCGTACGGCTGCTCGTCACCCGGCCCCTGGAGCGGCTGCGGACAGCCTCCCGCCGGGTCGCGGGCGGCGACTTCGGCCACGTCATCACCGGCGCCGGGCCGGCCGACCTGACCGCCGTAGCCGTCGACGTGGAGGGCATGCGCAAGCGGATCGTGGCCGAGCTGGACGCCTCCCACACCCAGCAGCGCATCCTCACCACCCAGGCCGCCGACCTGGACGCCCAGGCGGTCGAGCTGCGCCGCTCCAACGTGGAACTGGAGCAGTTCGCCTACGTCGCCTCGCACGACCTCCAGGAACCGCTGCGCAAGGTCGCCTCCTTCTGCCAGCTCCTGGAGAAGCGGTACTACGACAAGCTGGACGACCGCGGCCGGCAGTACATCGACTTCGCGGTGGACGGCGCCAAGCGCATGCAGGTGCTCATCAACGACCTGCTCACCTTCTCCCGCGTCGGCCGCCTCACCGACGACCGCGTGCCCGTCGGCCTGGACAAGTCGCTGGAGAAGGCGATGATGAACCTCGCCGCCGCCGTGGAGGAGTCCGGCGCCCGTGTCGAGCGGCCGCGGGAGATGCCCGAGGTGGTGGGCGACCCGACCCTGTTCACCATGCTCTGGCAGAACCTGATCGGCAACGCCCTGAAGTTCCGCCACCCCGACCGCGCCCCGCACGTCACCGTCACCTGCGAGCCCGACCCGGACGAACCCGGCAGCGTCCAGCTCAGCGTCACGGACAACGGTATCGGCATCCCCGGCGAGTTCGCCGACAAGGTCTTCGTCATCTTCCAGCGACTGCACAGCCGGGACGCCTACGGTGGCACCGGCATCGGTCTGGCACTCTGCAAGAAGATCGTGGAACATCACGGCGGCCGGATCTGGCTGGACACCGAGCACACCGACGGCACTCGTTTCCGCTTCACCCTGCCCGTGGCGGCCACCCCCGTCGAACCTGGCATCAACTCGGAGGAGAAGGCCCTCACATGACGACTCCCGACGCCACCCCGATCGACGTCCTCCTGGTGGAGGACGACCCCGGTGACGAGCTGATGACCCGGGAAGCGTTCGAGGACAACAAGATCGGCAACACGCTGCACGTGGTCCGGGACGGCGAGGAGGCGCTCGACTTCCTCTACCGGCGCGGCAGCCACACCGGCGCGCCCCGGCCCGACCTGATCCTGCTCGACCTGAACCTGCCCAAGTACGACGGGCGCCAGGTCCTGGAGCGCATCAAGTCCGACCAGGACCTCGTGGACATCCCGGTGGTCGTCCTCACCACCTCGGCGGCCGAGGAGGACATCCTCCGCAGCTACAAGCTGCACGCCAACGCGTATGTCACCAAGCCGGTCGACCTCGACCAGTTCATCGCCGCCGTCCGCCAGATCGACGACTTCTTCGTCCAGGTGGTCCGCCTGCCCCGGCGGAGGTGAGCCCGGTACGCGAAACACCCCCCGACCGGCCCGGTCGGGGGGTGTTCTGTCTCGCTGTGTTCAGCCGGCGGCCGGGCGGCGTCCACCACGGCGGTCGGCGCCGCCGGTGCCCGCCGCGCGGTCACCCGGCGCCCTGCGGGCGGTACCGCGCGCGGCCGCCTTGCCGGGAGCCCCGCCACCGGCGGTACGGCGCCCGGAGGCGCCCCCGCCCTTGGCGCCCTCGGCGCTCGTACGGCGGCCACCGGACGCACCGGCGCTCGCCGCGCCCGGCTTGGAGCGGCCCTCGGGCTTGCGGCCCTGACCGCCCGTGCCCTCGCCGGCGCCGACCGGACGGCGTCGGCGGCTGGGACGGCCGGCGCCCTCGGCACCGGCACCGGACCTGCGGGCCGGACGCGCCTTCGGGGGCGTGGGCTCCGGGGCCGCGATGACCACGGCCACGCCGGAGGGCTCACGGGCGCCGGTGATGGTGACCAGCTCCGGGGCGCTGGAGGTGACGCGGGCGGTCTTCGGGCGGATGCCTGCGGCCGACATGAGCTGGTTGACCTCCCGCTTCTGCTCGGGCAGCACCAGCGTGACCACGCTGCCGGACCCACCCGCGCGGGCGGTGCGGCCGCCGCGGTGGAGGTAGTCCTTGTGGTCGGTCGGCGGGTCGACGTTCACGACGAGGTCGAGGTCGTCGATGTGTATACCGCGCGCCGCGACGTTCGTCGCCACCAGCGCGGTGATCTCGCCGGTCTTGAACTGCTCCAGGGCGCGGTTGCGCTGCGGCTGGGAGCGGCCGCCGTGCAGCGCGGCGGCGCGGACGCCGACCGACAGCAGCCGCTTGGCGAGCCGGTCGGCGGAGCGCTTGGTGTCCAGGAACAGGATGACCCGGCCGTCACGGGCCGCGATGCGGGTGGTGACGGCCTTCTTGTCGGTCTCGTCCTGGAGGTGGAGCAGGTGGTGCTCCATCGTGGTGACGGCACCGGCGGACGGGTCCACCGAGTGCACCACGGGGTCGGTGAGGAACCGCTGCACCAGCTTGTCGATGTTCCGGTCCAGGGTGGCCGAGAACAGCATCCGCTGGCCGTCGGGGCGCACCTGCTGGATCAGCCGGGTGATCTGCGGCAGGAAGCCCATGTCCGTCATCTGGTCGGCCTCGTCCAGCACCGTGATGCGGACGTCGTGCAGCACGCAGTCGCCGCGCTCCACCAGGTCGTTCAGGCGGCCGGGGCTCGCCACCAGCACCTCGACGCCGCGCCGGAGCGTGGCGGCCTGCTTGGTGATCGACAGACCGCCGACCACGGTGGCCATCCGGAGGTTGACCGCCGTCGCGTAGGGGGTCAGCGCGTCGGTCACCTGCTGGGCCAGCTCGCGGGTGGGCACCAGGATCAGTGAGAGGGGGGCCTTGGGCTCGGCGCGCTGTCCGGCCGTACGGGCGAGGAGGGCGAGGCCGAAGGCGAGGGTCTTGCCGGAGCCGGTGCGGCCGCGGCCCAGGAGGTCCCGGCCTGCCAGCGAGTTGGGCAGCGTGGCGGCCTGGATGGGGAAGGGGGTGGTCACCCCTTGCGCGGTGAGCGTCTTCAGCAGTGCCGCGGGCATGTCGAGGTCGGCGAACTCGGCGACGGCGGGCAGTGCGGGCGTCGTGCTCTCCGGCAGGCGGAATTCCTGGGGAGCCTGGGGAGCAGACGAGGGCCTGGACGGCGACGAGCCGCGGTTCGGCTTCTGATACCTGCGGGTCATGCGGTTACTGCCTTCCTCAACACAGCACAAACCGGGGTCCGCACCATGACGGTGCGGACCCCGGTGAGCGGAATACGCGTCCCGCAATTAGGCGGGAACGATGTTCTCGGCCTGCGGGCCCTTCTGGCCCTGCGTGACGTCGAAGCTGACCCGCTGGCCCTCCTGGAGCTCACGGAAGCCCTGGGTGGCGATGTTCGAGTAGTGGGCGAAGACGTCCGGACCGCCACCGTCCTGCTCGATGAAGCCGAAACCCTTTTCAGAGTTGAACCACTTGACGGTTCCCTGTGCCATGACTTTCTCCTTCTGATGGCAGAGGCCCCATCCGGAAGATGCCGGAAAACAAAATGCGCCCAAAGAGAAAACATTTCCCGTCAGGCGCACATAAAGTTCATGGGTACCACAACTGCAACAAGAGAAAGACTAGCACACGTGTCGCTCGGCGGAGGGTGTGGATCTCACCTCCCGGCGTGTCGGGGTCGATCTTGCGACGGACCATCGACGCCGGTCGGCGGGGGTGGAAGCATCGCCGGGGTACGAAGATCCGATGATCCTCGACCCCTCTCGCCCCCCCGCTCGCCCCCGTGGAGGACCCATAACCGCCCACGCCGTAGCCCATCTCCGCGAGGCCGCGCTGATCATCGGCTTCCCGGGCATCGCCGAGGCGCGGGCCTGGTGGGACTCGCCCGCCTACCAGGAGATCGCCCCGCTGCGCTCCCGGCACATCGCCGGCGACATCATCCTGGTCGACGGGGTCCCCGAGGGGTACGACCCGGGCACCACCGCGAAGGCGCTGCGCGAGGCGCCGGGCGCCGAGTAGCCGGGCGGTCGTGCACAGCCGTGTGACCGGTTGTCAGTGCGAGTTGGTAGAACTTTCCCCGTACGCCGTGGACCGCACACGTTCGCGCCCATCGCACGTCAGGAGCAGCCCGCATGACCATCGGTCACCACCTGGAGGAGCTGTACGGCCTCCCCGCGTTCGCCTTTCCCGGACCCGACGCGAAGGCCGAGCTGCCCGAGCCCGAGGCCGTCGCCTGGCGGATCGCCGGGGACGTGTACGACGCGGACGAGGAGTGGGAGGACGCCTTCGCCCGCTTCCTGGCCACCGTGGACACCACACGGGTGCGGGCGCTGATCGTCGGCGCCTGGACGGAGGCGTACGAGACGGACTCCTCCGCCGTGATGGCGGCACTGCTCGCCGCCCGCGACCGGCTGCCCGCCCTGCGCGCGCTGTTCCTGGGCGACCTCGTCATGGAGGAGGCCGAACTCTCCTGGATTCAGCAGACCGACGTCACCGGACTGCTCACCGGCTTCCCGGAGCTGGCCGAGTTCGGCGTGCGCGGGGGCACCGGCCTGGAGTTCCCGGCCGTGGAGCACGCCGCGCTGCGCAAGCTGGTCGTGGAGACCGGCGGTCTGCCGGTGCAGGTCGTGCGGGGCATAGGCGGCAGCGACCTGCCCGCGCTGGAGCACCTCGAACTGTGGCTCGGCGACTCGACGTACGGCGCCGACACCACCGTGTCCGACCTGGAGCCGATCCTCTCCGGCACCCGGCTGCCCGCCCTGCGCCATCTCGGGCTGCGCAACAGCGAGATACAGGACGAGATCGCGGCCGCCGTCGCCGCCGCGCCCGTGCTGGCCCGGCTGGAGACGCTGGACCTCTCCATGGGCACCCTGGGCGACGAGGGCGCCGCCGCGCTGCTCGCCGGCCGGCCGCTGACCCACCTGACCTTCCTCGACCTGCACCACCACTACATCACCGAGCCCCTCCAGCAGCGCCTCCGCGAGACCCTGGAACCGGCCGGCGTCCGGCTCGACCTGAACGAGGACGACGCGGACTCGTACGAGAACGAGGACGGCACCGTGGAGCGCTTCGTGGCCATCGGCGAGTGAGCGTCCTGCCATGAACCGGTGTTTCGCGGTCGTCGGCAACCCCGGGGGCCGCAGGGTGACCCTGTTCGCGGAGGCCGTCCGGGCCGCCGGGCTGCCCGCGCCCCGCGTGGTGCCCTGGCTGGACGTACTGCGCGCGGGCGGGGCGGAGTTCGGGGACGAGGAGATCGTCCGCGTGGACTCGCCCGGCGAGGACCCCGAGGTCGACCTCCTGCTGCGGGCCGTGCCCGACCCGACGCGCGTGGAGGGCACGGCCCGCTGGTACGAGCGCTTGACTGCGGCCCTGGGCACCCTGCGCGGCGGCATCCGGCTGGACGGCGCCGCCGACGTGGCGGTCATGTTCGACAAACGGCGCTGTCACGCGGTCCTCGCCGAGGCGGGCGTACCGGTCCCCGCGTCGCCCACCTCCGGGGCGGCCGGTGCCCCGGTGCGCGGCTGGGACGACGTGCGGGCGCTGATGCGGGAGCACCGGATGCCCCGGCTGTTCGTCAAGCCCGCGCACGGCTCGTCGGCCTCCGGGGTGCTCGCCGTCGACTCGGCCGGGGGAGGCAGGATCAGGGCCACCACCTCCGTCGAACTCGACCCCGAGGGGCGGCTGTTCAACTCCCTCAAGGTGCGCAGGTACCAGCGGGAGCGGGACATCGCCGCCATCGTGGACGCGCTCGCCCCGGACGGGCTGCACCTGGAGCGCTGGGTGCCCAAGGCGTCCCAGGACGGCCGCGCCGCCGACCTCAGGGTGGTCGTGGTGGACGGCCGCGCCACCCACGCGGTGGTCCGCACCAGCGCCGGACCGCTCACCAACCTCCACCTCGGCGGCCGCCGGGGCGACCTGGCCGGGGCCCGGCACGCCGCCGAGAGCGCGGGACTGCGCTGGCCGGAGGTACTCGGGATCTGCGAGCGGGCCGCGGCCTGCTTCCCGGACACGCTCTGCGTCGGCGTCGACCTGCTGCCCGTCGTCGGCTGGCGGCGCGCCTTCGTCGGCGAGGTCAACGCCTTCGGCGATCTGCTGCCCCGGCTCACCGGACTGCCCGGCAGCGGCGCCGAGGGCCTCGACACCTACGCGACGCAGGTCGCCGCCGCCCTGCGCCGGGCCCCGCTCACCGGGCGGCCCGGCCCGCACCACCCGCACAGAACAGGAACCACCCATGTCAGCGCCTGACCCGGCCACCGCCCGCCTGCCCGAAGTGGCCCCCGGCATACCGGACATGAACCGGATCGTGGGCAGCCACGACATCCTGCTGGTCACCCTCGACACGCTCCGCTACGACGTGGCCGCCGAACTCGCGGCGGCCGGCCGCATCCCGCACCTGGCCCGCCATCTCCCCGGCGGCCGCTGGGAGAAGCGGCACGCGCCCGGCAGCTTCACCTACGCCTCCCATCAGGCCGTCTTCGCGGGCTTCCTGCCCACCCCGGCCGAACCCGGCCGCCATCCGCGCCTGTTCGCCGCCGCCTTCGCGGGCAGCGAGACCACGGCCGACGGCACCTTCGTCTACGACACCCCCGACCTGGTCTCCGGCCTCGCCAAGGCGGGCTACCGCACGGCGTGCGTCGGGGGAGTGGGCTTCTTCAACAAGCAGGGCGCGCTCGGTTCGGTGCTGCCCGGACTCTTCGAGGAGTCGCACTGGGAGCCGGAGTTCGGGGTCGCCTCCCCGACCTCCTTCGAGTCACAGGTGGCCCGCGCCGAGGAGATCGCCGCCCGGACGGCACCGGATCAGCCGCTGTTCCTCTTCGTCAACGTCTCCGCCCTGCACCAGCCCAACTGGTTCCACCTGCCCGGCGCGACCGAGGAGGACGGCGACTCCCGCGCCACCCACGCCGCCGCGCTGGAGTACGTGGACCGGCACATCGGCCGCCTCTTCACCGCCATGAGCAGCCGCCGCCCCTGCCTCGCCGTCGTCTGCTCCGACCACGGCACCGCCTACGGCGACGACGGCTGGACCGGCCACCGCATCGGCCACGAGTCGGTGTGGACCGTTCCCTACGCCCACTTCCTGCTCGACCAGGGGGCCACCCGATGACCACCGCCACCGCCCCGGCCCCGTACCAGAGCTATGTGTACGCCTACCCGCACAAGACCGCGTACCGGAGGCTCACCGACCGGCCGCTGCTGTCGGATCTCTGGGCGGGCGAGCCCAAGGACGCGCTCTCGCTCTATCTGCACATCCCGTTCTGCGAGGTGCGCTGCGGGTTCTGCAACCTGTTCACCCGTATCGGCGCACCGGACGGACTCACCGGCGCCTATCTCGACGCGCTGGAGCGGCAGGCGGGCGCGGTGCGGGAGGCGCTGGGGGAGCGGGAGCCGGTGCGGTTCGCCACCGCCGCCTTCGGGGGCGGCACCCCGACCTTCCTCACCGCCGCCGAGCTGACCCGGCTCTGCGACATCGCCGAGCACCGGATGGGCGCCGACCTGCGCGCCGTCCCGCTCTCCGTGGAGGCGTCCCCGGCGACGGCCACCGCCGACCGGCTCCAAGTCCTCGCCGAGCGCGGCGCCACCCGCCTCAGCCTCGGCGTGCAGAGCTTCGACGACACCGAGGCACGGGCCGCCGTACGCCCGCAGCGCCGGGCCGATGTGGAGGCGGCGCTCGGGCGGGTGCGTCAGGCGGGGATACCCGTGCTCAACATCGACCTGATCTACGGCATCGACGGGCAGACCGAGCGCACCTGGCTGCGCTCGCTGGACGCCGCGCTGGCCTGGCGGCCCGAGGAGCTGTACCTCTACCCGCTCTACATACGCCCGCTGACCGGCCTCGGACGGCGCGGCGACGCGGCCGACCCGGAGTGGGACGAGCGGCGGCTGCGGCTGTACCGCGCCGGACGCGACCATCTCCTCGCGCACGGCTACGAGCAGCGGTCGATGCGGATGTTCCGCCGTGCCGACGCCCCGGCCGAGGGCGCCGACGACTACGCCTGCCAGACCGACGGCATGATCGGGCTGGGCTGCGGGGCCCGCTCGTACACCGCCGGGCTGCACTACTCCTTCGACTACGCCGTCGGCATGCAGCAGGTCCGCGCGATCATCGACGACTACATCAGCCGCCCCGCCGCCGACTTCGCGCACGCCGAGTACGGGCGGCGGATGACCGGGGACGAGCCGCGCCGCCGGCATCTGCTCCAGTCGCTGCTCCAGGCGGACGGGCTGGCGGTGGCCGACTACCGGGCCCGGTTCGGCGGCCGTGCCCCGGCCGAGGACTTCCCGGCCGAGCTGGCACGGTTCGCGGACCTCGGCTGGCTGGAGGACGGCCCGGTGCTGCGGCTGACCCCGGAGGGGCTGGCCCACTCCGACGCGCTGGGCCCCGAGCTGTTCTCCCCGGCCGTGCGGGCCGCGATGGCCGCCTACGAGCGCAAGTGAGCCGCCCGTCATGGACCTGACCCTGCTGTACCGGGGGCCGCTGGCCTCCTGCGACTACGACTGTCCGTACTGCCCGTTCGCCAAGCGCCGGGACAGCCGGGAGCAGTTGCGGGCCGACCGGGCGAGCCTGGAGCGGTTCGCCGACTGGGCCGCCGGGCGCACCGAGGACCGGCTCTCGGTGCTGTTCACACCCTGGGGCGAGGGGCTGGTGCGGTCCTGGTACCGGCGCGCCCTGACCGACCTCTCCCGCCTGCCGCACATCCGCCGCGTCGCCATCCAGACCAACCTGAGCTGCCGCACCGACTGGCTGGCCGACGCCGACCGCGACACCCTGGCGCTCTGGTGCACGTACCACCCCGGCCAGACCCCGTACGAGCGGTTCCTCGGCAAGTGCCGGGAGCTGGACCGGCTCGGGGTGCGGTACAGCGTCGGCATCGTCGGGCTGCCCGGGCACCTTCAGGCGGCCCGGCGGCTGCGGGCCGAGCTGCCGGAGCGGGTGTACCTGTGGGTGAACGCGGCCGAGGGGCACACCTACACCGACGCGGAGGCCGAGGTGTGGACCGGTCTCGACCCGCTCTTCCCGTACAGCAGGCACCCGCACGCCAGCGCCGGGCTGCCCTGCCGTACCGGGGAGTCCGTGATCTCGGTGGACGGCGACGGCACCGTCCGCCGCTGCCACTTCGTCCCGGCCGAACTCGGCAACCTCTACGACGGCTCCTACCGGGCCGCGCTCCGCCCCCGCCCCTGCCCGCTGACGAGCTGCGACTGCCACATCGGCTACGTCCATCTGGAGACGCTGCCCCTGTACGACGTGTTCGCCGGCGGGGTGCTGGAAAGGATTCCGGCCGCCGCCGAATGAACCGGGGCCAAAGGGGCAGCCGGTGCAGGTAAGACCGGTGCCCGAGGCCGCCGCGAGCGGCCCGCGCACCGGGAAGCAGGGGGAGACGGGAGGAGTACGAACTCATGGCTCTCGACGGCAAGAGCGTCCTCGTTCTCACGACGAACTACGGGACGGAGCAAGACGAACTGCAGAAGCCGGTGGCGGCCCTGCGCGACGCGGGTGCCCGCGTCGTGATCGCGGCCCAGAAGCCGGAGGCCATCGCCACCCTCGTCCTCGACAAGGACCCCGGCGACAAGGTCGAGCCCGACACCACCCTCGCGGAGGCGACGTCGGACGGCTACGACGCGGTGGTGGTCCCCGGCGGCACCCTCAACGCCGACCAGTTGCGCATCGACGAGGACGCACAGCGCCTGGTCACCGCGTTCGCGCGGGAGGGCAAGCCGGTGGCGTCGGTCTGCCACGGTCCCTGGCTGCTGGTGAACAGTGAACTCACCGAGGGCCGCGACATGACCTCCTACCAGACGCTGATGGAAGACCTGGTCAACGCGGGCGCCACCTGGACGGACCAGGAGGTCGTGGTCGACACCGAGGGCGCCCACACGCTGATCACCTCCCGCCACCCCGGTGATCTCGACGCCTTCTCCTCCGCGATCATCCGCACCCTGGAGGGCTGAACCGACAGGGGCCCGCCGGAGCGGGGCGGTCAGCGGTTTCCCACCGCTGCCGCCCCGCTCCCGCGCGTCAGGGTCCGCTGCACCAGGGACATCACCTCCGCGAAGGAGCGACGGATGCCCAGGGCGGCCCGCGCCGCGTTGGCACCGGGGGCGCCGTGCACGCCGCCGCCGGGATGCGCGGAGGACGAGGCGAGATACAGGCCCCGCACCGGTGTCTCCGGACGGCCCGTGCCGGGGATCGGCCGGAACACCGCCTGCTGGTGCAGCGCGGTGGTGCCGCCGTTGAGGGCGCCCACGCTGAGGTTGGCGTCCTCGGACTGGAGCGTGGGCGGCGACAGCACGCGCCGGCTCAGAATCCGCGAGCGGAAACCGGGCGCGAACTGCTCCACCCGCTGCTCCATCCGGTCCGCCATGATCTCCCGCTCGGCCGCGTCCCAGGAGCCGGTGAGCCCGGCGTCCCCGGCGTCGCCGCGCACCACGCGGGGCAGATGGGTGTAGGCCCAGGCGGACTCGGTGCCCGCCGGCGACCGGGTGGGGTCGGCGGTGGTCATCTGCCCGACCAGCAGGAACGGCTTGTCGGGGATCTGCCCCATGGCGATCTGGGCGGCGAACCGGGTGAGGTCGTCCACGCTGTCCGCCAGGTGCACAGTGCCCGCGCCGCTCGCCGCCCCGGCCTTCCACGGGATGGTGGAGTCCAGCGCCCAGTCCACCTTGAAGGTGGCGAAATCCCACTGGAAGCGCCGCATGTCGTCGAGGACCTGCGAAGGCAGATGCTCGGCGGCGACCAGATGGCCGTAAAGGGCGGGCGCGGAGACGTCCGCGAGGACGGCGCGCCGGGCCGGGACCGTGTCGCCGCCCGCCGTACGGACCGCTACGGCCCGGCCGCGCTCGACCACGATCTCCGTCACCGGCTCCCCGCAGCGGATGACGCCGCCCCGCCGCTGAAGGCGGCCGACCAGCGCGTCCGTGAGGCCGACCGCGCCGCCCACCGGCACGGGAAAGCCGAACCGCTGGCCGAGCATCGACATGATCCAGCCGAAGCCGCCGCCGATCGCCGACTCCGGGCCCAGGTCCGCGTGCAGGGCGTTGCCCGCGAGCAGCAGCCTGGCTCCCTCACCGTCGAACTCCTCCTCGCCCAGGCGGCGCACCGGCAGCAGCATGGAGCGGGCGAGGCGCAGGGCGCCGCCGCCGCGCAGCTTCAGACCGAGCCCGGCGAGCGCGCGGACCGGCGGCATCGTGGTGAACAGCGCTTGGAGGAGGTCGGGGCCGACCCGGTCCCAGGTGCCGACCTGGGCGCGCCAGGAGCGGCCGTCCCCGGGGCAGAGTTCGTCCAGGCACTCGGCGGTGACGTCCAGGTCCCGGTCGATGAGCGCGCAGCGGCCGTCGGGCAGCGGGTGGGCCAGCACCTGCGGGGCGTGCGTCCAGCGCAGTCCCTCGTCCTCCAGCCGGAGCCCGTCGATCACCGGGGAGGCGGCGGCCAGGGGGTAGAAGGAGCTGAAGACGTCGTTGACGAAGTCGGGGTGGACCCCGCGGTCGCTGTACACGGCGCCGCCGGGCCGGTCCTGGGCCTCCAGCACCTCCACGCGCCAGCCCTGGTCGGCCAGGATGTTGGCCGCTACCAGGCCGTTCGGGCCCGAGCCGATGATCACCGCGTCACTCATGGGTCACCTCCTCGGCGCCCATGGGCCGCGGGCTCTGCCGCTCGACCAGCTTGGCCAGCCGCCCCAGCATGTCCCGGTGCCGGAGCTGGATCACGGCGTCGAGAAGGACGTTGTGCAGCTTGCCACCCAGCCCTCTCAGCGGGTGCTCGTCCACGATGACGAGGGATTCGCCGCCCCAGTCGCGTACGTCGATGGCGATGCGCGCGTCGCCGAAGGGGGCCTTGGCCTCCAGTTCCAGGTACCGCGGCGGCTCGTAGCGGCGCACCACGGTGTAGCCGTCGACGTGCCACGGACCGATCTTGATGTTGTAGGCGAGGGACGAACCCAGCTCGGGCCAGTCGCCCTCGCGGGGTGCGGTCTCGTGGGTGCCCACGACCCAGTCCGCGTAGCAGGAAGGCTGTTCGAGCACCTTCCAGACGGCGGCCGGCGGACGCCGGATGAGCTGGTACCGAATGGCCACGGTTTCCTCCTTCGCACAGCACCCGGCGCGGGCCGAAACCGCCCGCGCACTGCCGCACGAGTAACCCGGAGACCACGGATCACGCGTCCCCGCCCCGAACGGATGACACGAGCCGCCGCGCGGCCTCGGCACCCCGGCACCCCGAGTCGAAGTACGCCTCCAGGGTCCGCGGCAGCACCGGGTACACCAGCAGGTCGCGGGTCGGGCCTAGAAGTCGATCTCCTTGGCCGGTACGAGCCGGGCGCCCATGTTGCGCTCCATCATCTCCAGCGCGGCCGACTCCAGATGGGGGTGGATGGAGGCGACGGCGTCCGGCGGCACGGTGACCTCCAGATGGCGAATGTGGGCGTCCAACGCGGAGTACAGCACGCACTGTTCGGTGACCTGACCGCACAACACCACGTGCCGGACGCCCAGTTGCCACAGCAGATAGGTCATCGGCGTCTCGTAGAAGATGGAGTGGCGGGCCTTCACCACGAACATCGAGTCGTCGTCCGGCCTGAGGGGTTCCACCAGGGCGCTGTGCGGGCCGGCCAGCGCGGCGTCGACCAGTTCCCCGTGGTGGGAGCGCCACTGGCCCAGGTTGTCGTTGGCGTAGATCACCGGTGCGTCCGCCGCGCGGGCGCGGGCGATCAGGTCGGCCACCACGGGCACCACCCGCTCGGCCGAGGGCACCAGCAGCTCGGCGTCCTGGTGCTCGTACGTGTTGATCATGTCGATCACGATCAGTGCGGGGGCGGTCATCTCACTCCTTCCCGCTCGGCTCCGGCCGAGTACCCGCTTTCCCCAAGTGGTGTGAAGCCGTGGCGGGGGGTACCCGGCAGACGCCTTGCACGCAGCGACGAGAAAGGAGGCCGGTGATGGCGCAGCATGTGCGCGACATCATGACCAGTGACCTCGTGACCGTGGAACCCCAGGCTTCGGTGGCGTCCGTGGCCCGGCTGATGCGCGACGAGGACGTGGGCACCGTCCTGGTGACCGAGAACGGCCAGTTGAAGTGCCTGGTGAGCGATCGCGACCTGGTGGTACGCGCCTTCGCCGAGGGCGTGGACCCGGACCGGACCACCGTGATCCAGGCCGCCTCGGACGACCTGGTCACCATCGGGCCGGACGAAAGTGTCGACCACGCCGTGGAGTTGATGCGCGAACACGCGGTCCGCCGGCTCCCCGTCGTGGAGGGCGACGAGGCGGTGGGCATCATCGCGCTCGGCGACCTGGCCATCGAGCGGGACGAGACCTCGGCCCTGGGTGACATCAGCGCGGCCAAGCCGAACGACTGACGGGCACATCCTCCGCCCGGCGACCGCGCGGGCGGCCGCCGGGCGAAGGCCGTCAGTGGGCGGCGGCGCCGAACTCCGCGTGCTGGGTGCGCAGAGCCACCGCCGAGTCCTCGGGCGGCCGGCCGTACCGCAGCCGGCGTGCCTCCTGCCGGGCCTCCCGCATCAGCTCACGGAACTCCTCCTCCGTGAGCCGGCGCCGGGGGCGGGGCAGATCCGTTGCCCCGGGTTCCTCGCTGTTCCGTTTCTCCGGCATCTCCGGGTCCCCCCTCACACCTGCGTCGGATCTATCGGCCACGGCGTCTTCCGGCCGGCCCGTTCGGCCGCCTCCCAGCGACGGCACGCCCGCACCACCAGACCCACGAGCCCGGCCACGGTGAGCAGCCACACGCCCGCGATCGCCCAGGTCAGGTACGACTGCCGCAGGGCGATGTCGAGGCCGAGCAGCGTCAGGGTCACCACCGCGCCGAGGGTCACCCACAGCGCGAGCGCCCGGCGCCGTGCCCGCCGCGCCCAGGTCGCCGGCCGGCTCGAGACGCGCATGGTGCTCAGCCGCCGGGCGAGCCCCTCGTCCTCGCTCAAGCTCTCCTCTATCTCCGCCAGTCTGCGCAATTCCTGCGGGGTAAGGCTCGCTGCGCCCACCGTGAACACTTCCTCTGAGCTGTTGGTACGACTGCGTGCGGGTATCCGTCTGCTTTGTCCTGAAACGTGTTCGTCCTGAAACGTGAAAGGTTCAATCTCAGGTGCCGTGTTCCGCGACCACCCGCACGGTCTTCAGGCCGGGGTCGGCCGCGTCCGGCAGGTTCATGCCCGCCCGGACACCGGTGACGAGATAGCGCAGCACGGGCTCGGTGAGCCGTTCACCCGGCAGCACGGCCGGGATGCCCGGCGGGTACGGGGTGATCATCTCGGCGGCGACGCGCCCCGCCGCCTGCTCCACCGGCACGTCGGTGTGGTCGTCGAAGTAGGCGTCGCGCGGCAGTACGGCCTGGTCCATGCGGAGGTCGTGCGGCGCCGGCACCTCCACACCGGGCGCGTCACGCAGGCCGTCGGCCTGCCGCACCAGGTCCTTCAGTGCCGTCAGCAGCCGGTCGGCGGTCTCGGCGTCGTCGGCGTGGGTGAACTGGGCGCTGATCCGCCGGTGGTCGAAGAGGTGCAGGTCGATGTGGTGGTGCTCGCGCATCCAGTCACCGGCCCGGTAGCCGGTCGTGCCCAGGGCGCCGATGTCCATGACGCAGGGCAGCGGATCGAAGTCGGCGGCGAGGCCGGGACCGCAGAAGTCGTGCGCGTCGTCGACGTGGATGCCGTCGATGGACTCGATCTCCTCCCGGACCCGGCCGGCGAGTTCGAGGGCGCGGCCGATCAGCCGGTCCCCGTGCTGCACCATCTGCCGCCGCCAGGCGTCCATGCCCGCGTACAGCAGCACATTGGGGCTGGTGGTGCCGAGCAGATCGGCGCGGGAGGCCAGCTCGGCCGGGTCGATGAGATCGCCCTGGAGGTGGAAGACCGACCCCTGCTCCAGGCCGCTGCCCATCTTGTGGATGCTGGTGACACAGACGTCCGCCCCGGCGTCCATCGCCCAGCTCGGCAGACCGTCGTGGAACGGCAGATGCGCGCCCCACGCCTCGTCGACGATGAGCGGCCTGCCCCGGCGGTGGCAGACCTCGGCGATGGCGCGCAGGTCCGCCGCCGCGCCGTACGGGGTCGGGCTGGTGACCAGGGCACCGTCGGCCTCGGGATGCTCGGTGAAGGCGCGCTCGTAGGCGGCGGGGGACGGGGGATGGGCCAGGTGCCGTTCCGCGTCCCACTGGGGCTCGACCCAGACCGGGCGCACCCCGGAGAGGATGAGCCCGGCGATCACCGACTTGTGCGCGTCCCGGCCGACGAGCAGCTCGCGGTGCGGCCGGGTCACCGCCAGCATCGCAGCCTTCACCGACAGCGAGCTGCCGCAGGTGGAGAAGAAGGTGTGCTCGGCGTGGACCGCGTCCGCCATCAGCGCCTCGGCCCGTTCGAGGACACGGCCGCCGCTGAGCCTGCTGTCCAGGCCGCCGCTGGCCAGGACGTCCCCGGCGAACACCGCCTCGCCCAGCACGGCCACCGCCCGCGGATCGGCTCCGCGTGCCTGCTTGTGGCCGGGCGGGGTGAAGCCCAGCTCCTTCGCCGCGTGGTAGTCGGTCAGTGCGTCCAGTACGGGTGCTTCCTCGTGGTTGAAGGCCATGTGTCCCGGAGTTCCCGATCGTCTGCCGATCATGCCCGCTCCGGTAGGCACCTCCGGCCCGGCGGCGGGCGGTTCATCTCACCCGGCACATCTCACCCGGCACATCTCACCCGGCACATCTCGTCGGACGTCTCACGCGGTACGTCTCGCGCAGTACGTTTCGAGAGATGAACGTGGCACCGCCGCCGGGCCCGCCCACGCGCGGATTCGGGGAGTTGCGGGGGCTCCCCGCCGGTGGACGGCCCCCGCGACACCGCGGCAGGAATCGACGTGTGAACCCTGCCGGCCTGGGAACCCCGTGACAGTGCCGCCCCGAACGGCGGACCGCGGAGCGGGCCACGTTCCGCATCGCTCCTGCGATCACTTCACATCCGCAGCTCCCCCCACCTCCCCGTGCGAGCGCGCGTCTCCCCCGCAGTGACGGTCCGTCCCCTGGCGTACGGACCGGTGCGACTCGGCGCGGGACCGAGGACTCCCATGACTGATGCCACGCCTTCCACACCCTGGCGGCGTGCCGTGGTGACCGGCGGTGCCGGTTTCCTCGGCAGCCATCTGTGCGAGCACCTCCTCGACCACGGCGTCGCGGTCGACTGCGTCGACAACCTGTCGTCCGGCTCCCGCGCCAACATCGCCCATCTCGTCGGCCGCCCCGGCTTCCGCTACTACGAGCAGGACGTCTGCGCCGACGGCACCCCGGACCGGCTGCCCGGCCCCTACGACCTGGTCCTGCACTTCGCCTGCCCCGCCTCCCCGGCCGACTACCTCCGGCTGCCGCTGGAGACCCTGGACGCCGGGAGCCTCGGCACCCGCAACATGCTGGCCGTGGCCGAGCGCGACGGCGCCCGCTTCCTGCTGGCCTCCACCTCCGAGGTGTACGGCGACCCCCTGGTGCACCCCCAGCGCGAGGACTACTGGGGCAACGTCAACCCGGTCGGCCCGCGCAGTGTCTACGACGAGTCCAAACGGTTCGCCGAGGCGCTGGTCACCGCCCATGTGGGCGCCCACGGCGCGGACGCGGGCATCGTCCGCCTGTTCAACACCTACGGCCCGCGCATGCGCCCGATGGACGGCCGGGCCGTGCCCGTCTTCGTCTGCCGGGCCCTGGCGGGGGAGCCGCTGCCGGTGGCCGGGGACGGCAGCCAGACCCGGTCGCTGTGCTACGTCGACGACACGGTGGACGGCATCCTGCTGGTCGCGGCCAGCCGGTCGGTACGGCCGGTCAACATCGGCGGCACCGACGAGGTGACCGTCCGCGACATCGCGCTGCGCGTGGTCGAACTCGCCCGCTCCGCCTCCCCGATCGAGTACGTGGACCGCCCCGCCGACGACCCGCAGCGCCGCCGCCCCGACACCACCCTGGCCCGCGAACTGCTGGGCTGGACCCCGCAGGTGCCCTGGGAGGAGGGCATCCGGCGGACCATCGACCACTTCGCCGCCGCCCGCTTCGGCGCACCCGCGCCCGCCCCGGCGCCCGCCTCGCCCAACGGCGACCACCCGGAGCCGTACGGGCAACCCGCGCCGAGCCGCCTGCCCTCGTAGCGCCCGCGCTCCATCCCTCCCCCCCCAGCACACGGAGGCACCGCATGCGCGTCCTCGGCATCAACTCCCTCTTCCACGACCCGGCCGCCGCCCTGATCGTGGACGGCCGTGTCGTGGCGGCGGCGGAGGAGGAGCGGTTCAGCCGGCGCAAGCACGGCAAGCGCCCGGTCCCTTTCTCGGCCTGGGAACTGCCGGAGCTGTCCGCCCGCTGGTGCCTGGACCTCGCCGGGCTCGACCCCGCCGGCCTGGACGCCGTCGCCTACTCCTACGACCCCCAACTGGCCCGTCCGGCCGACGAGTTGGGCCTGAACGACCCCTGGGACCGGCTGCGGCAGGAGTACGCCCGCGAGGCCCCCGGATTCCTCGCCGAGGCGCTGCCGGGACTCGACCCGGCCAAGGTGCGCTTCGTCCCCCACCACGTGGCCCACGCGGCCTCCGCCGGGCAGGCGTCCCCCTACCCGGACTGCGCCGTGCTGGTGCTGGACGGGCGCGGCGAGTGCGGCTCCCACCTGGCCGGCCGCTACACCGGCCGCCGCCTCGACGTACTGGCCGCGCAGTCCCTGCCCGACTCGATGGGCCTGTTCTACGAGGAACTCACCGAGCACCTCGGATTCCTGCGCAGCAGCGACGAGTTCAAGGTGATGGCGCTCGCCTCCTACGGCAAGCCCCGCTTCCTCGACGAACTGCGCCGATACGTCGGCACGGACGGCGAGGGCCGGTTCCGGGCCCGCTCGGTGCCCTGGGCCGAACTCGCCCCGCCCCGGCCCGCCGGGGAACCGTGGACCGAGGAGCACGCCGACCTGGCCGCCAGCGCCCAGGCATGCCTGGAGGAGGTCCTGCTCGGCCTCGCCGGGTGGCTGCACGAGCGCACCGGCGACCGGGTGCTGACCCTCGCCGGGGGCGTCGCCCTCAACTGCGTGGCCAACACCCGGCTGCACCGCGAGGGCCCCTTCGACACCGTCTGGGTGCAGCCCGCCGCCGGGGACGCCGGTACCGCGCTCGGTGCCGCCCTGCATGTGGCCCACCGTCAGGAACCGGTGGAGGCCATGCCGACCGCCGCGCTCGGCCGGGAGTGGAGCGTGCCCGAGCTGCGCGCCTGGCTGGAGGGGGCCGCCGTACCGTACGAGGAACCAGAAGACATCGCGGAGACGGCCGCGGAGGAACTCGCCCGCGACGGCATCGTGGCCTGGTTCCAGGGGCGCAGCGAGTACGGGCCGCGTGCGCTCGGACACCGGTCGCTGCTGGCGCACCCGGGCCGTGCCGCCAACCTCGAACGCCTCAACGCGGTCAAGGGGCGCGAGGAGTTCCGGCCCGTCGCGCCGATGGTGCTGGCCGAACGCGCCGCCGAACTCTTCGACGGCCCGCTGCCCAGCCCGTACATGCTCTTCGTGCACGAGGTCGCCGAGGCGTGGCGGGCGCGCATCCCGGCCGTGGTGCACGTGGACGGCACCGCGCGCATCCAGACCGTGGACCGGGCCGAGGAGCCCCTGGTGGCGCGCATGATCGAGGGGTTCGAGCGGCGCACCGGGCTGCCGGTGGTGGTCAACACCAGCCTCAACACCGCCGGACGTCCGATGGTCGACGACCCGCGCGACGCGCTGGAGTGCTTCGGCTCCGCCCCCGTGGACCTGCTGGCCCTCGGGCCCTTCGCGGTCCGGCGCGCGGAGGTCTTCGCATGACGGCCGCCCCCGCCTACAGCGTCGTCGTCCCGACGATCGGCCGCGCCTGCCTCGCGGACTGCCTGCGCGCGCTGGCCGAGGCCACCGGACACCCGCCCGAGGAGATCGTCGTCGTGGACGACCGTCCCGACCCCGCCGGCCCGCTGCCGCTCGCCGCCGCGGGAGCGCTGCGGAACCGGGTGCGCGTGCTCGGCACCGGCGGCCGGGGACCCGCCGCCGCCCGCAACACCGGGTGGCGCACGGTGAGTTCGCCCTGGACTGTCTTCCTCGACGACGACGTGCAGGTGCTGCCCGACTGGTCCCGCCGGCTCGCCGAGGACCTCGCGCGGGCCGAAGCGGCCACCGGGGGCGTCCAGGGACGGCTGACCGTGCCACTCCCTGCCGGGCGCAGGCCCACCGACTTCGAACGCGGCACCGCCGGTCTGGAGACGGCCGCCTGGGCCACCGCCGACATGGCGTACCGGACGGCCGCGCTCACCGCCGCCGGCGGCTTCGACGAACGGTTCCGCCGCGCCTTCCGCGAGGACGCCGACCTCGCGCTGCGCGTGCTGGCGGCGGGCTGGACGCTGCACCGGGGCGGGCGCACCACCCGGCATCCGGTGCGGGCCGCCGGCCCCTGGGTCTCGGTGCGGGCGCAGCGCGGCAACGCCGACGACGCGCTGATGAACCGGCTGCACGGCCGGGACTGGTGGGCCCGCGCCCAGGCGCCCCGAGGGCGGCTGCCGCTGCACGCGCTGGTCACGGCAGCCGGGCTCGCCGCACCGGTCCTCGCGCTCGCCGGGCGGCGCCGGGCCGCCGTGGTCGCCGGAGCCCTGTGGGCGGCGGGCACCGCCGAGTTCGCCCTCGCCCGCATCCTGCCCGGCCCGCGCACCCCGCGCGAGACCGCGACCATGGCCGTGACCAGCGTCGTCATCCCCCCGCTCGCCGTCGGCCACCGGCTCACCGGCCGGATACGGCACCGCGCCGCCGCACCGCTGAGGAGGGTGCCGTGAACCGCCAGGACACCCCTGCGGCCGTGCTCTTCGACCGTGACGGGACCCTCGTCGCCGACGTCCCCTACAACGGCGACCCCGGCCGGGTCCGGCTGCTGCCCGGCGCCCGGCGGGCGGTGGACCTGCTGCGCGCCGCCGGGATCGCCACCGGTGTGGTGAGCAATCAGTCGGGCGTCGGCCGGGGCCTGATCTCCGACGCCGCCGTACGCCGTGTCAACGCCCGTGCCGACGAACTGCTCGGCGGCCTCGGTGTCTGGGTCTACTGCCCGCACACACCGGAGGCGGGCTGCGACTGCCGCAAACCCCGGCCGGGACTGGTGCTCCGGGCCGCCGAGGCCCTCGGACAGGCACCGCGCGACTGCGTGGTCATCGGTGACATCGCCGCCGACACGCGGGCCGGCCGGGCCGCCGGGGCGCGCGCCATCCTCGTCGCCAACGCGGCCACCCGGCCCGAGGAGGTCGCGGCGGAACCCGACACCGCCGCCGACCTGCTCACGGCCGTACGGTCGCTGCTGCCCCCGGACGGGGGTGGGCGGACATGACGGCACTGGTCGTACGGCTCGACAGCTTCGGTGACGTGCTGCTCGCCGGCCCCGCCGTACGCGCGGTCGCCGCGCACCACGAGCACGTCGCCCTGCTCTGCGGCCCGCGCGGGGCACCGGCCGCCCGGCTGCTGCCCGGCGTCGACGAGGTGCTGGTGTGGGAGGCGCCCTGGGAGGGCTTCGAGCCGCCCGACGTCCAAGTGGCCGACATCGAGGACCTGTTGGGCCGTCTGCGGGCGGTCGGGGCGGACGACGGGCTGATCCTCACCTCCTTCCACCAGAGCCCCCTGCCCACCGCGCTGCTGCTCCGCCTGGCCGGAGTGGCCCGCACCGGCGCCGACAGCACCGACCACCCCGGCCGCCTCCTCGACGTACGGCACCGGCGGCGGCCGGGGCGGCACGAGGCCGAGGCCGGGCTCGACACCGCGCTCGCCATGGGGTTCACCCCGCGCCCCGGCGACGAAGGACGGCTGCGCGTGCTACCGCCCCCCGACACCGCCGCCCTCACCGGCAACGGCCCCTACGTCGTCGTCCACCCCGGCGCCAGCGCCCCGGCCCGCGCCTGGAGCCCCGAGCGGTGCGCCGAGGCCGTCGCCCTGTTCGCCGACGCGGGACACCGGGTGGTCGTCACGGGCGGACCCGAGGAGGGCGAGCTGACCCGGCGGGTGAGCGGGGACACCGCGATCGACCTGGGCGGCCGCACCGACCCGCGCACCCTGTCCGGCGTGCTGCGGCTGGCCGACGCCGTGGTGTGCGGCAACACCGGCCCGGCCCATCTGGCGGCCGCCGTCGGGACACCGGTCGTGTCGCTGTTCGCCCCGGTGGTCCCGGCCGGGCGCTGGGGCCCGTACGGGGTGCCGAGCGTGCTGCTCGGCCGGCAGGACGCCCCGTGCGCGGACAGCAGGGCCCGGCAGTGCCCGGTGCCCGGCCATCCGTGCCTGGACGAGGTGACGGCGCACGACGTGCTCAGCGCCGTCCAGAAGCTGCTCCAGCCCGCGATGTGAGGAGGGCGCACCATGAACATCCTGGTATGGCATGTGCACGGCTCATGGCTGACGGCGTTCGTGCAGGGCCGCGCCACCTTCCTCGTCCCGGTCACCGAGGACCGCGGCCCCGACGGACTCGGCCGCGCCCGCACCTGGCAGTGGCCCGGCACCGTGCTCGAACGCACCCCGGAGCAACTGCGGGAGGCCGGCATCGACCTGATGGTGCTCCAGCGGCCGCACGAACTCGAACTGGCCCACCGCTGGACCGGCCGCCGGCCCGGCATCGACGTGCCCGCCGTCTACGTCGAGCACAACAGCCCCCACGGAACGGCCGTGGACACCCGGCACCCGCTGGCCGGCCGGTCCGACATCCCCCTCGTGCACGTCACCCACTTCAACCACCTGATGTGGGACAACGGGCGGGCACCGACGACGGTGATCGAACACGGCATCATCGATCCCGGCCACCGGTGGACGGGGGAGGAGCCGCGCGCCGCGGTCGTCGTCAACGAGCCCGTGCGCAGGGGCCGTACCACCGGCACGGACCTGCTGCCCCGGTTCGCGTCCTGGGCACCGCTGGACGTCTTCGGCATGCGCACCGAGGGGCTCGCCGGACACCTCGGGCTGCCGCCCGAGCGCTGCCGCAGCCGGGACCTCGCACAGAGCGAGCTGCACACCGCGATGGCCCGCTGTCGCCTCTACGTACACCCGATCCGCTGGACCTCGCTGGGGCTGTCCCTGCTGGAGGCCATGTTCCTCGGCATGCCGGTGGTCGCGCTCGACACCACCGAGGTGCGCGAGGCGGTGCCCGAGGGCGCCGGGGTCGTCTCCAACCGCCCGGAGGTGCTCGGCTCCGCCGTACGCGCCCTCCTGGCCGACCCCGGCCTGGCGCGGCGGACCGGCGAGGCGGCCCGGACGGCCGCGCTGGCCCGCTACGGAGAGCGGCGGTTCCTGGACGACTGGGAACGCCTGATCAAGGAGGTCACCCGATGACTCACCACCACACCCAGGCCCGCGTCGCCATGGTCTCCGAACACGCCAGCCCCCTGGCCGCGCTCGGCGGCCCGGACGCGGGCGGCCAGAACGTCTACGTGGCCCAGCTCGCCGCGGTACTGGCCCGCCGGGGCCACCACGTCACCGTGTACACCCGCCGCGACTCGCCCCGGCTGCCGGACCGGGTGCGCACCGCCGACGGCGTCGAAGTGGTCCATGTGCCCGCCGG
This sequence comes from Streptomyces sp. NPDC018263, assembly GCF_055562575.1. NCBI lineage: Bacteria > Bacillati > Actinomycetota > Actinomycetes > Kitasatosporales > Streptomycetaceae > Streptomyces > Streptomyces sp. NPDC018263. The sequence continues at coordinate 180,642 of NZ_JBVHFA010000010.1, forward strand.
ACCGGCCGCGCCCGTGCCCAAGGACGAACTCCCGCCCTACATGCCCGAGTTCGGCGCCTGGCTGGGCCGGGAGTGGGCCGAGCGGCGCCCCGACGTGGTGCACGCCCACTTCTGGATGTCCGGCACCGCGGCCCTCGCCGGCGCCCGTGAACTCGGTGTGCCGGTGGCGCAGACCTACCACGCCCTGGGCACCGTGAAGCGGCGGCACCAGGGGGACGCCGACACCAGCCCCGCCGGCCGGATCGCCACGGAGACGGCCGTCGGACGGGCCTGCGACGCGATCATCGCCACCTGCGCCGACGAGGTGGCCGAACTGGAGGCCATGGGGCTGCCCCGCGACCGTACGCACGTCGTCCCCTGCGGTGTCGACCCCGGGCAGTTCGCCCCGCGCCCCCGGCCCGCCCGCTCCGCCGGGCGCCGCCTGCTCACCGTGGGCCGGCTGGTCCCGCGCAAGGGCTTCGACCGTACGATCCGCGCCCTGGCCCACGTCCCGGACGCCGAACTGCTCGTCGCGGGCGGCCCGGAACCGGCCCTGCTCTTCGCCGAGCCCGAGGCGGAACGGCTTCTCGCCCTCGCCGGGGAGTACGGCGTGGCCGACCGCGTCACCCTGCTCGGCGGGGTCGGCCGCGACGACATGCCCGCGCTGATGTCCGACGCCGACCTGGTCCTCTCCCTGCCCCGCTACGAGCCGTTCGGCATCGTCGCCGTCGAGGCCATGGCCTGCGGGACCCCGCTCGTCGCCACCGCGGTCGGCGGCCAGCTCGACACCGTCGTCGACGGCCGCACCGGCGTCCTGGTCCCGCCCGGCGACGGAGACGAGGCCGCGATCGGCGCCGTCGTCCGCGAACTCCTCGCCGACCCCGCCCGGTTGGCGCGCTACGGCGCCGAGGGGCGGCGGCGGGTGCTGGAGCGCTACACCTGGGACCGCGTCGCCGACGGGGTCAGCCGCGTCTACGGCGCGGTGTCGTCCGTACCCTCGCTCACCGGAGTCGTCCGATGAACACCGCCACCGACACCACGCACTGCGACGACCTGATGACGGCGCTCACCGTCTTCCGCGAGGACGCCGCCCGCGTCCACCGCTGGGGCGGCACCCTCGCCGCCCACCTCGCCGACGGCTCACGGCTGCTGGTGGCGGGCAACGGCGGCAGCGCCGCCCAGGCCCAGCACCTGACGGCCGAACTGGTGGGCCGCTACCGCGCCGACCGGCCGCCGTTCTCCGCGCTCGCCCTGCACGCCGACACCTCCGCCACCACCGCCATCGCCAACGACTACGGCGTGCAGGAGATCTTCGCCCGCCAGGTCGGCGCCCACGGCCGCAACGGCGACCTGCTGATGCTCATGTCCACCAGCGGCGCCAGCGCCAACCTGCTCGTCGCCGCGACCGAGGCGCACCGCCTCGGCATGACCGTCTGGGCCCTGACCGGCCCCGCCCCCAACCCCCTCCAGGCCGCCGCCGACGACGCCCTGTGCGTCCGGGCCGACAGCACCGCCACCGTGCAGGAACTGCACCTGGTCGCCGTGCACATGCTCTGCGAGTCCTTCGACAGCGCGATCGAACGCCACACGGCGCGCCCACGGCGGGCACCGGCCCGGCGGCACTGGGCGGTGACCGGGAAGGAACGCCCATGACCACCCCGGCCCCGCTCCTCGTCGTGGGGGACGCCCTCCTCGACCACGACCTGTTCGGCCGCGTCGAACGGCTCGCGCCCGACGCCCCCGTACCCGTCGTCAGCGACGTCCGCCGCGCCACCCGGCCCGGCGGTGCGGCGCTGGCCGCCTGGCTCGCCGCCGCCGACGGCCGGGAGGTCACCCTGGTCACCGCCCTCGGCGACGACCCCTCCAGCGCCGAACTCCGGGCGGCGCTCGGCGACCGGGTCCGCCTGCTGGCGCTGCCCCTGGATGGGACCCTGTCCACCAAGACCCGCGTCCTCGCCGAGGGCAGGCCGCTGCTGCGCCTGGACGACGGCGAGGGCCGGGCCGAGGAGGCGACGGCCGAGGCACGCCGGGCCGTCGCCACCGCGGGCGCCGTCCTGGTGGCCGACTACGGGCGCGGCTGCGCCGACGTCCTGCGCGCCGCGCTCACCGAGGCCGCCGCCCGCGTCCCCGTCGTCTGGGACCCGCACCCGCGCGGTCGCCCGCCCGTGCCCGGCGTCCGCCTGGCCACCCCCTCCGCCACCGAGGCCCACACCTTCGCCGCCCGCAGCGGCGGCCCGGCGGGGGACACCGACGACGAACTGCGTGTCGCCGCCCAGGACGCGCACCGGCTCGTCGGGGACTGGCGGGCCGCGTCCGTCGCCGTGACGATGAGCGGACGCGGCGCCCTCCTCTCGCACGGCGGCACCCCGCTCATGGTCCCCTCGCCGGTCACCGCCCAGGGCGACGCCTGCGGCGCGGGCGACCGCTTCGCCGCGACCGCCGCCGCACTGCTGGCCGACGGCCAGCTCACCGAGGCCGCCGTGCGCGGCGCGGTGCACGCCGCCACCCGGTACGTCGCCGAGGGCGGCGTCCGCACCCTGGACGCCGGCCGGACCCCCGAACCCGCGCCCCCGGCCGCCGTCGGCGCCCCCACCGACGAGGCGCTGCGCGCCGCCGCGCGGGTCCGGGCGGCGGGCGGGACCGTCGTCGCGGCCGGCGGCTGCTTCGACCTGCTGCACGCCGGTCACGTCGCCCTGCTCCAGGCGGCCCGCCGCACCGGCGACTGCCTGGTGGTGTGCGTCAACTCCGACGCCTCCGTACGCCGCCGCAAGGGCGACGGCCGCCCGCTGGTCCCGCTCGCCGACCGGGTACGGGTCCTGCGCGCGCTGGAGTGCGTCGACGCGGTGGCCGTCTTCGACGAGGACACCCCCGAACTCCTCCTCGCCCGGCTCCGCCCCCACATCTGGGCCAAGGGCGGCGACTACGCCCGCACCGACCTCCCCGAGGCGTCCCTGGTGGCGAGCTGGGACGGCCAGGTCGTGCTCTTCCCGTACCTCGACGGCCGCTCCACCAGCGGCATCGCCGAACGCGCCGCCCACGCGCCGGGCGGCACCGAGGGAGTGCGCCGATGACCCCTCCGCCCGACCGCCCCGGCGTGCTGGTGCTGCGCGCCCTGGGCCTGGGCGACCTGCTGGCCGGGGTGCCCGCGCTGCGCGGCATCCGCCGGGCCTTCCCGGCCCACCGGGTCGTCCTCGCCCTGCCCCCCGCGCTCACCGAGGCGGCCCTGGCCACCGGCACGATCGACGCCGTACTGCCCGCCGAGGCGCCCGGCCGCGCGGTTCCGGCGCTGACCCACTGGCCCGGCCCGCCCCCCGACCTCGCGATCGACCTGCACGGCAACGGACCCGAGAGCCGCGACGCCCTCGCCACCCTGCACCCCCGCCACCTGCTGGCCCACGCCCACCGGGGCCCCGGCTCCCGGCCGCCGCCCGCCTGGCGGGCCGACGAGCACGAACGGGCGCGCTGGTGCCGCTTCCTGGCCGCCTACGGCATCCACGCCGACCCGGCCGACCTGCGGCTGCCCCCGCCGGCCGGACCCACACCGGCACCCGGCGCCGTCGTCGTCCACCCCGGAGCCGACGCCGTCGCCCGGCGCTGGCCCGCCGGACGCTTCGGCGCCGTCGCCCGGCGGCTGCGCGACCTCGGACACCGGGTCGTCGTCACGGGCGGCCCCGGCGAGGACCGGCTCGTCCGGGACGTCGCGGACAGCGGGGGCGTGCCCGACGGCGACCTGCTCACCGGCGGGCTGCCCTTCGGCGTCCTCTCCGCGCTCGTCGCCCACGCCGCGCTGGTCGTCAGCGGCGACACCGGGATCGCCCACCTGGCGGCCGCCCACGGCACCCCCTCGGTGACGCTCTTCGGGCCCGTGCCCCCCGCCCTGTGGGGGCCGCCCCCGCTGCCGCGGCACCGCGTGTTGTGGCGGGCCGGGCCGCCCGGCGACCCGCACGGCACGGTCACCGACCCCGCTCTGCTGCGGATCGGCGCCGAGGAGGCCGTCGTCGCCGCGCTCGCCCTGCTGCCGCCCGCCGGACGGCCGAGAGGAGACGGCGTCGATGCCGGTGCCCTCCACCTCTGACCCGGCCGCCGGCCGCCCCGACACCGCCGAGGACCGGGTCACCGTCGCCGTGATCACCCGCGACCGGTGCGCCAGCCTCGTGCGCACCCTCGACGCCCTGACCGCACTGCCCGAACGGCCACCCGTCATCGTCGTCGACAACAGCACCGGCGACGCCTCCCTCCGCGCCGTCCGCCGCCACCCCGGCGCCGCCCGGCTGCTGCGCCCCCGCGCCAACACCGGGGCGCTCGGCCGCAACCTGGCCGTGGACCGCGCCGACACCCCCTACGTGGCGTTCAGCGACGACGACTCCTGGTGGGAGCCCGGCGCCCTGCGCCGCGCCGCCGACCTGCTGGACGCCCACCCCCGGCTGGGCCTGGTGGCCGCCCGCACCCTGGTCGGCCCCGAGGGCGCCGAGGACCCCCTCAACACCGTGCTCGCCGCCTCCCCGCTGCCGGCCGAGCCGGACCTGCCCGGGCGCCCGGTGCTCGGCTTCCTCGCCTGCGCCTGCGTGGTCCGCAAGGACGCCTTCCGCGCGGCCGGCGGCTTCCATCCGGTGCTCTTCTTCGGCGGCGAGGAGACCCTGCTCGCCTACGACCTCGCCGCCGGTGGCTGGGGCGTCGTCCACGATCCCGCCCTGACGGCCCGCCACCACCCCGACCCGGCAGGCAGGCAGGGGCGCGACCCCCGGCTGTGGCGCAACGAGGTCCTCACCCTGTGGCTGCGCAGGCCGCTGTTCGTCGCCCTCGCGGCCAGCGTCCGCCTGGCGGTGGCCGCCGCCACGGGCCGGCCGGGAGCCGCACCCGCGCTGCGCGAACTCCTCCTCCGGCTGCCCGCCGCGCTGGCCCGCCGCCACCGGCTGCCCCGCCCGGTCGAACGGGCGGCCCGGCTCGTCGACACCGACCGGGCCGCGCGGGCCCGCGGGGAGGGACCGGCATGACCACCGCGGCACCGGACACCCGCACGACCGTGGTGGTCATCACCCACAACCGGCGGGACGAACTGCTGCGCACACTGGGCCAGTTGGCGAAACTGCCGGAGCAGCCCGAGGTGATCGTCACCGACAACGGCTCGGACGACGGCACGGCCGGGGCGGTCCGCCGGGACTTCCCCGGCATGCGGCTGCTGGAGCCCGGCCGCAACCTGGGCGCCGTCGGCCGCAACCTCGCGGTGCGCGAGGTCCGCACGCCCTACGTCGCCTTCTGCGACGACGACTCCTGGTGGGAGCCGGGCAGCCTGCGCCGGGCCGGGGACACGCTCGACGCCCGGCCTGGGCTCGCCGCCGTCACCGCCCGCATCGTCATGGAACCCTCCGGCGCCGAGGACCCGGTGACGGCGGAGCTGCGGGACTCGCCGCTCACCGGCCCCGACTGGCTGCCCGGACCGGCCCTGGGCTCGTTCCTCGCGGCCGCCACCGTGCTGCGCGCCGACGCCTTCCGGGGCGCGGGCGGCTTCCATCCCGGGCTGTGGCTCGGCGGCGAGGAGGAACTGCTCGCCACCGACCTGCAGCGCCAGGGCTGGTGGCTCAGCTACCTGGACGACCTGACCGCCCATCACGAGGCGTCCGTACGGCGGGACAGCACCGAGCGCCGGGTGCTCGGGCTGCGCAACACCCTGTGGTTCACCTGGCTGCGGCGCCCCCTGCTGCCCGCGCTGTTCCGCACCGGCGCCCTGCTGGCCACGGTGCCCCGGGACACCGCCACGCTGCGCGCCGTCGGCCGGGCGCTGGCCGGGGTGCCCTGGGTGCTCCGGCAGCGCGACCCGGTCCCGCCCGAGCTGGAGCGACGGCTGAGCACCCTCCAGCGGGCCCGCCGGGGCTCGACCGCCCGCAGATATGTGGGCTGACCGGTCTCGATCGGGCGCGCCGAAACCCCGCATGCTCCCGCCCCCACGGGGTACCCGCGACGGACCGCCCGACCGGAACCGGCAGACGAGGAGAAGCCATGACGGAGCACCGCGACACCCATGCCCGGCGCGTCCCCCGGGACCTGCCCGACCAGCAGGCGAGCCACGACAACGACCGCTGGGACGTCCCCGCGCAGGACGACACCCGCGAGGTGCCCGGCACGGACGAGGCGGGCGCCGGGCCGCGCGGCGCTCCGGAGTCCGCCGGGGTGCGCTCGGACCAGCCCGTGCCGGACGAGCCCTCCGGCTGACCCGTTCGAGCAGCCGGCTCAGTGCTGGCAGTCCGGGCACCACAGCGTGCGGCGGCCGGAGACGCGCCCCGAGCGCAGCTCCGTGCCGCAGCGCGGGCAGGCCGGGGACGCGTCGTCCCGGCGCCCGGTGAGCCAGGTACGGCGCGGCGGCACCCGCCCGGCGCGCACGGCGGACGCCAGCACGCGCCGCATCGCCGTGTACACGCCCCGCGCCTCGCCCTCGTCCAGGTCCTTCGCCGGGCGCTCGGGGGCGATGCGGGCCCGCCACAGGATCTCGTCGCTGAGCAGGTTGCCCAGGCCCGCGATGAGGGACTGGTCCATCAGTACGCTCTTGACCGCGCCCCGCCGCCCGGCCATCAGCTCCAAGAACCCCGTGCGGTCCAGGTCGAGCGCGTCCGGCCCGAGGTCCGCCTCCAGCTCGGCCACCGCCTCCCGGTCCTCGGCGAACCGGATGCCCTGGAGCTTGCGCTGGTCGCGGTAGCGGAGCTGGCGGCCGCCGTCGAGGGTCAGCACGACCCGGTCGTGGTCGTGCGGGGGATCGTCGGCAAAGGCGGCGACCAGCTCGCCGGTCATCCCGAAGTGCCAGACCACGGCGGACCCGTCGTCCAGCGGTGCGATCAGCAGCTTGCCGTGGCGGCGCGGCTCGCCGAACCGGTGGCCCTCCACCCCGCTGCGCAGGCGCCGTGCGCTGACCCCGCGCAGCACGCCCGCGTCCCGGACGTCCACCTTCTCCACGGGGTGTCCCTGGCCGAAGGAGCGCAGCACCCCGCGGAACGCCTCGACATCGGGGAGTTCCGGCATGCCCGCCTCCTCACGTGGTCCGGGCTCACGAGGCGAGCGGCGCCGTGTCCATGCCCGCGCGCTCCCGCAGCCCTGCCAGGAACTCCCCGAGGGCCTCCACGGCCGTGTACCGGGGCTCCCAGTCCAGTTCCGTCCGTGCGCGGGCGGAGTCCAGCAGCGGCAGCCGCAGCACCGCGTCGAAGAGGTCCGGCGAGGCGGGCACCAGCCGCAGCCGCCACGCCGCCGACAGCGCGGCCCGCAGCGGCGGCAGCGGGACGCGCAGCGGGCGCGCCCGCAGCAGCCCGGCCAGGGTCGCCGCGTCCACGGGCGGATCGGCGGCCAGGTTGAAGGCGCCGCGCACCGGGCGGAGCACCGCCTCGGTGAACGCGGCGGCCGCGTCGTCGGTGTGCAGCGCCTGGAACTTCAGCCCCGGCAGATCCGGGATCGCCGGCACGAACGGCGGCCGCACCCACTGCGTGGGCAGCCACGACCCGGCGAAGATCCGCCGCTGCTCCGAGGCCGCCTCCCGCTTGAACAGGAAGCCCGGCCGCATCCGCACCACCCGCGTCTGCGGGTGTTCCAGCTCGTAGGCGTCCAAGTACCGTTCCAGATAGGACTTCTCCCGGCAGTACGCGGCCTGCGGCCAGCCGTGCGTGGGCCAGGACTCGTCCACCTCGCGGTCCTTGGGGCCCGGCGAGTAGGCGCCGACCGACGAGGCGTGGACCAGCGCGGGCACGCCTGCCTCCGCCGCTGCCTCGAACACCCGGACGCTGCCCAGGACGTTGGTCCGCCAGGTCGTCACCGGGTCGTGGGTGGGCTGGAACTTCCACGCCAGATGCACCACCGCGTCCGCCCCCTCGAAGAGGGACACGAGGTCGTCGCCGTCCGGGTCGATGTCGGCCGCCACCCAGGTCGTCCCCTCCGGCTGCCAGTCGGGGACCCTGCGGGCCACGCCGGTCACCGACGCCACCTCGGGGCGCCCGCGCAGCGCCTCCACCACGCTGGTGCCGACATTGCCGGTGGCGCCGGTCACCACCACCCGGAGCCCGCCGTTCGCCGTGCCGGTCATGACAGCCGCCTTCCCTCAAGTCCGCGCGGGCGTGCCGGGTACCCGTGGCACGGGCCGTCATGCGCCGGGTAAGTACCGGAGCGCCGGGTACCCGGCACGGGAGCGAGCCGCAGCACCTACGAACCTTGGAGGAGACATGCGTGCTCTCACCTGGCAGGGCAGGAGGGACGTCCGGGTCGACACCGTGCCCGACCCGCAGCTCCAGGACCCCACCGACGTCATCGTGCGTGTGACGTCCAGCGGGATCTGCGGATCGGATCTGCATCTGTACGAGGTCCTCGGCCCCTTCCTCGACGCCGGCGACATCCTCGGTCACGAGCCCATGGGCATCGTGGAGGAGACCGGCTCCGAGGTGACCTCCCTCGCCCCCGGCGACCGCGTGGTGGTGCCCTTCAACGTCTCGTGCGGCCAGTGCTACATGTGCGGCCAGGGCCTGCACTCCCAGTGCGAGACCACCCAGGTGCGCGACCAGGACAAGGGCGCCTCCCTGTTCGGCTACACCAAGCTGTACGGCCAGGTCCCCGGCGGCCAGGCGCAGTTCCTCCGGGTCCCCTTCGGCGACCAGCTCCCCGTCAAGATCCCCGACGGGCCGCCCGACCAGCGTTTCCTCTACCTCTCCGACGTCCTGCCCACCGCCTGGCAGGCCGTCGAGTACGCCGACGTCCCGCCCGGCGGCACTCTCGTGGTGCTCGGCCTCGGCCCGATCGGCGAGATGGCCTGCCGCATCGCCCGGCACCGGGGCGTCGAGAACGTCATCGGCGTCGACCTCGTCCCCGAACGCCTCGCCCGCGCCCGGGAACACGGCATCAAGGTCTACGACCTCGGCGAGTACGGCGACGACCTCGCCGACGCGATCCGCGACGTCACCGACGGACGCGGCGCGGACGCGGTCATCGACGCCGTCGGCATGGAGGCACACGGCGCGCCCGTCGCCAAGGCCGCCCAGTGGGCCACCGGCCTGCTCCCCGACGCCCTCGCCCAGCGCCTGATGGAGAAGGCGGGCGTGGACCGGCTCGGGGCGCTGCACCTGGCCATCGACATCGTCCGCCGGGGCGGCACCATCTCGCTGTCCGGCGTGTACGGCGGCATGGCCGACCCGATGCCGATGCTGACCCTGTTCGACAAGCAGATCCAGCTCCGCATGGGCCAGGCCAACGTGCACCGCTGGGTCGACGACATCCTCCCGCTGCTCACCGACGACGACCCGCTGGGCGTCGACACCTTCGCCACCCACATCCTCCCGCTGGAGCAGGGCCCGCAGGCGTACGAGACGTTCCAGGCGAAGAAGGACGGCATGATCAAGGCCGTTCTGGAGCCCTGGTGAGCCGCGTCCCCGGTCAGCCGCGTCGCGGCACGTCCCCGTCCGCGAGGACGTCCGCGACGATCCGGAGGTCGGCCACCAGGCCGTCGTAGACCGCGTCGCGGTCGTCGGCCCGCAGTACGGCGGAGGGGTGGATCGTGGCGAGCAGCCCGGCGATCCCGTCCCCGGCCGCCTCGCCGTCCAGGCCGGGCCAGGGCAGCAGGGCGCCGCGCCGCTCGGTGACCCGGAAACCGGAACCGAGCAGCGCCTTGCCCGCCGTGGCACCGAGCGCCACCACCACCCGCGGTGACACCAGCCGCAGTTCGGCCAGCAGCCAGGGGCGGCACGCCGTCATCTCCCGCAGGGTCGGGGACTTGTGGATACGGCGCTTGCGGCCGGGCTGGACCGTGAACTTGAAGTGCTTGACCGCGTTGGTGACATAGGCGTGTTCCGGGTCGACGCCCGCGTCCGCGAGGGCCCGGTCCAGCACACGGCCGGCCGGGCCGACGAACGGCCTGCCCTGCCGGTCCTCCTGGTCGCCGGGCTGCTCACCGAGAAGCAGGACCGGCGCGTTCGGGTCGCCCGCCCCGAACACCGTCTGCGTGGCGTCCTCGTACAGCGGGCAGCCGTGGCACTCGGCGGCCGCCCTGCGCAGTCCGGGCAGGGCCGCCCGGCGGCCGGGGAGGAAGGGCGTGGCGTCGTAGCCTCGCCCGTCCGCCGTGTCCCCGCTCATGTCCGGCGGGCGTGCTCGCGCGCGAGGCGCAGCAGGACCACCACGAGGTCCACGGCGGCGAACAGCGCGAGGACACCGCAGATGACGGCCAGGACCGTGAGCTGGGTGGGGTCCGGCACGTCCCGCTGCCGCACCGCGCCCGCCCAGACGGCGAAGAGCACCGTACCGAGCACGAAGACCAGCAGGCCGGTCACGCTGAGCACCAGGCGCAGCTTCAGCGGGCTGCGGGCGGTGACCGGTTCGGTACCGGTGCGTTCCCGGCGGCGGCCGATCGTGCCCGAACGCGCGCGCGGCACGCGTGCCGTGTCGTCCGGAGTGTGTCGTCGGCTCATGCCCTCATCCCCGTCCGGGTCGTGGGAGTCGTCGAGGACTCCGAGGAGGGAGGCGGCCCGTCGCACGACGGACGCCGGGCCGCCCGGTGCCGCCTCCGCGTACCCGCCCCCGCGCCCGGGCAATCACCGCCCCGCGCGCCGGGACGGGGCGGTGTGCGGGAACGGGGCCGGGGTACTCGGGCGGAGTAACCGGCAGGCCGTCGACCCGGCCGCCCACCGTCCAACTCAACCAGCGGGAGAGGCGATGTCCACCGCAACACTGCTCGCCATCGTGATTCCCATCGTGGTCATCCTGATCCTGATCGCCGCGGGAGTGTCGCTCGTGACGCGCCGCCGCAGGCGCCGCCTCCAGGAGAGGTTCGGCCCCGAGTACGACCGGGCCGTGCAGTCCGGCGAGAGCAGGCGGGAGGCCGAGCGCGAACTGCAGGCCCGCGAGAAGCGCCACCGCGACCTCGACCTCAAGGAGCTGTCCCCCGAGGAGCGGGACCGCTACGCCACCGAGTGGAGGGGCACGCAGGAGCGGTTCGTCGACCATCCGGCGCAGAGCGTGGACGACGCCGACCGCCTGGTCACCCAGCTCATGCGCGACCGCGGCTACCCCACCGAGGGCTTCGAGCAGCAGATCCGGGACCTGTCCGTCGAGCACGCGCAGACCCTGGAGCACTACCGCGACGCCCACGACGTGAGCGTGCGCAACGAGAACGGCGAGGCGACCACCGAGGAGCTGCGCGGCGCCATGGTGCGCTACCGCACCCTCTTCGACGACCTGCTGGGCGGCGGTCGTCCCCCGCACCACGAGAGCACCGGGCACGACGCGGCCTGACCCGGCGCGCACCACCATCACGGCACCAGCGGAAACGAGGTTGTCATGTCAGACCGGCACACCAACAGCGGCCCCGGCGAGGGTGAGTTGACCACGGAGGACCTGGCCCGCCCCGGCCGGGAGAGCCGTCCCGACGCCCGCTCCGGCCCCCTGTCCGAGCCGCGTCCGGACGCACCGTCCGACACGGGCCACGACGCTCCGCCGGACGCCCGCTCCGGCCCGCTGTCCGGGGCACGCCCCGACCGCGCGGCCGATCGCGGGCCCGAGCGCTCCGCCGACGCGCCCCCGCCGGCCTATCCCGGCGAGGCGTCGGCCGTCTCCGACGACGCACGGGACGTCCCCGGCGGGCGTACCTCCACCGGCGAGCGGGAGAACGTGCCCGAGCGGACCGCCACCGGCGAGCCGGGCGGCACCCCGGAGGGCGAGCGGGACGAGCGCGACCGGCGGCAGGGCGGAGAGCAGCCGCGTTCGGTGGACGAGGGCGCCGACCCGCTGATCGCCCACCAGGAGGCGCAGAACTACCGGGAGCGCTGGGCGAAGATCCAGGGCACCTTCGTCGACGACCCCAAGGACGCGGTCCGTTCGGCGGACGCGCTGGTCGCCGACGTCATCCAGTCGCTGGCCGCGACCTTCGCCGACCACAAGAAGGAACTCGAGGGTCAGTGGAGCCGCGGCGAACAGGTCGAGACCGAGGGACTCCGCGTGGCGCTCCAGCAGTACCGCACCTTCTTCAACCAACTGCTGGACGCCTGAGCACCGTTCACCTCGCACGACACAGCGGCCCGGACCTCGTCGGTCCGGGCCGCTCGGCGTTTTCCGCGGCTACGGCAGCGGCGTGCCGCCCGTCGCGTTGAGGATCTCCGCCGTGATGAAGCTGGCGTGCGAGGAGGCCAGGAAGACGTAGGCCGGGGCCATTTCGGCCGGCTGGGCGGGGCGGCCCAGCGGGGACTGCTTGCCGAACTCGACCGTGTCCGGCATCGTCGCCGGGATCAGCGGCGTCCACACCGGGCCCGGCGCCACGGCGTTGACCCGGATGCCGTCCTCGGCGACCATCTGCGCCAGCCCCTGGGTGAAGGTGACGATCGCGCCCTTGGTCATCGCGTAGTCCAGCAGATGCGGACTCGGCTTGTACGCCTGCACGGACGTGGTGTTGATGATGGAGCCGCCCGACGGGATGTGCGGCAGCGCCATCTTGCTCAGCCAGAACATGCCGTACAGGTTGGTGCGCACCACCCGGTCGAACTGCTCGGTGGTGATCGACTCGATGCCGTCCGGCTGGGACATCTGATAGGCGGCGTTGTTCACCAGGATGTCGATGTGCCCGAACTCGTCCACCGCCCGCTCGATCAGCCGGCGGCACTGCTCCTCGTCCCGGATGTCACAGGGCACCGCGACCGCCTTGCGGCCGGCCTCCTCGATCAGCCGGCTGGTCTCGGCGGCGTCGTCGCCCTCCTCCGGCAGGTAGGTGAAGAGCACGTCCGCGCCCTCGCGCGCGTAGGCGAGCGCCACGGCACGGCCGATGCCGGAGTCGCCGCCGGTGATCACCGCCTTGCGGTCGGTCAGCAGCCCGCTGCCCTCGTAGGACTCCTCGCCATGGTCCGGCGGGGGGTCCATCGGGCCGGTCCAGCCCGGATGTTCCTGCCCCTGGTCCGGGAACTCGGGGCGGGGATGCCGGTGGAGCGGGTTGTCGGTCACGGGGACTTCCTTTCCTTCTCGCCCGGCGGCGGTGTCCGCAGGGCGCTGTGCTGTTGCCGCCACGCCTTCAGCACCTGCGCGCCGAACCGGTCCTCCAGCAGACCGGTGGCGTGCACGCCGAAGGCGATGTCGGCCTCCAGATGCGGTTCGTCGGCCAGCAGCCCGCCGACCACGTCCCGGCGGACCACCTGCTCGTGCACGGCGTCCGCCTCCACGTGCTCGTCGTAGAACCGCTGCGCCGCCTTCCCCGCGCCGGTACGGCGCAGAGCCGCGGCCATCCGGCGCGAACCCGGCGACGAGGTCACCTCGACGGTGGCGAAGTGCCCCACCAGGGCGCCCCGCAGCGCGCGGTGCAGCCCGAAGAGGGACATCAGGTTGACCGTGGCCAGCGCGACCGCCGGCGCCTGGTCGAGATAGTGGCCGTAGGTGGTGTCCAGGCCGAGGTCGCTCATCAGGTCGGCGTAGAGCCGCGCGTGGATCTCCTCGGGCCTGCCCGCGCCGAACTCGTCGAACTCGACGGCCACCATGCCCGCCTTGGCCCGGCCGCGCAGCCTCGGGATGACCCAGGCGTGCGGGTCGGCCTCCTTCAGGTGGTACAGCGAGCGCAGCGCCGCGTACTCGGTGAGCTGCCACAGCTCGCCGTCGCGCTGGAGGTGGTGGCTGACGCTGCTGTCGTCGTACCCCACGGGTTCGACCAGCAGCGCGTCCAGCGCCTCCTCGGCGCTGGTGCCCGGCGGCACGTCCCTGCGCAGGGCCGCGAGGAACGGCCGCTCCAGCGAGCGGCGCAGCGCCAGCAGGCCGGGGTCCCACTCCAGCTCGTCGGGGACGCCCTCGAAGCCCCGGTAGTGCAGCTCGTAGAGCACGTACAGGGCGAGCTGGAGGTCGTCGCCGTACGGGTCGGCGGTGGCCGCGAGCGTGCTGTCGAGCGCGGTGTCACCGCTGCCCAGCGCGGCGATCACGGCCGCGGACAGGCCGCCGCGCGGCTGGGGGAGTGCGGGCCCGGTCACCGGGTCTCCTTCGCGTTCCTCGTGCGGCGGCGGTGGCTCGTGTCGCACCAGGGGTAGATGCGGCTGCGGCGGCAGGTGCAGAGCGCGACCGTGAAGCGGCGCGAGGTGACGACCGTGCCGTCGGGCAGCGTCACCTCGACCGGGCCGGGCAGGAGCAGCGGCCCGTCGGGCGTGATCGTCACGCTCGTCGCGTTCTCGGCTTCTCGGCCCACGGCCGGCCACCGTCCTCTCGGCTCGGGTACTGGGGTCCGTGCTGCACGAGTACCCGCTGAAAGCCGCCGAAACGGGCCGTCCGGGTCAACGGCGCACGGCGCGGACCACCACCAGCTCCTCCTCGTCCTCGTGCCGGTCGCGCAGCATGCCCCGGCTGTGCAGCCAGGAGCGGCGCTCGCGCAGCACGGGACCGAAGGGCACGGTGGCCCGGTCCACCACGGTGGCGTCCAGTCCGGAGGCGGCGAGGCGGTCCAGGGTCGGCGCGGTGCCGCACAGCGCGGAGTGCACCAGGAGCAGGACCCCGCCCCGGTTCAGCACCCCGGCGGTGCTGTCGCAGATCCGGTCCACGAAGAGCCGCCCGTCCGGCCCGGCGTCCCAGGCGCGGGCCGAACCCCGGCTCGGCGGTCTCAGGGCGGGCGCGGGCACGTAGGGCGGGTTGCTCACCACCAGGTCGTACGTCCGGCCCGGCACGGCCGAGACCAGGTCGCCGTGGCGCACGGTGATGCGCCGCCCGCTGAGCAGCCCGTTGCACCACGCGGTGGCCAGGGCGCGCCAGGAGACGTCGACCGCGGTGACCCGCGCCCCGCGCGCGGCGGCCCGCACGGCCAGCGCTCCGCTGCCGGTGCACAGGTCGAGGACCTCGGAGTCGGCGTCCAGGTGTTCCTTCTCCATGACGCGGGCGAGGAGATCGGTGTCGTGCTGCGGGGTGTACACGCCCGGCGGTGTCGGCAGGGCTGCCAGTGGTCCCATGTCGGCCTCCAGGGCGCTGGGTGTTGCTCGTGCCGTGTCTGAGTGCCCTGCGTAGCGATCGCCACACCTCGGGGAGCCGGACCGGGCCGGGTGGTCACGGTGCGGAAGCGGCCGGTGACGCACGAGCGCGCCACGGCCGGGGTGGCCGTGGCGCGCTCGTGGGTGTCGCCCGGGTCAGCAGTAGAGGTTGCCGCCGGGGGAGACGCCGAGGATCTGCGAGAAGCGCTGGTAGGCGTCCACGCGGCTCTGCACCTGGGCCGGGTTGCGGCCGTCGCACTCCAGGGAGCCGTTGATGCTGCGGATGGTCTGCCCGAAGCCCGCCTGGTTGACCATGGCGTTGTGCGGCGTCATGGAGCCCGGACCGGACTGGGTGTTCCAGTACCAGAGGCCGGTCTTCCAGGCGACGGCGCTGTCGTTCTGCACCAGGTTCGGGTTGTGCAGCAGGTCGATGCCGAGCGCGTCGCCCGCCGCCTTGTAGTTGAAGTTCCAGCTCAACTGGATCGGACCGCGCCCGTAGTACGCCGCCTGTCCGGCCGGGCAACCGTACGGCTGGCTCCAGTCGCAGTACGTCGGGTAGTTCGCGGTGTTCTGCTCGACCACGTAGACCAGGCCGCCGGTCTCGTGGTTCACGTTGGCGAGGAAGGCCGCGGCCTCCTGCTTCTTCACCGTGTCGCTGCCGGTGCTGGCGAAGCCGGGGTACGCGCCGAGCGCGTTCACCAGCCCGCTGTAGGAGTAGAACGAGTTCCGGTTCGGGAACATCTGGTTGAACTGGGCCTCGGAGACCACGAAGTTGCCGACGGGCGTGGTCCCGCCGCCGTCGCAGTTGTACGGGTCCCAGTACCAGGTGCTGATGATCGGGTCGTAGCCCGGGTTGTCGTGCTCGGCGATGTACGCCTTGCCGTCGGTGTACCGGACGATGTCACCGGCCCGGTACGACTTGCCGGCCACCCAGTTCGGGTAGCTCGAACAGGAGGCCGCCGGCGCGGCGGAAGCGGCCGGCGCCGGCAGCAGCACGGGTGCCACGGCGAGGGCGAGCGCGGCCAGCGCGGCGGAGATGTGCCGTCTCGACACTGAATCAACTCCTAGATGTGCCACGGCCGTTCCAGCGCGGGGCGGAACGCGGGCGCGCTCGCTTTCGTGCATGCCGGAGACACCGGCGAAGGCGTGGGGGGCGGCCGTGATGGGGGGTGTGAGGCCACACTCAAACGCATTGGTCTGTACCAGTCAAGGGGATGCGCGGGGGAGGGGCGAAGTTCGGTCAACTCCCCTACGTGCAAAGGGAGTCGGGTGGTCGGAAGACGGCAGACAAAAGGGTGCGGAGGGCTTCTGCGATGCCCTCCGCACCCCGCAGCCGATGCTCACCGTCGGCGAGGTAGCCCGGAGGGTCCATCGCCTCGACCAGCTCGGGCCACAGCACGCCCTGGCTGCGCACCTTCTCGCCCCCGGTCGACGAGTCCGCGGCGCAGCTCGGTGAAGTTGTACGCCTCCCCCGAGTGGACCAGGGCGACGTTCCCCCGAGGCATGCGCACCGACATCGGCTGACGTCCGCCGGGCAGGTCGATGACGGCGAGCCGCCGGTGCCCGAGCGCGGCGGGCCCCTCCGCCCAGACGCCCCGGTCGTACGGGCCCGTAAGCTCCACGACACGCGGCGGGCGCTCACCCGGCCACAGACAATCCACGGGGTGGGTTGCAGTGCCCGCTTTGGGGGCGTTATCTGGAAGCAACGGCGGTGAAGCGAGGGCCACGGGCCCCGACACGGCCGCGCCAGCCCGCGCGTCCGGCACCGGCCCGCCCCGTCACCGTGATCCGGCACGAGACGCGGAGGTGACACAGGTGAAAGCCGTTGTCTACGAAGGGCCCTTCAGCGTCACGGTGCAAGAGGTCGACGATCCGCAGATCCAGCACCCCAACGACGTGATCGTCCGCATCACCTCGTCCGCGATCTGCGGCTCCGACCTGCACATGTACGAGGGGCGCACGGCGGCCGAGCCGGGCATCGTGTTCGGCCACGAGAACCTGGGCGTGATCGAGGAGGTCGGCGACGGGGTGACCTCGCTGGCCGTGGGCGACCGCGTGGTGATGCCGTTCAACGTCGCGTGCGGGTTCTGCAAGAACTGTCTCGCCGGCGAGACAGGGTTCTGCCTGACGGTGAACCCCGGCTTCGCGGGCGGCGCGTACGGCTATGTGTCCATGGGGCCGTACACGGGCGGCCAGGCGGAGCGGCTGCGGGTGCCCTTCGCCGATTTCAACTGCCTGAAGCTGCCCGAGGGCGACGAGAACGAGACCGACTACATCCTGCTGGCCGACATCTTCCCGACCGGCTACCACGGCTGCGAACTCGCCCAGGTCTCCCCCGGCGAGACGGTCGCGGTGTACGGGGCCGGGCCGGTGGGCCTGATGGCCGCCTACTCGGCGCTGCTGCGCGGCGCGTCCAAGGTGTTCGTGGTCGACCGGGTGCCCGAACGGCTCGCCAAGGCCGAGGAGATCGGGGCCATCCCGATCGACTTCACGAAGGGCGACCCGGCCGAGCAGATCAAGGCGCAGACCAACGGCGAGGGCACCGACAAGGGCATCGACGCCGTCGGCTACCAGGCCCAGAAGGGCGACGAGAGCGGCCACGAGGAACCCGCGATCGTCCTCAACCAACTGGTGGAGACGGTCCGTCCCACCGGCCGCCTCGGTATACCGGGCCTGTATGTGCCGTCCGACCCCGGCGGGCCCGACGAGCACGCCAAGCACGGCCAACTCCTGGTCTCCATCGGCAAGATGTTCGAGAAGGGCCAGAAGATGGGCACCGGCCAGTGCAACGTCAAGAAGTACAACCGCCAGTTGCGCGACCTGATCGCCTCCGGCCGCGCGCGGCCCAGCTTCGTGGTCTCCCACGAACTGCCGCTGGACGACGCCCCGCAGGCGTACGACAAGTTCGACAAGCGGATCGAGGGCTACACCAAGGTGGTCCTGCACCCGGGCCACGACCTCGCGGCGTGAGCCGGTGCTCCGGTCCGCCGGTCAGGCGTGCTGGGCGGTGATCTTCCGTCCCGGCGCCGCGTGGTGGGCCGGAGCGTCCTCGTCGGAGGTGCGCAGCCGCTGCAGCCAGAGCGTGGCCGTCACCAGCAGCCCGGAGAACAGCGTGAGGAGGAGCACGGAGACCCACATCTGACGGCTGCCGGGATGCATCCAGCCCGTCCAGATCGCGGCGGTGAGCCACAGGGCGACGCCGGTCGCGTAGAAGGCACGTACCCGGCGCAACTGCCGTACGGCCCGCAGGATTCGGGAGTGATCGGTCTTCGCTGCCATGCGGCCCCTGTACCCCCGATCCCGCCCCGCACGACCCCTTGATCCCACACTCTTGCCGTCCGGCAACTTCGCCCAGGTCAGAGGCATACGACGACCAGGGCGGTGTCGTCCGTCATACCCCCGGCGGGGAGCAGATCGGACAGAACGGCGTCGGCCAGCGCCTCGGGCGACGTCATGTGCCGGTGCTCGTCGAGGGAGTCCACGAGCTGGTTCAGCCCGGTGTCGATGTCCTGGTTACGCCGCTCGATGAGACCGTCGGTGTACAGCACCAGGGTGTCCTTCTCGCTGAAGCCGAGGGTGGCCTCCGGGCGGGGGCGCGGCTCGAAGGCGGCGTCCAGCGGCGGATCGGTCGCCCGGTCGAGCAGCTCCGCGCCCCCGGCACCGCGCAGCAGCACCGGCGGCGGGTGTCCGGCGCTGGAGTAGGTGAGGGTGTGGTGGTCCCAGTCGATGAAGACGGTCACCGCGCTCGTGGACTGGGCGCCCTCCAGGGAGTGGGCGTAGCGGCCGAGGACTTCGAGGGCCTGGGCGGGTCCCCTGGCGACCCGTGAGGTCGCGGACAGCGCGCTGCGGAGCTGGCCCATCACCCCGGCGGCCTCCAGGCCGTGGCCGACGACATCGCCGACCGCGACGGCGATCCGGTCCCCGTCGGTCAGCCCGACCAGGTCGTACCAGTCCCCGCAGACGTTGAGCGAGCCGACGGCGGGCCGGTAGCGGACGGCGACCCGGTGGCGGCCGACCGGCACGGGCGCCGGGAGCATGGCGCGCTGGAGGGAGAGGGCGATCTCGCGCTCGCGGGCGTGCGCCTTGCGGAGCCGCTCGTTGACCTGGTGCAGCTCCCGCATCCGGCTGTACAGCTCGGCCTCCAGATTGCGCTCGCCGCCCGGCCGCCCGGTGACCCGGAGCAGCTCGGTGACCTCCTCCACCCGGTGGATCAGTACGGCGATCTGCCCGTCCGGTCCGAACACCGGCGCGTTGACGGGGCTCCAGTACCGCTCCTCCCACCGGCCGTCCTGGTCGGCGGACTCCACGTCGTACCGCTGCAACGCCATGGTGTCGGGCTCGCGGTTCAGCATCACCCGGCGCAGGGACGCCTCCAGGTTCCGGGCCCCGGAGGCGCCGGGGTCCGCCGGGTTGTCGGGGAAGGCGTCGAAGAGGTAGCGGCCCACCACCTGATCGCGGCTGCGGCCCGCCTGCGTCAGGAACGCCAGGTTGGCATCGACGAAGACCAGATCGGCGCTGAGCAGCGCGACCGCGCCCGGCAGAGCCTGGAACACGGCCGCGTAGTCGATTGCCATCGCTCCAGAGTAGCCAGAAGCGCACTTTTATGGATTATCGGCACATATTGGGGCGGGCAAGTGTGTTCCGGGCCTGCCCACGGGTAACTGGTCTGCCGTGCCGTACCGTCCGGTAATGCCCGGCCGCCGCCACCCACTCGCGGCTTTCCGGACCGGAGAACGAGAGGACGTCATGGAGCACTACCGAATCGTCAACCCCGCCACCGGCGAGACCGAGCGGGAGTACCCGACCGCGACCGACGCCGAACTGCGCGAGGCGATCGAGGCCGCCGACACCGCCCAGCGCGAGTGGGCAGCACGGCCGCCCGCGGAGCGCGCGGCCGTGCTGCACCGGGTGGCCGACCTCTACGAGGAGCGCAAGGACCAGCTCGCCGCGATCATCACCCGCGAGATGGGCAAGCCGGTCCGGCAGGGCCTCGGCGAGATCGACATCGTCGTCTCGATCTACCGGTACTACGCCGACCACGGCGAGGAGTTCCTGAAGGAGGAGGAGCTGGACGTGGCCTCCGGCGGGCGCGCCGTCATCCGCAAGGAGGCCGTCGGCACCCTGCTCGGGATCATGCCGTGGAACTTTCCGTACTACCAGGTCGCCCGCTTCGCCGCGCCGAACCTGATGCTCGGCAACGCGATCCTGCTCAAGCATGCCCCGCAGTGTCCCGAGTCCGCGCTGGAGATGGAGCGGATCTTCCAGGACGCCGGGCTGCCGAAGGGCGCGTACATCAACATCTTCGCCACCAACGAGCAGATCGAGGACGTGATCGCCGACGACCGTGTCCAGGGCGTCTCCCTCACCGGCTCCGAGCGGGCGGGCGCGGCCGTGGCCGAGATCGCGGGCCGGAACCTGAAGAAGGTCGTGCTGGAGCTGGGCGGCTCCGACCCGTATCTGATCCTCGGTGTCTCGGACATGTCCCGTGTCGTGAAGAACACCCTCCAGGGCCGCATGCTCAACGCGGGCCAGGCGTGCAACGCCTCCAAGCGGATCATCGCGCTGGACGAGTACTACGACGACTTCGCCGAGCAGTACACCGAGGCGATCCGCCGTATCGTCCCCGGCGACCCCACCGACCCCGGCACCTTCATGGGCCCCCTCTCCTCGGAGAAGGCCGTCCAGACCCTGGACGAGCAGGTCCAGGACGCCGTCTCCAAGGGCGCGACCGTGCTGGCCGGCGGCCGCCGCATGGACCGGCCGGGCGCCTGGTACGAGCCGACCGTCCTCGCCGGCATCACGCCCGACATGCGGGCCTACCAGGAGGAGCTGTTCGGCCCGGTCGCGCTGCTGTTCAAGGTCGGCTCCGAGGACGAGGCGGTCGAGTTCGCCAACAACTCGCCGTACGGGCTGAGCGCCTCGGTGCAGACCGACGACGAGGAGCAGGCCGAGCGGGTGGCCCAGCGCCTCGCCACCGGCATGGTGTTCCTCGGCGGCCCGGCGGGCACCGCCGCCGAGCTGCCCTTCGGCGGCGTCAAGCGGTCCGGCTTCGGCCGCGAACTGGGCCGCTTCGGCATGGAGGAGTTCGCCAACCACAAGCTGGTCCGCATCACCCGCTGACCGGGCATCAAGGCCGGCCGAAGGGGCACGTCCCCGAGCACCCGGACGCCCTCGTCGACGACCGCTTCGCCCACCTGGACGTCGTGATCGCCGTCGAGGGCCCCTTCGGCGGCACTTGCCTCAACGCGGGCTGCGTCCCTCTGAGTCTTGCGTCCGCCGCGTCACGTCCGCTGGAAGAACTCGACCTCCGCCAGTGCCACGTGCCGCCCGCCGGACAGGCCGACCGGGTCGCTGAGCGTCAGCCGGACCGAGGTGACCCGGCTCATGCCGACCGCGATGGGCTGTGGCCCCGGCTTGTCGCTCAAGCCGATCTCCTTGCGCTGGACTTGGCCGTCCTCCGAGTAGACGTCCATGGCCAGGTGGAGGGCGCGGGCCTGGGTGCCGTAGTCCTCGGCGTTCTTGGACGCGCCGTTGGTGACGATCACGTCCACGAACCGGAACGGCTTGGCGAAGGCGTACGTCACCGACGCACCCTTGCCGGGGATCGCCCAGTAGCGGTTGGTGAGCCCGTCCGTGGTGAGCCGGGCGGAGTGTCCCGGCAGCTCGGCCGTGGCGGTGACACGGGAGGGGCTCACCGCCTTCGGCTTGCCCAGCTTGTCCCGCGTGTCCTCGATCAGATGCCGTCCGGCCGGGAGCAGCAGGAACCCCGCCACGCCGAGCGCCAGCACCACCGCCAGGATCACCAGCAGCCGCACCAGCCGGCCGGAGCCGCCTCGGGCGCGCCGCCGGAACGGCCATATGGTGCGCCACCACGGCAGCGGCTCCGGCGCCGCCACGGACGCCAGCGGCGCGGCGCACTTGCGGCAGAAGCGGCGGTGCGGCGGGTTGGGCGTACGGCAGACGGGACACGGGATACCGGAGGTGTCCTCGTCCGCCGGCAGCGGGCGCACCACCGGACGGGGCGCGACCGCCTTGGCCGGCTTGACGGGCTGGGGAGCGGTCGGGGCGACCGGGGGAGCGGGGGGTTCGGGGGTCACCGGGCGGGGCGGGTCCGGAGTGCGCTCGGGAGCCGGTGTCGGTGCCGGTGTGGGCGTGGGCGCTTCGGCTCGGTCGGTCCGGGCCGGCTCGGGCCCGGCAACCGGCTCGGGCGCGGGCGCAGACGCGGGTTCCGGTTCCGCGGGTACCGCGGCAGCCGCCCCGCTCCGGCCGCGTGACGGCCCTCCCGACCCCTCCGACCAGCCCAGGTAACTCCCGCAGTTCCCGCAGAAGTCGTCCGTCGCCTCGTTCGAAGCCCCGCAGGCGGGACACTCGCGCATGGCCGTCACTCTCCTTCGCCGGAGCCGGAGGGCGCGGTGGAAAGGACCTCCACCCGGCATCGCGTGTGCACCGGGACCAGGGCCCGGACCAGTTCATGAACCCGTGACTCCTCGACCGCCGCATCCCGGCCGGGCCACACCCGTACGACGATCTCGGCGTCCGGAGCGGGCGGCAGCTCGCTGCCGGGGGTGGTGGACCAGACGGCGGCACCGTCGCCCACCACCTCGGCCCGTACCCCGAGGATCAGATGGAGCGCCTCCACCAGGCCCCCCTTGGTACCGCGCCGCCGGTGCAGTTCCATCGCCCGTACCGTGGCCTCGCGGCGCAGCTCCAGCGGCCAGCGCGGGTCGTCCACGCCGCCCACCCAGGAGGCGAGCCAGGCCACGAAGTCGGCCGGGGCCACCCGTGGATCGAGGTAGGCGGGCAGGTTGTCGAGCGTGCTGAACACCGGGGCCAGGACGGTGTCCAGACCGGCGGTGAACCGCTGGGCGAAGTCGTCCTCCGCGTACAGCGCGGGCAGTTGGCCGCCGATCGGATGGCGGCTCGGCAGACCGGGGACCGCGGCGCGGCTCATACCCGCGCCTCCGGCTCCGCCGCCGTGACGACCACCTGGTGCTGGTACGGGAAGACCAGCGCGCCCGCGCCGATGTCGACCCGGTCCACCGGCGTACCGCGCCGCCCGGTCACCGGGTCGGCCGGGAACAGCCGGATGTCCTCCACCAGCACGTCCCCCACGGCACGCTGGAGCACGCCGAACATCTCCCCGTACTGCACCGGCCGTCCGAACGGCCAGCCCGTGCCGTCGGGGCCGCCGTGCAGCGGGTCCAGGTGGTCGTAGAGCGCGGCCAGGGCGGTGGCCCGTACCCGGTCCGCGACGGCGGCCGGGGCGGTGAGCCGGGCCACCACGGTGACGCCCTGGTAGACCGGCGGTTCCACCACGAGACGGGTGCCGATCAGGCGCCGCTCGTCCAGGGCCCCGGTGATCGCGGCGAGCACCTGGTCGGACGGGATGAGCTGCTCGAAGCGGACCCGGCCGTCGTCGTCGGGCACCGCGTCCGGCACCACCAGCACCCGGACCGCGCCCGGCTCGTCGGCGGCCGGCAGACAGCGCACCCGGCGCACCGAGGGCGCCGCCTGCCGGGCGATGATCTCGTGGTCCTCGGCGGTCACCGCGCGCTCCTGCATGCGCAGCGCCTGCGGGGCGCGCAGCCGGGCGTTGGCCACCGTCTCGCCCGCGACCCCGCCGCGCGCCGCCTCCCGGTTGCCGACGCGGGCCACGTACGGCACCGAACTGCGCAGCACGTTGATCGCGCCGCGCGCCACGTTGCCCGCCGGGCCGCCGCCGGTGCGGTAGCGGGCCACGCGGACCTGGGCGCCCTTTGGCGGTACCGCGCCGCACGGGCGCAGGGTGCCGTCGGGCTCGCGCAGTGCGGGCGCGAAGCCGAACTCGCCCGAGGTGGCGTCCACCCGTACATGCCGGTCCTCGGGGCCGGAGCGGCCGAAGTGCTCGACGACCTGCCAGCGCTGCCAGCCGTCGGCGGAGGACACCTCCACCACGGGCGGCTCACCGTCCAGCAGCACCGGCGGCCGGTCCAGGCGGAACGTCTGCCCGGCGACCCCCTCGGAGACGCCGAGCGGCACGTCCGTCACCGTCTCCGCGTGTTCCACCGTCATGGTGCCGCCCACCGTGAACACGGCGGCCTCCCGCACGGTCGGCGACTCGGAGTAGAACGGCTGGCCCGGTTCGGCCGGCACCACCCGGCAGCGCAGCCAGCCCGCGTGCGTCCCGCCGATCACGGACGCCGTGTGTGTGGCCGGGACGTACACGATGATCTCGCCGGGCCGGTTCAGACCGCCCGTGGTGTCCTCGCCGGTCTCGCACCGCAGCCAGCGCGTGCCGTCCCACGCCTCCCAGACCAGCGGGGGCTGGCGCGGATCGACGCCGACGCCCTCCACCCGGCTGTCCAGGCGGACGGCGACCACACAGCGCGGTACGGCCGTCGGCAGCCCGAACAGCAGCGCGTCACCGGGCTCCGGCGTCGTCTGGAAGCAGGGCACGTCCCGGCCCTCGGCCAGCGCGTTCGTCCGGTCGGTCTGCTCACCGCCGCGCGGCGCCGTCACCAGCCGGATCAACTCGCTCGGCACGATGCGAAGTTCACCGGTGGTGGCGAAGACCACGGCGTCCTCGTCCTCACCGGCCGCCGTCGTCACCTCGGTGCCCTCGGTCAGCGTCACCGGCTCCGGCTGCGGCGCGGAGAGCCAGAAGTCGACCTCGGCGGACGCGGCCGACGGCGGGAACAGCCGGATGCCCAACAGGTCGAGAAAGGCCAGGTAGTTCTTCTCCGGCACCCGGTTCAGCCGGTAGAGCAACTGGTCCACCAGATAGGCGAACGTCTCGATCAGCGTGACCCCGGGGTCCGACACATTGTGGTCGGTCCACTCGGGGGCACGCTGCTGCACATACCGTTTGGCCTCGTCGACGAGCTGCTGGAAGCGCCGGTCGTCCAGATTGGGGGAGGGCAGGACCATCAGTCGCCGACCACTTCCTCGACACCCTCCTCGGAGGGGATCGTGTAGAACGGAAACACCAGATTGCGCCGGTCGTTGGTGGAACGCACCGTGTAATGCACGTCGATGTAGAGCGTCCCGGCGTCCACCGCGTCGAAGGCCACCACCACCTCGTCCACCGAGATGCGCGGCTCCCACCGCTCCAGGGCCTCCCGGACCTGCTGCGCGACCCGGCCGGCCGTGTCGCCGTCGCCCGGCGCGAACACGTAGTCGTGGATGCCGCAGCCGAACTCGGGCCGCATCGGCCGCTCGCCGGGCGCGGTGCCGAGGACCAGCCGGATGGCCTCCTCGATCTCCCGCGCCCGCTCCACCATGGCGATGCCGCCGGTGGGGCCGACCCGCAGCGGGAACGCCCACCCCCGGCCGATGAACCGCTCGCTCACAGCACGCCACCTATCTCCACGCTCAGCTCACCCATCACGATCTGCGCCTGGCACGCCGTCCTGTCGCCCATCGTCGCGGCCGGCAGCCCGCCGATCAGCACGCCCTCGCCGGCCAGCGCCATCGGGTCCGGCATGATCACGTTCAGCGGCCCGGTGGCCGCGTGCGGCGGGACCACGCACACGTGCAGGCTCCCCACCACGGCGGCCGGACGGCCCCCGATCAGCACGGTCGCCACCCGCGCGGCGGCCGCGGGCGGCGGGGTGGTGATCCGGCCGCCATGGCTGGTGGGATCACCGGTACGGGCTGCGGCCGGCATCGTGAACTCCTCGGTCATCGACAACAACAGACATGCGGGACAGCTCAGTTGATCCGGATGAGCTTGGCCTTCAGGACACCCAGCAGACCACCGTCCACCTCGACCGACGAGCGCCCGGTCACCGCCACCGCGCGCCCGGCGACGGACACCCGCGACTGCCCGTCGATGGTCACCCGGCGCCCCTTCAGGGTCACTTCACCCCTCGGCGCGCTCAGTGTGATGTTCTCCTTGTCCAGCACCATCGAGGTGCCCGCCTGACCCGGCGAGCGGTACACGGTCACCTCGATCCGGTCCTCGCGGTCGTCCATCCGGACCTCCAGCCGCTTGTCCGCCGTCACCAGCCGCAGCCCCGACGGACCCGGCCGGGGCGCGTCCAGCAGCTCCAGCCGGTGCCCCGAACGCGACACGATGGAACGCCGGTTGACCTTCCCGCTGGTCTTGTCCACCAGCGGCACATCGTGCTTCGACGGCTTGTCCACGCCGTTGTAGAGCCCGCCGAGGACGTACGGGCTGTCCAGCAGACCCTGTTCGAACCCGACCAGCACCTCGTCGTTGACCTCGGGGCTGACCACACCGCCACCGCCCTTGCCGCCCCACTGCACGGTACGCGTCCAGTCCGACACGTAAGTGTCGTCCAGCCAGGGGAACTTGAGCCGCACCGCGCCCTGCTCCGCGCCGTTCGGCTCGCGCACGTCGGTGACCACGCCGATCGCCAGACCCGGAATGCGCGCACCGCGCGAGCCGGCCGCCCCGGCACCGGACAGCCCGGTCAGCGAGGGGTCCGGCCGGGAACTGACCCAGAGGGTCGTCCGGTAGCCGCCGTGCGGCTCCAGCACATGCTGCACCGCCGTCGCCGTGTACCGCCCGGAGAACGCCGGGCCCACATTGCCCAGCGCGACCGCCTTGCCCGCGCGCAGCGCCGGATTGCCGGTGGTCAGCGCCTCCAGGTCGCCGTAGGACGCGCTCACCTGCTCCGCCGTCGCCCGCGCCACCGCCGCCGCCTCCGCCTGCGTGCGGTAGGGGGTGTCGGCCACCGTCACCTGCGTCTTCCTGCCGAACCGGTTCACCGACGCCGGGTTCAGACCCGGTACGACCGTGCCGCTGGTGATGGACGCCTGCTCGGCCACCACCGCCCGCTTGGTGGTCGCGTCCCAGCCGCGCACCTGCACCTTCTGCGCCGCGTCCGCCATCGACAGCGACGCCCTGAGCGCCAGCAGGTTCCGCCCGTACTCCAGCACCAGCGGGCTCCGTGTCGCGGGCGTCGACGGAGCGGGCGCGCCGGACGCCTTCACCGGGCGGGTGAACTGGAGGACACCCTTGTCGTCCACCCGAACCTGCGCACCGCACTCGCCCGCCAGATACTGCAGGAAGTCCCAGTCGGAGACGTTCGCCTGCGAGAGCTGCTTGTGCGTGACCGCCGGGGCCTCCACCTTGCCGCAGGCCAGCCCCGCCGACGTGGCGACCTTGCGGATGATCGCCGCCGTCGTCATGTTCCGGTACGCCACCACCTTCCGGCCGCGCTGCAGCCGGTGCGCCTTGGAGTACGCCCGCACCACGGTGAACGTGCCCGTGCCGTCCCGGTCCAGCTCCAGCGCCGTCACCTCACCGCTGAACAGCGGCTCCCGCGCCTGCCCCTTCACCGTCACCACCGACACCTTCAGCGGGGTGCCGATCGTGACGCCGGTCGCGGCGAGGAACTCGTGCTGCGGATCGCGGTAGGTCAGCACCGCCGTGTCCGGCAGCCCCACGCTCTCCTCGATCACACAGCTCACGAGCTGCGTCGCCCAGGTCTTCGGCAACTCGCCCGGCGCCTCGACCACCGGATCGGCCGCGAACGACCGGACATCACCCGACTCGGCGGCCGTCACCGCTCCTCCTCCTCGTACCCGGCGTCCCGCAGTCCGGGCACCACCAGTTCGGTGCCCGGCTCCAGCGCCATGGGATCGTCGATGCCGTTGGCCTCGGCGATGGCCCGCCAGGCCGTCGCGTCCCCGTACTCCCGCCAGGCGAGCATCGCCAGGCTGTCGCCCGCCACCAGCGTGTGTGTGCTGCGCGCCGTCCGCGCGCCCGAGGTGGGGTTCTGCCCCGGCGGATCGACGCTCGCCTCCTCGATGGAGAGCGAGCAGGTGGCCCGCAGCGGCTTCCCGTCCACGTCGAACAGCGTGTACGACACCGACAGGCTGGACAGCACCCCGTCGAACGACGTCGTACGCGCCGTGCCCCACTCGAACCGCACCCACGGGCTCGCCGGCTTCTTCCGGCCGAGGCTCGCCTGCGTGGGCACGCACGCCTTCATCAGCTTCTCCACGGCCTGCTCCACGGAGTTGTCATGGGTCGCCGTCGCGTCCAGGAACACCTCCAGGCTCAGCATCCTCGGACCGCTGCCGACGAACTCCGGCAGCGCCGACTCGCCCGCCATGCGCGCCGGGGAGCGCCGCCACTCGGTGGACTTGCTCAGCTCCAGCGTCGACGGGTTGAACTGGAGGTCGAGCCGTGCGAGCGTGCCGCCGGGCTTGGCGCCGACCGAGGCCGGCGGCTCCTTGAGGGTGAGCTGCGCCCTGGCCCGGCTGGCGCGGACCGATGGGGACATGGGGTGGTTCCTTCCTGGGTTACGGGGGCTTCGCGGGACGAGCGGGCGGTCAGGAAGGAACCAGCCCCTCGTGCGCGATCTCCAGCGTCTCCACCGCCGCCTGCGAACTCGCCGGGTCGAACGACGGTCCCTGCCAGCGCACCGGCACGATCCCGTACACCTGCCAGCCGATGATCCGGCTCAGGTCGGGGCGCAGCGCCACGATCTCGCCGTCCTTCGGCTCCACCCGCCGCAGCGTCTCGTCCAGCCACCGGCCGATCTTCGCCGTGTCCGCCGTCACCGGCCGGGTCAGCGTGATGTTCGACCAGGTCACCCGGCCCGGCAACTGCCAGGTGAACCCGTTGTTCCCGCCCTCCGCGTACGTCTCCATCTCGACCTGCGCCCCCATGCCGGAACACGTGTGGAACGCGCCGAGGTCGTTCCCGCCGATGGCGAGCCGGAAGAACACGCTCGTGGCGAAGATGTTGTCGGTCATGCTGCTCGGGTTCCGTCCGTGGGGCGCTCAGGGGTGGCGGGGTGTGTGGAGCCGGTGTCTCGGGGGCGGGTGCCTCAACGACGGCCGTCGAAGGGACGTCCCGTGCGGTCCCGGCCCCGGCGCAGTTCGTTGCGCAGGAGACGGGAGACGGGGTCCAGCAGGCGGCGGGCCAGGTCGTCGAGGTCTGGGGAGGACTCGGGGGCGGGGGGTTTGGCTCGGGTGGGGTTTTTGGTCTGCTTCGTGCTCGCGGGCTCGGTAGTGGGCTTGCCCTGGGCGGGCGGGGTGGTGGTGCCCCCCTTGTCCCGCTGGATCTGGGTGTGGACCACCGGAGGTGTGGGGGTCGGTGCGGTGGGGGCCGCGTCACGCTGGATCTGAGCGGGGCGGACCAGCGGGGGCGCGGTGGGGCTTCCGCCGGTGTCCCGCTGGATGTGCGCGGGGCGGACCAGGGGAGCCGGGGCGGCCTCGCGGGCGGGGGCGTTCACCAGGAAGGGCTGGACGGCCGGGGGTTGAGGCGCGGTGACCGGGAGCGGGCGGGGCGCGGGGGCGCTGGGGGTCGCGGTCAACGGGGTGGGGCGGGCGCTGCGGGAGGGAGAAGGGGTGACCGGGGACTGGGGCGCGCGTTGGACCGGCGCCCCGGCCGTCTCACGTGCCCAGCGGGCGGCCACCACCGGTCGTTCGGACGCCTTGCGTTGCACGGGCGCGGCGATGGGGGGTGCCTCCTCGGTGCTCAGGGTGAGGGGGCGGGCGGGGAGGAGGTTCAGGGTCGGGGAGGGCCTGGTGGTGGCCGTGGGGGCGGGCTGTCCGGCGAGGGTCACGGACCGGGCTACTACCAGGGGGGTGGTGCCGGGGGTGCGGGGGGCCGAGGTCGGGGTGGTGCCGGGGGTGCGGGGGGCCGAGGTCGGGGTGGTGCCGGGGGTGCGGGGGGCCGA
>NZ_JBVHFA010000011.1:0-29384 GCF_055562575.1 Streptomyces sp. NPDC018263
CCGGAGGAATAGTCCGGTGGTTCACAGCGTCCTCGCTGTGTTTTTTCAAAGGAACCTCGTCCCAGTCGTTGACTGGAGACGGGGTTATCAACATACCTGGCGTTGACTTTTAGCACGCTGTTGAGTTCTCAAGGAACGGTCGCTTCCTTTGTACTCACCCTCTCGGGCTTTCCTCCAGGCTTCCCTTCGGTGTTTCCGACTCTATCAGATCCTTTCGGCGTCTGATTCCCAGTCGGAGTGGGATTGCCTTGGGCTTTTCGGCTTTCGCCGTTCGGCCTTTCGACATTCACTACGTTAGCCGATCTCCGCTGTTACTCATAATCGAGTCTCGCGGAGTCGAATTCAGACGTGCGGGCACGCCGAAATCATCCCCGCCAGGGGAAGTCGTAGGTAGTGGGTGGCCGCTTCCGGCTGCAGGCGAATGCCGTACCCGGTTCAAGCGACTCGGGCTACATTACGCACCTTCCCAGGGCGAGTCAACGTGACCTGCGTCTCGGGACATGGGCCCGATAGGGGCTCACGGTGGGGTCGTCCGCCACCCAGAAGCGCCACGGGTGGACCCCGCCGTCGCCGGCCACTCCGGTGCGCGGGCCGCTGCGTACCTGCTCGGGCGGGACGGGCGTGCCCGTGAGGACGCGGATCGGCGTCTCCCCCGCGGCGCAGGCGTCGGTGCCGTCGAGGGAGCGGTCGACGTCCAGGGCGGTCGCGAGCCGGGCCGGGCCCTTGGCCAGTTCCTTGTCGTTGCGGGCCGAAAGCCGGCGCTCGCGGGTCAGCTCGGCACCCTCGACGATCTCGCCGGCGCGCAGCAGCACACCGCTCGCGGTGCCCTCGGGGCCGCAGACGAGGTTCATGCAGTGCCACATGCCGTAGGTGAAGTAGACGTACACATGGCCGGGGGGACCGAACATCACGTCGTTGCGGGGGGTGCGGCCTCGGTAGGCGTGCGAGCCGGGGTCGTTCGGGCCGTCGTACGCCTCCACCTCCGTGAGGCGGAGGGCTATCGGACCGTCGGGGGTCGTGCGGATGACGAGGCGGCCGAGGAGGTCGGGGGCGACCTCCAGTACGGGACGGTCGAAGAAGGCCCGTGGCAGTGGCGTACGGTCCGGGGGCGTGATCATGCCCTCCGAGGGTAGTGCAGCCGCGTCGCGGTCCCGGCGGAACCGGTTGCGGCCCGCTCGCGTTTGTACGGTCGAGGGTCCATTCGTAAAGGGAGAGTCAATGGCGTTCAAGAAGCTGCTCGCGAGCCTGGGGGCCGGGGGTGCCTCCGTCGAGACGGTGCTGACCGAGGTCAACGTGGTGCCCGGTGGCGTCGTCCAGGGTGAGGTCCGGATTCAGGGCGGCTCGGTCAACCAGAACATCGAGGGTCTGTCCGTGGGCCTCCAGGCGCGGGTCGAGGTGGAGAGCGGCGACCAGGAGTACAAGCAGGACGTCGAGTTCGCCAAGGTGAGCCTCGGCGGGGCCTTCGAGCTGCAGGCCGGGGCGGTGCACGCGGTGCCGTTCGGGCTGGAGATCCCCTGGGAGACCCCCGTCACGGTGATCGACGGGCAGGAGCTGCGCGGGATGCACATCGGGGTGACGACCGAGCTGCAGATCGCCCGCGCGGTGGACTCCTCCGACCTGGACCCGATCCGGGTGCACCCGCTGCCCGCGCAGAAGGCGCTGCTGGACGCCTTCATCCAGCTCGGCTTCCGCTTCAAGAACGCCGACATGGAGCGGGGCCACATCCGGGGCACCCGGCAGCGGCTCCCCTTCTACCAGGAGATCGAGTTCCACCCGCCGTCGCAGTACCGGGGGCTGAACCAGGTCGAGATCAGCTTCGTGGCCGACGAGAACGCGATGGACGTCGTGCTGGAGATGGACAAGAAGCCGGGTCTGTTCAGCGAGGGCTCGGACACCTTCCGCTCCTTCCAGGTGGGCCTGCACGACTTCCACACCACCGACTGGGCCGGTTACCTCAACCAGTGGCTGTCCGAAGTCGGAAGCAAGCGGAACTGGTTCTAGGACCTGTCCTCCGGATCTTGCCGGGGTCGCGGGGTCTGGCCAGCCGAAATGGCGCCGTCGGCCCGAGCCGGCCTGATCCGGAGGAAAGGCCCTAGGCTCGGAAGTCACGAACGGAACGATCAGCAGGAGGTATCGACGTGACCGAGCTCAAGCGGCGGCCGCTCCCCCATGACTTCCATCCGCCCGTGCCGTCGTTCACGGTGACGAGCGAGGATCTCACCGAGGGCGGGAGGCTGAAGGACGCCCAGGTGCAGTCGGAGGGGAACACCTCCCCGGAGCTGAGCTGGTCCGGCTTCCCGGCGGAGACCAAGAGCTTCGCCGTCACGTGCTACGACCCGGACGCGCCGACCGGCAGCGGATTCTGGCACTGGGTGGTCTTCGACATCCCGGCCTCGGTGACGGAGCTGCCGGCGGGCGCGGGCAGCGGCGACTTCGCCGAGCTGCCCAAGGGCGCGATCCAGGCGCGCAACGACTACGGCGACCCTGGCTTCGTCGGCGCGGCCCCGCCGCCCGGCGACGGTCCGCACCGGTATGTGTTCACGGTGTACGCGGTGGACGAGGAGAAGCTGGGGATCGGCGCGGACGCCACTCCGGCGGTCGTCGGCTTCAACTTGCGCTTCCACGCGCTGGCCCGTGCCCAGCTCATCGGGGAGTACGAGATTCCCGCGCGGGGCTGAGTGCCCTTTCGGTGTTTGCCCGCCCCTGGTCTTGGAATTGATCAGGGGCGGGCGCTTTTTATTTCGTTGTCCATCTCGATGCGTCCGTCCAGAGTTGATCCAGGTCCGCCGGGGGTGCGGACAGGCGCACGGGAGGTGGGCGGGATGCGTGGCACGTTGGTCCTGAACGCGAGTTTCGAGCCGCTGTCGACGGTGACGGTGAACCGTGCCGTCGTGCTGGTGCTCCAGGACAAGGCGGTGGTGGAGCAGGCGCACACCGGGCTGCGGATGCGCGGCACGGCGGTGGACATGCCGGCGCCGAGGGTGATCCGGCTGTGCAGATACGTAAGGGTGCCGTTCCGAAGACAAGCGCCATGGTCGCGGCGGGGTGTGCTGGTGCGGGACCGGCACCGCTGCGCGTACTGCGGGCGGGCGGCGACCACGGTGGACCATGTGGTGCCGCGGGCGCAGGGGGGTGCGGACTCCTGGCTGAACACGGTGGCGTCCTGCGCGGAGGACAATCACCGCAAGGCGGACCGGACGCCGCTGCAGGCGGGGATGCCGTTGCTGCGGCAGCCGTTCGAGCCGACTCCGGCGGACGCGATGCTGCTGGCGCTGGGGTCGGACGACTTCGCGGCGCTGCCGGAGTGGCTGGCGCCGCCCGCGGCCGCGTAGGCCGTGCGTGACGGTCGTGCATGACCGTGGGGCCCGCTCTCCCTTGCCGGGAGAGCGGGCCCCTTGTCGTGGCCGGGTGCCGTGGCCGGTCAGTCGATGGTCGGCCGCTCGCGGCGGTCGGTGCCGGTGGCCGTGCCCTTGTTCTGCTGGGGTACCGCGCCGCCGCCCCCGCCTCCGCCGAAGTTGCCGAAGTTGCCCATGGCGCCGGAGAGGCCCTTGAGGGCGTCGCCGATCTCGCTGGGGACGATCCAGAGCTTGTTGGCGTCGCCCTCGGCGATCTTCGGGAGCATCTGGAGGTACTGGTAGGAGAGGAGCTTCTGGTCCGGGTCGCCCGCGTGGATGGCCTCGAATACCGTGCGTACGGCCTGGGCCTCGCCCTCGGCGCGGAGGGCCGCGGCCTTGGCCTCACCCTCGGCGCGCAGGATCTGGGACTGCTTCTCGCCCTCGGCGGTGAGGATGGCGGCCTGCCGGGTTCCCTCCGCGGTGAGGATGGCGGCGCGCTTGTCTCGGTCGGCGCGCATCTGCTTCTCCATCGAGTCCTGGATGGAGGTGGGCGGCTCGATGGCCTTCAGCTCGACGCGGTTGACGCGGATGCCCCACTTGCCGGTGGCCTCGTCGAGGACGCCGCGCAGGGCCGCGTTGATCTCCTCGCGGGAGGTGAGGGTCCGTTCCAGGTCCATGCCGCCGATGATGTTGCGCAGCGTGGTGACGGTGAGCTGCTCGATCGCCTGGATGTAGCTGGCGACCTCGTAGGTGGCGGCTCGGGCGTCGGTGACCTGGTAGTAGATGACGGTGTCGATGTTGACCACCAGGTTGTCCTGGGTGATCACCGGCTGGGGCGGGAACGGTACGACCTGTTCGCGCAGGTCGATGCGGTTGCGGATGGTGTCGATGAACGGGACGACGATGTTGAGGCCCGCGTTCAGGGTGCGCGTGTAGCGGCCGAAGCGCTCGACGATGGCGGCGCTGGCCTGTGGGATGACCTGGATGGTCTTGATCAGGGCGATGAAGACCAACACCACCAGAATGACCAGGACGATGATGACCGGTTCCATCGTGTTCCCCGTATCCCCTCTCCGCTTCGGTGCGCGCGGCGGATGCCGTGGCTGTGAAAGATCTTTCCGGTCGAGTCTGACAGACCGTCCGGCAAGTCGTGTGCTGTTCGGTGCAGTTGAGTCGTGCGAGGTCAGATGACGAGCGCGGTGGCTCCCTCGATGTCGACGACGTCTACTTCCTCGCCGACGTCGTAGGCGCGGGCGGTGTCGAGGGCGCGGGCGGACCAGATCTCCCCGGCGAGCTTGACGCGTCCGCCGGAGCCGTCGACCCGTTCGAGGACGACGGCCTGCCTGCCCTTCAACGCGTCGATGCCGGTGGGCAGATGGGGGCGCCGGCTGCTGTGGCGGGCCGCGATGGGGCGGACCACGGCGATGAGCGCGACGGAGACGATGACGAAGGCGAGGACCTGGACGACGACGCCGAAGCCGAGTCCGGCCGCGCCCGCGGCGACCACGGCTCCGACGGCGAGCATGCCGAACTCGGGCATGGCGGTGACGACGAGCGGGATTCCGAGGGCCACGGCGACCACGAGCCACCACACCCACGCGTCTATGGCGTTCACCCGGTCATGGTAGGTCCGGGGGCCGGGCCGCCGACAGGGTGCGGACGGACCGGTGGTGGCCGAATGGGGCGGTCCGGCCGGGTCAGCCCAGCGGGAGGCCGCGCGCGGTCCAGCGCTCGCCGGCCTGCTCGACGACGAGCGGGAGGCCAAAGCAGCGGGAGAGGTTGCGGGAGGTGAGTTCCAGCTCGATGGGTCCGGCGGCGAGCACCTTGCCCTGGCGGATCATGAGGACGTGGGTGAAGCCGGGGGCGATCTCCTCGACGTGGTGGGTGACCATGATCATGGAGGGCGCGATGGGGTCGCGGGCGAGCCGGCCGAGGCGGCGGACGAGGTCCTCGCGGCCGCCGAGGTCGAGCCCGGCGGCGGGCTCGTCCAGGAGCAGCAGCTCGGGGTCGGTCATCAGGGCGCGGGCGATCAGGGTGCGCTTGCGCTCGCCCTCGGAGAGGGTGCCGAAGCGGCGGTCGAGGAAGTCGCTCATGCCGAGGCGGTCGAGGAAGGCGCGGGCGCGCTGCTCGTCGACGTCCTCGTACTCCTCCTGCCAGCCGGCGGTCATGCCGTAGGCGGCGGTGAGGACGGTCTGGAGGACGGTCTGGCCCTTGGAGAGCTTCTCCGCCATGGCGATGCCGGCCATGCCGATGCGGGGGCGCAGGTCGAAGACGTCGACCTTGCCGAGGGTGTCGCCGAGGATGGTGGCGGTGCCCTTGGTGGGGAAGGGGTAGCTGGACGCGACGTTCAGGAGGGTGGTCTTGCCGGCGCCGTTGGGGCCGAGGATGACCCAGCGCTCGCCCTCCTTGACCGACCAGGAGACCTGGTCCACCAGAGCCCGGCCCTCACGGACCACGGATACGTCCTGAAGCTCCAGAACATCGCTCATGAGCGCGTTGTCTCCCCTTGCGTTGTGGCCGGTCTCGGCTGTCGCGTACGCCTGTGGCTCGGTCCGCCGCGCCGATGGGCGCAGCCCATATGAAATCTACGCCACGAGTGCCCCGCTCCATTCCATCGGTCCGGTCCTTAGGGTGGGGGCATGCTCACGGAACCGCGTTCAGGACGCCTTGCCGCTTGGGGAAATGCCCTGTTGGCCGGACTTGTCTCGCCGGATGACGCCGTACTCGCCGCTGTCG
Organism: Streptomyces sp. NPDC018263; assembly: GCF_055562575.1. Lineage (NCBI taxonomy): Bacteria > Bacillati > Actinomycetota > Actinomycetes > Kitasatosporales > Streptomycetaceae > Streptomyces > Streptomyces sp. NPDC018263. The sequence continues at coordinate 6,072 of NZ_JBVHFA010000011.1, forward strand.
GTGACGACGCGGTGCACCGGGTGGCCGGACTGCCCGGAGAGAACGGGGTGGTGGGTCTCACGTTGGCGCTGGGCCGGCTGCGGGCGCTCGGGGTGACCGGGCTGCGGGTGGCGCTGCCCGCGCCGGGGCATCCGCTGGGGCTGAGCGGGCCGCCGGACTTCAACGCGCGGGCGCTGGCCGCCGGGGAGGCGGTGGTGTGCACGGGAGCCGCCTTCGGGCTGGTGCCGGAGGTCACCGAGGCGGGCCCGGCGGGCGATGTGCACGTGGAGGTGGTGTGGCACGTGCTCCCGGTGCGGCAGGCGCCGCCGGCCGACGTGCCCTCCCTCGGTGAGGCGGAGCGGGAGCTGGCGGAGGCGCTGCGGGAGGCCACCGAGGTGCTGTCCCGGCTGGACGTGGCCGGGTCGGGGCCGGTGGCCGCGGCGGCGATCGACGCGTACCGGGCGCGCTCCGAGCGGGACGGGGAGGTGCTGGCGCCGGGGTATCCGCCGCGTGCGGCACGGGTGTTGGAGCTGGCGGGGCGGGTGGGGCTGCTGGTCTCGCTGGCCGAGGAGCGGGGTCATGGCGGGGCGGTGAGCGCCTCGGAGATGGGGGCCCGCGCGGAGGCGCTGCGCCCGGTGGAGCGGACGGCGCGGCGGGCGCGGGTGGCGGCCTACAACTCGGTGGTGGAGGAGCGGGAGCGGCGCTGACGTGCCGGTTCGGCGCCCCGGCTCAGTCGGTCGCGCCGTGGCGTACGGCCCACAGGGCGGCCTGGGTGCGGTCGGCGAGGTCGAGTTTCATCAGGATGTTGGAGACATGCGTCTTGACGGTCTTCTCGGAGAGGACCAGGGCGCGGGCTATCTCCCGGTTGGAGCGGCCGTCGGCGATGAGGCCGAGCACCTCGCGTTCCCGCTCGGTGAGTGAACCGCCCCTGTCCTGGCCCGAGTTGGTCCCTTCCTGGGTGAGCAGGGCGTCGGCGACCTCGGGCTGGAGCAGGATGTGCCCGGCGTGCACGGAGCGGATGGCGGCGGCGAGCGCGTCGGGGTCGACGTCCTTGTAGACGTACCCGGCGGCGCCCGCGCGCAGGGCCGGTACGACGGTGCGGCGCTCGGTGAAGCTGGTGACGATCAGTACGCGGGCGGGGTTGCCGCGTTCGCGGAGCCTGCGCAGGGCGTCGATGCCGTCGGTGCCCGGCATGAGGACGTCCATCAGGATCACGGCGGGCCGCAGTTCCTCGGCGCGGGCGACCCCTTCGGCGCCGTCGGCGGCCTCACCGACGACCTCGATGTCGTCCTGCACCTCCAGGAAGGTGCGCAGTCCACGGCGGACGACCTGGTGGTCGTCGACGAGCAGCACCCTGATCGGCTCAGCCACCGGGTACCTCCATCTCGATCGCGGCGCCCTTGCCGGGCGCCGATTCCACGGTGAGTGTGCCGCCCACGCCGTCGGCCCGGTCCCGCATGGAGACGAGGCCGAGGTGGCGGCCGGCGCGGCGGACGGCGGTGGGGTCGAAGCCGCGGCCGTCGTCGGTGACGCGGAGGACGGCTCCCCGGCCGCGCCGCTCCACCTCCACATGCACCTTCTCCGCGCCGGAGTGGCGCAGGGAGTTGTGCAGGGCTTCCTGGGCGACGCGCAGCAGGGCCTCCTCCTGGGCGGCGGGCAGGGCGCGCAGGCCGTGGCCGGTGAAGGTGACGCGGGCGGTGTGGGCGCGGTCGAGTACCTGGATCTGGGTGCGCAGGGTGGCGAGCAGGCCGTCCTCGTCCAGGGCGGCGGGGCGCAACTCGACGACGGCGGCGCGCAGTTCGTCGGCGGCTTCGGCGGCGAGGGCGGCGACCTGGTGGAGTTCGTCCTTGGCGCGGGCGGGGTCACGGTCCACGAGGGCGGTGGCGGCCTGGGCGGTCAGGCGCAGGGAGAACAGCTTCTGGCTGACGGCGTCGTGGAGTTCATGGGCGAGGCGGGAGCGTTCCTCGGCGATGGTCAGCTCGCGGCTGCGTTCGTAGAGGCGGGCGTTGGTGAGGGCGATGGCGGCGTGCTGGGCGAGGATGCCGAGCAGGTCCTCGTCCTCGGCGGTGAAGCCGCAACCGCCTTGCGGCCGGGGGCAGTTCTTGTTGGCGAGGAACAGGGCTCCGATGATCTCGTCGCCGTCGCGGACGGGCAGGCCCAGGAAGTCGGCGAGTTCGGGGTGGGCATCCGGCCAGCCCTCGAAGCGGGGGTCCTCGCGCACGTCGCCGAGGCGGACCGGGCGGCCCTCGCGGAGCATCGCGGCGAGGATGCCGTGCTGGCGGGGCAGCGGGCCGATGGCCTTCCACCGGGCGTCGCTGACGCCGTCCACGACGAACTGGGCGAAGCCCCCGTGGTCGTCCGGGACGCCGAGGGCCGCGTACTGGGCGTCGAGCAGTTCGCGGGCGGAGGCGACGATCGTCTTGAGGACGTCGCGCACCTCCAGATGCCTGCTCATGGCCAGCAGCGCGGCGCTCACCACGGCGAGACCGGACCGGGGACCTGGGTGCATGCCCTCACGGTACCGGCGTGGCGCCGGGAGGGGTGACGAGGAGGTACAACGCGCGCGCGGGCGGGCGGGCACGCACAGACATCAGGGTGTCCGGAGAGTTTGCTAACGCAGAGAAGCGTTCTCTGAGCGCGACGTGACATCGGGCTCGTACCGGTGTGAGCCCGCGCATAGGGCGCACATCACTTACGAACGGACATAGGAGACAGAGCACCCCTGGATGAACGGGGTGGATGGGCTGGTCTGTCCTGTTTTACGTGGACCTGATCCACTACCTGGCTTCGTACGTCACATCATTGCCAGGACATTTTGCGGCCGCTAAGAATTGCTCATGTCGCTCAGCGCCGCGGTTCACCCCGCGGCGTTCGTGCTGGAGGAACCGATTTCCCCGGCGGACGCGAGAGCGACCTCCGCGCTAACGAAGAGGTCCATCAAGCCATGCCCAAGAACATCCTGAATCGTCGTCTCAGTCGCCCGCTCGAGAAGTTCTCCGCGCTGAACAAGCAGCACAAGATCGCCATCGCGGGTGTCAGCACCCTCGGTGCCGCCGCCATCGCCCTGTCCGCCGTCCCCGGCGGCGCGACGACCGTGGCCGGTGGCACCCCGGCCGTGGCCACCAAGCAGGTGGCCGCCGAGCAGACGCAGACCCGCGACCTGCACGCCACGCTCAGCAGCCCGCTGACGAGCGACAAGGTCAAGCTCGACTCCATCGAGGCCAAGCAGAAGGCCGCCGACGCCGCGAAGAAGGCCGCCGCCGAGCGCAAGGCCGCCGAGTCGCGCTCCGCCAAGAAGGCCGCCGACCGGTCCGCGACGCGTCCCCAGATGGAGACGGTCGCCGCGAAGACCTACAAGAACAACCTCGACGGCTGGATCCGCGAGTCGCTCGACATCATGCACGCCAAGGGCATCCCGGGCAGCTACCACGGCCTGCACAAGAACATCATGCGGGAGTCCTCCGGCAACCCCCGCGCCATCAACGGCTGGGACATCAACGCCATCAACGGCGTCCCGTCCAAGGGTCTGCTCCAGGTGATCCCGCCGACGTTCTCCACGTACCACGTGAAGGGCACCTCCTGGGACATCTACGACCCGGTCGCCAACATCACCGCCGCCGCCAACTACGCGGCGCACCGGTACGGCACGATCGACAACGTCAACAGCGCGTACTGAGGTCGGCGCGGACCTCTGAGACGACGCGGAAGGGCGGCACCCGAACGGGGTGCCGCCCTTCACGTGACTTCTCGGGGAGCGAGCGCCGCTACTTGCGCATGACCTCGGGCTCGTGCCGCCGCAGGAAGCGCGAGACGAGGAAGCCGCAGGCCACGCCGAGCGCGATCAGTACGGCCATGTCCAGGCTCCAGGCCGCCGCCGAGTGGTCCCACAGCGGGTCGGTGCTGGTCGGGTCGTCGGTGTTCGGCGCGATGTTGTTGAAGTCCAGCGTGGTGCCGGCCGCGGCCACCGCCCAGCGGGACGGCATCAGGTACGAGAACTCGTTCACACCCGGTGTGCCGTGCAGGGTGAACAGGCAGCCCGTGAACACGACCTGGATGATCGCGAACATCACCAGCAGCGGCATGGTCTTCTCCGCGGTGCGCACCAGCGACGAGATGACCAGGCCGAACATCATCGACGTGAAGCCCAGCGCCATGATCGGCAGACACAGCTCGATGAGCGTCGAGCCACCCAGGACGAGGCCCCGGTCCGGGATCTCCCGGCTGGCGAAGCCGATCAGGCCCACCATGAGGCCCTGGAGCACCGTGACGGCGCCCAGCACGACCACCTTGGACATCAGGTAGGCCGAGCGGGACAGGCCGGTCGCGCGCTCCCTCTCGTAGATCACCCGCTCCTTGATCAGCTCGCGGACCGAGTTCGCCGCGCCCGCGAAGCAGGCGCCGACCGCGAGGATCAGCAGGACCGTCGTCGCCGTGCCGTTGGGCACGTGCAGGCCGGTTCTGGGGTTGAGCGGGTTGACCAGCAGCCCCTTCTCGTGGTCGATCAGCAGGCTGACCGCGCCCAGCACGGCCGGCAGGATCACCGTGAGCGCCAGGAAGCCCTTGTCGGAGCCGATGACCGCCACGTAGCGCCGGACCAGCGTCAGCAACTGCGAGCCCCAGCTCTGCGGCTTCGGCGGCTTGACCGCCTGCGGCGGGGGCGCGGTGACGGACTGGGCCGCGACGGCGTCCAGGTCGGCGGCGTACATCTGGTAGTGCTGCGAGCCCTTCCAGCGGCCCGCCCAGTCGTAGTCGCGGTAGTTCTCGAAGGCGGAGAAGACGTCGGCCCAGGTGTCGTAGCCGAAGAAGTTCAGCGCCTCCTCCGGCGGGCCGAAGTAGGCCACCGCGCCGCCCGGCGCCATCACCAGCAGCTTGTCGCAGAGCGCCAGCTCGGCGACGGAGTGGGTGACGACGAGGACGGTGCGGCCGTCGTCGGCGAGACCGCGCAGCAACTGCATGACGTCGCGGTCCATGCCCGGGTCCAGACCGGAGGTCGGCTCGTCCAGGAAGATCAGCGAGGGCTTGGTCAGCAGCTCCAGGGCGACCGAGACGCGCTTGCGCTGGCCGCCGGACAGCGAGGTGACCTTCTTGTCCTTGTGGATGTCGAGCTTCAGCTCGCGCAGCACCTCGTCGATGCGGGCGTCGCGCTCGGTGGGGGTGGTGTCGGCGGGGAAGCGCAGCTTGGCCGCGTACTTCAGCGCCTTCCGGACGGTCAGCTCCTTGTGCAGGATGTCGTCCTGCGGGACCAGGCCGATGCGCTGGCGCAGCTCGGCGAACTGCTTGTACAGGTTCCGGTTGTCGTAGAGCACCTCGCCCTCGTTGGCGGGGCGGTAGCCGGTGAGCGCCTTGAGCAGGGTGGACTTGCCGGAGCCGGACGGGCCGATGACCGCGATCAGGGACTTCTCGGGGGCGCCGAAGGAGACGTCCCGCAGGATCTGCTTGCCGCCGTCGACCGTGACGGTGAGGTGACGGGCGGAGAAGGACACCTCGCCGGTGTCGACGAACTCCTCCAGCCGGTCGCCGACGATACGGAAGGCGGAGTGGCCGACGCCGACGATGTCGTCCGGGCCGAGGACCGCGGTGCCGCCCTTGGCGATGGGCTGGCCGTTGACGTACGTGCCGTTGTGCGAGCCGAGGTCGCGGATCTCGAAGCGGCCCTCGGGGGTCGTCTGGAACTCGGCGTGGTGCCGGGAGACCTGGAGGTCGGAGACGACGAGGTCGTTGTCCAGCGAGCGGCCGATGCGCATCACATGGCCGAGGGCGAACTGGTGGAACGTGGTCGGGCTGCGGTCCCCGTGGGCCGGCAGGTCCGGCGCGGCGTTCTGCTGGTGCGGGAAGGCCGGGGCCTGCTGCGGGCCGCTGTGCCACTCGGCGCCGTGCGGCGGCGCGGGCTGCTGCGGCTGCGCGGCCTGCGGTACGGCCTGCGTCTGCTGGGCCCACGCGGCGGACTGGGCGGCGTACGGCGCGGCCTGCGCGTCGGCCGCGGTCAGGTTCAGCCGCGGGCCGTCGGTCGCGTTGCCCAGGTGTACGGCCGTGCCGGCGCCCAGTTCCGTCCGGCCGACGCGGTGGCCCTGCACGAAGGTGCCGTTGGTGCTGCCGTGGTCCTCGATGACCCAGGTGTGCCCGTCGAAACGGACCGTGGCGTGGCGCCACGACACCCTGGCGTCGTCGAAGACGATGTCGCCCTGCGGATCACGTCCGAGGGCATAGGACCGGGACGGCTCCAGCGTCCAGGTCCGTCCGTTTGTTTCCAGTACGAGTTCCGGCACTCCATGCCCCACTGAGTTGTCCCCCGAATTGCCCCCGACACGGGGAGTCTAGGGATGTCGAACATCGTGGGGAACTATTCCAGGCGGGACCGCCCAACTGTTAGTCGGGCCGGTGGGAGGACGGGAGTTGGGGGGCGGATACCGGTGCGGAGGGGGTATTTGGCCGCGACCGGGGCGGGCCGGGGCACTGTCCGGGTGGCGGACCTGTCGGGCGGCGGGTCGTGGGTGCCGGATACGGTGGTGGGACCATGAGCGCTTCGCAGATCGTCGCTTCGCGGACCGGTGAGGTCCCCACTCTTCTCGTCAAGGTGTTCGGGAAGGACCGGCCGGGCATCACGGCCGGGCTGTTCGACACCCTGGCCGCCTTCCAGGTCGACGTGGTCGACATCGAGCAGGTCGTGACGCGGGGCCGGCTGGTGCTGTGCGCGCTGGTCACCCAGCCCGCGGACGGGCTGGAGGGGGACCTCCGGTCGACGGTCCACAGTTGGGCCGAGTCGATGAGGATGCAGGCCGAGATCATCTCGGGCCACGGCGACAACCGGCCGCGCGGTGTCGGCCGCTCCCTGGTGACGGTGCTCGGGCACCCCCTGACCGCCGAGTCGACGGCGGCCATCGCGGCGCGGATCGCCCAGGCCGGCGGCAACATCGACCGTATCTTCCGGCTCGCCAAGTACCCGGTGACGGCCGTGGAGTTCGCGGTGTCCGGCGTGGCGACGGAATCCCTGCGCACCGCGCTGGCCGCGAGCGCCTCCGCACTCGGTGTCGACATCGCCGTGGTCTCGGCGGGCCTGCACCGGCGGGCGCAGCGGCTCGTGGTGATGGACGTGGACTCGACCCTGATCCAGGACGAGGTCATCGAGCTGTTCGCCGCGCACGCCGGCTGCGAGGCGGAGGTCGCCGCGGTGACCGAGGCGGCGATGCGCGGGGAGCTGGACTTCGAGCAGTCGCTGCACGCGCGGGTGGCCCTGCTGAAGGGGCTGGACGCCTCGGTGGTGGACAAGGTCCGCGAGGAGGTCCGGCTGACGCCGGGCGCGCGGACCCTGATCCGCACCCTGAAGCGGCTCGGCTACCAGGTCGGGGTGGTGTCCGGCGGCTTCACGCAGGTCACGGACGCGCTCCAGGACCGGCTGGGGCTGGACTTCGCGCACGCCAACACGCTGGAGATCGCCGACGGGAAGCTGACCGGCCGGGTCACCGGTGAGGTCGTGGACCGGGCGGGCAAGGCGCGGCTGCTGCGCCGGTTCGCCGCCGAGGCGGGAGTGCCGCTGTCGCAGACGGTGGCGATCGGTGACGGCGCCAATGACCTGGACATGCTGAACGCGGCGGGTCTGGGCGTGGCCTTCAACGCCAAGCCGGTGGTCCGCGAGGCCGCGCACACGGCGGTGAACTTCCCCTTCCTGGACACCGTGCTCTATCTGCTGGGCGTCAGCCGTGAAGAGGTCGAGGCGGCGCAGACGCACGACGAGGACTGAGCCGGCGCGACGCGAGGCACAGAAGGGCCCGGAACCCTCCGGGCCCTTCTCGCATGTCCGGACAGGTCACTCGGAGGGCGCCCAGTAGTCCACCAGCGTCGCCTTGCCCGGCTCCAGGTCCTTCCAGTCGCCGTCGAAGGTCAGCACGGCGAAGGCGGAGGTGGGGAAGCCGCGCCGGTTCATCCGCTCGCGGGCGTCGCCCTCGGCGGTCCCGGCGAGGATCTCGACGAGGTGGTGCACGCCGGGGTTGTGGCCGATGAGGATCGCGTTGCGCACGTCGTCCGGGGTCTCGTTCAGCACGGCGATCAGCTCGCCGGGCGAGGCGTTGTAGACCCGGTCCTCGTAGACCGTTTTCGGCCGGTGATCCAGCTCGGGCACGGCGAGTTTCCAGGTCTCGCGGGTGCGCACGGCGGTGGAGCAGACGGCCAGGTCGAAGGAGATCCCGGTGTCGGCCAGCCTGCTGCCGGCGACCGGGGCGTCCGCGCGGCCCCGGTCGGCGAGGGGGCGCTCCTCGTCGGAAACCTGGGGCCAGTCGGCTTTCGCATGGCGGAAGAGGACGATCCTGCGGGGTTCAGCGACGCTCATGTCACCCAGCTTCGCATGAAACAGGCCACCTGGCGCAGGGAGTTGACATGCGGATTCACCGGTGGGAGGGGACCGCGCCTCAGTGCTGGACGAGCTGCCGGGCGCGCTCCAGTATGTGCGCGAGCGCGGGGTCGCCGCTCGCCGCGTGCGCGTCCGAGGGGTTCATGATCAGCAGCAGCAGCGCGACGAACGCGAGTATCGGCAGCGCCAGCGCCCACCAGGGCAGCCGGGCACCGGCACCGGCGGGGTGGGGCCGGGTGTGGGCGGGTACCGGCATGATCGCCTCCGTCGCTCGTCGGACCGTACGGGAATCCCTCTCCCGTACCCCTCGAAGCTACGCGGTCACCGGCCGTCAACCCATCCGGGCTTCCACCCACTTGACCCTGATCCCCGCCCCCTAGGGGATGGGGGGGACAACCCCCGCGATCAGGAGGGGGCGAGCAGCATCGCGACGATGCCGATGACGACGAAGATGGCGAAGAACGAGCCGAAGACGATCAGCATCTTCTTCTGGCCGTTCTGGGGGTTCGGATCGAGCACAGGCTGCATGCGGCCAGTGTCCCACCCTCCCCGGCGCCGGAGCCCGCCGCCCCCGCCTCAGCGTGCCTCGTCCTCCACGGTCCGGTCGCGCCCGGCGAGGAACCCGACCGCCATCTGCGGCAGCATCAGCGCGGCCATGAGCGCGATCGGCACGCCCCAGCCCCCGCTGCGCTGGTAGAGCACGCCGACCAGCAGCGGGCCGGGGATGGAGAGCAGGTACCCGGTGCTCTGCGCGAACGCCGACAACTGGGCCACTCCCGGACCGGTGCGGGCCCGCATGCCGACCATGGTGAGCGCGAGCGGGAAGGCGCAGTTGGCGATGCCCAGCAGTACCGCCCAGGCCCAGGCCCCGGCGGCGGGCGCGAGGTAGAGCCCGGCGTACCCGGCGAGACCGCAGGCGCCCAGGACCAGCACGATGGGCCCCTGGTGGGGCAGCCGGCTCGCCACACGCGGGATGACAAAGGCCAGCGGGACGCCCATCACCATGGTGACCGCGAGCAGCACGCCCGCCGTCCCGGCCGGGACACCGGCGTCGCGGAAGATCTGCGGCATCCAGCCCATGGTGATGTACGCGGCGGTGGCCTGGAGGCCGAAGAAGACGGCGAGCGCCCAGGCGGTGCGGCTGCGGGCGATGCGCAGCCGGGGAGCCGTCTCCGCGCCGGGAGCCGGCACCGGCGCGGGCACCCGCTCGCGGACCAGCGGCAGCCAGGGCAGCACGGCGATGCCCGCGAGGACCGCCCAGACGGCGAGCCCGGACTGCCAGTGGCCGCCGAGGGCGCCGGTCATCGGCACGGTGACGGCGGCGGCGACGGCGGTGCCGAGGGCCAGCGCCATCGAGTACAGGCCGGTCATGGAGCCCACGCGGTCGGGGAACCAGCGCTTGACGATGACGGGCATCAGCACGTTGCTCACCGCGATGCCCATCAGGGCGAGCGCGCTGGCGGCCAGGAACCCGGCGGTGCCGCCGATGTAGGGGCGGATCAGCAGGCCGGCGGTGATGGCGGTCATGCCCGCGCAGACCACCGCGCCGGGGCCGAAGCGGCGGGCGAGGCGGGGCGCGGTGGCGCCGAAGAGGGCGAAGCACAGCGGGGGCACGGAGGTGAGCAGTCCGGCGACGCCGCCGCTCATGCCGAGCCCGTCGCGGACCTCCTCCAGGAGCGCGCCGAGGCTGGTGATGGCCGGGCGGAGGTTGAGCGCGGCCAGCACGATGCCGACGATCACCAGGCGCACGGCCCAGGCGGGCGGGGCGGCGGGGGTCGTCAGGGGGGTGGTCACTTCGGGGACGGCGGGCTTCCGCACGGTCCGGGTCTCCTCAGCCATGAGACCCATCATAGAATCATGGGATGATTGGTTGTCCATTCCGGAGCCGGCTCCGAACGAGGCGCCCCGGTCCGGTCCGTCGGTACGGGCCGGAACTCACGTGCCAAGGTGGGCCATGCCTCTGAGCCACCCGCGCCGCTCGGCGCTGTCCGAACAGGTCATCGCGGAGCTGCGCGCCCAGATCACGTCCGGTGAGTGGCCGGTCGGCTCCCGCATCCCCACCGAGCCGGAGCTGGTCGAGCAGTTGGGCGTGGCCCGCAACACCGTCCGCGAGGCGGTACGGGCGCTCGCGCACAACGGCCTTCTCGACATCCGCCAGGGCTCCGGCACCTATGTGGTGGCCACCAGTGAGCTGGCCGGGGTGATGCACCGCAGGTTCGCCGACGCCGATCCCCGGCACATCGCGGAGCTGCGGTCCACGCTGGAGTCGTCGGCGGCGAAGCTGGCGGCGGAGCGGCGTACCGAGAAGGACCTCAAGCAGTTGGACGCGTTGCTGACCCGGCGCGAGGAGGCGTGGGAGGCCGGGGAGGCGGAGGCGTTCGTGGCGGCCGACGCCACCTTCCACCTGGCCGTGGTGTCCGCCTCGCACAACGACGTGATGACGGCGATGTACGCGGACCTCGGGGAGGTGCTGCGGGACTGGCTGCGCGCGGACGTGGGCGCCGAGCTGGAGCAGCGGGCGTACATGGACCACACCCGGCTGGTGGACGCGATCCGCACCGGCGACGCGCGGGCGGCGGCCGCGGAGGCGGCGAGCTACCCCTTCCAGTGCCGGCCGGAGCTGTTCAGCCCGCCTTCTGGTGACTGATCCACACCACCCGGATCTCCTTCCAGCACCGCCCGGTCAGCCGCACGGTCATGGCGGGCCCCGCCGCCACCGGCGCGCTGTCGGTGTCGATGTCCCACCAGCGGGCGCACTCGACGTGCAGCCGCACCCGGTCGACATGCACATACGGGTTGTGGCAGTGGGCCACCACCTCGGACCCGTCCACCTTGATACGGCAGGACGCCCCGAAGAGGTCGGGGGCGTGCGGCTTGCCGTCACCGGCGCGGGCGATGCCGCCGGGCAGGGCGAGGACGAGTGCCGCGGCCGCGGTCACCGGGGTCAGGCTGCGGGGAAGACGCACGTAGGGGGACCTCCTCGGCCACGGCTGCGGAGGGGACGCGTACTACGAGGGTGCGCCACCGGAGCCGGGACGGCCCGGCCGGAGATCCGAACGGGTGAGGCCCGCACCCCCTTGGGGGTACGGGCCTCTCGCTGTGCGGGAGCGGTCAGGCGCCGATGGCGTGGAGGCCGCCGTCGACGTGGATGATCTCGCCGGTGGTCTTGGGGAACCAGTCGCTGAGGAGGGCGACGACGCCCTTGCCGGCGGGCTCGGGGTCCTTGAGGTCCCACTCCAGGGGGGAGCGGGAGTCCCACACGGCGGCCAGGTCGGAGAAGCCGGGGATGGACTTGGCGGCCATGGAGCCGATCGGGCCCGCGGAGATGAGGTTGCAGCGGATGTTCTGCTTGCCCAGGTCGCGCGCCATGTACCGGTTGGTGGCCTCCAGGGCGGCCTTGGCCGGGCCCATCCAGTCGTACTGCGGCCAGGCGTACTGCGCGTCGAAGGTGAGGCCGACGACCGAGCCGCCGTTCTGCATCAGCGGCAGGCAGGCCATGGTCAGCGACTTCAGGGAGAAGGCGGAGACGTGCATGGCGGTGGCGACCGACTCGAACGGGGTGTTCAGGAAGTTGCCGCCGAGGGCGTCCTGCGGGGCGAAGCCGATGGAGTGGACGATGCCGTCGAGGCCGCCCAGCTCCTCGCCGACGATGTCGGCCAGGCGCGCGAGGTGCTCCTCGTTGGTGACGTCCAGCTCGATGACCTTCGCCGGCTTCGGCAGCTTCTTGGCGATGCGCTCGGTCAGCGTGGGCCGCGGGAACGCGGTCAGGATGATCTCGGCGCCCTGCTCCTGGGCCAGCTTGGCGACGTGGAAGGCGATGGAGGACTCCATCAGCACACCCGTGACCAGGATGCGCTTGCCCTCGAGAATTCCGCTCATGGTGTTCAGTGACCCATTCCCAGTCCGCCGTCAACGGGAATGACGGCTCCAGTGATGTACGAGGCGTCGTCCGAGGCGAGGAACTTCACCGCCGCGGCCACCTCCTCCGGCTCGGCGTACCGGCCGAGCGGTACCTGCGACACGATGCCCGCGCGCTGCTCGTCGGTGAGCGCCTTGGTCATGTCGGTGTCGACGAAGCCGGGGGCGACGACGTTGAAGGTGATGTTGCGCGAGCCCAGCTCACGGGCGAGCGAGCGCGCGAAGCCGACCAGCGCGGCCTTGGACGCGGCGTAGTTCGCCTGACCCGCCGAGCCCAGCAGTCCGACGACCGACGAGATCAGTACGACGCGGCCCTTCTTGGCGCGCAGCATGCCCCGGTTGGCCCGCTTCACGACCCGGAAGGTGCCGGTCAGGTTGGTGTCGATGACCGAGGTGAAGTCCTCCTCGGACATGCGCATCAGAAGCTGGTCCTTGGTGACGCCGGCGTTGGCGATCAGGACCTCGACGGGGCCGTGCCGCTCCTCGATCTCCTTGTACGCCTGCTCGACCTGCTCGGCGTCGGTGATGTCGCACTTGACGGCGAGGAAGCCCGCCGGGGGCTCGCCCGAGCGGTACGTGATGGCGACCTTGTCGCCGGCGTCGGCGAAGGCGCGGGCGATGGCGAGGCCGATGCCCCGGTTGCCTCCGGTGACGAGAACCGAGCGGCTCAACGGATCACCCTTTCATCAGCGGTCTACAACGTTCCGACAATCCGCCCGGACGCCCTGGTGACGGGCCTGACAGGCGGCTTCCCAAGAAACCTATCGGTCCGCCCGCGACCACGGACAATCGGGCACCGACAGTGACACATCCCTGCTCCTGTCGGATTCCTACAGACGCTCAGCCCGTCATTCCGGGCGCGTGAGCAGCCAGCCCCTCAGCTCGGGCGGCCTCCAGCATCCGGCGGTCGTAGGTCACCAGCGCGGTCAGGTCGTCGCCCAGCGACAGCGCGCTCGCCACATGGATCGCGTCCAACGTCCTGAGCCGTCCGACCAGCAGAGCCGCCCCGTCACGAACCTCCCTGGTCAGAAGGATCTCGGTGATCCGGGCATCCAGATCGTCCATCGCCTTCGGGAAGTGCCCCATGAGATCCAGGGTCCGGACGGTCTCGACGAAGCCCAGCGTGCTGGTGGCGAGCGGAGCGGTGATCCGCTGCTGGAGGAAGGCGTCCAACTCCTCCCAGTAGTTACGGCGGGTCATCCACGTGACCAGCGCGGATGTGTCCATGTAGATCAACGGTCGTCCTCCTCGCGCTCGGCCAGAAGCAGCGCCAGGGGATCGACGTCTTCGGGTACCGCGTAATGCGGCATGGTGTGCCTGTCGGCAGCGGTGACCGGCTTGAGCTTGATCTTCCCCTGGGCCACCAAATGCGCATACCACTCCATGGGCCCGCCGACCGGGGACAGTATGGCGATCACGTTGCCGTGCCGGGTGACCTGAATCGCCTCCCCCTTCTCGACACGGGCGAGTACCGCGCTCGGGTTGTACGAGAACTCTCGGACGGAGATGGTGCTCATCGCTGCCTCGCTTCGAGCCGATTGTGCCTACATCTCTTTAAGGTTACCTACAAACCGGTGAGACCGCGTGGGTGGCGCACTCCGCCCACACCGTCTTGCCCGGTCCCGTCCGGGGGCTGGTGCCCCAGCGGGTGGCTACCGCCTCGATCAGCAGGAGGCCCCTGCCTCCCTCGGCGGTGGGGTCCTGGGCCGGGAGCTTCGGGTGGGCGGGGTGGGTGTCGGAGACCTCGATCCTCACGGTGCCGTCCCGGTGGTGCAGACGGAGCTCGAAGTCCCTTCCCGGTACGCGGCCGTGCAGGACGGCGTTCGCGGCGAGTTCGGCGACGAGCAGGGCGACGGTCTCGGAGGTGGGGGTGCCGTACGGGTGCCCCCACTGGTCCAACTGGTGCACGGCCAGCCGGCGCGCGAGCCGGGCACCCCGCCGGGTGGCGGAGAAACGCTGAGCGAACGTACGTACGGTGACGGCCTCTTGGGCGGGTGTGGGCGACATACGTCCAGCGTGAGGAGTCCCTCCGGGGGGCCAACAGGAACGAAGCCCATACAACTCCGCTTGTACCAGTGCACACTCTGGACTGGGTGGGTTACTCCCCGTGACGGTGGGCGGACTGGGCTGGTTGAGGGGCACATGGAGGCGGCTGCGATGACGACGGACCAGGGCGGGGGCAGCACCAATGTCGAGCTCGAACCTTCCGAGAGCCTCAAGACCTTTGGCGCGGTGCTGAAATCGCTCAGGGAACTTGCTGGTCTGACACAGGAAGAGTTCGCGAAGCGCGTGGGGTACTCGGTCGCATACATCGCCAAGATCGAGCAGGGGAAGCGGTTTCCTCCCACGGATCTACCGGGACGAACGGAAGAAGCTCTAGGCGCGCTGGCCCCCAAAGTACTTACGGATGCAGCGAAGACTTTGACGAGGCGGACAGGGCTGGCTTCGTGGTTCCAGCAGTGGGCGGGAATCGAGGAGGAGGCGGTCTCCTTGCACGCCTACGAATGCCGTGCAGTGCCAGGGCTGTTGCAGCCGGAGACGTACATCAGGGCGCTGTTCGACCGTCGGCTACCGCCCACAGAACAGGAACAGATCGACCACTACGTGACGGCTCGGCTGAATCGGCAAGCGATCATCTCCACCCGGCCCACAACCGAGTTCAGCTTTGTCATCGAGCAGTGCATCCTTGATCGGCGCATGGGAGGCAGCGAGGTGACAATGCAAGTGATCGACCACCTGCTTGAGGTGGGCACCCGGCGTAACGTCTCGATCCAGATCATGCCCAGAGTCCAGGAGGACCACGCTGGCATCGAGGGGCCGATGTACCTGGCCGAGACGCCCGCCAACCAGTGGCTCGGTTACACCGAAGGGCAGCGGTCGAACAACCTGATCTCCACACCAAAAGACGTAAGTATGCTGCTTCAGCGCTATACCAAGCTGCGTTCCCAGGCTTTGGACTGCCGACGTACCGTGGAGCTGCTGGAACAGATGCGAGGAACGCTATGAGCACCACCGATGAGTCTGCCTGGGTCAAGAGCAGCTACAGCGACGCCGAGGGCGGCAACTGTGTCGAGGTCGCCGCGCGCCCTGGTGCGATCCACATCCGCGACTCAAAGAACACCCGCGTCCAGCCCCTCACCGTCACCCCTGACGCATGGGCCGCGTTCGTGGCCGTATCGTGCCCCCATGCCCGGTGATCTGATTCGTATCGTCTCCCGCAACTCCCCCATGGCGCTCGCCCAAGTCGAGCGTGTGCGGGCGGAGTTGGGTGTCCTGCACCCCCGCGTCCGCACCGAGGTACTGCCGGTCACGACCACCGGTGACCGCTGGATGGGGGACCTTGCCCAGGTCGAGGGCAAGGGAGCGTTCACCAAGGAAGTCGATGCCGCCCTGCTGCGCGGCGACGCGGACCTCGCCGTGCACTGCATGAAGGACGTACCCGGCGACCGCCCCATCCCCGCGGGGACCCGCTTCGCGGGCTACCTCGCGCGGGACGACATCAGGGACGCCCTGGTCGACCCCCGGGGCCGCACCCTGGACCAGCTTCCCGCAGGGACCCGCATCGGCACCTCCTCCGTGCGCCGGGTCGCGCAACTCGCCGCTTCCCACCCGCACTTGGAGTGCGTACCCATCCGGGGCAACGTGAACAAGCGCCTGGAGAAGATGGCGGCGGGCGAAGCGGACGCGCTGATCGTGGCCGTCTCCGGCCTGGAGCGCATCAAACGGATGGACGCGGCGAGCGAGATCCTGACGCTGGAGACCATGCTCCCCCCGATCGGCGCGGGCGTCCTCGCGCTCCAGTGCCGGGAGGACGACACCGAGACGATCGACATCGTCAGCGACCTGGGCGACCCCGCCACCCACCGGGAGACCAGCGCCGAGCGCATGCTGCTGCACGTCCTCCAGGGCCACTGCAACTCCCCCATCGCCGGGTACGCCCGTACCGAGCGCTCGGGTGAACTCTCGCTGCGCGCCGCCGTGTTCACGCCCGACGGCAAGTCCGTGCTGCACGCGCACGAGTGGGCCGGCCGCCTCGACCCCGCCACCCTCGGCACCTCCGTCGCCGTGGCCCTGCTCCGCCAAGGGGCGCGAGAACTCATCGACGGCATCGCCCACTGAGCGACGTATCCTCCTGAGCATCCCACCCCGTGCAGGAGGAACCCGCCCGTGGCTCAACACATCGACCCTTCCTTCCTGGCGCTCCCCCTGCGGGCCCTCGCCGACGCCGCGCTGGCGCGGGCGCGGGCCCTGGGGGCCGAGCACGCCGACTTCCGGCTGGAGCGGGTGCGCAGCGCGTCCTGGCGGCTGCGGGACGGGCGCCCGTCGGGGTCCTCGGACACCACCGACCTGGGGTATGCCGTCAGGGTCGTGCACGGGGGTAGCTGGGGGTTCGCCTCAGGGGTGGACCTGACGATGGACGGCGCCGCGAAGGTCGCCTCGCAGGCGGTGGCGATGGCCAAGCTGTCGGCGCAGGTCATCAAGGCCGCCGGGTCGGACGAGCGCGTGGAGCTGGCCGACGAGCCCGTACACGCCGACAAGACGTGGATCTCCTCGTACGACATCGACCCCTTCACCGTGCCGGACCAGGAGAAGTCGGCGCTGCTGGCCGACTGGAGCGGGCGGCTGCTCGCGGCGCAGGGCGTCGATCACGTGGACGCCTCGCTGACCACCGTGCACGAGAACAAGTTCTACGCCGACACCGCCGGGACGGTCACCACCCAGCAGCGCGTCCGCCTCCACCCCGAGCTGACGGCCGTCTCCGTGGACAGCTCCAGCGGCGAGTTCGACTCCATGCGCACGCTCGCCCCGCCGGCCGGCCGGGGCTGGGAGTACCTGACCGGCACCGGCTGGGACTGGGACACCGAAATCGAACAGATCCCTGAGCTGCTGGCCGAGAAGATGCGTGCCCCCAGCGTGGAGCCCGGCCTGTACGACCTGGTCGTGGACCCCTCCAACCTGTGGCTCACCATCCACGAGTCCATCGGCCACGCCACCGAACTCGACCGCGCCCTCGGCTACGAAGCCGCCTACGCGGGCACCTCGTTCGCCACCTTCGACCAGCTCGGCAAGCTCAAGTACGGCTCCGAGCTGATGAACGTCACCGGCGACCGCACCGCCGAACACGGCCTCGCGACCATCGGCTACGACGACGAGGGCGTGGCCGCGCAGTCCTGGGACCTGGTGAAGGACGGCACTCTCACCGGGTATCAACTGGACCGCCGCATCGCCAGGTTGACCGGCTTCGAGCGCTCCAACGGGTGCGCCTTCGCGGACTCCCCCGGCCACGTCCCGGTCCAGCGCATGGCCAACGTCTCGCTGCGACCGGACCCCGCCGGGCTGTCCACGGAGGGACTGATCGGGGGCGTCGACCGGGGGATCTACGTGGTCGGCGACCGGTCCTGGTCGATCGACATGCAGCGCTACAACTTCCAGTTCACCGGCCAGCGCTTCTTCCGCATCGAGAACGGGCGGATCACCGGGCAGCTCCGCGACGTCGCCTACCAGGCCAACACCACCGACTTCTGGGGCTCGATGGCCGCTGTCGGCGGCCCCCAGACCTATGTGCTGGGCGGCGCCTTCAACTGCGGCAAGGCCCAGCCCGGCCAGGTCGCCGCCGTCTCCCACGGCTGCCCCTCCGCCCTCTTCCGGGGCGTCAACATCCTCAACACGACCCAGGAGGCCGGGCGATGAGCGCGCGGACCAGCAAGCCGTACGAGATCGTCGAGCGGGCCCTCGCGCTGTCACGGGCGGACGGCTGTGTCGTCATCGCGGACGAGGAGTCGAGCGCCAACCTGCGCTGGGCGGGCAACGCGCTCACCACCAACGGCGTGACCCGCGGCCGTACCCTCACCGTGATCGCCACCGTGGACGGGCAGCAGGGCACCGCCTCCGGCGTGGTCTCGCGGTCGGCGGTGACGGCGGCCGAGCTGGAGCCGCTGGTGCGGGCCGCCGAGGCCGCCGCGCGTGCGGCCGGACCCGCCGAGGACGCCCAGCCGCTGGTCGGCGGGATCCCGGACTCCCCCGACTTCCGCGACGCGCCCGCCGAGACCTCCTCCGCCGTCTTCGCGGACTTCGCCCCGGCGCTCGGTGAGGCGTTCGCCCGCGCCCGCGCCGGCGGCCGCGAGCTGTACGGCTTCGCCAGCCACGAGACCGTCTCCACCTACCTCGGCACCTCCACCGGCCTGCGCCTCCGGCACGACCAGCCGACCGGCACCCTGGAGCTGAACGCCAAGTCCCCCGACCACACCCGCTCGGCCTGGGCCGGCCGCTCCACCCGCGACTTCAAGGACGTCGACCCCGGCGCCCTGGACACCGAACTGGCCGAGCGCCTCGGCTGGGCGGAGCGCCGCGTCGAGCTGCCCGCCGGGCGGTACGAGACCCTGCTGCCCCCGTCCGCCGTGGCCGACCTGCTGATCTACCAGCTCTGGTCCGCCTCCGGCCGGGACGCCTCCGAGGGGCGCACGGTGTTCTCCAAGCCGGGCGGCGGCACCCGTACCGGCGAGCGGCTCAGCGAGCTGCCGCTGACCCTGCGCAGCGACCCCGACGAGCCGGGCCTGGGCTGCGCGCCCTTCGTCGTCGCGCACTCCTCCGGCGGCGACCGCTCGGTCTTCGACAACGGGCTGCCGGTCCGTGCCACCGACTGGATCAAGGACGGTGTCCTCGACCACCTCACCACCACCCGGCACAGCGCGGCCCTGACCGGGCTGCCGCTCGCCCCGGCGATGGACAACCTGATCCTGGACGGCGGCGGCGACCGCTCGCTCGCCGAGATGGTCGCGGCCACCGAGCGCGGCCTGCTGCTGACCTGCCTCTGGTACATCCGCGAGGTGGACCCGGCGACCCTGCTGCTCACCGGCCTCACCCGCGACGGCGTCTACCTGGTGGAGAACGGCGAGGTCACCGGCCAGGTGAACAACTTCCGGTTCAACGAGTCGCCGGTCGGCGTGCTCGGCCGTGCCTCCGAGGCGGGCCGCACCGAGCAGACGCTGCCCCGCGAGTGGAGCGACTGGTTCACCCGGGCCGCGATGCCCGCGCTCCGCGTGCCGGAATTCAATATGAGCTCTGTCAGCCAGGGCGTATAACCTCGTACTCGGCTGTCACCCGACCGCCGCATGATCACCTAGGAGACACGAGAACCGTGACGGACATCGTCGACGAACTGAAGTGGCGTGGGCTGATCGCCCTCTCCACCGACGAGGACGCATTGCGCAAGGCGTTCGCGGACGGTCCTGTCACGTTCTATTGCGGCTTCGACCCGACCGCGCCCAGCCTGCACCTCGGCAACCTGGTCCAGATCCTCACCATGCGCCGCATCCAGGACGCGGGCCACCGCCCGCTGGGCCTGGTCGGCGGTGCGACCGGTCTGATCGGTGACCCCAAGCCGACCGCCGAGCGCACGCTGAACGCGCCGGAGGTCGTCGGCCAGTGGGTGGAGCGGCTGCGCGCGCAGATCCAGCCCCTGCTGGACTTCGAGGGCCCGAACGCGGCCGTGATGGTCAACAACCTGGACTGGACTCAGGGGCTGTCGGCCATCGAGTTCCTGCGGGACATCGGCAAGCACTTCCGGGTCAACAAGATGATCGCCAAGGAGGCCGTCTCCCGGCGGCTGAACTCCGACGCGGGCATCAGCTACACCGAGTTCAGCTACCAGATCCTCCAGGGCATGGACTTCCTGGAGCTGTACCGGCGCTACGGCTGCACGCTCCAGACCGGCGGCAGCGACCAGTGGGGCAACCTCACCTCGGGCACCGACCTGATCCACCGGGTCGACCCGGACGCCGTGGTCCACGCGCTGGGCACCCCGCTGATCACCAAGGCGGACGGCACCAAGTTCGGCAAGACCGAGTCGGGCACCGTCTGGCTCGACCCGGAGATGACCACGCCGTACGCCTTCTACCAGTTCTGGCTGAACGCGGACGACCGGGACGTCTCCAAGTTCCTGCGGATCTTCAGCTTCAAGTCCCGCGAGGAGATCGCGGAGCTGGAGCGGCTGACCGAGGAGCGTCCGCAGGCACGTGCGGCGCAGCGCGCGCTCGCGGAGGAGCTGACGACGCTGGTGCACGGCGCGGAGCAGACGGCCGCCGTGGTCGCCGCGTCCAAGGCGCTGTTCGGCCAGGGCGAGCTGTCGGAGCTGGACGAGGCGACGCTCGCCGCCGCGCTGTCCGAGCTGCCGAACGTCCAGGTCGCTGAGCTGGGCCCGGTGGTGGACCTGCTCGCCGAGGTCGGTCTCGTGGCCAGCAAGTCGGCCGCGCGGCGCACGGTGAAGGAGGGCGGGGCCTACGTGAACAACGTCAAGGTCGCGACCGAGGACGCCGTCCCGGACGCCGGGGAGCTGTTGCACGGGCGCTGGCTGGTGCTGCGCCGGGGCAAGAAGAACCTGGCCGCGGTCGAGGTCACGGGCGCCTGACGCCTGTGGAAGAGGGCGGCTTCCCCGTGGGGGAGGCCGCCCTCTGTCGTACCCGCGTCACACGCGTTCCTCGTACTTGCGCTTGCGGCGCTTGCCCAGGGTCGCGGTGTAGAGCATGTCCACGAAGAACACGATGATGATCGCGGCGACGAGCTGGAAGATGTGCCTGCTCCAGTCGATGCCGCGCGTCTCCGCCACCCCCAGTCCGCGCGCGATGGCGTTGCCCGCCAGGGCGCCCAGGATGCCGCAGATGGTGGTCAGCCACAGGGGGCTGTGCTGCTTGCCGGGAATGATCGCCTTGGCGAGCAGGCCCAGCACGAATCCCACGATGATCGCCCACAGCCAGCCCATGGCGGCCTCCTCGTCCGGTCCGACCTGATCGATCCGATCGTCCTGATCCTCCTGGCCAGTCTGGGCGCGCCCCCGCCCTCCCGCATGCCGGGGGCGCCCGCACGGTGCACGTTCCCGCAGGCCGCACGGCGCCCCGGTATCGATCGCGGCGGCATGGCGGCGTACCGTTGGTGGGTGTGCCGGGACCGGTTCGGGCCCGGACGCGGTTCAGGGCCGGGGTCGGACCCGTGCGGGCGGATGGTGGACTGATGGGCAAGCAGCGTGGCGAGGTGTTCCGGATCACCGGCGCCCGGACCGGCCTGGCCGAGGACGTGCGGGGCCGGCAGCGGCGGTACGTCATCTCGATGTCGATCCGTACGGTCTCCGTGATCCTGGCCGCCTCGCTGTGGAACGTGGAGCGGTACGTCGCGATCGTGGCGCTGGTGCTGGGCGCCGCGCTGCCGTACATCGCCGTGGTGATCGCAAACGCGGGGCGGGAACGGCCGCAGTCGCTTCCGTCGACCTTCGTCGTGATGCCGTCCAAGCCGATGCTCACAGCACCGCGTGACGAGTCGCGTGACGAAGAGTCAGCGGAGCGGTCGGATTCCGGCCCGGAACGGGCGTCGGCCCGGCCGGGGGCGGAGTCTCGGGAGAAACGTTCCGACCGAGCCTGAGCAGCGTGGGAGCGGAAAAAGCGGAAGACTGCTTCCCGCCAAGCTCAGGAAAAGCTCAGTTCAATCATGCTGTTCTTGTGCCGGTCGGCCAGTGGTGCGTGACATACTGCGTACGCGCTCCGCATCCCCCGTCGGAGCGACAGACCGACGCCGGGCAGCTCCCCCCGTGGCTGCTCGGCGTCGCCTTGTTCGCAGCCGTTTCCGCGCGAATTCACTCCGGTCCGGCCGCGTGAATCCCCTCTGCGAGAATCACTGTGTGAGTGAGACACCGATCTGTTCCGCGAAGGGCTGCCGGGCCGACGCCGTATGGGTGCTGGCGTGGAACAACCCGAAGATCCACACCCCGGAGCGGCGCAAGACCTGGATCGCCTGCGAGGAGCACCGCGAGCATCTCTCGCAGTTCCTCGGCGTGCGCGGCTTCCTGAAGGACGTGGTCCCGCTCCGGGAGTGGGCGGACTCAGCCGCCGATCGCTGACATCGGGCGGTCGGGCTGGACGAAGGACGGGTCGTCGAGGCCCGCGCCCGCCTTCTTGCCCCACATCGCCTTGCGCCACAGCTCGGCGACCTCCTCGTCCGGCGCGCCGGAGCGCAGCAGGGCGCGCAGGTCGGTCTCCTCGGTGGCGAACAGACAGGTGCGTATCTGGCCGTCGGCGGTGAGGCGGGTGCGGTCGCAGGCCGCGCAGAACGGGCGCGTCACCGACGCGATCACGCCGACCCGCTGCGGGCCGCCGTCCACCAGCCAGCGCTCGGCCGGGGCCGAACCGCGCTCGCCGGCGCCCTCGGCGGTCAGCTCGAAGCGGGTGCGCAGGGAGGCCAGGATGTCCTGGGCGGTGACCATGCCCTCGCGCTTCCAGCCGTGCTGGGCGTCGAGCGGCATCTGCTCGATGAAGCGGAGTTCGTAGGCGTGCTCCAGGGCCCAGGCCAGCAGGTCGGGGGCCTCGTCCGCGTTCAGACCCGGCATCAGGACCGAGTTGACCTTGACCGGGGTGAGGCCCGCCTCGGCCGCGGCCGCCAGGCCGTCCAGCACGTCCTGGTGGCGGTTGCGCCGGGTGAGGGTCTTGAAGACTTCGGGGCGCAGGGTGTCCAGCGAGACGTTGACCCGGTCCAGGCCCGCCTGCTTCAGGGCGGCGGCGGTGCGCTTGAGGCCGATGCCGTTGGTGGTGATGGACATCTGGGGACGCGGCTGAAGGGCCGCGACGCGCTCCACGATGCCGACCAGGCCGGGGCGGAGCAGCGGCTCGCCACCGGTGAAGCGGACCTCCTCGATGCCCAGGTGGGTCACCGCGAGGTCGATCAGGCGGACGATCTCGTCGTCCGTGAGCAGGTCCGGCTTGGCCAGCCACTGCAGACCCTCCTCGGGCATGCAGTACGTGCAGCGCAGATTGCACCGGTCGGTCAGTGAAACCCTCAGGTCGGTGGCCACCCGGCCGTAAGTGTCGATGAGCACGTGGGCCCCCTCCCTCGTCTCGGACCGCTTGTCTCCTGTCACCTGCGAGCCTACGCGAGACCTCGGACATCGACAGCCGCTGTTTTCCCGGCACGGTACGGACGCGGCCGCGGGGGGGGGGGGGGGGGGGGCGCGCCGCGCGGGGGGGGGGGGGGGGGGGGGGGGGGGGGCGGGGGGGGCGCGGGGGGGGGGGGGGGGGCGGCCCGCGCCGGGA
>NZ_JBVHFA010000011.1:29394-154492 GCF_055562575.1 Streptomyces sp. NPDC018263
TGTCACCTGTCACCTGCTAGCCTCCGCTCGACCTGGTAAATCGCCAGCGGGTTTTTGCCGGGCCGGTTAGGGAGGGGGCCGCGCCGGGGGGGGGCCCGCCCCCCGCGCGCCGCGGCCGTGAGGTGTGCCCGGTGGACGCTCAGTGCGCCCCGGTGCCGGTCAGGGACCGTACCTCCAGCTCGGCGTACTTGTCCGCGTCCGGGACCTCCTTGGACAGCAGGGTGCCGACCGCGCCCAGCAGGAAGCCGACCGGGATCGAGATGATGCCGGGGTTCTCCAGCGGGAACCAGTGGAAGTCGACGTCGGGGAACATCGAGGTCGGCTTGCCGGAGACCACCGGGGAGAACAGCACCAGGCCGACTGCGGTGACCAGGCCGCCGTAGATCGACCACAGGGCGCCGGAGGTGGTGAACCGCTTCCAGAACAGGCTGTAGAGGATGGTCGGCAGGTTCGCCGACGCGGCGACCGCGAAGGCCAGCGCCACGAGTCCGGCCACGTTCAGGTCGCGGGAGAGGGCGCCGAGCACGATGGAGACGGCGCCGATGCCGACGGTGGCGTACCGGGCCGCGTTGATCTCCTGCTTCTCGGTGGCCTGGCCCTTCTTGATGACGTTGGCGTAGATGTCGTGGGCGAAGGACGAGGAGGAGGCCAGGGTGAGACCGGCGACGACCGCGAGGATCGTGGCGAAGGCGACCGCGGAGATGCTGGCCAGCAGGATGGCGCCCCAGTTGGAGTCCACTCCCCCGAGGTGCAGGGCGAGCAGGGGGGCCGCGGTGTTGCCCGCCTTGTTGGAGGCGATGATCTCCTCCGGCTTGATCAGCGCGGCGGCGCCGAAGCCCAGGGCGAGGGTCATCAGGTAGAAGGCGCCGATCAGGCCGATGGCCCAGATCACCGACTTCCGGGCGGCCTTGGCGGTGGGGACCGTGTAGAAGCGGATCAGGATGTGCGGCAGGCCCGCGGTGCCCAGGACCAGGGCGATGCCGAGGGAGATGAAGTCCAGCTTGGAGGTGCCGGTGGCGCCGTACTTCAGGCCGGGCTCCAGGAACGCCTTGCCCTTGCCGCTGTTGTCGGCGGCCGAGCCCAGCAGGTCGGAGACGTTGAAGTCGAACTTGAGCAGCACCAGGAAGGTCAGCAGCAGGGCGCCCGCGATGAGGAGGACCGCCTTGACCATCTGGACCCAGGTGGTGCCCTTCATGCCGCCGATGGTGACGTACACGATCATCAGGACGCCGACCAGGGCGACGATGCCGATCTTGCCGCTGTCGCTGGTGATGCCGAGCAGCAGCGAGACCAGGACACCGGCGCCGGCCATCTGCGCGAGCAGGTAGAAGATCGACACCACGATGGTGGAGGTGCCCGCGGCGGTGCGCACCGGGCGCTGGCGCATCCGGTAGGCCAGTACGTCGCCCATGGTGTAGCGGCCGGAGTTGCGCAGCGGCTCGGCGACCAGGAGCAGGGCGACCAGCCAGGCGACCAGGAAGCCGATGGAGTACAGGAAGCCGTCGTAGCCGAAGAGGGCGATGGCGCCCGCGATGCCGAGGAAGGATGCGGCGGACATGTAGTCGCCGGAGACGGCCAGGCCGTTCTGGAAGCCGGTGAACTGGCGGCCGCCCGCGTAGAAGTCGGCGGCGTCCTTGGTCTGGCGGCCCGCCCAGACGGTGATGACCAGGGTCGCGGCGACGAACACCGCGAACAGGGAGATGATCAGACCTCTGTGCTCACTGGCCTCGCCGGCGGCGAGCAGGGTGTGCTGGGCGGCGATCGTGTGCTGAGCGGAAATCATGCGCCGCCCTCCATCCGGGACTTGATGGCCTCGGCCCTGGGGTCGAGCTTGGCGGCGGCGTGCCGCGCGTACCACCAGGCGATGAGGAACGTGGTGAGGAACTGGGCGAGGCCCAGTACGAGGGCCACGTTGACGTTCCCCGCGACCTCGGTGCCCATGAAGCCGCCCGCGTAGCAGGAGAGCAGCACGTAGAGCAGGTACCAGGTGATGAAGGCGATCGTCAGGGGGAACGCGAACGAGCGGTAGGCGCGGCGCAGTTCACCGAACTCCGCGCTCGCCTGCGCCTCGTTGAACTCCTCGGGGGAAGGAAGTGGGTGCTTCGCGGGGGGCGGTGTCTCGGTCGCCACTTAAGGTCTCCTCGCGTCACGGACGGGCGGTTGCCGACCTCACTGAAACGGAGATCACGTTACCGGGAGTCAACGCGTGACTCCCCGTTGTGATCTTCCGGGGGGCGCGATCCGGCCGTGCCCCCTCGTTGACGCACACGGCCCGGCGGTGACACCGGTTCACGCGGGCCCGGCCCTTTCGGAGTTCGGCGCCCGCGGGATAGCTTCACCTTGTTCGACCCGTCATGTACCTGCCCGAGCGCCACCCGTGCCTCGGGCGGTTTCGTTTCCGGATGATGTGGAGATCCCATGGCTCATCTGCGCTCCCGGCGCCGGTTCGCACCGGCCGTCCCGGTCGTGCTGTCGCTGACCGCCTCGCTCGGCTTCCTGCCGACGGCGGCTTCGGCGGCCCCGTCCACGGCCCCGACGACGCGGGCGGCGGAGGGTTCGGCCACCACGTACGACGGCCCGAAGCTGTCCTACGTGGTCAACACGAGAACGGACCATCGCACGATCGAGTCGGTGCGCCGCGCGATAGGACGTAACGGCGGCACCGTCGTGGCCAGTTACGACCGTATCGGCGTGATCGTGGTGCACTCCGCGAACCCCGACTTCGCCAAGTCGATCCGCAGGGTGTCCGGTGTCTCCTCGGCCGGGGCCACCCGCAACGCGCCGCTGCCCGCGCAGTCCACCACCGACGTCGGGGCGCCCAAGCCGCTGACGGCGGCGGAGCTGTCGAAGGTGCAGGCGGCGGCCGGGCAGGACCCGCTGGAGCCGTTGCAGTGGGATCTGCCCGCCATCAAGGCGGACAAGGCCCATGAGAAGACGCTCGGCAGCAGCAAGGTGACGGTCGCCGTCATCGACACCGGTGTGGACGACACCCACCCGGACATCGCGCCCAACTTCGACCGGGCGGCCTCCGTCAACTGCGTCTCCGGCGCCCCGAACACGGCCGACGGCGCCTGGCGGCCGAGCGCGGCGGAGTCCCCGCACGGTACGCATGTCGCGGGTGAGATAGCGGGCGCCAAGAACGGCGTCGGCATCACGGGTGTGGCGCCGGGCGTGAAGGTCTCCGGCATCAAGGTGTCCAACCCGGACGGCTACTTCTACACCGAGGCCGTGGTCTGCGGGTTCGTGTGGGCGGCCGAGCACCACGTGGACATCACCAACAACAGCTATTACACCGACCCGTGGTACTTCAACTGCACCGGCGACCCGGACCAGAAGGCCCTGGTGGACGCCATCACGCGGGCCACCCGGTACGCGGAGAGCAAGGGCACGGTCAATGTCGCGGCGGCCGGCAACGAGAACTACGACTTCGCCGCCGACTCGATCACCGACCCCTCCTCGCCCAACGACGGCACGCCCTCGGACCGGACCGTCGACCCGCGCGAGTGCTTCGACATACCCACCCAGCTCCCCGGTGTGGTGACGGTCGCGGCGACCGGCGCGAAGGGCATCAAGTCGTCGTTCTCCAACTACGGCCTGGGCACCATCGACATCGCGGCCCCCGGTGGCGACTCGACCGCCTACCAGACCCCGGCCCCGCCCGCGACCAGCGGCCTCATCCTCGGCCCGCTGCCCGGCGGCAGGTGGGGGTACATGGCGGGCACCTCGATGGCCTCGCCGCACGTCGCCGGTGTCGCCGCGCTGATCAAGTCGGTCCACCCGCACGCCTCCGCCGCCACGGTGAAGGCCCTGCTGTACGCGGAGGCGACCGCCACGCCGTGCACCGACCCGTACGACATCAACAGTGACGGCAAGGTCGACGCGGTGTGCGAGGGCACGAAGAACCGCAACGGCTTCTACGGCTGGGGCACGGCCGACGCGCTGGCGGCGGTGACGCACTAGGCGCGTGGGCGCCTCCTTGTGGGGCCGGGGCGGCTGATGCATAGTGCGGCCATGATCGATCCCATGATCAAGTCCGCCTGGGTCGCGCTGGGCGGTGACCGTGAGCTGCTCGCGCGGCTGGTCACCGTCGAGCGTCCGGGGGCCCTGGCCGCCCGCCTCCCGGCGCAGCGGCTGGCGCGTGCGTGCGTGGGCGCGTGCGCGCTGGCCGCCGCCGAGCTGGGCGCGCTGCGGGCCGGGCTCGGTACCGTGCCGCGTACCGTGGTGGACGACGGCGCGGTCGTCACGGCCTTCCACAGCGAGCGGGTGCTGCGGATCGACGGCCGCCCCCCGGTCAACTTCGCCCCGCTGTCCCGCTGGTGGCGCGCGTCGTACGGCTGGGTGCGCACGCACGCCAACTACCCGCACCACCGCCGGCGCCTCCTTTGCGCGCTGGGTCTGCCCGACGGCGCCGGACCCGAGGACGTGGAGCGGGTGCTCCTCGAGCGCTCCGCCCTGGAGATCGAGGAGACGGTGTACGCCGCCGGGGGCCTGGCGGTGGCCCTGCGTACGCCCGGACAGTGGGCGGCACATCCGCAGGCCGCCGAGGTGGCCCTGCGGCCCCTGGTCGAGCGGGCCCCGCTCGGCGCGGCCTCGGCACGCCAACTCCCGCCTCTGGAAAGAGAGTCCGGCCCCCTGTTGCCGGCCGCCGGGCTGCGTGTCCTGGACCTCACACGCGTACTCGCCGGGCCCGTCGCCACCCGCACCCTCGCGCTGCTCGGCGCCGACGTGCTGCGCGTGGACCGGCCCGACCTGCCCGAACTGGCCGACCAGCACGCCGACACGGGCTTCGGGAAGCGCTCGGCCACCCTCGAACTCACCACCGGCACCGAGGCGTTGGAGGAGCTGCTGGCCTCCGCCGACGTGGTCGTCACCGGCTACCGCCCCGGCACGCTCGACCGCTTCGGCCTCTCCCCCGAGGCACTGGCGGAGCGGTACCCCGGCCTGATCGTCGCCCAGCTCTCGGCATGGGGTGCGTACGGGCCCTGGGGCGAGCGGCGCGGCTTCGACAGCCTTGTCCAGGCCGCCACCGGCATCGCGGCCACCGAGGGCTCGACCATGGAGCCCGGCGCGCTGCCCGCGCAGGCCCTCGACCACGGCTCCGGCTATCTGATGGCGGCGGGCATCCTGCGCGCCCTGGTCGAACGGTCCCGCGACGGCCGAGGCCGCCTGGTGCGCCTCGCGCTCGCCCGGACCGCGCGCTGGCTGACCGACGAGGCCGGCCGGGACCCGCGCCCGGGCGGCCAGCGCTACGAGGGCCCCTCCGCCTGGCTGACCGAACGCGACACCCCGCTGGGCCACTTGCACTACGCCCGGCCCCCGGTGTCCTTCACCGGCGGCCCGACGGACTGGTCCACCCCACCGGTGCCCTGGGGCTCCAGCCCGCCGGCATGGAACCGGCCGGGCCAGCCGGCCGCGTGGAGCTGACCGGTCAGTCGTTGGTGACGAGGACCTTGAGGGCCGTGCGTTCGTCCATCGCGCGGTAGCCGGCCGGGACGCCCTCGATGTCGACGGTCATGTCGAAGACCGGGGAGGGGTCGATGGTGCCGCTGAGGACGTCGGGGAGCAGTTCGGGGATGTAGGTGCGGACCGGGGCGACGCCGCCGCGCAGGGCGATGTTGCGGTCGAACATGACGCTGAGGTCGAGGCCGGTGCCGCTGCCGTGGGGGACGCCGACGAAGCCGATGGCGCCGCCGTCGCGGGTGATGTTGACGGCCGTGCTCATGGACTGCTCGGTGCCGACCGCCTCGACGACGGCGTGCGCGCCCTGGCCACGGGTCAGCTCGCGGACGGCCGCGACCGCTTCCTCGCCGCGCGCCGCGACGACGTCGGTGGCGCCGAAGCGGCGGGCGATGTCGGTACGGGCCTGGTGGCGGCCGAGGGCGATGATCCGCTCGGCGCCGAGCCGCTTGGCGGCCAGCACCGCGCAGAGGCCGACCGCGCCGTCACCGACGACGGCGACCGTGGCGCCGGGGCGGGCGCCCGCGCCGAGGGCGGCGTGGTGGCCGGTGCCGAGCACGTCGGAGAGGGTGAGCAGGCCGGTGAGGAGGTGGTCGTCGGAGGCCGCCTCGCCGGGCAGCTTGACCAGGGTGCCGTCGGCGAACGGCACGCGTACCGCCTCGCCCTGGCCGCCGTCGTAGCCGACGGAGCCCCAGAAGCCGCCGTGCACGCAGGACGTGGTCAGGCCCTCGGCGCAGTACTCGCAGGTGCCGTCGGACCACATGAACGGGGCGACCACGAGGTCCCCGCGCCGCAGGGTGCCGACGGCGGAGCCGGTCTCCTCCACCACGCCGAGGAACTCGTGCCCGATCCGCTGCCCCGGCTGCCGGGCCGCCTCGCCCCGGTAGGCCCACAGGTCGCTGCCGCAGATGCAGGCGCGCAGTACGCGTACGACGGCGTCGGTGGGGAGCTGCACGATGGGCTCGGGCACGTCCGTCACCCGCATGTCGAACGGGGCGTGGATGGTGGTGGCGCGCATGACGGAGGTCCTTCTCGTACCGGGAGGCGGGGGCGCCCGGAGCTGTCCCGAGCGCATCCACGGTACGCCGTCGCGGGCCCGGTCCGCGCCGCGAGGGGCCCCGGACCAGCGGCGACGCCCTCAAGGCCGTTTTCCCGTACCGGCTTTGAAGGCGCACACCCTTGCGAGGCCCGACCCGGTCGGTGGGATGCGCGCCCCTGGGCGGCCCGGCTGTCGGCCGTGACCCGTATCCTCATTGACCATGCTCGAAGACCTCGCGACCGCAGCGTCCTCGCCCACCCCGTGGCCGGCCGTGTATCCGAAGGGATACGCGGTCGTTGACGTCGAGACCACCGGACTGGCCCGCGACGACCGGATCATCTCTGCGGCCGTGTACCGGCTGGACGCGCGCGGCGAGGTCGAGGACCACTGGTACACGCTGGTCAACCCCGAGCGCGACCCCGGCCCGGTGTGGATACACGGGCTGACGAGCGACGTGCTCGAAGGGGCCCCGCTCTTCGCGGAGGTGGCCGAGGAGTTCGCGGCCCGGCTGGCGGACCGCGTACTGGTGGCGCACAACGCGGTCTTCGACTGGCAGATGATCGCGCGGGAGTACGCGCGCGCCCGGCGCGAGCCCCCCGTGCGCCAGCGGCTGTGCACCATCGCGCTCTCCAAGGAGCTGCGGCTGCCGCTGCCCAACTTCAAGCTGGAGTCGCTGGCCGCGCACTTCGGGGTCGTGCAGCAGCGCGCGCACCACGCGCTGGACGACGCCCGGGTGCTGGCGGAGGCGTTCCGGCCGAGTCTGAGGGCGGCCGCCGCGAGCGAGGTGCGGCTGCCGCTGCTGGAGTGCCGTCCGCTCACCGAGTGGTCGGACGCCCCGGTCATCGGCCGTCAGGCGACCGGCGGTCACGGCGGCGGACGCGGCCCCGGCTGGCGCCCGGCGCGCAAACGGCCGGCGTGCCCGTACCCCAATCCCGGACGGTACGAACCGGGCAAACGCCTCAAGCAGGGCATGCGGGTGGCCTTTTCGGGTGACACCTCCACCGAGCGCGAACTGCTGGAGGACCGGGCGACCGAGGCCGGGCTGCACGTGGCCACCAGCCTGTCCCGGCTGACCAGCCTGCTGGTCACCAACGACCCCGACTCGGGCACCTCCAAGACGGCCAAGGCCCGCCAGTTCGGCACGCCGGTCATCGACGAGGCGGCCTTCGGGCAACTGCTGCGCGATGTAGAAGACGCTGAAGACGCTGAAGACGCTGAAGACGCGAGGGACGCCGGCTGAGAGCCGTACACACGGGTGATTCCCCGCGATTCGCACCCGCGTCCGCTCGCCCGGCGGCCGGGTACGGCTCACTCTGAGGCGCATGGCGAGATGCGAAGTTTGCGGCAATGACTACGGAATGACCTTCGAGGTCCACGCACAGGGCGCGGTGCACGTCTTCGACTGCTTCTCCTGCGCCATCCACCGCATGGCACCCATCTGCGAGCACTGCCGGGTGCAGATCATCGGGCAGGGCGTCGAGGTGGAGGGCCACTGGTACTGCGGCGCCCACTGCGCCCGCGCCGAGGGGAAGGCGGGCGTGGTGGACCGGGTCTGACCCGGTACCCGCCCGAATGCGCCCCACGGCACGGAGGTACCGTCGTGGGGTGCACCGCTACCGCTTCCTGCTCACCCGCCAGTGGGTGATCCTCACCCTCGTCGTGATCGCGCTGATCCCGACGATGATCAGGCTCGGTATCTGGCAGCACCACCGGTACGAGGAACGCACCGCCCGCAACGACCTGGTCGCGCGGGCCCTGCACGCCGCCCCGGTACCCGTGGAACGGCTCACCGCCCCCGGCCGCGCCGTCACCCACGCCGACAAGTACCGCACGGTCACCGCGACCGGCACCTTCGACACCGCCCACGAGGAGGTCGTCCGGCGCCGCACCAACGCCGACGACGAGGTGGGCTTCCACGTCCTGACCCCGCTCAGGCTGACCGACGGCCGGGTGCTGCTGGTCAACCGGGGCTGGATTCCGGCGAACGGCGCCCAGACCGAGTTCCCGAAGGTCCCCGCACCCCCGGCCGGGAAGGTCACGATCACCGGCCGGCTGAAGGCCGACGAGACCACCGAGGCCAGCGGCATCAAGCAGCTCGCGGGCCTCCCCGACCGTCAGGTCATGCTCATCGACAGCGCGGACCAGGCGAAGCGCCTCGGCGCCCCGGTGCTCGGCGGTTACGTCGAGCAGACCGCGCCGGAGCCCAGGGGCGGCACCCCGGAGCAGATCTCCAGCCCCGGCAGCGAGGACGCCCCGCTCAACTACGCGTACATGATCCAGTGGTGGCTGTTCGCCGCCGCCGTGCCCGTCGGCTGGTGGTTCCTGGTCCGGCGCGAACTGCGCGACCGGGCCGCCGCGGCGGAGCAGGAGAACGCGGCCGAGGCGGAGCCCGCCGCCGTGTGAGCCGGGCGTCACTCCCCCGGCGCACCACCTGATTGGCCGTCAGGCCGCACGGGGAATCGCCAAGGCGTGAACCCGCGCATCGAGGACTACGCCGTCATCGGCGACGAGCAGACCGCCGCCCTGGTCGGCCGGGACGGCTCGATCGACTGGCTCTGCCTGCCCCGCTTCGACTCCGGCGCCTGCTTCGCCCGGCTGCTGGGCGACGAGGACAACGGCTACTGGCGGATCGCGCCCAAGGGCGCCGGCACCTGCACCTGGCGCGCCTACCGCCCCGACACCCTCGTCCTGGACACCGAGTGGGACACCCCCGAGGGCACCCTGCGCGTCACCGACCTGATGCCGCAGCGGGAGAAGGCCCCGGACGTCGTACGGATCGTGGAGGGTGTCAGCGGCCGGGTCACCGTGCGCAGCACGCTCCGGCTGCGCTTCGACCACGGCTCCATCGTGCCGTGGATGCGGCGCGCGGACGGGCACCGGGTGGCCGTCGCGGGCCCGGACTCCACCTGGCTGCGCTCCGAGCCGCATGTGCGCACCTGGGGCGAGGACCTCGGCACCCACTCGGAGTTCACCCTGGCCGAGGGCGAGCGGGTGGCGTTCGTGCTCACCTGGCACCCCTCGCACCAGCCGCGCCCCCGCCTGATCGACCCGTACAAGGCGCTCAGCTCCAGCGTCCGGGACTGGCGGCGCTGGAGCGGGCGGTGCCGCTACGAGGGGCCGTACCGGGACACCGTGGTGCGGTCGCTGATCACCCTGAAGGCGCTCACCTACCGGCCCACCGGCGGGATCGTCGCGGCGGCCACCACCTCGCTGCCGGAGAAGCTGGGCGGGGTGCGCAACTGGGACTACCGCTACTGCTGGCTGCGCGACTCCACCCTCACCCTGAACGTGCTGCTGGCCGCCGGGTACCACGAGGAGGCCGAGGCGTGGCGCGACTGGCTGCTGCGGGCGGTCGCGGGCAGCCCCGAGGACCTCCAGATCATGTACGGCGTCGCGGGCGAGCGCCGGCTCCCGGAGACCGAGCTGCCCTGGCTCGCCGGGTTCGCGGGCTCGGCGCCGGTCCGCATCGGCAACAGCGCGGTGGACCAGCTCCAGCTCGACGTGTACGGCGAGGTGATGGACTCCCTGTGGCTGGCCCGGCAGTCGGGGCTGTCGGCCCGCCCGCACATGTGGGCCCTCCAGTGCGCGCTGATCGACTTCCTCCAGGAGCAGTGGCGGCAGCCGGACGAGGGGCTGTGGGAGGTGCGCGGCGGGCGCCGCCAGTTCACCCACTCCAAGGTGATGGCCTGGGTCGCGGTGGACCGCGCGGTACGCACCCTGGAGGAGCACCCCGAGCTGGAGGGCGACCTGTCCGGCTGGCGGGAACTGCGCGACGAGATCCACGCGGAGGTGTGCGCCAAGGGCTACGACCCGGAGCGCAACACCTTCACCCAGTACTACGGCTCCCGCGAGCTGGACGCCTCGCTGCTGCTCATCCCGCGCGTGGGCTTCCTGCCCCCGGAGGACCCGCGGGTGATCGGCACGGTCGACGCGATCGCCGCCGACCTGGGCGACGGGGGCTTCGTGCGCCGCTACGACACCGAGGACCCCGAGGGCCCGGTGGTCGACGGGCTGCCCGAGGGCGAGGGCGCCTTCCTCGCCTGCTCCTTCTGGCTGGCCGACGCCCTGCACATGACCGGCCGCACCGAAGAGGCCCGCGCGCTGTTCGAGCGGCTGGCCGGGCTGGTCAACGACGTGGGCCTGCTGGCCGAGGAGTACGACGCGGATGCGGGCTGCCAGCTCGGCAACTTCCCGCAGGCGTTCAGCCACATCGCGCTGGTGAACACCGCCCTCACGCTGTTCGGCACCGAGGAGGCAGGATAGGGGCATGGATCTTGGACTGAAGGACCGGGTGTACATCGTCACCGGCGCCTCGCGGGGCCTGGGCAACGCCGCCGCACGGCAGTTGGTCGCGGACGGGGCGAAGGTGGTCGTCACCGGCCGGGACGAGCAGCGGGTGGCGGACGCCGCCGCCGAACTGGGCCCGGACGCGGTGGGCGTGGCCGTCGGCAACGCCGAGGCGGACGCCCCCGAGCGGCTGATCGCACTGGCCCGCGAGCGCTTCGGCCGCTTCGACGGCATCCTCATCAGCGTCGGCGGCCCGCCGCCCGGCTTCGTCGCGGACAACAGCGACGAGCAGTGGCGGGACGCCTTCGAGTCGGTGTTCCTCGGCGCGGTGCGCCTGGCCCGCGCGGCGGCGGCCGAGCTGGAGCCCGGCGGGGTCATCGGGTTCGTGCTGTCGGGCTCGGTGCACGAGCCGATCGCGGGACTGACCGTCTCCAACGGGCTGCGGCCGGGCCTCGCCGGGTTCGCCAAGTCCCTCTCCGACGAACTGGGCCCGCGCGGCATCCGCGTCGTCGGCCTGCTCCCGGCCCGTATCGACACCGACCGGGTGCGCGAGCTGGACTCGATGTCCGCCGACCCGGCGGCCACCAGGGCGGCCAACGAGTCCCGCATCCCGCTGCGCCGGTACGGCACGCCGGAGGAGTTCGGGCGGGTGGCCGCGTTCCTGCTGTCCCCGGCCGCGTCCTATCTGACGGGCGTGATGCTGCCGGTCGACGGGGGCATGCGGCACGGGTTCTGAGCGCTCTTCAGGGAAGGTCGGGCGCTCAGCTCACCCGGTCCGCCTTGTGCCGGACCTTCCGCAGCCGTACCTCGGTGGGCAGGGTCTCGATGCCCGTCGAGTCGCGGGCGGCGCCCAGCGGGTGCGTGGCGAAGTCGGCCAGGGTGGCGGCCGGGGAGGCGTCGGGTTCCAGTCGGAGCCCGGCGCGCAGCGTGGGGGACGTACGGCGCCCGCTCAGGCGGGCGTCGGCTCCGGCCACGCCCGGCCGGCGGGCCGCGTCGTCCGCGAGGGCGGACTCCAGCGCGCCGCCGCGCACCAGGGCGCCGGTGCCGTCGCCGGAGTCGACGAGGATCTCCGACAGCCGGCGCCTGCGCAGCACCGACACCAGCCACCACAGCCCGATCAGCAGCAGGACGGCCAGCAGCGCGATCAGCGCGGGCCACCACCAGTCCTGGTCCCGCCAGGCGGTGCGCTCGGCCCGGCTGAGCAGCACGTCGCGCCGGCCGGAGTGCGGCCACCAGGAGGGCGAGGGCGCGCCGAGGCCGATGGCCAGCACGGACCCGCCGAGCACGAACAGCACCAGTCCGGCGAGCGCCAGCAGGACGCGGTTGACGGCTCCTGAACGCATGCCCCTCATCCCTTCTTCCCGGGTCCCCTGAGGCGTACCGACAGCTTGGGGCGCCGGACCGTGCCGAGGTCGGTGACGGCGCCGGCCAGCGCGGTGTCCAGGTCGCTCCGCACCTCGGCGGGGTCCCGGAAGTGCGAGATCACCCGCACGTCGGCCCGCCGGCGGCGCATCCTCACCCGCGCCTCACGCACCCCGGACACCTCCACGGCCCGGTCGCGCAGCACCTGGGCGGCCGCGTCGCGGGTGAGCGCGGCGCGTACGTCGTAGCGGGGGCGGAGCATGGGGAGCAGGTTGCGCAGGCCGGGGGTGAGCGCGAGCAGGATCAGCCAGAGGCCGAGGGCGGTGACGAAGGCGGCGCCCGCGAGCACCGGGATGTCGTCGAGGTGGCGCTCGGCAAACTGGCGGGCGAGTTCGCGGCGCCAGTACATCGCCGGATGCCCGGTGCGGACGGCCACGATGTCGTACAGCAGCAGGCCGGCGCCGCCCAGGGTGAGCAGGGCGACGAGCGCCGAGGGGACGCGGCGGGCCGACCAGAAGCGGCCGCTGCCCTTGGCGTCCGGGGGGAGGGCGGGTCGCTCCGTTGGGGCCGGGAGGTGCTGTCCGGCGTGGGGGTGCCGCTCGGTGCCGGGGTGCTTCTCGGTGTCGACCACGGGCATGGGCCGGGTGGCGTCCTGCGGCGGCTCGCTCATACCGTCCTCCCCTGACGCTCACCGGGCAGCCGCAGCCGCTCCACCTCGACGACCACCTCCGGCACCTCCATGTTCGCCAGCGTGCCCACCCGCTCGGTGACCCGGCGGCGTACGGCGGCACAGCGCGCGCCGATGTCGCCGGGGTACTCCAGCTCCAGCACGACCCGCACCCGGGCCGTGGCGAAGGGGCTGTCCTCCACCGGGCCGGTGCCGCGCGCCCGGGGGCGGACGTTGACCGTGGCGTGCGGCGGGTGGAGGTCGCGGGGCACGGGGGCGAGCGCCTCGCGCGCGGCCCGCGCGGCGATCTTGGCGACGACCCGGTCCGCGATCCGGGTGAACCCGCGCTCGCCCGGCGCCGTACGGTCCGGGACAGCCGGCGCCGCCGCGCCGGTGTCCGTGCTCATCGCGGTCACCGGCGCCAGTCGCGCCGGTCGCCGCCGGTGCGGAACCGGTCGTCACGGGTGCGGTCGTCCCGGCGGCGGAAGAAGTCGCCGAGTTCGAGTTCACCGTCCATGAAGCGGCCGGCGAAGAATCCGACGGCCCCGAGGGCCGCCACCAGCACGAAGGCTCCGAAGCCGCCGTAGAAGCCGGCGAAGCCCAGCGCCATTCCGGCGATCATGCCGACTGCTGCCATGCTCATCTCTGCAGCGCTCCTTCAAGCGAGTCGGCTCGTCCGACCGAGTGATGTCAGCCGGTCCGGCCTCTTTTACGAGTACCCCCCAACTCACTGGATACGAGGCTGCTCCGGCTCTTCGTCGTCCTCCTCGTCGGGGAGGTGCACGTCGCTGACCGCGATGTTGACCTCGACGACCTCAAGGCTGGTCATGCGCTCCACGGCGGCGATCACGTTCTCCCGTACCGCGCGGGAGACGTCGCCGATCGGGTAGCCGTACTCCACGACGATCTCCAGGTCGAGCGCGGTCTGCACCTCGCCGACCTCGGCCTTCACCCCTCGGGTGACGGCCTTGCCGCCGCCCGGCACCCGGTCGCGCACGGCGCCGAAGGTGCGGGAGAGACCGCTGCCCATGGCGTGTACGCCCTCCACGTCCCGTGCCGCCATTCCGGCGATCTTCTCGACGACTCCGTCCGCGATCGTGGTGCGGCCTCTGGTCGCCGGGTCGCCGCCGCCGGACCGGGTCTGCCTGCGGGCCGAGGTCTGCGGCTCGTTGTCGCCGCCGTGGGTTGCCATCTCGCTCATCGCCACTGCTCCCCTTTTCGGTCGTCGTTCTCCGACCACCGTAAGCACGCCTGCGCCGTTGCGCGCCGTGGAGAGGGCAGGGTGGAGGAATGACGGCGGACTGGACACAGGCGGTACGGCAGCGACTGGCGCCCGGCAGACTGCTGCCGCTCGGCGGCAGCCGGGACGGCGCGTGGATGACGGAACGGGCGGCGGTGTCGGTGCTGGCCGGGGCGGCGGCGGCCGAGGTGCCGGGGGCGTGGCTGGGCACGCTGCGGATCGGTCCGGCCGATCCGGGGGAGGCGCGCGAGCCGGTCGTACCGGCCCCGCCGAGCGCGCTGTGGCCGGGACCCCTGCGGGTGACGGCGGACTTCGCGGCGACCGCCGCCCGGCCGCTGCCGGAGACGGCGGACCGGCTGCGGGAGGTGCTGACGGCGGCGGCCGACCGGCTCGGGCTCACGGTGACGGAGGTGGATCTGCGGGTGACGGACCTGCTGGAGCCGCCCGCCGAACCGCCCCCGGCACCCCAGGCGCAGCGGGCGCCGGACGCCGAGCGGACCACCGACCCGGACGAGGCGCTGGTGGCCGCCGCCGTGCTGACGGTGGCCGGGGTGACCCGGCTGACGGCGGCCTTCGGGGACCGGGGTCACGCGGTCCGGGTCCAGCGGCGCGAGTCGGACGCGGCCCTCCCGCACCGGCATGTGTACGTGGAGGTGGCCACGGACTCCGCGCACCGGGCCACCGAGGTGGCCCAGCGGGTGCGCGCGGCGGTGCGGGACACGCTGGAGGACCGCCCGACGGTGGCGGTCCTGGTGACCGGCGTGGAGTGAGCGCGGCCGCGCAACGGGCCGCGTCGCGCTCAGTCGCCGATGCCCGCGAGGTCGCGCAGGCGGCGGGCCTGGGCGGCGCGCTCGGCGACGACCTGCTCGTCGAAGGAGCGGCCGACCGCACCGCGCAGCAGCGCCTTGGTCTCCACCACCGCGTCGCGCGGCGCGGCCAGCACGGCGGAGGCCAGGTCGGTGGCGGCGCCGTCGAGTTCGGCGGCGGGCACGGCGACGCTGGCGAGACCGGAGACGACCGCCTCCTCCGCGTGCACGAAGCGGCCGGTCACACAGATCTCCAGCGCGCGGGCGTAGCCGACGAGGCCGACCAGCGGGTGGGTGCCGGTGAGGTCGGGGACCAGGCCGAGGCTGGTCTCGCGCATGGCGAACTGCACGTCGTCGGCGACGACGCGCAGGTCACAGGCGAGGGCCAACTGGAAGCCGGCACCGATGGCGTGTCCCTGCACGGCGGCGATGGACACGATGTCATTGCGCCGCCACCAGGTGAACGCCTCCTGGAAGGCGGCGATGGCGGAGTCGACTCCGGCGTCGTCACGGCGCGCGAGATCGATGAAGGTCGGCTCGCCCTCGATCCCCTCCGGGGTGAACATCTGGCGGTCCAGCCCGGCGGAGAAGGACTTGCCCTCGCCGCGCAGCACGACGACCCGGACGGAGCCCGGCAGCGCCCGGCCCGCCTCGGCCAGCGCCCGCCACAGAGCGGGGCTCTGCGCGTTGCGCTTGGCCGGGTTGGTCAGGGTCACCGTGGCGAGCGCGTCGTCGACGGTGAGCCGTACGCCGTCCTTGTCGAGTACAGGAGCCAGGTCCTGGTCGGGCGAAGCCATGGGGCGCCTCCGGTGGGTGCGGTCATCGCGCGGTGCCCTACGGCACCGCGAAGTGACTGCACAGTAACCACCCGGACGATCAGGGGACCGACCGGGTGGCCACCATCGAAGCCGATGGGCCGCCCGGAGTCAGGACGACGCGGCCTTCTTGCCCCGCGTCGCACCGCCACGCCCACGGAGCGTGACGCCCGACTCGCTGAGCATCCGGTGCACAAAGCCATACGAGCGACCGGTCTCCTCGGCCAGCGCCCGGATGCTCGCACCGGAGTCGTACTTTTTCTTCAGGTCTGCCGCGAGCTTGTCGCGCGCGGCGCCGGTTACCCGGCTGCCCTTCTTCAGAGTCTCGGCCACCCGGTCCTCCTCATGGGAAGTGCGCTCTGGTCTTCTCATGATCACCCCTTCTCGTCGGGTTGGCCACCCATTCGGCAAGGTCCGTGAGACGAGGTTGTGACGACAGGAGCGGGCCCGCACATACGGAATCGGGAATTCCGAAGCGGCGCGCGCGTACCGCCGAACGGGTGGAATCGGGAAGGTGCAGGTCAGAGACGCGAGACGGCCGGCCCCCCGGTACCGCTCGGGTACCGGGGGACCGGCCGCGAAATCCGTGTAGGACACACCTCGGTATGAGGAGATCTCACTCAGATGGTGGATCACCACTGGGCCGAATGATCGGGCCGAGTGATCCGGTCGGGGTCAGGCGAGGGCCACCAGGTCGGCGTAACCGGCACCCCACAGGTCCTCCACTCCGTCCGGGAGCAGGATGATCCGCTCCGGCTGAAGCGCCTCCACGGCGCCCTCGTCGTGGGTGACCAGGACGACCGCGCCCTTGTAGGTGCGCAGCGCGCCGAGGATCTCCTCGCGGCTGGCGGGGTCGAGGTTGTTGGTGGGCTCGTCCAGCAGCAGCACGTTGGCCGAGGAGACGACCAGGGTGGCGAGCGCGAGGCGGGTCTTCTCGCCGCCGGAGAGGACCCCGGCCGGCTTGTCGACGTCGTCGCCGGAGAAGAGGAACGAGCCGAGCGTCTTGCGGACCTCGACCAGGTCCAGGTCCGGCGCGGCCGAGCGCATGTTCTCCAGGACCGTGCGCTCGGGGTCCAGGGTCTCGTGCTCCTGGGCGTAGTAGCCGAGCTTGAGGCCGTGGCCTGGGACGACCGAGCCGGTGTCGGGCTCCTCCGCGCCGCCGAGGAGGCGCAGCAGGGTCGTCTTGCCGGCGCCGTTGAGGCCGAGGATGACGACGCGGGAGCCCTTGTCGATCGCCAGGTTCACATCGGTGAAAATCTCCAGCGAGCCGTACGACTTCGACAGGCCCTCCGCCATCAGCGGGGTCTTGCCGCAGGGGGCGGGCTCGGGGAAGCGGAGCTTGGCGACCTTGTCGGACTGGCGGACGGCCTCCAGGCCGGAGAGCAGCTTGTCGGCGCGCTTGGCCATGTTCTGCGCGGCGACCGTCTTGGTGGCCTTGGCGCGCATCTTGTCGGCCTGCGAGTGCAGGGCGGCGGCCTTCTTCTCGGCGTTCTGCCGCTCGCGCCTGCGGCGCTTCTCGTCGGCCTCGCGCTGCTGCTGGTAGAGCTTCCAGCCCATGTTGTAGACGTCGATCTGGGAGCGGTTGGCGTCCAGGTAGAAGACCTTGTTGACCACCGTCTCGACCAGCTCGACGTCGTGGGAGATCACGATGAAGCCGCCGCGGTAGGTCTTGAGGTAGTCCCGCAGCCAGACGATCGAGTCGGCGTCGAGGTGGTTGGTCGGCTCGTCGAGCAGCAGGGTGTCGGCGTCCGAGAACAGGATGCGGGCCAGCTCGATACGGCGGCGCTGACCACCGGAGAGGGTGTGCAGCGGCTGGCCGAGCGCGCGGTCGGGCAGGTTGAGCGCGGCGGCGATGGTCGCGGCCTCGGCCTCGGCGGAGTACCCGCCCTTGGTGAGGAACTCGGTCTCCTGGCGCTCGTACTGGCGCAGGGCCTTCTCGCGGGTGGCGCCGGAGCCGTTGGCGATGCGCTGCTCGTTCTCGCGCATCTTGCGGATCAGCACGTCGAGGCCGCGGGCGGAGAGGATGCGGTCGCGGCCGAGGACGTCGAGGTCGCCGGTGCGGGGGTCCTGCGGGAGGTAGCCGACCTCGCCGGAGCGGGTGATGGTGCCGGCGGCCGGGATGCCGTCACCGGCCAGGCACTTGGTGAGGGTGGTCTTGCCCGCGCCGTTGCGGCCGACGAGGCCGATGCGGTCACCCTTGGCGACACGGAAGGTGGCGTTCTCGATGAGGACGCGCGCACCGGCGCGCAGCTCGATACCGGAGGCGGAGATCACGGACATACTCCAGGGCGTACGTGGTTGACGGATGGGCGGCTGTCGAGGGCGTTCCCGCCGTCTAATGCGCGAGGAGAATGGCCATGGGGCCAGTCTAACGGGGGCGGGCAAGCCCTTTTCCTGCCCCGGTGGCGGGGTGCGGGCCTTCGCGGGGTAGACATGCCGCGTGAGCTGCGGGCGACGGGTGGGGCGGGTCGGCCGGAAGCGCGCGAAAGCCGATGGACGCTGACAGAAGGTGACGGGCTGTGCAGTTCGACGACGACGCGGATCTGGACACCTCCGAGGTGCGGGACGTGCGCGGAAGCCGGGTGCCGGGCGGCCGGGCGACGATCGGGGGCGGTGTCGTCGGGCTGGTCGGGCTGCTGCTGGCGCTGTTCCTGGGCGTCGGCCCGGACCAGCTCGGGCTCTCCTCGGGCGGTGACGAGTCCGCGTCCCAGCCCTCCTCGGTGAGCGAGGTCCAGCAGTCCTGCCGTACCGGCCGGGACGCGAACACCCGTGAGGACTGCCGGGCGGTCGCGGTCGTCAACAGCGTCCAGGACTACTGGTCGGGCGAGTTCCGGCAGCGGGGGGAGCGGTACACCCCGGCGGAGACGTATCTCTTCAGCGGGCAGATCCGTACCGCCTGCGGGGCGGCGACGGCGGCCGTGGGGCCGTTCTACTGCCCCGGTGACCAGCGGGTCTATCTGGACCTGGGGTTCTTCGACGAGCTGCGCACGAAGTTCGGGGCGAGCGGGGGTCCCTTCGCGCAGGCGTATGTCATCGCGCACGAGTACGGCCACCATGTGCAGGACCTGATGGGCACGCTGGGCCGGACCCAGGACGGGACGACCGGCGAGGACAGCAGCTCGGTCCGGGTGGAACTCCAGGCGGACTGCTACGCCGGGGTGTGGGCGCACCACGCGACGACGACGCCGGACGAGTCGACGGGGAGGCCGCTGATCACCGAGCTGACCCCGGCCGACATCAAGGACGGGCTGAACGCGGCGGCGGCCGTGGGCGACGACCGCATCCAGCAGGAGTTCCAGGGGAAGATCACCCCGGAGACCTGGACCCACGGGTCCTCGCTGCAGCGGCAGCAGTGGTTCGACCAGGGGTACCGGACGGGCGACCCGGACCGCTGCGACACGTTCGGCTGAGGCGCCCGGCCGAGGCGTTGTCAGTGGTGGCCTGGCTCACACAGGAGCTTCGGCACGGACGCCCCCGCGCTGGCTTCCTGAGCGGCGGGGGCGTTGCGGCGGGCCGCTCTCAGCCTCCGGTGTGCACCTGGAAGGCGGCCCGGCGCACGGCCTTGGCGAGGGCGGGGTCGGGGTGGGCGGCGGCCAGCGCGACCAGGACCTGCACGGTGCGCGGGTGGCCGACGGCCCGGACCTCCTCCAGCAGGGCGGGGACGGTGGGCTGCACCGCCGCCTCCAGGTG
This sequence comes from Streptomyces sp. NPDC018263, assembly GCF_055562575.1. Classification (NCBI taxonomy): domain Bacteria; kingdom Bacillati; phylum Actinomycetota; class Actinomycetes; order Kitasatosporales; family Streptomycetaceae; genus Streptomyces; species Streptomyces sp. NPDC018263. The sequence goes on from NZ_JBVHFA010000011.1 coordinate 48,758, forward strand.
CCGGACGAGCATGTCGGTCTCGCCGTGGTCGGCGACGGCCGCGGCGGTGTCGACCCAGAGCCAGGTGGCTTCCTCGCGGGTGAGCACCTCGTGGGCGTCCTCCGGGTCGACGCCGTCGTACTCGGCGAGCCACAGCAGGGCGTAGGGGCGCAGCGCGGGCTCGGCGACGACGGCGCGGACCTCGTGCTCGGCGGGGGCGCCGACCACGCGGAGCGCCTCGAAGGCGAGGCCGCGCAGCAGGGCGTCGTCGCCCCGGGCGGCGTCCAGGAGCTGGCCGACGGCGCCGCCGACCGTGCGGGCGGCGAGCCAGGCGCGGTACTCGGCGCGGGCGGCGTTGGGGCGGAGCTGGGCGCAGCCGCGGAGCATGTCCTCGGCGGACTGCTCGATGTTCCCGGCGGGGCTCTGCGCGGCGACGCAGATCTGCTCCAGCTTGACCCAGACCGCCCAGCTTCCGAGGGGGGTGAGGGTGGCGTGGCCGTCGCCGTGGGTGAGCGCGCCGACCGCGGCGAGCGCCTCCACGGCCCAGTCCAGGAGGGGGGCGAGGGGGACGTCCGGGGCGGGGGCGGTGAGGACGGGGGCCTCGACGGCGCCGGGGGCGTAGGTGACCTCGCAGCGTTCGGTGCGCAGTTCGGTGACCCGCTGCTGGAGCAGGTCGAGCAACTGCTCCGCCGGGACGGGTCCGGCGGAGAGCTGGAGGAAGGAGAGGACCTGGGGCATGGCGGAGACGACCTCGGCGACCGTGGCCGGCTCCTGGCCGTGCGGTTCGGGGCAGGCCAGCGACCAGGCGTCGAAGAGGGCGACCCAGCCGCGCAGTACGGCGCTGTCGTCCCGGTCCCAGGCGCGCAGGCGCCAGCCGGGGCGGGCGCTGTCGCCGTGCACCTCGACCAGGCCGGAGAGGCGGGCGGTGTCCCAGTCGGCGCGGATCTGCGCGGGGGTGAGGCCGAGGTCGGCGGCGGCGCGCTCGGCGGTCGCGTCGGAGAGGGTGGCCTTGCCGTCGGCGGTGGCGGCATCGCTGCCGGGTCCTAGGGCGAGGTCGGCCCACCGGGCCACCCGGACCGCCCCGGCGAGGACGGTCCGGGCGAGTCTCGCCAGTTCGGCGGGGGCCGGGGTCCCCTCGGGCGGCCGGGGCGCGGCGCGGCGCGGGCGCCGCTGGTTCACAGCTCTGGGGGCGGCGGCCAGGGGTCGCGGTCGGACGAGTCGAAGCCTGGAGTCGCGCGGGATACGGGACGTCACGGGTGCAGTCTTCCGGTTGACGGTCCGAAAACCCAAACGGGAAGTCACAGGCGGCGACGGAGAGGGCCAGAACCGGGGGTTCCGGCCGGGGTCAACCGGTCCGGGGTGCTTACAGCAGCGGGGTCAGGAAGCGGCGGAGGAGGTCCTCGTAGGCCGTGGGGTCCGTGTTCCACATGGCGGCGTGGGGGGCGCCCGGGACGGGGTGGAGGGATATGAGGCCGGGCTGGCGGGCGGCGAGGCGGCGGGAGTCGGCCCAGGGGGCGATCTTGTCGTCGGGGCCGTGGATGATCAGGGTGGGGACCTTGAGGGGTTCGACGGCCACGGCGTGGCGGGCGGTGCGCATGCCGGCCCGGCCCTGCGCGGCGCGTACCGCGAGGGGCAGGAGGGGGCCGGGGACGTGGCGGGCGTGGGCCAGGGCGCGCAGGGTGGTCTCCCAGCCGAGGACGGGCGAGTCGAGGATCAGCCCGGCGACCCGGTCCCGTACGGAGGAGCGTTCGACGGCGCGCAGGGCCATGGTGGCGCCGGTGGACCAGCCGAGGAGGACGACCCGGCGGGCGCCGAAGCGGACGGCGTACCGGATGGCCGCGTCCACGTCCCGCCACTCGGTCTCGCCAAGGTGGCTCAGGCCGTCCGGGGAGCGCGGGGCGCCGAGGTCGCCCCGGTAGGCGAGGGCGAGGACGGGCAGGCCGAGGGCGTGGAGTATCCCCATGACGTTGAGGGTCTGCTCGCGGGTGGTGCCCAGGCCGTGCACGGCGATGACCCAGGTGTCGCGGGGGCCGGGCACGAACCAGGCGGGCAGCGGCCCGAGTTCGCCGGGGATGTCGATGTCGGCGTACTCCAGGCCGAGGGCGGAGCCGGGGTCGCCCACGTAGGCGTTGGGGGTGAGCCAGGCCGGGTCGCCGGGGGCGAAGGCGCCGTGGGTGAGGCGTTCGAGGCGGCGTACGACGGTGTCCGGGCTCTGCTCGGCCCCCTCCAGCACCTCCCCGACGACGGCGTGCGAGCCGTTGCCCGCGAGGCCGTGGACGCCGGGGCGGCGGGAGGCGAGGTCACGGGTGAGGGTGATCCGGCCGCCCTCCAGGCCGTGCACGGTGAGCCGGGGTTCGGTGGGCAGCGGGCGGCCGGGCTGCAGCTTCAGCGCGGCTCCGCTGGCCAGTCTTCCGACGGCCACGGAAGCGGCACCCGCGGCCAGCACGGCACCGATGGCGGCGGCGACTACGTGGACTTTGCGCACGCGTCCAGTGTCACGGGCCGGGCGGGTCCCGGCCAGTGGAGCACCGGCGTTCAGCGCTGCCCGTAGCCCCGCAGCCGTTCCCCCGCCTCGGCCAGTTCGGCCCCGGTGAGCAGCGACGGGCTCAGGCCCGGTACGGAGGACGCCGTGAGCCAGACGCGGCACATCCACTCCAGTTGGGCGGTGCGGTCGTAGGCGCGGTCCAGGGTGTCGCCGTGGGTGAGCGTGCCGTGGTTGCGCAGGAGGCAGCCGGAGCGGTCCTCCAAGGCCCGGAGCACGTGGGCGGCGAGTTCGGGGGTGCCGTAGGGGGCGTAGGGGGCGACCCGTACGGGGCCGCCGAGAGCGCCGGTCATGTAGTGGATGGCGGGCAGCTCGGTGACGAGGGTGGAGACGGCGGTGGCGTGCACGGCGTGGGTGTGGACGATCGCACGGGCGTCGGTGGTGCGGTACACCGCGAGGTGCATGGGGAGTTCGCTGGTCGGCACCAGGGAGCCGAGCACCTGGTGGCCGGCGAGGTCGACGCCGGTGACGTCGGCCGGGGTGAGCCGGTCGTAGGGCACGCCCGAGGGGGTGACCAGCACGGTGTCGCCCACCCGTACGGAGACGTTGCCGGAGGTGCCGACGACCAGTCTGTCGGTGACGGTCCGCCGGGCGGTGGCCACCAGCGTCTCCCAGGCCCGCGCCTCGTCGCCGTCCGCGTCCCGCCGCTGTTCCGCCATGCCGCGATCCTGCCAGGAGGCGGCCGGCCGTGTGCCCGCTTCGGCCCCCTCCAGGCGCGGCCGAACGAGCGAAATCAACCGGAAACACCACAAATAGTCACACTTCTGACAACCCCCCGGCTTTCACTGGTCCCTCTTGCCGCTGGACAGCTTGCCGCTGGACCACGTCTCGCCGGGGGACCGCATGGCCCGTGACCGCTCATCAACCCGTCGCCGCGCGGGCGTCCTCGCGGCGGCCCTGACGGCCCTCACCCTCACCGGGGCCCTGACCGCCGCCCACGCCCAGCCGGCCGCGCAGCCCGAGCTGCGCCGGACCCAGCCCAAGGGGCACGACGTCTCCTCGCACCAGAGGCACGTCGACTGGTACACGGCCCGCGCCAAGGGCGCCCGGTTCGCGTACATCAAGGCGACCGAGTCCACGACCTACCGCAACCCCTACTTCACCGGCCAGTACAACGGTGCCCGCCGGGCCGGCCTGATCCGGGGGGCGTACCACTTCGCCCTGCCGAACCGTTCCTCCGGCGCCGTGCAGGCCGCGTACTTCGTCCGGCACGGCGGCGGCTGGCGGGCGGACGGGGTGACGCTGCCGCCCGCGCTGGACATCGAGTACAACCCGTACGACAAGCACCACAAGTGCTACGGGCTGAGCCGGGCCCGGATGGTGCGCTGGATCAGGTCGTTCAGCGACGAGGTGCGCCGGGAGACCGGCCGCCGCCCGGTCATCTACACCACCACCAACTGGTGGACCGCCTGCACCGGCAACAGCCGCGCCTTCGCCGCCGACCACGCGCTGTGGATCGCGAGCCACGGCTCCCCGGGTCCCGGCAGGCTGCCCGGCGGCTGGCGGTACTGGACCTTCTGGCAGCACGGCACCAAGGGAAGGCTGCCGGGTGACCAGGATCTCTTCGGCGGCTCCTCCACCCGGCTGCGGGCCTTCGCGCGTGGGCGCTGAACGGGCCCCGGACGGCGGCCGGAAGCCCCCCGGAATCCGGGGTCCCGCTTCCGGCACCAAGGCGCCCGTCCCAGTTCACCTTCCGTTCACCCAGGTTGCCTACGTTCACCGTGCCAACGACTTCGAACGATTGCCTGGGTAAATGGAAAGCTTCTCGCTGATCCTCGCGATAGTGGTGATAACCGCACTCGCGTTCGATTTCACGAACGGTTTCCACGACACCGCCAACGCGATGGCCACCACCATCTCGACCGGCGCTCTCAAGCCCAAGGTCGCGGTGGCCATGTCCGCCGTGCTCAACCTGGTGGGCGCTTTCCTCTCGGTGGAGGTCGCCAACACGATCTCCAAGGGTCTCGTCGACGAGACCGGCATCCGTCCCGAGGTCATCTTCGCGGCCCTGACCGGCGCGATCCTCTGGAACCTGCTGACCTGGCTGGTGGGCCTGCCGTCCAGTTCCTCGCACGCCCTGATGGGCGGCCTGGTCGGTGCCACCGTCGCCTCGGCGGGCTTCGGCGCCGTCCACGGCGACGTGCTGGTGACCAAGGTGCTGCTCCCGGCGGTGGCCGCGCCGATCGTGGCGGGCCTCGCCACGATGGTCGCCACCCGCCTCTCCTACGGCATCGGCGGGAACGGCGACACCACCGCGACCCGCAAGGGCTACCGCGCCGGCCAGATCGCCTCGGCCGGCCTGGTCTCCCTGGCGCACGGCACCAACGACGCGCAGAAGACCATGGGCATCATCACCCTCGCGCTGATCGCGGGCGGCGCCCTCTCCCCCGGCTCGAACCCTCCCACCTGGGTGATCCTCTCCGCCGGCCTGGCCATCGCGCTCGGCACCTACATCGGCGGCTGGCGCATCATCCGCACCATGGGCAAGGGCCTGACCGACCTGGAGCCCCGTCAGGGCTTCGCCGCGCAGACCAGCGCCGCGACCGCGATCCTGGCCTCCTCGCACCTCGGCTTCTCCCTCTCCACCACCCACGTCGTCTCCGGCTCGGTGATGGGCGCCGGCCTCGGCCGCAAGGGCGGAGTGGTCCGCTGGTCCACCGCCAGCCGGATGTTCGTCGCCTGGGCGCTGACCCTGCCGGCCGCCGCGCTGGTCGGCGCGGGCGCCGAGGCCGTGACCGGCCTGGGCGACTGGGGCACCGGACTGGTCGCGCTCTTCCTGATCGGCTCCAGCTTCGCCATCTGGAAGATCTCCCGCCGCGAGGTCATCGACCACACCAACGTCACCGCGGAGGAGTACGCGGAGCCGGCCGGTGTGGTGACCACCGCGATGGCCATGGTCACCCCGCCCCCCGTGGGCATCGTCGCGGACGACCTGACGGCCACCATCCCGGCCGCCGAGCCCCGTACGACCGAGCCCACCCCCGCCACCACCGCGCCGTCCGCCCGGGTCTGACCACCCGGCAACTGGAGGAACATCCCCATGAAGATCGACTGGGCGGCCCTCGGCTCCGTCTTCGGCGTCAGCCTCGTGGTCACGGTGGCCCTGGTGGGCCTGTTCACCCTCGGCGTCAGCGGCCTGGCCCGCCGCGAGCGCGCGGTGGCCACCGGCGGCTCGGCCCCGCTCGCGGTCACCGGCGCCTACGCCTGCTTCGCCGCCTGCGCGGCGGCGGTGGCGTACGGCTTCTACCTGATCGTCGCCTAGCGCCCGCACCCCGGAGGGCCCCCGCACGGCATGTGCCGTGCGGGGGCCCTCCGCTGTTCCCACCGGTGCCGGTGTGGGGCTCCACACACTCTTCTCCCGCAGGTCACAGGCAGGTTGACGGCCCTTCCGGGCACGTGGTGGACTTCGCGGGCCATGTACGGCGACAGCAGAGGAAGCCGGTGCGAATCCGGCGCGGTCCCGCCACTGTCACCGGGGAGAAGTCCCCGGGAGCCAGGAACTCTCGTCGCCGGTCTCGTCGAACCAGGGCGTGGACACCCTGAGTGAGGACTACCGTGATGCCCGGCCGTCGCCCCAGAACACGCACCAGGAACACCGGCACGCCCACGGCGAGCTAGCCGATGGGCGCCGATCGCTCGTACGCGTACGGTGCCGCCGCCGGCCTCCTCGGTGATCTCCTCCTGGGCGATCCCCGGCGCGGGCACCCCGTCGCCGCCTTCGGGCGGGCCGCCGGGCGCGTGGAGCGCGCGCTGTGGCACGACCACCGCGGCTGGGGCGCGCTGCACACCCTGGTGTGCGCCGGGGGCGCCACCGCGCTCGGCGTGGTGGCCGCACGCGCCGTACGTACTTCCTTCACCCGCTCCGCCGCGCTGACCGCCGCCGCCACCTGGGCCGTCGTCGGCGGTACCTCGCTCGCCCGCGAGGCGTCCGCCGTCGGCCGTGCCCTGGAGCGCGGCGACCTGGCGGCCGCGCGGGCCCGGCTGCCGCATCTGTGCGGGCGGGACCCCGAGGCGCTGGACGCCGACGCGATGGCGCGTGCCGTGGTGGAGTCCGTCGCGGAGAACACCTCCGACGCCGTGGTGGGCGCCCTGGTGTGGGGCGCGGTCGCCGGGGTGCCGGGGCTGCTGGGCTTCCGGGCGGTGAACACGCTGGACGCGATGGTCGGGCACAAGTCGCCCCGGCTGCTTCGCTTCGGCTGGGCCTCCGCCCGGCTGGACGACGTGGCCGGCTGGCCGGGCGCCCGCCTCACCGCCGTACTCGCCGTGCTCGCCGGGGACGACCCGCGCGGGGCGGTACGGGCCTGGCGGGCGGACGCGCACCGGCATCCGAGCCCCAACGCGGGCCCGGTGGAAGCCTCGTTCGCGGGCGCGCTCGGCGTCCGGCTGGGCGGCACCCTCTCCTACGGCGGCCGGGTCGAGCACCGGCCCGTGCTCAACGGCACCGGGCGGCCGGTCGAGGTCGCCGACATCGGACGGGCGGTACGGCTCTCGCGCCGGGTCGGTCTGCTCGCGCTCGGCGTCACCCTCGCCGGGCGCCTCATCAAAAGGGGGCGGGGCAGGTGAGCGGTGGTCTGCTGGTCGCGGGGACGACGTCCGACGCGGGCAAGAGCGTGGTGACGGCCGGGATCTGCCGGTGGCTGGTCCGGCAGGGCGTCAAGGTGGCGCCGTTCAAGGGGCAGAACATGTCCCTCAACTCCTTCGTGACCCGTGAGGGCGCGGAGATCGGGCGGGCGCAGGCCATGCAGGCCCAGGCGTGCCGGGTGGAGCCGACCGCGCTGATGAACCCCGTGCTGCTCAAGCCCGGTGGCGAGCGCAGCAGCCAAGTGGTGCTGCTGGGCAGGCCGGTGGGCGAGCTGAGCGCGCGCGGCTATCACGGTGGTCGTCAACAGGCTTTGCTGGGAACGGTGTTGGAGTGCCTGGAGGAATTGCGGGGCACGTATGACGCGGTGATCTGTGAGGGCGCGGGCTCGCCCGCCGAGATCAACCTGCGGCGCACCGACATCGTCAACATGGGCGTCGCGCGGGGTGCGGGGCTGCCCGTGCTCGTCGTCGGCGACATCGACCGGGGCGGGGTCTTCGCCTCCTTCTTCGGCACCGTCGCCCTGCTCTCCGCCGAGGACCAGGCGCTGATCGCCGGGTTCCTGGTCAACAAGTTCCGGGGCGACGTGACGCTGCTGGAGCCGGGCCTGGACATGCTGCGCGGTCTCACCGGACGGCACACCTACGGGGTGCTGCCGTTCCGGCACGGGCTCGGCATCGACGAGGAGGACGGTCTCCGGGTGTCCCTGCGCGGGACCGTACGGGAATCCACCGTCGCTCCCCCGCACGGCGAGGACGTGCTGCGGGTCGCCGTGTGCGCCGTGCCGCTGATGTCCAACTTCACCGACGTGGACGCCCTCGCCGCCGAACCCGGCGTCGTGGTCCGCTTCGTGGACCGGCCGGAGGAACTGGCCGACGCCGACCTCGTGGTGGTGCCGGGCACGCGCGGGACCGTACGGGCGCTGGAATGGCTGCGCGAGCGGGGGCTCGCGGACGCGCTGGTACGCCGGGCCGCCGAGGGGCGCCCGGTGCTCGGGATCTGCGGCGGCTTCCAGGTGCTCGGCGAGCACATCGAGGACGACGTGGAGTCGCGCGCCGGAAGCGTGCCGGGGCTCGGACTGCTCCCGGTGCGGGTGCGGTTCCACCCGGAGAAGACCCTCGCCCGGCCCGTGGGGGAAGCCCTGGGTGAGCCCGTCGAGGGGTACGAGATCCACCACGGGGTCGCCGAGGTACTGGGCGGGGACGCCTTCCTGGACGGCTGCCGCACCGGCCAGGTCTGGGGCACCCACTGGCACGGCTCGCTGGAGTCGGACGGCTTCCGGCGCGCCTTCCTGCGCGAGGTCGCCGCCGCCTCGGGGCGCCGCTTCGTCCCGGCCCCGGACACGTCGTTCGCCGCGCTGCGCGAGGAGCAGCTCGACCTGCTCGGCGACCTCATCGAACACCACGCGGACACGGACGCGCTGTGGCGGCTCATCGAGTCGGGCGCGCCCGCAGGACTGCCCTTCATTCCACCGGGAGCGCCCGCATGAGCACAGTGTTGTTGCTGTCCACCGCCGACACCGACCTGCTGGCCGCCCGCGCCAGCGGCGCCGACTACCGCATCGGCAACCCGTCCCGCGTCGACGCGGCCGAGGACCTGCCCGCCCTGCTCGACGGCGCGGACCTCGCGGTGGTCCGGCTGCTGGGCGGCAAGCGGGCATGGGAGGACGGACTCGCCGCACTGAAGGCGTCCGGGGTGCCGACGGTGCTGCTGGGCGGCGAGAGCGTGCCGGACGCCGAGCTGATGGCCGAGTCCACCGCCCCGGCCGGGGTCGTGGCGGAGGCGCTGCGCTATCTGGTCGAGGGCGGCCCGGCGAACCTGCTGGAGCTGTCCCGGTTCCTGTCCGACACCGTCCTGCTGACCGGCGAGGGCTTCGAAGAGCCGCGCCGGATGCCGGAGTTCGGGCTGCACGGCGCCTACGAGCAGCGGCCCGGCCGGCCCACGGTGGGCGTGCTCTTCTACCGGGCCCACGAACTCAGCGGCAACACCGCCTTCGTGGACACCCTGTGCGCGGCGATCGAGGAGCGCGGCGCCAACGCCCTGCCGGTGTACTGCGGTTCGCTGCGCGACGCGGACGCCGGGCTGTACGAGCTGCTGGGCCGGGCCGACGCCCTGGTCGCCACGGTGCTCGCGGCGGGCGGGGCGCACGCCTCGGCCGCCTCGGCGGGCGGGGACGAGGAGGCGTGGGACATCGGCGCCCTCGCGGACCTGAACGTGCCGGTGCTGCAAGGGCTCTGCCTCACCTCCACACGGGCCGCCTGGGACGCCTCGGACGCCGCCCTCTCCCCGATGGACGCCGCGATGCAGGTCGCCATCCCGGAGTTCGACGGCCGTCTGATCACCGTGCCCTTCTCCTTCAAGGAGCCCGGCCCCGACGAGGTCCCGGTCTACGTCGCCGACCCGGAGCGCGCGGCACGGGTCGCCGGAATCGCCGTACGGCACGCGGCACTTCGGCACAAGCCGAACGCCGAGAAGCGGATCGCGCTCGTCTTCACCGCCTACCCGACCAAGCACTCCCGCGTCGGCAACGCCGTCGGCCTGGACACCCCCGCCTCGGCGGTCCGGGTGCTGGACGCGCTGCGCGACGCCGGGTACGGGGTGGACGAACACCCCGACGAGGGCGACGAGTTGATCCACCGGCTGATCGCGGCCGGCGGTCACGACGTGGAGTGGCTGACCGAGGAGCAGCTCGCCGCCGCGCCCGCGCGGGTGCCGCTGGCGGACTACCGGGCCTGGTTCGACACCCTCGACCCCGAGCTGCGCGACGCCATGCTGGAGGCGTGGGGCGAGCCGCCGGGCGGCCTGTACGTGGACGGCGACGACATCGTGCTCGCCTCCCTGCGGTTCGGGAACGCCGTGGTGATGATCCAGCCGCCGCGCGGCTTCGGCGAGAACCCCATCGCCATCTACCACGACCCCGACATGCCGCCCTCGCACCACTACCTGGCCGCCTACCGCTGGCTGGAGAACAGTTTCGGCGCGGACGCGATCGTCCACATGGGCAAGCACGGCACGATGGAGTGGCTGCCCGGCAAGGGCCTCGGCCTCTCGCGCGGCTGCGCCCCGGACGCGGTGCTCGGTGAACTCCCGCTGATCTACCCGTTCATCGTCAACGACCCCGGCGAGGGCACCCAGGCCAAGCGGCGCGGGCACGCCACGGTGGTCGACCACCTGGTGCCGCCGATGGCCCGCGCCGACACCTACGGCGACCTCGCCAAGCTGGAACAACTGCTGGACGAGTACGCGCTCGTCTCCGACCTGGACCCGGCCAAGGCCCCGGCCGTGCGCGCCCAGATCTGGACCCTGGTCAAGGCCGCCGAGCTGCACCACGACCTGCACGTGGACGAGCAGCCGGAGGACGACGACTTCGACTCGTTCGTCATGCACATCGACGGCTACCTCTGCGAGATCAAGGACGTGCAGATCCGCGACGGACTGCACATCCTGGGCGGCGGCCCCGAGGGCGAGGCCCGTGTCAACCTCGTCCTCGCCGTGCTGCGCGCCTCCCAGGTGTGGGGCGGGCAGGCGAACGCCCTGCCGGGCCTGCGGGCCGCGCTGGCCCGGCATTTCGGGCTGGTCGAGAAGGAGCTGCTGGCCGAGCCGGGCGCGCCGGTGAAGGTGCCGGTGGAGCTGACTGACCTCGCCGAGGGCCCGGCGCGCACCGGGGCCGACGCGGTCGACCTGCTGGAGAAGCTGTGCCGCGGCATCGCCGAGGGCATGGAGGCGCGGGACTGGGACCGGGCGGCCGTACCGACGGTGCTGAGTGAGGTACTCGGCTTCGAACTGGCCGACGCGAGCGCCGTGCTGGAGTTCGCGTGCACCGAGGTCGTGCCCCGGCTCGCCCGGACCACCGACGAGATCGGGCACATCCTCCGGGCGCTGGACGGGGGTTACGTCCCGGCGGGGCCCTCCGGGTCGCCCACGCGCGGTCTGGTCAACGTGCTGCCGACCGGGCGCAACTTCTACTCCGTCGACCCCAAGGCCATCCCGTCCCGGCTGAGTTGGGAGGTCGGGCAGTCGCTCGCGGACTCACTGGTGCAGCGGTACCTCGCCGACACCGGGGAGTACCCCGAGTCGGTGGGCCTGACCGTGTGGGGCACCTCCGCCATGCGGACCCAGGGCGACGACATCGCGGAGATCCTCGCCCTGCTGGGCTGCCGCCCGGTGTGGGACGACGCCTCGCGCCGGGTAACCGGCTTCGAGATCGTGCCGCTCGCCGAGCTGGGGCGGCCGCGCATCGACGTCACCGTGCGCATCTCCGGCTTCTTCCGGGACGCGTTCCCGCACGTGGTCGGGCTGATCGACGACGCGGTGCGCGCGGTGGCCGAGCTGGACGAGCCGGGCGAGTCCAACTACGTCCGCGCCCACGTCGAGGAGGACACCGCCGAGCACGGTGACCGCCGCCGCGCCACGGCCCGCGTCTTCGGCTCCAAGCCGGGCGCGTACGGCGCGGGCCTCCTCCCCCTGATCGACGCCCGCAACTGGCGCTCGGACGCGGACCTCGCCGAGGTGTACGCCGTCTGGGGCGGCTACGCCTACGGGCGCGGGCTGGACGGGCGCGCGGCACGGGGGGACATGGAGACGGCGTTCCGGCGGATCGCGGTGGCGGCGAAGAACGTCGACACGCGTGAGCACGATCTCGTCGACGCGGACGACTACTTCCAGTACCACGGCGGCATGGTCGCCATGGTGCGCCACCTGACCGGGACCAGCCCCGAGGCGTACGTGGGCGACTCGGCCGTGCCGGACCAGGTCAAGACCAGAAGTCTGGCCGAGGAGACGCACCGCGTTTTCCGGGCGAGGGTGGTCAATCCCCGCTGGATGAGCGCGATGAGAAGGCACGGATACAAGGGTGCCTTCGAGATGGCGGCGACCGTGGACTACCTCTTCGGGTACGACGCCACAGCGGGCGTGGTGGACGACTGGATGTACGAGAAGCTCAGCGCCGAGTACGTCTTCGACCCGGAGAACCAGGACTTCATGAAGAAGTCCAACCCGTGGGCCCTGCGCGGCATCACCGAGCGCCTGCTGGAGGCGGCGGACCGGGGCCTGTGGGCGGAGCCGGACCAGGAGACCCTGGACCGGCTCCGGGCCACGTATCTGGAACTCGAGGGAGAGCTGGAGGGAGACGAGTGAGCACGCGATTCCCGTTCACCGCGGTGGTCGGACAGCAGGATCTGCAACTGGCCCTGCTGCTCAACGCCGTCGCGCCGAACATCGGCGGCGTCCTCGTGCGGGGCGAGAAGGGCACCGCCAAGAGCACCGCCGTACGCGCGCTGGCGGCGCTGCTGCCCGAGGTCGAGGTGGTGGCCGGGTGCCGGTTCTCCTGTGATCCGGCGTCGCCCGATCCGAGCTGCCCGGCCGGGCCGCACGGCGGGGAGGCGGCCGAGGCGCGGGACGCGCGGATGGTCGAGCTGCCTGTCGGGGCGTCCGAGGACCGGCTGGTGGGGGCGCTGGACATCGAGCGGGCGCTCGCGGAGGGGGTCAAGGCGTTCGAGCCCGGCCTGCTCGCGGCGGCCAACCGGGGCATCCTCTACGTCGACGAAGTCAACCTGCTCCACGACCACTTGGTGGACGTGCTGCTGGACGCGGCCGCGATGGGCGCCTCCTACGTCGAGCGCGAGGGCGTCTCCGTACGGCATGCGGCGCGGTTCCTGCTCGTGGGGACGATGAACCCCGAAGAGGGGGAACTGCGGCCGCAGTTGCTCGACCGGTTCGGGCTGACGGTCGAGGTGGCCGCCTCGCGGGAGCCGGATCAGCGGGTGGAGGTCGTGCGGCGCCGGCTGGCGTACGACGACGATCCGGCCGCCTTCGCGGCGCGCTGGGCGGACGAGGAGCGTGCCGTACGGCAACGCATCGTCGCGGCGCGGGAGTTGCTGCCCAAGGTGCGGCTGGGCGACGGGGCGCTGAAGCAGATCGCGGCGACCTGCGCGGCCTTCGAGGTGGACGGCATGCGGGCCGACATCGTGATGGCGCGTACCGCGACCGCGCTGGCCGCGTGGGACGGGCGCAGCGATGTGCTCGCCGAGGACGTACGCCAGGCCGCGCTGCTGGCGCTGCCCCACCGGCGCAGGCGCAACCCCTTCGACGCGCCGGGCCTGGACGAGGACAAGCTCGACCAGACGCTGGAGGAGTCGGCCGGGGACGACGACGATCCCGACCCGGACGGTCCCGGCGGCGGGGGCGGGCAGCCGTCGCCCTCGCCCGAGGAAGGTCCGCAGGGCGGGGACACCGGCGCGCAGCCGGAGGCCGGGGACGACGGTGAGCCGCGGCCTGCCGCCGGCGGTGCGGGTGAGCAGGCGCCGGCGCGGGCGGCGGAGCCGTTCCGTACCAAGGCGCTGACCGTGCCCGGTGTCGGGGCGGGTGCGGCCGGGCGGCGTTCGCGGGCGCGGACCGACCGCGGACGGACCACCGGCGCGCTGCGGCCGCGCGGGGCGCTGACCAAGCTGCACCTGGCGGCCACCGTGCGGGCGGCGGCGCCGCATCAGCGGGCGCGGGGCCGGTCGGGGCCGGGACTGGTGCTGCGCCGGGACGATCTGCGGCAGGCGGCGCGGGAGGGGCGTGAGGGGAACCTCGTGCTGTTCGTGGTGGACGCCTCCGGTTCGATGGCGGCCCGGCAGCGGATGAGCGCGGTGAAGGGTGCCGTGCTGTCGCTGCTGCTGGACGCCTACCAGCGGCGGGACAAGGTCGGTCTGGTGACCTTCCGGGGTACCGCCGCCGAGGTGGCGCTGCCGCCGACCTCGTCGGTGGACGCGGCGGCGGCCCGGCTGGAGTCGCTGCCGACGGGCGGCCGTACGCCGCTGGCGGCGGGGCTGCTGAAGGCGCAAGACGTGCTGCGGGTGGAGCGGCTGCGGGACCCGTCGCGGCGGGCGCTGCTGGTGGTGGTGACGGACGGACGGGCGACCGGTGGTCCGGAGCCGGTGGCGCTGGCGGGGCGGGCGGCGCGGCTGTTCGGCGCAGGGCGGGTGGCCTCGGTGGTCGTGGACTGCGAGTCGGGGCCGGTGCGACTGGGGCTCGCGGGGCGGCTCGCGGAGGAGCTGGGGGGTACGGCGGTGACGCTGGAGGAGCTGCGGGCGGACGCGATCGCCGGGCTGGTCAGGGATGTGCGGGGGACGACTTCGAGGAGGGCCGCGTAGTGCCGCAGGGGCAGCCGAGTGTGGTGCCGGACGACGGGTTGACGACGCGGCAGCGGCGCAATCGTCCGCTGGTGGTCGTGCACACCGGGATCGGGAAGGGCAAGTCGACGGCCGCGTTCGGGCTGGCGCTGCGGGCCTGGAACCAGGGGTGGCCGATCGGGGTGTTCCAGTTCGTCAAGTCGGCGAAGTGGAAGGTCGGCGAGGAGAACGCGCTGCGCGTGCTCGGTGCCTCCGGCGAGGGCGGGTCGGTCGACTGGCACAAGATGGGCGAGGGGTGGTCCTGGGTGCAGCGGGACGCCCAGCTCGACAACGAGGAGAAGGCTCGGGAGGGGTGGGCGCAGGTCAAGCGGGACCTGGCCGCCGAGACGTACCGGCTGTACGTGCTGGACGAGTTCGCGTACCCGATGCACTGGGGGTGGGTGGACACGGAGGAGGTCGTCTCGGTGCTGCGGGACCGGCCGGGGAATCAGCATGTGGTGATCACCGGGCGTAACGCGCCTGCCGCCCTGGTGGAGTTCGCGGATCTGGTGACCGACATGTCCAAGGTGAAGCACCCCATGGACGCCGGGCAGAAGGGGCAGAGGGGCATCGAGTGGTGATGTCCGTTCCCCGGCTGGTCATCGCCGCGCCCTCGTCGGGCAGCGGGAAGACCACTGTCGCCACGGGGCTGATGGCCGCGTTCGCCGCGCGGGGGCTTGCCGTGTCTCCGCACAAGGTGGGGCCGGACTACATCGACCCCGGGTATCACGCGCTCGCCACCGGGCGGGTGGGGCGGAATCTCGACGCGTACCTGTGCGGGCCGGAGCTGGTCGCTCCGCTGTTCGTCCATGGTTCCCGGGGTTGCGATCTGGCCGTGGTCGAGGGGGTGATGGGGCTGTACGACGGGGCCGCCGGGCAGGGGGAGCTGGCGTCCACGGCGCAGGTCTCCAAGCTGCTGCGGGCGCCGGTGGTGCTGGTCGTCGACGCGTCGTCGCAGTCGCGGTCCGTTGCGGCGCTGGTGCATGGGTTCGCGTCCTGGGATGCGGGGGTGCGGATCGGGGGCGTGATCCTCAACAAGGTGGGGTCCTCGCGGCATGAGGCTCTGCTGCGGGAGGCGCTGGAGGAGGCGGGGGTGCCGGTGCTGGGTGCGCTGCGGCGGGCCTCGCAGGTGGCTACGCCGTCTCGGCATCTGGGGCTGGTGCCGGTGGCTGAGCGGGGTGCTGCCGCGGTGTCCGCGGTCGCGGCGATGGCTGCGCAGGTTTCCGCCGGGTGCGACCTGGACGCGCTGATGGCGCTGGCGCGTAGCGCGGGTGCGTTGCCGGGTGGCGGGTGGACTCCGGCTGAGGCCCTTTCTTCGCCCACCCACGACCACCCGTCTCGGTCGGCCGAGAGGCGGGACGACGACAGCGACGCTGTACGTCAACGTCCCGTCGTTGCCGTCGCCGGCGGAGCCGCGTTCACCTTTTCCTATGCCGAGCACGCCGAGTTGCTCGACGCTGCCGGGGCGGAGGTCGTCACGTTCGACCCTCTGCGGGATGAGCGGTTGCCCGAGGGGACTCGGGGGCTCGTCATCGGTGGGGGGTTCCCCGAGGTGTACGCCAGTGAGCTGGGGGCCAACGAGTCGCTGCGTGAGGAGATCGCCGCGCTGGCGCTCTCCGGGGCGCCCGTCGCCGCCGAGTGTGCCGGGTTGCTCTATCTGTGCCGGGAGCTGGACGGGGTGCCCATGTGCGGGGTGCTCGACGCGTCCGCGCGGATGGGCGAGCGGCTGACGCTCGGGTACCGGGATGCCGTGGCCGTGGGGGACAGCGTGCTCGCGGTGGCGGGGACCCGGATGCGGGGGCATGAGTTCCATCGGACCGGGGTCGCGCCGGGGGCCGGTCCCGCGCCCGCCTGGGGGGTCGTCGCGCCCGAGCGGCGCGTGGAGGGTTTCGTGCGGCAGGGCGTGCACGCGAGTTATCTGCATACGCACTGGGCGTCGGAGCCCGGTGTGGCCCGGCGATTCACGGAGAGGTGCCGGACTTCATGAGCAGCAGGCTGGTCGGGGTCGGAGTGGGTCCCGGAGACCCGGAGCTGGTGACGGTGAAGGGGGTCAACGCGTTGCGGGCCGCCGATGTGGTGGTCGTACCGGTGATGGACACCCTGGAGCGGGGCCGCGCGGAGGCGACGGTGCTGCACCACGTGTCCGGGGAGAAGATCGTCCGGGTGGTGTTCGCGCTGAACGAGCGGACGGACCGCGCGCGCCGGGAGGCCGCGTGGGACGCGGCGGGCGCCCGGGTGGCGGAGCTGCTGCGGGAGCATGCGTACGTGGCGTTCGCGACCATCGGTGACCCCAACGTGTACTCGACCTTCACCTACCTCGCGCAGACCCTGAAGGAGCTGGTGCCGGAGCTGGTCGTCGAGACCGTGCCCGGCATCACCGCGATGCAGGACCTCGCGGCCAGGTCGGGCGCGGTACTGACCGAGGGCACCGAGCCGCTGACCCTGGTGCCGGTGACGGCGGGCGCGGCGGCGCTGAAGGAGGCGCTGGCGGGTCCGGGGACCGTGGTGGCGTACAAGTTCGGGCGGCGCGCGGCCGAGGTGGCGGCGGCGCTGCGCGAGGCCGGACGGCTTCAGGACGCGGTGTGGGGCTCGGCGCTGGGGCTGCCCGAGGAGTCGGTGCGGCCCGCCGCCGAGCTGGACGGCGACGCGCTGCCGTACCTGTCGACGCTCATAGCGCCGCCCCGGCGCGAGGGCGGCCGGGGCGGGAAGCTGTGAGGGGGTCAGCCGCCGGAGAGGCCGACCACCAGCCAGATGAAGGCCGCGCCCGCGACGGTGCACAGCGCGGTGGAGCGGGCCGGGTGGTCGTGGTGGGCCTCGGGGAGGATCTCGGCGGCGGCGAGGTACAGCAGCGCGCCGCCGAAGAGACCGAGGTAGCCGCCGAGCAGCGGTTCGGGGATGTGCACGAACATCGTGGACAGCGCGCCCAGCATCGGCGCGCAGGCGTCGGCGACCAGCATGGCGACGGCCCGGCGGCGGGCGTTGCCGTACAGGCTGGTGATGGTGAAGGTGTTGAAGCCGTCGGCGAAGTCGTGCGCGATCACGGCGAGGGCGACGGACAGGCCCATCCCGCCGCCGATCTGGAAGGCGGCGCCGATGGCGACGCCGTCCATGAAGCTGTGCCCGACCATCGCGGCGGCCGCCGTGAGGCCGACCTCGGGCGCCCGGTGGGTGTGCTCGCCGGCGCCGTGCGCGGCCTGGCGGCCGGCGAGGAGACGTTCCACCAGATGGGCCAGCAGGAATCCGGCGACGAACAGCACGAGCGCGGCGGGTACGCCGAACACCTCGTGACCGGCCGCCTCCAGCGCCTCGGGGAGCAGGTCGAGGCCGACCACGCCCAGCATCAGGCCGCCGGCCAGGCCCAGGACCAGGTGGCGACGGTCGGTCACGCGCTGTGCCGTCCAGCCGCCGGCCAGCGTCATCAGGAACGCGCCGAGCGCGACAAGGACCGCCATAAGCCCTTGCTATCCGATGCGGGGCCCTGTTCGCACATCCTGCGGCCCGCAAACCTCATCAGACCCTGACATTCACCCCAGTTCCAGTGAGCCCCGGACCACGACCACGTGTCCGGGCTTCCCGTAGGAGAGGACCCTTCGCATGCCCGATGTGCCCGATGCCCCCGCCGGCAAGGTGACGTTCGTCGGTGCCGGGCCCGGTGCCGCCGACCTGCTGACGTTCCGCGCGGCCCGCGCGATCGCGGAGGCGGACGTGGTGATCTGGGCGGCCAGCCTGGTCCGCGCCGAGGTGCTGGAGCACGCCCGCCCGGACGCGGAGATCCTCGACTCGGCCACCCTCTCCCTGGAGGACGTGGTGGCCGTGTACCGGCGCGCCCACGCGGAGGGTCTGAAGGTGGCCCGCGTGCACTCCGGCGACCCCTCGCTGTGGGGCGGCACCCAGGAGCAGATGGACCGGTGCGCGGAGGTCGGGATCGCCACGGAGATCGTGCCGGGCGTGTCCTCGTTCTCGGCGGTGGCCGCGCTGGCCGGGCGGGAGCTGACCATCCCGGAGGTGGCCCAGTCGGTGATCCTCACCCGGCTCGGCGGCGGCAAGACGCCGATGCCGCCCGGTGAGGAGGTGCGCGAGTTCGCCCGGCACGGCACCACGATGGCGGTGTTCCTGTCGGCGGCGCGCAGCGGTCAGTTGGTGCGGGAGCTGCTGGAGGGCGGCTACCCGACGTCCACCCCGGTCGTGGTCGCCCATCAGGTGACCTGGCCGGAGGAGCTGGTGGTGCGGTGCACGATCGGCACGCTGGAGGAGACGGTCAAGGAGCACCGGCTGTGGAAGCACACCCTGTTCCTGGTCGGCGCGGCGCTGGACGCGCACGGCACCCGCTCGCACCTGTACCACCCCGGCCACTTCCACGGCTTCCGCAAGGCCGACCCGGAGGCGCGGCGGGCGCTGCGTGAGCGGGGGGCGAGCAGTTGATCACGGTCGTCGGCGCGGGGACGGGCACCCCGGTCCCGCCGGACGTGCTCGCCGGGGCGGAACTCGTGGTCGGCGGGCAGCGCCATCTGGACGCGGCGCCGGTCCCCGAGGGCGCGGCACGCGTGGTGCTCGGCCCGCTGGAGCCCGCCCTGGACGCGATCGGGAAGTACCTGGCCGAGGAGCGGCCGGTGGTGGTGCTCGCCTCGGGTGATCCGGGGTTCTTCGGCATCGTGCGGGTGCTGGCGGAACGCTTCGGCGCCGGGCCGCTCGACGTCCGGCCGGGGGTGTCCTCGGTGGCGGGCGCCTTCGCCCGGCTGGGGCTGACCTGGGACGACGCGGTCGTGGTGAGCGCGCACGGGCGGGACCTGCGGACCGCGGTCAATGTGTGCCGCGCGCGTCCGAAGGTCGCCCTGCTGACCGGTCCCGGCTCGGGTCCGGCCGAGCTGGGGGCCCGGCTGGACGGTACGGGCCGGGTGCTGGCCGTGGTGAGCGCGCTCGGTGATCCGCGGCGGGAGCGGGTGGAGCGGGTGACGCCCGCCGAGGCCGCCGCGCGGGACTGGGGTCCGGCGGTGAGCGTGGTGCTGTGCCTGGACGAGGCGCGTCCGGCGGAGGGTCCGCGTACGGTCGCCGGTCCGGGTGCCGGGCCCGCGCGATGGGCACTCGCGGAGGGCGAGTTCGCGCACCGGGACTCGATGATCACCAAGTTCGAGGTGCGGGCGCTGGCGCTCGCCCGGCTCGGGCCGCGCCTGGGCGACCTGGTGTGGGACGTGGGCGCGGGCTCAGGCTCGGTGGCCGTGGAGTGCGCGCGGCTCGGCGCGGCCGTGACCGCTGTGGAGAAGACCGAGGACGGCGCCGGGCGGGTACGGGCCAACGCCCGCGCCCACGGTGTCGACGTGAGCGTGGTGCACGGCACCGCCCCGGAGGCGCTGGCCGGTCTGGACGAGCCCGACGCGGTGTTCGTGGGCGGTGGCGGACGTGATCTGCCCGCCGTGGTCGGCGTGTGCGCGGCGCGGGCGCGGCGGACGGTCGTGGTGGCCGTGGCCGCGCTGGACCGGGTCGGCCCGGTGCGCGAGGCGCTGACCCGGGCCGGGCTGAGCTGCGACGGGGTGCTGTTGCAGTCGTCGCGCCTGGCGCCGCTGCCGGGTGACGTGACCCGGCTGGCGGCGGCCAACCCCGTTTTCCTGCTGTGGGGCGACCGCCTCCCGGCGCGGAGTGAAGGAGGAGTCCAGTGATCGGCCTGATTTCCGCCACCGCGGCGGGGGCGGCGGCCCGCGACCGGCTGGCCGCCGCCTGGCCGGACCGTACGCGGGTGTACGAGGGTCCGGCCGGGGAGGCCGTACGGGCGGCGTTCGCGGAGTGTGACCGGCTGGTGTGCTTCCTGGCCACCGGCGCCACGGTCCGGCTGCTGGCCCCGCTGCTCGGGGACAAGGCGGCCGATCCGGGCGTGGTGTGCGTGGACGAGGGCGGCCGGTTCGCGGTGTCCCTGGTCGGCGGGCACGGCGGCGGCGCGAATGAACTGGCGTACGAGGTGGCCGAGTTGCTGGGCGCGGAGCCCGTGGTGACGACGGCGACGGACGCGGTGGGCCTGGCCGGTCTGGACACCCTGGGCCTGCCGGCGGAGGGCGCGGTGGCGGCGGTGTCGCGGGCGCTGCTGGACGGGGAACCGGTGGTGCTGGAGGCCGAGTCGTCCTGGCCGCTGCCGCCGGTGCCCTTCGCCGAACAGGGCGCGTACACGGTGCGGTTGACCGACCGTGATGTGCGACCCGGCCCGCAGGAGGTGCTGTTGCGCCCGCCGTCGCTCGTGGTGGGCGTCGGCGCGTCCAAGGGGGCGCCCGTCGAGGAGGTGCTCGGGCTGATCGAGGAGGCGCTGCGCGAGGCGGGGCTCTCGGTGCGCTCGGTGGCCGAACTCGCCACGGTGGACGCCAAGTCGGAGGAGCCCGGCATCGTGGCCGCCGCCGAGCGGCTGGGCGTGCCCCTGGTGACGTACCCGGCGGACGAACTGGCCGCCGTGTCCGTGCCGAACCCTTCCGACGCGCCTCTCGCGGCGGTCGGCACCCCGTCCGTGGCGGAGGCCGCCGCGCTGCGGAACGGGGGCGAACTCCTCGTACCCAAGCGGAAGTCGGCGGCCCAGCCCGCCATGGCGACCTGCGCGGTCGTACGCCGTCCCGGCCGGGGGCGGCTCGCGGTGGTCGGGCTCGGGCCCGGTGCCCGTGACCTGCTGACCCCGCGCGCGGCCGCCGAACTGCGGCGCGCCTCGGTGCTGGTGGGCCTGGACCAGTACGTCGACCAGATCCGCGACCTGATCCGCCCCGGCACCCGGGTGCTGGAGTCGGGACTGGGCGCGGAGGAGGAGCGGGCCCGTACGGCGGTCGCGGAGGCCCGCGAGGGCCACGCGGTGGCGCTGATCGGCAGCGGGGACGCGGGCGTGTACGCCATGGCCTCCCCCGCGCTCGCGGAGGCGTCCGACGACATCGACGTGGTCGGCGTCCCCGGTGTCACCGCCGCGCTCGCGGCCGGGGCGGTCCTGGGCGCGCCGCTGGGCCACGACCACGTCTCGATCAGCCTCTCCGACCTGCACACCCCGTGGGAGGTCATCGAGCGGCGGGTGCGCGCGGCCGCCGAGGCGGACCTCGTGGTGACCTTCTACAACCCCCGTTCGCGCGGCCGGGACTGGCAGCTCCCCAAGGCGCTCGCCGTCCTCGCGGAGCACCGGGAACCAGGGACGCCGGTCGGTGTGGTGCGCAACGCCTCCCGGCCGGACGAGTCCGCACGGCTGACCACGCTCGCCGGACTCGACCCGGCGACCGTCGACATGATGACGGTGGTCACCGTCGGCAACACCGCCACCCGGAACATCGCCGGGCGCATGGTGACCCCGCGCGGCTACCGCTGGCAGCACGCCCCGGAGGGAGCCCGGTGAACCGTGTCGTCCACCCCATCGAGCAGGAGTCGTTCCGGCGGCTGCGCGCCCGCCTGGACACCTCCGGCTTCCCGCCGCTGACCCGTGCGGTGGTGGAGCGGGTCATCCACTCCGCCGCCGACCTGGAGTACGCCACCGACCTCGTCACCGCCGAGGCCGACCTCCGGCGCGGGCACGCCGCGCTGCACGCGGGGGCGCCGGTCGTCGTGGACGTGGAGATGGTGGCGGCCGGGATCACCCGCCGCGACACCGTCTGCCGGCTGCGCGAGGCCAAGTCCATTGACGGGCTGACCCGTTCGGCGCACGCCGTGCGGCTCGCGTACGAGCAGGTCGGACCCGGCGCGCTGTGGGTGATCGGCTGCGCGCCGACCGCGCTGGAGGAACTGCTCACCCTGGACGCCGACCCGGCGCTCGTCATCGGGCTGCCGGTCGGCTTCGTGGGCGCCGCCGAGTCCAAGGAGGCGCTGCGCGCGAGCGGGCTGCCCGCCGTGAGCAACGTCTCCGAGAAGGGCGGCTCGGCGGTCGCCGCCGCCGCTCTCAACGCCCTGCTGTACCACCCGACTTCACCTGAGGAGAACCCGTGACCACCCAGCCGCCCGCCCTGCTCATCGCCGGACACGGCACCCGTGACGAGGCCGGGGCCGAGGCATTCCGCGACTTCGTGCAGGAGCTGGGCCGCCGCCACCCCGAACTGCCCGTCGCGGGCGGCTTCATCGAGCTGTCCCCGCCCCCGCTGGGCGAGGCCGTCACCGAGCTGGTCGAGCGGGGCGTACGCCGCTTCGCCGCCGTGCCGCTGATGCTGGTGTCCGCCGGGCACGCAAAGGGCGACATACCGGCCGCGCTGGCCCGCGAGAAGGAGCGCCATCCGGGCGTCACCTACACCTACGGCCGCCCGCTCGGCCCGCACCCCGCCCTGCTGCGGGTGCTGGAACGCCGGCTGGACGACGCCCTGGCCGGGACGCCCCGCGAGGACGTGACCGTGCTGCTGGTCGGGCGCGGCTCCACCGACCCGGACGCCAACGCCGAGGTGTGCAAGGCGGCCCGGCTGCTGTGGGAGGGGCGCGGGTACGCGGGCGTCGAGACGGCGTTCGTGTCGCTGGCGGCGCCGGACGTGCCGAGCGGCCTGGACCGGGTCGCCCGGCTGGGGGCGCGGCGGGTCGTCGTCCTGCCGTACTTCCTGTTCACCGGCATCCTCCCCGACCGGGTACGGCGGCAGACGGAGGAGTGGGCGGCGGCGCATCCGGAGGTGGAGGTGCGCTCGGCGGACGTGATCGGGCCGGAGCCGGAGCTGCTGGACCTGGTCATGGAGCGGTACGCGGAGGCCGTCGCCGGTGATCTGCGGATGAACTGCGACTCCTGTGTGTACCGGATCGCGCTGCCGGGCTTCGAGGACAAGGTGGGGCAGCCGCAGCAGCCGCACTTCCACCCGGACGACGACGGCCACGAGGGCCACGGACATGGGCATGGACATGGGCACGGGCACCACCACGGCGGCCACACCCACAGCCATGCGCACTGACGCCGGGCCCGATCTCCGCCATCACGGGGACGCCGAGGTCCGCGACGCCGGGGCGGGCCTGGTGGACCTCGCCGTCAACGTCCGCGCGGACACGCCGCCGCGCTGGCTGCGCGAGGAGATCGCCGCCTCGCTGACCGGCCTCGCGGCCTACCCGGACGGGCGGGCCGCACGGGCGGCGGTGGCTCAGCGGCACGGGCTGCCGGTGGAGCGGGTGCTCTTGACGGCGGGCGCGGCGGAGGCGTTCGTGCTGCTGGCCCGCGCGCTTCGGGTGCGGCGGCCGGTGGTGGTGCATCCCCAGTTCACCGAGCCGGAGGCGGCGCTGCGGGACGCGGGGCACGCGGTGGAGCGGGTGCTGCTGAGCGCGCGGGACGGCTTCCGGCTGGACCCGGCGGCGGTGCCCGAGGACGCCGACCTGGTGATCGTCGGCAACCCGACCAACCCGACCTCGGTGCTCCACCCGGCCGGGACGCTCACCCGACTGGCCCGTCCCGGGCGGACGCTGGTCGTGGACGAGGCGTTCATGGACGCGGTGCCGGGCGAGCGGGAGGCGCTGGCGGGGCGGACGGACGTGCCCGGCCTGGTGGTGCTGCGCAGCCTCACCAAGACCTGGGGGCTGGCCGGGCTCCGGGTCGGCTACGTCCTCGCGGCCCCGGAGACGGTCACCGAGCTGGAGCGCGCCCAGCCCCTGTGGCCGGTGTCCACCCCGGCCCTGGCCGCGACCCGCGCCTGCGTGGCCCCGCGCGCCCTCGCCGAGGCGGCTCACGCGGCCCACCGCACGGCCGCCGACCGCACCCATCTCCTCACCGGACTGGCCGAGTTGGCCCCGTACGGCGTCAAGGTGACCGGCCCCGCCGAGGCACCCTTCGTCCTCCTGGAACTGCCGGACGCCCAGCGCGTACGGCACCGCCTGCGCGAGCTGGGTTACGCGGTCCGCCGGGGCGACACCTTCCCCGGCCTGGGTCCGGACTGGCTGCGGGTCGCGGTCCGGGACCGGACGACGACGGCGGGGTTCGTGGCGGCGCTGGGCAGGGTGCTGGCTCAGGAGGGCTGAAGCCCCGCGGACCACGGCCGCAGCTTCTCCGGGTTGCGGACCACCCAGATCCGGGTGACCCGGTCGCCGTCGCTCTCGAAGGCGGCGACGGTGACCACGGCACCGTCGCGGCGGGCCACCAGGCCGGGCAGGCCGTTGACCGAACGCTCCAGGAGTTCGAGGCCGGGGGCCCGGTCCGCGATGGCGGCCATGTACTGGGCGATGCTCGGGCCGCCCTCGACCGGGCGCAGCACGGTGCCGACCATGCCGCCGCCGTCGGCGGTCATCACGGCGGCCGGGTCGAGGAGGCCGACGAGGGCGGCGATGTCCTTGCTCTCCCACGCCTCCTTCACCCGCCGCACCACGTCCGCCCGCACCGGCGCCGGAGCCCGCGCGGCGCTCACCCGGCGCCGCGCGCAGGCCGCCAACTGCTTGCAGGCCGCAGGGGACCGGCCGAGCACCTCCGCGATCTCCGCGAACGGGTACCGGAAGACGTCGTGCAGCACGAACGCGACCCGCTCGGCCGGTGTCATCGACTCCAGCACGACCAGGAACGCCATCGCCACCGACTCGTCCCGCACGATCAGGTCGGCGGGGTCGGTCCCGCCCGTACCGTCCCACTCGGCGCGGTCGGGCAGCGGCTCGGGGAGCCAGGCGCCGACGTACCGCTCCCGGCGGGCCCGCGCCGAGCCGAGCAGGTCCAGGCAGATCCGGCCGGTCACCGTGGTCAGCCAGGCGCCGGGCGACAGGATCTCCGCCCGCCGGCCGTCGGTGAGCCCGTACCAGCGCGTGTACGCGTCCTGCACGGCGTCCTCGGCCTCGGTCACCGAGCCGAGCAACCGATAGGCCACATTGAGCAGTTGACGCCGCTCGGCCCTGTCCTCCACCGCCCCCATGCCGCCCCCTCGCCTTACCTTTCGCAGGCCCGCGTCGTCGGACTGGTGAGACCTTATCGAGCTGCTGCCCGACGGGCGGAAAAGGGGACCGTGACATGGCCACTCAGGTGACGACCACGACGGACGCGCGACGCGACGGCACCGCGTTCCTCCGCATCGCCCTGGCTCTCCAGACGCTGACCATCTTCCTCCAGGCCGTCTCCGCCGGACTGTTGCTCACCACGTCCTACGGAGAGACGCTGCACGGCATCGGCGCCCGCGTGATGTACGGGGCGTCGATGCTGTACGTGCTCGCGGCGGTGCTGGCGTGGAAGCCGGGCGGCGGCTCGGCCCGGCCGATAGGGCACGCCTCGGGGTTCCTCGCGCTCGCCTCGGTCCAGGTCGTGCTCGGCATCGCCCATGTGCCGTCGGTCCATCTCCCGCTGGGCGTGCTGATGTTCGGCCTGAGCCTGCTGGCGCTGGCCCGGCGGTGAGTCCTCTCAGCCCCGGCGCCTGCGGGCCATCGTCACCGCTCCCCCGCCCAGCAGAAGCAGCGCCAGCGCGCCGCCCGCGATGTACGGGGTGGCCGAACTGCCGCCCGTCTCCGCGAGGTTGCTCTGCGTGCCCTGGGGCTCCGCCCGGGGCGCCTGGCTGGACTCCTCCGGCGCGGCCTCGGACGACTCAACGACGGGCTTCGAAGACGCAGGCGCCTCACTGGGACCCGACTCCTCCCCCGCCGGAGTCTCACAGCTCGCCTCCGCCAGCGTCACCGTGCCGGTCACCTCGGCCACGTCCAGCCGCAGCGGGTTCACCGCGACCTTGAGCCGGAGCGCGGTGGCCGCCGCCGTGCCGGAGGTGGTCCGGTGCTCGGCCAGGTCGAGGCGGACCTCACCGACGCCGGGGACGCGTACCTCGGTGGGGCCGCCCGCGGTGAGGGTGGTGCGCTTGCCGAGCACGGTGACGGCGCCGAGGACGTTCGCCTCGGCCTCGGGCTCCTCCCCGGCCGCGCAGGTGGCGCGGGCGGTGACCGTGCCGACCTCGATCAGGGAGAGCAGCGGCAGACCGGGCACGTGCAGCCGGGCGTCGGCGAGGCGGACCGAGCCCTCGGCGCGCTCGTCGGTGGCGGTGGCTCTGGCCGAGGCGACGTCGGCGCGCAGCACGGAGAAGGGGCGGCCCTGGTTGACGCCGTCGAGCCGGGCTGACAGGGCGGTGCGGTCGGCGTCGCCCGGTGCCCGCACCTCGTTGAGGGAGAGGGTGAGCGGGACGTCGGCGGTGCGGTGGAGCAGGGACACGTCGAGCCCGGCGCGCAGCACGGCGGCGGAGGCGTGGCCGTGGCCGCCGGTGGCGTGCGCCGGGCGTGCGCTCAGGAGCAGGGGCGCGGCGGTGAGGGCGGCGGCCGTCGCCACGGCGGCGAGACGGCGTGCGGGCATGCGGAAGTTGTCGCTGTTCAAGGCGGTGGGACCCCCAGGAGAAACGTGCTCGGGACACGCCAACCCTTACGCACTGTGGGTGAACGGTCAGCGATCCTGGGTTACTTCACTCCATCGTGGGGTTTCCGTCCCCGTATTCGATTAAGCGGGCACGTCCGTTCGCTCCGCCTACTGCACGACCAGCCCGTTCAGCACGACCCGGCGCGGTGCCGCGAGCACCCGTACGTCGGCGCGCGGGTCGGACTCGTAGACCACCAGGTCGGCCGGGGCGCCCTCCTCCAGTCCTGGGCGGCCCAGCCAGGCGCGGGCGGCCCAACTGGCGGCGGCCAGCGCCTCGACGGGCGGGATGCCGGCGGTGACCAGTTCCGCCACCTCGGCGGCGACCAGCCCGTGCGGCAGCGAGCCGCCCGCGTCGGTGCCGACATACACCGGGATGCCCGCGTCATAGGCGTCGCGCACCGTGTCGTAGCGCCGCTCATGGAGTCGTCGCATATGTGCCGACCAGCGGGGGTACTTGTCGTCGCCGCCCGCCGCCAGGTCGGGGAAGGTGGCGATGTTGACCAGGGTCGGCACGATGGCGACCCCGCGCTCCGCGAACAGCGGGATCAGCTCGGGGGTGAGGCCGGTGGCGTGCTCGATGCAGTCGATGCCCGACTCCACCAGGTCCCGCAGCGAACTCTCCGCGAAGCAGTGCGCGGTGACCCGCGCGCCCAGCCGGTGCGCCTCCGCGATGCCCGCCTGAACCGCCTCGCGCGGCCAGCAGGGCGCCAGGTCGCCGACGCCCCGGTCGATCCAGTCGCCGACCAGCTTGACCCAGCCGTCCCCGCGCCGCGCCTCCTGACCGACGTAGGCGACCAGGTCGGCGGGCTCGATCTCGTGGGCGTAGCCCCGGATGTAGCGGCGGGTACGGGCGATGTGCCGCCCGGCACGGATGATCTTCGGGAGGTCCTCGCGCTCGTCCACCCAGCGGGTGTCGGAAGGCGAACCGGCGTCCCGGAGCAGCAGGGCGCCTGCCTCGCGGTCGGTGAGGGCCTGCTTCTCGGCGGTGTCCGCGTCGACCGGGCCCTCGGCGCCGAGGCCGACATGGCAGTGGGCGTCGACCAGGCCGGGCAGCGCCCAGCCCTGGACGGCTCTGACGTCACCGGCGCCGGCGGGGCGGTCGTAGGTGACACGGCCGCCGACCACCCACAGCTCGTCGCGGACGTCGTCGGGCCCGGCCAGGACCCGCCCCTTCACGTGCAGCACCGCGTGATCGCTCATGCACCGCACCTTAGTGACGGGTCCCCGTCCGTTGAACCCCCTGCTACTTCTCCGTCTTGCCGGGTGCGTCCTCCACCTCGGCCATCGCCGGGTCCAGGACGCGGGAGAGGAAGTGCCGGGTCCGCTCGTTCTTCGGGTTCCCGATGACCTCCTCCGGGGTGCCCTGCTCGACGATGACACCGCCGTCCATGAAGACGACCCGGTCCGCGACCTCGCGGGCGAAGGTCATCTCGTGGGTGACGACCATCATGGTCATGCCCTCCTCGGCGAGCCCCCGCATCACCGCGAGCACGTCACCGACCAGCTCGGGGTCGAGCGCGGAGGTCGGCTCGTCGAAGAGCATCACCTCGGGGCCCATCGCGAGCGAGCGGGCGATGGCCACCCGCTGCTGCTGGCCGCCGGAGAGCGAGGACGGGTAGGCGCGCGCCTTGTCGGAGAGCCCGACGCGGGCCAGGTTCTCCGCCGCGACCTTCTCCGCCGCCGCCTTGTCCCGCCCGAGCACCCGGCGCTGCGGCAGCGTGAGGTTCTCGGTGACGTCGAGGTGCGGGAACAGGTTGAACTGCTGGAACACCATGCCGATGCGACGGCGTACGGCGTCGATGTCCACGTCCGGGTCGGTCAGCTCGGTGCCGCCGACCACGATGGTGCCCTGCTGGGGTTCCTCCAGCAGGTTGACGCAGCGCAGCAGGGTGGACTTGCCGGAGCCGGACGGCCCGATGACGCAGACCACCTCGCCCTGGCCGATCTCCAGGTCGACACCGCGCAGCACGTGGTTGTCGCCGAAGGACTTGTGCAGCCCCTCGACGCGGATCTCGGGGGTGGTCACCGGATCGCCTCCTGGGACTTGGACTCCATCCGCCGGACGACGAAGCCGAGCGGGATGGTGACCAGCAGATAGCACAGGCCGGCCACCAGGATGGGGGTGGAGTTGGCGGTGGTGCTGGCCAGGTCGTTGCCGAACTTGGACAGCTCGCGCTCCTCCAGCGTGACCCCGAGGAACAGCACCAGCGAGGAGTCCTTGAACAGCAGGACGAGTTCGTTGGTGAGCGGGGGCAGGATGATGCGGAACGCCTGCGGGATGACGATGGAGATCATGGCCCGCGCGGGCGAGAAGCCCAGGGAACGCGCCGCCTCCATCTGTCCCTTGGGCACCGCCTGGATGCCCGCCCGGATCGTCTCGGCCATGTAGGCGGCCGAGACCAGGCCGAGGGCGACCGCGACCTTGCCGTAGGTGCCGCCCGGATACTGCACGTCCGGGAAGGCCAGCGGCAC
Source organism: Streptomyces sp. NPDC018263 (assembly GCF_055562575.1). Taxonomy (NCBI): domain Bacteria; kingdom Bacillati; phylum Actinomycetota; class Actinomycetes; order Kitasatosporales; family Streptomycetaceae; genus Streptomyces; species Streptomyces sp. NPDC018263. The sequence continues at coordinate 77,740 of NZ_JBVHFA010000011.1, forward strand.
GCCGACGCCGACGAAGATGAAGATCAGCAGGGCGGGCAGGCCCCGGAAGATCTCGATGTAGATGCCGGCGAGCCAGCGGTACGGCCCCACCGAGGACAGCCGCATCAGGGCGACGACGACGCCCAGCACGAGTCCGACGACGAAGCCGGACAGCGTGTAGAGCACGGTGTTCTTCAGCGCCAGCGTGATGATGTCCGGGAACATCTGCTCGGCGATGGGCAGTTGCGCGAACTGGTTCTTCAGCCGTCCCCAGTCCGCGGAGAACGCGAAGGCGAGGACGGCGGCGACGAAGACGACGTACTGCGCGCCGCGCGAGAGCCTGCGCCGCTGCCTGCGGGTCAGGCCCTTCTTGCGGGGCTGGATGCGGGTGTCCGTGTCGGCCATCGGGTCAGGAGCCCGCGGAGGGGGAGGCGGCGGACGGGTCGTACGGGCCGATCCACTTCTCGTAGATCTTCTTGTACTCGCCGTCGGACTTGGCGCGGGCCAGCGCCTTGTTGATCGCGTCGCGCAGGGCGGTGTTGCCCTTCTTCACCGTGAAGCCGTACTGCTCGCCGGTGTTGATGTTGTCCACCACCTGGAAGGCGGAGGCGTTGGCCTTGTCCTTCAGCCAGCCCTGGACCACCGGGTAGTCGATGACCACGGCCTGGACCTGGCCGGTGCGCAGGCCGTTGAGGACCGCGTCGGAGGAGTGGAAGGAGACCGGGTCGAGGCCCTTGCTCTTGGCGAGGTCCTCACCGGTGGTCTGCGCCTGCGCGCCGAGCTTCTTGCCCTTGAGGCCGGCGAGCGACTTGATGCCGCTCTTCTTGTCGACCAGGACGGCCTGGGTGGCCTCGAAGTACGGGTCGGAGAAGTCGACGTTCTTCTTGCGCTCGTCGGTGATCGTCATGCCTGCCGCGGCGAGGTCGCACTGGCCGGAGTTGAGGAAGGCGCCGGTCTTGAAGTTCTCGAACGGCGTGTCCACGATCTTCTGCTTGACGCCCAGGTCCCCCGCGACCAGGTCGATCAGGGAGACGTCGAAGCCCTGCACCTTGCCGTCGATCACCGACTGGAACGGCGGGTAGGGCAGGTGGGTGCAGACGGTCAGCGCTCCGGCGTTGGCGAGGTGGACCCCCTTGACGGTGGTCTTCCCGCCCCCGCCGCCCGAGGAGGAGCAGCCGGCGACGAGCGCGATCGCGGCCGCCGCGGTGATGGCTGCCAGCACACGGGGCCGGCGCCGAAGGAGGGTCTTCATGGGGGGAATCTCCCGTTCGGGGGAACTGTGGGTTCCGATTATAAGGAGAGGTTTGGGCCTCTCAAATCAAACTGATGGCTTCGCGGCCGCCCAGCCTAAGATGTCGCCGGTCAAAACGGCACGGAGGCCGCCAGTTACCCTCGTCACCGTCGGCCCGCCGGGACCGGCCCCGTGGACCTCGTGAGCGAAGAAGGCACCCTCCGTGACCCATCCCCTCCTCGACCTGCCCCCGCTGACCGCCGCGCGGTTCGCCGCCATCGAGGACCGGGTGGCCCGGCTGCTGGACACCCGGCAGGACGTGCTGATCACCCAGGGCGAGGCGCTGCTGCCACTGGAGGGCGCGATCCGCGCCGCCGCCGGTCCGGGCACCGTCGCGCTGAACGTGATCACCGGCCCGTACGGGCAGACCTTCGGCGACTGGCTGCGCGACTCCGGCGCGACCGTGCACGACCTCGGGGTGCCGTTCGACTCGGCGGTCACCGCGGACCAGGTCCGGGCGGCGTTCGCCGAGCACCCGGAGATCGACTTCGTCTCCCTGGTGCACGCGGAGGCGGCCACCGGCAACACCAACCCGGTCGCGGAGATCGGCGAGGCGGTACGGGAGCAGGGCGCCCTCTTCTACCTGGACGCGGTCGCCTCGGTCGGCGCCGAGCCGGTGCTGCCGGACGCGTGGGGCGTGGACCTGTGTGTGATCGGCGCCCAGAAGGCGATGGGCGGCCCCGCCGGGGTGTCCGCGATCTCGGTGAGCGAGCGGGCCTGGGAGCGGATGGCCGCCAACCCGAACGCGCCGCGCCGCTCCTACCTCTCCCTGCTGGACTGGAAGGAGCGCTGGATCGACGGCGGCCGCAAGGCGCTGCCGCACGCGCCGGCCCAGTTGGAGATGCTGGCGCTGGACGCCTGCATGGAGCGGATCGAGGCGGACGGCCTGGACACGGTGATGGCCCGGCACCGCACCCTCGCGCGGGCGACCCGGGCGGGCGCGATCGCCCTCGGCGGCGGCCTCGAGCCGTATGTGCGCGAGGAGCGGGACGCGGCGCCGGTGGCGACCACGCTGCGGGTGCCGACGGGCACGGTGGCCTCGGAGCTGGTGGCGCGGGCGCTGGAGAGCGACCCGGGGCTGCCGCTGGCCGCCGGCGGCGGGGCGCTGGCCAAGGAGATGATCCGGGTGAACCACTACGGGCCCGACGCCACGCCGCAGGTGGTGCGCCGCGCGCTGGCGGCGCTGGGCGCGGCGCTGGCCGGACAGGGGCTGACGGTGGACGTCGCGGCGGCCGCGGCAGCGGTGGACGAGTACGCGCTCTGATCCCCGGCACCGACGAGCGGCCCGCGCGATTTCGCGCGGGCCGTTTTCTTTTCCGGCCACCGATCCTGCCGCTTATCCATATGACGTAAATTCCCCGTGAATTCAGTCGGCGATGCTCAGCCTTTTTATCCTGCCCGGTTTTTGCAGAGCTAAACAACTTGGATTTCCGGCGGGTTTCCGCCCTGTGACACAGTCCACACGGGAATCTCTTTTTCCCGGTTTGACCTAGGTCAAATCCGGCATACCGCCGAGAGGTCCAGACCCCGCCGAGATCACCGCCGTGCATTTCGCAATTCACCTCGCTAAATTCAGGCCGCATGACTTCCGCATCCGCCGACCTGCTCATCGACAGACCCGCGGTCACCGACGGCGCCGCACTCTGGCGTCTCGCCAAGGACTCGAAAACGCTCGACCTGAACTCCTCGTACAGCTATCTGCTGTGGTGTCGTGACTTCGCCGGCACCTCGGCGGTGGCCCGTGGCGCGGACGGTGAGCCCGTCGGGTTCGTCACCGGGTACGTCCGCCCGGACCGCCCGCACACGCTGCTCGTCTGGCAGGTGGCCGTGGACGGCTCCCAGCGAGGCAGGGGCATCGCCGCCGCGCTGCTCGACGGGCTGACCGCGCGACTGGCCGCCGAGCAGGGCGTGACGGATGTGGAGACGACCATCACCCCCGGCAACACCGCCTCCGAGCGGCTGTTCACCTCGTTCGCCGAGCGCCACGGCGCCGGGCTGACCCGCGAGGTGCTGTTCGCGGAGGAACTGTTCCCGGACGGCCCGCACGACCCCGAAGTGCTGTACCGCATAGGCCCGCTGACCCACGTCCCGGCGCACTGACGTCCCCCGAGGAGCGAATCACCGTGACCATCACCCAGCCCGACCTGAGCGTCTTCGAGACCGTGGAGTCCGAGGTCCGCAGCTACTGCCGCGGCTGGCCCGTCGTGTTCGACCAGGCGCGGGGCAGCAGGATGTACGACGAGGACGGCCATGCCTACCTCGACTTCTTCGCCGGGGCCGGCTCGCTCAACTACGGCCACAACAACCCGGTGCTGAAACGGGCGCTGATCGACTATCTGGACCGCGACGGGGTGACCCACGGCCTGGACATGTCGACCACGGCCAAGCGGACCTTCCTCCAGACCTTCCAGGACTTGGTGCTGCGGCCGCGCGACCTGCCGTACAAGGTCATGTTCCCGGGCCCGACGGGCACCAACGCGGTGGAGTCCGCGCTGAAGCTGGCCCGGAAGGTGAAGGGGCGCGAGGCGATCGTGTCCTTCACCAACGCCTTCCACGGCATGTCGCTGGGCTCGCTGGCGGTCACCGGCAACGCCTTCAAGCGGGCCGGCGCCGGTGTCCCGCTGGTGCACGGCACCCCGATGCCCTTCGACAACTACTTCGACGGCACCGTGCCGGACTTCCTGTGGTTCGAGCGGCTGCTGGAGGACCAGGGCTCCGGCCTGAACAAGCCCGCCGCGGTGATCGTGGAGACCGTGCAGGGCGAGGGCGGCATCAATGTGGCCCGGCCCGAGTGGCTGCGCGCGCTGAAGGAGCTGTGCGAGCGGCAGGACATGCTGCTGATCGTCGACGACATCCAGATGGGCTGCGGCCGTACCGGCCCGTTCTTCTCCTTCGAGGACGCGGGGATCACCCCGGACATCGTCACGGTCTCCAAGTCGATCTCCGGCTACGGCCTGCCGATGTCGCTGTGCCTGTTCAAGCCGGAGCTGGACATCTGGGAGCCGGGCGAGCACAACGGCACCTTCCGCGGCAACAACCCGGCGTTCGTCACGGCCACGGCCGCGCTGGAGACGTACTGGGCGGACGGCGCCGCGATGGAGAAGCAGACCCGCACGCGGGGTGAGCAGATCGAGCGCGAGCTGATCTCCATCACCGAGGAGAACCTCGCCGACGTCAAGGAGTACCGGGGCCGCGGGCTGGTGTGGGGCCTGGAGTTCCACGACGCCGCGCGCGCCTCGCGGGTGGCCAAGCGCGCCTTCGAGCTGGGCCTGCTCATCGAGACGTCCGGCCCGCAGGGCGAGGTCGTCAAGCTGCTGCCCGCGCTGACCATCACCCCGGAGGAGCTGGACGAGGGACTGAGCGTGCTCGCCCGAGCCGTCCGCGAGACCGCCTGACCACTTGGCGGACAAACCTGACCACTTGGCAAACAAGGAGGAGGAGACACCGTGATCGTCCGTTCGTTCAAGGACATCGAGGGCACCGACCGGCATGTGAAGGCCAAATCGGGTACCTGGGAGAGCAAGCGCATCGTGCTCGCCAAGGAGCGGGTCGGCTTCTCCCTGCACGAGACGGTCCTGTACGCCGGGACCGAGACGTCCATGTGGTACGCCAACCACATCGAGGCCGTCGTCTGCACCGAGGGCGAGGCCGAGCTGACCGACCACGAGGACGGGCAGGTGTACACCATCACGCCCGGCACCATGTACCTCCTGAACGGGCACGAGCGGCACACGCTGCGCGTGAAGGAGGACTTCCGCTGCATCTGCGTGTTCAACCCGCCCGTGACCGGCAGGGAGGACCACGACGAGAACGGCGTCTACCCGCTGCTCACCGAGCCCGAGGAGGTGTGAGGACCATGACCACGCTCACCACCACGCCCACCGACCTGTACCCGAGCCGGGGCGCGACCGAGGTCCGCATCCCGCGCAAGGACCCGGTCGTCTGGGGTTCCCCGGACACGCCGGGCCCGATCCAGGCGGCCGAGCTGGAGGGGTTCGAGCGCGACGGCTTCCTCACCGTCGACGAGATCATCACCCCCGCCGAGGTGCAGGTCTACCGGCGTGAGCTGGACCGGCTGGTCGCCGACCCGGCGATCCGCGCCGACGAGCGCTCGATCGTGGAGCCGCAGTCCCAGGAGATCCGCTCGGTCTTCGAGGTGCACCGGATCAGCGAGCTGTTCGCCAACCTGGTGCACGACGAGCGGGTGGTGGGCCGGGCCCGGCAGATCCTCGGCTCGGACGTCTACGTCCACCAGTCGCGGATCAACGTCAAGCCCGGTTTCGGGGCCAGCGGCTTCTACTGGCACTCGGACTTCGAGACCTGGCACGCCGAGGACGGCCTGCCCAACATGCGCACGGTGTCCGTCTCGATCGCGCTGACCGAGAACTACGACACCAACGGCGGCCTGATGATCATGCCGGGGTCGCACAAGACGTACCTGGGCTGTGCCGGTGCCACCCCGAAGGACAACTACAAGAAGTCGCTCCAGATGCAGGACGCGGGCACCCCGTCCGACGAGGCGCTGACCGACCTGGCCAGTGAGCACGGCATCCGCCTGTTCACCGGTGCGGCGGGCTCGGCCACCTGGTTCGACTGCAACTGCATGCACGGCTCCGGCGACAACATCACGCCGTTCCCGCGCAGCAACGTCTTCATCGTGTTCAACAGCGTGGAGAACACGGCCGTGGAGCCGTTCGCGGCGCCGGTGCGCAGGCCGGAGTTCATCGGGGCGCGGGACTTCACTCCGGTGCGGTAGCCCTCGCCCGACCCCTTGTCACCGGGCCGGTGCCTCTTCGTGTGGGACGAGAGGCACCGGCCCGGTCATGTCCGCGCAGGGGGGACGGCTCAGCCGGCCAGCGCGTCCAGCAGCCGGTCGACGTCCGCCTCGGTGTTGTAGAGATGGAAGGAAGCCCGCAGGTTGCCCGCGCGGTCGGACACCTCGATGCCCGCCCGGCTCAGCTCCGGCTGGCGGGAGCCGAGGCCCGGCACCGAGACGATCGCGGAGCCCGGCGCGGGCAGCGCCTCGTGGCCCAGCGCGGCGAGCCCGGCCCGGTAGCGGTCGGCCAGGGCCGTGTCGTGGGCGTGGATCGCGGACACGCCCAGCTCTTCGATCAGCTCCAGGGAGCGGCGCAGCGCCGGGTAGCAGAACAGGGCCGGGCTGAGGTCGAACCGCCGCGCGGAGTGGGCGAGTTCGGTGACGGGGCCGTAGCAGCTCTCCCAGGGCCGCTCGCCCGCGACCCAGCCCGCGAGCAGCGGGTCGAGCCCGCCGAAGTCCTCGGGGACGACGAGGAAGGCGACGCCGTGCGGGCCGAGCAGCCACTTGTAGGCCACGGCCGCGCTGAAGTCCCACTCCCCCGCCGCCATCGGCAGCCACCCGGCCGCCTGGGAGAAGTCCACGTACGTCCGCGCGCCGTGGGTGCGGGCCGCCTCGCGCAGCGCGGGCAGGTCGGCCACCTTGCCGTCGGCGGACTGCGCGGCGCTGACGGCGACGAGCGCGGTGCCGGGCCGGACGGACTCGGCGATCCGCTCCACAGGGACCGCGCGCACCTTGAGGTCGCCCCGGACGTGGAACGGGTTGGGCACGGAGGCGAAGTCGTCCTCGGCGGTGAGGACTTCGGCGCCGGACGGCAGCGAGGCGGCGAGCACCCCGCCGTGCGCGGCGACCGAGGCACCGAGCGCGACCCGCTCCACGGGGACCTCGGCGAGCCGGGCGTAGGCGGCCCGGCACGCCTCCACGTCGTCGTGGAGCGCGGTCAGCGGCCTGCCCTGCACGCGCAGCAGGGCCGCGTCGTGCAGGGCGGTGACGGCGCGGGCGGGCAGCAGGCCGTTGCTGGCGGTGTTGAGGAAGGTGCCGACCGGGGCGAACTCGGCGCGGACGAGGCTGTCGAACGTCTCCGTGGTCTCCATGGGTCCACTGTGCGGCGCCCGGAAGCCGTCGTCCATCACGCGTCTCTACAGGGTGTACCCAAGCAACCCTTACGCGTCAGCCCTGGTGGGGCACCGCGCAGCCGTCGGGGCCACAGGTGCCGGCGTCGTCCTGGGCCACCGTCTTCAGCGGGGAGCGGTCGCCCCACGCCTGGGCGAGGGCCTGGGTGAAGACCTCGGCGGGCTGGGCGCCGGAGACGCCGTAGGTGCGGTCGAGGACGAAGAAGGGGACGCCGTTGGCGCCGAGCTGGGCGGCCTCGCGCTCGTCGGCGCGGACCTCGTCGGCGTAGGCGGTGGGGTCGGCGAGGACGGCGCGGGTGGCGTCCGCGTCCAGGCCGGCCTCGGTCGCCAGCTCCACCAGGTGGTCGTCGCCGCCGGTGAACACCGACTGCTCGTCGGCGAAGTTGGCCCGGTAGAGCCGGTCCAGCAGCGCCTCCTGCCGGCCCTGCTCCTTGGCGAAGTGCAGCAGGCGGTGCAGGTCGAAGGTGCTGCCGTGGTCACGGCCGCGGGTGCGGTAGTCCAGGCCCTCGGCGGCGGCCTGGGCGCCCAGGTTGTCCTCGCCGGCCTCGGCCTGCGCCGGGCTCATGCCGTACTTCCGGGTGAGCATGTCGATCACCGGCTGGACGTCGCCCTTGGCGCGGCCGGGGTCCAGCTCGAAGGAGCGGTGCACGACCTCGACCTCGTCGCGGTGCGGGAACGCGGCGAGCGCCTTCTCGAAGCGTGCCTTGCCGACGTAGCACCAGGGGCAGGCGATGTCGGACCAGATCTCGACGCGCATCTTCGGGGCTCTCTTCTCGCTCGTACCGGACGGGGACTCTCTCCGTCCGGTACGTGAACGTTCAAGCAGCTCGTTTCATTCCCCGGGCGGGGTCCAGCGCAGGAACAGGTGGTGGTCGTCCTCGGCGGGCGGCTTCGCCGGGTCGGGGACCCAGCCCTGGCGGGCGTAGAACGCCTGGGCGCGCAGGTTGTCCACGTGCACGTCGAGCACGGCGGCCCGCACGCGACCCGCCAGCCACCGCTCGACGCAGGCGGCGTGCAGGGCGCTGCCGAGGCCGGAGCGCCAGCGGTCCGGCGCCACATGGAACTGGTACAGCTTCACCGTGTCCGCCGGCTCGCCCTCCGGGGTGCGGAAGGAGGCGATGGCGACGATCTCCCCGTCCCGCACCCCGCACAGCACCTGGCCGTCGGGGCGCTCGATGGAGCCCCGCCAGGCATCCGTCCAGTCGAAGTCCGACGGAGGCAGCCCGTCCGGGTAGTACGTCGCACGGGCCCGCGCGTGCAGGGCGGCGATCACCTCGGCCTCCCCGGCCTGGGCGGGACGGATCACCAGGGCACCCGCTGTCTCGTCACTGATCATGCCGGTCAGGACGTGCGTGCCCCCGCGCGCGGTTCCTCAGCTCCCGTCGCGCAGGTCCGCGGGCCAGGCGGGCCGGAACTCCAGGTGGTCGTAGGTCACCACGCAGCCCTCGCCCAGCGGTGACTGGGTCATGAAGCCGATCAGGGCGGCGCCGGTCTCCTTCTCGTCGCCCAGGGTGAAGAGGCGGACGAAGGTCCAGCGTTGGCCGTCGCGGGAGGCGTGGAAGGCCAGCGCGCGACCGGTGCGGCTCACCCGGAGCCACACGGAACTGCCGGGCACCGTGAAGGAGTTGGCGTCGTCGGAGTGCCCTCGGGTGACCACCGTGCAAATGGTGGGCACGTCCGGGGAGTTCTCCAGGCAGAGCTTGGCCCAGGCCCGGTCGCCGACGTGGACGTAGAGCACCCCGGCGTCGAAGGCGGCGTTGAAGCCGACCGTGAGGCGGGCGATCAACTGGAAGTCGCCCTCCGGCGATCCGAGCAGCCGGGGCGCGTCGACGGCCGGGTCCAGCGCCTCCCCGGTCGGCGTGACGAACCGGTCCTGCCGGGGCCCGGCCCAGCCGGTGAGCACCCCCTTCTCGTACGACCAGTGCCCGTCCGGGCCGTACGTCCGCAAGGGGAAGGGGAGTTCGGGAAGCTCTATGTCCATCGGGCGATTCTCGCAGGGAGTTCGCGTCAGCGTTCGAGGACTCCGTCGTACCGCCGGGGCAGGCCGAGCGGGTTGCCGTCGCGCAGCTCGGGCGGGAGCAGCGGCTCGGGGGTGTTCTGGTAGGCGACCGGGCGCAGCCAGCGCTCGACGGCGGTGCCGCCGACCGAGGTCGAGGTGGAGGTGGTGGCGGGGTAGGGGCCGCCGTGGTGCTGGGCCGGGGCCACCGCCACGCCGGTCGGCCAGCCGTCGACCAGGACCCGGCCCGCCAGCGGGGTCAGCCGGGCCAGCAGCGCGGCCGCGTCCCCCTCCCCCGCCGCCTCGGCCGTGGAGAGCTGCACGGTCGCGGTCAGACTGCCGGGCAGCCGCTCCAGTACGGCGGTCAGCTCGTCCTCGTCGGCGTAGCGGGCCACCACGGTGACCGGACCGAAGCACTCCTCCAGCAGCAGTGCGTGCGCGTCCTCGGTGAGCCGGGCCGCGGGGACGGTGAGGAAGCCCGCGCCGACGGTGTGCGCCCCGGCCGCGCCCGGTGTGACGGGCGAGTCCACCTCGGGCAGGGCGCTGCGCTCGCCGACGCCCGCGAGGAAGGCGTCCCGCATCCGGTGGTCGAGCAGGACACCGGGCTCGGTGTCGCTGACGGCGTCGGTGAGCGCCTTGACCAGCCCGTCGCCGTGCGCCCCGGCGGGCACCAGCACCAGGCCGGGCTTCACGCAGAACTGGCCGACGCCGAGGGTCATGGAGGCGGCGAGTCCGGCGCCGATGTCCTGCGCCCGCTGGGCGGCCGCGTCCTCGGTGACCACGACCGGATTGAGCGAGCCGAGTTCACCGTGGAACGGGATCGGCACCGGGCGGGCGGCGGCCGCGTCGAACAGGGCCCGGCCGCCGCGCACCGAGCCGGTGAAGCCCGCGGCGGCGACCAGGGGGTGCTTGATCAGGTCGACACCGGCGGTGAAGCCGTGCACCAGGCCGACGACGCCCGCGGGCAGGCCGTGCGCGGTCGCGGCCCGGCGCAGCACCTTGGCGACCAGCTCGGACAGCGCCGGGTGGTCGGGGTGGGCCTTGACCACGACGGGGCAGCCCGCGGCCAGCGCGCTCGCGGTGTCGCCGCCCGCGACGGAGAAGGCGAAGGGGAAGTTGGAGGCCGCGTAGACGGCGACCACGCCGAGCGGGATCTTCCAGCGGCGCAGGTCCGGCACGGGCGGGGTGGCGGCGGGGTCGGGGTGGTCGATGACGACGTCCAGGAACGCGCCCTCGTCGACCAGGTCGGCGAAGGCCCGCAACTGGTAGGCGGTGCGGGCGAGTTCGCCGGTGAGCCGGACCGGGCCGAGGGCGCTCTCCGCGTCGGCGACCTCGATCAGCAGCGCACTGACCGCCTCCAGACCGGTGGCCGCCTCACGGAGGAAGGCGGCGCGTACGGCGCGGTCCGCGAGGGCGTCGCGCGCGGCGTGCGCCTCCCGGACGGTGGTGTCCACCTCGTCGGCCGTGGCTTCCACCGCGACCTGCTCCCGGTGCCTCCCCGTACGCGGGTCGACGCTCCAGACTGGTGCTGCTGTCACCGCGGTTCCCTCCAGACAAGGCCGTACCACCGGGATTCGGCCACCGGCTCGTTCGATATCCTGAACGCCGTCCCCGGTGCTGAATGAGCTGCCCGGAGACTATAGGGCGGGGGGCTCCGGTTTCCAGGTGCCCGCAGCTTCCGGGCACCAGCCGAGCGAAGGGTCGAGAGGCGATGACGGCAGCCGAGACGGGCGGCGGGGCGCAGGTCAAGTCCGCGGTGCGGACGGTGGAGTTGCTGGAGTACTTCGCGGGGCGGCCCGGCATGCACTCCCTGGCGGACGTGCAGGAGGCCGTCGGCTATCCCAAGTCCAGCCTGTACATGCTGCTGCGCACGCTGGTGGAGCTGGGCTGGGTGGAGACGGACGCGACCGGCACCCGGTACGGCATCGGGGTACGGGCGCTGCTGGTCGGCACCTCCTACCTCGACGGCGACGAGGTGGTCGAGGCGGCCCGGCCCGCGCTGGACCGGCTCGCGGACGACACCACGGAGACCATCCACCTGGCCCGGCTGGACGGCACCGACGTGGTCTACCTCGCCACCCGCCAGTCCCAGCACTACCTGCGCCCCTTCACCCGCGTCGGCCGCCGGCTGCCCGCGCACTCGACCTCGCTGGGCAAGGCGCTGCTCGCCACGCACACCGACGACCAGGTACGGGCGCTGCTGCCCGAGAAGCTCCCCGCGCTCACCGAGCACACGGTGACCGACCGGGAGGAGCTGATCGCCGAGCTGCACCGGGTCCGCGAGCAGGGGTACGCCGTGGACCGCGAGGAGAACACCCTCGGCCTGCGCTGCTTCGGTGTCGCCGTGCCGTACCGCACCCCGGCCCGCGACGCGGTGAGCTGCTCGGTGCCGGTGGCCCGGCTGACCCCGGCGCACGAGCAGATGATCAAGGACGCGCTGCTGGACGCGCGGGACCGGCTGACGCTGGCGACTCGGCGGCTGTGAGCGGTCGCCGCGCACACGACATCGGCACGGAAAATCTGAACATGCGATGAGAACCGCGTCCGGACGGGAACGGAACCGACAGTCCGGCTCGTCTTCCCGTGCGCCATGAACAAGACCATCAGGCGCGCCGCCGTCCTCTCCCTGCTGCTCGTGCTCGCCCTGCTGCTCCGGGCGACCTGGGTGCAGTTCTACGACGGCAAGGCCCTCGCGGACTCCCCCGACAACCGCCGCAACGCCATCGGCACCTACTCCCGCCCGCTCGGCGACATCGTGGTGGGCGGCAAGGCGGTCACCGGGTCGGACCGGGTCCGTGGGAGCGACCTCGCGTACCGGCGCACGTACACCGACGGCTCGCTGTACGCGGCGGTCACCGGCTATGCCTCCCAGGCGTACGCCCCCACGCAGCTCGAAGGCGTCTACGCCGACGTGCTCAACGGCACGGACACCAGGCTGCGCACGGTCATGGACACCGTCACCGGGCGGCGAGCCGATCCGGGCAATGTGATCACCACGATCGACCCGGCCGTGCAGAAGGCCGGCGCGCAGGCGCTGGGCGGCAACAAGGGCGGGGCCGTGGCGATCGACCCGAAGACCGGCGAGATCCTCGCCATGGTCTCCACGCCGTCCTACGACCCCTCGGCGCTGACCGCCGCGAACACGGCGGGTCCGGCCTGGCGAAAGCTCACCACCGACAAGGAGAAGCCGCTGGTCAACCGGGCGATGCGGCAGCCGCTTCCGCCGGGCTCGACCTTCAAGCTGGTCGTGGCGGCGGCCGCGCTGGAGGACGGGATGTACCCGGACGTGGACCGGCCCACCGACAGCCCGGTGCCCTACACCCCGCCGGGCACCACCCGCGAGCTGCCGAACGAGAACACCGCCGCCCCCTGCGAGAACGCCTCGATCCGGGTGGCCCTCCAGTACTCCTGCAACAACGTCTTCGGCAAGCTCGCCGTCGACCTCGGCCAGGACAAGGTGCGGGCCATGGCGGAGAAGTTCGGCTTCGACGACGACAAGCTCGACGTGCCGGTGCGGGCCTACCCGAGTGTGTATCCGGCCCACATGGACAAGGCGCTCACCGCGCTGTCGGGCATCGGGCAGTACGACGTCACCGCCACCCCGCTCCAGATGGCCATGGTGTCCTCCGCCATAGCGAACGGCGGGGAGCTGGTGGCGCCCCATATGGTGTCTCAGCTCACCACAGGCGACGGCGATGTGTTGCAGGACTTCGGGGACGCGGACCGCAAGCGGATCGTCAGCGCCCGTACCGCCGAGCAGCTCCAGTCCGCGATGCGGACGGTGGTCCGGGACGGCACCGGCCGCAACGCGCTCATCGACGGGGTGACGGTCGGCGGCAAGACCGGCACCGCCCAGCACGGCCCCAACAACAGCGAGACGCCGTACGCCTGGTTCACCGCGTACGGCAAGTCGGACAGCACGGGCGAGGAGGTCGCCGTGGCGGTGATGGTCGAGCAGTCCGGGGCGGCCCGCTCGGAGGTCAGCGGCAACGGCCTCGCGGCTCCGGTGGCCCGGGCGATGATGGCGGCGGCGCTCAAGCGGGCTTGAGCGCCGCCGGGTCGACGTGGTTCGTCAGGACACGAAGTACGTCGGGTTGGGCAGCTTGTACGTGCGGTCGGCGTAGCCGCCGTCAAGGTCGGAGTACTGGTCGCCGAAGTTGGCGATGATCTCGTACCCGAGGTCCTGCTCGATGTGCTTGCGGGTGCCGGCCTTGTACTGGACGGTGGTGCAGGTCCAGGTGCCCGGCGTGGCGCAGTCGGACAGGTAGGCGGGCGGGTTGGCCTTGTCCTTGAGGAACATGTGGCCGGCGTCCAGGTTGACGTCGGCGCCGATCTTCTTCAGGTTCTCCACGGCACCGGCGCGCTGGGACTCGCTCAGACCGGAGTTGTAGAACACCGCGACACCCTTGGCGGCGGCGTACCGCACCAGCTCGGGGCTGCCGAACACCTCGGGGCGGTCGGCGCGGTTCACGTAGTCGTTCCAGGTGGCGGGGTTGTACGTGTAGTTGTAACGCTTCTCGTAGTCGAGGCTCAGCAGCAGGGTGTCGTCGATGTCGAACACCACGGCCGGCTTCTCGCCCCGGTGGTGGGCCTTCTGGGCCGCCTTGTCGATGTACCGCTTGGCGTCGGCGTCGATCCGTGCCAGGTCCTCGGCGTACGGACTGGTGGGCGACGCCTGGTACTTGCCCGTGCTGTCGGCGGTGGTGCCGTAGTAGGTGTCGATGTCCTTCACCAGGAGCCCGATGTTGTAGGGCTCGTGCGTGGAGTTCGCCGTCGACTGACCGGCGGTGGCCGCCCCGGCGCCGTACAGCGCACCCCCGGCAAGCGCACAGGCGGCGGTGGCGGCCGCGATCCGCAGTGATTTATGCATGACAGGTGTTCTACGCGCGTAAGCGCCGCCGCGCGACGAGTGTTGCAGGATCGAGATCAAGCCAAGCCCTGCGGGGCTTGGCGGGGGTGTGCGTGGTTGCGGGTCCTGGTCGACTACGCAGACGGGGCGGCCCGTTGTCCAGCTACGCCCGCCACTTCGGGTCGCGGCCGCTCAAGCCCACCGCTCGGTCCAGGAGGGGGGCCTTGGGGGGGACCTCGACGACCGGGCCGAAGAGGCCGTCGCCCCGGTCGGGGTCTTCCGCGGCGGCCAGGAGGAAGCCGTGGGCGGAGGCCAGGGCGGGGAGGTCGGGGGTGTAGGGGAGGCCCAGGGCGCGGGAGAGGTCCCAGCCGTGGATGACCAGCTCGTCGGCGGCCACGGCGCCCGCGATCTCGCCGGGGAGGTCCGCTCCGCCGGCGCGGGTCCAGCCCGTCCAGGCGGTGGGTTCGCGCCAGGCGTCGGCGAGTTCGTCCAGCGCCTTGGGCAGTTCCTCGCGCCAGCCGGGGGGCAGCTCCGGGACGGTGGCGTTGGGGTTCGTGTCGGTCGTGGCACCCAGGTCCTTGCGGGCGGCGTCCCGGAAGGCGACGGACAGGTGCAGCAGGTGCCCGAGCAGGTTCCGTACGGGGGCGTCCGGACACGGTGTCGGCGCCGAGAGCTGCTCATCGCTCACGGCCTCGGCCAGCCGTGCGACGATCCGGGCCTGCGGGCCGAGGTCCAGGGTCGAGTCGGTCATGTCGGTCTCCTCGCGGGGGTGCGCCGGGCGTACGAAGGGGTGACCGTCCGGCCGCCGAGAACTCATCGGCACCCGAAGCGGTCAAGGTCCCGCGAACCCCGTATCCACCAGCCGATCGACCGCATTCCGCAACCCACTTGATCCTCCCGGACCCCCTCTCTAACTTCACCAGGTATGTGAACGCCCCACATGGCCGGACCACACAAGGAGTCCTGAATTGCCCGCCCCACGCACCCTCCTGCTCACCGGCGCCGCAGGCGGCCTGGGCACCCTGATGCGCTCCCTGCTCCCGGCCCACGGCTACGACCTCCGCCTCCTCGACAGCCGCCCGATCCCCGACGCCCCGGACGCCATCACCGCGGACCTCGCGGACCTGGACGCCCTGCGCGCAGCGGTACGCGGCACGGACGCGGTGCTGCACCTGGCCGGCATCTCCCTGGAGGCCCCGTTCGAGAAGATCCTCAAGGCCAACATCGAGGGCACGTACCACCTCTACGAGGCCGCCCGCCTGGAGGGCGTCCGCCGCGTGGTCTTCGCCTCCTCCAACCACGCGGTCGGCGCCACCCCCGTCCCCGCGCCGGACGATCCCCGCATCCCGGCGGACACCCCGCACCGCCCGGACACCTTCTACGGCCTCTCCAAGTGCTTCGGCGAGGACCTCGCCCAGCTCTACCGGGACCGGCACGGCATCGAGACCGTCTCCGTCCGCATCGGCTCCTGCTTCCCGGAGCCCACCAGCGTGCGCATGCTCTCGATCTGGCTGAGCCCCGCCGACGCCGCCCGCCTCTTCCACGCGGCCCTGACCGCCGAGGACGTGGGCCACACCGTGGTCTACGGCTCCTCCGCCAACACCCGCCTGTGGTGGGACCTCACCTCCGCCCGCGCCCTCGGCTACTCACCGCAGGACGACTCCGAGCCGTACGCCGCGAAGCTGATCGCCGAGCAGGGCGAACCGGACCCCGCCGACCCGGCCCACGACCGCCTCGGCGGCCACTTCCTCACCGACCCGCCGATCTGGCAGCACTGACCCCACGACCGACCGGTCCACCGACCGGCCCACCGAA
The DNA here is from genome assembly GCF_055562575.1 of Streptomyces sp. NPDC018263. Lineage (NCBI taxonomy): Bacteria > Bacillati > Actinomycetota > Actinomycetes > Kitasatosporales > Streptomycetaceae > Streptomyces > Streptomyces sp. NPDC018263. The sequence goes on from NZ_JBVHFA010000011.1 coordinate 93,616, forward strand.
CCGCCCCACCGACCGGCCCCACGGCCGAAAACGATCGCGGGCGGGCACCGAACGGGCCTGCCCGCGGTCGCGTTCGGGCATGCTCCGTGCCCGCTCCCACCCCGGCCCCCGCTGCCGCGCAGGTCCGAGGCGGGTACGGCGGGATGTGATCGGGCACACACGGGCAGGATCGGGCATCGAACAGACCTGGTCAGCGCCGCGCGTCCGCTGTAGAACTTCCCCCAGGGCCCGAACGGGCATCCCAGCGGGCATCTCAATGACGAGAGCGGGTGACGACATGACCACCAGGACGGCCGAGGAACGCCAACGCGAGATCGTGCGCGCGGCGCGGGCCACCGGTTCCGTCGACGTCACCGCGCTCGCCGAGGAGCTGGGCGTGGCCAAGGAGACCATCCGGCGCGATCTGCGCGCGCTGGAGGACCACGGGCTGGTCCGCCGCACCCACGGCGGCGCCTACCCGGTGGAGAGCGCGTCCTTCGAGACCACGCTCGCCTTCCGCGCCACCAGCCATGTACCCGAGAAGCGCAGGATCGCGGCCGCCGCGGCCGAGCTGCTCGGGGACGCGGAGACGGTCTTCGTCGACGAGGGCTTCACCCCCCAGCTCATCGCCGAGGCCCTGCCGACCGGCCGGGCGCTGACCGTGGTGACCGCCTCGCTGCCCGTCGCCGGCGCCCTGGCGGAGGCCGAGAACGTGTCGGTCCTGCTGCTGGGCGGCCGGGTCCGGGCGGGCACGCTCGCCACGGTCGACCACTGGACGACCAAGATGCTGGCCGGCTTCGTGGTGGACCTTGCCTACCTCGGCGCCAACGGCATCTCCCGCGAACACGGTCTGACCACGCCCGACCCCGCCGTCAGCGAGGTCAAGGCGCAGGCCATCCGGGCCGCCCGGCGCACGGTCTTCGCCGGGGTGCACACCAAGTTCGGGGCCGTGAGCTTCTGCCGGTTCGCGGAGGTCGGCGCGGTGGACACGATCGTCACGAGCACCCAGCTTCCGGCGGCCGAGGCCCACCGCTACTCCCTCCTGGGGCCACAGGTCATCCGGGTCTGACACAGCACCGCACCACACAGCTTTCCGCACCACCACTCCCCCCGAGGGCAGCCGTACGCGCGGCCATGCCCTTCTGTCCCCATCTATCCAGGAGCGATCCATGCGCACCCCGAGCCGACGGAGGCCGCGAACCACATTCGCCATGGCCGCCGCAGGGACGCTGCTCGCCCCGCTTCTCTCCGGCTGCTGGGCCGGCGCGGGCGGGACCGGTTCCGGCGGCGATTCCATCAACGTACTGATGGTCAACAACCCGCAGATGACCGAGTTGCAGAAGCTGACCCGCGCCCACTTCACCAAGGAGACGGGCATCAAGGTCAACTTCACCGTGCTGCCCGAGAACGACGTCCGCGACAAGATCAGCCAGGACTTCGCCAACCAGGCCGGCCAGTACGACGTGGCCACGCTGTCCAACTACGAGATCCCGATCTACGCCCGCAACGGCTGGCTGCACGACATGGACGGCTATGTGGCGAAGGACCATGGGTACGACGAGCAGGATGTGCTCAAGCCCATGCGCCAGTCGCTCACCGGCGACGACGACAAGCTCTACGGGCAGCCCTTCTACGGCGAGTCGTCCTTCCTGATGTACCGCAAGGACATCTTCGCGGCCAAGGGCCTGAAGATGCCCGCACACCCGACCTGGCAGCAGGTGGCCGACCTCGCCGCGAAGGCGGACGGCGCCGAACCCGGCATGAAGGGCATCTGTCTGCGCGGCCTGCCCGGCTGGGGCGAGGTCATGGCCCCGCTGACCACGGTGGTGAACACCTTCGGCGGCACCTGGTTCGACAAGGACTGGAAGGCCCGCCTGGACTCCCCCGAGTTCAAGCAGGCCGTCAACTTCTATGTGGACCTGGTCCGCAAGCACGGCGAGTCCGGCGCGGCGCAGTCCGGCTTCGCCGAGTGCCTGAACAACATGACCCAGGGCAAGACCGCCATGTGGTACGACGCCACCTCCGCGGCCGGACTCCTGGAGGGCAAGGGCTCCCCGGTCAAGGGCAAGCTCGGCTACGCCCCCGCCCCGGTGGAGAAGACCAAATCCTCCGGCTGGCTCTACACCTGGGCCTGGGGCATCCAGCACGCCTCCCGCAACCCCGACAAGGCGTGGAAGTTCGTCTCCTGGGCCTCCAGCAAGGAGTACGAGCAGTTGGTCGGCGACACCAGCGGCTGGGCCAACGCCCCGGCGGGCAAGCGCGCCTCCACTTACACCAACCCGGAGTACCGCGAGGAGGCCGCCTCCTTCCAGGAGATGACCAAGGAGGCCATCGAGAACGCCCGGCCCACCGACCCCGGCGTGCAGCCGCGCCCCGCGCCCGGCATCCAGTTCGTCGGCATCCCCGAGTTCACCGACCTCGGCACCAAGGTGTCCCAGCAGATCAGCGCGGCCATCGCCGGCCGCCAGTCGGTCGATTCGGCCCTGCGCAAGTCCCAGCAGCTCGCCGAGCAGATCTCCAAGGAGTACGAGGGACGATGACAGCGACGACAACGGCCCCGCTCGCGGCCGACTCCGCACCCGCCGTCCGGCGCCCCCCGGCCCGGCTGCGCGCCTGGGCCACCCGTGCCCCGCTCCTGCCCGCCCTGGTCTTCATGATCGTCGTGACCCAGTTGCCGTTCGTGGCCACGCTGGTGATCTCGTTCTTCGACTGGAACGCGCTTTACCCCAAGGCCCGCCGCTTCACCTGGTTCGACAACTACCAGCAGGTGCTCACCGACGCCGATCTGCGCCACTCGGTGTGGGTGACCGTGCTGCTCACCGCCTCCGTGGTGATCGCCAGCCTGGTGCTCGGCCTCGCGCTGGCGCTGCTGCTGGACCGGAGGTTCAAGGGCCGGGGTGTGGTCCGCACCCTGCTGATCGCCCCCTTCCTGGTGGTCCCGGTGGCCGCCGCCCTGCTCTGGAAGCATGTGCTCTACAACCCGGAGTACGGACTTCTCAATGGGTTGCTGCACTATGTGGGCGGCCCACAGCCGGACTGGGTCTCCCACACCCCGCTGCTCGCGGTGGAGGCTTCGCTGGTGTGGCAGTGGACGCCGTTCATGATGCTGATCCTGCTGGCCGGACTGCAGAGCCGGGACCAGCAGCAGATCGAGGCCGCCCGGGTGGACGGGGCGAGCGACTGGCAGATCTTCCGCCACCTCACCCTCCCGCACCTGCGCCGCTACCTGGAACTGGGCGCCCTGCTGGGTTCCATCTACATCGTGCAGAACTTCGACGCGGTGTTCACGCTCACCTCCGGCGGCCTCGGCACCGCGAACCTGCCGTACACCGTGTACCAGAGCTTCTACCAGGCCCATGAGAACGGCCTCGCCTCGGCGGCGGGTGTCCTGGTCGTCATCGGCTCCATCATCATCGCCACCTTCGCGCTGCGCGTGGTGTCGTCCCTGTTCCGCGAGGAGGTGTCCCGATGAGTTCCGCCACCGCCGCCGCACGGCGCACCGGACGAGGCGGGCGCAGCAGCCTGGGCCTGGTGGCCTGGCTGGCCGGCATCGTGTTCTTCCTGCCCATCGCCTGGATGGTGCTGACCTCGTTCCACTCCGAGGCGGACGCGGCGACCAACCCGCCGTCCTTCGCCGCCCCGCTCACCCTGGACGGCTACCGCGAGTTCTTCGGCGCGGCCGGCGGCGCCAGCCCCTGGCCCGCGCTGGTCAACTCCACGGTCGCCTCGCTGGCCTCCACCCTGTTCGTGCTGGTGCTGGCCCTTCCGGCGGCGTACGCGCTGTCCATCCGGCCGGTGAAGAAGTGGACCGACGTCCTGTTCTTCTTCCTGTCCACCAAGATGCTCCCGGCCGTGGCGGGCCTGCTGCCGCTGTACCTGTTCGCGAAGAACGCCGGGATGCTGGACAACATCTGGCTGCTGGTCGTCCTCTACACCTCCATGAACCTGCCGATCGCGGTGTGGATGATGCAGTCCTTCCTCGCCGAGGTGCCGGTCGCGGTCATCGAGGCGGCGCGGGTGGACGGGGCGTCGCTGCCGGTGATCCTGGCCCGCGTGGTCGCGCCGATCGCGCTGCCCGGCATCGCGGCGACCTCACTGATCTGCTTCATCTTCAGTTGGAACGAGCTGCTGTTCGCCCGGGTGCTGACCGGGGTGGTCGCGGAGACCGCGCCCGTCTTCCTGACCGGCTTCATCACCAGCCAGGGCCTGTTCCTGGCCAAGGTGTGCGCCGCGTCGCTCGTCGTCTCCCTGCCGGTGCTCGCCGCGGGGTTCGCCGCCCAGGACAAGCTGGTCCAGGGCCTGTCGTTGGGAGCCGTGAAATGAAGGCCGCCGTCATCGAGTCCGTGGGCCGCGCCGTCGTCACCGAGGTCCCCGATCCGACCCCCGGCCCGCGCGACGTGGTCGTGGAGGTCGCCGCGTGCGGGATCTGCGGGACCGATCTGCACATCCTCCAGGGCGAGTTCGCGCCCAGGCTGCCGATCGTGCCGGGGCACGAGTTCGCGGGCCAGGTGGTCGGGATCGGCAGCCAGGTCACCGAGGTCGCGGTCGGCGACCAGGTCGCGGTGGACCCGTCGCTGTACTGCTACGAGTGCCGCTTCTGCCGTGACGGCCACAACAACATGTGCGAGCGCTGGGCCGCGATCGGCGTGACCACGGCCGGCGGTGCCGCCCAGTACGCGGTCGCACCCGTGGCCAACTGCGTGAAGCTCCCCGAGCACGTACGCCCCCAGGACGCGGCCCTCATCGAGCCGCTGTCCTGCGCGGTGCGCGGCTACGACATCCTCAACTCCCGCCTCGGCGCCCATGTCCTGATCTACGGCTCCGGCACCATGGGCCTGATGATGCTGGAGCTGGCCAAGCGCACGGGCGCGGCGAGCGTGGACATGGTCGACATCAACCCGGCCCGGCTGGAGACCGCCAAGCTGCTCGGTGTCTCGGGCTCGGCGGCCGACGCGGACGAGCTGGACCGGCCGCAGGGCTGGGAGATCGTGATCGACGCGACCGGCAACGCGGCGGCGATCCAGGACGGTCTGGGCCGGGTGGCGAAGGCGGGTACGTACCTCCAGTTCGGCGTGGCCGACTACGCGACGCGGGTGACGATCGACCCGTACCGCATCTACAACCAGGAGATCACCATCACCGGCTCCATGGCGGTGCTGCACAGCTACGAGCGGGCGGCGGAGCTGTTCGCGAACGGTGTGCTGAACCCGGACGTGTTCATCAGCGACCGGATCGCACTGGAAAACTACCCGCAGGCGCTGGACCAGTTCGCGGCGGGCGTCGGCCGCAAGATCGTCGTGACCCCTTGACCCGATTCCCGGCGCCCTGACCCGAACGGGGGTCTCGGCGTCGGGTAAGGGAACGGCAAAGTGGGCTCGTTCGTTCACCCGGCATGACCGCTATGACCCCTGGCTCCAACGTCCCGCTTCCGGCCGCCCGTGTGACGGTGGACGTGGCCGCACCGGTGCGGCTCGACGTGTCGGGCCTGCTGCTCACCGCCGACGGCAAGGTGCGCTCCGACGACGACTTCATCTTCTACAACCAGCCGGCCGGCCCCGGTGTGAGCTACCGCTCGGGCGGCGGGTCCGCGCCGGACTCGATCACGGTCGACACCGGCGCGGTGCCGCCGGACATCGAGAAGATCGTCGTCACCGCGAGCCCGGACGCGGCGGGCCAGACCTTCCAGGGCATCGAACCGACGGCCACGATCCGGGACGCGGACGGCGGCGCGGTCGTCGCCTCCTTCACCCCGCCCGGCCTCGGCGCCGAGACGGCCCTGGTGGTCGTGGAGATCTACCGGCGCAACGGCCAGTGGAAGGCCCGTGCGGTCGGCCAGGGGTACGCGAACGGGCTGGCGGGCATCGCGACGGACTTCGGGGTGACGGTGGAGGAACCGGCCCAGCCGGTATCCGCCCCTCCGGCCGCCCAGGCACCCCCGGTTCCCCAGACGCCCCCCGCACCCCAGGCACCCCCGGCTCCGGCACCGGGCGCGGGCAAGATCAACCTGGACAAGGGCCGGGTGAACCTTCAGAAGAACCAGACCGTGTCGCTGGTCAAGGGCGGCGCCCCCCTTCTCTCCCGCGTCCAGATGGGCCTCGGCTGGGAGCCCGCCTATCGCGGCAAGGACATCGACCTCGACGCCTCGGTCATCGCCTACGGTCCCCAGCGCAACGCCGTCGACAGTTGCTACTTCGGCAAGCTGTCCATCCTGAACGGCGCCATCAAGCACTCCGGCGACAACCTCACCGGCGAGGGCGGCGGTGACGACGAGGTCATCACGGTCGACCTCGGCCGCATCCCCCCGGAGGTCACGGGCCTCGTCTTCACCGTCAACTCCTTCTCCGGCCAGAAGTTCACCGAGGTCGCCAAGGCGTACTGCCGCCTGATCGACCCCGCCTCCGGCGAAGAACTGGTCCGCTTCGACCTCACCTCCGCCGAGCCCCAGACCGGCGTCCTGATGGCGAAACTGATCCGCCAGTACTCCGGCGAATGGGACATGACCGCCCTAGGCGACTTCGTAAAGGCCCGCACGGTGAGGAACATGGTGAAGCCGGGGGGCGCGGCCCTGTGACAGAGCTCTAGGACGCCCGGCCGGGGCCCGTCACCGGAACCCCTGGCCGGACGCCGAACCACTGCTCCGCGCCGTACGCCTCGAAGCGCTGCGCCTCGGTGAACCCGAGCTTCTCCGCGAGGCGCAGCGACCGGGCGTTGCCGCTCTGCGTGGTGAGGACCACCGGCTCACCGGACAGTACGCCGGCCAGCCACTCCAGCACCGCGCCGCACGCCTCGGCCGCGTACCCGCTCCCCCACGCCTCGGGCAGGAACATGTAGCCGAGCTCGACCTCCCCGCCCTCGGGACGCACGCGCGCCGGCTGCTCCGCGTCGCGCCGGACCAGCGTCACCGTGCCGATCATCGCCTCGTCCCGCTCGACCACGAAGCTGCCGGGCCGCCGCCCCGGTACCTCGGGGGCGATGCGCTCGACCTCCGCACGCGGACGGGCGCCGCCGATGTAGGTGCCCACCTCGGGCGACGTGAACAACTCGATGAAGGCGGGACGGTCGCGCCCCTCGGACTCCCGCAGCACGAGCCGCTCGGTCCGTATCGGGGCGGGCGGCCAGGGGACGTTTCCGAGTCCGGTCATGGCGGGCAACTTATCGCGGCCGCTCGGCCAGGGCGTCGTGAACAGTCAGCAGATCCGCCGTGGTGTCCGTGTCCGCCGCCAGCAGTGGTGCCCGTACTGGTCCCGCCGGGAGGTTCAACGCGTTGAGGAGGGCCTTCGTCGTCACCGTGCCCGGCAGGTCCGAGGCCATCACCACCTCGATCAACGGGGTGACGCGGGACTGGAGTTCGGCGGCGAGCGCTGGGTCCCCCGCGTCGAAGGCCGCCAGGATGGCCGCCACCTCGCCCGGCGCCACGTTCGCGATCGTGCTCACGCACCCCGCCGCCCCCACCGCGTACAGCGGAAGGATGTGCTCGTCGCACCCCGCGTAGTACGCCAAGTCGGTTTCCGCCAGGATCTTCTGGGTGCCGAGGAAGTCGTAGGAGCAGTCCTTCACGGCGATGATGCGAGGGTGTTGCGCCAGGCGGATCATCGTGGCGGGGGCGATACGGGTACCCGTGCGGCCGGGGATGTCGTAGAGCATCAGGGGGAGGCCGCTCGCGTCCGCCACCTGGCGGAAGTGCGCCTCGACGGCGGCCTGTTGGGGGCGGCTGTAGTACGGGGTGACGACCAGGGCCGCGTCGGCCCCCGCCTTCTCGGCGGCGAGGGTGAGTTCGACGGTGTGGCGGGTGTCCGCCGTGCCGACGCCCGCGACCAGCGGGACGGCGGGTCCGACCGCGGAGCGGACCGCCGTGATCAGCTCCCGCTTCTCCGCGTCGGTGGTGGTGGGCGACTCGCCCGTGGTGCCGTTCAGGACCAACCCGTCGCAGCCGCCCGCCACCAGACGGGTGGCCAGGCGGGCCGCCCCGTCCACGTCGAGCGTGCCGGCCGACGTGAACGGGGTGACCATCGCGCAGAGCGTGCGGCCGAAGGGTGCGTTCCGTTGCCTCATGGTCGTAGTCTCGACACCACGACCATGAAGCTCCACTTAAATCTGCTACGAGATGCAGTCAAGCGGATCTGAACAATCAGGGGCGGAAGCGCAGCACCTGCGGGTCGTGGTCGCTGATCTGGTCGTGGAACTCCGAGTTGATGTGCACGCTGTCGTACGCGAACGGCCCGCGCCGGATCGCCTTGCTGATCAGGATCTGGTCGAGCACCTGCGCGTTGCCTTGGTAGTCGTAGGTGTAACGCTCCCTGCGCGGCAGCGACTTGATCGCCGACCAGAGCTGCCCGTCACCCTCCAGGATCTTCGCGGTGTCGGAGAACTCGAAGTCGTTCATGTCCCCGAGCGCGATGACCGCCGCGTCCTTCTGCGCATCGAGCAGGGACTTCACGAAGGTGTTGACCTCCGTCGCCTGCGCGTGCCGCTGCGTCTCCGAACTGCGGACCACCGGCTGGTACTGCCCGGTCAGCGGCTGGTCGCCGCCCTTGGAGTTGAGGTGGTTGGCGATCACGAAGACCGTACGGCCCCGGAACACGAACTCCCCGGCCAGCGGCTTGCGGCTGTTGGCCCAGGCCGCGTTCGCCGGGTCGATCCGGCCGGGCGACACCGTCAGCCGGGCCTCGCCGTGCTCCTTGACGACGCCGACCGCCGTGGTGGAGTCGCCGCCGGGGCGGTCGGTGAAGGACACCCGCTCCGGATTGAAGAGGAACACCTGCCGGATGTTGCCGCCCGGCTCACCGCCGTCCTGCTTGTCGACGGGGTCGATGGAGCGCCAGTCGTAGCGCGGACCGCCCGCCGCGACGATCGCGTCGATCAGCTTGCCGACCGTCACGCCGGCGCTCACCGTGCCGTCGTTCTTGGCGCCGTTGTCGTCCTGGATCTCCTCCAGGGACACGATGTCGGGCGAGCGCAGGTTGTTCACGATCGCGGACGCGTGCGCGTCGAAGGTGGCGTCGGACGGGTCGAGGTTCTCGACGTTGTACGTCGCCACCGCCAGCTCGCCGGACGCCTGCTTGCGCGTCGTCTCCCGCTCCAGGCCGCCGCTCTCCAGCGTGCCGAGGGCGCTCGCCACCAGCGTGTAGCCGCCGAACTGGTTGAAGTCCAGCGGTCCCGTGGTGGTCCCGGCGAGGGTGTCCCCGACGTTCGCCTGCGGGAAGTCCGCCGTCGCGCCGAGGGACTGGATCTGGAGGCGTCCGGTGTTCTGCGCGTCGTACGAGCCGTACAGCGTGCCGCCCCGCTCGGTGCGGTGCTCCTTCGGCTTCACGGTGACCCACAGCTCGCTGTACGGGTCGGTCCCGGTGACCACGCGCGCGTCGCTGACCTGGACGTTCATGCCCTCCAGCGACTCGTAGTAGTCGAGGGCGTAGGTCGCGGGGGCGAGCGGCAGGGCGTTGACGGAGTTGTTCGCGGCCGGGTCGCCCGTCGGGGCGTATCGTTCCGGCACCGAGCGCTTGGTGATCACTGTCGGCGCCGGGACGGCGTTGCCGGTGGAGACGGTGGTGACGACGGGCTTGGTGATCTCGGTGACCGACTGGTTGCCGGAGGCGGTGCCGCCGGGCACGTACTCCGAGACGGTGCCGGTGACGGTCACCGAGTCGCCCACGGCCACCTTGGGCGTGGAGCTGGTGAAGACGAAGACGCCCTCGCTGGTGGCCGGGTCGGCGTCCGGGTTGGGGTCCTGGAGCCAGAAGCCCTTGGACGAGCCGTAGGTGCGTACGGCGGTGACCACGCCGGGCACGTCGGCGACCTGCTTGCCGGCGTACGGGGAGAGGCGGGTGGTGCCCTGGATGTCGTGGACGCGCACCGAGTCGGCGTGCGCGGGCGAGGTGGCGACGACGGCGGACGCGGCGCCGCACACGGCGGCGACGGTGAGCGCGGCGAGACGCGCGGAAGTCCTGCTCGGCAAGGGGATTCCTCCGGGAACGTGACGGAACGCCGGGACGGGAGCGCACAGCAGCGTGCGGGGCTCGTCGCCCTCAGTGACACGCGTAGAGCCGAGTGAACAGTCGTTCCCCCACCTCTACGCGCGTCAATCTCCTGCCTGACGGCTGGAGTTGTCAAGGTTTCAGCCACGTACGAGGGGCAGCGCGGGCCGGAACCGGGCGGTGCGCCGGCAAAGCCGTCTACGCTGAGAAGTTGAGTGCCTTCCCGGTCCGAGGAGAACCAGCCGATGTCAGACAGCTCCCCCCTGCCGCCCGTACGGCTGCGTCCCGAAGCGGAGCTGGCGCGTGCCGCGCTGTCCACCCCGCTGCTCTCCCGCGCCGCCCGGCTCGCCCGCTGGGCGGGTCCCGAGACCCGTGTCGACGGCGGCGGCAGCCTGGTCGAGGAACAGCTACCCGCGGCCGCCGAACTGCTCGGACTGACCGGCGACGACGCCGCCGCGGAGGCCGCCGAGGCGTGGGGCGTGGCGGTGGACACCGGCCTGGTCGAGATCACCGACGAGGAGGCCGGGACCGTGGCCCCCGGCGCGGACCTCGCCCTGCTGACCGGCGCCCCGCACGACGTGCTGACCATCTGGCTGGCCGCGCTGGACACGGTCGTCGCGGATGCCGGGCTGCCGAACCTGGAGGGACTGGCCGCCGCTCTGGAGGAGGGCGGCGAGATCGACTTCTCGACGTTCGACTGGGACACCGAGGGCGAGGCGGAGCTGCTCGACGGCGTGCTGGGCAACCTCTACCTGCTGACGGTCGGTGAGGACGGCCCCGGCGAGAGCCCGGTGCCGCTGCCCGCGCTGGCCGCCTCCACCATCGTCCCCGACGACCTGGAGGAGCCCAGCAACGACGTCCTGGAGCAGGTCTCCGACGCGATGATGAAGCTGGACGACCAGTTCCGGATGCTGGAGCCGATCGGCCTGGTGGAGTACCAGCCGGTGGACGAGGAGCTGATGGCCGGCGAGGAGGAGCCCGCCGAGCCGGTCGACGAGGACGACATCGCCCGCTACGGCATGGTCCGGCTGACCCCGCTCGGGCTGTACGGCCTGCGGGCGCGGCTGATGGAGGCGGGGTTCGAGGCACCGGCCGTGGGCGAGCTGGCCGACAAGGGCGCGGACGCGCTGCTCGACGGCACCGCCGCGTACGGGGAGTTCGCCGCGCGCGCCGAGACCGAGCAGTGGCTCGGCCAGCGTGAACCCCTGGCCGCCGCGCGGGAGTTGCTCGCGGCGGCGCGGGGTGCGGACCCGGGTGCTCCGCTGCGGCGGCTGCGCTGCCAGCAGGCGCTGTCCCTGGTCGGCGAGGCAGCCGAGCCCGCGCTGCGGGAGGTGCTGGACGACCCCGAGCTGGGCGGTCTGGCCCGGGTCTGGCTGAGCGAGCGGGGCGCGCCGGACGTGCCCGCGCCCTCGCAGGACCTGGTGTTCTGGCTGACCGTCGACACGATCGCCGCGCAGCTCCAGGCGGAGGGCAACTCCGAGGAACTCCAGGCACTGGTGGAGGGGCTGGCGGAGCAGCACAGCGGGTTCTTCTCGGCCGCCTGGCGGGTGGAGCACCCGGCGACGGCGGACGTGCTGGAGGCGATGGGGCGGCTGCACCCGGACAAGCGGGTGGCCAAGGAGGCGCGGAAGGCCGCGTTCAAGGCGAGGTCGCAGCAGCAGGGGAGCTGAAGTCCCCCGGGTGTACGGCAGCGGTGTCCTGCGCGCGGTGCGGTGTTCAACTGCCGTTCAGCGGGGGCCGGGAGTGTGACGGCCGAACGACGCGCCACCCTCGCCCTCCGCCACGGGCATCGAGACCGTCACAGGAGACACCATGTCCATCACCCGCAGGGACTTCGGCAGAACGACCGCGGCCACCGGTGCCGGGGTCGTGCTCGCCGGCAGCGTGGGCGCCCTCGCCACCGCCCCGCAGGCCCTCGCCGCCACGGACCTCGACGGCGCGCAGGACGCGCACGGCCACCCCGGCGTCGGGTACGGCCCGCTGGTCCCCGACCCGGACGGCATCCTCGCGCTGCCCGCGGGCTTCTCGTACCGGGTGGTGACGTACAGCGGCCGTACCCGGCTGGAGTCGGGCGAGCCGACGCCGTCGAACCACGACGGCACGGCGGCCTTCGCGGGTCCGCGTGGTTCCGTGCTGCTGGTGAACAACCATGAGCTGAAGGGGCCGCGCTCGAACTGGGAGCACCCGGTACCGCTGGCCGAGGGCCTGGTGTACGACCCGGCCGCCGCGGGTGGCTGCACGGTGGTGGAGGTCCGCCGGGACCATGTCGCCGAGTGGGTGGGCATCGCCGGTACGTCCACCAACTGCGCCGGCGGCAGCACTCCGTGGGGCACCTGGCTGACCGGCGAGGAGACCGAGGACCGGGCCGGGCAGAACGGTATGACCAAGGACCACGGCTACGTCTTCGAGGTCGATCCCGTCGACGCCCGCGCCAACCGCGCCCCCGAGCCGCTGAAGGCGCTGGGCCGTTACGCCCACGAGGCGGTGGTGGTCGACCCGAAGCGGGGCCACATCTTCCTCACCGAGGACGCCTCCGGCCCCAACGGCCTGTTCTACCGCTGGACCCCGCCGGAGGGCTTCCGCCACGGCCGGGGCCGGCTGCGCACCCTCGCGGACGACGCGGGCGTCCTCCAGGCGTTCCGCTGCTTCGACTCCGGCGGCCGCTTCGTGGACGACCTCTCCCGCGCGACGCGCACCGGCACGGTGTACGGCGTGGACTGGGTCGACGTCCCCGACCGGGACGCGCGTACGGTCCCGGTCCGCCGGCAGTTCACCGACGGCCAGGTGACGCGGGCCCGCAAGCTGGAGGGCATGTGGTGGGGCGACGGCGGGGTCTACGTCGTCTCGTCCTACGCCCGCGAGGAGAGCCCCGTCCAGCACGACGGCCAGGTCTGGTTCTACGACCCACGGCGCCGGACGCTGACCCTCAAGGTGCTCCTCGGCACCGGGGGCGTGCTCGACGGCCCCGACAACATCACCGTCTCCCCCTACGGGGGCCTGGTCATCGCCGAGGACGGCGAGGGCGCCCAGCACCTCTTCGGCGCGACCGACAGCGGCCGTACGTACCCGATCGCCCGCAACGAACTCAACATCGGCACCGAATCCGCCCCCGCCTACAGCGAGTTCACCGGTGTCACCTTCTCCCCCGACGGCCACACCCTCTTCGCCAACATCCAGGAACCGGGCATCATGCTGGCGATCACGGGGCCGTGGAAGCGGCAGCGGCGGGACTAGACTCTCGGGGCCAGCCCCCGTCCGACAGGAAGCCCCCGCATGCCCCACCCCAGGCCCATGCGGGCAGACGCCCGACGCAACCACGCCCGCCTCCTCTCCGCAGCGGCCACAGCCTTCGCCGAACACGGCGAGGGCGCGTCCCTGGACGACATCGCCAAGCGCGCGGGCGTGGGCTCGGGCACGCTGTACCGCCACTTCCCGACGCGTCGGGCGCTCCTGGAGGCGGCGTACGCGGCCCGCATCGAGGCACTGGGCGAACGGGGCGAGGAACTGTCACGGTCGCTGCCGCCGGGCGAGGCACTGACGGCATGGCTGCACGAACTCTGCGCGGCCACCATCCAGGTCCGCGGCCTGAAGACGTTGTTGGGCACAGCCGCCGCAGAGACCCCTCTGACCACCTGCGGCACCCTGGTCAATTCGACGGCAGCAACCTTGCTGGAAGCCGCCCAGTCGGAAGGCACCCTCCGCCCGGACCTAACCCCCACGGACCTCCTGCGCCTGACCCAAGGGATCGCCACGGCGGCGGAGTTGGGGGCTGGCAAGCAGGAGATCGATCGGTACCTGGGGCTGCTGCTGGAGGGCCTGCAACCAAGGCCGATGTCCGGCTGAGACCTCTCCCGGCCCAGATCACTCACCGACCGACAGAACTCAGAGGGGTAGGACCCACGCGCGCGAGCGCCCTCCCGCGTCGTGCTGGGCGGGAGGGCGCTCGGGGGTGGCACGTCAGTTGTGGCTGTGCAGGATGTCGTTCAGGCCGCCCCATACCGCGTTGTTCGGGCGGGCCTCCACCGCGCCCGTCACCGAGTTGCGGCGGAAGAGGACGTTGGAGGCGCCGGAGAGGTCGCGGGCCTTGACGATCTGGCCGTCGGGCATCGTGACGCGGGTGCCGGCCGTGACGTACAGGCCCGCCTCGACCACGCACTCGTCGCCCAGGGCGATGCCGACGCCCGCCTCCGCGCCGACCAGGCAGCGCTCGCCGATGGCGATGATGACGTTGCCGCCGCCGGAGAGGGTGCCCATGGTGGAGGCGCCGCCGCCGATGTCGGAGCCGTCGCCGACGACGACGCCGGCGGAGATGCGGCCCTCGACCATGGAGGTGCCCAGGGTGCCGGCGTTGAAGTTGACGAAGCCCTCGTGCATGACCGTGGTGCCCGCGGCGAGGTGCGCGCCGAGGCGGACCCGGTCGGCGTCGGCGATGCGGACGCCCTTGGGGGCGACGTAGTCCGTCATGCGGGGGAACTTGTCGATCGAGGTGACCTGGAGGTGCAGGCCGTCCGCGCGCGCGTTCAGCCGCACCTTCTCGATGTCGTCCACCGCGACCGGGCCGAGCGAGGTCCAGGCGACGTTGGCGAGGTGGCCGAAGATGCCGTCCAGGCTCTGGCCGTGCGGCTTGACCAGGCGGTGCGAGAGCAGGTGCAGCCGCAGGTAGACGTCGTGCGCGTCGAGCGGCTTCTCGTCCAGCGAGGCGATGACCGTACGGACCGCGACCACCTCGACGCCCCGCCGGGCGTCCGGGCCGAGCGCGGAGACCGCGTTGTCGCCCAGCAGTTCGGCGGCCCGGTCGGCGGACAGCCGCTCGCTGCCGGAGGGACCGGGCTCGGCGACCAGCTCGGGCGCCGGGAACCAGGTGTCGAGAACGGTGCCGTCGGCGGCGATGGTGGCGAGACCGGCGGCGACGGCGCCGGTGGTACGGGAAGCAGTGTCGGTCATGCGGAAAACCTAACGTGGGAGCGGGGTGGCGGCCTAACCGGTACCTGACCGGTGCGGCGCCGGGTACGCGAAGGCGGCGGCACCCGAGGGCACCGCCGCCTCAACCGTGAAAAGGGAAACCTCAGACGTTGAACCCCAGCGCCCGCAACTGCTCGCGGCCGTCGTCGGTGATCTTGTCGGGGCCCCACGGGGGCATCCAGACCCAGTTGATGCGGAGCTCGCTGACCAGGCCGTCGGTGACGGACTTGGCCTGGTCCTCGATGACGTCCGTCAGCGGGCACGCCGCGGAGGTCAGGGTCATGTCGATCGTGGCGATGTTCGCGTCGTCGACGTGAATGCCGTAGATCAGACCGAGGTTGACGACGTCGATGCCCAGCTCGGGGTCGACGACGTCCATCAGGGCCTCGCGGAGTTCTTCCTCCGAGACCGGTTTCATCTCAGCGGTGTCGGTCATGCCGTCTTCCTTTCGGCGTCCGCGCCGGCCTCGCCCAGGGCCTGGGCCGTCGCGTCCTTCCACGCCATCCAGCTCAGGAGGGCGCACTTGACCCGCGCGGGGTACTTGGAGACACCGGCGAACGCGACCGCGTCCTCCAGCACCTCCTCCATCGCGTCGTCGGGCTCGATCCGGCCCTTGGACTGCATCAGCTCCAGGAAGGTCTCCTGGATCTTCTGCGCCTCGGGCAGGTCCTTGCCCACCAGCAGTTCGTTCAGCACGGACGCCGAGGCCTGGCTGATGGAACAGCCCTGGCCCTCGTACGAGACGTCCGCGATCGTCGTACCGTCGTACCGCACCCGGAGGGTGATCTCGTCGCCGCACGTCGGGTTCACGTGGTGCACCTCGGCGTCGCCATCCCGTAGACCACGCCCGTGCGGGTGCTTGTAGTGGTCCAGGATGACTTCCTGGTACATCGAGTCCAGCTTCACGGTGTCAGCCCACGCCTCTCAGCCGAAGAAGTTCCGTACGTGCTCCAGCCCCTCGACCAGTGCGTCGATCTCGCCGGGCGTGGAGTACAGATAGAACGACGCCCGGGTGGTCGCCGGAATTCCGTACCGCAGGCAGACCGGCCGCGCGCAGTGGTGGCCGACGCGCACCGCGATGCCCTGCTCGTCGAGGACCTGGCCCACGTCGTGCGGGTGGATGTCGCCGAGCGTGAAGGAGATCGCCGCGCCGCGGTCCTCGGCCGTGGAGGGGCCGATGATGCGCAGGTCGGGGACCTCGCCCAGCCGCTTCACCGCGTACTCGGTGAGGGCGTGCTCATGGGCGAGGATCTTGTCCATGCCGATCGAGTTCAGGTAGTCGATGGCCGCACCGAGACCGACCGCCTGGGCGATCGGCGGGGTGCCCGCCTCGAACTTGTGCGGCGCCGGCGCGTAGGTCGAGGAGTGCATCGACACCGTCTCGATCATCTCGCCGCCGCCGAGGAACGGGGGCAGGTCCTCCAGGAGTTCCTGGCGTCCCCAGAGCACCCCGATGCCGGTCGGGCCGCACATCTTGTGGCCGGTGAAGGCCACGAAGTCGGCGCCGAGCGCCTGTACGTCCAGCGGCATGTGCGGCGCGGCCTGCGAGGCGTCGACGCAGACCAGCGCGCCGACCTCCTGGGCGCGGCGCACGATCGCCTCGACCGGGTTGACCGTGCCCAGGATGTTGGAGACCAGCACGAAGGAGACGATCTTCGTCTTCTCGGTGATGATCTCGTCCAGGTTGGACAGGTCGAGCCGGCCGTCGTCGGTGAGGCCGAACCACTTCAGCTTCGCGCCGGTGCGCTGCGCGAGGAGCTGCCACGGCACGATGTTGGAGTGGTGCTCCATCTCCGTGATGACGATCTCGGTCTCGTGGTCGACCCGGTAGGGCTCGTCGGCCCAGCCCAGCATGTTGGCCACGAGGTTGAGCGACTCGGAGGCGTTCTTGGTGAAGATCACCTCGTCGCGGCTGGGCGCGTTGATGAAGTCGGCGACCTTGTCACGCGCGCCCTCGTACAGCGCCGTGGCCTCCTCGGCGAGGACGTGCACGCCGCGGTGGACGTTGGCGTTGTAGCGCTCGTAGTACTCGCTCAGGGCGTCCAGCACCTGGCGCGGCTTCTGCGAGGTCGCCGCGTTGTCCAGGTACACGAGCTTGCGCCCGTCGTGGACCTCACGGCCCAGGATGGGGAAGTCCTTGCGGATCGCCTCGGTGTCGAGGAGGCCCGGCAGCTCTGTCACGCGGATACGCCACCCTTCGTGTAAGCCTCGTAGCCCTCGTTCTCCAGCTTGTCGGCCAGCTCCGGACCGCCGGACTCGACGATGCGGCCGCCGGAGAAGACATGGACGAAGTCCGGCTTGATGTAGCGCAGGATGCGCGTGTAGTGCGTGATCAGCAGGGTGCCGGTCTCGCCGGTCTCGCGGACGCGGTTGACGCCCTCGGAGACGATGCGCAGGGCGTCCACGTCGAGGCCGGAGTCGGTCTCGTCCAGGATGGCGACCTGCGGCTTGAGCAGTTCGAGCTGGAGGATCTCGTGGCGCTTCTTCTCACCGCCGGAGAAGCCCTCGTTGACGTTGCGCTCGGCGAAGGAGGGGTCCATGTGGAGCCGCTCCATGTTCTCCTTGACCTCCTTCACCCAGGTGCGCAGCTTGGGGGCCTCGCCGCGGATGGCGGTGGCGGAGGTGCGCAGGAAGTTGGAGACGGAGACGCCGGGGACCTCGACCGGGTACTGCATGGCGAGGAAGAGGCCGGCGCGGGCGCGCTCGTCGACCGACATGGCGAGGACGTCCTCGCCGTCGAGGGTGACGGTGCCGCCGGTGATCGTGTACTTCGGGTGACCCGCGAGCGAGTAGGCGAGGGTCGACTTGCCCGAGCCGTTGGGGCCCATGATGGCGTGCGTCTCGCCCTGCTTCACGGTGAGGTCGACGCCCTTGAGGATCTCCTTCGTGGCGTTGTCGGCCTCGACGGTGACGTGCAGGTCTCGGATTTCAAGCGTTGCCATGGGTGCCTCAGGACTCCTGGGTGAGGGAGACGAGCACGTCGTCCCCTTCGATCTTTACGGGGTATACGGGGACGGGGCGCGTCGCGGGCGGGCCGGACGGCTTGCCGCTGCGGAGGTCGAAGCAGGAGCCGTGCAGCCAGCACTCGATCTGCCCGTCCTCCACCTCGCCCTCGGAGAGGGAGACGTTCGCGTGCGAGCAGATGTCGTAGATCGCGTACACCTCGCCCTCGGTCTTCACGACGGAGACCGGCGTGCCGTCGAGTTCCACCCGCTTGGGGGTGTCCTCCGACAGTTCGCTCAGTCCGCAGACGCGCTGGAAGGTCGTCGTCATGCGACCGCGGCCTCCAGCTCCTCCTCGATCTTGACGAGCAGGCGCTCCTCGATGTCGGGGAGACCGATCTGCTGGACCAGCTCGGCGAAGAAGCCGCGGACCACGAGGCGGCGGGCCTCGTGCTCCGGGATGCCGCGGGCCATCAGGTAGAAGAGCTGCTCGTCGTCGAAGCGGCCGGTGGTGGAGGCGTGGCCGGCGCCGACGATCTCGCCGGTCTCGATCTCCAGGTTGGGGACCGAGTCGACGCGGGAGCCGTCGGTGAGAACCAGGTTGCGGTTCATCTCGTAGGTGTCGGTGCCCTCGGCCTTGGCCTCGATGAGCACGTCGCCGATCCAGACGGCGTGCGCGCCCTCGCCCTGGAGCGCGCCCTTGTAGACCACGTGGGACCGGCAGTGCGGGGCGTTGTGGTCGACCAGGAGGCGGTGCTCCTGGTGCTGGCCGGAGTCGGTGAAGTACAGGCCGAACAGCTCGGCCTCGCCGCCGGGGCCCGCGTAGCTGACGCGCGGGTGGAGGCGGACGACGTCGCCGCCGAAGGTGACCACGACGGACTTGAAGGAGGCGTCGCGGCCGACCAGGGCGTTGTGCTGGGCCACGTGCACGGCCTTGTCGTCCCAGTCCTGGACGGAGACGACGGTCAGCTTGGCGCCGTCACCGAGCACGTAGTCGACGTTGGCGGCGAGCACCGCGTCACCGGTGTGGTCGATGACGACGAGGGCCTCGGCGAAGGCGCCCAGCTCGATCACCTGGTGGCCGTAGGCGGTGCCGCCCTCGCCGTGCACCGCGATGCGGATCGGCTCGGTGAGGACGGTCTCCTTGGGCACGGTGACGACCGACGCCTGCTCGAAGGCGGAGTACGCCTGCGCGGCGACGCGGTCGACCGGCGTGCCGGCCTTGCCGAGCCGGGCGTCGTCACGGCCGACGTTCTCGACGGTGACGCCCTCGGGGGCCTCGACGACGACCTTCAGGCCCTCGCCGGTGGCGACGGCGGTGCCGTCGTGCAGGCCGCGCAGCCGCTCCAGCGGAGTGAACCGCCACTCCTCCTCCCGGCCGTGCGGGACGGGGAAGTCCGCGACGTCGTAGGAGGGGGGCGCGCTCATGCGCGTGGCGACGGTCGACTCCGCGGCGACCGCGATCGAGCCCGCGGTGGTGGACCCCACGGGGATGTTCTGCTCAGCCATGGCTGTCGTGGTGCTCGCTTTCCTTTGCGTAGGTGGCTGCGTGTGTGGCGTGCCGGGGTGCGGGCGGCGGGTCAGCCGACCGCGCCCTCCATCTGCAGCTCGATCAGCCGGTTGAGCTCCAGCGCGTACTCCATCGGCAGCTCCTTGGCGATCGGCTCGACGAAGCCGCGCACGATCATCGCCATCGCCTCGTCCTCGGAGAGGCCGCGGCTCATCAGGTAGAAGAGCTGGTCCTCGGAGACCTTGGAGACGGTCGCCTCGTGGCCCATGGAGACGTCGTCCTCGCGGACGTCGACGTAGGGGTAGGTGTCCGAGCGGGAGATGGTGTCGACGAGCAGCGCGTCGCACAGCACGTTGGACTTCGATCCGGCCGCGCCCTCGCCGATCTCGATGAGACCGCGGTAGGAGGTACGGCCGCCGCCGCGCGCCACCGACTTCGAGACGATGTTGGACGACGTGTTGGGCGCCATGTGGACCATCTTGGCGCCGGCGTCCTGGTGCTGGCCCTCACCCGCGAAGGCGATGGAGAGGGTCTCGCCCTTGGCGTGCTCGCCCATCAGGTAGACGGCCGGGTACTTCATGGTCACCTTGGAGCCGATGTTGCCGTCGACCCACTCCATGGTCGCGCCCTCGTAGGCGACGGCGCGCTTGGTGACCAGGTTGTAGACGTTGTTCGACCAGTTCTGGATGGTCGTGTAACGGCAGCGGGCGCCCTTCTTGACGATGATCTCGACGACCGCGGAGTGCAGCGAGTCCGACTTGTAGATCGGCGCGGTGCAGCCCTCGACGTAGTGGACGTAGGCATCCTCGTCGACGATGATCAGCGTCCGCTCGAACTGGCCCATGTTCTCGGTGTTGATCCGGAAGTAGGCCTGGAGCGGGATCTCCACGTGCACGCCCTTCGGCACGTAGATGAAGGAGCCGCCGGACCACACGGCCGTGTTCAGCGAGGCGAACTTGTTGTCGCCGACCGGGATGACCGTGCCGAAGTACTCCTTGAACAGCTCGGGGTGCTCACGGAGCGCGGTGTCGGTGTCCAGGAAGATGACGCCCTGCTCCTCCAGGTCCTCGCGGATCTGGTGGTAGACGACCTCCGACTCGTACTGGGCGGCGACACCGGCGACGAGGCGCTGCTTCTCGGCCTCGGGGATGCCCAGCTTGTCGTAGGTGTTCTTGATGTCCTCGGGCAGGTCCTCCCAGGACTCCGCCTGCTTCTCCGTGGAGCGCACGAAGTACTTGATGTTGTCGAAGTCGATGCCCGAGAGGTCCGAGCCCCAGTTGGGCATGGGCTTCTTCTCGAACAGCTTCAGACCCTTGAGGCGGAGCTTGGTCATCCACTCCGGCTCGGACTTCTTGTCCGAGATGTCGCGGACGACGGCCTCGCTCAGGCCGCGCTTGGCCGAGGCGCCGGCTACGTCGGAGTCGGCCCAGCCGTATTCGTACTTGCCCAGGCCCTCGAGTTCGGGGTGGGCAGTCTCCGTGGGGAGCGTCATGCGGGGTTCCTCCCGGCCGTGCTTGCGTGGTGGCTCTGATCGGACTTGTCGGTCTTGGAAATCTTGGGGATGAACGTCGTGCAGACGCCGTCGCCGTGGGCGATGGTCGCCAGTCGCTGGACGTGGGTCCCCAGCAGCTCGGCGAAGAACTCCGTCTCCGCCTCGCAGAGCTGGGGGAACTGCTCGGCGACGTGGGCGACCGGACAGTGGTGCTGGCAGAGCTGCTCACCCTGTTGCGGGAGGGGGGCACTGCGTGCCGTAGCAGCGTACCCGTCCACGGTCAAGGCCCTGGCCAGGGCTTCGGCGCGGCGCTCCGGCTCCACTCCCTCGACGGCCTTGCGGTAGGTGGCGGCCTGGGCGGCGATGCGGGCGCGGGCGAAGGCGGCGACGGCCTCGTCCCCGCCCTCACGCTCGGCGATCCAGCGCAGGGCGTCGGCGGCGAGCTGGTCGTAGGACTGGTCGAAGGCGTCCCGGCCGCAGGCGGTCAGGGCGAAGACCTTCGCGGGGCGGCCGCGGGTACGGGCTCCGTACACCCGCTGCTCGCGTGCTTGCACGACGTCGTCGGCGGCCAGCGCGTCCAGGTGCCGCCGCACGGCGGCCTGGGTGAGGCCCAGCCGGCCGGCCAGTTCGGCGACGGTCGACGGGCCGTGGTCCAGGATGGACCGCGCGACCCGGTTGCGCGTCGAACGCTCACCGGTCGCTAGCTCTTCCTGGGGCCCCGTAGGGGTCTCCCGAGCCTCGCCGACGTTTTTCACAACGCTATTGTTGCGTAATTCTTCGGAGCCTGACAAGCCGGACCGGGAGCGATCGACGGTGCCCTGCGTCACTTAGGCCCACCTAACCTGACCTGCGGAAACGATCTCCCGGACGTCGATCGCGGCCCCCCTCACCAGGCAAAACCGCTGGCGCCCGGACCCCCCGACGGGCAGACTCCGCGCCATGCCGACCCCCGTCCCGAACGGCCCCCTGGTCACCCGTGCCACCCTCGCCGAACAGCTCGGTTCCCTGGGTGTGGAGCCCGGCGAGACCCTGCTCGTGCACTCCACGCTGAGTTCCCTCGGGTGGGTGAACGGAGGTGCCGTCGCCGTCGTCCAGGGCCTTCTCGACGCCCTCGGCCCGGACGGCACCCTGGTCGTCCCCACCCAGTCCGCCGGCCTCTCCGACCCCGAGCTGTGGCACGCGCCCCCGGTGCCGCCCGAGTGGTGGGAGACGGTACGGGCCACCATGCCGGTGTACGACCCCCGCACCACCCCCTCACGCGGGGTCGGGGTGATCCCGGAGACCCTCCGCACCTGGCCCGGCGCCCGGCGCAGCGCCCACCCGCAGACCTCCTTCGCCGCCCTCGGCCCGCGCGCCGCCGAGATCACCGACGGCCACGCCCCCACCTGCCGGCTCGGTGAGCGCAGCCCGCTGGCCCGGCTGGAACGGCTCGGCGCCCGGGTGCTGCTGCTCGGCGCGGGCTACCCCGCCTGCACCGCCTTCCACCTGGCCGAATACCGGATACCCGCGCCGCTGGTGGAGGTCGGCCGGCCCGGCCGCGGCGGCTGGGAGACGGTGACCGAGGTGTCCATCACCTCCGACCGCTTCGACGAACTGGGCCACGACTTCGAGCGGGACCGGCCGGTCCTGCGGGGCCGGGTCGGCGCGGCCGGGGCCCGGCTGTTCCCGGTCGCGGACGCGGTGGCCTACGCCGAGCGCTGGCTCCCGCTGCACCGCCCCCGCGAGGCCGGTTTCCAGCACCCCCGCGCCTGAGCCGCGCCGCGCCTCCCTAGACTCTGGACCCATGCACAGTGACCCCGTGGTCCAGGTCCAGGCCCTGGTGAAGCGGTACGGGCGGAAGACCGCGGTGGACGGCCTCGACCTGGAGGCCCGGCCGGGCGTGACCGCCGTACTCGGTCCCAACGGCGCCGGCAAGACGACCACGGTCGAGACCTGCGAGGGGTACCGGAGGCCGGACTCCGGCACGGTGCGCGTCCTGGGCCTCGACCCCCTGCGGGACGCGGCCGCGCTGCGCCCCCGCGTCGGCGTGATGCTCCAGTCCGGCGGCGTCTACTCCGGCGCCCGCGCCGACGAGATGCTGCGGCATGTCGCCAGGCTGCACGCGCACCCGCTGGACGTGGACGCCCTGATCGAGCGCCTCGGACTCGGCTCCTGCGGCCGGACCTCCTACCGGCGGCTGTCCGGCGGCCAGCAGCAGCGGCTCGCGCTCGCCATGGCCGTCGTCGGCCGCCCCGAGCTGGTCTTCCTGGACGAGCCGACCGCGGGCCTCGACCCCCAGGCCCGCCGCGCCACCTGGGACCTCGTACGGGACCTGCGCACCGACGGCGTCTCGGTGATCCTCACCACCCACCACATGGACGAGGCCGAACAGCTCGCCGACGACGTGGCGATCATCGACGGCGGCCGGGTCATCGCCCAGGGCTCCCCGGAGGAGCTGTGCCGGGACGGCGCCGAGAACACCCTGCGCTTCGGCGGACGCCCCGGTCTGGACGTCGCCTCGCTGCTCAAGGCGCTCCCGGCCGACTGCACGGCCGACGAGCTGACGCCGGGCAGCTACCGGGTGACCGGCAAGATAGACCCGCAACTGCTCGCCACGGTGACCTCCTGGTGCGCGCAGCACGGGGTGATGCCGGACCGGATCTCGGTCGAGCGGCACACCCTCGAAGACGTCTTCCTGGAACTGACCGGCAAGGAGCTGCGCTCATGACCACCGCGCCGGGCACGTACGCCCCCAGGCCCGGAGCGGCCCCGCTCCCCCGCATGATCGGCGCGCAGGCCGCGCTGGAGACGCGGATGCTGCTGCGCAACGGCGAGCAGTTGCTGCTGACGGTGGTGATCCCGACCCTGCTGCTGGTGCTGTTCAGCTCCGTGGACATCGTGGACACCGGGTCCGGCAAGGCCGTCGACTTCCTCACCCCCGGCATCCTGGCGCTGGCGGTGATGTCCACGGCGTTCACCGGGCAGGCCATCGCCACCGGGTTCGAGCGGCGCTACGGCGTGCTGAAGCGGCTGGCCTCCTCGCCGCTGCCGCGCTGGGGGCTGATGACCGCGAAGACGGCCGCGGTGCTGGTCACCGAGGTGCTCCAGGTGATCCTGCTGACCGTCATCGCCTTCGCGCTGGGCTGGTCCCCGCACGGCGACCCGGCCGCCGTCCTGCTCCTGCTGATCCTCGGCACGGCCGCGTTCTCCGGGCTCGGGCTGCTGATGGCGGGCACCCTGAAGGCGGAGGCGACGCTGGCCGCGGCCAACCTGGTCTTCCTGCTGCTGCTGGTCGGCGGCGGGGTGATCGTGCCGCTGGAGAAGTTCGGCTCCGCCGGGCAGCACGTCCTCGGGCTGCTGCCGATCTCCGCGCTCTCCGACGGCCTGCGGGACGTGCTCCAGCACGGCGCCGGGATGCCCTGGGGCGATCTGGCGATCCTCGCGGTGTGGGCGGTCGTGGGGCTCGCGGCGGCGGGCAGGTTCTTCCGCTGGGAGTAGGCCCCGAAGGTCCTGGGCGCCCCCTCGTGAAAGCGTGCACAAGCGGGCGCCTTACGATGGTGCGCGTGCCAAAGCTGACCCCCGCCGACGCCGCAGCGGCGCTCCGCAACCCGCTCGCCTTCATCGCCGACCGCTGGACCCCGGACCCCCGGACCGTCCGCCGGGCCGCGCTCGCCGCACTCGTGATGTCGGTGGTCATCGTGGTCACCGGCGGCGCGGTGCGCCTGACCGGCTCGGGTCTGGGCTGCCCGACCTGGCCCACCTGCACCGACGACTCGCTGACCACCACCCGCGCCATGGGCGTGCACGGTGTCATCGAGTTCGGCAACCGCATGCTGACCTACGTGCTGTGCGCCGCCGTCGGCTGGGCGATCATCGCCGCCCGCTCCCAGAAGCCGTGGCGGCGCGGCCTGACCCGGCTCGGCTGGGCGCAGTTCTGGGTGGTCATGGGCAACGCGGTGCTCGGCGGCATCGTGGTGCTGGTCGGCCTCAACCCGTACACGGTCGCCGCGCACTTCCTGCTGTCCACGGCGCTGATCACCGTGGCCACCGTGATGTGGCAGCGCACGCGTGAGGGTGACGGCGAGCCGCGTCCGCTGGTCGGCGGGGCGGTACGGCAGCTCGTGTGGTTCCTGGTGGGCGCGGCCGTACTGCTGATCGCGGTCGGCACGGTGGTGACCGGTGCCGGTCCGCACGCGGGCGACTCCTCCGAGGTGGCGCGCATCCCGCTGGACTGGGAGATGATCGCCAAGCTGCACGCGGTGCTGGCGTGGATCGTGGTGACGCTGACCTTCGCCCTGTGGTTCGTCCTCAAGGCGGTGGACGCCCCCAGGGGCCCCCTGAACCGCACCCGCGACCTGTTCCTGATCCTGCTGGGCCAGGGCGTCATCGGCTACATCCAGTACTTCACCCACCTTCCCGAGGCCCTGGTGGCCCTCCACATGTTCGGCTCCTGCCTTATGTGGATCGCCACCGTCCGCGTCCTCCTCTCCCTCCGCGAACGCCCGGAGTCCGTGGTCTCCGTCCCCGGTCCGGCGGCCGAGGTGTCCGTGGGCACGCCGGCCTGACTCAGCGGTATCCGGCGACCAGCGCGTCGATGGCCGGGCCCAGGAAGGCACGGGTCAGCCGCGCCCGGTGGTCCGGCGAGGGTCCGGGGCCCTGTTCCCCGTAGCGCCGCCGCGTGATGTCCTCCACGACCTCGCGCGGCGCCCCCAGTGCGGGCAGCTCGGTGAGCGCCTGCCGCTTGGAGATCAGCCGCCCCTCGCGCAGGGTGACGGTGGCGCGGGCGAAGGTCAGCAGGCCGAGGTCGACCCAGATGTCCTTGGTCCAAAGCCGCTCCTCGTCCACGGCCGGGCGCCAGAAGTCCCGCTGGTCGGCCGCGACGAAGTCCCGCAGGTCCCGGTCCGGCACCGGGGGCAGATACGCGGCGGGCGGCGCCCCGTGCAGCACCCTTGCGAACTCGTGCAGTTCGCTACGGGTCACCGGGGTGACCGGGCGGCGCTTGATCCGGCCGTGCGCCCAGGTCAGATGGGACCTCTCGGGATCGGCCGCGGTGGACGGGGTCAGGTAGGAGCAGTGCAGCCTGTCCGCGAGGGGTTCGGTGCGCAGGTGCCGGTGCAGCACGATCAGCCGGCGTACGGAGGCCGGGGTCGGCGGGCCTGGCAGGACCGCGATCAGGTCCAGGTCGCTGCGGCCCTCCTGGTAGTCCCCGCCGCCCAGTGAGCCGTGGGCCCAGACGGCGAGCGGGCGGAGGGGGGCGAGGTCGTCCAGGAAGCGGGCGAGGAGCGCTTCGGTCGGCATGGGGCGAGTGTCGGGGACGGGGGGCCGCCCGTACAGACCTCAGCGCAGGCCGTACACCCGGTGGGCGTTGTCCGCCGCGAGGAGATGGGCGACGCGGCGGGCGTCCGCGGGGGACCAGGCGCCCTCGGTGACCCAGGTGCCGAGGACCCGGTCGAGGGCCTCGCGGAAGAGGTGTGCGCCGACCACATGGAGTTCGGGGAGCGACTGGGCGCCGGTGGAGAAGAGGATCTTGCCGAAGGGCGCGAGTTCCAGGATGTCCGCGAGGATCGCGGCCGCGCGGGCACCGGAACGGGCGAGGGCGGCGCCGGAGTCGGCGTAGACGTGCGGGTGAGCGGCGGCCAGCCGGGCCGCGTAGCGGTGGTGGAAGAGGCCGGGCAGCAGCACCAGGTCGGTGCCGAGCCCGGCGGTGGCCCGTACGAAGGTGGTGAGCGGGGCGGGGTCGGTGCGCAGGCCGGGCTCCTCGGGGCCGGCGTGCAACTGGAGCGGGCGGCCCGTGGCGACCGCGATCCACAGCAGGTGGCTCAGCAGCACCGGGTCGGTCAGCTCCTCCCCCACGCGCCGCCCCGCCAGCCAGCGGGCGGCGGCACCGCGTACCGCACCGGGTCCCGGCGGCTCGGGGGCGAGGGCGGGCCCTCCGCCGGCCAGGGAGGCCGTGGCGGCGAAGGCGACGGCGTGCGTGGCGGCCCCGTGCACCGACTCGGCCAGATTGGCAAGGAACGCGGCGACCGTGCCCGAGGTGTCCGCGACCTGCTCGGCCAGCGGCTCCAGCCGGACCACCTCGCATGCCTCAGCGTCACCGGCGGCGGCCATCTCCTCGGGCCCGGTGAGGTCGTCGGGCAGCCCGCTGGAGACCAGGTAGGTGGTGATCCCGGACCCGCGCAGCAGCCTGCGCCCGGCCTCCAGCACACCCAGTTCGCGGCGTCGGGCCAGATAGCGGGCGGGCGGACAGTGCGGCTCCAGACCGAGCAGCGGCGGACACCAGCGCCGCACCGCGAACCCCGTCTGCGTGTCGAACAACGTGGTCCCCGGCGCGGCCGGCCCCTCCCGCCCGAGCCGCGCCTCGAACGTCCCGAGCCCCAGCTCGGTCCTGAGCACCCCATGGCAGTACTGATCCACGAGCGTGGGCGTGTCGATCATCGAGGCTCCCGTGAACGGTGTGCTGCTTGACCGTCCTAACGGGGCGAGAGTGGTTCAGGTGGCGCGAGCCCGGAACTCAGAGCTGAATCCCAGCCATCCGCTTCCACTCGTACGAAGACGTACGGATCTTCGCCGCGAACTCGCCGTCGAACTCCTCCTGGAGCGTGACCCCGGCCTTCTCCACCGCCCGGCGCCCGATCTCCACGCTGGGGGCGACCAGGTTGCCCCACTCGCCGTCCTCGCCCACGAGGGCGATACGCGCCCCGCGCTCACCGAGGTAAGCGACATTCCCCTCGGCCCCGCCGTGCGCCTTGGCGAACGTACCGATCTGGTGGGCGAGCCGCTTCACCTTGCGCTCGCTCTTCGCGTCAACCTGCTCCGTGTCAGCCATGACCAGGATGCTACCGACGAGTAGAGAAAAGGGCGACGGGAGGGGTCGGCCTCGTCGTCAGCGCAGGAGCGTCAGCACAGGAACGTCAGCGCAGGAAGGGGTCCACCGCGACGGCGACGAAGAGGATGGAGACGTAGGTGATCGACCAGTGGAACAGCCGCATCTCCTTGAGCTTGCCTCCGGTGACCTCGGCCTTGGCCCGGTTCTGCAGGCCGTGCGCCTCCCAGAGCCAGAAGCCGCCGGCCGCGAGCGCGACCACGGTGTAGAACCAGCCGGTGTAGCCGAGCGGGGTCAGCAGCAGGGAGACGGCGACCATCACCCAGCTATAGATCACGATCTGCCGGGCGACCACCTTGTTGGAGGCGATGACGGGCAGCATCGGCACACCCACGCGGGCGTAGTCCTCCTTGACCTTCATGGACAGCGGCCAGTAGTGCGGCGGCGTCCAGAAGAACATCACCAGGAAGAGGATGACCGGCGCCCAGGACATCGAGTTGGTGACCGAGGACCAGCCGATCAGCACCGGCAGGCAGCCCGCGATACCGCCCCAGACGATGTTCTGCGAGGTACGCCGCTTGAGGATCATCGTGTAGACGACGACGTAGAAGAGGAGCGCACCGAGCGACAGCCAGGCGGACAGCCAGTTGACGGTCAGCCCGAACAGCAGCGTCGAGACGACCGCGAGGCTGATGCCGAAGGCGAGGCACTCGCGCGGGCTCACCAGCCCGGTCACCAGCGGCCGCTGCGAGGTGCGGTCCATCAGCGCGTCGATGTCGCGGTCGATGTACATGTTGAGCGCGTTGGCGCCACCCGCGGACAGATAGCCGCCGACGCAGGTGAGCAGGACGAGGCCCAGGTCGGGCACTCCCTGCTGGGCCAGGAACATCACCGGGACCGTGGTGATGAGCAGCAGCTCGATGATCCGCGGCTTGGTCAGCGCCACGAAGCCCTTGACGCGGGCTCCGAACGACCGGTGAACCGGGCTCCGGCTCGTACCGGGACCGGCCTCCCCCAGAGCCTCAAGGGCCTGGGAAGTGCCGCCAGGACGGGATTCGACGGCCGTCACGCACACCCCTGACAGAGACATCAAGCGAGCGTTCCCGTGTGAAAGCGGGGTAAAGGCTCGCGCGTACCACGCCACTTTAGACGTTGCCCATATCCGGTTTTTCGCCGGGGTCGGCTCGTGTTGGCGAACCTCTCTCCAGGCCGCCCGTCCGAGGTCTCCCCCGGCTCGGTTGAGCACTCGGACGAGCGGCTCCGTATTCATGTGCCAAGCGGCTCGTGGGCCGGTCGGGAGGCGGATCGCGAAGAGTCCCGGCAGTCTGGAATGACTCGAAAAAACGCACGTCCCCTCGGGGGTAGGCTCGACAACGGCCGGTGGACACCAGTGCACCGGCGGCCGGCGGGCGCCACGCGCCGCGAACCGGCGAACGACATGTGGAGAGGAGCCCTGACCCAGGGTGAGCACCAAGCCGACCACCACAGACCTTGAGTGGACCGAGCTGGACCAGCGGGCCGTGGACACCGCCCGGGTCCTGGCCGCCGACGCCGTACAGAAGGTCGGCAACGGCCATCCCGGCACGGCGATGAGCCTGGCCCCGGCCGCCTACACCCTCTTCCAGAAGGTGATGCGGCACGACCCGGCCGACCCGCAGTGGGTGGGCCGCGACCGCTTCGTGCTGTCCGCCGGTCACTCGTCCCTGACCCTCTACACGCAGCTCTACCTGGCCGGCTTCGGCCTGGAGCTGGACGACCTGAAGTCCTTCCGCACCTGGGGCTCGAAGACTCCGGGTCACCCGGAGTACGGGCACACCAAGGGCGTCGAGACCACCACCGGTCCGCTGGGCCAGGGTGTGGCCAACGCGGTGGGCATGGCGATGGCATCCCGTTTCGAGCGGGGCCTGTTCGACCCCGACGCGCCCGAGGGCACGTCCCCGTTCGACCACTACATCTACTGCATCGCCGGTGACGGCTGCCTCCAGGAGGGCATCTCCGCCGAGGCGTCCTCGCTGGCGGGCCACCAGAAGCTCGGCAACCTGATCCTGCTGTGGGACGACAACCACATCTCGATCGAGGGCGACACCGAGACCGCCGTGTCCGAGGACACGATGAAGCGGTACGAGGCGTACGGCTGGCACGTCCAGCGCGTCGAGCCCAAGGCCGACGGCGACCTCGACCCGGCGGCGATCTACGCGGCGATCGAGGAGGCCAAGGCGGTCACCGACCGGCCGTCCTTCATCGCCATGCGCTCGATCATCGCCTGGCCCGCGCCGAACGCCCAGGACACCGAGGCCGCGCACGGCTCCGCCCTCGGTGACGACGAGGTCGCGGCCACCAAGCGCGTCCTCGGCTTCGACGAGGCGCAGAGCTTCGCCGTCGCCGACGAGGTCCTGAACCACACCCGCGGCGCCCTGGAGCGCGGCCGGCAGGCCAAGGCGGAGTGGGAGAAGGGCTTCCAGGTCTGGCGCGACAACAACGCCGACCGCGCGGCCGAGTTCGACCGCATCAGTGAGGGCGCCCTGCCGACCGGCTGGGAGCTGAAGATCCCGGTCTTCGAGACCGGCAAGAGCGTGGCCACCCGTGCCGCCTCCGGCAAGGTCCTCCAGGCGCTCGGCCCGGTCATCCCCGAGCTGTGGGGCGGCTCCGCCGACCTCGCCGGGTCGAACAACACGACCATCGACAAGGACAGCTCCTTCCTCCCGGCGGGCAACCCGCTGCCGGAGGCGAACCCGTACGGCCGCACGATCCACTTCGGCATCCGTGAGTTCGCCATGGCCGCCGAGATGAACGGCATCACCCTGGCCGGGAACACCCGCGTCTACGGCGGTACGTTCCTCGTCTTCTCCGACTACATGCGCAACGCCGTCCGCCTGTCGGCGCTGATGCACCTTCCGGTGACGTACGTCTGGACGCACGACTCGATCGGTCTCGGCGAGGACGGCCCGACCCACCAGCCGGTGGAGCACCTGGCCGCGCTGCGCGCGATCCCCGGTCTGAACGTGGTCCGCCCGGCGGACGCCAACGAGACCGCGACCGCCTGGCGCGAGGTGCTCAAGCGCTGGACCAAGGAGTTCGGCAAGGGCGCCCCGACCGGCCTGGTGCTGACCCGCCAGGGCGTGCCGACGTACGAGCCCAACGAGGACGCCGCGCGGGGCGGCTACGTCCTGTTCGAGGCCGAGGGTGGCGAGCCGCAGGTGATCCTGATCGCCACCGGTTCCGAGGTGCACGTGGCCGTGGAGGCGCGTGAGCAGCTCCAGGCCGAGGGTGTGCCGACCCGTGTGGTCTCGATGCCGTCGGTCGAGTGGTTCGAGGAGCAGGACCAGGGGTACCGGGATTCCGTGCTGCCGCCGTCGGTCAAGGCCCGCGTCGCCGTGGAGGCGGGCATCGGCTTGACCTGGCACAAGTACGTGGGTGACGCCGGCCGCATCGTTTCCCTGGAGCACTTCGGCGCGTCCGCGGACGGCAAGGTCCTGTTCCGCGAGTACGGCTTCACTCCGGAGAACGTGGCCGACAAGGCGCGGGAATCCCTCGCCGCTACGCAGCGCTGACGCCCGTAAACGACACGTAGGAGATGCAATTTCCATGACAGACGCACTGAAGCGCCTCTCCGAGGAAGGCGTGGCGATCTGGCTGGACGACCTGTCGCGCAAGCGGATCACGTCCGGCAACCTCGCCGAGCTGATCGACCAGCAGCACGTCGTGGGCGTCACCACCAACCCCACGATCTTCCAGAAGGCGATCTCGCAGGGCGACGGCTACGACCAGCAGCTCACCGATCTCGCCGCGCGCGAGGTCACGGTCGAAGAGGCCATCCGCATGATCACGACGGCGGACGTCCGTGACGCCGCCGACATCCTGCGCCCGGTCTTCGACGCCACCGACGGCCAGGACGGCCGGGTCTCCATCGAGGTCGACCCCCGGCTCGCGCACAACACGCGCGCCACCGTCGCCGAGGCCCGCCAGCTCGCCTGGCTGGTGGACCGCCCGAACACCCTGATCAAGATCCCGGCGACCGAGGCGGGCCTGCCGGCCATCGCGGAGACGATCGGCAACGGCATCAGCGTCAACGTCACGCTGATCTTCTCCCTCGAGCGGTACCGCAAGGTCATGGACGCGTACCTGACCGGCCTGGAGAAGGCCAAGGAACGCGGCCTGGACCTGTCGAAGATCCACTCCGTGGCGTCCTTCTTCGTGTCCCGCGTGGACTCCGAGATCGACAAGCGGCTGAAGGCCGTCGGCACCGACGAGGCCAAGGCGCTGCTCGGCAAGGCCGCCATCGCCAACGCGCGCCTCGCCTACCAGGCGTACGAGGAGGTCTTCTCGTCCGACCGCTGGAAGGCGCTGGAGAAGGCGGGCGCCAACAAGCAGCGTCCGCTGTGGGCGTCGACCGGTGTGAAGGACCCGGCGTACTCGGACACGATGTACGTCACCGAGCTGGTCGCGCCGAACACGGTCAACACCATGCCGGAGGCCACCCTGGAGGCCACCGAGGACCACGGCGAGATCACCGGCGACACGGTGTCCGGCACCTACGAGCAGGCCCGCGCCGACCTCGACGCGATCGAGGCCCTCGGCATCTCCTACGACGACGTCGTCCAGGTGCTGGAGGACGAGGGCGTGGACAAGTTCGAGGGGTCCTGGAACGACCTGCTCAAGTCGACCGAGGCGGAGCTGAAGCGCCTCGCCCCCTCGGAGGGCTGATTTGTCACCCCTCAACGGTTCCGGAGCGAACCCGCTTCGTGATCCCGCGGACCGACGGCTCCCGCGCATCGCGGGGCCGTCGGGCCTGGTGATCTTCGGCGTCACCGGCGACCTGTCGCGCAAGAAGCTGATGCCGGCCGTCTACGACCTCGCCAACCGCGGCCTGCTGCCGCCGGGCTTCTCCCTGGTGGGCTTCGCCCGCCGCGACTGGGAGCACGAGGACTTCGCCCAGGTCGTGCACGACGCGGTCAAGGAACACGCCCGTACGCCGTTCCGTGAGGAGGTCTGGCAGCAGCTCATCCAGGGGATGCGCTTCGTCCAGGGCACCTTCGACGACGACGAGGCGTTCGAGCGGCTGCGCTCGACCATCGAAGACCTGGACAAGCAGCAGGGCACCAGCGGCAACTTCGCCTTCTATCTGTCGGTGCCGCCGCGCGCGTTCCCGGTCGTCATCCAGCAGCTCAAGAAGCACGGGCTGGCCGACCAGTCCGGGGGCTCCTGGCGCCGCGCGGTCATCGAGAAGCCGTTCGGCCACGACCTGAAGTCGGCCGAGGACCTGAACAAGGTCGTGCACGAGGTGTTCGAGCCGGACCAGGTGTTCCGGATCGACCACTACCTCGGCAAGGAGACCGTCCAGAACATCCTGGCGCTGCGCTTCGCCAACACGATGTTCGAGCCGATCTGGAACCGGTCCTACGTCGACCATGTCCAGATCACCATGGCCGAGGACATCGGCATCGGCGGCCGTGCCGGGTACTACGACGGCATCGGCGCCGCCCGTGACGTGATCCAGAACCACCTGCTCCAGTTGCTGGCGCTGACCGCCATGGAGGAGCCGTCCTCCTTCGGCGCGGACGCGCTGGCCCGGGAGAAGACCAAGGTGCTCGGTGCCGTACGGCTGCCGAAGGACCTCGGAGCCGACACCGTGCGCGGTCAGTACGCGGCCGGCTGGCAGGGCGGCGAGAAGGTCATCGGCTATCTGCAAGAGGACGGCATCGACCCCAAGTCGAAGACCGACACCTACGCGGCGCTGAAGCTGGAGATCGACAACCGCCGCTGGGCGGGCGTCCCCTTCTATCTGCGCACCGGCAAGCGGCTGGGCCGCCGGGTCACCGAGATCGCGGTGGTCTTCCAGCGGGCGCCGCATTCCCCGTTCGACCACACGGCGACCGAGGAGCTGGGCCAGAACGCGATCGTCATCCGGGTCCAGCCCGACGAGGGCATCACGGTCCGCTTCGGCTCGAAGGTGCCGGGCACCTCGATGGAGATCCGGGACGTGTCGATGGACTTCGCCTACGGCGAGTCCTTCACCGAGTCCAGCCCCGAGGCGTACGAGCGGCTCATCCTCGATGTGCTGCTGGGCGACGCGAACCTCTTCCCGCGCACGGAGGAGGTCGAGCTGTCCTGGAAGATCCTCGACCCGGTCGAGGAGTACTGGGACGAGCACGGGCGGCCCGCGCAGTACAAGTCGGGCACCTGGGGTCCGGCCGAGGCCGACGAGATGCTCGCACGAGACGGACGGAGCTGGCGCCGGCCATGAAGATAGACCTGACCGACACCACCGCCGGTGAGATCAACAAGGCACTGATCGAGGGCCGCCGCGCCATCGGCACGCCCGCCGTGGGCATGGTACTGACCCTGGTCATCGTCACCGACGAGGAGAACGCGTACGACGCGCTGCGGGCGGCGAGCGATGCCTCGCGGGAACACCCCTCGCGCACGCTGGTGGTCATCCGCCGGGTCTCGCGCACGCCGCGCGACCGCACCGGCTCCCGCCTCGACGCCGAGGTGCGGGTGGGCGCGGAGGCCGGCACCGGTGAGACAGCCGTGCTGCGGCTGTACGGCGAGGTGTCCGACCACGCCGACTCGGTGGTGCTGCCGCTGCTGCTCCCGGACGCGCCGGTGGTGGTCTGGTGGCCGGTGAACGCGCCGCTCGACCCGGCCGAGGACCCGCTGGGCGCGCTGGCGCAGCGCCGGGTCACCGACACCTACGCGGCCGAGCAGCCGGTGCGTGAGTTGGCGGCGCGTGCGGAGACGTACACGCCGGGTGACACCGATCTGGCGTGGACGCGGATCACGCCGTGGCGTTCGATGCTGGCGGCGGCCCTGGACCAGGTGGACTGCGAGGTGCGGTCCGTCGAGGTCGAGGGCGAGGAGTTCAACCCGAGCTGCGAGCTGCTGGCCATGTGGCTGGCGGACCGGCTGGGTGTGCCGGTGCGGCGGTCGCTGTCCTCGGGGCCGGGTCTGACGGCGGTCCGGATGGAGACGACGTGCGGGCCGGTCGTGCTGGACCGGGCGGACGGTTCGCTGGCGAACCTGTCCATCCAGGGCCAGCCGGGCCGCGCGGTGGCGCTCCAGCGCCGGGACACCGCCGAGCTGATCGCGGAGGAGCTGCGCCGGCTCGACCCGGACGACACCTACGCGGCGGCCCTGCGCTACGGCGTGGAGCGGCTGTCCATGGGCGCGGACGCGGTGGCGACGCTGGGCGGCGCCCCTGCCGGGTCCTCGGACGAGGCGGCGGAGGAAGAGGAGGCGGCGGCGGTCACCGAGGTGGCCGTGGCCGAGTCCGAGGCGGGCACCGAGGAGGGTGACGCCGAGCGGCCGACCCCGAAGGACCTCGCGAGGAAGGCGGCGTCGAAGTGAGCACTCCGCAACTGGTCGTGCACCGCGACAAGGAACTGATGGCCGAGGCCGCCGCCGCGCGGCTGATCACCA
Organism: Streptomyces sp. NPDC018263; assembly: GCF_055562575.1. Classification (NCBI taxonomy): domain Bacteria; kingdom Bacillati; phylum Actinomycetota; class Actinomycetes; order Kitasatosporales; family Streptomycetaceae; genus Streptomyces; species Streptomyces sp. NPDC018263. Next base: position 128,693 of record NZ_JBVHFA010000011.1, read on the forward strand.
AGATCGTGGACGCGCAGGCGTCGCGCGGTCACGCCTCGGTGGTCCTCACCGGTGGCCGCAACGGCAACGGTCTGCTGGCCGCGCTGGCCAAGGCGCCCGCGCGGGACGCCATCGACTGGGGCCGCCTCGACCTGTGGTGGGGCGACGAGCGCTACCTCCCCGAGGGCGACCCGGACCGCAACTACACGCAGGCCCGCGAGGTTCTGCTGGACTCCGTACCGCTGGACCCGGCGCGCGTGCACCCGATGCCCGCCTCCGACGGGCCCCACGGCGCGGACGTGGACGCGGCGGCTGCCGCCTACGCGGCGGAGCTGGCCAAGGCGGCCGGTCCCGAGGACCACGCCGAGGTGCCGGAGTTCGACGTGCTGCTGCTGGGCGTCGGCCCGGACACGCATGTGGCGTCGCTCTTCCCGGAGCTGCCCGCGGTGCGGGAGACCGAGCGCACGGTGGTGGGTGTGCACGGCGCGCCCAAGCCGCCGCCGACCCGGACCTCCCTGACGCTGCCCGCGATCCGCGCGGCGCGTGAGGTGTGGCTGCTGGCGGCGGGCGAGGACAAGGCCGAGGCGGTGGCGATCGCGCTGTCCGGCGCGGGCGAGGTGCAGGCCCCGGCGGCCGGCGCCCGGGGCCGGGCGCGGACGCTGTGGCTGCTGGACTCGGCGGCCGCGGCGGACCTGCCGCGGTCGATGTATCCGCCGGCTTCACCGTGAGCTGAGCCGCCGGAGGGGCGGCGGAGACTCTCATGGAGTCTCCGCCGCCCTTTCGTGTGTCAGCGGGCGGCGCTCACCTGCTCCGGGCCGCCCTGGAGCCGTCCGGCGCCGCGGAGTTCGGCGATGTCGGCGGCGAGCCGGTCCCGGATGTCCTTGCCGGTGCGCCGCCAGCCGAAGAACTCGCAGGTCTGCTTGATGAGTTCGTCCTCGGTCATACCGGGGCACTCGGCGGCCAGTTCGTACAGGGCCACGTGGCGCTCGACGGGCGCGATGTGCGTGACCTTGCGGGGTGTGTCTCCCTCGCGGGGGTGACGGGCCTTCAGCGGGCCGGGGTCCGCGAGCGTGTAGAAGCCGTCGTCCGAGGCGATCTTCCGGGAGCGCACCAGGGCGTCGGCGACCGCGCGGACGTTGTCCCGGATACGGCTGCCCGCCCGGCCGACGCCCCAGGCTTCCCGCGCCCGCTGCACCAACAGCTCCTCGTGCACCGGGCCTTCGGCCTCGACGATCCGGGCCAGCACCTCGCGCAGCGCGGGCCGCGCCTCGGCGGTGTGCAGTTCGTGGCGCGGGGCGACGGTGACGACACCGGGGGCGTACGGCGCGCTCCACTCGCGCCCGGTGCCGAGGTCGACGGGGACGCGCTCCAGCGGGATCTCGACGGGCTGGGTGCGCTGCTCGGGCACCGCCGCGACGGGCGCCGGACCGGTCACCGTGGTCAACGGGCCGCCGGCGACGGCCTGTTCGACGGCCTCGCGCAGCCGGCGCTCCGCCGCGGCCCGGCCCCGGTACCAGTCGGTGCCCCAGATGCGGTGCAGCCGCCAGCCGAGCCCGACCAGCACCTGCTCGCGCAGCCGGTCCCGGTCGCGGGCGGCCCTGGAGGAGTGGTACATCGCGCCGTCGCACTCGATGCCGAGCGCGTACGCGCCGGGCAGCTCGGGGTGGCGTACGCCCAGGTCGATGCGGTACCCGGCGACGCCGACCTGCGGCTGGACCCGGTAGCCCCAGCCGCGCAGCACGGCGAGGACGGACTCCTCGAAGGGGCTGTCGGGTTCGGCGTCGGACTGGACCACGTCTCGGGCGAGGACTGCGGGGCCGTTCTCGGCGTACTCCAGGTAGCGCTTGAGGTACTGCACGCTCTCGTTCGGGCTGTCGGCCAGGCTCGTGCCCCGGAAGGAGGAGACGACCTCCATGCGGAAGCGGGCGCGGGTGACCGCCACGTTGAGGCGCCGCCAGCCGCCGTTCTTGTTGATCGGGCCGAAGTTGAGGCCGAGGCGGCCGTGTTCGTCGGGGCCGTAGCCGATCGACATGATCATCACATCGCGCTCGTCGCCCTGCACCGACTCCAGGTTCTTCACGAAGAACCCGTCGAGCCGGTCCTCGGTGAAGCAGTGGTCGAGGTCGGGCCGGGCGAGCCGGGCCTGCTGCACGGCCAGGTCGATCGCGGACGCCTGCGCCTGCGACAGCGCGACGACACCGAGGGTCCTGCCGGGCCGGGTGTCGAAGTGGTGCAGCACCCGCCGGGCCACGAACTCGGCCTCGGCCCGGTTGTCCCGGCGCCCGCCCCGGTCGTAGACACCGTCGGCAGCCAGGAAGGCCACGCCCACGTCCTCGCCCTCGGCCACCGCGCCGGGGAAGGTGATCATCGAGTTGGCGTAGAACTCACGGTTGCTGAAGGTGATCAGGTTCTCGTGGCGGCTGCGGTAGTGCCAGCGCAGGGGCAGCTCGCGCATCGCGCCCGCCTTGCAGGCGTGCAGCAGGGACTCGAAGGAGTCGGGCAGGTCCTCGGCGTACTCGTCGGAGTCGTCGTCCACCGCGGAGTCGAAGAACGAGGTCGGCGGCAACTGCTTGTCGTCACCGGCGACGATCAGGGTGCGGCCCCGGTAGATGCAGTTCACGGCGTCGCTGGGCCGCACCTGGGACGCCTCGTCGAACACCACCACGTCGAAGTGGAAGTCGGGCGGCAGGAACTGGCTGACGGTCAGCGGGCTCATCATGAAGCAGGGCTTGACCGCCTGGACGACCTCGCGGGTGCGGCCCAGCAGTTCGCGCACCGGCATGTGCCGGGTCTTCTTCTCGGCCTCGCGGACGATGACGGCGCCGCCGCCCCCGGCGAAGTTGCGCGGGCGCCGCTTGTTGCACGCCTCCGTCACCGCGCCGCCCGCCGCGGCGACCAGCCGCAGGTCGGCGGCGCGGAAGTCGGCCACGCGGGTGTCCAGGTCCTCGGCACGGGTGCTGCGCAGCCGGGGGTCGGTGGCGAGCAGGTCGTCCGCCCAGGCGCGCAGCACCGCCTGCTCGGCCACCTCGGGCAGCCGCTCCGGGTCGAGCCCGCGCTCGGCGGCGCCGGTGACCAGCGTGTCGGCGCCGTGCCGGGCGAGCACGGCGACCCCGCCGACGTGGGTGTGCCAGACCTCGGGGCCCTGCGGGTCGTTCAGCAGGGCGTCGACGGCCTGCCCGGCCTGGTCGAGGGGGCCGAGCAGGGCGGGCGAGAGCTGGGTGCGGCGGGCCGCGTCGAACTGGTCCAGCAGTTCGGTGACGGCCGCGTTCCAGCGGGCGGCGCGGGCGGTGGCGACGGCGCACCAGGCGGCCAGGGCGCCCTGGATCTGGTCCGCGAGCAGGCTGGGCAGCGGGTCGGGGTCGGCGTCGGCGGCGAGGCGGTCGGCCAGCAGGGCGGGCCGCTCGGCCGGGGCGCCGAGCACCGCGACACGGTCGGCGGTGGCGAGGGCGCGGTCGGTGCCGGCGCAGGCCGGGAGGGTGCGCGGGGTGTACGGGCCGAGGAGTTGCCGGTGGGTCTCGGTGAGCCGGGCGACCTCGGCGGCGGCCCGGTGCCAGGCGAGGGCGTGGTCCAGCCGGGCGAGGAGGGACTTGTCCCAGGTGCCGGTGCGGGTGAGGCCGGTGAGCTTGAGCCGGTCGGCCTTGTACTGCGCGGAGAAGCGGGCCATCAGCCCCTTGTGCTGCTCCCCGAACCGGGCGACCAGATCCGGGAGTCCGGGCTCCGCGAGCACCTGCTCACCGAACACCTCGGCGGCGGCCGCGCGGGCCCGCTCCTCGGCGTCGAGGGCGGTGCGCAGCTCGGCGGCGGCGGTGTGCGCGCGGCGCAGTGTCCCGGCGTCGAACCAGTCGCGCGGCGGACGGTGTCCGGCGGTGGTGAGCGCGGCCAGCTCGCACAGGGCGAACGCGGCCTCGGGCCGGTCCGGCTTGGGCATGCCGAAGAGGTCGGCGAGCTGGGCGGTCTGCGCGGTGATGTCGTCGGGCAGCGCGCCGTCGGCCGGTGCCGTGCCGCCGGGCAGCCCGGCGGCGAGGGTGCGGACGAGCTGCTGGAGCTCGCGGACCGTGCGGGGCTCGTCCACGGTGACCGCGAAGGGACGGCGTCCGGCGGCGGTGACCAGGGCGCCGAGCGCGTCGGCGGCCTCGTCCACGGCCTGGTGCGGGGCGGTGCCGGTCAGACCGCGCCAGGCGAAGGCGTCCCCCTCGGCGGCCGGGCGCCAGGCACGGGCGACGGTTCCGGCGGCGGCCAGCAGCTCCTGGAGTGCGGCGGCGCTCAGGGTGCGGGCGGCCTTGGCGTTGCGCGCGCCGAGCGGGAGCTGCGGGGTCTCCGCCTGCTCCAGCAGCACCAGCCGGCCCAGTACGTCGTGCAGGGTGCGGCCGAGGGGCTCGCGGGTCTCGTTCATCGCGGCCGCGTAGCCGGACAGCTCCTCGCGCAGGGCGCGGGCGCGCTCCAGCTCGTGGGCGGCGGCGCCGGTGACGCGGGCCTCGGTGGTCAGCACCCGCGCGAGTTCGGTGGCCACCGCCTTCTTGCTGGTGTCGCCGCTGTGCAGCGCCATCACGAAGTCGCCGAGGCCGACCGCGCCCAGCCGGTTGCGCACGACGTCCAGGGCGGCGGCCTTCTCGCTGACGAACAGCACGCTGCGGCCGGCGTGCATGAGCGCGGCGATCAGGTTGGTGATGGTCTGGCTCTTGCCGGTGCCGGGCGGCCCGCTCATCACGAAGGACCGCCCCTCCAGCGCGGCCGCCACGCACTGCCGCTGGGAGGCGTCGGCGTCGAGGACGAGCGGGGTCCGCTCGGGGAGCTGGACCTCGTCGATGCGGTCCAGGCCGGGCGGCTCGAAGTCGACCAGGTCGGCGGGGAGCCCGGCGTCGGGACCCAGGGCGACGGCGCGGACCAGCGGGTGGGCGAGGATCTGCTCCTCGTTCTGCTGGAGGTCCTGGTACATCGCCTCGCGGTGGGAGGCGAACAGCCCGAGGACCGCCCGCTCCTTCACCGCCCAGCCCTCCTGCCGGGCGGTGACCTTCCGGGCGGCGGCGAGCACGGCACCCAGGTCGGCGGCGTCGGTGCCGGTGACGGGCGACCAGTCGACGCCGAGCCGGTCCGCCTTCACGGCGAGCGCCGGGTTGTGGATGCGCTCCTGCCCCTCGGCCGGGTGGAGCCGGTACTGGCGGTTGCCGTCCCGGCGCAGCTCCACGGGGACGAGGAGCAGCGGCGCGGCGCTGCTCTCCTGCGCGCCGGGCTCGCGCCAGTCGAGCATGCCGATGCCGAGCCAGAGCACCCAGAGGCCGTAGTCGTTGAACATCTGGCCGGACTTCTGGCGGAGTTGGTACAGCGAACTGTCCAGCGCGGCCTGGGTGGTCTTCTGGGTGACCAGTCCGGGCCGGGAGCGCCGCGCGGTGCCGGAGTCACCGGCCTTGGCCGGCTCCACCCCGGCCTCCCGCTCGGTGACGGCGGCGAACTCCCAGCCCTTGGCCAGCTCCGCGAGGAGGGCGGCCGGGTCCGGTGCGGTGATCTCCAGGGTGGCGGTCCTGGTGTGCCGGAAGTTCAGCAGCCGGTTGCGGCCGCCCATGTCCAGCAGAGAGTTCCGCCATCCGTCGAGCACGGCCTTCAACAGGGTGTGCGGCTGATGGGCCATGTGGTGGGTACCTCCCGGAGCTGCGCAGGGGTGACCACCCTCTCCGGCCCCCCTGGAGGTATCTCCCTATCAGGTGCGTTCCGCCGCCACACCGAAGATCGACAACTCGATATGGATCTGTTGTGAAACTCCGGGGGAACTCTTGCGCGGCCGGGGCGGTTCCCCTTGACCGGCGCCACCGGAACCCTTCCGCCGGCGGGCGCGGCGGCCCGGACCGGCCGCGCCCGCCTCACCGGCCGGTCAGCCGCCCATCGTCCGGTACTCGGCGACCAGGGCCCGCGTCGACGGGTCGAGGCCGGGCACCTCGGCGCCTTCGGTGAGGGCGGGTTCGATGCGCTTGGCCAGGACCTTGCCCAGCTCGACGCCCCACTGGTCGAAGGAGTCGATGTTCCAGACCGCGCCCTGCACGAACACCTTGTGCTCATAGAGCGCGATGAGCTGGCCGAGCACGGACGGGGTCAGCTCCGGTGCCAGGATGGTCGTCGTCGGCCGGTTCCCCTGGAAGGTCTTGTGCGGGACCAGTTCCTCCGGCACCCCCTCCTCCCGGACCTCCGAGGCGGTCTTGCCGAAGGCGAGGGCCTGGGTCTGCGCGAAGAAGTTGGCCATCAACAGGTCGTGCTGGGCCTTGAGTTCCTCGCTCAGCTCGTCCACCGGACGCGCGAACCCGATGAAGTCCGCCGGGATCAGCTTCGTACCCTGATGGATCAACTGGTAGTACGCGTGCTGCCCGTTGGTACCCGGCGTACCCCACACCACCGGCCCGGTCTGCCACTCCACCGGCGTGCCGTCCCTCTGCACGGACTTGCCGTTGGACTCCATGTCCAACTGCTGCAAATACGCCGTGAACTTCGACAGATAGTGGCTGTACGGCAGCACCGCGTGCGACTGCGCGTCGAAGAAGTTCCCGTACCAGATGCCCAACAGGCCCAGCAGCAGCGGCGCGTTCTCCTCCGCCGGAGCCGTACGGAAGTGCTCGTCCACGGTGTGGAAACCGTCCAGCAGCTCCCGGAACCGCTCCGGACCGATCGCGATCATCAGCGACAGCCCGATCGCCGAGTCGAAGGAGTACCGGCCCCCGACCCAGTCCCAGAACTCGAACATGTTGTCGACGTCGATGCCGAACCCGGTGACCTTCTCCGCGTTCGTCGACAACGCCACGAAATGCTTCGCCACGGCCTTGTCGTCACCCAGCGCGTCCAGCAGCCACGTACGGGCCGAGGTCGCGTTCGTGATCGTCTCGATCGTCGTGAACGTCTTCGACGCCACGATGAACAACGTCTCCGCCGGGTCCAGATCCCGCACGGCCTCGTGCAGATCCGCACCGTCCACGTTCGACACGAACCGCACCGTGGGCCACGCTCGGTGAAGGGACGCAGCGCCTCGAACGCCATCGCCGGACCCAGGTCGGAGCCGCCGATACCGATGTTGACGACGTTCTTGATCCGCTTGCCGGTGTGACCCGTCCACTCACCCGAGCGGACCCGGTCGGCGAAGCCGCTCATCTTGTCCAGCACCGCGTGCACGGCCGGGACCACGTTCTCCCCGTCGACCTCGATCACCGCGTCCCGCGGCGCGCGCAGCGCCGTGTGCAGCACCGCACGGTCCTCGGTCGTGTTGATCCGCTCCCCACGGAACATCGCGTCCCGCTGCCCGAACACATCGGTGGCGACGGCCAGTTCGCGCAGCAACCGCAACGCCTCGGCGTCCACGAGCTGCTTGCTGTAGTCGATGTAGAGGTCCCCGACCTGGACCGTGTACGTCCGCCCGCGCTCCGGGTCGGCGTCGAACAGCTCCCGCAGGCTCGTCCCGCCGAATCCCTCGCGGTGCTCCTTCAGAGCGGCCCACTCGGGCGTCCGGTTCAGTGCCGTACGGCCTTGTGCGTTCATCTCCGGCTTCCGCCTTCCTTGCTGCGCCTGTCGCCTGTCGCCTGTCCTGCCCCGTGTGCCCACTGCGGGACCAACCTAATTGATCACACCGAGGCCGGGCCGGTGGTGACACCGCCCCGCTCCTCGTCCTTCGATACGTCCGCGGAGCGCGCCGGTATCAGTGTGAGGACCGCCGCCGCGAAGAGGGCGGCCGCGAGGAGGGCGGGGGTGTTGAGGCCGAGGGAGGCCGCGGCGACGCCGCCCAGGAGGGCGCCGAGCGGGGCACCGGCGGTCGAGGCGGTACGGAAGGCGGCCGAGATACGGCCGGTCATGGCGCCGGGGGCGCGCTGCTGCATCAGCGTCACCTGGTTGACGTTCCACACCATGCCCATCGCGCCGAGCAGCAGCATTCCGGCGACCAGCGCGGCCGGCTCGCGCACCGCGCCCAGCAGGAGCAGCGCGCCGGTCTGCACGGTGCCGCCCAGCAGCAGGGCCCGTACCCGGCCGAGGCGGCCCGCCAGGCGCTGGGCCAGGAAGCCGCCGGCGATACTGCCGGCCGAGTAGGCGGTCATCGCGGCCGCGTATCCGGCGTTGCCCGCGTGCAGCCAGCCGGTGACATGCAGGACGAGGGTGGCGATCAGGGCGCCCATGCCGATGTTGCACAGCAGGGTGGCCCCGCAGACGGCCCGGAGTACGCGGTCCCGCCAGAGGGCCCGCAGTCCCTCCGCTATGTCGGCGCGCAGGGTGGCGCCCCGCGGGCGCGGTGCACGCGTGGGCGTCCCGATGTGCAGGGAGGCCACGAGGGCGGCGGCCAGGAGGTAGGTGACGGCGTCGGCCGCGTAGGGCAGGAACGCCCCGGCTGTCAGCAGCAGCGGCACCAGAGGCCCGCCCAGCAGGCCCCCGGCGAGCTGCTGACCCGTCATCAGGCGGGCGTTGGCGCTGCCCAGGGACTCCCGCCGGACCACTGAGGGCAGCAGGGCGGTGGCCGCGTTGTCGAACAGGGTCTGGAGTGCGGTGAGGGAGAAGGCGAGCGTGATCAGCAGCGGGATCGAGGCGTGTCCCAGAGCCACCGCGAGGGCGAACGCGGCGACGAGCAGCCCGCGTCCCACGTCCACGGCCCACATCGCACGCCGTTGGTCCACCCGGTCGGCCACGGCGCCGCCCAGCAGCCCGAACAGCAGCCAGGGAACATAGCCGCAGGCGGTCACGGCGGCGACGGCGAGCGGATCGTCGGTCAGCCGCACGGCGAGCAGGGGCAGCGCGGCCGTGCGCAGCGCGTCGCCGAAGCGGGAGAGCACGGCGGCGCTCCACAGCCGCCCGAATCCGCCGCGCCATGCGGGCGTTGCCGCTTCCGCCACCTGAGCCGTCGTCATGCCCTTCCCCCTGAGTCGCAGTTACCTCCTCACAGTAGGAGGCACCACTGACAACGGGGTCCGGCCCGGGGACGGGACAGCTCCGGCCGGGCACCCTCTCGGGTCCCGGCCGGTGTCAACTCCTAGATCTCGCCCCGCAGTTTGGCGAGCGCCTCGGCGAGGATCGCCTCGCCGTCCGCGTCGCTGCGCCGCTCGCGCACATAGGCGAGGTGCGTCTTGTAGGGCTCGGTGCGCGGCGGGTCCGGCGGGTTGTCCCGGTCCTGACCGGCCGGGAAGCCGCAGCGCGGGCAGTCCCAAGTGTCGGGGACCTGCGCGTCGCTGGCGAAGCTCGGCTGGGTCTCGTGCCCGTTGGAGCACCAGAAGGAGATGCGCAGACGCGGAGCGGACTCGCCGCGCTCGGCCTCGCCCATCGGCCCCGCACCGACCCGGCTGCCCCGGATCGCGTTGCCACTTGCCACGGTCGTAACTCCCTGCGTGATGGTGCCGCGAAGCAGGTCGGCCTATCGCTTCGCCGCGAGCGCCTCAGTCTACGTAAGGCCCAACGCGCGTCCAGTGATGGGAGGTAACGCCCCGACCCAGACGCAAGCCCCATGATAGGCCGCGCTCGTGAGCGCGTACCGAACATGGGGCCTTACGTGTGGAATCTATGCACTTGTGGGATGTGCGGGGCATCGCGGCTGTACGCGCGGCCCCCGCCTCGGCGGTTCGGTCAGCCGCTCGACTTCATGAGCAAGCCGAGCACGATGATCGAGGCGAACCAGAGCACGGCGATCACGACCGTGATGCGGTCGAGGTTGCGCTCGGCGACCGAGGAGCCGCCCACGGAGGACTGCATGCCACCACCGAACATGTCGGAGAGGCCGCCGCCCTTCCCCTTGTGCATCAGCACCAGCAGCATCAGCAGCAGGCTGAAGACGATCAGGGCGATCGAGAACCCCAAAACCACGGCTGGACCAACTTCCTCGGATTCGGACGGACGGATTGAGCTGGACGACGGGGGCACGGCACGATGGCCATGCCCCCGCAAGAGTACGACGTATCGCCGCTACCGCCTACTCGCGGACGGGATCACTGATCGCGGAACCGCACGATCTTGACGAACTCGTCGGTGTCCAGCGACGCGCCGCCCACCAGGGCGCCGTCGATGTCCGGCTTGGCCATGATCTCGGCGACGTTGCCGGACTTCACGGAGCCGCCGTACTGGATGCGGATCTTGTCGGCGACGTCCCTCGAGTACAGCTCGGCGAGCTTGCCCCGAATCGCGCCGCAGACCTCCTGGGCGTCGTCGGAGCCGCAGACCTTGCCGGTGCCGATGGCCCACACGGGCTCGTAGGCGATCACGACGTTCTCGGCCTGCTCGGCCGGGACGTCCTTCAGGCCGCCCTCGACCTGGGCGAGGGTGTGGTCGACGTGGTTGCCGGCCTCGCGGACGTCCAGCTCCTCGCCGACGCACAGGATCGGGGTCAGACCGTTCTGGAAGGCCGCCTTGACCTTGGCGTTGACCACGTCGTCGGTCTCGTGGTGGTACTGGCGGCGCTCGGAGTGGCCGGCCAGCACGTAGGAGCACTTCAGCTTGGCGAGCATCGGGCCGGAGATCTCGCCGGTGTAGGCACCGGACTCGTGCTGCGAGACGTCCTGGGCACCGTACTTGATCTTGAGCTTGTCGCCGTCGACCAGGGTCTGCACGGAGCGCAGGTCGGTGAAGGGCGGCAGGACGGCGACCTCGACGGCCTCGTAGTCCTTGTCGGCCAGGGCGAAGGCGAGCTTCTGGACGTGCGCGATGGCCTCGAGGTGGTTGAGGTTCATCTTCCAGTTGCCCGCCATGATCGGCGTGCGAGTGGTCATGCGGGGTCAGTCCTCCAGTGCGGCGAGGCCGGGGAGCGTCTTGCCCTCGAGGTACTCGAGGGAGGCGCCGCCGCCGGTCGAGATGTGGCCGAATGCGTTCTCGTCGAAACCGAGCGTACGCACCGCGGCGGCCGAGTCGCCGCCGCCGACGACGCTGAAGCCGTCGGAGTCGGCGAGCGCCTGGGCGACCGCCTTGGTGCCCTCGGCGTAGTCGGGGTGCTCGAAGACGCCCATCGGACCGTTCCAGAAGACGGTCTTGGCGTCACCGAGCTTCGAGGCGTACAGCTCGCGGGTCTTCGGGCCGATGTCCAGGCCCTCCTGGTCGGCGGGGATCTTGTCCGCGTCGACCACGGTGTGCTGCGAGGGAGCCTTGGTCTTCAGGTCCGGGAACTCCGGGGAGACCAGGACGTCGACGGGCAGGACCAGCTCGACGCCGTTCTTCTCGGCGCGCTCCATGTACTCCTTGACGGCCGGGATCTGGTCCTCCTGGAGGAGGGAGATGCCGACCTCGTGGCCCTGCGCCTTGAGGAAGGTGTAGGCCATGCCGCCGCCGATGAGCAGGCGGTCGGCCTTGCCGAGCAGTTCGTCGATGACGGCGAGCTTGTCGGAGACCTTGGCGCCGCCGAGCACGACGACGTAGGGGCGCTCGACGTCGTCGGTGAGCTTCTTCAGGACGCCGACCTCGCGCGCGATCAGGTAGCCGGCGTAGTGCGGCAGCCGGGCCGGGAGGTCGTAGACGGAGGCGTGCTTGCGGTGCACGGCGCCGAAGCCGTCGCCCACGTACACGTCGGCGAGGGCGGCGAGCTGGTCGGCGAACTCACCGCGCTCGGTGTCGTCCTTGGAGGTCTCGCCGGGGTTGAAGCGGAGGTTCTCGATGACCGCGACCTGGCCGGGCTCCAGGCCGTCGACGGCCGCGTGGGCGGCGGGGCCGACGGTGTCCTCGGCGAAGGCGACCGGCGTGCCGAGGAGTTCGGCGAGCCGCTCGGCGACGGGCAGCAGCGAGAAGGCCGGGTCCGGGGCGCCCTTGGGACGGCCCAGGTGGGAGGCGACGACCACCTCGGCGCCCGCGTCGGCGAGGGCCTTGATGGTGGGCACGACGGCACGGATGCGGCCGTCGTCGGTGATGGTCCCCTCGGCCAGCGGCACATTGAGGTCGGCGCGGACGAAGACCCGCTTGCCGCTCACGCCGTCGGCGAGAAGTTCGTCGATCGTCTTCATTGAGTGGACTCCTGGAGAGGGCTCGTGATGCCCCTGATCGTAAGAGGGCGTGGTCCGTGCGTGAGACAGGGCCCGGACAGCGCGGCCGTGCGCTGCCCGGGCCCTGCTCTCACTTCAAGGTCCTGCTGGGTCCGATCCGGCGGATCAGAGCTGCTCGCCGACGAAGACCGTCAGGTCCACGAGGCGGTTGGAGTAGCCCCACTCGTTGTCGTACCAGCCGAGGATCTTCACCGTGTTGCCGTCCTGGACCATGGTCAGGGACGAGTCGAAGGTGCAGGAGGCCGGGTCGCCGACGATGTCGGAGGACACGATCTCGTCCTCGGTGTAGGACAGGAAGCCCTTGAGCGAACCGTCCTCGGACGCCTTCTTGAACGCGGCGTTGACCTCGTCCTTGGTGACCTCGCGCTGGAGCTCCACGACCAGGTCGGTGGCCGAGCCGGTCGGGACCGGGACGCGCATCGCGATGCCGTCGAGCTTGCCCTTGAGCTGCGGCAGGACCAGCGCGGTGGCCTTGGCGGCGCCCGTGGTGGTCGGGATGATGTTCTCGGCGGCGGCGCGGGCGCGGCGCAGGTCCTTGTGCGGGAAGTCCAGGATGCGCTGGTCGTTGGTGTACGCGTGCACCGTGGTCATCAGGCCGCTGACGATGCCGAAGTTCTCGTCCAGCACCTTCGCCATCGGCGCCACACAGTTGGTGGTGCACGAGGCGTTGGAGATGACGTGGTCCTTCGCCGGGTCGTACTTGTCCTGGTTGACGCCCATGACGATGGTGATGTCCTCGTCCTTGGCCGGAGCCGAGATGAGGACCTTCTTGGCGCCGCCGGCCAGGTGCTTGGCGGCGTCGTCGCGCTTGGTGAAGATGCCGGTCGACTCGATGACGATGTCGACGCCCAGCTCGCCCCACGGGATGTCGGCGGGGTTGCGCTCGGAGAGCACCTTGATGGTGTGACCGTCGACCGTGATCGTGTCGTCGGTGTGCGTCACCTCGGCCTTGAGGCGGCCCAGGATGGTGTCGTACTTCAGCAGGTGCGCCGTGGTCGCGGTGTCACCCAGGTCGTTGACAGCCACAACCTCGATGTCCGCACCCTGCTCCAGCAGAGCGCGGAAGTAGTTACGCCCGATGCGGCCGAAGCCGTTGATGCCTACGCGGATCGTCACGAACCGATCTCCTCGTTGGTACGCCGGCTATGCGGTGCCGGCGAGCTGTATTTGGGATGTCCCCGACCAACCACGACCCTACCCCTCTGCGGCCCCTGGGGTGACATCGAGATGGCGCATAAAAGGGCAGGCGTTCCGTACCCGTCAGTAGGGTACGGAACACCTCGGAACGGCGGTGGATTCACTCCTCTTTGTCAGGGAATGACGGGCACCGCCGACGCGCTTTTCACTCGTTCGTGAGCGGGTTGGCTCACCTGATGCGGGGGCTTTCCGCGCACCGTTGAGAGGGGGTCTCGCTCACCTGTCGAGTGCGGCCAGCGCCTTGCGGACGAGAGCGGTCCGTTCGGCCGCCGACGCGACCTGTTCGAGGCCGAATCCGAGCAGCACGGTGTCGTCGGTGGTGACCGCTCCATAGGTCTGGAAGAGGGCGCCGGTGCGGGCCCAGTCCTTCAGCACCGCGGGACTCCCGGCTGGGGGTCCAGAGGCGCGCCAGGGACCGAGGGAGGACTCGAACCCTTCCGTCTCCTTCGCGTTGCCGCCGGTGACGAGCGAGGCGTCGTCCGCGAGCACGCCGTGGCCGCCGGTGCCGGGGTCGGTGATGTAGGAGACGGACAGCTCGATCTGCTTGCCCGCGTACGCGCTCAGATCGAAGTCCACCTTCTGCCAGCCCGACGACCGCCCGGTGAGGCTGTGCCAACGGCCGGTGGTCCCCGTGGCGGTGCACGCGTTGCCCGTGAGCGTCAGGTAGTGCTTCAGCCAGGGGTGCTCCCCGATCAGGAACCCGGCCCCGCACTCGGCGGGCACGGCGTCGGTGGTGGCACCGCCCGCCTCCGGCAGGGTCGTCCAGTCGTCGGCGCCCACGGTGTGGACCTCCACCACCGCGTGGTCGTAGCCGCGCTCGGTGTCCCACAGCAGCCGGGTGCCGAACGCGGGCTTCTCGGCGGCGCCCACCCCGGTGAGGTCGATGGTGCGGGTGAGGCGCTTGTAGGCGTCGTCGGTGTGCACGGCGGCGGCCATGTACGAGCCCGCGTACGGCCCGTACGGGCTGACGGCGCCCGTGAACCGGGCCGCGCCCGCGCTGCGGAACCGGGGGTACGCGGTGGCGGGCAGCTCGTCCGAGGTGACCCCGTAGGCACCGGCCGCGTCGAGCGGGTTGCCCGGTGCGTCGCCGAGCGCCGCGGAGACGCCGTTCAGCGCGCCGGTGCCGGTGACGCCGGTGACGCCCTTGGTCGAGGTCCGGCTGTAGGCGCCCAGGTAGTACTGGCTGAAGTCGTCGGAGAGGTTGCCGCCGCCGAGGTCCACCTCGCCGCCGGCCTGCTCGCCGGCCTCGACCAGCTTGCCGCCCTCGTTGAGGTAGGCGCGCAACTGGAGCTGGGTGGCGTTGCCGGGGCCGTCGGGGCCGGAGTAGTGGACGACGGTGCGGAAGTGGCCGAGGACACCGAGGGCGTCGGGGGTGCCGCGCCGGGCCGTGTCCCACACCAGGGGCCTGCGGCCGGCCGCCTTCAGGGCGTCGGTGTAGGCGCGGGCCTGGGTCGCGGTCGCGCCCTCTTCGGCGACCAGCAGGGTGTCCGCGGTGCCGCGGTCGGCGACGGTGTACGTGAAGTGTCCGCTCGCCGCCTTGCCGCCCGCTCCGGTGAACCACACCTCGACCCGGTCGCCGGCCCGGCCGCCGGGCACCTGGGCGCGGTACTGGTCGAAGTGGAGGTTGTCGTCGCCGCCGTAGGTCTCGCCGCCCTTCCACGGGCGCAGGGCGCGCTCATGGGTCCGGCCGCCGTTGACGCGGTAGACCAGCCGCTTGTTCCGGACCGCCTTGCGGGCGACGACGGAGACCTGCTGGCCCCCGCCGCGCGCGTAGGAGGTGGTGAAGGCGGCCGGGGTGAAGTCGGGGGCGCTCAGGCCGACGGTGGAGACGGGCCGGTCGGGGCGGGCGGCGGTCTCCGCGACGGAGAGTGCGAACGGCACGTTCTTCTCGAACTCCCGCTGGATCAGCGTCTCGTCGTCCGGGAAGGTGAAGACCGACCGGCAGTCGTCGGGGTTCCAGGCGTCGTCCGGGTCGGACTCGGAGGCGGTCGCGCAGGTGGACATCTCGGGGGTGAACATCGCCATGCCGTTGACGTTCGCGGCCTGGCCGTCCGCCTCGCCGTTGGTGGTGTACAGCTCCGAGGAGACCTGGGAACGGTAGCCGGGGATCGCCGGGTTGTCGGGGGTGCCGGCCAGCGCCCGGTAGAGGACGTCGTCGGGCGTGTCGGTGGCGACCTGCCAGCCGACGCCGTAGAGGAGCAGCTCGGCGGCGGAGTGGTAGTTGATGCCGTACGCGAACCGGACGCGCTTCTCCAGCGCGTCCAGCGCCCTGGTCTCCGGCTCGGAGGCCGCGCTCGGGCCGCGGTAGGTCTCGCCGGCGGGGCTGGGGGACGAACCCTCGTCGTCGTAGCCCCACTTGTAGCCGAAGTTGCGGTTGAGGTCGACGCCGTCGCCGGTGCCGATGACGCCGTCGCCGTTGATGTCGCGCAGGTTCTTCCGCCACAGCCGGGTGCTGGAGTCCTTGAAGGTGTGGTCGTAGCCGTCGGGGTTGGCGGACAGTACGAACCACAGCTCGGTGGTGTCCACGAGCTTCCTGATCCGTTTGTCCGACCGGTAGTTGTCCAGGTAGTGGTGCATCAGACGCCGGGTCATCTCCGGGGTGATCCACTCACGGGCGTGCTGGTTGGACAGGTACAGCACGGCGGGCCGCGAGCCGTCCTTCGCGGTCCGGGCGTTCCTGGTGACCTTGAGCGCGAGGATGTCCTGGCCGCGCACGGTACGGCCGATGGACTCGACCTTGGCGAGGCCGGGGTTCTCCCGCGCCGTCCGCAGGATCTCTTCCTTGAGCCCGCCGCTGCCGCTGTACGGGCGGAACACGCCCTGGGCTGCGGCAGCGACGCGCTTGTTCGCGCCGCTCGGCAGCGAGTGCTCGGTGAGGCGGACGCCCTGCTCCTTCAGGCGGTCGGCCTGACGGTCGGTGAGATAGACCTCGACGGCGGTCCGGCCGCGCGGGGCGACCCGCTCCCCCAGTTCATGGGCGTCCTGACCGGCCCTGAGCAGCAGGGGCACCTGGGCGCGGGTCACGTCGGCCCGGAAGACCTTGACCTCGTCGCCGCTGCCGGCGGGCGCGTTCTCCCGCGCCTGGGCGACGGGCGTGAGGCAGGCCGCTCCGGCCAGCAGCGCCCCGACGGCGAGGACCGCCGTGGCGGCGGATCGTGCCGCGGGTCTGACTGTGCGTCGGGCTGCGGGTCTCACTCGGTGTCTCATGAACCCCCCTCGCGATGGTCCGCCACAGCGGCGAACAGGTTGCCAGGCTCATGTCACTGCATGATCGAGTCAAGAGCGCCCCAAGGACACGCGAAACGCCGGTCCCGACCACCCGAACGGGCGGCGGAACCGGCGTCTGTACGTTCTCCCGCCTTGGCGCCTCGGGGATCAGCCCGCGAGGTTGTCCGCCAGCTCCTCGGAGAGGTTGGCCTCGGTGCTCGGGATACCGAGGTCGGAGGCGCGCTTGTCGGCCATCGCCAGCAGTCGGCGGATACGGCCGGCCACCGCGTCCTTGGTCAGCGGCGGGTCGGCCAGCGCGCCCAGCTCCTCCAGGGACGCCTGCTTGTGCTCCATGCGCAGCCGGCCGGCGGCGGCGAGGTGCTCGGGCACCTCCTCGCCCAGGATCTCCAGCGCCCGCTGCACCCGCGCCCCGGCGGCGACGGCGGCCCGCGCCGAGCGGCGCAGGTTGGCGTCGTCGAAGTTGGCGAGCCGGTTGGCGGTCGCGCGGACCTCGCGCCGCATCCGGCGCTCCTCCCAGGCAAGCACCGACTCGTGCGCGCCGAGCCGGGTGAGCAGGGCGCCGATGGCGTCGCCGTCCCGGACGACGACCCGGTCCACGCCCCGCACCTCGCGGGCCTTCGCGGCGATCGACAGCCTGCGGGCGGCGCCGACCAGCGCGAGCGCGGCCTCGGGGCCGGGGCAGGTGACCTCCAGCGAGGAGGACCGGCCGGGCTCGGTGAGCGAACCGTGCGCCAGGAAGGCGCCGCGCCAGGCGGCCTCGGCGTCACAGGTGGCGCCGGAGACGACCTGCGGGGGCAGGCCCCGGATCGGGCGCCCCCGGCCGTCCACGAGGCCGGTCTGCCGGGCCAACTGGTCACCGCCCGCCACGACCCGCACCACATAGCGCGAGCCGCGCCTCAGGCCGCCGGGCGCCATCACGATCAGCTCGGAGCTGTGGCCGAAGATCTCCAGGATGTCCCGCTTGAGGCGCCGGGCCGCCATCGCGGTGTCCAGCTCCGCCTCGATCACAATGCGCCCGCTCACCAGGTGGAGGCCGCCGGCGAACCGCAGAATGGCGGAGACCTCCGCCTTTCTGCAGCAGGTCCGGGTGACGGGGAGCCGGGAGATCTCATCCTTCACCGCTGCCGTCATCGCCATGGGCCGATCCTTCCATGCATCCGAAAAATACGGTCGTACGCGGCGGCCAGCAGCTCCGGATCGTGCCGGGGAGTTCCGTCGGTCCGGGCCACCGGCGCCAGCTCGACCGCGGCTCCCAGCCGCTTGGCGGCCTCGGTGAGCGAATCGCGGTCGGGCACGGCCGCCTCGTCGGCCAGCACCACGTCCAGGGCGAGTTTAGGGGCGTGTCGCCCCAAAACCTCCAAATGACGCTGCGGGGAGAAGCCCTCTGTTTCGCCGGGTTGCGGGGCGAGGTTCAGCGGGAGGACCCGGCGCGCCTTGGTCTGGGTGAGCGCGTCCAGCAGTTCGGGCACCAGCAGGTGCGGGATGACGGAGGAGAACCAGGAGCCCGGCCCGAGCACCACCCAGTCCGCGTCCAGCACCGCCTCGACCGCCTCGGGGACGGCGGGCGGGTCGGAGGGCACCAGGTGCACCGACTGCACCTCGCCCGGTGTCAGCGCGACCGTCGCCTGTCCCCGCACGGTGTCCACGTCGTCCGGGCGCGCCGGGTCGTGTCCCCTGACCAGGGCCTGCAACTCCAGCGGCACCGCCGACATGGGCAGCACCCGGCCGTGCGCGCCGAGCAGCCTGCCGACCAGGTCGAGCGCCTGCACATGGTCGCCGAGCTGCTCCCACAGGGCGACGATGAGCAGGTTGCCGACCGCGTGGTCGTGCAGGTCGCCGTGGGACTGGAAGCGGTGCTGGATGACCCGGGCCCAGGTCTGGCCCCAGTCGTCGTCCCCGCACAGCGCGGCCAGCGCCTTGCGGAGGTCGCCGGGCGGGAGCACGCCCAGCTCGTCGCGGAGCCGGCCGCTGGAGCCGCCGTCGTCGGCCACGGTGACCACGGCGGTGAGGTCACCGGTGATCCGGCGCAGCGCGGCGAGCGAGGCGGACAGGCCCATGCCGCCGCCGAGCGCGACCACCTTGGGCTGGGCGCCGCGTCTGCGGGGCCGCGCGCCCCGCACCTCGACGGGGCGGGACGCGCGCGCCTCGGCGGCCGCACGGCCGAGGCGCCCCTCGGGGACCACGCGGCGCAGGCCGCGCAGCCGGCGTGCACGGTCGGTCATTCGCGTCCCATGTCCCGGTGCACGACCACCGTCTCCACGCCCTCCGCCGCGAGGCGCGCCGCGAGCTTCTCCGACATGGCGACCGAGCGGTGCTTGCCGCCCGTGCAGCCGATGGCGATGGTCACGTACCGCTTGCCCTCGCGGCGGTAGCCGGCCGCGATCAGCCGGAGCAGCTCGGCGTACCGGTCGAGGAACTCCTTGGCGCCGGGCTGGTTGAAGACGTAGGAGGCGACCTCCTCGTTGACCCCGGTGAAGGGGCGCAGCTCCGGGACCCAGTGCGGGTTGGGCAGGAATCGCATGTCCGCGACCAGGTCGGCGTCGACCGGGAGGCCGTACTTGAAGCCGAAGGACATCACGGTGGCCCGCAGCTCGGGCTCCTCCTCGCCCGCGAACTGGGCGTCCATCTTGGCGCGCAGCTCGTGCACGTTGAGGCTGGAGGTGTCGATGACCAGGTCGGCGTCGCCGCGCAGCTCGCGCAGCAGCTCCCGCTCGGCGGCGATGCCGTCCACGATGCGGCCGTCGCCCTGGAGGGGGTGCGGGCGGCGCACCGACTCGAAGCGGCGCACCAGGGCGTCCTCGGAGGACTCCAGGAAGACGATGCGCCGGGTGACGCCCCGGCCGTCGAGGTCCGCGAGGGACTCACGGAGGTTGTCGAAGAAGCGGCGGCCGCGCACGTCCACGACGACCGCGATGCGCGCCACGTTGCCCTGGGAGCGGGCGCCCAGCTCGACCATGGTGGGGATCAGGGCGGGCGGCAGGTTGTCGACGACGAACCAGCCGAGGTCCTCCAGGCACTTCGCGGCCGTCGAGCGGCCGGCTCCGGACATGCCGGAGATGATCACCAGCTCGGGGATGGGCGCGTCGTTGGCCGCTGCCGGCGTGACGTCCTGACTCACCTGTGCTCCGTTGTCCTGTTCCGCCGCCTCGGGCGGGCTGTCGTCCGTCGCCGCGTGTGCGCGGTCCCGCTCGGCCGTGGGCCGTGCCTCGTGCTCGGTCATGTCTCCTGCCCCCGTCGGTCGTCCGGGAGGCCCGCGCTCACGGACTCTCCGGAGGAACCGCCCGTCGTGTCGGGTTCCTCTTCGTCAATGATCTCTCCGGTCGCCGTGTTCACGGCGGGTGCGGCCGGGGCCGAACGGGCGAGTGCCACCGCGATCGTCTCGGCCGTCTTCCGGCCTATGCCGGGTACTTCCTGGATCTGCTCGATGGTGGCGGCGCGCAGCCGCTTGACCGAGCCGAAGTGTTTGATGAGGGCCTGCTTGCGGGTCTCGCCCAGGCCGGGGACCTCGTCCAGCGGGCCGCTGCGCAGCCGCTTGGCGCGCTTGGCCCGCTGGTAGGTGATGGCGAAGCGGTGGGCCTCGTCGCGCACCCGCTGGAGGAGGTAGAGGCCCTCGCTGCTGCGGGGCAGCACCACGGGGTCCTCCTCGCCGGGCACCCAGACCTCCTCCAGGCGCTTGGCGAGACCGCAGACGGCGATGTCGTCGATGCCCAGCTCGTCCAGCGCGCGCCGGGCGGCGGCGACCTGCGGGCGCCCGCCGTCGACGACCACGAGCTGGGGCGGGTAGGCGAACTTCCTCGGGCGGCCGTCGTCGTCCTTGGCGCCGCCGATGATTCCGTCGTCCTCACCGATCAGGGGGATGCCGGCCGGTGTGCCGTTCACCGGGGTGTCCTCGGCGCCCGCCCACTCGCCGGACTTCTCCTTCTCCGCCAGGTAGCGGCGGAAGCGGCGGGTGATCACCTCGTGCATGGAACGGACGTCGTCCTGGCCGGCGAAGCCCTTGATCTGGAAGCGGCGGTACTCGTTCTTGCGCTGGAGGCCGTCCTCGAAGACGACCATGGAGGCCACCACGTCGTCGCCCTGGAGGTGGGAGATGTCGTAGCACTCGATCCGCAGCGGGGCGCTGTCGAGGCCGAGGGCGTCGGCGATCTCCTCCAGCGCGCGGGAGCGGGTGGTGAGGTCGGAGGCGCGCTTGGTCTTGTGCAGCACGAGGGCCTGCTGGGCGTTGCGCTGGACGGTCTCCATCAGCGCCTTCTTGTCGCCGCGCTGCGGGATGCGCAGCGAGACGTTGGCCCCGCGCCGGACGGTCAGCCACTCCTGGACCGGCTCCACCGGTTCGGGCAGCGCCGGGACCAGCACCTCCTTGGGCACGGAGTCCCCGGTCTCCTCGCCGTAGAGCTGCTGGAGGGCGTGTTCGACCAGGGCGCCGGTGGTGATCTCCTCGACCTTGTCGGTGACCCAGCCGCGCTGGCCGCGCACCCGGCCGCCGCGCACGTGGAAGATCTGGACGGCGGCCTCCAGCTCGTCCTCGGCGACGGCGATCAGGTCGGCGTCGGTCGCGTCGGCGAGCACGACCGCGTTCTTCTCCATGGCCTTCTTCAGGGCGCCGACGTCGTCGCGCAGGCGGGCGGCCCGCTCGTACTCCATCTCGTCCGACGCCTCGGCCATCTGCTTCTCCAGGCGGCGGAGGTAGGTGCCGGTGCGGCCCGCCATGAAGTCGCAGAACTCCTCGGCCAGCTCGTAGTGGTCCTCCGGCGAGATCCGGCCGACACAGGGCGCGGAGCACTTGCCGATGTAGCCGAGCAGACAGGGGCGACCGGTGCGCTCGGCGTTCTTGAAGACGCCGGCCGAGCAGGTGCGCACCGGGAAGACGCGCAGCAGCAGGTCGACGGTGTCCCGGATCGCCCACGCGTGTGCGTAAGGGCCGAAGTACCGCACGCCCTTCTTCTTGTGACCGCGCATCACCTGGACGCGGGGGAACTCCTCGTTCATCGTGACGGCGAGGTACGGGTAGCTCTTGTCGTCGCGGTACTTGACGTTGAACCGGGGGTCGTACTCCTTGATCCAGGAGTACTCCAGCTGGAGCGCCTCGACCTCCGTGGACACCACGGTCCACTCCACGGACGCGGCGGTGGTGACCATGGAGCGGGTGCGGGGGTGCAGGTTCGCCAGGTCCTGGAAGTAGTTCGCCAGGCGCTGGCGCAGGCTCTTCGCCTTTCCGACGTAGATCACCCGGCGGTGCTCGTCACGGAACCTGTACACCCCCGGAGAGTCGGGGATCTCGCCCGGCCTGGGGCGGTAGCTGGAGGGGTCGGCCATGACTCACACCCTACTGGCGAGCGAGGACACCGCGCCGGGCCTGTGGACAACGGTCGCGGAGGCGCCGGACCGGCCTGTGGACAACCGGGCCGGCGGAGGCTTCGGGGTGTCACGATCCAGGCCATGACGTGACCCAGGGTGTTGTCGGGGTCTGGTCAACACGCTTCAATGCGGGGGAACTCGGGGCCGCGCACTCGGCGCACGCGAACGGCGTGCCCGCCCGCGAGCGCGCCCCCAGGGGCCCACGGGGTGGCACACGACCCCGCACCGCGGTCTGACCAGCCGTGGTGACACCTCACAGAAAGGCTTCTGTGCATGCCACATGTCACAGAGCACCCGGACCTCGCCTCCGCCGAGCTGGAGACGGCCCTGCGGGGCGGCCCCTTCCATGTGGCGCTGCGCGCCGCGATAGCCGCCCGCGGGCTGCCGCTCCAGCGCGTGCAGCACCATCTGTCGCGCCACGGGGTGAAGGTCGGCGTGACCAGCCTCAGCTACTGGCAGCAGGGCGCCCGCCGCCCCCAGCGCCCGGAGTCGCTGCGCGCCGTGCGCGCCCTGGAGGAGATCCTCAGGCTGCCCGAGGAATCCCTGATCAGGCTGCTCGCCGAGGCACCGGAGACGGCCGACGGCGACCGCCCGGCGCCCCGCTCCTACCGCTCCCTGATCGAGGCGTCCGACATGCTGGACCGCCTCCGGGCGGAGCTGGACTGGGCGCCGGACGGCGGATTGCACACCCTCGGCCACCACGAACGCGTCCGCATCGGGGGACGGCGCGAACTGGCGGCCCGCGAGTCCGAGCACATCGTGCGCGCCCACCGCGACGGCGTGGACCGCTTCGTCGCCGTCCACCACGGCGATCCCGGCTGCCGTCCGGACGGCATGGCCGTGCACGCACTGGAGAACTGCCGCACCGGCCGCGTCCGGCTGGACCGGGAGACCGGCGTCCTGGTGGCCGAACTGCTCTTCGGCACCCGGCTGCGCTCCGGCGACACCTTCCTCTTCCGGTACGGCATCACCGACGGCACCGCCGGGGCCTCGCACGAGTACGTGCACCGCTTCGGCTCACCGGGCGGCCAGTACGCGCTCCAGGTGCGCTTCGACGCGTCCGCGCTCCCCGCCCGCTGCCACCGCTTCACCCAGTTCTCCCCCGCCGCGCCGCGCACGGGACGGCAGGAGCTGGCGGTCGGCGAGCCGCACCGCAGCGTCCACGTGGTGGAGCCGCGGGTCCGGCCGGGGACGGTGGGGATCGCCTGGGACTGGGAGTGAACCGAGGGGCCCCGCGCCGGGCTGACAGCCGGAGTCAGGCGGCCGGGCCCGCGACGATCCGGCCGTCCGCCACCTTCACCGGCAGTTCGCTCAGCGGCTCGGTGGCCGGGGCCTGGACCACCTTGCCGGTGACGGCGTCGAACTCGCTGCCGTGGCAGGGGCAGACCAGGGTGGTACCGCGCAGCTTGTTGATCACGCAGCCGGCGTGCGTGCACACCAGGCTGTACGCCTTCAGGCCACCTTCCGCGTCCCGGCTGACCACCACGTTGTGGTCCCGGTAGAGCTTCGCCGCACCCTTGGCCACCTCGCCCTCGGCCCCGAGGTCGACGGAGGAGGTGACCGCGGACGCGCCCTTGTCGTCCTGCGGAGCGGCACAGGCGGCCAGCCCGAGCCCGGCGACCGGCGCCACGGCGGCTCCTCGGAGGACGGTACGGCGGCTCGCGGACGATCGGGCGGACATCGGTCTCTCCACAGGTCAGGGGATGTGCAGGGCGACCTTATCCGGGCATGGGGGACGGTTTCGGAGCGGGGGCGGGCGCGCGGGCCGCGCGCGACTGTGGGCGTCTCCGGACGAGGGAGCCTTCGCAAGCGCTTGCGCAAGCGTTTACGCAGCGGTGGCCGATGGGATACCTTCCCGCCCGTGGGACCAACGGTGGCCGCCGTGGCCCGCGCCCGCCCGCCGTGCCCCGGCCGGCGGCCGGGACCGCGTCCCGGGATTTCGTAAGGCGTTCCGGGATTTCGTGGGAGGGGAAGCGCGATGTCCACCATGGCCGACGTGGCCCGGAGCGCCGGTGTCTCCGTGGCGACCGTCTCCCACGTGCTCAACGGCACGCGCCCGGTGCTCCCCCGCACCCGGCAGGCCGTGCTGGACGCCGTCGAGGCCCTCGGCTACACGCCCAACTCCCTTGCCCGCTCCCTGGTGACCTCCCGGACCCGCTCCATCGGGCTCGCGGTGTCGGCGATCAGCAACCCGTACTTCACCGAGATCCTCCAGGGCGTGGAGGCGGCCGCGCTGGAGGCGGGCTACAGCCTGCTCATCGCGGACCCGCACGACGACCCCGCGCACGAACTGAAGGCCGTCCGACTGCTGCACGGGCGCCGGGTGGACGGCATGATCGTCGCGCCCTCCGCCGAGCCGGGCGACCTCGTGGCGTACCTCCGGCGCCAGGCCGTGCCGACGGTGCTGCTGGACCGGGTGCTGGGGCCGGCCGGCCCCGGCCAGGGCCCCTTCGACCAGGTCTGCGCCGAGAACTCCGGGCCCATGGCCGGGCTGGTCACCCACCTCGCCTCGCTGGGGCACCGGCGGATCGGCCTCGTCGCCGGGCTGCCGGGGCTCAGCACCACCAGCGAGCGGATCGCGGGGTACCGGCAGGGGCTCGCGGCGGCGGGGCTCGACGCCGACGACGAACTCGTGGTGTCCGGCAGCAGCGAGTCCACGGGTGCCGAGCGGGCCACGGCCGCGCTGCTCTCCCTGCCCGCCGCGCCCACGGCACTGGTCACCGCCAACAACGCGATGACGATCGGCGCCCTGCGCGCACTGCGGGAACGGGGCCTGGGCGTGCCCGGCGACATCGCCCTCGCCTGCTTCGACGACTTCGCCTGGGCCGACCTGTTCACACCCCGGCTCACCGCGATCGCCCAGCCCAGCCGGGAGATGGGCGCCCTGGCCGTCCGGGTGCTGCTGGACCGCCTGGCGGCACCGGACCGGGAGGCGAGGACGGTACGGCTGCCCTGTGCCTTCGTCCACCGCGCATCCTGCGGCTGCCCGGAGCCGCGGCCGGCGGACACCCGGAGCAGCAGCATGGAATCGACCTCGCAGTCCGAGAAGGGAACCACCCCGTGATCGTCGTCGCCGGTGAGGCACTGATCGACCTGGTACCGCAGGGCCGTGGCGCCCTGGCCGGCCTCCGGCCGGCGCTCGGCGGCGGCCCGTACAACACCGCCGTGGCCCTCGGTCGGCTGGGCTCGCCGACCGCCTTCGCCTCCCGCGCCTCGCACGACGCCTTCGGCGAGGCCCTGCTGGACGGGCTGCGGCGGGCCGGGGTGGACGTGTCCGCGGTGCAGCGCGGCCCCGAACCGACCACGCTCGCCGTGGCCACCATCGACTCCGGCGGCTCGGCGGCCTACTCCTTCTACGTCGAGGGCACCGCCGACCGCCTCTTCACCACCCCGGCCGCCCTGCCCGAGGGCACCCGCGCGGTGTCCTTCGGCACCTGCTCGCTCGCCCTGGAGCCGGGGGCGAGCGCCTACGAGGAGCTGATGCGGTCGGCCGCCGCACAGGGCCTGTTCACCGCGCTCGACCCCAACATCCGGGCGGGCCTGATCCCGGACGCGGACGCCTACCGCGAGCGGTTCCGGGGCTGGCTGCCCTCGGTGACGCTGCTGAAGCTGTCCGAGGAGGACGCCCGCTGGCTGGGCGGCACCCCGCGCGAGTGGCTGGCCGCGGGGCCGTCGGCCGTGGTTGTCACGCGGGGCAGCGACGGGCTCACCGTCTTCACCGCCGACGGCTCGGAGCACGAGGTGCCCGGCGAGAAGGTCGACGTCGTGGACACCATCGGCGCCGGGGACACCGTGAACGCGGCCCTGCTGCACGGCCTGTCCACCCTGGACGCGCTGTCCGCGCGGGCGCTCGCCGGGCTGGGGCCGGACACCTGGCGGCGGCTGCTCGGCTTCGCCGCGCGGGCGGCGGCGGTCACCTGCTCACGGGCGGGCGCGGAGCCGCCGTACGCCGACGAACTGGGCGAACTGTGACCGGCTGAAACCTCGAGCGGCGGGGGGGGGGGGGGGGGGGCCCCCCCCCCCCCCCGCCGCCCCGCCCCCCCCCCCCCGGGGGGGGGCGCCCCCCCCCGTA
>NZ_JBVHFA010000012.1:0-66863 GCF_055562575.1 Streptomyces sp. NPDC018263
CGGGCTTGTCATCCCACGGGGGGCCCCCCGGTTATTTGGCCGGGCCGGTTTGCGGGGGGGGGGGGGGGGGGGGGGGGGCCGGGGGGGGGGGCCCGCGCCGGGGGGTGTCCGTCCTCGGTCCGGCGACTTGCGTTTCTACGATGCGTTGAACTTGCCTTTTCGCCGGCCGCTGCGGGCGGACACCCCCCGGCACGTCCCCTCGCCGCCGTACCCGGCTTTCCCGCCGTGCTCGTCAGCGGCGGCGGTAGACCATACGGCCCTCGATCACCGTCGCCACGCAGGTGCCTGCGCCTCGGGTCACCAGTTCCTCGCGCGACGCCACGTCGAATACCGCGAAGCGGGCCGCTCCCGACCGTGCCAGAGGTGGCAGGAGGATCAGGGGGCGGGGGGAGAGGGACGGGGGGCCCGGCAGGCGGGGTGGGCGTTGGCCCACTGCCAAGCCCGCTCTGCGTACTACGTCCGCCACCGTGCGGGTGCGTAGCTCTCCGGCCACTGCCACCGTTCCGTGCGCCAGCATGCGTTGTACGCCCCTGCGCGCGCTCGCGCCCAAGCGGGAAGGGTCGCTGCGGAAGATCGCCTGGGCTCGCTCGCCTGTGATCGGGTCCGTGCCCAGCGTGTCTGCCTCGCGGGGGTCCGGGTGGTACGTCGACTCCAGGAGTTCTGGGGCGTAGGGGTTGAGGAGGCCCGGGGTGAGGATGCCGGGCCATCTGCGTACGCGTGCTTGGGGGGCTGCTGCGGTCAGGGTTTCGTACGGGGCTACGGCCGCCACCGTTGCCCCGTCCACCAGGACCGCTGTCTCCGGGGAGTTGTCCGCTACGTGAAGTGTCAGCACTTTGGGGTCAGTTGGAGGCGATCAGCTTCAGTTCGGGGTGGGCCGTGCCGCCCTCGATCGCCGTCGAGGAGATGTGGGAGACCACCCGGTCGTCCACCGGGTCGTTCGCCGGGTCGTCGTGCACCACCAGGTGCTCGTACGTCGTCGCGCGCTGCGCGGGCGTGCGGCCCGCCTTGCGGATCAGGTCGATGATCTCCATGCGGTTGCTGCGGTGCTTGGCGCCCGCCGAGGAGACCACGTTCTCCTCCAGCATGATCGAGCCCAGGTCGTCCGCGCCGTAGTGCAGCGAGAGCTGGCCCACCTCCTTGCCCGTCGTCAGCCACGAGCCCTGGATGTGCTGGACGTTGTCCATGAACAGGCGGGCGATCGCGATCATGCGCAGGTACTCGAAGAGCGTCGCCTGCGTGCGGCCCTTCAGGTGGTTGTTCTCGGGCTGGTAGGTGTACGGGATGAAGGCCCGGAAACCGCCCGTACGGTCCTGCACGTCCCGGATCATGCGCAGGTGCTCGATGCGCTCGGCGTTCGTCTCGCCCGTGCCCATCAGCATCGTGGACGTCGACTCCACGCCCAGGTTGTGCGCCGTCTCCATGATCTCCAGCCAGCGCTCGCCGCTCTCCTTCAGCGGGGCGATCGCCTTGCGCGGGCGGGCCGGCAGCAGCTCGGCGCCGGCGCCCGCGAAGGAGTCCAGGCCCGCCTGGTGGATGCGGGTGATGGCCTCCTCCACCGAGACCTTGGAGATCCGGGCCATGTGCTCGACCTCGGACGCGCCGAGGGAGTGGATGACCAACTGGGGGAACGCGTCCTTGATCGCCTTGAAGTGCGACTCGTAGTACTCGACGCCGTAGTCCGGGTGGTGGCCGCCCTGGAACATGATCTGGGTGCCGCCCAGTTCGACCGTCTCCGCGCAGCGGCGCAGGATGTCGTCCAGGTCGCGGGTCCAGCCCTTCTTGGTGTCCTTCGGGGCCGCGTAGAAGGCGCAGAACTTGCACGCCGTGACGCACACGTTCGTGTAGTTGATGTTGCGCTCGATGATGTACGTGGCGATGTGCTCGGTGCCCGCGTACTTGCGGCGCCGCACCGCGTCCGCCGCCGCGCCGAGCGCGTGCAGGGGGGCGTCGCGGTACAGGACGAGCGCTTCCTCGGGCGTGATGCGTCCGCCCGCTGCGGCTCGGTCCAGCACGGCTGCGACATCCAAAGAAGCGAGTTCGGCCTTCTCGGTCACCGGGCGTCCCTTTCGTCAAGGGTTGTGGACGGACCCCGTCAGCCTACGCCAGCGTCCTGGATCACCCGACTTCAGGCCGCGAGGGGGCACTCCCTCAGGAGGCGTACGCGCCCGCCAGCACGCCCAGCAACGTCCCCGTCAGGAGGAAGGGGCCGAAGGGGATGGCCGACTTGCGGGTGGCTCGGCGGGTGAGGAGGAGGGACAGGCCGTAGAGGGCGCCTGTGGTGAAGGTGGCGAACGTGCCGAGCATCAGGGTCGGCCAGCCGTACCAGCCCAGGGCCGCGCCCAGCGCCGGGGCCAGTTTCACGTCTCCGAAGCCCATGCCGGAGGGGTTCAGGAGGTGGAGGGCCAGGTAGACCGCGCCCAGGGTCAGGGCTCCGTAGAGCGCCGTGCGGTACGTGCCCGTGTGGTCGGGGAGCCTCGTCGCCAGGGCCAGCAACGCCAGTACCGCGGGGGTGAGGGGGAGGGTCAGGGGGTCCGGGAGGCGGTGTACGCGGAGGTCCACTGTCGTCAGGAGGATTGCCACCGGGGTCAGGGTCAGCCAGGCCGCCAGTTCCGGGCGGGGGCCCGTCGCCAGGGCCAGCAGGGCGCAGATCGTGGCCGTGAGGAGGGGGAGGGTGGCCGAGGTTCGGCGGGGGCACTTCGGGCATGGTGTCGTGCCCAGCCAGCCGGGCAATGGGTGGTCCGCCTCGCATGTTGCCCGCCACGGGGTGCCCTGCGGGGTCGTGAAGCGGTACGCGGCTCTGGGGAGCAGGGCGCCTGTCAGGGCGCCCCACAGAGCCGCCAGCGCCACGGGGAGGACGTCAGTCATCCGGCTTCACCTTGGACAGGCGGGCCTCGGGGTTGCCCTCCGCCGTGGCGGTGGAGGTGTAGGTGAGGTCGTCTCCGGTGGGGGTCAGGCGGATCTCGTGCGGGGCGGGGTCGCAGCCCTTGTGGTTGGTCTTCGCTCCGGTGGACGTGGCCAGCAGGCGGGTGGAGTTCACTTGCTTCAGGGTGAGGATGTCTACGCAGATTCCGTCCAGTTGGTCCGTCTGGCGCACGTTGCCCAGCTCCTTGCCGACCTTCGCCTGGTGGACCGTGACGCGGAAGGTGCCCATGGGGAGCGCGCCGTCCAGGGCGGTGGCCCTGCCCTCCCAGGTGCCCAGGTAGCGGGCCGGGATCGCGCCCGCGCGGTCGGCCGGGGCGGAGGGGGTCGGGGCGGCGCCGCCCGCCGTGTCGTTGCCGTCGCCGGAGCCGGGGTGCAGCCACGTCGTGACGCCCAGGGAGACCGCCGCCAGCGCGCCCGCCACCGCGAGCGCCACCGTGCAGCTCACCCGGCGCCCGCGTCCCCGCTCCCCCGGTGCCGAGGTCGCCGCCAGGCTGACGCTCACCTTGCCGGGGGCCGTCTCCGGAACCGGGGTCATCGGCGGGGCCGGGCCGAACTCCCCCGGCACCGCGGGGCTGCTGAAGTCCACCGGGCCCGAGGGCGCGTCGGCGGGCGCCTCCAGGTTGAGGATCTGGACCGCGCTCCGGCTGACCTGCTCGACCAGGGGGCCGGGGAGCCAGCCGCCGGTCATCAGCAAGGCGGCGCCCTGCGGGGCGAGGCGGTGGGCGAGGTCGGCCGGAGCGGGGCGCCGGGCGGGGTCCTTGGCCAGGCAGGCGGCGGCCAACACGCGCAACTCGCCGTCCAGCGGGCCGAGTTCCGGTTCCTCGTGGACCACCTTGTAGAGCAGCGCCGCCGAGGAGTCGCCGGGGAAGGGCGGGGTGCCGGTCGCCGCGTAGGCCAGGACCGCGCCCAGGGAGAAGACGTCCGCCGCGCCGGTGACAGGGGCGCCGAGTATCTGTTCGGGGGCCATGTAGCCGGGCGAGCCGACCGAGGCGCCGGTCGCGGTGAGGGAGGCGGTGCCGGTGGTGGCGCGGGCGATGCCGAAGTCGATCAGCAGCGGGCCGTCCAGGGTGAGCAGCACGTTGGAGGGCTTCACGTCCCGGTGGACGAGGTCCAGCGCGTGCACGGTGGCCAGCGCCTCGGCGAGGCCGGCGCCCAGCGCCCGCACGGTGCGGTCGGGCAGCGGGCCGTGGGCGGTGACGGCCTGGGCGAGGGAGGGGCCCGCCGCGTACGCCGTGGCGGCCCAGGGGACCGGGGCGTCCGGGTCGGCGTCCAGCACGGGCGCGGTCCAGGCGCCGCCCACCCGGCGCGCGGCCGCCACCTCGCGGCGGAAGCGCGCCCGGAACTCCTCGTCCAGCGCATACTGCGGGTGGACGATCTTCACGGCGACGGTCCGGCCGCCCGCGCTGCGGCCCAGGTAGACCCGGCCCATGCCGCCGGAGCCGAGCCGGCCCAGCAGCCGGTACGGGCCGACGGCGGCCGGTTCGTCCGCTCCGAGCGGCTGCATGGCGACCCCTCCTCCGCGGGCTCCCCCGTAAAGCCGCGCCCTCGCAGCGTAGTGATTACGCCCCGAGCAGTTCCACCTTCACGTCGGCCGGGAAGCCGGTCGTGGGGCCGACGCGGCGGGCGAACTCCGCGACCGCCTCCAGTTGCGCGGGGCCGAAGGAGAAGTCGAGGGTGGTGAAGTACTGCTCCAGGGTCGCCTCGTCGAACGCCTCCCAGCGGGCGGCCTGCTCGGCGACCTTGCCGACCTCCTCCAGGGAGACGTTGCGGGAGGCGAGGAACGCCTCGTGCACCTTGCGGGTGATCTCCGGCTCGCGTTCGGCGTAATCGCGCCGCGCGGCCCACACCGCGAAGACGAACGGCAGGCCCGTCCACTCCTTCCACAGCGCGCCCAGGTCGTGGACCTGGAGGCCGTAGCGCGGCGCGTCGAGCAGGTTGGCCCGCAGGGCGGCGTCGCCGATGAGGACGGCGGCGTCCGCCTCCTGCATCATCAGGCTCAGGTCGGGCGGGCAGGTGTAGTACTCCGGCCGCACCCCGTACCGCTCGGCCAGCAGCAACTGGGCCAGCCGGACCGAGGTCCGCGAGGTGGAGCCGAGGGCGACCCGCGCGCCGTCGAGCTCGTCCAGCGGCACCTGCGAGACGATCACGCAGGACATCACCGGGCCGTCGCAGCCCACCGCGATGTCGGGGAAAGCGACCAGGTCACCGGCGTTGCGCAGGAATTCCACGAGCGTGATGGGGCCGATGTCCAGATCACCGCGCACGAGCTGCTCGCTGAGCTTCTCCGGGGTGTCCTTGGTCAGCTCGAAGTCGAGGAGCGTGCCGGTTCTCGCGAGCCCCCAGTAGAGGGGCAGGCAGTTGAGGAACTGGATGTGGCCGACGCGCGGCCGGGTGCGAGAATTGTCCACATCGCGAGACTAGACCCCTTGCGATACGTAGCCCCGACCGGCCCGTCGTGTGCGCCTCCGGCGGAGGGTTCAAACATTCGGGTGACGTGATCTTGACCTCTATTGCTTTCCGGTGCCCGCGTGCTAGGCTCGCCGCAAGTTGCAGTTTGGTTTCCCTTGCAGTACAGAGCCTGCGGAGCATGTGACCGCGGGCTCTCGTCGTTTTCAGATGAATGCAGTTGTGCAGCACCGTTCGCACTTGCAGGTTCTGGAGCAGGGCAACCCTTTTGGGCCCAAGGAGGGCTTATGGCTACCGGAACCGTTAAGTGGTTCAACGCCGAAAAGGGCTTTGGCTTCATCGCCCAGGAGGGCGGCGGCCCCGACGTCTTCGTTCACTACTCCGCGATCAACGCCACCGGCTTCCGCTCCCTCGAGGAGAACCAGCAGGTGAACTTCGACGTGACCCAGGGCCCGAAGGGTCCGCAGGCGGAGAACGTCACCCCCGTCTGATCACTGCCTGATCGCAGAACCTGAGTGCAGTACCCAAGGAGCCCCACGCCTTCCGGCGACGGGGCTCCTGCCTTTTCGCCGTGACGTTCCCATGAATTCCGGACGAATTCCGCGCCCCGCCCGCCGCGCTTTGATCACCGGGGGCCCCGCCATTCCGGTCCCCGAGTCCTCACCCGAACGGCCGCGGGGAAGTCCCCGGAACCCCTAGGGTCGCTCCCCATGACCGACTCCTCCGCCTCCCCCGACTTCCTCGCCGCGACCCGGACGTTCTACGACGCGATCGCCGAGGAGTACTCCGATCATTTCCGCCGGGCGCATCTCGACCAGCCCTTCGACCGGGCCCTGCTGAAGGTCTTCGCGGAGCTGGTGGGCGCGGGCGCGGCGGTGGCCGATCTGGGGTGCGGGCCGGGCCGGGTCACCGGGTTCCTCGCCGCCGAGGGACTCGACGTGTTCGGGCTCGACCTCTCCCCCGCCATGCTGGCGATCGCCCGCCGCGAGAACCCCGGCCTGCGCTTCGAACAGGGCTCCATGCTGGAGCTGGACCTCCCCGACGCGGGGCTCGCCGGGGTCGTGTCCTGGTACTCCAGCATCCACACCCCGCTGGAGCGACTGCCCGCGCTGTTCGCCGAGTTCCGCCGTGTGCTGGCGCCGGGCGGGCATCTGCTGCTGGCCTTCCAGGCGGGCGAGGAACCCCGGCGCCACGACCGGCCCTGGGGGCATCCGGTCACCCTCGACTTCCTGCGCCGCGACCCAGAACGCATGGCCGCGCTGCTGGAGGAGGCCGGCTTCGCCCTCACCTCCCGCACGGTACGCGCGCCCGGTCCCACCGAGCCCGTCCCGCAGGCGTATCTGCTGGCCCAGGTGAGCCCGGATCAGGGGGTGTCTTGTTGATCAGGCCGGATCAGGGAGCGGCGTCTGGTGCCGTGCATCGCAAGGCGGAGGAGGGAGTCGATGCGGAGCATCGGGGACCGACGACAACGCGGCGAGGTGCGGTGCCAGGCGTCGCGAGCCCGGCGTGATCGACAAGACACCCCTAAGGCCCGGTGACCTGACCCGACCCCTCGTACAGACCCTCCACCGCGTCCGCGTGGTCCCGGAGGATGCGGGCGCGGCGGAGTTTCATGGACGGGGTGAGGTGACCGGTGTGCTCGGTGAAGTCGCCGGGCAGGACGGTGAAGCGGCGGATGGACTCGGGGCGGGAGACGAGCTGGTTGGCCTGCTCGATCGCGTCCCACAGCACGGCGTTCAAATTTGCGTCTCCGACGAGGAGTTCCGGCGGCACCGGGTGCTTGCCGTTCATCTGGCGCCAGTGGTGGACGCCGTCCGGGTCCAGGGTGATGAGGGCGCCGATGTAGGGGCGGCCGTCGCCGACGAGGAGGCAGTGGGAGATCAGGGGGTGCTGGCGCAGCCAGTTCTCCAGCGGGGCCGGGGCCACCGACTTGCCGCCCGCCGTGATCAGCAGCTCCTTCTTGCGGCCGGTGATGGTGAGGTAGCCGTCGTCGTCCAGCTCGCCCAGGTCGCCGGTGGCGAGCCAGCCGTCGCGGGTCGCGGGGACGACACCGCCCGCCTGCTGGTCCCAGTAGCCGCGCAGGACGTGGTCGCCGGAGATCAGGATCTCGCCGTCGGCCGCGATCCGGAGCCGGGTGCCGGGCAGCGGCCAGCCGACGGTGCCGAGGCGGGGCTTGAGGGGCGGGGTGACCGTGGTGGCGGCGGTGGACTCGGTGAGGCCGTATCCCTCGAAGATCTCGATGCCGGCGCCCGCGAAGAACGCGGCCAGGCGGCGGCCGAGGGGGGAGCCGCCGCAGATGGCGTAGCGGACCTTGCCGCCCATGGCGGCGCGCAGCTTGCGGTAGGCGAGCGGGTCGTAGAGCGAACGGCTGGCCTTCAGGGCCGCGTTGGGGCCGCTGCCGGTGCCGGCCCGGCGGGCCTCCAGCGCCTCGCCGTAGCGCACGGCGGTGGCGGCGGCCCGGTCGAAGGCGGCGGCCTTGCCGCTCGACTCGGCCTTCGCGCGGGCGGTGTTGTACACCTTCTCCAGCATGTACGGGATGGTCAGCAGACAGGTCGGCCGGAACGCGGCCAGGTCCGGCAGCAGATGCTCGGGCTTGAGGCTGGGGGCGTGGCCGAGGCGTACCCGGGCCCGGACGCAGGCGATGGCGACCATGCGGCCGAAGACGTGGGACATCGGCAGGAACAGCAGCACCGACGCCTCCTCCCCGGTCGTCGCCTTGAACACCGGGTGCAGGAGTTCGATGGCGTTGTCGACCTCGGCGAAGAAGTTGCCGTGCGAGAGGGCGCAGCCCTTGGGGCGGCCGGTGGTGCCGGAGGTGTAGATCAGGGTGGCGAGCGTGTCCGGGCCGAGCATGCCCCGGCGTACGGCGACCTCACCGTCCGGTGTGCCCGCGCCGGCCTCGGCGAGCAGCTCCACATGCCCCTCGTCGATGACCCAGACGTGCCGCAGCGCGGGGAGCTGGGCCAGCTCGGGCGCGAGCGCGGCGCCCTGGGCGGTGGTCTCGGTGATCAGGGCGACGGCGCCGGAGTCCTGGAGTATCCAGCGGGTCTGGTAGACCGAGGAGGTCGGGTAGACGGGCACGGTGACCAGGCCGGCCGCCCACGCGGCGAAG
Organism: Streptomyces sp. NPDC018263; assembly: GCF_055562575.1. Taxonomy (NCBI): domain Bacteria; kingdom Bacillati; phylum Actinomycetota; class Actinomycetes; order Kitasatosporales; family Streptomycetaceae; genus Streptomyces; species Streptomyces sp. NPDC018263. Next base: position 8,441 of record NZ_JBVHFA010000012.1, read on the forward strand.
TCCAGCAGGGTCCACTCGTACCGGGTGCGGGCCATGACGGCGATCCGCTCGCCCGGCATCAGCCCCTCCGAGACCAGGCCGCGCGCCACCGCCAGCACCTCGGCGGCGAACTGCCCGGCCGTCACGTCCTCCCACTCGCCGGCGGCGTTCTTGCGGCCGAGCACCACCGCGCCGGGCGCCTTCTCGGCGTTGTCGAAGGGCAGGTCGGCCAGCGAGCCGTGGGTGACCGGGGGCGCGAGGGGGGGCACCGCCACTTCCCGCACGGCCCCGTCCAGGCGCCGGATCTCCGGCTCCACCAGCACCGGGCGGCCGTCGTAGTCGAGGGCCGAGACGAGCGGGGCGGGTGAGACGGGGGCGTTGGGGTACGGGGCGGTCACGGGCGGCTCCTGGGACGTGCAGCGGCGTACTGCTTGCTGCATGACATACGCGCCCCGCGCACCGGGGCGTTCAGGGCGGCCGTCCGTCGCACCGGTGCGCCGCCGTCAGGCTGGCGATCGTACGAGGCACCTGTGGTGACCCTGTGCACACCGGGCGGTGGTCCGGCACCGGGTGTGTGCAGTCCCGGAGATTTCGTGAGGGATGTTCCGCTTCGGGGACGGGGCCAGGAGGCCCAGGCCGCGTCAAAAAGCCCAGGCCGCGTCAGGAAGCCCGGCTCGGCGCCTCGGACGCGTCCTCCTGGCTGCGGTTGGCGTCCAGGTTGGCCTTCATCCGCTCCACCCGGCCGGCCACCTGGACCGAGGCCCGCTCGCGCTCCTTGCGCAGCACCACCCAACTGATGGGCGCCGAGAGGATCATGGCGAGCAGCACGATCCAGAAGAGGTTGGAGGCGCCGAACCCGCGCGGGAAGATCCCGGAGTAGACGGCTCCCCAGGCGACCACGAGGCAGCCGGCGAAGACGCCGAGGCGCATCAGCGTGTAGCGGAGCATCTCAATCCACTCTTCCGTGTCGTTACGGTCCCAAAGACGTGCACCGTCCAGTGAAGCACGCGCCCTACCCGATCTTGGCGCGGGGTGGGCGGGCTCAGCGCAGGGTCAGCAGCATGGTGACGTCGTCGCGGTGGTCGCCCGGCGCGACCCGGATGGCGTCCGGCACCCGGCCCACCTCGCGGTAGCCGCAGGAGGCGTAGAAGCGCTCCAGGCCGAGCCCGCCCCGGCAGGCCAGCCGTATCGCGTCGATGCCGTCGATGCCGCGGGCGGCGTCGGCGGCGGCCGCCAGCAGGTCGCGGCCGTAACCCCGGCCCTGGTACTTGGGGTGGACCATCACCGTGTACAGCCAGAGCCAGTGGCCCATCAGGCGGTGGGAGTTGAAGGTGAGAAAGGCGGTCGCGGAGACCCGGCCCTCGTTGTCATAGCCGACCAGCAGCCTGCTGTGCCCCTGCGCGAGCCGGGCCAGTGAGCGGACCAGCTCGGGGCGTATGTCCTCGCGGGTGGCGGGCGCCACGAAGCCGACGGCGCCGCCCGCGTTGGTGACGTCCGCCCACAGGTCGAGCAGGCCGTCGCGCAGCTCGGGGGTGACGGCGGGGTCCAGGGTGAAGGTAAGAGACACGGGGCCAAGGTAACCATTACCCCGGCCCCGGCTCAACGTACTTCAGACGCGCATCGCCTGCGGGGTCTCACGGCGCAGCGGGTCCGGGCCCTCGTACTCGCGGATGATCTCGTACCGGGTGTTCCGCTCCACCGGGCGGAAGCCCGCGTCGCGGATCAGGTCGAGCAGGTCCTCGCGGGTCAGCTTGTTCGGCGTGCCGTAGTTGTCCGCGTCGTGCGTGATCTTGTACTCGACGACCGAGCCGTCCATGTCGTCCGCGCCGTGCTGGAGGGCGAGCTGGGCGGTCTGCACACCGTGCATCACCCAGAACACCTTCACATGCGGCACGTTGTCGAACAGCAGTCGGGAGACGGCGAACGTCTTCAGCGCCTCGGCGCCGGTCGCCATCTGGGTGCGCGCCTGGAGGCGGTTGCGGACCTTGCCGTCCTTCATGTCCACGAAGTCGTGCTGGTAGCGCAGCGGGATGAAGACCTGGAAACCGCCGGTCTCGTCCTGGAGTTCGCGCAGCCGCAGCACGTGGTCCACCCGGTGCCGGGGCTCCTCGATGTGCCCGTACAGCATGGTGCAGGGGGTCTTGAGACCCTTCTCGTGCGCCAGGCGGTGGATACGGGACCAGTCCTCCCAGTGCGTGCGGTGGTCCACGATGTGCTGGCGGACCTCCCAGTCGAAGATCTCGGCGCCGCCGCCGGTCAGCGACTCAAGCCCCGCGTCGATGAGTTCGTCGAGGATCTCGGAGGCCGAGAGACCCGAGATCGTCTCGAAGTGGTGGATCTCGGTGGCCGTGAACGCCTTCAGCGAGACGTTCGGCAGCGCGGCCTTCAGCTCCCGCAGCGAGCGCGGGTAGTAGCGCCACGGCAGGTTCGGGTGCAGGCCGTTGACGATGTGCAGCTCGGTGAGGTTCTCCGACTCCATCGCCGTGGCCAGCTTCACGGCCTCCTCGATGCGCATCGTGTACGCGTCCTTCTCGCCCGGCTTGCGCTGGAACGAGCAGTAGGCGCAGGACGCCGTGCACACGTTGGTCATGTTGAGGTGGCGGTTGACGTTGAAGTGGACCACGTCACCGTTCAGCCGCGTCCGCACCTCGTGGGCGAGGCCGCCGAGCCACGCCAGGTCGTCCGACTCGTAGAGCGCGATGCCGTCCTCACGGGTCAGCCGCTCACCGGAGCGGACCTTGTCCTCCAGCTCGCGCTTGAGTCCGACGTCCATACCCACACCTTTCCACGACAACCTGACCAACCGTACTCCCCCGAAACCGCGTTCCGGCGCGGCTACACCTCTTCGGGCAGCTCCCCCACCCGGTTCTCCCACTTGGTGGAGAGCACGATCGTGGTGCGGGTGCGGGAGACGCCCTTGGTGCCGCTCAGCCGGCGGATCGTCTTCTCCAGACCGTCCACGTCGGAGGAGCGGACCTTGAGCATGAAGGAGTCGTCACCGGCGATGAACCAGCAGTCCTCGATCTCGGTGAGGTCCTTCAGCCTGCGGGCCACGTCCTCGTGGTCGGCGGCGTCGGACAGCGAGATGCCGATCAGCGCGGTGACACCCAGGCCCAGCGAGGCCGCGTCCACCGTGGCGCGGTAACCGGTGATGACCCCGGCCGCCTCCAGCCGGTTGATGCGGTCGGTGACGCTGGGTCCCGACAGGCCGACGAGGCGCCCCAGCTCCGCGTACGAGGCCCGGCCGTTCTCCCTCAGGGCCTGGATGAGCTGCCTGTCCACCGCGTCCATGCGATCGAAGCCTTCCGATGTGAAATTCGCCGTAGTGATGTGAGGTACCGCTACTTGTCCCGCGCGCCGCCGCCCAGCTCGCCCTTCCAGCGCCGGTACAGGCCGTGCTCCACGCCCGCCGCGTCCAGCACCCGGCCGGCGACGAAGTCCACCAGGTCCTGGATGTGGGTGGCGCCCGCGTAGAAGGCGGGCGAGGCGGGGACCACGCTCGCCCCGGCGTCGTCCAGCGCGACGAGCTGGCGCAGGGTCTGCCCGTTCAGCGGGGTCTCGCGCACCGCCACCACCAGCGGCCTGCGCTCCTTCAGCGTCACGCTCGCCGCCCGCTGGAGCAGGTCCTTGGACAGGCCCAGGGCCACCCCCGCGACGCAGGCGGTGGACGCCGGCACGATCAGCATGCCCTTGACCGGGTACGACCCCGAGGACGGCCCCGCCGCGAGGTCGCCCGCGTTCCAGTACCGCACCCCGCCGAGGGCCGGCGCGAAGGTGTCGGGCTTGCCGTCGGCGCCGCGCGCCAGCCAGTCGCGCAGGTCCTCGCGCCAGTGGGCGTCCCGGAACGAGATCCCCGTCTCGTCCAGCAGCGTCAGCCGCGAGGCCCGGCTGACCACCAGGTCGACGTCCTCCCCGGCGTCCAGCAGCGCCCGCAGCACCGCCGCCGCGTAGGGCGTCCCGGAAGCTCCCGAAACCCCCACGATCCAAGGCACGCGCTGCGTTTGTCCTGCGTTCACACCTTGAGAGTACCGGCGCGCCGCACGGTGCTCAGGCCGGGTGGGCATTGGGGGGGTGTCTTGTCAGACCGTCAGCCCCCGCACGAGCAGATCGAGCAGCGCGCACACGAACAGGGCGATCCCGATGAACCCGTTGACTTGGAAGAACGCCCGGTTCAGGCGGGACAGGTCGTGCGGGCGCACGATGCGGTGCTCGTACACGAAGGCCGAGCCCACGATGACCAGGCCCAGCCAGAAGAACGGGCCCGCGTGGGTGAGGACGGCGTACCAGGCGAAGAGGGCCATCGTGAGGGTGTGGCAGGCGCGCGCGCCCCAGATCGCGGCCGGGATGCCGAAGCGGGCCGGGACCGATTTCACGCCGACCTCGCGGTCGGTCTCCACGTCCTGGCAGGCGTAGATCAGGTCGAAGCCGCCGATCCAGATGCCGACCGCGAGACCCAGGATCACCGCGTCCCAGGACCAGGTGCCGGAGATCGCCAGCCAGCCGCCGACCGGGCCCATCGCCTGCGCGATACCGAGGATGGCCTGCGGGAAGTTGGTGAACCGCTTGCCGTACGGATAGACCACCATCGGGATCACCGCGATCGGCGCCAGCGCCAGGCACAGCGGGTTCAGCAGCGCGGCCGCGCCGAGGAAGACCACCAGCGCGACCAGCGCGCCGGTCCAGGCGTGCCGTACCGACATCGCGCCGGTGACCAGCTCGCGGTGGGCGGTGCGGGGGTTACGGGCGTCGATCTCGCGGTCGATGATCCGGTTGACCGCCATGGCGAAGGTGCGCAGGCCCACCATGCAGACGGTGACCAGCAGCAGCCGCGCCCAGTGGATGTTCTTGTCCCACTGGTACATGGCGGTGAGCGAGGCGATGTACGCGAAGGGCAGCGCGAAGACCGAGTGCTCGATCATCACCAGGCGCAGAAAGGCCTTGGTGCGCCCCGGCTGCGGGACGGCGGCGGCGGTGCTCACAGTCCGTACTCCTTCCAGCGCCGGTCGACCAGCGCCGCCGTGGCGGGGTCGGACAGGACCATCTCCGGCCAGCCCCCGTCCCTCGTGTAGCCCTCCTCGGGCAGCTTCTTCGTGGCGTCGATGCCCGCCTTGCCGCCCCAGAACTGCTGGTAGGAGGCGTGGTCGAGATGGTCGACGGGGCCCTCGGCGACCACCAGGTCACGGGCGTAGTCGGTGTTGCCCAGCGCCCGCCAGGCGACCTCGTGCAGGTCGTGCACGTCGCAGTCGGAGTCGACGACCACGATCAGCTTGGTCAGGGACATCATGTGTGCCCCCCAGATCGCGGACATCACCTTCTGCGCGTGCTTCGGGTACTTCTTGTCGATCGAGACGATCGCGCAGTTGTGGAAGCCGCCGGCCTCGGGGAGGTGGTAGTCCACGATGTCCGGGACGATGATCTTCAGCAGCGGCAGGAAGAAGCGTTCCGTGGCCCGGCCGAGCGGCCCGTCCTCGGTGGGCGGGCGTCCGACCACGATGGACTGGAGCAGCGGCCGCTTCCGCATCGTCACGCAGTCGATCTTCAGCGCGGGGAACGGCTCCTGCGGGGTGTAGAACCCGGTGTGGTCGCCGAAGGGCCCCTCGGGCAGCATCTCGCCCGGCTCCAGCCAGCCCTCGATGACGACCTCGGCGTTGGCCGGGACCTGGAGCGGGACGGTCTTGCAGTCGACCATCTCGATCCGCTTGCCCGCGATGAACCCGGCGAAGAGGTACTCGTCGATGTCGCCGGGCAGCGGCGCGGTGGAGGCGTAGGTGACGGCGGGCGGGCAGCCGAAGGCGATGGCGACCGGCAGCCGCTCGCCCCGGCGGGCGGCGACCGCGTAGTGGTTCCGGCTGTCCTTGTGGATCTGCCAGTGCATGCCGATGGTGCGCTTGTCGTGCCGCTGGAGCCGGTACAGGCCGAGGTTGCGGACGCCGGTGTCGGGGTCCTTGGTGTGGGTGAGCCCGAGGTTGAAGAAGGAGCCGCCGTCCTTGGGCCAGGTGAACAGGGCCGGGAGCGCGTCCAGGTCCACGTCGTCACCGGTGAGGACGACCTCCTGGACGGGCGCGTGGTCGCCCTTGACCTTCTTCGGCGGTACGTGCGCCATCGCGCCGAGCTTGCCGAACGCCTCGCGGACGCCGACGAAGCCGTGCGGCAGCTCGGGCCGCAGCAGCCCGCCGATCTTGTCGGAGATCTCCGCGTACGACTTGAGCCCGAGCGCCTTGAGGAGGCGGCGGTCGGTGCCGAAGACGTTCATCGCCAGGGGCATCGCGGAGCCCTTGACGTTCTCGAAGAGCAGCGCCGGTCCGCCGGCCTTCTGTACGCGGTCGACGATCTCACCGACCTCCAGGTATGGGTCGACCTCGGCCTTGATGCGCTTGAGGTCTCCCTCGCGCTCCAGCGCCCGCAGCAGGGAGCGAAGATCGTCGTAAGCCATGTGTCCCAGTATCGGCCACCGGCTACGCTGGCCCGGTCACCGGGGCCGTCCACACCGTGGGGAGATCGCGCGACCATGCTCAGGTATCTGCCGTTGCTGCTGGTCCTGGCCCTGTGGATCTACGCGTTCGTGGACTGTCTCAACACCCCCGAGGACGAGGTCCGCCACCTGCCGAAGGTGGCCTGGGTGTTCATCGTGCTGCTCTTCGGCGAGGTCCTGATCGGCCCGCTGGCCTGGCTGATCACCGGCAAGGTCCGCCAGGCGGCCGGTCCCGCCCCGACCTGGGTGGCCCCCGACGACAACCCGGACTTCCTGCGCTCCCTGAAGAAGGACGAGCCGGAGGCGGAGTGACCCGGCGGGCGGCGCGGGTCAGTCGCCCCGGAGGGGCGCATCGGCTGATGGGGAGCCGGACGAGTACGGGGAAGCTGCTGCTGCGCGTGTAGCCGCGTTTGGCCCCTGCGGCGGTACGGGGACAGTGCCCCCATGGATCTGGAGCTGGCGCGGGACTGGCTGCGCACCGCCGCCGAAGAGGCGCGGGCGGGGCATGCGGAGGGCGGCATCCCGATCGGGGCCGCGCTGTACGGCCCCGAGGGTGAGGTGCTCGGGCGGGGGCGCAACCGGCGGGTGCAGGACGGGGACCCGGCGACGCACGCGGAGACGGCGGCGTTCCGGGACGCGGGGCGGCGGCGGTCGTACCGGGGGACGACGATGGTGACCACGCTGTCGCCGTGCTGGTACTGCTCCGGGCTGGTGCGGCAGTTCGGGATCTCGCGGGTCGTCGTCGGAGAGGCGGGGACCTTCAGCGGCGGGCACGCGTGGCTGGCCGCGCACGGGGTGGAGGTCGTGCTGCTGGACGATCCCGAATGCGCCGCGCTGATGCGGGAGTTCGCGGCGCGGAACCCCGAGCTGTGGAACGAGGACATCGGGGCCTGAAAGAGCGCCGGCGGCGCACGGTCACGCGTTCGGCCCGCCATCCGTTCCGCTGAAAAGCCCCGCGCGGGCATGTCTCCACCGCGTGCGACGGCATTCCCTTGACGGGGGCCCCACCACACCGGGGTCCCCTTCTGCGATCGGAGACGCGTGCGAATCACTGACATCCAGCGCTGCGAGGTCCGGCCGGGGCGGCTCGTCGAGTGGACGCTGAGTCCGGCGACCGTCGCCACGGCGCACGCCTTGCCGGAGGACTCCCGCCCGCCCGCCTACATCCAGGAGTCGCACATCCGCACGGCCCGGCACGTCCGCGAGGACGGCCTGTTCGTGCCGACCTGGCTCGGCACCTCCTTCGACCTGGCCGGACCGGTCGACCTCGATGTACTCGAGGAGTCCCTGCGGGCCTGGACGGTCCGGCACGAGACGCTGCGCAGCGGCTTCCGCTGGGCCGGTGAGGACGGGGACGAGCTGCGCCGCTTCACCCTGGACGCCGGGGACGTCACCCTGCACCGGGAGGCGGGGGGCGACTTCACCGACGCGGCCGCGCTGACCGCGCGTCTCCAGTCCCGCTTCGACACGGTCGCGGACGCGCTGCGCTGGCCCAACCTGATCTACGCGGCGGTGGTCCGGGACGACTCGGCCACCGTCTTCCTCGCCTTCGACCACAGCAATGTGGACGCCTACTCGCTGCACGGCATCCCGGCCGAGATCGAGGAGCTGTACACGGCGGGCCTCCAGGGTCGCGGGCCGGTGGTGCGGACCCCGGCCGCCAGTTACGTGGACTTCTGCGAGATCGAGCGGGCGGACGCCGACCAACTGGACGGCGGGCACGCGACGGTGGCCCGCTGGCGGGAGTTCATCCGCCGCTGCGACGGCACGCTGCCCTCGTTCCCGGTGGAGCTGGGCGTGGAGCCGGGCGGCCCGCTGCCGCGCCAGCGGATGATCTGCGAGCCGCTGGTGGACGCGGAGGCGGCGGCCGCCTTCGAGGCGTACTGCCGGCCGTACGGGGGCAGCCTGGTCGGGCTGCTGGCGGCGACCGCGCTGATCGTGCAGGAGCTGGGCGAGCAGTCGGTGTACCGGACGGTGGTGCCGTTCCACACGCGGGTGAAGTCGCAGTGGAGCGAGTCGGTGGGCTGGTTCGTGGGCGGCGCCCCCATCGAGGTGCCGCTGGAGCACGCCCCCGACCTGACCGCCACCCTGCGGGCGGTGCGCGCGCAGCTCCAGGCCAACCGCACCCTGGCCCGCATGCCGCTGGCCCGCGTGCTGAGCCTGCTCGGCGCGGACTTCCGGCCCACGTCCCCGGACCTGTACTCGATCGTCTCCTTCGTCGACACCCGCGGCATCCCCGGCGCCGCCCGCTGGGCCGAGCAGAACGCGCACGCCCTGCTCCGGGTCTCCTACGGCGACCAGGTCTGCGTCTGGGTCAACCGCCTCCACGACGGTCTCTGGCTGGCCAGCCGCTACCCGGACACGGACGTGGCCGCCAAGAACATGGGCCTGTACGTGGAGCGCCTGCGGGACCTGATGTCGGCGCTGCCGGCCTGAGCGGGGGCGGGGCCGGCTAGCCCATCTGTTCGATCAGACGTTCGAAGCGGGTGCGCCACTCCGTCTCCGAGGCGCCCTCGCCCTGGTACTCGTGGGTGAAGCGGAGGGTGCTGCCCCGCTCGCCGTCGCGTTCGAGGTGGAAGCGGAGGCGGCCGCCGCCCTCGACGGTGTACTCCGCGACCCGGTCCACGTCCCAGGCGGTGACCCGCCCGGCGCCCAGGTCGCGCAGCGCGACCATGCCGTCCAGCCGGGGTTCGAGCACGTCGACCGGGGTGCACCAGGCGGACAGGCCCTCGGCGTCGGCCACCGCGGGCCAGACCTCCTCCATGGGCTTCGGCAGCCGCACGAGGAAGTGCCGGATGTGCGTGTTGCCGTGCGTCTGGCTCATGCTGCGCTCGATGGGGTCGATGGAACCGCACATGCCCCCAGTCTCTACGACCCCGCGCTCACACGCCCGCGTACGAGTGCTTGCCGCTGACGAAGATGTTGACGCCGTAGTAGTTGAACAGCCAGCAGCCGAAGGCGATCAACGCCAGGTAGGCGGCCTTGCGGCCCTTCCAGCCGGCCGTGGCGCGGGCGTGCAGGTAGCAGGCGTAGGCGACCCAGGTGATGAAGGACCAGGTCTCCTTGGGGTCCCAGTTCCAGTACCGGCCCCAGGCGTCGCCCGCCCAGATCGCGCCCGCGATGATCGTGAACGTCCACAGCGGGAAGACGGCCGCGTTGACCCGGTAGGCGAACTTGTCCAGCGAGGCCGAGGCGGGCAGCCGCTCCAGCACCGAGCGGGCGAAGGTGCCCGGCGTGCCGCCGTTCTCCAGCTTGTTCTCGTAGGAGTCCTTGAAGAGGTACAGGATCGTGGCCATCGCGCCCACGTAGAACACCGCGCCGCAGAAGATCGCGGTGGAGACGTGGATGTACAGCCAGTACGAGTGCAGCGCCGGGACGAGCTGGTCGCTGGCGGTGTAGAGCACGGTGACGGCGAGGCCGAGGTCCAGCAGGACCGTGGTGATCAGGAACAGGCCGAGCCAGCGCACGTTCTTCTTGAGCGCGAGCAGGCCCAGGTACACGCCGACCGCGACCGTGGAGAAGGTCAGGTTGAACTCGTACATGTTGCCCCAGGGGGCACGCTGCACGGAGGCCGCGCGGGCGACCACACCGGCCAGCTCCACCAGGAAGGCGAGCACGGTCAGGGAGATCGCGATCCGGCCGTACATGTCGCCCTGGACGTCACCGCCGTGGGCGCCGGGCCCGTCGGGCACGTCACGGCTACCGGCGGCGGCGCGTACGACGACCTGTGGGCGCTCCAGCACGGTGGTGCCGCCCGCCTGCTTCACGGTGACGGCCGGAGCGCTCCGGGCCGGCTTGGCCTCGGCGGTGAGGGCGGCGGCCGTGCGGCCGACCTTGCTGCGGCTGCCGAAGAGCCACTCGGCGATGTAGGCGAAGAAGGCCAGCGTGTACACGGCCATCGAGGAGTAGACCAGCGTGTTGCTGATGCTGGCCAGATGCTCGTTGGTCGCGGCGGCGAGGTCGGTTGCGGCGGCGAGAGTCACTGCTCAGCCCCTTCGGCAGGTACGGCGTGGGATGCGTCTTCGTGGGTGCCGGGGGCGCCCGGCGCGCGGTCGTACAGGGTTCCGGCGAGGTCGCCCAGTTCCTCGGGGACCTTGGCGGACTCGCTGCGGCCGAGCCCGGCCATCTCGACCACCGTGACCCCGTCGGCGCCGCGCACGGCCCGCACCCAGACCCGGCGGCGCTGGATGAAGAGGGACGCGGCGAGGCCGAGGATGGCGGCGATCGCGCCGCCCAGTGCCCAGGCGCCGCCCGGCTCCTGGACGATCTGGAAGCCGGCCCATTCCTTGACGTCCTTCTCGAACGTGACGGTGCCGGCGCCGTCGGGCAGCTTCATGGTCTGCCCGGGCTTCAGGTTGGCCCGGAGCTGCTTGCCGTCGGCGTCCTCGAAGCCCTTCATGTGCTTCTTGTCGAGCTGGTACACGCTCTGCGGCAGACCCGAGTTAACGCCCAGGTCGCCGTGGTACGGCTCCAGGTTGAGCACCGGGTTGAGCAGCGCGGGGAACTGGGAGAGGACGTCGGCGCCGCCGCCGTAGGTCGGCAGGAAGAAGGCGCGGATGCCGAGCTGGTCGTACCGGCCCTTGGCGTCGTGGTAGCCGTCCATGACCTTGATGACGCCCTGCGAGGTGACATTGCCGTCCAGCGGGAGCAGCGGCACCGCGTCCTTGTAGACGACGTTGCCCTTGCCGTCGCGGACGGTGATGACGGGCGCGTAGCCGTGGCTGACCAGGTAGACCTTGGAGTCCTCGATCTTCAGCGGCTGGTTGACCTGGACCGTCTTGGAGCGGCTCTTGCCATCCGCGCCCTCGGTGTAGTCGATCTTCGCCTCGAAGGTGCGCGGGGTGCCGCGGTTGGGGCCGGACAGCTCGTAGGTGCCCTTGAAGTCCTTGAGGTCGAAGCTGAACGGCACGAGGTCGTCGTTGCGGAACAGGCTGCCGGACTTGAAGTCGTCGTACATCGGCAGCGCGTTGGAGAAGCCGTCGCCCTCGACCACCAGCTTGGTGCCGTCGGACTTGAACAACTGGCCCGAGGCGAAGGCGATCAGCAGCACGATCAGCGCGATGTGGAAGGCCAGGTTGCCCAGCTCGCGCAGGTACCCCTTCTCGGCGGCGACCGCGTCCCCGGCGGTGTGGGCGCGGAAGCGGCGCTTCTTCAGCAGGGCGAGCGCGTCCGCCCGTACCTGCTCGGGGTCGGCGGTGGTGCGCCAGGTGGTGTACGCGGGCAGCCGGTCCAGCCGGCGGGGGGCGCCCGGCGGGCGGCCGCGGAGCTGGCCGACGAACTGCCAGGTGCGCGGGACGATGCAGCCGATGAGGGAGACGAACAGCAGGATGTAGATCGCGGAGAACCACACCGAGCTGTACACGTGGAACAGCCCGAGCTTGTCGTAGACCGGCGCCAGTGTGGTGTGGGCCGCCCGGAACGCCTCGACCTTGCTCGCGTCCGCGCCGGTCTGCGGGATCAGCGAGCCGGGGATCGCGCCCAGGGAGAGCATCAGGAGCAGCAGCAGCGCGACCCGCATGGAGGTGAGCTGCCGCCAGAACCAGCGGGCCCAGCCGATGACGCCGAGGCCCGGCAGGGCGCCGGTGTCCTCCTGGGGCGCGGTGGAGAGCTGCTGCCCGGCCGCGCCGAGACCCTCCTGGTCCCGACTCTGCTCGGTTTCGGTGTCGCTCATCGTTCAGATCCCCACAGAGAAGCCGTCGGACCAGGTCTGCATCTCCTGCACCAGGCTGTCCCAGGCCCCGGTCAGCAGGAGCACGCCGGTCACGATCATCATCGTGCCGCCGGCGCGCATCACCCAGACATAGTGGCGTTTGACCCAGCCGAAGGCGCCGAGCGCCTTGCGGAAGGCGATCGCGGTGAGCACGAAGGGCACGCCGAGCCCGAGGCAGTACGCGACGGTCAGTATCGCGCCCCGGCCCGCGCTCGCCTGCTGGGAGGAGAGGGCGACGACGGAGGCGAGGGTCGGGCCGATGCAGGGCGTCCAGCCGATCCCGAAGAGCGCGCCGAGCACCGGCGCGCCGATCAGGCCGGTCGCGGGGCGCTTGTGGAAGCGGAACTCGCGCTGGGTCAGCCAGGGCATCAGGCCCATGAAGAAGATGCCGAGCAGGATCATCAGGACGCCCAGGACATGGGTGAGCACGTCCTTGTAGCCCTGGAGCGTCTGCCCGAAGTACCCGAACAGGGCGCCGCCGGAGACGAACACCACGGTGAAGCCGAGTACGAAGAGGGAGGCACCGGCGGTCATCCGGCCGCGCCGGGCGTCGGCCAGGTCGGTGCCGGTGACGCCGGTCACGTAGGAGAGGTAGCCGGGGACCAGCGGGAGCACGCAGGGCGAGAAGAAGGAGACCAGACCGCCCAGCACCGCGACGGGCAGGGCGAGCAGCAGGGCGCCGTTGAGCACGGTCTCGTTCCGGCTCGTCACGGCGGCGAGCGTCAGCAGGGCGCTCACGTCACTTCTCCGCGAGGACCGGCTTGAGCATCTTCAGCAGGGCCGTGTCGTCGAGCGCCTCCAGCGCACGCGCGGCGACCTTCCCGTCCCGGTCCAGGACCAGTGTGGACGGGATGAGCTGCGGGTTGAGCGTGCCCTTGGGGAAGCGGAGCATCAGCTTGCCGGTCGGGTCGTACAGGCTCGGGTACGTGATCCCGTTGGCCTTCTCGAAGGCGAGGGCCGGGGTGGTGCTGGTGTCGCGGGTGTTGATCCCGACGAACTGCACTCCGTTGCCGGCGTACGCCTTGGAGACCTTGGAGAAGTACTTGGCCTCCTCCCGGCACGGTCCGCACCAGGAGCCCCAGACGTTGAGGACGACGACCTTGCCCTTGTAGTCGGCGACGTCGAGGGTCTTGCCGTCGATCGTCCTGCCGGACAGGGCGGGGGCTTCGGCGCGCTCGCTCTTCGCGGCGGTGTCTATGCCGTTGTGGCCGGTGACGAAGTTGGTGTCGCCGCCACCGCCGGAGGTCCCGCCGCTGCCGCACGCGGACAGGGTCAGGGCCGCGGCGGCGGCCACGGCACCGAGCAGGGCGGCGCGGCTACGGGTACTCATGTGAAAAGTTTCGCATGGCGGTTCCGCCGGTTTCGCCCGCCCCCCTACCGGCCCGAAAAGTGCCTTTCAGGGGGCATTTACACCGGGCATTACGGACGTATCGTCACGCGGCGTCGGCACCGGCGCTCTTGTCGCCCGTACCGGCGCTCCCGTCCGCCAGGAACGTCTTCCAGCCGCCGGCCGGCTGCTGGCCGACCTCCAGGGTGCGCAGCTTCTCCAGCACCTCGGGCCGCTGGACGTCCAGCCAGTCGGTGAACTGCCGGAAGGAGACCAGCCGCACGTCCGCTCCCTTCTCCTTCTCGCGCGCGATGTGCTTGAACGCCTCCTCGACGGAGTCCATGTAGATCCCGCCGTTCCACTCCTCGAAGTGGTTGCCGATGAAGAACGGCGCCCGGTTGGTCTCGTACGCGCGCCGGAAGCCGCTGATGTACGCCTGCGCCGACTGCTTGCGCCAGCCCGGGTAGTTGTAGGAGGGGGCCTTGGTCGAGTTGACCGACTGGTTGGCCAGCATGTTGTAGTCCATGGACAGCACCTCGAAGGAGTGTCCGGGGAACGGCACCTGCTGGAGCGGCAGGTCCCAGATGCCCTGGCGCTTGACCGGCCACGTCTGGCGGCCGCCGGGCGAGGAGGCGTCGTAGCGCCAGCCCAGCTCGCGGGCGGTGGGCAGCAGGTTGTCCTGGCCGAGCAGACAGGGGGTGCGGCCGCCGACCAGTTCCTTGTCGTAGTCGAAGGGCAGCGCGGGCAGGTCGGTCCAGCCCGTGTTGGTCCGCCACTCCTTGACGAACTTCTTGGCCTGGTCGATCTCGCTGCGCCACTGGGCGGGCGTCCAGTTGCCGACGGTGCCGGAGCCGCCGCAGAAGTGCCCGTTGAAGTGGGTGCCGACCTCGTGGCCCTCCAGCCACGCCCGGCGCACGTTGGTCAGCGTGGCCTTGACGTGCTCGTCGGTGAGGTAGCCGATGTCGGAGGCGCCGCGCGGGTTGTTCGGCGGGTTGTAGAGGCGCTTCTTCGACTCGGGCAGCAGATACAGCCCGGAGAGGAAGAAGGTCATGCTCGCGCCGTGCTCCTTGGCCAGGTCCAGGAAGCGCGGGAAGAGACCGTTGCCGACCTCGCCGGCGCCGTCCCAGGAGAAGACCACGAACTGGGGCGGGGTCTGACCCGGCTCCAGCGGCTCGGGGCGGGCGGGCTGGTGGGGCTGCCTGCCGGTGAAGGCGGTGGAACCGTCCCCGATGGGGCGGGCCTTGGCGGGGGTGCTGCCGCTGGGCGAGGGCTTGCCCTCTTCTCCGGAACCGCCGGGGTGCTTGCCGCCGCCCACGGAGGCGGAGGTACCGCAGCCGGCGAGTCCGGCCGCCGCCGCTCCCGCGCCGAGGCCGAGTATTCCCCGCCGGGTGATGGTCTGCATGAAGCTCCCCGATTCGTCACGCCTACTGGTTGCACCCAGTCAGATGATGTGACGAACGGGGAGGTTCCTCGATCGGGCGGTTCAGGTGGTGGTTCAGGCGGTTCAGGCGGTTCAGGCGGTTCAGGCGCCGAAAGCCTTGCCCTGCGCGGCAGAGCCCTTCTGCGGCTTGGCACCGGCACGCAGATGCGCCGGGACCAGGTCGATCGCGGGCTCGCTGTAGCCGACGGAGACGATCTTGTCGCCGAGGTAGGTGAAGGACGTCAGCGAGGCCAGCGTGCACTGCCGCTTGCGCGGGTCGTGCCAGAGCCGGCGCCGCTCGACGTAGCTGCGCACGATCCAGATCGGGAGCTGATGGCTCACCAGCACCGCCTCGTGCCCGCGTGCCGCGTCCTTGGCCGCGTTCAGCGCGCCCATCATCCGCACCACCTGGTCGACGTACGGCTCGCCCCAGGACGGCCGGAACGGGTTGACCAGGTGCTTCCAGTTGTCCGGGTTGCGCAGCGCGCCGTCCCCGACGCCGAAGGTCTTGCCCTGGAAGACGTTGTCGGCCTCGATGAGCCGGGCGTCGGTGGCGAGGTCGAGACCGTGCGCCTTGGCGATCGGGCCGGCCGTCTCCTGCGCCCGCTCCAGCGGGGAGGCGATGACCTGGGTGATGTCGCGCGACGCCAGGTGCTCGCCGACCCGCTCGGCCATCTTCCGGCCCAGCTCGGAGAGGTGGTAGCCGGGCAGCCGCCCGTACAGCAGGCCGTCGGGGTTGTGCACCTCGCCGTGGCGCATCAGGTGGACGACGGTGACGTCCTTCTCGCCGGACGTGTTCTCGGGGTGCTCGGGGGTGGTCACGCGGTCGCCTCCGCGGCGGCTCGGGCCGCCGCCGGGAGGGCGTCGGCGATCTTCTGGATGGCCCGCTCGTCGTGGGCCGTGGACACGAACCAGGACTCGAAGGACGACGGCGGCAGGTACACGCCGTTCGCCAGCAGCGAGTGGAAGAACGCGGTGAAGCGGAACGACTCCTGCCGCTTGGCGTCCTCGTACGTGCGCACCTGCCGGTCGGTGAAGAACACCGAGAACATGTTGGAGGCGTGCTGCAGCCGGTGGGCCACGCCCTCCTTGGTCAGCGCCTCGGTGACCAGCGACTGGATCTGCGCGGAGACCGCGTCGACCGTGTCGTACGCCGCGTCGTCCAGCAGCCGGAGCTGGGCCAGACCGGCGGCGGTGGCGACCGGGTTACCGGAGAGGGTGCCCGCCTGGTACACCGGGCCGGCCGGGGCGAGGTGCGCCATGACGTCGGCGCGCCCGCCGAACGCGGCCGCGGGGAAGCCGCCGCCCATCACCTTGCCGAAGGTCATCAGGTCGGGCTTCACGCCGTCGACGCCGTACCAGCCGGCGCGGCTCGTGCGGAAGCCGGTCATCACCTCGTCGGAGATGTACAGCGCGCCGTTCTTGGCGCAGGCGTCCTTCAGGCCCTGGTTGAAACCGGGCTCCGGCGGGACGACGCCCATGTTGCCCGGCGACGCCTCGGTGATCACACAGGCGATCTCGCCGGGGTGGCGGTGGAACGCCTCCTGCACGGCCTCCAGGTCGTTGTACGGCAGCACGATGGTGTCGCCCGCCTGCGCACCGGTGACACCGGGGGTGTCGGGCAGCGCGAAGGTGGCGAGGCCCGAGCCGGCGGCGGCCAGCAGGGAGTCGACGTGACCGTGGTAGCAGCCGGCGAACTTGATCACCTTGGACCGCCGGGTGAACCCTCGGGCCAGCCGGATCGCCGACATGGTGGCCTCGGTGCCGCTGCTGACGAGACGGACCTGCTCGACCGGCTCGACACGGGCAACGATCTCCTCGGCGAGCGCGACCTCGCCCTCACCGGGCGTACCGAAGGACGTGCCGCGCGCGACCGCCTCCTGGACGGCGGCGATGACCTCGGGGTGCGAATGGCCCAGGATCATCGGACCCCAGGAGCACACCAGGTCGACGTACTCCCGCCCGTCGGCGTCGGTCAGGTACGGCCCGCTGCCCGAGACCATGAACCGGGGCGTGCCGCCGACCGCGCGGAAGGCGCGCACCGGCGAGTTCACGCCACCCGGCGTGACCTCGGAGGCGCGGTCGAAGAGCGCCTGCGAGGCGGGCGCTTCGTAGGGGTAGGGCGTTTCGCTCATGACGTGCGGCTTCTCCGAGTTCTCGGACTCCGGTGGGCTGGTGACTCCCTCAGGGTAGGCGGAGCGGCCGGGCGACGGAGCCGTGGCCCGTCCGGGCGCGTGCAGGCGCTCTCGGGGTGCCGATCCGGCCGACCTTCCAGGCCGGTCTTTCACGATCTGCGAGACTGACACCTGATACACACACCTCCGCGGCACGTAGTGATCTGAGACCGGGAAGATCCTGCGGACTTCGGTTTCACCGCACGTTTCGGCGGGCGGCCGTGGGGGAGGTCACTGACACGATGATCGGGTTGCGCGGCGGGGGCCACGCGTCCTAGAAAAGCACTCGGGTGGAGATATGCATCGCGGTGGCGGACTGGGCGAGGGGACTGACGACCTGGGTCCTCGGCGAGCCCGGCGGGGAAGGCACCGGCGCGAAGCGGAGGAAGCGACCGAAACACGTCAGGCCGACGCACGTCAGGCACAGGGTCTGCCGAGTGAGCCCGGGCGGGACGACCGGGCCGCCGGCCTCGGGGCGGCAAGCAGAAATGGTGGTCGGGTGGGGGTGACGTACAAATACTTCGGTGCGCCGGACGGCGCGACCGCGGCCCGCGTCCCCATCTCGATGCGTCCCGAGGAACTCGGCGGCGACGAGCTGGGCATGAACGGCATGTTCACCAAGATCAAGCCGGAGACGATGGCCGCGATGGTGCTGACCGGCATCGAGGGCGTCCCCCTCCACAAGGTCCCGCCCCTCGAACTCGTCGTACTCCACCCGGACTACGCCGTCGTCAAACTCCCCATGACCGTCGTCGACCCCCTCCGCGACATAGGCGAGGAAGCGGTCGGCGCGGCGGCCTTCATCTGGTCCACGGTCCCGGACCGCGGCGGCCCCCGCGACGCCTTCAACGTGTACCAACTCCTGCACGAGTGGCAAGACTTCAGCCATCGACTGCATGAGGCGGGGCATCAGCCCTATTGCTTGGTGTGGCCGTGAGCCAAGGTTTGTGGAGGTGGGGCCGGCCGGGCGCCCGCCTCCGCCGCGACGCCGTCTGACGGCTCAGCCCGTCCGCTCCGCCCCCACGAAGTCCACCACCGCCAGCGCGAACAGCAACGCCAGCGCGATGCCCACGACCACCCAGCCGGTGGGGTGCGGCCACAGGACGAACGCGACCACCGCCCCTGCCACCAGCAGCCGGCCGAGCCAGACGCGGTGGCGGTGGACGAAGGGGCCCACCGGGCCGGTGTGGAGGCCGAGGCGGTCGGTCTGGGTGCGGGCCGCGCCGATGCCCGCGTGCCAGATCTGGCGGAGGGCGGAGGCGTGGCGGCCGGGGCCGCTGAGCCAGGCGGCCAGGGCGAGGACCACGCCGAGGGCGACCACCGCCCGTACCGCCGTGCGCAGGAAGCGGGTCAGGGTGTCGTAGACCGCCCCGGCGGCGGACTGGGACACCGAGGCGGGCAGCGCGTCCAGGTAGAAGGCGCGGAAGACGGTCAGGCCCACGCCCAGCAGCAGGGCGGTGACGGCGAAGCCGAGGGCCGCCGCGACCAGCGCCCGGCGGCGGCGGACCGCGAGCAGCACCCCGCCGGCGAGCAGCAGCGCGGCGACGACGGGCAGCCACACCCCGGCCAGTTGCAGCAAGCGGAAGTACGTCTGGAGATCGGCGACCTTCTCCGTCCGCAGGACCGTGAAGTCCGTGTGCACGTCCGGGATCTTCGCCGCGGGCTTCAGACCCGCGTCCACCAGCCGGGCCTTGACCTGCTCGATGACCGGGGCCAGATCGACCGTCACCGCGTCGCCCTCGATCCGTACCGCTCCCCCGCCGCTGCCGGTCAGTGCCTTGTCGACCGTGGTGTGGAGCCGGCGGTTGGCGTCGGTCCAGAAGCGGGCGAAGGTCTCGGAGGCGACGACCTCGCGCGCCTTGTCCTTGACGAAGCCGGACAGCGCGTCCTCGAGCGAGGACCCGAGAGCACCCAGGGCCTTCTCCAGCCGGGGCCGGTCGGCGGGGGCGGCTTCCTTCAGCAGGGCGGAGAGGTCCAGGTACCGCATCAGCGCGCCGGTGATCCGGTCGGCGGCGGCGTCCTGCACGGCGGGGTCCTGCGCGAGGGGCGCGACGGTGGCGACGTAGCGGTCGGTGTCGTCCGCCAGGTCGGCCGTCCACGTGGCGACCAGGGCGAGGGGCGCCAGCAGGCAGCCCAGGACGATCAGCACGGCCGCGCACGCCGAGCGCGTCCGGTGCCGGGCACGCGGCCGGGACTCCAGCGCGTCGACGCGCTCCCGCAGCCGGGCCAGGTCGTCGCCCGGCTCCCGATCCGCCATGCCGGCCCACCTCCGTCGAAGTCCCCGTAGCAGCAGCACACCCCGTGACCCGCGGGTACGCGAGCGACCGTGGGCCGTTCAGGTGTGCGTGCCCCACGCCTGCCGCACCCGGCGTGCGGACACCGGCGACCGGCCCTTCACTGGGGGCAGCGGAGCCGAATTCGGGAGGCTGGCATGGCTGGGTGCGGGACACGGCGGGCGGTCGGTACGGCCCTGGTGGTGGCGCTCGGCGTCGCGGTGACCGGCTGCTCGGACGGCAACAGCCCCTCCGGCCAGGCCAGCAAGGCCGCCTCGGCCGCCTCCTCCCTCGCCTCGCGCGCCTCCGGCACGGTGGCCTCGGCCACGGCGGAGGCCAAGCGGAAGCTGGACCAGGTCAAGGGCGGGGTGGACGCCAAGAAGGACGTTTCGGTGGGAAAGGTCACCACCGGCAAGGACGGCGTACCCACGACCGAGGTGTCCGCGAAGAACACCACGGGCGACAGGAAGAGCTTCACCGTCCAGGTCAACTTCCGTGACTCCAAGGGCGATCTGGAGGACACGGTGATCGTGAACATCGACGGTGTCGCCGCGGGCGCGACCGGCCGGGCCACCGCCCGCAGCCACCGCGAGCTGACCGGCGACATACGGGCCGACGTGGGGACGGCGCTGCGGCACTGAGCCGTCGGCCATGATGGAGCCATGAGCAAGGGGCCGTATACGGCCTCGCTCGCCAGTCCGGACGCCAGAGCCGTCGCCCGGAGGGGCCGGCCGTCGTTGTCCACACCCGGGGAGCAACCGCACGGCAATCACGCCCGCACCGGGCCGCGCCTACGTATCGTAGGTTTTCAACCGCCCCCAGCCACAAGCCAGTTCATCGGGGAGACATGCACCAGACACGAGCCGAGACCGAACCGGCGCGGACCGCGTCGACGCCGGTCGTCGATGTGCGGGACCTGAAACCCACCCTGACCCTGCTCTTCGTCAGCCTCGCCATCGCGGCCGTCGGCGTCTACGAACTGTGCGGCTTCGGCCTGCACAGCCTCGACCAGCGCCCGCATCTGTTCAGCGACGGCCTGACCACCGGCGGGGTGATCGTCGCCGCGGTCGCGGCCGGAGCCGCGGTCGGCAACCTGGCCTGGACCCTCTCCGCGGCCCGCCGGGGCCCCGAGGACGAGCGCGCCTAGGGCCTGTCCGGCGGACAGGCCCTACCCCTCGGCGGGGCCCACTCCCCCGCCGACCGTGAACCCGATCACCGCGCCCCCGCCCTCCCTGCGGTAGGCGAACGGCGCGCCGCCGTGGGCCATGGCGATCTCCCGCACGATGGACAGCCCGAGCCCCGAGCCGGGCTGGGAGCGCGCGTCGGCCGCCCGGTAGAAGCGGTCGAAGACGCGCAGCAGGTCGCCCTCGGCGATACCGGGCCCCCGGTCCAGCACCTCCACCCGGACCGTGCCCGCCGCCGCCCCGGCCACCCGCACCTCGATGGGCTCCGTGCCCTCCCGGTCGAACTTGGCCGCGTTCTCCACCAGGTTCGACAGCGCCCGCTGAAGCAGCCCCGGCCGGCCCTCCGCGTACGTGTCCCCGCTCACCGCCAGCACGATCCGCCGCCCGGTACGGCGCCCGGCCAGCCCCACCACGTCCTCCGCCACGTCCGCGAGGTCCACCCGCTGCGGCGGCTCGGAGTCCGACTGCCCGGCGGCAAGGTCCACCAGCTCGTTGACCAGGTCGGTCAGCTCCCGCGCCTCCAGCGTGAGGTCCGCCACCAGGTCCTCCCGCGTCTCCGGCGGCAGCTCGTCGATCCGGCGCAGCAGCGAGATGTTGGTCCGCAGCGAGGTCAGCGGGGTGCGCAGCTCGTGCCCGGCGTCCTGCACCAGCCGCCGCTGGTCCTCCTCGGACTGGGCGAGCCGGCCCAGCATCCGGTCGAAGGCGCGGCCCAGGCGCCCCACCTCGTCCGGCCCGGTCACCGGCACCTGGATGCCCAGGCGGCGGGTACGGGCCACGTCCTCGGCGGCGGAGGTCAGCAGCACCAGGCGCCGGGTGATGCGGCGGGCCAGCCACCAGCCGAACAGCCCGGCGCCCACCACCACGGCCGCCATCAGGATCAGCGTGCGCTGCTGGAGGGTGCGCAGCAGGTCCTCGGTGTCGCTGAACTCCTGCGCCACCTGCACCGCGCCCCGCCCCCGGCCGAGCGAGACGGTGGCGACCCGGAAGAGGTCCTCCCCGACCCGTACGTCCTTGTGCTCGGCCAGCTTCCCCGCGCCCGGCGCGGCGGCCACCTCGCGGTCGCGGGCGGTGACGGGCAGGCCGGGGGAGCCGTGGTCCACGACCTCGCCGCCCGGCCCCAGCACCTGTACGTCCGTACGGGCGGGCCGCACCAGGTCGTGGCCGGGCCGGGCCGAGGAGAAGTCGTCCGGGGTCATCGGGTGCTGCCGCACCTCCGCCTGCACATCCCGCACGACCTGCGTGAACACCGACTGCTGGTCCACCCGGACCAGGCGGGCGGCCGAGCCGTACGACAGGATGCCGACCAGGATCGTGACGGCGGCGGTGACGGCCGCGAACGACACGGCGAACGTGGTGCGCAGCGAGCGCAGTCCGGTGCGGGAGCCGCCCGGCAGCCGCCAGGTGCGGCCCACTACTCCTCCCGCAGCACGTACCCCACACCGCGCACGGTGTGGATGAGCTGCGGGGCGCCGGGGGCGTCCAGCTTGCGGCGGAGATAGCCGACGTAGACGGCGAGGTTCTTGGAGCCGGGGCCGAAGTCGTAGCCCCAGATGCGGTCGTAGATGGTGGCGTGGTCGAGCACGATGCCCGCGTTGCGCACCAGCAGCTCCAGCAGCTCGAACTCGGTTCGGGTCAGCTCCAGTTCGCGTCCCGCGCGCCAGGCGCGGCGGGCCTGGAAATCCATCCGGATGCCCGCGCCCTCGATCTGCCGGTCGGAGAGCTGCGCGTCACGGGCCGGGCCGGGCTCACCCGCGGGGGCGGGGCTCGTACGGCGCAGCAGCGCGCGCAGACGGGCGAAGACCTCCTCGACGTCGAAGGGCTTGACCACGTAGTCGTCGGCGCCCGCGTCCAGGCCCGCGATCCGGTCGGCGGTCTCCACCAGCGCGGTGAGCATCAGGATCGGGGTGCGGTCGCCCTCGGCGCGCAGCACCCGGCAGACCTGGAGGCCGTCGATGCCGGGCATCATCACGTCCAGCAGCAGCACGTCCGGCGGGGTGCGGTGGGCCTGCGCCAGCGCCTCGACGCCGTCGGCGACCGCCGTCACCGCGTAGCCCTCCAGGGTCAGGGCCCGCTCCAGGGCGTGGCGGATGGCGCGGTCGTCCTCGGCGAGGAGCACGGTGGGGGGTGTGGTGGGGGGGGTGGTGTGGGGCACGGTCTGGGGCACGCCCCCAGTCTGCCAAGGGCGGCGGCGCTCCGGCCGGGGCCGGGGGTCCCGGGGCGCCCTTTTTACCCGGCTCACACCTCGCCTTCGGTGTCCCGGCCCTCCCGCAGCCGGGCGATCCGCTCCCCGGTGAACTCCACCGTGCGCTGCATGTGCCCGATGATCACGGCGAGTTCGGTGTCGTCCAGCTCCCCGAAGATGCGCGACCAGTCGCCGGACAGCTCCTCCCAGGCATGCCGGAACTCCGCGATCCGCTCCGGTACGGGGATGACCAGCACCCGGCGCCGGTCGCCCGCGTCCCGGCGCCGTACGACGTACCCGGCGCGCTCCAGCCGGTCCACCAGGCGGGTCGCGGAGCCGGTGGTGAGGCCGGTCAGCGCGGCGACATGGCCGGTGGTGACGGGCTCGGGCTCCAGGGTGAGCAGGTTCAGGCACTGGAGGTCGGTGGGGTGCAGGCCGATGCGGTCGGCGACGGCCTGGTTGAACAGGGCGTACGAGGCGATGTAGCGGCGGGACACCGCGTCCAGCTCCGCGAGCAGCCGGGGCCGCGCGCTGTCGTTCCCGGCCATGCCGGCCTCCTCGCGTCGCGGGTCAGAACGAGTACTCGTCGCCGGTGGGCAGGACCAGGACCCGCAGCCGGTCGTTGCTGCGGTCGGGGTCGCTGATCCCGCCGTTCCACGCGGTCTCCACCTCCAGGGTCACCTCCGGCGCGGGCACCCGCAGCCGGACGCCCAGCCGAATCTCCTCCCCCGCCTGGCCCGCGACGAGCGCGCCGGTCCCGCAGACCACCGTCCGCTCCCCGGTCCGCGCGCACCCCGGCGACAGCGACACCGCCCCGGCGGGCCCCACCGACCACCGCACCCGCACACTCGCCTCCGGCACGGCGGCAGGCCCATGGTCGCGCGGCGTGAGCCGGACCTCCATCCGGCCCCCGTCGATCACGGCGTGCCCGTGAAAGGCGAGGTCGGCACGGGGGGTGGGGCCGGTGTGCGCCGGGGCGGCGGCCACGGAGCCGCCGCCGGGTGCGGCCGCCGTCCGACCGAGCCTGGACGCAGACACCGCCCGGCCGACGCCGGGTGCCGAGACAGCGGAGTCGCCGCCGGTTACAGCCGCCGTCCGGCCGGGGCCGGGGGCAGGCGCCATCCGGCCGACGCCGGGTGCCGGGACGGCGGAGTCGCCGCCGAGTACGGCCGCGGTCCGGCCGGGGCCGAGGGCAGGCGCCATCCGGCCGACCCCGGGTGCGGCCGCTGTCCGACGACTGGATGCAGGCACCGCCCGGCCGACGCCGGGTGCCGAGACGGCGGAGTCGCCGCCAGGTGGGGCCGCCGCCCGGCCGGGGCCGGGGGCAGGCGCCACCGGGCCGACCCCGGATGCGGCCGCTGTCCGGCGGCTGGATGCAGGCGGCGTCCGGCCGACGCCGGGTGCCGGGGCGGCGGAGTCGCCTCGGGATACAGCCGCCGTCCGGCCGGGGCCGGGGCCGGGGGCAGGTGCCGTCCGGCCGACCCCGGGTGCCGGGGCGGCGGAGTCGGCGCCGGGTGGGGGCGCCGGGGAGGCGGAGGCCGGTGCCGCGGGGGCGGGGGCGGGGCGGACCGTGGCCCGGGCCGGGCCTTCCGCCCACAGCAGGCCGCCCGCGCAGGCGCCCAGCAGCAGCCATGCCCTCGTCCGTACGCGCACGCCGACCACTCCCGTTCCCGTCACCGTTCCGCCCACCCGATGTATGCCACGCGAGCCGGACCGCAGGCGCCCTCCAACAGGTGAACGCGGGGCGCGTGCCAGGCTTCCCCCATGCTGATCGTGCGCTCCGCCGCCCTGTTCGTCGTCGCCGCCCTCTTCGAGATCGGCGGCGCGTGGCTGGTCTGGCAGGGACTGCGCGAGCACCGTGGCTGGCTGTGGATGACCGGCGGGGTGCTGGCGCTGGGCGCGTACGGGTTCGTCGCCACCTTCCAGCCGGACGCCCACTTCGGCCGCATCCTCGCGGCGTACGGCGGCATCTTCGTGGCCGGGTCGATCCTGTGGGGCGTGGTCGCGGACGGCTACCGCCCGGACCGCTTCGACCTCATCGGCGCCCTGATCTGCCTGGCCGGCATGGCCGTGATCATGTGGGCCCCGAGGAACGGCGGCTGAGGCTCGCCTAGGCTGGACGCGAGTCCGCGATCCCTCTTCCAGGAGCAGCCCATGGCCAGCGCCCCCTCCGCCGCGTCCCGTATCGCCGTCGTCACGGGCGCGAGCAGCGGTATCGGCGCGGCCACCGCGCGGCAGCTCGCGGCGGCCGGGTACCGGGTGGTGCTGACCGCGCGCCGGGCGGACCGTATCGAGGCGCTGGCGAAGGAGCTGACCGAGGCGGGCCACTCGGCCACCGCCTACCCGCTGGACGTGACGGACCGGGCGGCCGTGGACGAGTTCGCCGGGGCGTTCCGCACCATCGGCGTCCTGGTCAACAACGCGGGCGGCGCGCTCGGCGCGGACCCGGTGGCCAGCGCCGACCCGGAGCACTGGCGCACGATGTACGAGACGAACGTCATCGGCACCCTCAACCTCACCCAGGCCCTGCTGCCCAAGCTGGAGGCGAGCGGCGACGGCACGGTGGTCGTCGTCTCCTCCACCGCCGGCCTCTCCACCTACGAGGGCGGCGCGGGCTACGTCGCCGCCAAGCACGCGGAGCACGTCCTCGCCGAGACCCTCCGCCTGGAGATCGTCGGCAAGCCGGTCCGGGTCCTGGAGATCGCCCCCGGCATGGTCAAGACCGAGGAATTCGCCCTCACCCGCTTCGCCGGCGACACGGAGAAGGCCGCCAAGGTCTACGAGGGCGTGGCCGAACCCCTCACGGCGGACGACGTGGCCGAGTCCATCACCTGGGCCGTGACCCGCCCCGCCCACGTCAACATCGACCTCATGGTCCTCCGCCCCCGCGCCCAGGCCAGCAACACGAAGGTCCACCGGGAGCTGTGAGGCGCATACCCGGCGGCCACCGGCCGGGTAACTCACACGGGGGAACCTCTTAGATCACCCGCCTCATAAGCGAACTGGCGCCCTAGCCTCACGTCAACCATCGTCGTGACGCGAGAAGCAGGGGCTTCACCGTGGCCTTCCACGAGCAAGACCGCCACCGGTTCATGGACCTCACGGTCCCCGAGTACGCCTACATGTTCGGCTTCCTACAGGCCGACGGTCACCTCGCGAAGGGCACCGGCCAGAAGGGCGCCCTCACCGTCGAACTCGGGCTGCGCGACGCCGCGATCCTCCGCGCCTTCGCGGGATTGACCCCGTACCGGAGCAGCATCACCGAGCGCACCCGCTCCACCAACTTTGCCGCGACGCACACCTCCGCCACCTGGCGCCTGTACGCCCTCGAAGCCCGGACGAAGCTCAACGCGCTCGGCCTGCCGTACGGCAGGAAGTCGGGGACGGTCGCTCCGCCGCGCGTCGAGTTCTCCGGGCACGACTACGTAAGGGGACTGATCGACGGTGACGGGTCGGTCGGCCTCACCGGGAAGGGGCGCCCCTTCCTCGGACTGACGACGGCCAGCACGGCCATCGCCGCGTACGTGTGCGACTTTGGCGCCGAGACGACGGGAGTGGAGCGAAGCGTCCGGCGCAACGCGCGGGACGGCATGTACAACGTCCTCTGGACGAACGAGGCGGCCCAGCGGCTGGCCGCCGCCCTGTACTACCCGGACTGCCTGGCCCTCGACCGTAAACGGACGGCCGCCCGGTCCGTCACCGCATGGGTGCGGCCTGTGGGCATGCGGGCCGCGTACGCCCCGCGCCGCTGGAGCCCCGACGAGGACCGGGTCCTGCTGAACATCGACTCGCCCACCGCGGCCGCCGAAGCGCTGGGCCGGACGACGCAGAGCTGCAACCTCCGCCTCTGGCGCCTCCGCACCGGCCAGGTTCCCCGTCCGGCCTGACGGTCAACCCTTCACGCAGACGAACTGCTTCAGCTTGGCGACGACCTCGACGAGGTCCGTCTGCTGGGCCATCACCTGGTCGATGTCCTTGTAGGCGGCCGGGATCTCGTCCAGGACGCCCGCGTCCTTCCGGCACTCGACGCCTCGCGTCTGGGCCTCCAGGTCCCGCACAGTGAACCGGCGCTTGGCGGCGGACCGGCTCATCCGCCGGCCGGCGCCGTGCGAGGCCGAGTTGAAGGACTTCTCGTTCCCAAGTCCCTTCACGACGTACGAACTGGTCCCCATCGATCCCGGAATGATCCCGAACTCACCGGAGCCGGCCCGGATCGCGCCCTTGCGGGTCACCAGCAGGTCCATGCCGTCGTACCGCTCCTCGGCCACGTAGTTGTGGTGGCAGGAGATCTCCGGCTCGAAGGACGGCTTCGCCTTCTTGAACTCCTTGCGGATGACGTCCTTCAGGAGCGCCATCATGAGGGTGCGGTTGAACTTGGCGTACTCCTGCGCCCAGTAGAGGTCGTTCCGGTACGCGGCCATCTGCGGGGTGTCCGACACGAACACCGCGAGGTCGCGGTCGACCAGCCCCTGGTTGTGCGGGAGCCTCTGGGCGACTCCGATGTGGTACTCGGCCAGTTCCTTGCCGATGTTGCGGGAGCCGGAGTGCAGCATGAGCCAGACCGCGCCCTCGGTGTCCAGGCAGCACTCGATCAGGTGGTTGCCGCCGCCCAGCGTCCCCACCTGCGACGCCGCCCGGTCCCGGCGGAAGCGCACCGGCTCCGCGACCGTGTCGAAGCGGGACCAGAACGTGTCCCAGCCCGAGGTGGGCAGGGCGTGGAAGCGGGAGGGGTCGAGGGGGGTGGTGTGCATGCCCCGGCCCACCGGGATGACCTGTTCGATACGGGAGCGGAGACGGGTGAGGTCGCCGGGGAGGTCGTTGGCCGTGAGGGAGGTCCTGACCGCGGACATGCCGCAGCCGATGTCGACGCCCACCGCGGCCGGGCACACCGCGTCGCGCATGGCGATGACCGAGCCGACCGTCGCGCCCTTGCCGTAGTGCACGTCCGGCATCACGGCGAGGCCCTTGACCCAGGGCAGGGTGGCCACGTTCTGGAGCTGGCGCAGCGCGCCGTCCTCGACGGTGGCCGGGTCGGCCCACATCCGCACCGGGACACGGGCGCCCGGTATCTCCACGTACGACATGACTGATCAATCCCCCAAGGACGACATGACAACTCATATGCCGGACAAGGGACATCGCTCGCGGAAGTCACCCGAACCGGCAGAACGCAAAAGCGGCGCCAGGGCCGGTGAAATGGGACAGGGGACCGGCGACCACGGCGGTGCGTGCGATACACATTGTGTCCAGCAGGCGCCCCGCCGCGGCAAGCGATTAACCAGCGGGGACACTGGAGCATCGACCGGGCACCGCCGTCGGGTCGCACACCGTCCTAAGGAGCCCGACCGTGCAGCGGAAGGCGTACATCACCGGCACCGCCGCCCTCCTCGCGGCCCTGCTGGCAGGCTGCAGCTCGGGCTCCGGCGGCACCGCCCCCACCGACGACGCCAACCCCGGTGACGCCGCCTCCGCCTCCGCCGCCGCGCAGCCCGGCCGGTACCGCACTCTGCCCGAGCCCTGCGGCGCCGTCGGCCACGACACCCTCGGCACCCTCCTCCCCGGCATCCAGCAGCTCACCGACCCCGACCAGCGCGACAAGGCGTACCGGGGCGTGCCCGCGCTGACCTACGACACCGACCGCAAGGTGGGCTGCCGCTGGAAGGTGGAGTCCACCCTCGCCACCGACCGCCTCTCGGTCGACTTCGAGCGCGTGGTGTCGTACGACGGCGCGGTCAGTGACGACACCCAGGCGCAGAAGCTGTTCCAGGACATGGCCAAGGCAGCCGACCTCCCCGTGCCCTCGCTGTCCGCGCCCGCGTCCCCGAGCACCAGCACCAGCGCCGGCCCGAGCGGCAGCGGCACTCCGTCCCCCTCCGCCGACCCCTCCGGCAGCGCCTCCACCGACCCGGCGCCGGGCGGCTCCGGCAGCGCCGCGCCCACCGACCTCCAGCCCCGCGTGCTGCCCGACCTCGGTGACGAGGCGTACCTGGACGACCAGCTCGGCTCGTCCGGTTCGACCGCCGAACCCCGGACGGTGACTGTGGTGTTCCGCACGTCCAACGTGGTCGTCACCATCGACTACGAGGAGCAGCCGATGGCCGTCGGCGCGGTCCCCGACAGCAAGGAAATGCAGGACAGGGCACGCGATCTGGCCTCTCAACTGGCCGACGTGCTGGACGGCTGACGCCCTCTCGCCCGCCTTCGACCCCCTCCCCCGAGGCGCCCTTTCGGCGACCGCGTGCCGCGCGTACCGCGTACGGTGGCCCCGCAGGAACCCGCATGAACACCGAGCGTCACGAGTGAAGGAACCATGCAGCGAGCAGCCCAGCGAGACGACCGTGCCCAGCGTGGACCGCGTGCCACGCGTCTGAGCCGTGCCCTGGTGTGCGCGGCAGCCGTTCCCGCGGTACTGATCACCGCGGCCTGTTCCTCGGACTCCGGCGAGGCCCCGGGCAAGGCGGGCGCCTCCGCCGAGCAGTCCGCAGGCAAGGGCTCCGGGCAGCCCTCGGCGAAGCCCTCCCCCACCGTG
This sequence comes from Streptomyces sp. NPDC018263, assembly GCF_055562575.1. Taxonomy (NCBI): domain Bacteria; kingdom Bacillati; phylum Actinomycetota; class Actinomycetes; order Kitasatosporales; family Streptomycetaceae; genus Streptomyces; species Streptomyces sp. NPDC018263. The sequence goes on from NZ_JBVHFA010000012.1 coordinate 37,691, forward strand.
CAGGCGTCGGTGTTCCGCAAGCTGCCCGAGCCGTGCAAGGTGCTGCCCAAGAAGACGCTGGGCGACCTGGTGCCGGAGGCGGACACGGACGGCAAGAAGGGCTCGACCGACAACGCCGCGAACCGGTCCTCCTGCTCCTGGACCAGCCTGGACAACAACGGCGTCAAGGGCTCGCAGTTCCGCTGGCTGAACGTCTCCCTGCTGCGCTTCGACTCCGACACCTCGCGCGGCAGCGGCAACGACCAGGCGCACGCGTACTACACGCGCCAGGTCGAGGACGCCAAGGCCGCCTCGGGCGCGAAGAACGTCAAGACGGAGGCGCTCGGCGGCACCGGCGACGAGGCGACCGCCGTGCACTACGACCTGAAGAAGAAGGAAGGCGCCTTCAAGCAGCAGACGGTGGTCGCGCGCGTGGAGAACGTCGTGATCACCCTCGACTACAACGGCGCCGGTCTCGCGGGCGACAAGACCCCGGACGCGGACGACCTCACGGCGGACGCCAAGAAGGCGGCCAAGGAGGCGGTCACGTCGGTGGCCGGTGCCAACGGCCGTGAGACGGAAGGCGCTTCGCCCTCTGCCACCCCGTCGAAGGGCGCCTCCAAGTCCCCCGCCCCCAAGGGCTCGGCGTCCTCCTCCGCCCCCAAGAAGGGCTGACCGACACCACGTTCGGCGCACACCTGTGCCACTCTGTTGCGCGCAACAACACGCAAGGGAGGGGAGTACGAGTGGCCGCGCCAATGCAGTTGACTCGGATGCACCGCGTTCTGATCGGCGTGGTCGTCACCGGCGCCCTGGTCATCGCCGGTATCGGCTTCGCCGGTTCGTACGCGGCCGTCCGGGAGCTGGCCCTGAAGAAGGGCTTCGGGAACTTCTCGTACGTGTTCCCGGTCGGCATCGACGCGGGCATCTGCGTACTGCTCGCGCTCGACCTGCTGCTGACCTGGATGCGCATCCCCTTCCCGATGCTGCGTCAGACGGCCTGGCTGCTCACGGCCGCGACGATCGCCTTCAACGGGGCCGCCGCCTGGCCGGACCCGCTGGGCACCGGCATGCACGCGGTGATCCCGATCCTGTTCGTCGTCTCCGTCGAGGCGGCCCGGCACGCGGTCGGCCGGATCGCGGACATCACCGCCGACAAGCACATGGAGGGCGTCCGCCTCACCCGCTGGATGCTCTCCCCGCTGCCCACGTTCCTGCTGTGGCGGCGGATGAAGCTGTGGGAGCTGCGCTCCTACGAGCAGGTCATCAAGCTGGAGCAGGAACGTCTCGTCTACCAGGCCCGGCTGCGCTCCCGCTTCGGCCGCGCCTGGCGCCGCAAGGCCCCGGTGGAGTCCCTGATGCCGCTGCGCCTGGCCCGCTACGGCGTCCCGCTGGCGGAGACCGCCCCGGCGGGCCTCGCGGCGGCGGGCATCGAGCCCGTCCTGCTGCCCCCGGCACCGGAACCGGCGCTCCCCCAGCCGGCCCCGGCCGCGCTCCAGGCCGCGCCCGCCCCGGCACCGGCGGCCGCCCCGGTGCAGCCGGCCCCGGCCCCGCAGCAGGCTCCGCCCCCGGAGCCCGAGGACGAGAACAGCCCCTGGTTCCAGACGCCCCCGCGTGACATCGACTACCACGGCGGCTACGACCCGTCCTTCGACCCCGGCCCGGACCCCCAGTACTTCCCCGAGGAGCAGTACGGGGACTGGTACGAGGAGCAGCCCCCGGAGCGGTTCCAGCAGCCCTCCCCGGAGGAGACCGGCAGCTTCCCGATACCCGTCGGCCCCAATCGCACCCGCGAACTGGGCGAGGGCGGCGGACCGGCGGAGCCGGACGAGGAGGACCTGTACCAGGTCTTCAGGCAGTCGATAGACGGCAGTTACCCGACCCCGCTGGTGCTCGGGGACAACATCAAGGCGACGTACGGCATCAGCCCGGACCCTGCCGTCCTGAAGGCTCTGGCGGAACGCTTCCAGCGACGCCGTGAGGCCGAGTTGGAAGAGGACCACATCGCCTGACCCCGCTTACGCGAGGAGGGGGCGCCCGGTGATGACACCGGGCGCCCCCTCCTCGTATGCGCGGCCTACTCCCCGAGCAGGGCCCGCACCCGCTCCTGACCGACCGCCAGCAGCAGCGTGGGCAGGCGCGGGCCGGTGTCCCGGCCGACGAGCAGGTGGTACAGCAGGGCGAAGAAGGTCCGCTGGGCCGTCTTGATCTCCGGCGGCAGCTCCTTGGGCGTGGCGTCGGCGGAGAAGCCGGCGCGTACCTTCGGGACGCCGTAGACGAGGTGGGTCAGGCCGTCGAGCGACCAGTTGTCCGCGAGCCCGTCGGCCAGCAGGCGCAGGGACTCACGGGCCTCCTCGTCCAGGGACTTCAGCAGCTCGGCGTCCGGCTCCTCGCGCACGATGGTGCGCTGGTCGGCGGGGACGTAGGTGTTGATCCACGCCTCGGCCTTGTCGTACCGGGGGCGGGCGTCCGCGAGGTCGGTGATCGGGTTGGCCGGGTCCAGCTCGGACAGGATGCGCAGCGCCTGGTCCTGGTGGCCGGCCGTGATGTCCGCGACCGAGGCCAGGGTGCGGTACGGCAGCGGGTGCGCGGTCTTCGGCAGCTCACCGGCGGCGGTGCCGACGGCGCGGGTGTACGCGGCGACGTCACCGGGGAGCGCGGAGCCGTCCTCCACCTTTCCGGCGAGCTTGTCCCACTCGTCGTAGAGCCGCTGGATCTCCTGGTCGAAGGCGATCTTGAAGGACTGGTTGGGGCGGCGGCGGGCGTACAGCCAGCGCAGGAGCTGCGGCTCCATGATCTTCAGCGCGTCGGCCGGGGTGGGCACACCGCCGCGCGAGGACGACATCTTGGCCATGCCGGAGATGCCGACGAAGGCGTACATCGGGCCGATGGGCTGCTCGCCGTCGAAGATCCCGACGATCTGGCCGCCGACCTGGAAGGACGAGCCCGGCGAGGAGTGGTCGACGCCGGAGGGCTCGAAGATCACGCCCTCGTAGGCCCAGCGCATCGGCCAGTCGACCTTCCAGACCAGCTTGCCCCGGTTGAACTCGCTCAGCCGGACCGTCTCGCCGAAGCCGCAGGCGGTGCAGGTGTAGGCCAGCTCGGTGGTGTCGTCGTCGTAGGAGGTGACGGTGGTGAGGTCCTTGCCGCACTCGCCGCAGTACGGCTTGTAGGGGAAGTACCCGGCGGAGCCGGAGCTGCCGTCGTCCTCGGCGGCCGCGCCGGAACCCTCCTCGGCCTCCAGCTCGGCCTCGTCGACCGCCTTCTGCTGCGGCTTCTTCCCCGGCGCCTTCTTGGTGCGGTACTGGGCGAGGATCGCGTCGATGTCACCGCGGTGCTTCATCGCGTGCAGGATCTGCTCGCGGTAGACACCCGAGGTGTACTGCGCGGTCTGGCTGATCCCGTCGAACTCCACACCCAGCTCGGCGAGCGCCTCGGTCATGGCGGCCTTGAAGTGCTCGGCCCAGTTCGGGTACGCGGAGCCCTCCGGCGCCGGGACCGAGGTCAGCGGCTTGCCGATGTGCTCGGCCCAGGACTCGTCCACGCCCGCGATCCCGGCCGGGACCTTGCGGTAGCGGTCGTAGTCGTCCCAGGAGATCAGGTGCCGGACCTGGTACCCGCGCCGCCGGATCTCGTCCGCGACCAGGTGCGGGGTCATGACCTCGCGCAGGTTGCCCAGGTGGATCGGGCCGGAGGGGGAGAGCCCGGAGGCGACGACGACCGGTTTCCCCGGAGCCCGACGCTCCGACTCCTGGATGACGTCATCCGCGAAACGGGAGACCCAGTCGGTGGTCTCGGGGCTCTGAGCCACGATCGGCACGTCCTTCGGTTCGGAGTGTTGTTGGTCCGGCGGTCGCTCGTCCGCTGGCCTCCTCCCATAATCCCAGACACCCCCGCACGCGAAAAAACGGCTTTACCCCCCGTGGGATACTGGCCGGGACCATCCATTCCCACGAGGAGAACGGCACCCTTACCTATGGCCTCGGTCACGTCCCTCCGCGACTCCGTCCAGCAGCACCTCGCCTCCGCCCTCTCGGCCGCCCTGCCGGAGGCCGCGGACGCGGACCCGCTGCTGCGACGAAGTGACCGGGCCGACTACCAGGCCAACGGCATCCTCGCGCTCGCCAAGAAGGCCAAGGCCAACCCGCGCGAGCTGGCCACGCAGGTCGTCTCCGGCATCGTCACCGGCGAGGTGATCGCGGACGTCGAGGTCTCCGGCCCCGGCTTCCTCAACATCACCGTCGCGGACAAGGCGATCACCGAGAACCTGGCCGCCCGGTACGCGGACGAGACCGGCCGCCTGGGAGTGCCGTACGCCGCGCACCCCGGCACCACGGTGATCGACTACGCGCAGCCGAACGTGGCCAAGGAGATGCACGTCGGCCACCTGCGCTCGGCGGTCATCGGCGACGCGATGGTGCGGCTGCTGGAGTTCACCGGCGAGAACGTGGTCCGGCGCCACCACATCGGCGACTGGGGCACCCAGTTCGGCATGCTCATCCAGTACCTGGACGAGCACCCGCACGAGCTGGACCACAAGGAGTCCGAGGTGTCCGGTGAGGAGGCGATGTCCAACCTGGACCGCCTCTACAAGACCGCGCGCAGGCTGTTCGACTCCGACGAGGAGTTCAAGACCCGCGCCCGGCGCCGGGTGGTCGACCTCCAGGCGGGCGACCCGAAGACCCTCGCCATCTGGCAGAAGTTCGTGGACGAGTCGAAGATCTACTTCTTCTCCGTCTTCGACAAGCTGGACATGGAGGTCCGCGACCCCGACATCGTCGGCGAGTCCGGGTACAACGACATGCTCGCGGAGACCTGCCGCCTGCTGGAGGAGTCCGGCGTCGCGGTCCGCTCCGAGGGCGCGCTGTGCGTGTTCTTCGACGACATCAAGGGCCCGGAGGGCAACCCGGTCCCGCTGATCGTCCAGAAGTCCGACGGCGGCTACGGCTACGCGGCCACCGACCTCTCCGCGATCCGCGACCGCGTCTTCAACCTCAAAGCGTCCACCCTGCTGTACGTGGTGGACGCCCGGCAGGCCCTGCACTTCCGGATGGTCTTCGAGACCGCGCGCCGGGCGGGCTGGCTGAACGACGACGTGACCGCGGTCCAGTTGGCCTTCGGCACGGTCCTCGGCAAGGACGGCAAGCCGTTCAAGACCCGTGAGGGCGAGACGGTCAAGCTGGAGAACCTGCTGGACGAGGCCGTCGAGCGGGCCACCGCCGTGGTGCGGGAGAAGGCCGAGAAGGTGGGCCTGACCGAGGACGAGATCGTCGAGAACGGCCGGTACGTCGGCGTGGGCGCCGTGAAGTACGCCGACCTGTCCACCTCGGCCGTGCGGGACTACAAGTTCGACCTGGACCAGATGGTCTCGCTCAACGGCGACACCTCGGTGTACCTCCAGTACGCGTACGCCCGTATCCAGTCCATCCTCCGCAAGGCCGGCGAGGCCCGCCCCGCCGCCCACCCGGAGCTGGCGCTGGCCCCGGCGGAGCGCGCGCTGGGCCTGCACCTGGACCAGTTCGCGGAGACGGTCCTGGAGGTGGCCGCGGCCCGCGAGCCGCACAAGATGGCCGCCTACCTCTACCAGCTCGCCTCGCTGCTGACGTCGTTCTACGACCAGTGCCCGGTGCTGAAGGCCGACTCCCCCGCCCAGGTGGAGAACCGCCTCTTCCTGGTCGACCTGACGGCGCGCACCCTGCACGAGGGCATGGCGCTGCTGGGCATCCGGACGCCCGGCAAGCTCTGACCCGTACGACCCCGAGACGGCCCGGCCCGCCCCCGCGCGGACCGGGCCGTTTCGCATGCCGACGGCCCTTCAAAAGCCAGAGAAAACCTTGGTGTACGCCCGTCATCGGCAGGTCTATCGTCGGAGCCGAGGACCAGAAACGACGGGAGGCAGCCGGACGATGGCCCAGGACGAAGCCGTGATCGGCTGCACGGGGGAACTGCTCATCGGCACGCGCGGCTCCGCCGGTCCCGGCGAGATCCTGGTGCGGGTCAGAGGCGGCTCCGAGACCTTCCTCGCCTGGTCGCAGGAGCCGCTGCCGCGCGGGGCGACCGTACTCGTCATCGAGTCACGGGGGCTGCGTGAGGTCGATGTCATCGCGTGGGGCGATCCATTGGACACGCTGGGCGGGCTGTCCGCCGGCGTCGACTGAGGAGACGAGCAGTATGTTCGGTTACCGCGTTCCCGCTCCCGACGAGGCGATGCTGATCTCGGGTGGCAGGCGGGGACTGGGGGGCGCGCCGTTCCGGGTGGTGACGGGGCACGGGAAGTTCGTGCTGCCCGTGTTCCGCAAGGTCCGCTTCCTCACGCTGTCGATGTGCGAGGCCGAGGTCACCGAGACCTGTGTGACCAGGCAGGGCATCGCCCTGCACGTCCGCGCCGTGATCGCGTTCAAGGTCGGCAACGACCCGGAGAGCATCATCAACGCCGGTCAGCGCTTCCTCTCCGACCAGGAGCAGATGTCGGTGCTGACCGGGCGGATCTTCGCGGGCCACCTGCGCGCGATCATCGGCTCCATGACGGTCGAGGAGATCGTCACCGAGCGGCAGAAGCTCGCGGCGGAGGTGCTGGACACCTCCAAGACGGAGATGGCGAAGATCGGTCTGACCGTGGACTCGCTCCAGATCCAGTCGATCGACGACGGCAACACCGGGTACATCGACGCGATGTCCGCCCCGCACAAGGCGGCCATCCGGCGGCAGGCCCAGATCGCCCAGGCCCAGGCCAACCAGGCCGCCGCCGAGGCGGAGCAGGTCGCGGCCCGCAAGCAGGCGGAGTACGCCCGGCAGACGGCGGTGGTCCAGGCGGAGTACTCGGCGCAGGTGGACCGCGCCCAGGCCGAGGCCGCCCAGGCCGGACCGCTGGCGCAGGCGCACGCGCAGCAGGAGGTGCTCGCCGCCCAGACCGAACTGGCGCTGCGCAAGGCGAAGTTGCGTCAGCAGGAACTGGTCGCGGAGATCGTGAAGCCCGCCGAGGCGGAGGCGGAGCGGGTCCGGGTGCTCGCCATCGCGGACGCCGAGCGGATGAAGATCCAGGCCGAGGCGGCGGCCTCGCACGACCGGGTCGCGCTGGACCGGATGCTGATCGACCAGCTCCCGCAGATCGTGAAGGAGGCCGCGGGCGGCCTCAAGGGCGCCAACGTCAACGTCCTGAACGGCGCGGACGGCCTGGGTGAGATAGCGGCCGGTCTGGTCGCCCAGGGTCTGACCATCCTGGACTCGGTCCGCAACAACCTCAGCGGCCAGAACGGCAACCAGCCGTCCGACGGCGAGCAGCACAAGGGCCGCCTGGAGATACAGGGCCCGCGCGTCTCGGAGGCCGACGGGGCGAAGTAGCCGGCCCCGGTCACCGCGCCGCACCACGGCGCGGTGACCGCCGACCGCTCAGCGCAGCTTCCGCGCCACCTCGGTGGCCCAGTAGGTGAGGATGTTCCGCGCCCCCGCCCGCTTGATCCCCGTCAGGGACTCCAGGATGGCCCGGTCGCGGTCGATCCAGCCCTTCTCGGCGGCGGCCTCGATCATCGAGTACTCGCCGGACACCTGGTAGGCGGCCACCGGCACGTCCACCGCGTCGGCGACCCGCGCCAGGATGTCCAGGTACGGCCCGGCCGGCTTGACCATGACCATGTCCGCGCCCTCGGCGAGGTCCAGCTCCAGCTCGCGCAGCGACTCGCGCAGGTTGGCCGGGTCCTGCTGGTAGGTCTTACGGTCGCCCTGGAGGGAGGAGCCGACAGCCTCACGGAAGGGCCCGAAGAAGGCGGAGGCGTACTTCGCGGTGTACGCGAGGACCGCCACGTCCTCCCGGCCGATCTGGTCCAGCGCGTCGCGTACGACCCCGATCTGGCCGTCCATCATGCCGCTCGGGCCCACCACATGGGCGCCCGCGTCGGCCTGGACCTGCGCCATCTCGGCGTACCGCTCCAGCGTGGCGTCGTTGTCGACCCGGCCCTCGGCGTCCAGGACCCCGCAGTGGCCGTGGTCGGTGAACTCGTCCAGGCACAGGTCGGCCATGACGAGGAGGTCGTCGCCGACCTCGGCGCGCACGTCGCGCAGGGCGACCTGGAGGATGCCGTCCGGGTCGGTGCCCGGCGTGCCGAGCCCGTCCTTCTTCGACTCCTCCGGCACCCCGAAGAGCATGATCCCGGAGACGCCCGCCTCGGCGGCCTCCAGCGCGGCCTTCTTCAGGCTGTCGCGGGTGTGCTGCACGACACCGGGCATCGCCCCGATCGGCACCGGCTCGCTCACGCCCTCCCGGACGAACGCCGGAAGGATGAAGTCGGCCGGATGCAGCCGCGTCTCCGCGACCATCCGACGCATGACGGGCGAGGTCCGCAGCCGCCGCGGCCGCGCACCGGGAAAGGAACCGTACTTCGACATATCCCCTACGCTACGCCCGCGGGGAGCGGGCCTTTGCCGACGGGATGTCGGGCTTTTTTTCGGCGGTCGATATCCACGGAACGGGGTACGGCCATAAGCTGTTGAGCCTCAACTGATCGCCGGTCAAGGGGGACATGGTGCTGGTAGAGGCATTGGTGGCGCTGTCGGCAGCAGGCGGAAGCGCCGTCGTACAGGCTGCGGGGACAGATGCCTGGAGCGCGCTGCGCACAGGTGTCGCCCGTCTGCTCGGCCGGGGTGAGACGACACGGGAGCAGGGCGAACTGGAGCGGCTGGACCGCACCCGGAGCGTGCTGGAGGCGGCGACGGCGGACGAGATCGAGCAGGTCCGTGTGGCGCAGGCCGCGGTCTGGAGCAGCCGTCTGGAGATGCTCCTCGAGGAGTTGCCCGAGGCACAGCGGCAACAGGCGGCTACCGAGCTGCGGGCTCTTGTCGACCAGACGGTGACCGACGCGGGCCGGCCGGTGCACAACGATTTCCGCGGGTCGACCTTCGAGAAGTCGGCGGTGCAGGGCAGCGGCACGCAGCACAACACGTTCAACTGAGGGGCGAGGCGGCGCGCGGTGGGGGGTAAGAACAAGACCAAGAGCATCAAGAGCAAGGGAAGAACCAAGAAGAACGGCGGAAACTACGCCGGCAGCCGGTTCGACCATTCCGCCGCTCTCGGCAGCGGTACCCAGTTCAACACCTTTGTCCGGGAGTACGCGCCGACTCCGCCCGCGCTCGCTTCACTGCCGGAGCTGCCGACGGAGTTCACGGGCCGGGAGGAGGACCTCTCCTTCCTCCTGGACGTTCTCAAGCCCGAATCGGGTGTGGAGCGGCCGGTGGTCGTGGTGGCGGGGCTCGGCGGGGTGGGCAAGACGACCCTCGCGCACGCCGCCGGCCGTGAGTCTTTGCGGCAGGAGTGGTTCAACGGCGTACTGCTGGTGGACCTCCGCGGCTACGACCCCCAGCCCGCCCAGGCCGAGCAGACCCTCGACTCGCTGCTCCGTCTGCTCGGGGAGCGGCCGGAGAACATCCCTCCCACCGGACCTGCGCGGGAGGTCTTCTACCGCTCGCGCCTCGCCGAACGCGCTGCGAAGGGTGAGCGGCTGCTGGTCGTGGCGGACAACGCCTTCAGCGCGGAGCAGGTCAAGCCGCTGCTGCCACCGGCTCCGCACGGAGTGATCGTCACGTCCCGCAAGGCCCTGCCAGGGCTCGGGCGGCCCCGCCCACTGCACCAACTGCGCCCGAAGGACGCGGTGACTCTGATAGATCTCGCCCTGCGCCAGGCCGATCCCGATGACCAGCGCGTCGCCGAGGACGAGGCGGCCGCCGAGCGGATCGCCCTCGCCTGCGACTGCCTGCCGCTGGCGCTGCAGATCGTCGCCGCCCAGCTCATCCAGGACCCCGGCCAGTCCCTGGCTGAACGCGCCCGGCTGCTCTCCTCCGGCGAAGGGCGGCTGGACAGCCTCAACGACGGTGAACGCGATCTGCGCACGGTCTTCGATCAAACCCTTGAGACTCTGCTCCCGCAGCAGCAGGACCTGTTCCGGATGCTGTCCCTCAACGCCGGCCCCGACATCTCCACGGCCGCCGTCGCCGCGCTGACGCACCAGAGTGAGCCGGTCACCTCCGGCCAGCTCGACCGGCTCACCGCCGCCCACCTGGTGGAGCGCGGCCCCGTACGCAATCGCTGGCGGATGCACGATCTCCTGCGCGACTACGCGGAGGAGAGCAGGCGCCTCCTCTGCCAGGAGAACCGCACCGCACGCCGCCGCTACGACCAGGCCCACCAACGCCTCAACGACTACTACGTGAACAAGGCCGAGGGTGCCGATTCGCATCTCTCGACGTCCGGCCAAGTGCCGAAGTCCGCAGCATTCACCGATCGCGGTGACGCGCTGGCGTGGCTGGACTCGGAGCGGGCGAATTTGATCGCCACCGCCCACGCCCAGTCCCCCTCCAACACCACCAACCGCCTCAGCTTCGCCCTGCGGGACTATCTGGAGTGGCGTCACCGCTCCCAGGAACTCCTGGTGATCAGCGCTCTGGCCCTGGACACCTGCCGCGCTCTTCACGACCGCCGCAACGAAGCGGGCGCCTGGCACAACCTCGGCAGCGCCCTGGACAATCTGCACCGCTACGAAGAGGCCCTGACCGCGTACACCACGTCACGCGCCATCGCGGAGGAGAACAACGACCGCATCAGTCAGGCGGCCGCCTGGAACGGCATCGGCAACATGATGCAGAGTCTGCACCGCTATCCCGAAGCTCTCGACGCCTACGAGAAGTCACGTGACTTCGCCGAACAGGTCGACAGCGCGCACGGCCGGACCGTCACCTGGAACAACAGCGGTGGCGCGCTGTACAACCTGCATCGCTTCGAAGAAGCCCTCGACGCCCATCACACAGCCCGGACGATCGCCGAACAGGCCGACGACACCGACGGACAGGTCACCTCCTGGAACAGGCTCGGCAACGCACTGCACCAACTGCGCCGCTACGACGAAGCCCTCGACGCCTATCGCAGGGCCCGGACGATCGCCGAACAGACCAGCAACACCGACGGCCGGATCATCGCCTGGAGCGGCATCGGCAACGTCTTGCACAGTCTCCACCGCTACGCCGAAGCCCTCGACGCCACGGACGAATCCCGCACTCTCGCCGAACAGAGCGACGACGCCAAGGACCAGATCGTCGCATGGAACAACCGGGGCGCCAGCCTGCGCAGCCTGCACCGCTACGAAGAGGCTCTCACCGCTCATGACAAGGCTCGCGCCCTGGCCGAGCTGACCAACGACACCAGTGGCGTGATCGGCACGTGGAACGGGACCGGCAGTTCGCTGGAGGGTCTCTACCGCTACCCGGAGGCGCTCGCCGCCTTCCGCGAGGCCCTGAGCTTCGCAGAACGGACGAACCACGCCGACGGACAGATCACGGCGTGGAACCGAACAAGCGACGTCCTGCGACAGATGCATCGCTACGACGAAGCCCTCACCGCGAGCGAGAAATGCCGGGTACTCGCCGAACAGACCAACAACCCCGACGGGCAGATCGCCGCATGGCACAGCACCAGCGAGATCCTGCGACAGATGCACCGCTACGACGAAGCCCTCACCGCGAGCGAGAAATGCCGGGTACTCGCCGAACAGAGCAACAACCCCGAGGGACAGATCGCCGCGTGGAACAGCATCGGCGACGCCCTGAAGGACCTGGAGCGCTACGAGGACTCCCTCACCGCTCAGGACAAGGCCCGGGAAGTCGCCGAACAGACCGGGAACGCCGACACGGCCGTCATCGTCTGGAACAGCACCGGCGACACCCTGACCGCCATGCACCGCTACGAGCAGGCCCTCACCGCGCACCACAAAGCCCGGGCCCTCGCCGAACAGACCAATGACGTCCTGGCGACAGCCATCTCCTGGCACGGCGCCGGGGTCGCCCTGAGGGGACTCGACCGCTACGAGGAAGCCCTCGCGGCCGGTCAGCGCGCCGTTTCCCTGCTGCAAGAGCTGGGAGACCTCAGCCGTACCGGTGAAGCCCTGGGCGAGTTGGCAGAAACGCTCCACGCCTCCGGCGGAACCGACGCCGAGGTACGCGAGACCTGGCGGAGCGCGGCCCAGTCCTACGAAAAGGCGGGCGCGGCCGAGAAGGCGACAAAGGCGTACGCGAAGGCGGAGGAACCAGGCTGACGCGAAGCGGGGCGCCTCCCGTGAAGGGGACGCCCCGCTCATGCCGTGAAGGGCTCAGGTCGTCGTGCGGCGCCTGCGCGCGCCCGGCCGGCGCTCGCTGGGCCGGGTCACCGGGTCACCCGCCTCCAGCGCGGACGTACGGCGCTTCGTGCCGAACGCGGCCAGGGCCTCGGCCAGCTTGTGGACGGAGGGCTCCGGGGCCATGACGTCGACCCGGAGTCCGTGCTCCTCGGCCGTCTTGGCGGTCGCGGGGCCGATGCAGGCGATGACCGTCACGTTGTGCGGCTTGCCCGCGATGCCGACCAGGTTGCGGACCGTGGAGGACGAGGTGAAGAGCACGGCGTCGAAACCACCGCCCTTGATCGCCTCACGGGTCTCCTGCGGCGGCGGCGACGCGCGGACCGTACGGTAGGCGGTGACGTCGTCCACCTCCCAGCCCAGCTCGATCAGCCCGGCCACCAGCGTCTCGGTGGCGATGTCGGCGCGCGGCAGGAAGACACGGTCGATCGGGTCGAAGACCGGGTCGTAGGGCGGCCAGTCCTCCAGCAGACCGGCGGCCGACTGCTCACCGCTCGGCACCAGGTCCGGCTTCACCCCGAAGGCGATCAGCGCGCCCGCGGTCTGCTCGCCCACCGCGGCCACCTTGATGCCCGCGAAGGCACGCGCGTCGAGCCCGTACTCCTCGAACTTCTCCCGGACCGCCTTGACCGCGTTGACCGAGGTGAACGCGATCCACTCGTAGCGGCCGGTGACCAGGCCCTTGACCGCGCGCTCCATCTGCTGCGGGGTGCGCGGGGGCTCGACGGCGATGGTCGGGACCTCGTGCGGCACCGCGCCGTAGGAGCGGAGCTGGTCGGAGAGGGAGGCGGCCTGCTCCTTGGTGCGCGGGACGAGGACCTTCCAGCCGAACAGCGGCTTGGACTCGAACCACGAGAGCTGGTCGCGGCGGGCGGCGGCGGACCGCTCGCCGACCACGGCTATGACCGGGCGCCCGCCGTCCGGCGACGGCAGCACCTTGGCCTGCTTCAGCGTCTGCGCGATCGTGCCCAGCGTCGCCGTCCAGGTGCGCTGGCGGGTCGTCGTACCGGCGACCGTGACGGTGAGCGGGGTGTCCGGCTTGCGGCCGGCCGACACCAGCTCGGCGGCGGCGGCCGCGACGGAGTCCAGCGAGGTGGAGACGACCACCGTGCCGTCCGAGGCACCCACCTCCGTCCAGCACCGGTCGGAGGCGGTACGCGCGTCCACGAACCGCACGTCGGCGCCGTGCGCGTCCCGCAGCGGGACACCGGCGTACGCGGGCACGCCGGTCGCGGCCGCGACACCGGGGACGACCTCGAAGGGCACCCCGGCCGCGGCGCAGGCGAGCATCTCCTCGGCGGCGTCGGTGTCCAGTCCCGGATCACCGGCGACCGCACGGACCACCCGCCTGCCGCCCCGTGCGGCCTCCATGACAAGATGAGCCGCATCCTGGGCAGCGGCCGGGGCCACAGCGGGAGTTGACGCACCGTCAACGACCGTGAGCTGCGGTGCGCCCGGAAGCGCGTCCGGGGAGGAGACCGCCTCCGTCGGCACGACGGAGACGCCCTGCCGGGCGTGCGTCCGGATCACGTCGAGCACCTCGTGCTCGGCGACCAGGACGTCCGCGTGGGACAGCGCCTCCACGGCGCGCAGAGTCAGCAGTCCCGGATCTCCGGGTCCGGCACCCAGGAAGGTGACGTGCCCGTGCTCGGGACCGGCGGGAAAGGCGGTGGGGCTCAATGTGCTCGCTCCCCCATCAGACCGGCCGCGCCCTGGGCGAGCATCTCGGTGGCGAGTTCGCGCCCGAGTGCCATCGCCCCGTCGTGCGTCAGGGGCACGGAACCGGTGGTGGACTGCTGCACCATCCGCGAGCCGTCGGTCGTGCCGACGACGCCGCGCAGGCGCATTTCCTTGATTACAGGCCCGTCGGTCAAGAGGTCGGCCAGCGCACCCACAGGGGCGCTGCAGCCGGCCTCCAGCGCGGCGAGCAGTGACCGCTCGGCGGTGACGGCGGCCCGCGTGTGCGGGTCGTCGAGTTCGCCGAGCGCGGCGACCAGGTCCGCGTCGGATGCCGCGCACTCGATCGCCAGGGCCCCCTGGCCGGGGGCGGGCAGGACCGTGTCGACCGACAGGAAGTCGGTCACCTCGTCGATCCGGCCGATCCGGTTGAGCCCGGCGGCGGCGAGCACGACGACGTCCAGCCGTCCCTCGTGGACGTACCCGATGCGGGTGTCCACGTTGCCGCGGATCGCCACCGTCTCGATGTCCAGACCATGGGTCCGCGCGTACGCGTTGAGCTGGGCCATCCGGCGCGGCGAGCCGGTGCCGATGCGCGCGCCGCGCGGCAGGTCGGTGAACTTCAGCGCGTCGCGGGCCACGATCACGTCCCGCGGGTCCTCCCGCACCGGCACGGCGGCCAGCGCGAGTTCGTCGGGCTGCGTGGTCGGCAGGTCCTTGAGCGAATGAACCGCGAAGTCCACCTCGCCGCGCACCAGCGCGTCCCGCAGCGCCGTGACGAACACCCCGGTGCCGCCGATCTGCGCCAGCGCCTCCCGGGAGACGTCGCCGTACGTGGTGATCTCGACCAGCTCGACGGGCCGGCCGGTCACCCGGCTCACGGCGTCCGCCACCTGCCCTGACTGGGCCATGGCGAGCTTGCTCCGCCTCGTCCCCAGTCGCAGTGCCTTGTCAGTCATGCCGGTCGGTCCTTCTCGTCTGTGTTGTCCACGGCCCGCGAGACGGCGGCGACCGTCTCCGGGTCGAGGTCGAACAGGGTGCGCAGCGCGTCCGCGTACCCGGTGCCTCCGGGCTCGGCCGCGAGCTGCTTGACCCGTACGGTCGGCGCGTGCAGCAGCTTGTCCACCACGCGGTGCACGGTCTGCCGGATCTCGCCGCGCAGCCGGTCGTCCAGGCCGGGCAGGCGTCCGTCGAGCCGCGCGATCTCGGCGGCGACGACATCGGCGGCCATGGTGCGCAGCGCGACCACGGTGGGCGTGATGTGCGCCGCCCGCTGAGCCGCGCCGAACGCCGCGACCTCGTCGGAGACGATACGCCGAACCTGGTCCACGTCGGACGCCATCGGGGCGTCGGCGGACGCCTCGGCCAGCGACTCGATGTCCACCAGGCGCACCCCGGCCAGCCGGTGCACGGCCGCGTCGATGTCGCGGGGCATGGCGAGGTCGAGGAGGAAGACGGCCGGGGCCGGGCGCGGGATCGCGGCGACCGGCTCGGGCCTGCGGTACTCGGGGACGCGGCCGGCGGTGGCGACGGCCTCGGCGAGCGCGGCGATCAGCCCGGCGTCCGCCTCGGGGGTGAACCGGCCGCCCGCGTCGTGCTCGCGGCCCTGCTCCCGCAGGGTGGTGCCCTCGCCGACCCAGGCGGCGTGCTGCTCCAGGGTGGCCGCGTCCATCCCGGCGACGGCGGCCTCGCCGTGCACCGAGAAGCCGGGCGTGCCCTGCACGGAGGCCAGGTCCAGCGGGCAGTTCTCGTCGGTGCCGACACTGGTCGGCGGCAGCGCGTCGGTCCCCGGAGCCTCGGCGCCCGTGTCGGCCGCCGGCTGCCCGGTACGGCCCGCGACCGCCTCGGCGACGGCGTCCGCCGTCAGCACCAGACCGGTCGCGCCGGTACAGGAGACGACCACGTCGGCACGTGTAAGTTCCGCCGCCACGGCGTCCATCCGCACCGCGCGGGCACGGGTGGTGGCGCCCTCGGCGTCGGCGAGGATCCCGGCGAGCCGCTCGGCGCGCTCGAAGGTGCGGTTGGCGACGACGATCTCGGCGACCCCGGCCCGCGCCAGCGTGGCGGCGGCCAGCGACGACATCGACCCGGCGCCGATGACCAGCGCGGTACGGCCCCGCGCCCAGCCCGGCACGTCGGTGCCCGCGGCGAGCTGCTCCAGGCCGAAGGTGACCAGGGACTGCCCGGCGCGGTCGATGCCGGTCTCGGAGTGGGCGCGCTTGCCGACCCGCAGGGCCTGCTGGAAGAGGTCGTTCAGCAGCCGCCCTGCGGTGTGCAGGTCCTGGGCGCGGGCGAGGGCGTCCTTGATCTGGCCGAGGATCTGGCCCTCGCCGACGACCATGGAGTCCAGCCCGCAGGCCACCGAGAACAGGTGGTGGACGGCCCGGTCCTCGTAGTGGACGTAGAGGAACGGCGTCAGCTCCTCCAAGCCCACTCCGCTGTGCTGGGCGAGCAGCGTGGACAGCTCGGCGACACCGGCGTGGAACTTGTCGACGTCGGCGTACAGCTCGATCCGGTTGCAGGTGGCGAGCACCGCGGCCTCGGTGGCCGGTTCGGCGGCGACGGTGTCCTGGAGCAGCTTGACCTGGGCGTCCGCGTTCAGCGCGGCCCGCTCCAGCACGCTGACCGGGGCACTGCGGTGGCTCAGCCCTACGACGAGGAGGCTCATGCCGGCATCACGGCGGGCACGTCCCCGTCGGGTCCCTGGCCGTCGGCGCTCGCACGCTTGGCGGGTACGGCGCCGTCGCCGGACGCGGTCTCCTCGCCGGCCTTGCGCTGCTCGTGGAAGGCGAGGATCTGCAGCTCGATGGAGAGGTCGACCTTGCGCACGTCGACGCCGTCCGGGACGGTCAGCACGGTCGGCGCGAAGTTCAGGATGGAGGTCACCCCGGCGGCCACGAGCCGGTCGCAGACCTGCTGGGCGGCACCGGCGGGGGTGGCGATGACGCCGATGGAGACGCCGTTGTCCTCGATGATCTTCTCGAGCTCGTCGGTGTGCCGCACCGGGATGCCCGCGACCGGCTTGCCGGCCATCGCGGGATCGGCGTCTATCAGCGCCGCGACCCTGAAGCCGCGCGAGGCGAAGCCGCCGTAGTTGGCGAGGGCCGCGCCGAGGTTTCCGATACCGACGATGACGACGGGCCAGTCCTGGGTGAGGCCCAGCTCGCGGGAGATCTGGTAGACGAGGTACTCCACGTCGTACCCGACGCCGCGGGTGCCGTAGGAGCCCAGGTAGGAGAAGTCCTTGCGGAGCTTGGCGGAGTTGACGCCCGCCGCCGCGGCCAGTTCCTCGGAGGAAACCGTGGGCACCGAGCGCTCGGACAGGGCCGTCAGCGCACGGAGGTACAGCGGAAGCCGGGCGACGGTGGCCTCGGGAATCCCTCGGCTGCGGGTCGCCGGTCGGTGAGTTCGGCCAGTTGCCACGGTGCTCCTGCGGGTAGAGCGGGGCTGCGAGCGGTCATGCTTCCCCGGACCGCCCCGTCGACAAGAAGGCTATGTCTTTGTGAACGTGTGCACAAAGATGGTGTCCGATTTGCCCGGCCAACGTGACCGGGGTCACGCATGCCCGTTGCGGGGCCCTACCTGGGGGCAAAACTACACACTCGCCGCGTTTCGCGCCCCCGAGGCCCCTTCGGCACCGTTCGTCACCCCGTCAGCGCGCGGCGCAGCCGTCCCTCGTCCACCCGCCAGAAGGTGTGCTGCTCGCCATCGACCAGGACCACCGGGATCTGTTCCCAGTACTGGTCGTGCAGCGCCCGGTCCTCGGTGATGTCCCGCCCCTCCCAGGGCACGCCGAGATCGCCGCAGACCTTCTCGATCACGGCCTGCGCGTCGTCGCACAGATGACAGCCGGGCTTGCGGATGAGAGTGACCAGCCGCTCCTGGGGGGCGGCCTTGCGCCGGAAGAGGGGACTCATACGGGTCATTGTCCCGCCCCGCGCCCCCGCCGCCGCGCCGCCCGGAGCGGTACGTATGCCCGGAGTTCACAGACTCCGAACCTCTCGGCTCCGGAACCGCCGAACGGACTGGCTATGCTCACGCCATGGCCGCTCTTGGATGGCTCACCCCCCGTAGGCGCTCCGCCACGGCGCGGAGCGTGTTGGCAGGCGAGGCTTCCGCGGAGGCCGCCCGCAAGTCCTCGCAGGAACACCCGGAACCGGAAGGCGCCGAACGGGAACCCGAGTTCCCCGTGCTCGGCGACGACCGGGCCGCCGCCTTCTTCGACCTCGACAACACCGTGATGCAGGGCGCCGCGCTGTTCCACTTCGGGCGCGGTCTGTACAAGCGGAAGTTCTTCGAGACCCGCGAACTCGCCCGGTTCGCCTGGCAGCAGGCGTGGTTCCGGCTGGCCGGGGTCGAGGACCCCGAGCACATGCAGGAGGCCCGCGACTCGGCGCTCTCCATCGTCAAGGGCCACCGCGTGGCCGAGCTGGAGACGATCGGCGAGGAGATCTACGACGAGTACATGGCCGACCGCATCTGGCCCGGCACCCGCGCGCTCGCCCAGGCCCACCTGGACGCGGGCCAGAAGGTCTGGCTGGTGACGGCGGCCCCGGTGGAGATCGCCCAGGTCATCGCCCGCCGCCTCGGCCTCACCGGCGCGCTCGGCACGGTCGCGGAGTCCGTGGACGGCGTCTACACCGGCCGCCTGGTCGGCGAGCCGCTGCACGGCCCGGCCAAGGCGGAGGCGGTACGGGCGCTGGCCGCCGCCGAGGGGCTGGACCTCTCCCGCTGCGCCGCGTACAGCGACAGCCACAACGACATCCCGATGCTCTCCCTGGTCGGCCACCCCTACGCGATCAACCCGGACGCCAAGCTGCGCCGGCACGCCCGCGACAAGGACTGGCGGCTGCGGGACTACCGCACCGGGCGCAAGGCCGCCAAGGTCGGCATCCCGGCGGCCGCCGGGGTCGGCGCGGTGGCGGGCGGCACGGCCGCGGCGATCGCGCTGAGCCGCCGCCGGCGCTGATCCGGCCACCACGGCTCCCGCGCGCCCGAATTATGCATCCGGCCTTCGAACACGCCTCAGCTTTCACAGAAATCAGCCCAGTTTCGATCAACAAGCGATCAGGTTCAGCAACTTGAAGAGTCGTCAATCGCTAACACAGGCGACCTAATCGACGATTTGAGCAACTGGGTGTAGCAGGGTCTACACGAAGCGTTATTCTCCTCAGACGCAAACCGGTACCCCTCCGTCGCTACGACGGGTGAAAGGGCCCGTACTGCACGTGATGGAAGCTCTGCCTCTGGGAGTCCCGTGTACCCACACATCGGGGTTGACGCCTCGGGCCTGGCTACGCTGCGCGCAACTGTCGCAACGGTCAAAGACACGCTGCGCGGCCTCGTCCCCACCGCGCACACCGTCCCCGCCTTCGCCGGCGTCGGCGCCGCGCCCCTCGGTCCGTGCTACGCACTGGCCGAACGCGGCGCGGCCGTCGGCAGACGAGCCCGCTCCACGGGCGCGCCCGCCGCCCGCCGGCCGGCCGCGGACAGTGACAGCGCCCGCATGATGGACCTGGTCGAACGTGCCCAGGCAGGAGAGGCGGACGCGTTCGGCCGCCTCTACGACCAGTACAGCGACACCGTGTACCGCTACATCTACTACCGGGTCGGCGGCAAGGCCACCGCCGAGGACCTGACGAGCGAGACCTTTCTGCGCGCCCTGCGCCGGATCGGCACCTTCACCTGGCAGGGCCGTGACTTCGGCGCCTGGCTGGTGACGATCGCCCGCAACCTCGTCGCCGACCACTTCAAGTCCAGCCGTTTCCGGCTGGAGGTCACCACCGGGGAGATGCTCGACGCCAACGAGGTCGCGCGCTCCCCCGAGGACTCCGTCCTGGAGTCGCTCTCCAACGCCGCGCTGCTGGACGCGGTGCGCCGGCTCAACCCCCAGCAGCAGGAGTGCGTGACGCTCCGCTTCCTCCAGGGCCTGTCGGTCGCCGAGACGGCGCGGGTGATGGGCAAGAACGAGGGCGCCATCAAGACCCTCCAGTACCGGGCCGTGCGCACCCTCGCCCGGCTCCTCCCGGAAGACGCCCGCTGAGGCCGCCCGCCCGCGACGCAGAGCGACGCCCAACTCACCCTTGGTGAAAGTGAGTTGGATTTGCGATCCGGCGGCCCGTCGTCCGTAACCCAAGTGCCGAGCCGCTCGTTGTGCGGGATACAGGCTCCCTGTGAGTCGACCGTCATGACGAGAGGAGGTGCCGCCAGTGATTGCGAACGTATCGGCGCACCGGCGGGCGAACGCCTTCGCCCAGGCCCTGGAGGAGCAGTCCGACCGGGACACGGCGGCCGAGCACGCACACCGGGCGGGAACACCGCCCGCCGAGGACAGATCCGAGCAGGGCGAGCTGCTGGCCCTGGCGGAAGGTCTCGGTGAGCTGCCCAGGCCCCAGCTCGACCCGGAGGTCAAGGTCGTCCAGCGGGCCCAGTTGGTGGCCGCGATGGAGGCCATGCTCCAGGAGGGCACCCTGGGCGGAGCGGCTCCGGCGTCGGTGCCCGAGCAGCGTTCCCCCGGCCGGGGCGCGCACCGGGCGAGCCCGCTGAGCAAGCTGCGCCCCAAATCCCGGCTGGCCAAGGGGCTCACCGCGGGTGGCCTCAGCGTGGGCGTGGCCGCCGGTGCCTTCGGCGGAGTGGCCGCCGCCAGCTCCGAGGCCCTGCCCGGCGATTCGCTGTACGGACTGAAGCGCGGCATCGAGGACTTCCAGCTCAACTACCTCAGCCAGGGCGACGGGGAGCGCGGCCAGGCGTACCTGGACCACGCCTCCACCCGGCTGAACGAGGCCCGCAGGCTGATGGAGCGCGACCGGAGCGGCCAGTTGGACCACGAGTCCATCGGCGAGATCCGCCGCACCCTCTCCGGCATGCGCAACGACGTCACCGAGGGCCACCGCCTGCTGCACGCGGCCTACGAGGCGGACCCCGACTCCCTCGGCCCGATCCAGGCCCTCTCCGCCTTCTCCCGCTCCCACCGCGAGGTGTGGAGCACGCTGAGCGACCGGCTCCCGCTCCAGCTCGGCGATGTGAAGGACGAGGTCTCCTCGGTCTTCGACGCCATAGACGAAGAGGTCGCCCCGCTGGAGTCGCTGCTGCCCAAGCCGCCCGCCACCAAGGGCGACGACGGCCACAGCGGCGAGCGTCCCGGCGTGGCCCCGTCCGGCTCCGCGGGCAACCACCGGTCCGGCTCCCCGAGCACCGGTGGCACCCCGTCGGCGGGCAAGGACCGGGACGGCAGCCCCGGCGCCCCCAGCGGTTCGGCCACCGGTGACAGCGGTGACGGACTGCTCGGCGGCAGCACGGGCGGTCTGCTGGACCCGCCGAAGACCGGTGGCTCCGAGGACGGTTCGCCGTCCGCGGGCAAGTCGTCCAACCCGTCGGGCAAGCCGGACGTCACCCTGCCGCCGCTCCTGCCGGGCCTCCTGCCCGGCCTGGGCATCGACAGCAAGGACGCCGAGCAGCCGTAGCGCGTACGCCAAAGGGGCGCCCCTGTCCGAGCGGGGGCGCCCCTTTGTCATTGCCTCAGCCGTCATTGCCTCAGCGAGCACTCAGAAGAACACCGAACGCCGCTGCACCAGCAGCTTGTACAGCGTGTGCTGAATCTGCTCGCGGACCTGGTCGGTGAGGTTGAACATCAGCATCGGGTCCTCGGCCGCCTCCGGCGGATACCCGTCCGTCGGGATCGGCTCCCCGAACTGGATGGTCCACTTCGTCGGCAGCGGGATCGCCCCGAGCGGCCCGAGCCACGGGAAGGTCGGCGTCAGCGGGAAGTACGGGAAGCCCAGCAGCCGCGCCAGCGTCTTGGCGTTGCCGATCATCGGGTAGATCTCCTCGGCGCCGACGATCGAGCACGGGATGATCGGCACCCCCTGCCGCAGCGCGGTGGAGACGAACCCGCCCCGGCCGAACCGCTGGAGCTTGTACCGCTCCCCGAACGGCTTGCCGATCCCCTTGAAACCCTCCGGCATCACCCCGACCAGCTCGCCCTGGCCCAGCAGCCGTTCGGCGTCCTCGGCGCAGGCCAGGGTGTGACCGAGCTTGCGGGCCAGCTCGTTGACGACCGGCAGCACGAACACCAGGTCGGCCGCGAGCAGCCGCAGATGCCGGCCCGCCGGATGCCGGTCGTGCACGGCGACCTGCATCATCAGGCCGTCCAGCGGCAGCGTCCCGGAGTGGTTGGCGACGATCAGCGCCCCGCCCTCGGCCGGGATGTTCTCGATGCCCTTCACCTCGACCCGGAAGTACTTCTCGTACACCGGGCGCAGCAGGGACATCAGGACCTGGTCGGTCAGCTCCTCGTCGTACCCGAAGTCGTCGACCTCGTAGTCCCCGGTGAGCCGGCGGCGCAGGAAGGCGAGGCCGCGCGCGACGCGCTGGTCCAGGGCGTCGGCCGCCTCCCGGGCGCGCTCCTCGGCCGGGGGCTCGTCCTGCGCGTCGCTTCTGGTGGGCAGCGGCTGGACCGCGCCGGGGCGGCCGCCCGTGCTCCGGCGGCGCTGCGGCCGCTGGCCCGCGCCCCCGCGGGACCGGTCGTCGTCGAACGGAATGACCTTGGCGTCCGCCATCGTTGCCGCTCTCCTCAGTTGGCGCCGGGCCGCGGCACACGGGCGCCGCTCCCGGCGGTCAGCACGGCGACCCGGTCGACGGCCTCCGCGAGCGTCTCGGGCGGCAGCAGCCCGGGACCCTGTCCGCGCGCGAAGTCCGCGAACGTCTCCGCCGTCGTGTACGTGGGCGCGAACCCGAGGGTGTCGCGCATCTGGCCGGTGTCGACCACCCGGCCGTGGGTGAGCAGCCGGATCTGCTCGGGTGAGAAGTCCGTCATACCGAGCGTACGCACCAGCGACCCCGCCCAGGTGACCGCGGGCAGCAGCAGCGGCACGGTGGGCCGGCCGAGCCGGCGCGAGCACTGCGAGAGGAGCAGCACCCCGTCGCCGGCGATGTTGAAGGTGCCGCTGTTGAGGGTGCCCCGGCGCGGCTCGTGCGAGGCGATCCGCAGCACCTCGATCACGTCGTCCTCGTGCACGAACTGCAGCCGGGGGTCGTAGCCCAGCACGGTCGGCAGCACGGGCAGCGCGAAGTAGGAGGCGAGCGGGGTGTCCGGGGTGGGGCCGAGGATGTTGGCGAACCGCAGCACGCACACCGCGACGTCGGGGCGACGCCGGGCGAAACCGCGTACGTACCCCTCGACCTCGACGGCGTCCTTGGCGAAGCCGCCGCTGGGCAGCGACTTGGCGGGGGTGGTCTCGGTGAAGACGGCCGGGTCGCGCGGGGCGGAGCCGTAGACGGTGGTGCTGGACTTCACCACCAGCCGCTTGACCGCGGGCGACTTCTGGCACGCGCCGAGCAACTGCATGGTGCCGATGACATTGGTCTCCTTGACCGTGGCCCGGCTGCCGCCGCCGAGCGCGGTGCCGGTGACGTCCATGTGGACGACCGTGTCGGCGCCGGTCTCCGCGAGCACGCGGGCGACGGTCGGCTGCCGGATGTCGGCCTGGATGAACTCCGCCCCGCCGAGGTCGTGCGCGGGCGGTACGGCGTCCAGGGCGATCACCCGGTCGACCTCCGGGTCCCGCTGGACGCGCCGCACGAACCGGCCGCCGAGCTGCCGGGCGGCTCCGGTGACGAGCACGACCTTTCCCAAGACCAGCGCCTTCCTTCCGCGTCCACGTCCGCGTTCCCCGTGTGCGGCCAACCTATCGGGTCACTGTCGCCAGGAGGTGACCCGGACATGCCGGTGGCCCCCGGTCCTTGTCGGACGGGGGGCCACCGGGAACGCGTCTTCGCGCGGTGCCGCTTACTTCTTGTTGCGGCGCTGAACGCGCGTGCGCTTGAGCAGCTTGCGGTGCTTCTTCTTGGCCATCCGCTTACGCCGCTTCTTGATAACAGAGCCCACGACTACCCTCGCTCACTTCTCATGACTCGGTTGCTGGGCGCCATGGGCCCATACGACCTACGAGGGGTCAGCCTACCCGCCCGAGCGCTGTGGTCGTAATCGAGGGCTTGTTCCGGGATCTTCCGGACCGCCGTCAGGCCGTTTCCACCCCCACGTAGCTCTCCCGGAGGTACTCGTGAACCGCTTGCTCGGGGACACGGAAGGACCGCCCCACCCTGATCGCGGGCAGATGACCGCTGTGCACCAAGCGGTACACGGTCATCTTCGACACTCGCATCACCGAGGCGACTTCCGCCACGGTGAGGAACTGGACCTCGTTCAACGGCCTCTCGCCTGCACCAGCCATGACACACCTGAACCTTCCGCACTCGACGGCCACCGGCTTCCCCTTCCGGTGACTCTTCGTCGTTGCGTGCTCACTCCCCAGACTAGGGGCGGGTGATGCGAATGGGGAAGAGGTGTCCCCATCGGCGGCCTACTGTGACAGACACGCTCGTTTGAGTACGTAGCGGGTGAGCGGGCGGTAGTGACCAGACCGTACGGCGTCATCAAGCGGAACGACGACGGACACCGTTCCCTCCGCCTCGCCGACGAAGGGCGCGGGGTCGTCGGAGTCGGCCAGGCCGATCGCCTCGAACCCCAACTGACCTGCGCCGCAGACCCATCCGTGATCTCCGACCACCAGTCCCGGCAGGGGCCCGCCGGACTCCGCGGCGGCCGCCAGCGCGAGCCGAACCGGGAGCGGGGAATGGCTGTGCGCACCCGGCTCACCACCCCGGCGCCCGCTCGCCGGTTCCCGCACCAGGGCAACCCCTCGTACGTACTCGAGGTGGTGCGTGCGTAGACCGAACCGGGTCAATATGTCGACACAGCGACCCTGCGCGGGGGTGAGAATCTCACATCCCGCCGCCGACACCGCGTCCGCGAGCGCGGCGTAGAACCCCAGGAGCTGCCGCGGGTGCCCGGTGCCGAACAGCACCGGCACCCCCCGCCGGGCCGCGCCGGCGATCGCCAGCGCGAAGGCGTCCAGCGCGGCCAGCGTCCGCTCCGGGTCGATCACGTCCCGGCCCGAAGTATGCAGCGGATCGGCCGAGACCCCGCACCGGTCCGCCATCAGACCGAGCAGTTCCCGCTGCCCCCAGGACCGTTCGGGATCGATCCCGATCAGCGCGCGGGGGTCGCGCGCGGCGAACAGCCGGTAGTTGCGGAGGCTGTCCTCCCGCGCGGTGGCGACCTCCCCGGCGAGACGGGCGGCGAGCAGGTGCGCGCGCAGGGCACCGGTGTCCAACACGGGTGCGATCGTGGCCCATCGGGCGGACGGGCGGAGGGGGAACGGGCAAAGACCGCACGGTTGGCGTAACGATTACTCGCCGCGCCCGGCGGCCACTTTCACGCCAGCAGACCCCGCAGCGGGAACGCCGAGCGCCGGGTGGCCAGTACCGCCTGGTCGAGCCGGTCGGCCGGGTCGTACCCCGACTCCCAGGACGCCCAGCTCACCGGCCAGCGCCCGTCCGTCATCCGCTGCGGCCCCAACTGCCGCGTGCGTGCGTACACTTCCTGCCGCCAGCCCTCGGGGATCACCGTCTCCGGCGCGATCTCCCGCCCGGCCGCGATGCCCACCAGATGCGTCCACGATCTCGGCACCACGTCCACCACCGCGTACCCGCCGCCGCCCAGCGCCAGCCACTTGCCGTCCGCGTAGGTGTGCGCCAGCTCGTGGCAGGCCACCTGGACCGCCCGCTGCGCGTCCAGCGAGACCGCGAGATGCGCGAGCGGGTCCTCGAAGTGCGTGTCCGCCCCGTGCTGCGACACCAGCACCTGCGGCCGGAACTCCGCCAGCAGCTCCGGCACCACCGCGTGGAACGCCCGCAGCCACCCGGCGTCCCCGGTCCCGGCGGGCAGCGCCACGTTCACCGCCGACCCCTCCCCCGCACCCCCGCCCGTCTCCTGCGGCCACCCGGTCGCCGGGAACAGCGTCCGGGGATGCTCGTGCAGCGAGACGGTCAGCACCCTCGGGTCCTCCCAGAACGCCGCCTGCACCCCGTCCCCGTGATGCACGTCCACGTCCACATAGGCGACCCGCTCCACGCCCAGCTCCAGCAGCCGGGCGACGGCCAGCGCGGCGTCGTTGTACACACAGAACCCGGACGCCCCGCCCGGCATCGCGTGGTGCAGCCCGCCCGCGAAATTCACCGCGTGGTCCGCGTCCCCCCGCCACACCGCCTCGGCCGCCGCCACCGACTGCCCCGCGATCAGCGCCGACACCTCGTGCATCCCCGCGAACGCCGGATCGTCCACCGTCCCGAGCCCGTACGAGCCGTCCGCCGTGCGCGGGTCCGCCGACGCGGTCCGCACCGCGTCGATGTAGTCCTCCCGGTGCACCAGCCGCAGCGTCGACTCCCCGGCCGGCCTGGCCGCGACGATCTCCAGCTCCCGGTCCAGGCCCAGGGCCGACACCAGCTTCCGGGTCAGCTCCAGCCGCACCGGAGCCATCGGATGGTCCGGGCCGAAGTCATAGCCCGTTACTGCCTCGTCCCACATCAACTGTGCGCGGCCGCTCATGCCCGCCACCGTATCGGTCGCCCCCGGACGCGAACGACCGGGCGTACACCGTCGTCACCAGCACGAGTGCCATCGGTACGAGCATCGCGCCCCGATAGCTCCACGCCTCCCCGAGCGCCCCGACCAACGGCGAACCGACCAGGAAACCGACGTAGTTGAAGATGTTGAGCCGCGCCACCGCCGCGTCCGACGCACCGGGGCCGTGTCCTTCGAAAGCGCGCCTGCCCGCCGCCGCGAACGTCTGCGGCACCAGCACGCACAGCCCGATCCCCAGCAGGGTGAACCCGAGCATCCCCACCCAGGCCCCCGGCGCCACCGCCACCACCACGAACCCGCAGGCCGCCACCAGCGCCCCGAGCCGCACCACCGCCACGGCCCCGAACCGCCGCACCCCGAGATCCCCGACGGCTCGCCCCACCAGCGTGGTCACCATGTACACGTTGTAGGGAACGGTCGCCAACTGCTCGGACCCGCCCAGCACGTCCTTGACGTACTTCGCGCTCCAGTTGGAGACCGTCGAGTCCCCGATGTACGCGAATGTCATCACCAGACACAGCGGCAGCAGCAACCGGAAGGCCACGCCTTTGCCTTCGCCCGCCTCCTCCGCCGGCGCCGCCTCCCCGTCGACGTACCACCGGCTCCCCACCAGCACGGCCGGCAACAGCACGACCACGACCGGGAGATACGACATCCATAGCGTCAACTCCTCGTGCGCGCCCACCCAGGCGAGCGAGGCACCGAGGATTCCGCCCAGGCTGTACGCCGCGTGGAAGCTGAGCATGATGCTGCGCCCGTACGCCCGCTGCAGGCTCACCCCGAGCATGTTCATGGAGGCGTCCAGCATCCCCACGGACAGCCCGAACACCCCCAGCACCACGGCCAGCTCGGCCACCTGATCCCCGGCACCGACACCGAGCAGCGCCAGCAGCACCACCGGCTGGGACCAGCGCAGCAGCCGGCTCGGCCGCACCCGGCGCACCAGCCGCTCGGTCGCCACGCTCCCGACCCCGGCCAGGATCGGCACGGCCGCCAGGAACACCGGCAGCAGCCCGTCGGACACCCCGTACCGCTCCTGCATGGCCGGGATGCGCGTCACCAGCAGGGCGAAGGCGACGCCCTGGACGAAGAAACCGAACGCCAGCGAGGCCCTGCCCCGCCGCAGCACGTCAGTCATGGCGGCGAGCGTAGGGCCCCGGGCGGTGCGCTGAACAGATCCGGCCAAAGATGAGTTGTGCTCATCTTCGGCCGGTGGAACACGGATCAGGCTGCGGCGGCCAGCTCGGGACGGCCGTCCTGGACGCGCTCTCCGGTCTCGCCGGACTCTGTGGACTCTGGGGACTCTGGGGACTCTGGGGACTCGGCCGTCTGCGCGGCAGCCTCCTCGCACACCATCCGCTCCATCGGGCCGGCCGCGACCGCGCCGCTGACCACGAAGGTCACCACCATCACCACGGCCATCAGCACCCCGCCGAGCCACACCATGGTGTCGACCGGAATGGTGTACGCCCCCACCACACGCGCCACGCACTCGATGAGCAGCGCCACCCCCCACACCAGCGAGAACGCCCGCTCCTTGCGCCGGAAGTCGGCGGACCCCGCCACTGCCCCGGAGGTGAGCCGCTGCCAGGCCCCCTCCCGGGCGGGGTTCCCCTTCACCAGGAAGGGCTTCATCCCCTCGGTCATCATCGGCCGTCCGAGCGCCACCGAGACCAGGATGCCGATCGCCACCGTGCTGCTGACCGCCCCGTCCTTGGCCAGCATCAGCCGCGGGTCCCCCGAGACGAAGCTGAGCGCCAGGCCCACCACGTTCACGGTCAGGATGAGCAGCGCCAGCCCATTGGCCGACCGCTCCCGCACCAGGCTCCACACGGTCCGCAGCGCGGGCCCGACACTGCTCCAGGCGAGCGCGGCGAACGTGCTCATCCCGAAGGCTTCCTTGAAGACGTAGTACGAGCCGAGCGGCAGCGCCACGTCGATGAGGAGCGGCTTGAAGTTCTCCAGCACACCCGGCTGCTTGTCCTGGCGTTTGGTGTCCCGGCCCTGGTTCCCCGTGTTCTTCGTCATGCCCTCAGCTTCGCGGCCGAGGGGGCGCGGCCGACAGAAACGAACGTCCACAGGTCGGCATGACATCCGTCAGGTCCGTGCGATGGCCACGGTCACACCAGCAGGTCAGCCAACTCACCCATGCTGGAAAACAGTTGAGTCGCATCCGCGAGCCTCTCGGGCGGGGTCATCGCGGTGAACCCGTACACGTCCATCCCGGCCGCCCGAGCCGCCTGTACGCCCAGCGGAGAGTCTTCCACGACCAGACACCGCTCGGGGGCGACCCCCATCCGCTCGGCCGCGTACAGGAACAGGTCGGGGGCGGGCTTGCCCCGGCCGACGTCCTGCGAGCTGAAGATACGGTCGTCGCCGAACCACCGGTCCAGCCCGGTCACCCGGTGCCCGACCCGAATCCGCTCATGACTCCCCGAGGAGGCCACGCAGTACGGCACTCCGTCGGCGGTCAGCTTCTCCAGCACCCCTTCGACGCCGGCCACGGGTCGCAGCTCCTCCTCGAAGGCCGCGAACACCCTCGCGTGGAAGACGTCGTCGAAGTCCACGGGCAGCTTCTCCCCGGTCCGCTCCAGCACGGTGTCGTGCACCCGGTGCATGGCGGCGCCCATGTAGTCCCGGAGGGACTCGTCGTACGTCGTCGGGTGCCCCAGCTCGGTCAGATAGGCGGCGAGATGCCGGTTGGAGATGGGTTCGCTGTCCACCAGGACACCGTCATTGTCGAAAAGGATGAGTTCGTAGCGCATATCCCCGACCCTAAGCGGCGACCCTGAACGCAGAA
This sequence comes from Streptomyces sp. NPDC018263, assembly GCF_055562575.1. NCBI lineage: Bacteria > Bacillati > Actinomycetota > Actinomycetes > Kitasatosporales > Streptomycetaceae > Streptomyces > Streptomyces sp. NPDC018263. Next base: position 66,783 of record NZ_JBVHFA010000012.1, read on the forward strand.
AACCCCCGCACCAAAGGTGCGGGGGTTTCCCATTCAAAATTAGTTCGGCGGCGTCCTACTCTCCCACAGGGTCCCCCCTGC
>NZ_JBVHFA010000013.1:0-53242 GCF_055562575.1 Streptomyces sp. NPDC018263
CCAGTCAGAGGGGGTTGTCTTCCCGGCCCGCTGGGCCGTTCCGACGTCTCAAACCTTAGCGGATCATCCCCGGCAGTTCCTAATCGGGCTGCCGGCTCCCATTCGAATTGAATTCGGACGCGCCGAAAGCAATCCCAGGGGGATGGTCGTACTGGTGGTTGAGTGCCGCTCTCGCGGCGAGGTGCCACCGCGGAACCGTTACGGCTCCGGGGCAGACCAAGAACTCTACGGATCGGCCAAGGGGGTGTCAACTCGTCCTATCAAGATTTTTTCGAGCGGGTGTTCGCCCCGGCGACGCACTGGGGCCCCTCGACCGGTGTCGAGGGGCCCCAGTGCAGGTCAGAGCGTCGGGATCAGACCTCGACGACGACCGGGAGGATCATCGGGCGCCGACGGTAGGTGTCCGAGACCCACTTGCCGAGCGTGCGCCGGATGAGCTGCTGGAGCTGGTGAGGCTCCACGACGCCGTCCTGAGCGGACCGCTCCAGCGATTCCGTGATCTTCGGGAGGACCTCCGAGAAGGCACCGTCGTCGATACCGGAGCCGCGGGCCTGGATGTGCGGGCCACCCGTGATCTTGCCGGTGGACGCGTCCATCACCACGAAGACCGAGATGATGCCCTCGTCGCCGAGGATCTTGCGGTCCTTCAGCGCGGGCTCGCGCACATCGCCGACCGAGAGGCCGTCGACGTAGACGTAACCGGCCTGGACCTTGCCCGCGATCTTCGCCTTGCCCTCGACCAGGTCGACGACCACGCCGTCCTCGGCGATGACGATCCGGTCGTGCGGGACGCCGGTCGCGGCGCCCAGCTCGGCGTTGGCGCGCAGGTGGCGCCATTCGCCGTGGACCGGCATGAGGTTCTTCGGGCGGCAGATGTTGTAGAAGTACAACAGCTCGCCCGCGGACGCGTGGCCCGAGACGTGCACCTTGGCGTTGCCCTTGTGCACGACGTTGGCGCCCCAGCGGGTCAGGCCGTTGATCACGCGGTAGACCGCGTTCTCGTTGCCCGGGATGAGGGACGAGGCCAGGATGACCGTGTCGCCCTCGACGATGCGGATCTGGTGGTCCCGGTTGGCCATGCGGGACAGGGCCGCCATCGGCTCGCCCTGGGAACCCGTGCAGACCAGGACGACCTTGTCGGCCGGCAGGTCGTCGAGCTGCTTGACGTCGACGACCAGGCCCGGCGGGACCTTCAGGTAGCCGAGGTCCCGCGCGATGCCCATGTTGCGGACCATGGAGCGGCCGACGAAGGCGACCTTGCGGCCGTACTTCTGGGCGGTGTCCAGGATCTGCTGGATGCGGTGCACATGGCTGGCGAAGCTCGCCACGATGATGCGGCTGTGCGCGCCCTGGAAGACGTTGTCCAGCACGTTGGAGATGTCGCGCTCGGGCGGGACGAAGCCGGGTACCTCGGCGTTCGTGGAGTCCGAGAGGAGGAGGTCGATGCCCTCCTCGCTCAGCCGCGCGAAGGCGTGGAGGTCGGTGAGCCGGCCGTCCAGCGGGAGCTGGTCCATCTTGAAGTCGCCGGTGTGCACGACCATGCCGGCCGGGGTGCGGATGGCGACCGCGAGGGCGTCCGGGATGGAGTGGTTGACCGCGACGAACTCGAGGTCGAAGGGGCCGACCCGCTCGCGGTCGCCCGCTTCCACCTCCAGGGTGTACGGGCGGATGCGGTGCTCCTGGAGCTTGGCCTCGATCAGCGCGAGGGTCAGCTTGGAGCCGATCAGCGGGATGTCGGGCTTCTCGCGCAGCAGGTAGGGGACCGCGCCGATGTGGTCCTCGTGGCCGTGCGTGAGGACGATGCCCTCGATGTCGTCGAGGCGGTCCCGGATGGACGAGAAGTCCGGCAGGATCAGGTCGATTCCGGGCTGCTCCTCCTCGGGGAAGAGCACGCCGCAGTCGACGATCAGCAGACGGCCGTCGTACTCGAAGACCGTCATGTTCCGGCCGATCTCACCGAGACCGCCGAGGGGGGTGACGCGCAGGCCGCCCTTGGCGAGCGGCGGCGGCGGGGCCAGTTCAGGGTGCGGATGACTCAAAAGACTCTCCTGACCACACGCGCCACGTACCGGTGGGCACGTGGCGCGCATGACGTTCAGTGCGTGCGGTTGTCGTAAGGGGGGCGGGACGCCGGTGCGCCCGCTGTTCTGTTGTGTGCTGCGGTTGTGTGGCTCGGATGGTGCTGAAGTCTGATGTCAGAGCTGTACCCCGCCGGCGGCAAGATCGATCTTGAGCTGGGCGATCTCCTCCGGGGAGCACTCGACCATGGGGGCGCGCAGCGGACCGGCGGGCAGGCCCAGCAGGGCGAGCGCGGCCTTGGTGGTCATGACGCCCTGGGTGCGGAAGACGCCGGTGTACACCGGGAGCAGCTTCTGGTGGATCTCGGCGGCCTTGACGACGTCGCCCGAGGTGTAGGCGTCCACGAGGGCGCGCAGGTCGGGGGCGACGAGGTGACCGACGACGGAGACGAAGCCGACGGCGCCGACGGAGAGCAGGGGCAGGTTCAGCATGTCGTCGCCGGAGTACCAGGCGAGGCCGGAGCGGGCGATGGCCCAGCTCGCGCGGCCGAGGTCGCCCTTGGCGTCCTTGTTGGCGACGATCCGCGGGTGCTCCGCGAGGCGGACCAGGGTCTCGGTGCTGATCGGAACGCCGCTGCGGCCGGGGATGTCGTAGAGCATCACCGGCAGGCCGGTGTTGTCGGCGACGGCCGTGAAGTGGCGGTACAGGCCCTCCTGCGGGGGCTTGTTGTAGTACGGCGTGACGACCAGCAGGCCGTGCGCGCCGTCGCGTTCGGCCTGGCGGGCCAGTTCGAGGGTGTGGTGGGTGTCGTTGGTGCCGACTCCGGCCACGACGCGGGCGCGGTCGCCGACCGCTTCCACGACGGCTCGTACGAGGTCCGATTTCTCCGCGTCGCTGGTGGTGGGTGACTCGCCGGTGGTGCCGTTGACGATCAGGCCGTCGTTGCCTGCGTCCACCAGGTGGGCGGCGAGCCGCTGCGCGCCGTCGAGGTCGAGTGCGCCGTCCGCCGTGAAGGGCGTGACCATGGCGGTGAGGACCCGCCCGAAGGGGGTCTGCGGAGTCGAGGTCGGAGCCATGAGTGACACGCTACTCGGTACTCGATCCATGGTCTGCCCGTGGGGTGTCGGGAAAGTCAGGACAAACGCGGGTCAAACTCTCGACCCGCCCCTCGATCCGTCTCTCGGCCGAAAAGGAGCCCGGCACTGCCTGCTCGGGGGTTCAAGCAGTGCCGGGTCCGTTTGATCAGGCTAGATGAACTTCTCTAAATGCCGCAATACGGACACTTCGGGAGGCTGATCCGTACATCCGTTCCGCACGGGGGAACAGGGTTACGGGGCCACCCGGCCGTTGGCGTTGAAGGCCGCGTAGGTGAGCGGCATCAGACGGGCCCACTCGGCCTCCATCTTCTCGCCCACCATCTCGATCTCCCGCTGCGGGAACGACGGCACCTTGGCCAGCTCGTGCTGGGTGCGCAGACCGAGGAAGTGCATCAGGGAGCGGGCGTTGCAGGTGGCGTACATCGAGGAGTACAGCCCGACCGGCAGGGCCGCGCGGGCCACCTCGCGGGCGACGCCCTCGGCGAGGAGCTTCTGGTAGGCGGCGTACGCCTGCTCGTAGGACTCCGTCAGGGTGTCGCGCACCGCGTCGTACTGGGCGGGGCTGCCCTCGACGAAGACGTACTTGCCCGGGCGGCCCTCCTGGACCAGCTTGCGGGAGGTGTCGGGGACGTAGAAGACCGGCTGCAGCTCCCGGTAGCGGCCCGATTCCTCGTTGTAGGACCAGCCGACGCGGTGCCGCATGAACTCGCGGAAGACGAAGATCGGGGCGCTGATGAGGAAGGTCATCGAGTTGTGCTCGAACGGGCTGCCGTGCCGGTCGCGCACCAGGTAGTTGATGAGGCCCTTGGAGCGCTCGGGGTCCTTCTGGAGCTCGTCCAGGGACTGCTCGCCCAGGGTGGAGACTCGGGCGGCGAAGAGGACGTCGCTGTCGGACGCGCTGGACTTCACTAGCTCGACGGTGACGTCGCTACGGAGCGTGAGCGGCTCGGGGGTGGTCACAAAGGTCCTTCCATCACTTCTGCGGTTTGCAGCCACCATACGGGGCACGCGCACCGGTCAGAGCAACACCTCACCCCATAAATCGCATCCAGCGGTTTTCCGGACATGGGCACCTTTTGCGGCACTCGGACGTCTGAGGGGGTGAGGTCGCAGACCCCCGGAAGGAGACCCACCCCAGATGTTCCGTCGTCGTGAGCCCGTACCCTTCGCCTTCATCGCCGAGGCCGACAGGTTCCGCGGCAATGTCACTCCCCCGCCCCCCGAGCGCGTGTCCCGCGCCGAGCGGGCCGGGCGCTCGCTGCTCATGCTGACCCTCGTCGCCGGGATAGTCGGCGCGCTGGTCGTCGGCATGCCCGCGCTGTCCACTCCGGCCGCGCCGCCGGCCGGCCAGTCGCAGGCGGCGCCGGGTCACTGACCCTTGTGGCCGCCCACGGCTGGTGAGCCCCGCCACCGGCGGATAGCCTCACCGGGCACAAGCCCGTGCGAGGACCTTGCGAGGAACAGCCGTGCCCCTGCCCTTCCTGACGGCCGACCGCACTTTCGAGGCGGCCGACGAGAGCTCGCTGCCCTATGACGACCGGGACCGCTGGCGGCGCCCGTACCGTCCCGGCCCGTGGCGGGTGGGCGGGGCGGCGCTGGGGCTGCTGTTCTCCTCGTTCGTGCTGTTCGGGGCCGTGCTCACCGCGCTGACCGGCACCACGACCTCCGCCGGGGTCACCTTCGTGCTCGCCGGGGCGATCGTCGTCGGCGCGCTGCGGGTGCTGCGCATGGGGGTCTGGGTCAGCCCGCGCGGCCTGCGCCAGGTCGGCTTCCTGGTGACGCGCACGGTGCCGTGGGAGCGGGTGGTCTCGCTGCGGACGGCACAGCAGCCGGTGCGCTGGCTGGGCCTGCCCCGCACGGTGCAGGGACAGGCGCTGACGCTGGTCCGCGACGACCGCGCCCCCGACGACACTCCCCCGCTGCTGACGACGCACACGCTGGACTTCCTCAACCGGCCCGCCGGGTTCGACCGGGCCTCGGACACGATCGAGGCGTGGGCCGCGGAGTACGGGCGCGGCTGAGGCGTCAGGCCGGGATGTGGCGGCCGTCGTGCAGGGCGATGGCGCGTTGCATCGTCCTGCGGGCGCGCGGGGTGTCGCGGGCGTCGTGGTAGGCGACGGCGAGCCGGAACCAGCTCCGCCAGTCGTCCGGGGCGGCCTCGGTCTCGGCCCTGCGCCGGGCGAACACCTCGTCGGCCGAGTCGCGGTCGATCCGGCCGTCCGGGGTGCGGCGCAGCTCGTCGACGGGCAGGCCGCCCTCGGCCTCCAGTTCGGCGGCGAGCTGGTTGGCCCGGCGGACGAACTGGGTGTTCTTCCAGAGGAACCAGACGCCGATGACCGGCAGGATCAGCACGGCCACGCCGAAGGTGACGGTGAGGAGCGTGCCGGACTGGATGAGCATCACGCCGCGGCTGCCGACCAGGACGAAGTAGAAGACCAGGACGGCGGCCGTGACGAGGTAAGTGATCTTCGCGCGCATGAGGTGGGGGTACTCAGCCCAGGTCCAGGAAGTGTTCGAGGCCGAAGGTGAGGCCCGGAGCGGACCCCACCCGGCGCACACCGAGCAGGATGCCCGGCATGAAGCTGCTGTGGTGCAGCGAGTCGTGGCGGAGGGTGAGGGTCTCGCCCTCGCCGCCGAGGAGGACCTCCTGGTGGGCCAGGAGGCCGCGCAGCCGGACCGCGTGCACGGGCACCCCGTCCACGTCGGCGCCGCGGGCACCCTCCAGCGCGGTGACCGTGGCGTCCGGGGCCTCGGCGGTGCCGGCCCTGCGGCGGGCCTCGGCGATGAGCTGGGCGGTGCGGGTGGCGGTGCCGGAGGGGGCGTCCACCTTGTTGGGGTGGTGCAGCTCGACGACCTCGACGGACTCGAAATACGGCGCGGCGATCTGCGCGAACTTCATGGTGAGGACGGCGCCGATGGAGAAGTTCGGGGCGATGAGCACGCCCGTCTCCGGGGACTGGTCGAGCCAGCCCTGAAGCTGCGCGAGGCGCTCCTCGGTCCAGCCGGTGGTGCCGACGACCGCGTGGATGCCGTGGCGCACGCAGAAGTCGAGGTTGCCCATGACCGAGGCGGGGGTGGTGAGGTCGACGGCGACCTGGGCGCCGGCGTCCACCAGCGTCTCCAGCTTGTCGCCCCGCCCGAGGGAGGCGACCAGTTCCATGTCCTCGGCGGCCTCGACGGCCCGTACCGCCTCGGACCCGATACGGCCGCCTCCACCGAGGACCGCCACGCGCAGCTTGCTCATCTCTTCGTTTCCTTACCGCAGTTGAGGGGCGGGGTCAGGCGACCGCGTCGTCGAGCCGGGCGGCCTGCTTCTCCTTCAGCGGGCCTATGACCGACAGCGACGGGCGCTGTCCCAGGATGTCGCGGGCGACCGAACGGACCTCGTCCGGGGTCACCGCGGCGATCCGGGCCAGCATGTCGTCCACCGACATGTGGTCGCCCCAGCACAGCTCGCTCTTGCCGATACGGTTCATCAGCGCGCCGGTGTCCTCCAGGCCGAGGACGGTGGCGCCCTTCATCTGGCCGATGGCCCGGTTGACCTCGTCGTCGCTGAGGCCGTTCGCGGCGACCTGGTCCAGCTCGTCCCGGCAGATCTTCAGCACGTCGTGCACCTGGCTCGGGCGGCAGCCCGCGTACACCCCGAACAGGCCGCAGTCCGCGAAGGCCGAGGTGTAGGAGTACACGCTGTAGGCCAGGCCGCGCTTCTCCCGGACCTCCTGGAAGAGCCGGGAGGACATGCCGCCGCCGAGGGCGGTGTTGAGCACGCCCATGGCCCAGCGGCGGTCGTCGGTGCGGGCGAGGCCGGGCATGCCGAGGATGACGTGCGCCTGCTCGGTCTTGCGGCCGACCAGCTCGACGCGGCCCGCGGTGCGGATGGTGCGGCTGCCCTCGCGCGGGGCGATCGGCTGGGCGCCGTTGTCCCGCAGGGCGCCCGACTTCTCGAAGGCCGCGCGGACCTGGCGGACGACCTTGGCGTGGTCGATGTTGCCGGCGGCCGCGACGACGAGGTGGGTCGGGTCGTAGTGCTTCTTGTAGAAGCGGCGGATGCGGTCGGCGGTGAGGGCGTTGACGGTGTCGACCGTGCCGAGGACCGGGCGGCCGAGCGCGTTGTCGCCGAACATGGTGTGCGCGAACAGGTCGTGCACGCAGTCGCCGGCGTCGTCCTCGGTCATGGCGATCTCTTCGAGGATCGCGCCGCGTTCGACGTCGACGTCCTCCTCGCGGATCAGCGAGCCGGTCAGCATGTCGCACACCACGTCGATGGCGAGCGGCAGGTCGGTGTCGAGCACGCGTGCGTAGTAGCACGTGTACTCCTTGGCCGTGAACGCGTTCATCTCGCCGCCGACGGCGTCGACCGCGGCGGAGATGTCGAGGGCGGAGCGCTTGTCGGTGCCCTTGAAGAGCAGGTGCTCCAGGTAGTGCGTGGCGCCGTTCAGCGACGGGGTCTCGTCACGGGAGCCGACGTGGGCCCAGATGCCGAAGGTCGCCGAGCGCACGGAGGGCAGCGTCTCGGTGACGATGCGCAGACCGCCGGGCAGGGTGGTCCGGCGGACGGTGCCGATGCCGTCTCTGCCCTTGATGAGGGTTTGGGTACGGGCGACGGCCCGCGCCTCCGAGGAGGTGCGGGCCGTCGCCTTGAAGCTACGGGACGTCACTGGTCGGCGTCGTCCTTCTTGTCGTCCGAGCCGTCCTCGCCCTCGATCACGGGGATGAGGGAGAGCTTGCCGCGGGAGTCGATCTCGGCGATCTCGACCTGGACCTTCTGGCCCACACCGAGGACGTCCTCGACGTTCTCCACGCGCTTGCCGCCGGCGAGCTTGCGGATCTGCGAGATGTGCAGCAGGCCGTCCTTGCCGGGGAGCAGGGAGACGAAGGCGCCGAAGGTGGTGGTCTTCACGACCGTACCCAGGTAGCGCTCGCCGACCTCGGGCATCGTCGGGTTGGCGATGCCGTTGATCGTGGCGCGGGCGGCCTCGGCGGACGGACCGTCCACGGCGCCGATGTAGATCGTGCCGTCGTCCTCGATCGTGATGTCGGCGCCGGTGTCCTCCTGGATCTGGTTGATCATCTTGCCCTTGGGGCCGATGACCTCACCGATCTTGTCGACCGGGATCTTGACGGTGATGATCCGCGGGGCGTTCGGGGACATCTCGTCGGGCCGGTCGATGGCCTCCATCATCACGTCGAGGATGTGGAGACGGGCGTCGCGGGCCTGCTTGAGGGCCGCGGCCAGGACGGAGGCCGGGATGCCGTCCAGCTTGGTGTCGAGCTGGAGGGCGGTCACGAAGTCCTTCGTGCCGGCGACCTTGAAGTCCATGTCGCCGAAGGCGTCCTCCGCACCGAGGATGTCGGTGAGGGTGACGTAGTGCGTCTCGCCGTCGGCCTGCTCGGAGATCAGGCCCATGGCGATACCGGCGACGGGGGCCTTGAGCGGCACACCGGCGTTCAGCATCGACATGGTGGAGGCGCAGACCGAGCCCATGGACGTCGAGCCGTTGGAGCCGAGGGCCTCGGACACCTGACGGATCGCGTAGGGGAACTCCTCGCGCGTCGGCAGCACCGGCACGAGGGCGCGCTCGGCGAGGGCGCCGTGGCCGATCTCGCGGCGCTTCGGGGAGCCGACACGGCCGGTCTCGCCGACGGAGTACGGCGGGAAGTTGTAGTTGTGCATGTAGCGCTTGCGCGTCACCGGGGAGAGGGTGTCGAGCTGCTGCTCCATGCGGAGCATGTTCAGGGTGGTGATGCCCAGGATCTGGGTCTCGCCACGCTCGAACAGCGCCGAGCCGTGCACGCGCGGGATGGCCTCGACCTCGGCGGCGAGCGTACGGATGTCCGTGACGCCGCGGCCGTCGATGCGCTTCTTCTCCTTGATCACACGCTCGCGGACCAACTGCTTGGTCAGCGCGCGGTAAGCGGCGGAGATCTCCTTCTCGCGGCCCTCGAACTCCGGCAGGAGCTTCTCGGCGGCCAGAGCCTTGACGCGGTCCAGCTCGGTCTCGCGCTCCTGCTTGCCGGCGATCGTGAGGGCCTGGGCCAGCTCCGGCTGGACGGCCTTCTTCAGCGCCTGGAAGACGTCGTCCTGGTAGTCCAGGAAGATCGGGAACTCGCCCTCGGGCTTGGCGGCCTTGGAGGCGAGGTCGGCCTGAGCGCGGCACAGGACCTTGATGAAGGGCTTGGCGGCCTCGAGACCGGCGGCCACGACCTCCTCGGTCGGCGCCTCGGCGCCGCCCTCGACCAGCTTGATCGTCTGGTCGGTGGCCTCGGCCTCGACCATCATGATCGCGACGTCGCCGTCCTCCAGGACGCGGCCGGCGACCACCATGTCGAAGACGGCGTCCTCGAGCTCGGTGTGCGTCGGGAACGCGACCCACTGGCCGCGGATCAGCGCGACGCGGACGCCGCCGATCGGGCCGGAGAAGGGCAGGCCGGCGAGCTGCGTCGACGCGGACGCGGCGTTGATCGCCACGACGTCGTACAGGTGGTCCGGGTTGAGCGCCATGATCGTGGCGACGACCTGGATCTCGTTGCGCAGGCCCTTCTTGAAGGAGGGGCGCAGCGGGCGGTCGATCAGGCGGCAGGTGAGGATCGCGTCCTCGGAGGGGCGGCCCTCACGGCGGAAGAAGCTGCCGGGGATCTTGCCGGCGGCGTACATCCGCTCCTCGACGTCCACCGTGAGGGGGAAGAAGTCGAGCTGGTCCTTGGGGGCCTTGGAGGCGGTGGTGGCCGACATCACCATGGTGTCGTCGTCCAGGTACGCCACGGCGGAGCCGGCGGCCTGCTTGGCAAGGCGGCCCGTCTCGAAGCGGATGGTGCGGGTACCGAAGGAACCGTTGTCGATAACGGCCTCGGCGTAGTGGGTCTCGTTCTCCACTAGCGTTCTCTCCTCGTCTTCGTCCCGCTCGCCCGTGTGGCGTGGGGACGGTGGTGGGAGAAGCGCTCCGTCTGGTGCGGGCCGGTCTTCGATCGAAGCACCCAGGGGCTCTCTTCCCCCCTGGGGGCCACTACCGAGGACCGGCGGCGGCGCGGTGCGCCTCTCCTCGTTCTGTGTCGTACGTGATGCGTTGTGCCAACACCCTACAAAGGGGGAGTGACAGTCCGCACGTTTCCGCACCTACAGCGGGTACGGGCGCTGGGCCCGGCAAGCAAAAAAGGAGCGGCTCCCGACAGGCTCGGGAACCGCTCCCTCATGGCGACTTACTTGGCGCCGGCCGCACCGCGGCGGATGCCGAGGCGGTCGACCAGGGCGCGGAAGCGCTGGATGTCCTTCTTGGCCAGGTACTGCAGCAGGCGGCGGCGCTGACCGACCAGGATCAGCAGACCACGGCGGGAGTGGTGGTCGTGCTTGTGGGCCTTGAGGTGCTCGGTCAGGTCGGAGATCCGGCGCGACAGCATGGCGACCTGGACCTCGGGGGAGCCGGTGTCGCCCTCCTTCTGGCCGAACTCGGCGATGATCTGCTTCTTCGTAGCGGCGTCGAGAGACACTCGTACTCCTCATGGTGGTTGCCACCGAGTGCCCCCGGTCTGAATCTCGGGGGAGCTTCCGTTACTCGGGAGGCGGGGCTCGCTGGGCGCGGCCTCCAGAGCTGCTGCTCCGGGGGTGCGTACACGAACGGCCGTCACTCAGGGTACCAGGGGCTTCCGGGGCCTCCTCACGGCCCCTAGGGGGCGTCTGGTCGGTCACGCCGGGCTCGCGGCGCCTGGCACCGCACCTCGCCGCGTTGTCGTCGGTCCCCGATGCTCCGCATCGACTCCCTCCTCCGCCTTGCGATGCACGGCACCAGACGCCGCTCCCTGACCCGGCCTGACCGACCAGACGCCCCCTAACCGACCATCGAGCGTACGTCCGCGAGGACGCCGAGGGTGGCGAGGCACAGGGGGGCCAGGGCGAGCAGGACGGCGCCCTCGGCGAGGTCGAGGAAGCGGCCCCAGAAGGGTGACAGCCCCTTGCTGGGGACGGTCAGCCCGATCCCGGTGATCAGTACGGCACCCGCCGCGACGGCCGCCGTCAGCCAGGCGGTGCGCAGGTCGAGGGCGCCGCGGTCCTGGTGGAGCACGAAGTCGGTGAGGGCCGCGTGGGGCGGGTTCAGGGCGAGGCCGAGCAGCAGCAGCGCGATGGCGGCCAGGCCGGCGACCAGGACGCAGGACACCTGGGCGGTGTACCGGAACAGCCGGGCGCGGATCAGCATGGCGAGGCCGGTGGTGAGGGCGAGGAGCTGGCCCCAGACGTTGTCGCAGAAGCCGAGGACGGCGGCGGAGGCGACGACCAGGGCCGCCGTGCCGCCGACGAGGCCGAGCAGCATCTCGTGTCCGCGCCGGGCCTGGGCGGCGACGAGGTCGGCGTCGAGCGGTTCGGTGTCGGCGCCCTGCGCGGCGTCCGGGTCGAAGGCGTCGTCGGTGGCGGAGTGCGGCGAGGCGTAGCCGATGGGCAGCCGGGCGAAGCGGGCGGAGAGGCCGGGCAGGAAGGCGACCAGGCCGATGGCGACGGGGGCGCACACGGCGGCGGTCGCGGTGGCGGACGCGTCGGTGAGCAGGGCGACGAAGGTGGCGACGGTGCCGACGGCCGCCAGGAAGGAGGCGGCGACGAAGGGGGCGTCCCCGCCGGGCGTGAGCGCCACCAGGACGACCGAGGCGATGAGCACGGCCACGCAGCCGAGCATGAACTGGAGCTTGCCCGGCCCCTGGGCCGCCGGTGCGCCGATGATCCCGGAGCCCGCGATCATCAGCAGCGGCAGCGCGCCGAGGCCCACGGCGACGGCGGCGCCCCGGTCGCCGTACACCCGCGCGCGGACCCCGGCGAAGGCGGTGAGGAGCACGCCGAGGCCGCCGGCGATGACGCCGGGCAGTCCGTTCATGTCGTGGCGGACCGGGTCGGCGTACCAGAGGACGAAGCCGGTCAGCAGGATCAGCAGGGCGCCGCCCGCAAGTCCGGCGACGCGCAGCAGGTCCTCGCTCCACAGGTGCCGGTCGCGAACGACGGCGGAGGCGACGGCGTCGGAGACGTCGTCGTAGACGGCGGGCGGCAGGGACTCGGCGAAGGGGCGCAGGCTCAGCACCTCGCCGTCCAGGACGCCCTCGTCGGCCAGGGTGCGGGCGCTGTCGAGCACGCGCCCGTCGCGCCGGACCAGGTGGTAGCCGGCCGGGGTGCCGACCTCCTGGGTCTGCCCGGTCAGCCGCAGTATCTCCGGGTAGATGTCGGCCACGGCGATGTCCACCGGAAGCGCCACGTCGATGCGGCTGTCGGGTGCCACGACCGTGACCCTGCTGAATCCCGTCGCCGCTGTCGTAGTCACCTTCACAGACCCCCTGTTCGCGGATGCGCACGCTGCGGGCGTCACCCTACCGGGGCCCGGTGTCAGTGGTGACCAGTAGGATCGCCGGCAAGCGGAGGACGACCGTCGCCACGGGGGTGCCGGTGATCAACCGATCGTCCGCGCAGGAGGATTGACGCTCCGGTGAGCCAGCTCGTCATCAAGCGCCCGCCTCGTGCGCTGCCGCCCGAAGTGTCCTCGGAAGAGGTGCAATTGGAGGCTCCTCCCGAGCTGCCGCGCGGGCAGCAGGAGGGCATGCTGATGCAGGTCCTGCCGACCCTCGGCATGGGCTCCTCCGTGGTGTTCTACTTCGCATCCCCGAACGCCCATCCGTTCATGCGGATCATGGGTGTGGTCATGCTCGTGTCCACGGCCGCGATGGTCGTCTCGCAGATCGTCCGGCACCGTCGCGGTACGCAAGGGCAAATGGCCGACGTGCGCCGTGACTACCTCCGTTACCTGGCCCAGACGCGGCGCACGGTGCGCAGGACGGCCCTGCGTCAGCGGGACGCGCAGCTCTATCTGCACCCCGCTCCCGAGCAGTTGTGGTCGCTGGTCGCCGAGGGCAGCCGGGTGTGGGAGCGGCGGGTGGCGGACGAGGACTTCGGGCAGGTCCGGATCGGCCTGGGTCCGCAGCAGTTGGCCACTCCCCTGCTGGCGCCGCAGACCGCGCCGGTGGACGAGCTGGAGCCGCTGTGCGCGGGTGCCATGCAGCGTTTCCTGTCGGTGCACGGCCAGTTGGACGGTCTGCCGGTGGCGCTGTCGCTGCGCGCCTTCTACCACGTGACGGTCTCCGGCGACCCGGAGCGCGCCCAGTCGGCCGCGCGCGCCCTGGTCGCGCAGGCGACGACCCTGCACTCCCCCGACGACCTGATCGTGGCCGTCGTCGCCTCCCGGGGCGCGGCGGAGCGCTGGGACTGGACGAAGTGGCTGCCGCACTGCCAGTTGCCGGGCCAGTTCGACGGCGCGGGCACCCGCAGGCTGTTCAGCGACGACCTCGGTGAGCTGGAGCAGTTGCTGGCCGGGCGGCTGGAGGAGCGGCCCCGGTTCAGCCGGGGCGGGCAGCCGTTGCTGGACCAGCCGCACGTCCTGGTGGTGCTCGACGGCGGCATCGTGCCGCCGTCGTCGGTGTTCGCGGCCGCCGAGGGCCTTCAGGGCGTGACGATCGTGGAGGTCGTCAGCGGCGAGCTGGACACCCCGCGCGGTGACCTCTCCATCGTGGTGCGCCCGGAGCGGCTGCGGCTGGACTCCGGTGGCGACGTGGCCTTCGAGGGCACCCCCGACGGGCTGTCGCTCCCCGGCGCCGAGGCGCTGGCCCGGCAGCTCGCGCCCTTGCGGATGGGCGGCGGGGACGACGACGAACCGCTGCTGTCCAACCTGGACTTCACCGATCTGCTCGGCCTCGGGGACGCCGCCTCGGTGGACGTACGGCGCACCTGGCGGCCGCGTTCCATGTCGGAGCGGCTGCGGGTGCCGATCGGCGTCGGCGAGGACGGCCAGCCGGTGATGCTGGACCTGAAGGAGGCCGCGCAGGACGGCATGGGCCCGCACGGCCTGTGCGTGGGCGCGACCGGCTCCGGCAAGTCGGAGCTGCTGCGCACCCTGGTGCTGGGCCTGGCGGTCACGCACTCCTCGGAGACGCTGAACTTCGTCCTCGCGGACTTCAAGGGCGGCGCGACCTTCGCGGGCATGTCCCAGATGCCGCACGTCGCGGCCGTGATCACCAACCTCTCCGACGACCTCACCCTGGTCGACCGCATGGGCGACGCGATCCGGGGCGAACTCCAGCGCCGTCAGGAGCTGCTGCGGGCGGCGGGCAACTACGCCAACATCCACGACTACGAGAAGGCGCGCGCGGCCGGTGCCCCGCTGGAGCCGCTGGCCTCGCTGGTCCTGGTGATCGACGAGTTCAGCGAACTCCTCACCGCCAAGCCCGACTTCATCGACATGTTCATCCAGATCGGCCGGATCGGCCGCTCCCTGGGCGTGCATCTGCTGCTCGCGTCCCAGCGGTTGGAGGAGGGGCGGCTGCGCGGTCTGGACACGTATCTGTCGTACCGGGTCGGTCTGCGGACGTTCTCCGCGGCCGAGTCGCGGGCGGCGCTCGGGGTGCCGGACGCGTACCACCTGCCGTCGGTGCCCGGTTCGGGGTACCTGAAGTTCGGCACGGACGAGATGACGCGCTTCAAGGCGGCGTACGTCTCGGGCACGTACCGCGCGGGCGGGGCCGAGGTCGCGCAGGGCAGCGCGCCCGTGGAGCGTCGTCCGGCGCGGTTCACGGCGCTGCCGGTGCCGATGGCGTACGCGGCGCCCGACCCGGCCGAGGAGCGGGCACGCGCCTCGCGCGCGGAGGACGACGCGCTCGCGGACACGGTGCTGGACGTGATCGTGCAGCGCCTGGACGGCCAGGGGGTGCCCGCGCACCAGGTGTGGCTGCCCCCGCTGGACGAGGCGCCCGCGCTGGACCACCTGCTGCCCGCGCTGTCGGTGTCGCCCGAGCGGGGTCTGCACGCGCCGGAGTACCCGGGCGCGGGCGCGCTGACCGTGCCGCTGGGTCTGATCGACAAGCCCTTCGAGCAGAAGCGCGAGGTGCTGTACCGGGACTTCTCCGGCGCGGCCGGCCACATGATGGTGGTCGGCGGCCCGCAGTCCGGCAAGTCGACGCTGCTGCGCTCGCTGGTGACGTCGTTCGCGCTGACCCACACCCCGCTGGAGACGCAGTTCTACTGCCTGGACTTCGGCGGCGGGGGCCTCGCCTCCCTGGCGGACCTCCCGCACGTCGGCGGGGTCGCGTCCCGGCTGGACCCGGAGCGGGTGCGCCGTACGGTCGCCGAGGTCGCGGGCATCCTCAACCGCCGCGAGCAGTTCTTCCGCACGAACGGCATCGACTCCGTCGCCACCTACCGCAGGCGCCGCGCGGCGGGCGAACTGCCGGGCGAGGCGTGGGGCGACGTGTTCCTGGTCATCGACGGCTGGGGCAATTTCAAGACGGAGTACGAGGGCCTGGAGGGTGTCGTCAACGACATCGCGGGCCGGGGTCTCGGCTACGGCATCCATGTCGTCGTCTCCGCGTCGCGCTACATGGAGGTCCGCGCGGCCCTCAAGGACCAGATCCTCAGCCGGCTCGAACTGCGGCTGGGCGACCCGATGGACTCCGAGTTCGACCGCAAGGTCGCGGTGAACGTGCCTGCGGGCGTGCCCGGCCGGGGCCAGGTCTCGGAGAAGCTGCACTTCATGACGGCTCTTCCCCGTATCGACGGCGCCTCGTCGGCGGGCGACCTGTCCGAGGCGACGGCCGCGCTGGTGCAGCGGGTCAAGGCCGGCTGGGAGGGTCCCGCGGCTCCGACGGTGCGTCTGCTGCCGCGCAAGCTGCCGGCCGACCAGTTGCCCAAGGGCTTCGAGTTCCCGCAGGCGGGCATCGCGATCGGTATCGACGAGGCCAACCTGGAGCCGGTCTTCGTCGACCTGGACACCGACCCGTTCTTCCTGGTCTTCGGGGAGAGCGAGTCCGGCAAGACCAACCTGCTGCGGCTGATCGCCAAGCAGATCGCCGAGCGGTACACCCCGGCGGAGGCCCGCATCGTGGTCGGTGACTACCGGCGCACCATGCTGGAGGCGGTCGGGGAGGAGCATCTGCTGGAGTACGCGCCGATGGCGTCGGCGATGCAGGTCCACATGGACGCGATCCGGCAGTTCATGGAGATGCGCGCGCCGAAGCCGGACATCACGCCGCAGCAGTTGCGCGACCGCAGTTGGTGGACCGGCCCGCAGCTCTTCGTCATCATCGACGACTACGAGCTGGTGGCGACCAACTCCGGTAATCCGCTGAGTCAGTTGGTCGAGCACCTGCCGTTCGCGCGGGACGTCGGCGTGAAGTTCATCATCGCCCGCAGCCAGGCGGGCGCCTCGCGTGCGATGTACGAGTCGTTCATGCAGCGGGTGAAGGAGCTGGGAGCACAGGGCGTCGTTCTTTCGGGCGACCCCAGCGAGGGCGACATCCTCGGCACGGTACGGGCGCGTCCCATGCCGCCGGGGCGTGGCGTGTTCGTTTCGCGCAAGCGCGGAACGTCCCTTATTCAACTGGGGTTGCTTCCGCAACGCCATTAGAGTGATCGATGGAAACCACCCCCGTTCCCGCGTTCGAACGAGCGAAGGGACGGGGATGACACGGGGAGAACGGGGAGGCGGCTGAGGTGAGTTCGGACGGGGGCGGCAAGGTTCCTGACACGGGGACCGGCTTCGACACCCTGGCGGGGGTCAATCCGGCGATGGCGCTGGACATCCAGCACAACGCCATGAAGAGCTTCAAGAAGCGGGTCGACGCGCTGCTGGTCGAGCTGGACAAGTCGGAGGCGGCACCGGGCAAGGTCGGCGAGGACCGGCTGCCGCGTGCGCAGCTCGGGGCGGCCACCTTCAAGGAGGCGCAGTTCCTCCACGACTCGTACACCATCGTCCACGACGAGTTGGAGAACCTCTCCAAGGCCCTCAGCGCCCAGATCGAAAGCATGAGCCTCGCGGTCCACGCCTCCCGCGTGGGCTACGAGAACCTCGACGAGGACATCAAGGCGCGGATGCGGGCGGTGAACGCGGAGGCGGAGAAGTATTACGACGCGGCGCGGGATCCTTATGCGCGGGGCGCGAAGGACTCGGCTGCGGCCAAGCCGGGCGCAGGAGAGTCCAAGGAGGGATTGTCGTGAGTGAGCGGAAGCAACCGAAGCTC
Source organism: Streptomyces sp. NPDC018263 (assembly GCF_055562575.1). Classification (NCBI taxonomy): domain Bacteria; kingdom Bacillati; phylum Actinomycetota; class Actinomycetes; order Kitasatosporales; family Streptomycetaceae; genus Streptomyces; species Streptomyces sp. NPDC018263. The sequence goes on from NZ_JBVHFA010000013.1 coordinate 17,148, forward strand.
AGTCGTACGGACTTCGAGTCCATGACGCATGAGCAGCTCGCGGCCATGCTCGACTCCGCCGACCGGGAGTCCGCGGCTCATCTCGCCACCAAGCTGCACAATGCCTCGTCAACGATCACCAAGATCGGCGATGACTTGATGAAGCACGTCAAGAGCCTTGAGTGGCAGGGCAAGGCCGGTGACTCCTTCCGCGATTGGGGTGGCCACACCGCGAGTGCCACCCTACGGCTGGGCGAGTACGCGGGGGCGGCGTCGCAGTGGATGAGCGAGGTCTCGCAGGCCATCGCCAATGCGAAGGCATCCATGCCGGACACGTCGGAGACGACCCAGGCAAAGGCCGTGCTGGCCGACGCCCACAAGACGATCGATGCGGCGAGGCAGCCGGGGTCGCGGAACGACCCTGATGCCCGTAAGGCAGCCGAGACCGCCCATTCCGACGCGGCCGCCGCCCAGACCTATATTGACGCGACCCGCCAGGACGCCATCCAGCAGATGCGGAAACTGGCGGAGTCGTATGAGCATTCAGCCTTGCAGATAAACAGCATCACGCCTCCTACGTTCGCGCCGGCGTCGGGGCGAACGGGAGATGCTGAGTGGTGGGTCAATGACGAGAGGGTGGTTCCTAGCAGATCCACCGAGTACGCCGGATACGACTCGTCCGGTGCGGCCAGTTCTACGGCCGGCTCCGGGGGGAACTCGCAGTCTGCTGCCGTACACCGCGCCGCGACGGGCCCGGTCCTCGACGCCCCGACGCGTTCAAGTGGCCATCCCGCTACCCGTCCCGAGCCCGTGTCCCTGAACATCGACAGCGCCGATACGCTCCCGCGCACGTCGGCGCCGCCCCTCACCACGTCGTCGACGGGTCCGGTTCTGCCACAGCGTGAGGTGTCGACGCCGGGACTGCCAGTTGCTTTGCCGCCGACCTTCGCCGGAGGTGGCCGCCTCCCCGGCGCAGAGCTGCCCGCACGCACGCCCGGCCTCGGCCGGCTCCCGCAGGTGCCTGGTCTGGCGAAGCCGATCGAAGGCATGACGCGCATGCCTCGGGACACGGGCATCGTCGGCGGCAGACCGGTCAGCGCGACTGGTCGGCCGACGAACGGGATTCCACGAGGAACCGTCATCGGAAGCGAGAGCGGGCAGGGCCGCACCCCTCTCGGTCGCGCCATCACGCCCGGCTCCGTGGAGGGAGCTCGGTCCGCAGGAGCGATGGGCGGCTCCGGTCGCCGGCTCGCGTCCGAGACGGGAGGGGTTCTCGGTGGGCGTTCCGGCCAACCGGGGCAGCCCGGCGGTCGTCCCTTCACCTCGGGCGGTTCCGGACTCGTTCGCCCGTCGGCCAAGGGCGCCGACCAAGCACAGACATCCCATGTCGGTCGCGCCGGCGCCCCAGGCAGGCCCGCCGACTCGCGCAAGTCTCAGGAGCACGACAAGCGGCCGGACTACCTCGTGGAAGACGAGGAGACCTGGACAAGAGAGGGGCGCCGGACTCTGCCCCCCGTGGTCGACTGAGTCCGCATCTATCAACCCCAGGAAGGCACATGCGCACCAGAGGCATGCAGCGCTGTCGAGTCACCTCCACGGCGGCGGCAGCTCTAAGCCTGCTACTCGTCGGTCTCTCGGCCGGTCCCGCGCAGGCGGAGCCCATACGAGCGGAGCAGTGGTACCTCGACGCCATGCGCGCACCCGAGATCTGGAAGTCCAGTACGGGGCGCGGAATGACAGTTGCCCTCATCGACTCCGGGGTCGATGACTCACTCGCAGATCTCAAGGGCCAGGTCCTGGACGGGACGGACTTCTCCTCGCTGCGCGGCGACGAGCACACCGATGTCGCGGGCCACGGCACCTCGATGGCCGCGCTAATCGCGGCGACGGGAGCACGCGGAGGGGCAAACGCTTCGTACGGGCTCGCGCCGGGAGCGAAGATCCTGCCCATTCGAATGCTGGACAGCCAAGAGGTCAGCGGTCGGATGGATGCCAATACGGAGTACTCCGAGAAGTTGACCCAGGCGATCCGCTACGCCGCCGACTCCAAAGCACAGATCATCAACATGTCGCTGGCGCTGAGCGACTCACGTGGGCGCCACGACGTCGGCACTCCACAGCTTGAGGCTGCCGTCAGATACGCCTTGTCCAAGGGGAAGCTGCTCTTCGCCGGGGTCGGCAACAGGGGCGACAAGGAGAACCTGCCTTCTTACCCGGCTTCAACCCCTGGCGTGGTCGGAGTTGGAGCGGTGGATCGGGATGTCAAGGTGGCCGCCTTTTCCCAGCGGGGACCTGAGGTCGACATAGTCGCTCCTGGCGTGGACATGTTCCACGCTTGCACCTCGGAGACGCAGCTCTGCGAGTCACAAGGCACTAGCGACGCCACCGCCATCGCCTCCGCCTCTGCAGCCCTCATCTGGTCGGCTCATCCCAGCTGGACCAACAACCAGGTTCTGCGCGTCATGCTCGGCACGCTGGCCAAGCCCGCGAACGGCGCGAACAGGACCGATCTTCTCGGCTACGGCGCCATACGCCCCCGGCGCGCATTCACGGAGCCCGTGGACCCCGGCCCGGCCGACGTGTACCCCCTCCCCGACCTGGCCGCAGCCGCCGCCAAGTCTCCGTCTCCCAAGACGCCCAAGCCCACGGCGCCCGCCAAGCAGGAGAAGGTGGCGGCGAAGTCGAGTGAGGGTGGAAACGCGCTCCTCTGGACCGGCGTAGGCGTCGCGGCCGCCCTGCTCATCGGCGCCGTGGTCACCGTCGGCGTACTCCGCTCCCGTCGCCGCACGCCCGCGACACCGCCCCCTCCCGCGTACCCCCCGCACGCCCCGGCCCAGGGCCCGTACAACGACCCCCCGCAGAACCCACAAGCCGGGTAACGGCATGCAGGCCATTATCGAATCGGGCAGCGCCAGCGTCTACTTTCAGTGCGACTCAAAGGACCGGATGCGCCCACTTTCTTTCACCGGCACTATTTACAGTGACTTCTACATGAGCTTCGAAGCGCGTTTCCGGCCTCTGTTCCGCTCCTCGCTCAAGGTGGCGAAGATTCTCAAGTGCGAGAACGAGATCAAGTTCCCGGATCCCGCGAAGATGAAGTACCTGCCGCTCAAGAAGGACTAGAAAGCCAGCCATGTCATTCGACGCGATGTGGGGTCAGGCGCGTGATACCGCCGCGGCCCGGCAGCAGAGCAGTATGCGGATCGATCACGCGGCAGCAGACGGGGCGGGTGGGGGTGCCTCCGATTACACCGTCACGTCGCCCGAGCTGAAGGCCGTGGGGAACGACGCACAGGAGTTGTTTCACCATCTGGAGACCGACGCGTTCCACGCCGGCGCCACCACCGGCACGGCCTCGACCCAGTTGACCGACGACGGCTTCAAGACCGGCTCCGCACTGTTCTCCGCGTGGGACACGTGGTGTTCGCAGGCGGAGGCGCTGCTCAGTGCATGTGCGCATATCCACAACCACCTGGAAGACACGGTGTGGACGCACAAGAACTATGAGGAAACCCTCAAGACCAATCTTTCCGTCGAGGAAATCGACAAGCATTTCAAGTAAGGAAACCTGAGCATGGTCGCGTTCGACGATCTCCTCCATGCCCGCCTGGGCAGCATGCAGGACGCCGTGAACGACTGGACGGAGACCGTCAAGAAACTGAAGACGCTGCAGGAGAAGGCCGAGAACGGCATGCAGCACAAGGCGGAGAAGGCGGACTGGAAGGGCCAGAACGCCGGCATCACCCGCCCCTTCATCAAAAAGACCGCCAAGGAATTCAGCGACGCGGCCAAGGAAGCCGAAAGCATCCGGAACATCCTCCGGGACGCGCTCCACGAGTTCAAGACCGCCAAGGACAAGCTCAAGAAGATCGTCGACGACGCTCCCGGCCAGGGCATCCGTATCGACTCGGACGGGACGGTGAGCTACCTCATCCATCCCGACCGGCGGCCGAAGGACTACGCCGGGCCGAAGCCGAAGCAGGCGGACTTCGACCATGTGCGCAGCGGCATCGAGAACGCCGTGACCGCGGCGACGGAGGCGGACGAGACCGCCGCCCGTGCCCTGCAAACGCTGACCGGGAAGGACGACAACAACTTCTCCGGCACGGAGTACAAGTCCCTCAAGCAGGCGGCCCACGCCCAGGACGCCGAGGATGCCAAGGCGGCGGCGAAACTCGTCGCCAAGGGGGACGACGCCTCCTCCGCGGAGATCGCCCGCCTGAACAAGTACCTCGAGGACAACAAGGGTGACGCGTACTTCGCCGAGCGCTTCGCTCTCGAGGTCGGAGTGAAGGGCAATCTCGACTACTGGGTCGACATGGGTGACCCGTCGGACGGCTCGCGTCTCGGGCTCGACCATCAGAAGCAGATCAAGGAGCTTCAGCAGAACTGGAGCATGACGCTGGCCGAGGCGACCCACTCGCACAGTCCGGCCATGGAGCGGTGGAAGTCCGACGTCATCAGTTCGGGCACCGATGTGGTGCAGAGCCGGGGTACGTCCGCCTACGGCTTCCAGGTGATGAGCAACCTGATGCGGCACGGGTCCTTCGACACGAAGTTCCTGAAGGACTACGGGAACGCGGTCACGGTCGCCGAGAGCCGGATGACGCACAACGGTGCCCTGCGGCCGGGGCAGGTCTGGAACGCCGGGCTGGGGATGGCACCCCATTTGAGCTGGGACGGCAAGGATCTCGGGCGTGATCCCATGGCCGGATTCATGGAGGCGCTCGGGCACAACTCCCGGGCTTCCACCGACTTCTTCAACAGCAAGATCGACGTGCCCGGGGAGCACAAGCCCCTCGACGCCTTCAGTTACTTCACGAAGGACCGGGCGTGGGTCGAGGACGCGTACAAGGACGGTTACGGCACCAAGTACGGCTACGACAGCCTCGGCCACGCCCTGGAGTCCGCGGCGACCGGCCATGCCTACGACGCGCCGGCCGAGGGGTTGAAGGACACGCGGACGCTGGACAACGCGAAGGTCGTCCAGAAGATCGTGGAGTTCTACGGCAGCGATCCCAAGTTCTCCCACGAACAGGGGATCTCGGACAGCCTGGGGAAGATCGGTAGTGCGTACATCGATGAGTTCAATCGCTCCATGGAGCAGGAGAGCATCGATTCCATGCGTGAGACCCGCAACTCCCCCTTCGGGGCCAACCTGCCGGATGGCACCTCTCGATTCGGGTCTGACTACAACGAGCGCCTGCTCTTCAACAGCGGCGACGCGGTCAATTATTTGAGCATCGTGTCGCAGAGCAAGGAGGGGCATGCACTGCTCTCTGCGGCGCAGACCGTGTACACCGCTCACACCCTCGGGGTGGTAGGTCCTGAGCCCAGCGGGGCAGAGATCAAGAACACCGATATGACCGACGCTCACACCATGGTCCGCGTGAGTGCCGAAACTCACGGAATTCTCGATCACTCACGCATGGGACAGATCGACCAGGACTATGCGGACGATTCGGAAGAGAAAAAGAAGGCCATTGCCCAGTCGTCCGAGTGGATCAAGTTTGGCACCGAGGCGGTGGTGGGAGGTGGCCTCACCATCGCGACTGAGGGTGCGGCCAGTCCTTTTGTTCCACTGGTCGCCGATACGGTGGGAAATGCCGTGGTCAGCGGCCTCGGCATGTATACGGATGAGGCCGCTGAAAACCACGCCGAGCACATGGATGACGAACTGAAGAAGACGTACAGCGACCTTAAGGCCGATACCTTGGCGCGAGGGAAAGAAGCCACCCAGATGCCTGTGGACGCTTACGTGGACGCGCCTGGCTGGAGTGAAGAAAACAGAAACTATATCCAGGAGGATCTGACGGGGTTGCTTAAAGACTCACGCCTGCACTTTGGGGACTCCGATCTGCCCGATCCATACAAGAAGGAAAAATAATGCCGCGCAGTTTGAAAGTAGCTGCGACAGGAATTGCCCTGGTATGGGCTGTTTCAGCGTGCAGCGCGGATCCCCAAGACGAGGATTCCGGGATTCGGGCAGGTGAAGTGTGCGGAAAGTTCGCCCATGATCCTTCAGTGGAGTCCGCACTCACCAAGATCGCTGGCACAACGCGCTTCAGCGACACTGGCTCCGAACCGGAGAAAGCGCTCGCAACACTTCGAGCCGCAGATGGGCGGGTCGGGGGCGGGGAGATGGAAGGAGTGCCCAAATGTCTCCTGAGGCCGCCGTCGGGAGGTGAGCATCTGGTCACGCTCTACTTCAGGGAGGCCGCCATCGTCCTGAAGGCCAACCCTGAACTGGAGAAGATGTATACGTACTATCGGACTGGAGCGTCGGCGTCGTCCTCAGACAGGCTGGCTTCCATCTATTTCCGGTGCCGTATGTCCAGCCCGAAGAAGAACATCATCGTCAACGCATCACTGGAGCGCGAGAGCAAGGTCAAGATCTCGGGCAAGGAAGCCGCCGACAAGCAGATGCTCGTCGCCAACGCGGCCGCCCAGAACGTTGCTCAACAGCTCGGCTGCCAGGGGACCGACCTCGTGAAGGGTGCGCCGCAGGCGGTTTCCGGGGTGTACGGACCCCGCTGAGGTAGCTCTTCCGGGTGAAACGCCGAGGGGGCGCCACGCGTGATGCGTGGCGCCCCCTCACAGACTCAGGCCCGGACTCAGCCCATCAGCATGCGGAACCGGGCCGCGTTGCCCTGGTCCGTGTCCTGGTAGCCGACGACCGAGTCGTCGAGGAGCTTGGCGATGCGGGCGAGCTTGTGGGTCATCTGGTCCATCTGCTCGCTGCTGTCGCGCTGGATCTCGGCGTAGGCGGTCTTCGCCTCGCCCTCCCAGGTCTCGGCGACGGCCTTCACGCGGCGCATGAGGGTCTCGAGCTGTTCGGACAGGTTCTTGGCCGTGTTGCGGACATCGCTGGCGGCCTGGGTGACGGTGTCGTAATTGACTGCGGTGCGGTCTGCGGAGTAGCTCATGATGCGTTTCTCCCTCGTGGATGCGGCCGGGATGTCAGGCGAGGTCAGTGATGCGGCTCTTGACCTCGTAGGAGTTGTCCACCTTGCGGATGTCGGAGATCCGCTCCTGCTCCTGGTCGGTGAACCCGCCGACGCTCGCCCGCATCGCCTCCTCCAGGTCGACGAGGTCGTCCTGGAGCTTCTTGAGGTTCCTGTTCACACCCTGCTGGACGGTGTCGAACTCCTTGCCCGCCGCGCCCTTCCAGCCGGCCTGGATCATGTCGACGACCCGGTTGAGGGACGTCACGCGCTCGCTCACCGTGTGGTGGAAGTCCCGGATGTCGTTCGCGAGTCCGGTGAGCGCGTGTGCGCTGAGGTCAACGCCCGAAGCCATACGTTCTTGCCCTCCTCTTGCTGCGACGGTGACCTTCACCACCGCGACGGGTCCGCCGGAACCGACGTCCCGGCCCTCCTGGCGGGCAAGCCCTGCTGCGTGTTCACGCGCCGCGTGGCCGCAGCGTCGCACCGCCCCCGTGCGGTACCACAGTCGTGGCACCCGGAGCCACTCTAGTCATTCCGAGTGGCCCTTCCAACTGCAAAGTCAACATACGGGAGTTCCGGCTACCGGTACCGTGACGGCTACTGTCGGCACAGAGTGTTGAAACGTGGGAAAGGGGTCGCCGCGTCATGACGGAGACGGCTGAGGAGATGAAGGCGCGCAAGGATCGTGAGCGCGACGAGCTGTACGCCCTCGACATCTCCGGCGTCGCCTGGCACTGCGCGCCCGGCGCCGAGGAGCACGAGGAGCGGGTGGAGATCGCCCATCTCCCCGACGGTGCCGTGGCCATGCGGTCCTCGCTCGAACCCGAGACCGTGCTGCGCTACACCGCCGCCGAGTGGCACGCCTTCGTACTCGGCGCCCGTGACGGGGAGTTCGACCTGACGCCCACCGAGCGCAACGGCGGCCTGATCGCCATCGAGGAGACCGAGAGGGAGCGGACCGCCGCTTCCGAGTAGGGCGGAACGCGTGGGAAGGCCGGGAGGGGTCCAGTGGGCCCTCCCGGCCTTCTCGCGTCGTCGTCAGTGCCTCAGCCCCGCCGAGCCCACACCCAGCACCGACAGCACCGGGCTCTTCGGCCGCTTGTCGTCGCGTTCCATCTCGCGGGCCGCGAAGAGGACATGTCCGTGCTCGTACACGATCTGGCCCTGCTCCGGGTCGCTGAGCGCGCCCTCGTCGTCCTCCGGGAGGTGGAAGAAGAGGTACGGCTTCTCTGTGTCCGTACGGGAGTTCCACGCGAGCACGGCGGCGGGCTGGACCTCGTCGATGCTGCGGCGGTAGAGGATCAGGTCGTCGCCGTCGGCGCGCAGCGGGACCACGTTCTGGAAGGGCCCGCCCTCGAACTTGCCCGCCATGGTGCCCTTTTGGACGTCGAAGGCGACGACGCGGTTCGCGGGCCCGTCGGTCTCGTCGCTCTCCTTGGACATGGCGTACAGCCGGTCCCGGCCGACGACCAGGCCGGGGCACTTGTCGAGCACGCCGAAGAACGGGCCGGCGAAGCCGGTGCTGCCGCACAGGGGCTCGTAGCCGCTCATCGAGATGGTGGCCCGCTGCCGGCCGTTGGTGCCGTCGAGGGTGATCAGGTCGGTGACGTCGATGTCCCCGGCCTCCACGGCCAGTACGGGCGGGTCGGCGGAGGGCAGGTACACGCCCTGCACGCCCTTGGAGACCTGGTAGGTCCAGCGGGGCTTGCCGGTGCGGGCGTCGAGCTTCTGCACCCGGTAGGTCGCGTCGCCGGACCGGCCGCACTTGACCAGGGCGAGGAGGGCGCGTCCGCCCGCGTACCCCTGGTCCTGGCAGGCGCCGGTGGAGGTGTTCCACAGCTTCTCGCCGCTCGCCATGTCGTACGCGACCGAGCCGTGGCCCCATGCGATCGCGACGACGCCCCTGGTGAGCGCGAGGTCGGTGTTGGTGACGTAGGCGAAGTCGGCGCCGGGCATCTTCCGCTGCCACAGCTTCCTGCCGGTGTCGAGGTCGACGAACACGACCTGGTCGCAGATGCCCCTGCCGGCCGCAGCGCCGGGGTGGGGCGGCTGGATGACGACGGCGGTGCGGTGGTCGGCCGTCATGTCCCTGCTGACGGCGCAGATGTGGCCGTCGAGCTTCAGGGACCAGGCGGTGTCGTCCTGGCCGGGCGCGATCCGGTAGCCCTCCAGGCGGGTGGCCACACCGCGCACCGCGATCTTGTCGGTGGCCCAGAGGCCGGGGCCGTAGCGGGTGTCGGCGGTGAGCTCGTCCTCGTTGTGCTGGACAACCAGCTCGCCCTCGGGGGAGGCGGGGGCCGTCTCGTGCGTCTCGCGTACCTCGTCGGGGGCCTGCTTCACCGCCGCCGCGCTCTTCGCGTCGTCCCCGGGTCCGGCGGACGGCCACAGGGCGACCGCCCCGGCGACGAGGGCGGCGGCCGCCACGACCGCGGCCGCTCCGCCCAGCAGGCGTCTGCGGCGTCTGGTCCGGGTCCGGTCCGCGGACCGGGCGGACTCGGTGAAGACGGACGGGGGCGGGCCGAAGCTCACGCTGCGGGGTCCTTCCGGCGGCGGCGCAGGTCGCGCGTGACGATGGCGGTGCCCGCGATGACGGCGACGAGGACGACGGCGATGCCGAGCGCGTAGGTCGCGTAGCGCCGGTCGCGCTCCTCGGGGGACTCGGCCAGCGAGAAGGGCGCCACGTCGGGCACGGGGGCCTTGGACAGGCCCGGGTCGGGTGTCGGGCTGGCCGGTGCGGCGGCGAGGTCGGAGTCCTGGACGGCGCGTACGGGGTCGACGACGCCCCAGCCCACGAAGTTGTCGTGACCGTTGACCGAGCGTTCGGCGGTCTGCTCGATGCGGGTGACGATCTGGGCCGGGCTCCAGTCGCGGTGCTTCTCCTTGAGGAGGGCCGCGACTCCCGCGACGAAGGGCGCGGAGAAGCTGGTGCCGTTGTCGGTGCACTGGCCGCCGCCGGGGACGGTGGACAGGATGTCCACGCCGGGGGCGGCGACGCCGACGAAGGAGCCCGCCTGGGAGAAGGGCGCGCGTTCGTTGTTGCGGTCCGAGGAGGCGACGGCGAGGACGCCCGGGAAGGCGGCCGGGTAGGTGTTCTTGACCTTGCCGTCCAGGCCGTCGTTGCCCGCGGAGGCGACCACCACGACCCCGTGCGCGAGGGCGCGGCGCACGGCTTCGGCGAGGGCGGAGGTGCCGGAGAGCGGCTTGGTGGTGTCCTGGGAGATGTTGATGACACCGGCGCCCTTGGCCACGGCGTGGTCGATCGCCTTGGCCATCGAATCGGAGTCGCCGCTGTTGCGGGCGTCGTTCTGCCGGATCGGGATGATGGTGGCGTTGGGGGCGAGGCCGACGAACCCGGTGCCCGCGCGGGGGCGGGCCGCGATGATCCCGGCGACCTTGGTGCCGTGGCCGACCTGGTCGTCGGTGGGGTCGGCGCCCTTGCCCTTGGTCAGGAAGTCACGGCCGAGCGCCTTGTCGACGGCCGGGGCGAGCTGGGGGTTCCTGGTGTCGACGCCGGTGTCGATGACGGCCACCCGGACGCCCTTTCCCTTGTCCGTGCCGCGCCACAGCTCGTCCAGCAGCACGCGCTGGAGGGACCAGGGGGTGCCCTTGACGGTCTTGGCGGGGAAGGTGCACTCGCCGCTGCCGTCCAGGTGGAGGCCGGGTGCGGGCGGGGCGGTGCCGAGGGTGGTCAGCAGTACGGCGGCGGTCAGCAGGGTTGCCTTCGCGGGCAGCACTCCTACGGCGCTCCTCATCGTGTTGTCGTCGCGTGGGAGGTGCGCGCTCACGAACCCTGCGGCTGGCGGGCGCCGTTGGTGTCGAGGCGGGGTCCCTTGGCGAGCAGTTCGGACCAGGCGGCGGGCACCTTGGCGGGCCGGACGTTCTCGTAGCCGAGCTTGACCTGGGCCTCGCTGGGCTCGGGGGTGCCGTCGGCGGACTTCTTGGCCTGGGCGCCGATGTCAGAGGTGCGGCTGTCGCTGTCGCCGTTGTTCTGGACGGCGTAGCGCAGGCCGGTGTCGGTGACCAGGAAGAGGCCGCCCGCGGTGGTCGCGGTGCCCTGGCTCTGGGTGTAGAGCAGGCCGGTGCCGGGGGTGACGTAGGTGCTGGTGCCGTCGGCGGTGATCTCGGCGGGGTAGTCCTTGCCGGCCCAGGTGCTCAGGGTGGTGGTGTTGTCGCCGGAGACCTCGCGGAGCACGCTGCACACGGTGTCGCGGCCGGAGGCGGAGTCGGCCACGTTGACCCGAACGGCCTGCTGCTGGGGCCAGTCGGCGGGCTGTCCGGCGAAGGGGGTGGGGTCGGCGGTGAAGTCCTGGAGCCCGACGCTGCGGGCCTGGCTGTTCATGTTGAGCTTGCCGGTCTGGGGCGAGGTGATGAGCAGCCAGGCGGTGAAGTCGCTGACGGGCTGCACCTTGCCCGGCAGCACCACGTAGTGCTTGGTGCCCTCGCCGGTCTCGGTGCGCAGGACCATGCCGACCCGGTTCTCCTCGGGGGAGAGCTGGCCGGGCACCCCGGCGGGGGCGCCGACGTTCGCGGGGAGTCGCGGGAAGCGGATGGGGGTGCCCTGGTGGAGGGTGGCGAGCCACTCCTTGGTGACCGTCTGGGGCTGCCGGGTGCCGACGAGGGCGTTGGTCAGCAGGTCGTTCTCCGTGCCGGTGAGGGCGTACGCGGTGCCGTGGGCGTCGACGAGGTAACGGGCGCCGGTGCGGGTCCTGACGTAGAGGACGTCGCCGCCGTGGAGGCGTCCGGCGCCCTCCGTCTTCGGGGCGTCCCGGCCGGCGAGGACGAAGGTGGCCTGCTGGACGGTCTCGCCCTTGCCGCCCGGCTGTTCGCAGACGGCCCAGCGCTTGGCGGTGCCCGCGTCGGCGGCTGCGGGGAGCCGGTCGGGGGCGTAGGGGATGCCGAGGATGGGGCCGCGCGACAGCTTGCCGGAGTCGAGGATCTTGTCGCTGACCTGGATGACCTGGTAGCCGGCGTCGTTCATCAGCAGGCGGGCGGAGGCGAGGTTGAGCACCGGGTGCAGGCGGGTGGTCTTCCCCGTCTTGAGCACGACGTACCGGGTGGTGGACTGCTTGCCGACGATGACCCGGGTGCCGGGCTCGTCCCAGCCGGCGGGGGCGGTGGGCTGGAACATGCCCCAGGCGCCGAACACGGCCAGCGTCAGCGCGCCCGCCACCAGGGTCGGTACGACGGCACGCAGCGGCTTGGGGGCGCCTTCCTCGGTCCCGGACGGCGACGGCTGGAGGAAGGCCGCGAGGGTGCGCCTCTTCGCAAACGTGTAGGCGTTGAGTTCATCCCGCCGTGATGCCATAAGTGCCTGCTTCTCCCCGTTGTCGCAGTGGCGGGCACCGGTCCCGCGCCGCGATGTCAGACCGGCCCTCTACTATGCATGGTGGCCGCCGGTGCTGGTGGAGCGGGTAGGGTACCGGGGCCTTCGAGGGGCCCGAATGGGATGCCGGGGCCTGTGAGTTGTGAGTGATACGGGGGGATTCGGTGATGGCTTCCGTTACGCGGTCGCGCTTGCGGGGCCGGGCGCGGGCCGGGGGACCCCGTGCGCCCGAGCCGGAGTCCGGCGGCGCCCCGGCGGGACCGTCGACGGCGGCCACCCCTTCCGGGACCCACTTCCGTACGACAGCCGGGCAGGTCGGATCGTTTCGCCTGCAACGGCTCGTCCTGCTGGAGCTGGCCGTCGCCGTCCTGGTCGTCGGCTGGGTGATCTCGCCGTTCGCGCTGATGCCAGCGGGGCTGGTCGCGGTGGCACTGGTGCTGCTGGCGCTGGTGCGCCGCCGGGGGCGCACGCTTCCCGAATGGCTGGTCACGGCGCGGGCGTTGAGGGCGCGTCAACAGCGCGCCCGGAACACACCCGTACCGCCGGGCACCGAGCCCGCGCTGGTGCCCGCGCTCGAGTGCGAGCCAGCGCTGCGGACCTACTCGTACGGGGGACGCGACCGGCGCCCGGTCGGCATGGTGGGTGACGGCACGTTCCTCACCGCCGTGCTCCAGGTGGAGGCCGACGCGACGGCACTGCGCGCGGACCGCAACCGCCAGCCGCTCCCCCTCGCCCTGGTGCGGGACGCCCTGGAGGTCGACGGCATCCGGCTGGAGTCCGCCCAGGTGGTGCTGCACACCCAGCCCGCGCCCGCCCTGCACCTCCCCCAGCAGTCGGTGGCCGTCGCCAACTACCTGCCGCTCCAGGAGCAGACGGGCGCTCCGGCGGTCCGCATCACCTGGATCGCGCTGAAGCTCGACCCCGAGCTGTGCGCGGAGGCCGTGGCCGCTCGCGGGGGCGGGCTCGCGGGGGCGCAGAAGTGCGTGGCGCGGGTCGCGGACCATCTGGCGAGCCGGCTGACGGGCGCGGGCATGCGGGCCACCATCCTCGACGAGGAGGAGCTGATCGGCGCGCTGGCCACCTCCGCCTCCGCCAACCCGCTGGTCACGGCCGAGGCCGGGCGCGGTGAGCGGCGCGAGCGGCGTACCGAGGAGTCCGGGCGGGGCTGGCGCTGCGACAACCGGCGGCACACCACGTACTGGATACGGCGCTGGCCCCGGCTGGGCGGTGAACGGGGCGAGACGCTGCCGCAGTTCGTCGCGCTGGTCACCGCCACCCCGGCGCTGGCCACCACGTTCAGCCTCACGCTCGCGCGGGCGGAGCGGCAGGAGGTCGCGCTGACCGGTCATCTGCGGGTGACGGGGCGCAGCGACGACGAACTCGTGGCCGCGCGCCGCTCGCTGGAGGGCGCGGCCCGGCACGCCGGGGCGGGGCTCGCCCGGCTGGACCGTGAGCAACTGCCGGGCATGCTGGCCACGTTGCCGCTGGGAGGCGCGCGATGACGAGCACACAGGCGACCACCGCCCCGGAGGCGCCCGCGCGCGGGGGGTCCGGACTGCGCCGGGCCGGGGAGCGGCTGCGGCAGGGGTTCGGGCTGCTCGGCCCCCGGCACGGCCGGCACCTGCTGCCCGCCGCCGAACTGGACGCGCTCGCGCTGCCCATCGGGGACGACGGCGTGGTGGCCGGCGTGGACACCGAGGGGCGGCCAGCGGTGCTGGGCGTCAACCGGCCGACCCCGTACGACGTGGTGCTGATCGGCGGCCTGTGGACGGCGCAGGTGCTGGCGCTGCGCACGGCGGCCACGGGCGCGCGGGTCGCGGTGGAGACCGGCCGGCCGCAGGCGTGGATGCAGATGGTGCACGCCATGGGCGGCGGCCAGAACGGCCTCTCGGTCTACGAGGTGGGCCGGGTGCCCCCGCAGGGCGCGTCCGCGGGCACACCGGTGCTGGTGGTGCGGGACTGCGGGATGCGGCCCCCGCGCGGGCGGGTGGCGGCGGGGCCCTGGCAGTCGGTGGTGACGCTGCTGCCGTATCTCTCCCCGGTCGCGCCCCGGTTGCTGCGCCAGGCGCGGCTCACCGGCATCCAGCGGGTCTCGCCGGACGAGGCGGCCGAGTTGGGGCGCACGATGGGGCTGTCGCGGACCGAGGTCGAGTCGCTGCCGGGGCTGCCCGACGGCGTCACCCTGTGGTGCACCGACCGGGACCGGCAGTACGTGCTGACGCAGCCCACCGACGCCGAGATCGGGCTGCTGGGCAACCCGCGCCGGATGGACTGAACCGACCTTTTCCGTCCGCTTTGTTCGTGTTGTGAGCGTTCCGGGTGTGAACCGGGCCTGCCGGGGTGGGGCTCGTGGTGATTAGGCTGGGAGCGGGCGCGATGCCGAAACCTGTGGACGGGCGCCGTCCCTGGGGGGAGCACCGGTGGACCGGGCTGTCGTACGGCCCGGTCGCCCCGGCACGCGATGAAAGTGCTCGACCACACCAGGAGGAACTGTGAGCAGCGATCGGGACGGTATGCGCGGGGGCTGGGCCACACCCGACGACGACCAGCCCGACGCGGAGTCGGCCGTCGAGAACACGGGCGAGTTCACCATCGACTACGCGCCGCCCGCCTGGTACACGCAGAACGCGGGTGCCTCCGGCGGTTCGGCCGGTGGCGGTACGCACGGTTCCGGTGAGCCTGCTCCGGTGCCGCCGTTCCCCGCGACGCCGCCCGCGCCTGGTACGCCCTTTGCTCCGCCGGCCCCGGCGGGCGGTTCCGGTGCGCCGTACGCCCCGCCCGCGCCCTCGGCTCCGCCCGCGCCGCCGGTCGGCAGTCCGGTGCCGGTGCCGCAGCTTCCGACGGGGTTCGAGGCACAGCACGCCGAGGAGTCCCCCTCGCCCGCTCCGGAACCCGAGCCGGAGAACGGGGACCTGGAGTCCGGCGCGACCATGCGCTTCTCCGCCGCCGCGCTGAAGCGGGAGATCGCGGAGCGGGAGGCGGCCGGGGACGAGGCGGCTGACGCCGGTGACGAGGACGCCGAGGAGGCGCCCCGCGCGGATGCTGACTCTGCCGCTGCCGCTGCCTCTGCCGAGAACGGCGGCGACGAGCCGAGCGCCGCCGCCGAAGCCGAGGACGAGGACAGCCCGGCCGAGGCGGAGTCCGCCCAGGACGGGCCTGCCGAGGACGAGCCCGAGCAGGGGACCGCCGAGACCTCTCCCGAGCAGGAGGCCGAGGCCCCGGAGGCCGGCGCCGAGCACGCGGACGCCCCGGAAGCCCCGGCCACGGAGCCCACCGCCGTCGAAGCCCCCGCTGCCAAGACCCCCGCAGCCTGGACTCCCCCGCCCGCCCCCCAGCAGAGCGTCCCGCCGCTGCCCCCGTCGTACCAGCCCGCCGCCCCCGCCCCGGCGGCACAGTGGCCCGCGCAGGCCGGCCCCATGCCCGGTCAGCCGCCGCATGCACCGGCGCCCCCGCCGCAGGCGCCCACCCCGCCGCAGCCGGCCCCGGCCGCCTGGGACCAGTCCGGCACGCCGAACCAGCCGACGCCGCCACCCGGTTATGGCTTCCCGCCCCAGCAGAACCCCCCGCAGCCGCCCCCGGCACCGGGCTACGGCTTCCCCGCGCAGCCCAACCCGCCTGCCCAGCAGCCGCCCACGGCACCCGCCCCGCCGCCCGGCCACAACTCCCCCGCACAGCCCAACACCGCCGCCCAGCAGCCGGGTTACGGCTTCCCGCAACAGCCGGGCGCGCTCCAGCAGCCGCCCACGGCCCCCACCCCGCCGCACGGCCACAACTCCCCCGCACAGCCCAACACCGCCGCCCAGCAGCCGGGTTACGGCTTCCCGCAACAGCCGGCCGCGCTCCACCAGCCGCCCACGACACCCACCCCGCCGCACGGCCCCCACCAGCAAACCGACTCCCCCGAGCTGCCCAACCCGCCTGCCCCGCCCGCCGGTTACGGCTTCCCGCAGCCGGGCACCCCTCAGCAGCCCCCGGCCGCCCCCACCCCGCCCCCCGGCCCCACCTTCCCCCGCCAGCAGACGGACTCCTCCAGGCCGTCCAACCCCCCTGCCCCGCCCGCTGGTTACGGCTTCCCCCAGCAGGGCATCCCTCAGCAGCCCCCGGCCGCCCCCACCCCGCCCCCCGGCTACGGCTTCCCTCAGCAGCAGACCGACTCCCAGCAGTCCAACCCCCCTGCCCCGCAGCCGGGTTACGGCTTCCCGCAGGGGCCCGAGGGGCAGCCGCCCGTTGACCCCCGGGCCGGTGCCGCGTGGCCGCAGCCCGTGCAGCACGACCAGCGGCAGCCCACGCATCCGGGGGCCGCGCCGCTGGGTTACACCGCGGCTGTGGAGCTGTCCTCCGACCGTCTGCTGAACAACAAGCGGCAGAAGACGCGCAGCGGGCGTCCCGCCGCGGCCGCGTCCAGGTTCAAGCTGGGCGGCAAGAAGGAGGAGGCGGAGCGGCAGCGCAAGCTGGAGCTGATCCGCACCCCCGTGCTGTCCTGCTACCGGATAGCGGTGATCAGCCTCAAGGGCGGCGTCGGCAAGACGACCACGACGACCGCGCTGGGTTCCACGCTGGCCTCGGAGCGGCAGGACAAGATCCTCGCCATCGACGCCAACCCGGACGCGGGCACCCTCGGCCGCCGGGTGCGCCGGGAGACCGGCGCGACCATCCGTGACCTGGTGCAGGCGATCCCGCATCTGCACTCGTACATGGACATCCGCCGGTTCACCTCGCAGGCGCCCTCCGGTCTGGAGATCATCGCCAACGACGTGGACCCGGCGGTGTCGACCACGTTCAACGACGAGGACTACCGGCGCGCGATCGACGTGCTCGGCCGCCAGTACCCGGTCATCCTGACCGACTCCGGCACCGGTCTGCTCTACAGCGCGATGCGGGGGGTGCTGGACCTCGCCGACCAGCTCATCATCATCTCCACGCCCTCGGTGGACGGCGCGAGCAGCGCCAGCACCACGCTGGACTGGCTGTCCGCGCACGGCTACGCCGACCTGGTGTCCCGCTCGATCACCGTCATCTCCGGGGTCCGCGAGACCGGGAAGATGATCAAGGTCGACGACATCGTGTCGCACTTCGAGACGCGCTGCCGGGGTGTGGTCGTGGTGCCGTTCGACGAGCATCTGTCGGCCGGCGCCGAGGTCAACCTCGACATGATGCGGCCCAAGGTGCGCGAGGCGTACTTCACGCTCGCGGCGATGGTGGCCGAGGACTTCGTGCGGCACCAGCAGGCGCACGGGCTGTGGACCAGGGACGGCAACCCGCCTCCGGTCGCCGCGCCGCCGATGCCGGGGCAGCAGGCTCCCGGCCAGCCCTACCCGCCGCAGCAGCCCCAGCCGTTCGTGCCGGGCCAGCAGCAGTACCCGCCGCAGCCGGGCCACCCGTACCCGCCGCAGCAACCGCAGCCGGGTCAGCCGTATCCCCCGCAGCCCGGCCCGCAGCAGTACCCGTACCCCGGCCCGCCCCAGGCCCAGCCCCCGCAGGCGCCGCCGCCCCAGGCGCCCCCGCAGCAGTAGCCGGAGACGGCGAAGGGCGGCCGGTGCTCAGCGCACCGGCCGCCCTTTCACATCCCGGGGCGCTACGCGTCCGCGGCCACGATCTCCCGGCACCGCTCCACGTCCGCGCCCATCTGGACCAGCAGGTCGTCCAGCGAGTCGAACTTCGCCTGGCCGCGCACATAGGCGAGGAACTCGACGGCGACGTGCATCCCGTACAGGTCGAGGCCGACGCGGTCGATCGCGTACGCCTCCACCGTGCGCTCGGTGCCGTCGAACTGCGGGTTGGTGCCGACCGAGATCGCGGCGGGCATGGTCTCGCCCTGGGCGTACAGGTACCCGGCGTAGACGCCGTCGGCGGGGATCGCGGTGTGCGGCAGGGTCTCCACGTTGGCGGTGGGGAAGCCGAGTTCGCGGCCGCGCTGGGCGCCCCGGACGACCACGCCCTCCACCCGGTGCGGGCGGCCCAGGATCTCGCGGGCGCCGGCGACGTCGCCCTCGGCGATCAGGTTGCGGGTCAGGGTGGACGAGAAGGGCTTGCCGCCGCCCGCCTCGCCGGTGACGTACAGGTCGACGATCTCCACCTCGAAGTCGTAGACCCGGCCCTGCTCGGCGAGGAAGTCCACGGTGCCGGCCGCGCGGTGCCCGAAGCGGAAGTTCGGGCCCTCCACGACGGCCTTGGCGTGCAGCTTGTCGACCAGCACCTTGACGACGAAGTCGGCCGGGGAGAGCTGCGAGAACTCGGTGGTGAAGGGCAGTACGAGGACCGCGTCGACGCCGAGGTCCGCCATCAGTTCGCAGCGGCGGGGGTGCGGGGCGAGCAGCGGGGGGTGGCTGCCGGGCCGCACGACCTCGCTGGGGTGCGGGTCGAAGGTGACCACGACGGCCGGGACGCCCAGCTTGCGGGCGCGGTCGACGGCGTGCTCGATGATCAACTGGTGGCCGCGGTGGACACCGTCGTAGGACCCGATGGTGACGACGCTGCGCCCCCAGTCCTGAGGGATGTCCTCCAAGCCACGCCAGCGCTGCACTGTGACCGCTCCTCGAACCCGTGTCCGTGTCTGACTCTTGTGCAGGTCCAAGAGTGCCATGCCGGGTCACCGGGCTCCGCATCGGTACGCCCCCTGTGATCGGACGCACGCGGAAAACCCCTGCTCATGCCGGTACGGGCGTCCCGGCGCGTTCCTCGATCGCACGCCGGACACCGGGGCCGACGACGGCGGACCACTCCTCCGGCGCCTCCGTCAGCCAGCGGGCGAGCCGGGCGCCGAGGCCGGGCAGCTCGCGGACGAGCCCGGACAGCCGGTGGTCGCCGCCCCCGGGGGTACGGCCGAGGAGCCGGGCGGTCCGGTGGACGAGCCCCCGCGCCTCCTCCGCCGCAGGGCCCGCGCCGTCGCCGTCCAGGAGGGTGGCGGCCGCGCGCAGGACCGCGACCAGCACGTCCGGGTCCCGTTCGTGGGCGAGCAGCAGGTCCAGGAGTTCGCGGCGCAGCGGGGTGGTGGCCGGGGTGCCGGGGGCGACGAGGACGGCGGCCAGGGCGGCGCGGGCCGCCTCGTATCCCTTGCCGAGCAGTCCGGTGAGCAGCGGCAGCAGCTCGGTGCGGGCGGTGGGGCCGCGGCCGAGGCGCCGGTCGACGTAGTCGGCGACGCAGGGGGCGGCCTCCGCGCGGGGCGCGACCGTCTCCCGGACCAGGGCGGCGGCACGGCGGGCGAGCGCCGGGTCGGTGATGTCGGCGAGCGCGCGCAGGGTGACGGCGGGGTCGGGGGCGCCGCGCAGTCGGGTGCGGAAGGCGTCGAGCACGGTGTCGGGGTGGGTGGCCAGGGCCGGGAGGAGCGCGGTGGGCGGCAGGCCGCGGTCGCCGGCCGCGAAGTGGCGCAGCGCCCTGGGGAGATGCTGGTCGCGGCTGACCGGGTCGACGGCCAGCAGGGCGAGCGCGCCGCCGTGCAGGGCACGGTCGGCGGGGCGGGCCAGCAGGGCCTGAGCGGCGCGGCGCAGCAGGGTGTGGTCGGCGGACGTGCCGGTGTGGGGTGCGGTGCGGCGGGCGAGGACCAGGGCGGTGGCCCGGCGGTCGGGGTCCTCGTCGCGGGCCCAGCGGTCGACGGCGCGGCAGGCGGCGGAGGGTTCGTCCTCGGCGAGGACGGCGAGGAGTTCGACGGCTCTGCGGTGGCCGCTGTCGATCAGGGCCTCGGTGAGGTGGTCGAGCGCGCCGTAGCGGTGGGTGTGCAGGAGGGCCTGGGCGGCGGTGGCAACGGTGGCGTGCGGGGTGGCGGGCAGCGGGCGCTCGTCCTCGAACCAGCGGGTGAGGTGTGGCTGCCCGGCGGCCGGATCGGCGGCGAGCAGCCGGGCCGCCGCGTCCAGGTACCGCTCCCCCGCCCCCGCGAGCACCGCCGGGTCGGCCGGCACCAGCCGCCGCAGCAGGGCGTACCGCTCGGCGTCGGGCAGCGCGAGCGTGGTCCAGAAGCGGGGCCCGAACTCCTCGGGCACCGCCCGCCCCGCGTGCCGCCAGGCCACGATCCGGTCGGCCAGGAAGCGCAGCTCCTCCCGATAGGGCAGCGCGTCCGGGGTGCGCAGCAGGGTCCGTGAGAGCAGCCGGGCGGCCCACCAGGAGCCGGGGTCCAGATCGAGGGCGTCGGCCAGCTCCCGCAGCCGGAAGGCGAGTTGGCGGGGTCCGCGACGGCGGCCGAGGAGCAGCAGGGCCTGCACGACGGGCCCGATCCGGTGGTGCGGCACCGGCATCACCCCGGCCGGCCGCTCGGCGCGCGGGCGGTGGACCAGGACGTGCAGCGCCTCGTCCAGGTCGAGATGCGCGCCCTGCACCCAGTCCGCGAACTCCTCGTGCGCGAACCGGTATCCGCCCCCGGAGCGCACCAGCAGCCCCTCTTCCAGGACGGCCGACGCCCACCCGGTCCCCCCGCCGAGCCGGGCCGGGGCGCGCTCGGGCGGGAAGACGGTCGCAAAGCTCTCCGGGTCCAGCATGCCCCGCCCGTGCCCGAGGGCCCGCCGGGCGGCCTCGTGCACCTGCCCGGCGACCCGGGTGGCGAGGCGCCGTACGGCGGTGTCGGCGAGACCGTTGGCGGCGGCGATGCGCTCGGCGACGCGGAGGCAGGTCAGGTCGAGGTGGGCGGCGAAGACGTCGTGCCGGTCCAGCAGATGCGGAGGCAGGTCGGCCGGGATCTCGGACAGCAGGCGCAGGACGAGCGGGTGACGGGCGTCGGTGTCGGTGAGGGCGCCGTCGGGGACGCCGTACCGGGACCGGGCGGTACGGGCCTCCTGGCGGGTGAGCCCGGTCAGGCGCAGACGGGCGGGGAACTCCTCGGCCACGCCCTCCCAGAACTCCTCTCGGCAGGCCAGCACCAGCCGGGCCCCGGTGGCGCGCAGCCACTGGACGGTTCCTTCGGCCCACGCGAGCAGCAGGGAGGGCGGCATCTCCTCGGGGGCGTCGAGACAGAGCAGCAGCGGGCGCCCCTCGCGGGCGGCGAGCGCGGCCGGCGGCTCGGGGTCGAGGTCGCCGGGGTCGGCGGGGCGGCCCGGTCCGGAGGCGGCGGCGACGGGCGCGGCCCGCTCCAGCGCACGCCGGACGGCGTCGGCCACGGAGTCGTCGGTGTCCCGCAGATCGGCCCCGCGCAGCCACAGCGTGGGAGCCGGGGTGTCGCCCTGCCGCCGCCGTGCCGCGAGCGCCGCCAGCTCGGTGGTACGGCCGCTGCCGGGGTCGCCGGTGAGCGCGAGCACGGGGTGCGGGCCCGCCGTGAAGTCGGCCAACTCTCGCTGCACAGCAGGGCGTTCCACGATTCCGGTCAGCCCGGTGAGGGTGCCGGGCGGGCCGTCCTGGCTGACGGAGGCGGCGCAGAGCTGGAGGACCCCGGCGAGGTTGAGGTCGGTGCCGTAGGCCGGGACGGTGGCCGCGTTGCGGGCGAGCAGCGCGGTGAGCGCGGGGTCCGCCTCGTCTGCGGGGCGCACGGGGGCGGCGAAGCCGGAGTCCCGGCCGGCGGAGCGCAGGGAGGCGCCGAGGACGCCGAGGACCGCGCCGGTCCGGGCGTCGAGCACCGGTCCGCCGGTCGTGCCCCCGCCGGGCCGGAGCGCGTCACGGGCGGCGGTGCCGAGCGCGAGTTCCAGCGCGTCGGCCACCACCTGGCTGCGGCCTCCGACGGGATAGGCGGCGCGGGCGGCGGTGAGCACACGCGCCTCGCGCCAGCCGCCCGCGACGATCCGTACGTAGGTGCCCGCCTCGATCCGGTCGCGCGCGGTCAGCGGCAGCGGGGCGACGCCCAGGTGCTCGGTGCGGACGAGCGCGAGCCCGTGGCGGGGCAGCGGGACGACGGCATCGGCGTCGACCACGCGCGTGCGGTCGTCGGCCGCGCGCAGGACGAGCCGGTCCAGGCCCTCGACGGCCTCGTGGCTGGTGAGCAGGGTGCCGTGGTGGTCGGCGAGGAAGCCGACGCCGCGCAGGCGTCCGGCGAGGTCGCGGATCTGCACCAGGGCGTCCGCGCGGTCGCCCACGCCACCGCTCCCCGTTCGCGGCCCCTCTCCCGCCATGGTCCTGCCTCCCCAGCCGTGCACCCGCGTCTCACCTCGACGGTAGGCGCGCGATGATCACCGGAACAGGGCGCGGGGAGAAAGCGCCCCCTTCCACTCCCCCGGTTCACTCCGAGCGCCCGGCCGGACGGGTGAATACGCGGTGCGAAGTGGATAGAGGTCAGGGGTGGGGGAACCGAGGGGGGACCGTGGAGCGGCGGATGTGGCACGTACCCCGTGACCGCCGCTCCACGGGCACACCCGTGGCGTTCTGGGAAAGGCCCGCTCAGCCGAAGACGGCGAGGCTCTTGGCCTTGCCCTTCTGCTCCTCGACCAGCGCGAGGAACCGGCCCTCGGGGTCGAACACCGCGACCGGACCGGCGCCCGCGTACACCTCGGGCATCTCCAGCCGGACGCCGTTGAGCAGCAGCCTGCCGCGCTTGGCGTCCACGTCCCAGCGGGGGAACGCGGCGGAGGCGGCCTCCGCGACCGGCATCACCGTCAGCTCCGCCTGGAGCTGGTCCAGGGTCCGCGCGGAGTCCAGCTTGTACGGGCCGACCCGCGTCCGGCGCAGCGCCGTGAGGTGGCCGCCGACGCCCAGGTCGGCGCCCAGGTCGCGGGCGAGGGCGCGGATGTAGGTGCCGGAGGAGCAGACCACGGAGACGACCAGGTCGAGTACGGGGGTGCCGTCCTCGGCGACCGCGTCCCGGACGTCGTACACCGCGAAGGAGGAGACGGTCACCGGGCGGGCCGGGATCTCGAAGTCCTCGCCCTCACGGGCCCGCTTGTAGGAGCGCACGCCGTCGATCTTGATGGCGCTGACCTTGGACGGCACCTGCATGATGTCGCCGCTGAGCTTGGCGATCCCGGCGTCGATCGCCTCGCGGGTCACCTTGGAGGCGTCCGTGGAGGAGGAGATCTCCCCTTCGGCGTCGTCCGTGAGGGTGTTCTGGCCGAGCCGGATGGTGCCCAGGTACTCCTTCTCGGTCAGGGCGAGGTGCCCGAGGAGCTTGGTGGCGCGCTCCAGACCGAGGACGAGGACACCGGTGGCCATGGGGTCGAGGGTGCCGGCGTGGCCGACGCGGCGGGTCCGGGCGATCCCGCGCATCTTGGCGACCACGTCGTGCGAGGTGAAGCCCGACGGCTTGTCCACGATGACAAGGCCGTCGGGCGGGGTGGGCTTGCTGGTCATTCGGTGGTGTCGTCCGTCTCGTCGTCGGACTCCGGCTTGCGGTACGGGTCCGCGCCACCGGCGTACGCGGCGCCCGAGGACGCCTCGCGCACCTGGGCGTCGGACTGCCGGGCCCGGTCGAGGAGGTCCTCGATGTTGCGGGCCGTGTCCGGCAGGGCGTCCGCGACGAAGGTCAGCGTCGGCGTGAACTTCACCCCGGCCGCGCGGCCGACCTCGGAGCGCAGGATGCCCTTGGCGCTCTCCAGGCCCGCGGCGACGGCCTGCCGCTCCTCGTCGTCGCCGTAGACCGTGTAGAAGACGGTCGCCTCCCGCAGGTCACCCGTGACCCGCGTGTCCGTGATGGTGACGTGCGAGCCGAGCCGCGGGTCCTTGATCCCACGCTGCAGCTTCTGGGCCACCACCTCCCGGATGAGGTCCGCCAGCCTTTTCGCCCGAGCGTTGTCGGCCACTGGTCCGTCTCCCGTTCTTTCTTCTTCTTCGCGTTTCTTCGGTCAGTCGTCGTCGCCGTGGAAGCGCCGTCGCACGGACAGCAGCTCCACTTCCGGGCGGGCGGCGACCAGCCGTTCGCACTGGTCCAGTACGTCGGTGAGGTGCGCCGCGTCGCCGGACACCGTGGCGAGGCCGATGAGCGCTCGCCGGTGCAGGTCCATGTGGTCCACCTCGGCCGCGCTCACGGAGTACTTCCGCTGGAGTTCGGCGACGATCGGGCGGACGACGGAGCGCTTCTCCTTCAGCGAGTGGACGTCGCCGAGGAGGAGGTCGAAGGACAGAGTCCCCACATACATGTGTAACCGGTTGACCCGCCGGTACGGGATCGGTGGTTCTAAGCACGGTACCCCGTACGCGCCGGTGGCTCGACAGGGTTTCCGGCACCGTGGGCTGCTGGGCCACCTGGGGGCTCCGCCCCCAGACCCCCGGCCTATGCCCACCCACCACCCGAAACTGTTGGCTGTAAAGCCGACCGAGACGGGTGGGTGGGTGGGAAACGGGGGTCTGGGGGCGGAGCCCCCAGGACGGCGCGTCGGCCGACGGAACCCGGAAGGTCCCATCGGCCGACGCACAGCGCAGCGTTACGCTCGCGGCTTCTCGCGCATCTCGTACGTCGCGATGACGTCGTCGACCTTGATGTCGTTGAAGTTTCCGAGGTTGATACCACCCTCGAAGCCTTCGCGGATCTCGGTGACGTCGTCCTTGAAGCGACGCAGACCGGAGATGTTGAGGTTCTCCGCGATGACCTTGCCGTCGCGGAGGAGGCGCGCCTTGGTGTTGCGCTTGACCTCGCCCGACCGGACCAGGACACCGGCGATGTTGCCCAGCTTGGACGACTTGAAGACCTCGCGGATCTCCGCCGTGCCGAGCTCGACCTCCTCGTACTCCGGCTTGAGCATGCCCTTGAGGGCCGCCTCGATCTCCTCGATGGCCTGGTAGATCACCGAGTAGTACCGGACGTCGACACCCTCGCGCTCCGCCATCTGCGCCGCGCGGCCCGCGGCGCGGACGTTGAAGCCGATGACGATGGCGTCGGAGCCGGTCGCCAGGTTGATGTCGGACTCGGTGACCGCACCCACACCGCGGTGCAGGATGCGGATGTCGACCTCTTCGCCGACGTCGAGCTGGAGCAGCGAGGACTCGAGAGCCTCCACCGAACCGGACGCGTCGCCCTTGATGATGAGGTTGAGTTCCTGCACCAGACCGGCCTTGAGGGCCTCGTCCAGGTTCTCCAGGGAGAACCGGACACCGCGCCGGGCGAAGTTGGCGTTGCGCTCGCGCGCCGCCCGCTTCTCCGCGATCTGCCGGGCCGTACGGTCCTCGTCGACGACCAGGAAGTTGTCGCCGGCGCCCGGGACGTTGGTGAGACCGAGGACGAGGACCGGGGTCGAGGGACCCGCCTCTTCCACGTTCTCGCCCTTGTCGTCGAGCATCGCGCGGACACGGCCGTACGCGTCGCCGACCACCATGGTGTCGCCGACCCGCAGGGTGCCTCGCTGGACCAGGACGGTCGCGACGGCGCCGCGGCCGCGGTCGAGGTGGGACTCGATCGCGATGCCCTGCGCGTCCTGCTCCGGGTTGGCCCGCAGGTCGAGCGAGGCGTCCGCGGTCAGGACCACGGCCTCCAGCAGGCTCTCGATGTTGAGGCCCTGCTTGGCGGAGATGTCGACGAACATGGTGTCGCCGCCGTACTCCTCGGCCACCAGACCGTACTCGGTGAGCTGACCGCGCACCTTGGTCGGGTCGGCACCCTCGACGTCGATCTTGTTGACCGCGACCACGATCGGCACGTCGGCCGCCTTGGCGTGGTTCAGCGCCTCGACCGTCTGCGGCATGACGCCGTCGTTGGCCGCGACGACCAGGATCGCGATGTCGGTCGACTTCGCACCACGGGCACGCATGGCGGTGAACGCCTCGTGACCCGGGGTGTCGATGAAGGTGATCTTGCGCTCTTCGTCGTTGACCTCGGTCGTGACCTGGTACGCGCCGATGTGCTGCGTGATACCGCCGGCCTCACCCGCGACGACGTTCGTCTTGCGGATGGTGTCGAGCAGCCGGGTCTTACCGTGGTCGACGTGACCCATGACGGTCACGACCGGCGGACGCGGCACGAGGTATTCCTCGCCGCCCTCGTCCTCGCCGAACTCGATGTCGAAGGACTCGAGCAGCTCGCGGTCCTCCTCCTCCGGGCTGACGATCTCGATGATGTAGTTCATCTCGCCGGCGAGGAGCTGGAGCGTCTCGTCGGAGACGGACTGCGTGGCAGTGACCATCTCGCCGAGGTTCATCATCACGGCGACGAGCGACGCCGGGTTGGCGTTGATCTTCTCCGCGAAGTCGGTGAGGGACGCACCGCGCGACAGGCGGACGGTCTGTCCGTTGCCGCGAGGCAGCATCACGCCGCCGACCGACGGGGCCTGCATGGCCTCGTACTCCTGGCGCCTCTGACGCTTCGACTTGCGACCGCGACGCGCGGGACCGCCGGGACGGCCGAAGGCGCCCTGCGTGCCACCACGGCCACCCGGACCACCGGGACGACCACCGAAGCCGGGACGGCCACCGCCGCCACCACCGGGACGGCCGGCGAAGCCGCCGCCACCGCCACCCGGACCACCGGGACGGCCGGCGAAGCCACCGCCGCCACCGCCACCCGGACGACCGGCGAAGCCGCCGCCGCCCGGACGACCGCCGCCGCCACCGGGACGACCGCCGGCACCGGGACCGCGGCCACCGGGGCCACCGCCGCCGGGACGCGGGCCCGCGGCGGGACGCTGCGGCATCATGCCGGGGTTGGGACGCGGACCGGCCGGGCCGGGACGCGGTCCGCCCTGCGGGCGGGGCATGCCGGCGGGCGACGGACCGGGACGGCCCGGAGCCTGCGGACGGGGACCGCCGCCCTGAGCGCCCGGACCCTGCGGACGGGGACCGGCGCCGGGGGCACCGGGACCGCCGGCCGGACGGGGACCGCCCTGCGGACGGGGCGCCTGCGGGCGCGCCATGCCGGTGGAGCCACCGGACGTGAAGGGGTTGTTGCCCGGACGGGGACCCGCCGGACGGGCGCCGGGACGCTGGCCCTGGCCACCGGGGCGCGGGGCGCCCTGGCCGGGACGGCCCGACTGCCCCTGACCGCCCTGGCCGGGAGTGGCCGGACGGGCGCCACCGGGCTTGGGTGCGCCGGGACGGGCGCCGCCGGGACGCGGGGCCTGCGTGGCGGGACCCTGCGCGGCGGGGGCCTGCGGAGCCTGGGCGGCCGGCGGAGCGGTGAACTCCGGGGCGGCCGGGGCCGGGCGCGGCGCGGGCTTGGGACCCGGCACCGGACGCGGGCCGGAAGCGGCCGGCGCGGGAGCCGAGGGAGCCGCCGGGGCAGCGGGCTGCTGCGCGGCGGGCTTGGGGGCGCCCGGCTTCGGGGCGGCCGGACGAGCCGACTGCGCCGGGGAGGGCGCGCCGGGCTTGGGGGTTGCCTTGCGCGGGGCGGGCTTACCGGCGGACTTGCCGTTGCCACCGCCCTGGAAGGCGTCGGTCAGCTTGCGTACGACAGGCGCTTCGATCGTCGAAGACGCCGAACGGACGAATTCACCGAGTTCTTGGAGCTTGGCCATGACGACCTTGCTCTCGACACCGAACTCCTTGGCGAGTTCGTATACCCGGACCTTAGCCACTTCGCTCCTTTGAGGTCCGGGTGATGCCGGACCGTCGCTAGTTCATGGGCGTACTCATCGCGTACTCATCGAGTGCTCATCGCAATCTCGACCTGCTTTCGACTCGCGAGGTACCAGGCCGCCACGGTGTTCCGGACGGCACTTCTTACGGTGTTGCCTGCTCGGCAACTGTTGTCTGCTCGACGTATCGGCGCAACGCGTTTGTGTCGAGCGCTCGCGGGGCGCGCAGTGCCCGCGTGAACGCCCGGCGGCGAACCGCCTGGTCCAGACAGACCGGTGCCGGGTGTACGTAAGCACCCCGGCCGGGCAGCGTACCGCGAGGATCGGGGACGCAGGCGTCCTCGATCATCACGATCCGCAGTAGATCGTTCTTGGCCGCCCGCTTCCGGCACCCCACACAGGTGCGTTCAGGGCATGCTCGGGTGTGCGTCCGGCCAGACACGGTTAAGTCTACCTCCCCGTACCGACCTCACCCCTTTGGGGCAGAGATCGAACAGTTGCAGTGTGGTGAACGGACACGATCGGTCGGCCCCAGTCGGGGCGCTAGTCGGCGACCTGCTCGGTGTCCGGACGGATGTCGATGCGCCAGCCGGTGAGGCGGGCGGCGAGCCGGGCGTTCTGGCCCTCCTTGCCGATCGCCAGCGAGAGCTGGTAGTCCGGCACGGTGACCCGCGCGGACCGGGCGGCGAGGTCCACGACCTCGACCTTGCTCACCCGGGCGGGTGACAGGGCGTTCGCCACCATCTCGGCCGGGTCGTCCGACCAGTCGACGATGTCGATCTTCTCGCCGTTCAGTTCGCCCATCACATTGCGCACCCGGCCGCCCATCGGGCCGATGCAGGCGCCCTTGGCGTTCAGGCCCGAACGGGTGGACCGTACGGCGATCTTGGTGCGGTGGCCGGCCTCGCGGGCGATGGCGGCGATCTCCACCGAGCCGTCCGCGATCTCCGGCACCTCCAGGGAGAAGAGCTTCTTCACCAGGTTGGGGTGGGTGCGCGAGAGGGTGACCGACGGGCCGCGCACACCCTTGGCGACGCGGACCACGTAGGACCGCAGCCGCATGCCGTGCTGGTAGGTCTCGCCGGGCACCTGCTCCTGCACCGGCAGGATGGCCTCCAGCTTGCCGATGTCCACCAGCACGTTCTTCGGGTCGCGGCCCTGCTGGACCACGCCGGTGACGATGTCGCCCTCACGGCCGGCGTACTCGCCGAGCGTGGCGTCGTCCTCCGCGTCGCGCAGCCGCTGCAGGATGACCTGCTTGGCGGTGGTGGCGGCGATCCGGCCGAACCCGGAGGGGGTGTCGTCGAACTCGCGGCGCTCCTGCCCCTCCTCGACGTCCTCGGGGTCCTCCTTCGCCCACACGGTCACGTGACCGCTCTGGCGGTTCAGCTCCACGCGTGCGTGGCGGCGGCTTCCCTCGGTGCGGTGGTACGCGATGAGGAGGGCCGACTCGATCGCCTCGACCAGCAGGTCGAAGGAGATCTCCTTCTCCCGGACCAAGCCCCGCAGGGCGCTCATGTCGATGTCCACGGCTACGCCTCCTCCTCTTCCTTCATGTCCTTCTTGTCCTTGCGGTTGAACTCGACCTGCACCCGCGCCTTGGCGATCTCCGGGAAGGCCAGCCGGCGGTTGGTGGCCTTGCGGCCCTTCACACCGGGAACCTCCAGGTCCACGCCCTCGTCGTCCGTGCCCAGGATGCGCGCGACCACTTCGCCGCCGTCGGCGAGCTGGAACTTGACCAGCCGGTCCACGGCGCGCCGGTAGTGGCGGGGTTCGGTCAGGAGGCGCTCGGCGCCCGGGGTGCCGACCTCCAGGTCGTACGCCTGGTCGCCCATCGCGTCGGTCTCGTCGAGCTTCGCCGAGAGCGCGCGGCTCACATCGGCGATGCGGTCCAGGTCCGCTCCGGTGTCGGAGTCGACGACCACGCGCAGCACACGCTTCCGGCCGACGGAGTCGACGGCGATCTCCTCGAGATCCAGCCCCTGGGAGGTGACGAGCGGTTCGAGCAGCT
This sequence comes from Streptomyces sp. NPDC018263, assembly GCF_055562575.1. Lineage (NCBI taxonomy): Bacteria > Bacillati > Actinomycetota > Actinomycetes > Kitasatosporales > Streptomycetaceae > Streptomyces > Streptomyces sp. NPDC018263. Next base: position 46,752 of record NZ_JBVHFA010000013.1, read on the forward strand.
CTCGCAGCCTCTCGCTCTGGGTGGTGCTCATCCGGGTGACTCCTCGGCCGCGTGTGCTGTTGTGGGATGGTCGCGTGTCTGGTCAAAGGGTATCCGGTCGGGATGGGTGTTGCCGTCCACCCTCGGCGTCCCCGCACCTCCCGCGCGTCCGTCCGGTGGGCGGCCGGGGGTGAGGAACGGTGCCGGTGAGTGGTGCGGGGACGGGGCGCGGGTACGGTGATCACGGGCGGGCGGCCGGTTCGAGCGGCCCCGCTCTCCGGTGCCCTCGTCCGTCCCGCGCCTGATCTTCGCCGCCCCTCACCGTGTCTCTCCCGTATCTCCCGTATCTCCCCGTACGAGTTCCCCGAGGACGTCTGCCGTGTCGTACTCCCCTTCGCCGCGCGCCCGCTCGGGGCCGCGCAGAAGAACCCTGCTCGCCTCCCTGGCCGGTGCCACCGCCCTGCTGACGGGCTGCTCGGCCGGGTCGAGCCCCGCCGAGCGCGCGGTCTCCGCGGCCACCCGCGCCCGCTCGCGTGCGGCGCGGGACAGCGCCGATCTGCTGGCGCGCTACGACGCGGTGCTCGACGCGCACCCGGCGCTCGCCGGGCGGCTCTCCCCGCTGCGGGCCGCGGTGGCCGCGCACCTGGACGCCTTCGGCGGCACGAACGCCCATGACAGCAAGGCGACGAAGGGCGCCACGGCGCAGAAGTCGCCCTCGCCGGTGCCCACCGCGTCCGCCGACCGCAAGGAGGCGCTGACCTCGCTGGCGTCCGCCGAGCGGACCGTGGCGGACCGGCGCGCGGCGGCGCTGCTGGAGGTGCCGGGCGAGCTGGCCCGGCTGATGGCATCGGTGTCGGCGGCCGGGTCCGCGCACGTGTATCTGCTGACGGAGGCGGCGAGGTGAGCGCCCACGACAAGACCGAACTGACCGCCCTCCAGGCCGCGTTGGCGGCCGAGCACGCGGCGGTGTACGGCTACGGGGTCGTCGGCGGCCGGATCGGTACGCCCCGGCAGGGCGAGGCCCGCTCCGCGTACGACGCCCACCGCGCGGCCCGCGACACCCTGGCCCGCTCGGTCCGCGACCTGGGCGGGGAGCCGGTGGCGGCGAGCCCCGCGTACGCGCTGCCCTTCTCGGTGGCCGACTCCGCGGCGGCGCTGCGCCTGGCCGCGCAACTGGAGGAACGTCTCGCCGGCGTCTACGCCGACCTGGTCCGCGCCACCACCGGCCCCCGCCGCACCACGGCCGCCGCGTCCCTGCGCGAGTCAGCGGTACGCGCCACCCGCTGGTCCGGCCACACCCCCGCTTTCCCCGGCCTGACCGAACGCACCGACAACACGACAGGCCACGCCGGCGCGCCGGACACCCCCCCCGTCCGCACCCCCGCCCCCCTGACCCCCGACCCCCGCGTCCCCACGGGCCGGCACCGCCGCCGACACCGGCTGGGAACCGGGACCCAGGGGCACCCACAGCCGACTCCACACCTGCGTCGCCCCGCCGACCCGGACCGGGCGCCCCCCGGCCGGACCGGCGGGCTCCTGGGCCCCGCCTCGGGGTCGGCGCCGAGACAGGCGGCCCGCCGCCGGCACCGGCTGGGAACGGGGGACCAGGGAGCCCACAGCGGACTCCGCCCCTTCGTCGCCCCTGCCGACCCGGACCGGGCGTCCTCCGGTCGGACCAGCAGCCCCTGGGGCCCCGCCTCGGGGTCGGCACCGAGACAGGCGGCCCGGCGTCGGCTGGAGTCGCGGCCCCGGAGGTGCCGCTTCGGCGGCCTGGGGGCGTGGACCGTGGATCGCGGCGGTGGCGCTGGGGCTGGGTGGGGGTGGGGAAGGCGTAGCCTTCCCTGGGCCTTCGGTTGTGGGGGTGCCCTGAGGGACAGCAGGCGGATTCAGGAGAAGGGGAACGACTCGCGTATGGCTTTGGAACCGCCCCGGCGACTGGTCCGGGCGAGCCGGGAGACCGCGCCGCCCGGTGACGACTGGCTGGCGGGACTGCCCGAGGCGGCCGAACGGGCTGTCGCGGAACGCGAGTTGACCGTGGACCGGGTGCAGGTGCCGGGCGGCCGGAGCAGCCTGGTGCTGCTGGTGCGGCGCGCGGACGGCAGCCCCGCCGTACTGAAACTGGCGCCCGCGCGGGCCCGGCCGGAGAGCGAGCGGGCCGCGCTGGCGCACTGGGGCGGCCTGGGCGCCGTACAGCTCCTGGACGGTGGGCCCGCGGACGTGGCGGCGGGCGCGCTGCTGCTGGAGCGGCTGCACCCGGACGTGTCGGTGCGCTCGCTGCCGGAGGCGAAGGCGCTGCTGGAGGCGGCCGGGACGCTGCGCCGTCTGTGGGTGGACCCGCCGTCGGGCGAGGACGCGCACCGGTTCGAGACGGTGGCCGAGCGCACCGGCCGGCAGGCCGAGGCGATGGCCGCGAGCGCGCGGCAGGACCCCGACTCGGCGCCCCTGGTGGACGCGGCACTGGCCGTACGTGAGGAACTGCTGGCCGACGCGCCGGACCACCGACTGCTGCACGGCACGTTCCGGCAGAGCAAGGTGCTCGGCGGGGAGCGGCTGCCGTGGCTGGCGGTGGGCCCGGACCCGGTGGTCGGCGAGTCTGCCTTCGACCTGGCGCGGCTGGTGCGGGACCGGGTGGAGGACCTGATCGCGGTGCCGTCCGGCGCGTCGGTGACCCGGCGCCGGATCAAGCGGCTCGCTGAGTCGCTGGAGGTGGACCAGGAGCGGCTGCGCGGCTGGACGCTGTTCCGGGCCGTGGAGTCCGGGGTACGGGCCCGCCGGGTGGGCCGGGAACAGGACGCGGACCTCCTGCTGGAGTTCGCCACCTGGCTCTAGCGGAAACAAAAGAAGGCCCGGCCGAGCGGCCGGGCCTTCTCACGTATCCGCTCAGGCGGTGAGGCGGGCGATGGCCTCCTCGACCGTCAGCTCCTCGCGCTCACCGGTCTTGCGGTCCTTCAGCTCCAGCACACCGTCGGCCGAGCGGCGTCCGGCGACCAGGATCTGCGGGACGCCGATCAGCTCGGCGTCGGTGAACTTGACGCCCGGCGACACCCCGGCCCGGTCGTCGACCAGGACGCGGACGCCCGCGGCGGACAGCTTCTCGGCGACGTCGAGGGCCAGCTCCGTCTGGAGCGCCTTGCCCGCGGCGACCACGTGCACGTCGGCCGGGGCGACCTCCTTGGGCCAGCACAGCCCGTGCTCGTCGGCGGTCTGCTCGGCGAGGGCGGCGACCGCGCGGGAGACGCCGATGCCGTAGGAGCCCATGGTGACGCGGACGGGCTTGCCGTTCTGGCCGAGCACGTCGAGCTTGAGGGCGTCGGCGTACTTGCGGCCGAGCTGGAAGATGTGGCCGATCTCGATGGCCCGGTCCAGCTTCAGCCCGGCGCCGCACTTGGGGCAGGGGTCGCCCTCCTGGACCACGACGACGTCCACGTACTCGTCGACCTCGAAGTCACGGCCGGCGACGACGTTCTTCGCGTGCGTGTGCTCCTTGTTGGCGCCGGTGATCCAGCCGGTGCCGGGGGCCACGCGGGGGTCGGCGATGTACTTGACCTTCTCGCCCAGGCCCTGCGGGCCGACGTAGCCGCGCACCAGGTCGGGGCGGCCGACGAAGTCCTCGGCGGTGACCAGCTCGACGGCGGCCGGGGCGAAGTGCTCCTCGACCTTGCCCATGTCGACCTCGCGGTCACCGGGCACGCCCACGGCGACGATCTCGCCGTCCACCTTGACCAGCAGGTTCTTCAGCGTGGCGGAGGCCGGGACGCCGAGCGAGGCGGCGAGGGTCTCGATGGTCGGGGTGTCCGGGGTGGGGATCTCCTCCAGCGCGGGCACGGCCGAGCCGTCGACGGCGACGAGGTCGTAGCGCACGGCCTCGGTGTTGGCGGCGAAGTCGCAGTTGGGGCAGTCCGCGAAGGTGTCCTCGCCGGCCTCGGCGGGGGCGAGGAACTCCTCGGACCGCGAGCCGCCCATGGCGCCGGCGGTGGCCGCGACGATGCGGTAGTCGAGGCCGAGGCGCTCGTAGATCCGCTGGTAGGCGGCGCGGTGCAGGGCGTAGGAGGAGGCCAGGCCCTCGTCCTCGGTGTCGAAGGAGTACGAGTCCTTCATGAGGAACTCGCGGCCGCGCAGGATGCCCGCGCGGGGACGCGCCTCGTCCCGGAACTTGGACTGGATCTGGTACAGGATCACCGGCAGGTCCTTGTACGAGGATGCCTGGTCCTTCACCAGCAGGGTGAAGATCTCCTCGTGGGTGGGGCCGAGGAGGTAGTCGCCGCCCTTGCGGTCCTGGAGGCGGAACAGCTCGGCACCGTACTCGTCCCAACGGCCGGTGGCCTCGTAGGGCTCGCGCGGCAGCAGGACGGGGAGGACGACCTCCTGGGCGCCGATGGCGTCCATCTCCTCGCGCACGATCCGCTCGACGTTGGCGAGGACCTTGGTGCCCAGCGGCAGCCAGGACCAGACGCCGGCGGCGGTGCGGCGGACGTAACCGGCGCGGACGAGGAGCTTGTGGCTGAGGACCTCGGCGTCCGCCGGGTCGTCGCGCAGCGTCTTCGCCAACAACTTGGACATGCGCTGGACCGGTACGTTCGCCATTTTTCTCGTACTCCTGCCGGAAATGTAGGTGATGGCTAGGAGGTTAGCCGGGCCGCCCGCACGGGTGGAAATCGGTTAACGACGGCGCAGTGGGAGGGGGGCGCCCATGACGGCGTACGGCTTGGGGGCGCTCGGGAAGTGGACCTGGCGGGCCAGGTCGGTGTAGCCGAGGGCGTGGTAGAGGCCGCGGGCGGGGCTGTCGGTGTCGATGGCGGAGAGGATCGAGCGGGGTTCGGCGGCGCTGTCGGTGATGCGGGTGATCAGGCGGCGGCCGACGCCCCGGTTCTGGTGGCCGGGGTGGACGTGCAGCTCGGTGATGACGAAGGAGTCGTCGAGCCAGCCGTCGTTGCCCTCGGCGCGCAGGTAGGGCTCCACGATGGTGGACCACCAGTGGTCGCGGGAGTTGGGCATCCCGTACACGAACCCGATCAGCGCGCCCCGGCTGGTGGCCCCGAGGGCGCGGGCGCCGGGCATCCGCATGTGCCGCTGGACGATCTGGCGGCGTACGGCGATCTCGTCGGGGCCGAGGCCGAAGGCGAGGGCCTGTACGGCGAGGGCCTCGTCTACGTGGGCTGCGAGGTCCAGGGTGCCGATCACGAGGTCCATGCGGGGAGCGTACAGGGGCGGCCCGGTGTGCCCGTCAGAAGAGAATGCTCATGAACTCGCCGACCTCTTCGAACCCCACCCTGCGATAGGTGGCGCGGGCGGCGGTGTTGAAGTCGTTGACGTAGAGGCTGGCGACCGGCGCGATGTCGGCGAGCGCGTAGCGCAGTACGGCGGCCATGCCGGGGGCGGCGAGGCCCTTGCCCCGGTACTCGGGGGCGACCCAGACGCCCTGGATCTGGCACGCCTTGGCGGTGGCGGCGCCGATCTCGGCCTTGAAAACCACGTTGCCCCGGCCGTCGAGACGGGCGAAGGCGCGGCCGGAGCCGACGAGTTCGGCGACGCGGGCCTGGTAGAGCAGTCCGCCGTCGCCGGCCATCGGGGAGATGCCGACCTCCTCGGTGAACATGGCCACGCACGCGGGCATGATCGTGTCCATCTCGTCCTTGCGGACGCGCCGGACGTAGGGGTCGGGGTGGATGTCCTCGGGCAGGTGGTCGGTGACCATGAGGGGCTGGTGGGCGCGGACTTCGCGGGCGGGGCCCCAGTGCGGTTCCAGCAGGCGCCACAGTTCGGAGGTGGGTCCGGCGGGGCCGACGATGGAGGAGCAGCGGCGGCCGGCCCGCCGGGCGCGGTCGGCGAAGGCGCGGACGGCGCGGGGGGTGGCGCAGACGGGGACGAGATTGGCGCCCGCGTAGCAGAGGGAGGTGAGCATGCCGTCCTCGTACCAGCCCCACATCTCGCCGCCGAGCCGCCAGGGGTCCAGGCCGGCGACCTGGACGCGGGCGGTCACGAAGGCGTTGGCGACGGGCTCGCGGTCGAGTACCGCGAGCGCTGCGTCGAGGTCGCTCGGTTCGAGCACCCGTGAGGTGGTCTGGGTCAACACGTGCGGGGCCTCACCCTGGGGGTTCTGCTGTGGTCCCCGCACTATAGCTGCGCTGCTTTGGGGGTGCGCTCTTGAGCTCGGGTGCCTGGGGTCTGTGCGGCGGGTGCGGGTTCGTCGTGGCTTGTCGCGCAGTTCCCCGCGCCCCTGGAGGGCGGGGAACGGGGCCTGCGGCCCCTCCCCGCCCTCCACAGCGTTCTCAGCCCGCTACCGCCACCGTCGGCTCGCCCGACGTGATGCCGTCGGCCTCCATCTGCTCGGCCAGCTTCATGGCCTCCTCGATGAGGGTCTCCACGATCTTCGATTCCGGGACGGTCTTGATGACCTCGCCCTTCACGAAGATCTGGCCCTTGCCGTTGCCGGAGGCCACCCCGAGGTCGGCCTCGCGGGCCTCGCCGGGACCGTTCACCACACAGCCCATGACCGCGACGCGGAGCGGGAC
>NZ_JBVHFA010000014.1:0-15342 GCF_055562575.1 Streptomyces sp. NPDC018263
GGCCCAGCCGGGCTCTAATTGGCGCGAAGCGCCAATAGGGCTCCGGAATTCTCCGAAGGAGAATTAGGGCCGAATTCGCGGAGCGAATGCATTTCCCTTTTGGAGCGTAGCGGAGAAAGGGAATATTCCCCGTCAGGGGAATGTGCGAAGCCCTCTAACAGGGCCGGAGTTCCTTTTACCTCAGAATTCGAATTCCCTTTTTTTGGAATTCTGAGGGTAATGGACTGCTTTTTCGTGCGTTTATTAGGTGCCTTTATGGGTCGAATTCCACGCCTAATCGAACACAGTTTCTAGTAACTTAGAGTGAGATTCTGAGGGGGCCGGTACGACGAACGGCACGCTCCCTTAGGGGGAGGCAAAAAGTCGGGGGGCACGGGGGGCACGGGGGGCACGGGGGGTGTTTTTGCAGGTCAGCATGGTTGTGGCCCGTGCCCCCCGACTTTCCCGTGCCCCCCGAGGTCGGGGGGCACGGCGCGGATTCCGGGGGGCACGGGAAAGTCGGGGGGCACGGGGGCCGTCGTGCCCCCGACAGGCCCGTGCCCCCCGGTCACTCTCTGTGGGCTTTCTGGGCAAAAGAATTCCCCCCTCCTGGTGCAGGAGGGGGGAATTCGGGGGGTTTATCGGGTGAGGCTCGCGGCTGCGATTGCGATCACGGCGACGAGGGTGGTGTCGCCCGCCAGGACCAGGAGACGCATCTTCCTGATGGTCAGGACGGACAGGGCCTTGAGCCTGGCAGCCCGCCTGTCGCCGGTCAGTGCGTCGGTGATCTCGGCGTCCGTGGCGGTCGCGTAGTAGATGTAGCTGGCCTTGTCCTGGTGGCCGCGGACTCCGATCCGAGGTCGGATGACCAGGAGTGCCAGCACGACGCCGATGACCAGCGCGGCGCCGCCGCCGATCCCCAGGGCGAGGGAGGCGCCGTGCAGCTTGGTGCCGAGAACGGAGAGCGCCGCGACGAGCAGGCCGTCCAGGGTGAGGAGGAGGCCGGCCTTCGTGTCGGTCCGGGCGAGGTCGCTGCCCGCGTAGGCGAGGGCGCTGTCCAAGTTGCTGTCGGTGCGGTCGGTCATGGTCGGTCCCTCCGGTGTCTGCTGGCCTGGCTCCTGCCAGAATATGTGACGTCACGACGCCATGAAGTCGTGACGTCACAAACGGCTGAAAACCCCTGCTGGAGGGGTTGCCATGCAGGGGTTTTCAGCCGGTCGTCAGAGGCGTCGGAGCAGTTTCCGCCGTACGGTGTTGTCCTCGCGGGCCAGGGCCATCAGCTCCCGGTAGACCTCGGACTTGTCGAGCTTGGTCCGCCCGGCTTCCTCGCGCAGGCTGAGGACCAGGAGGTCGACCTCGTTCGCTTCCTCGGGCTCGTACCGCACGGTGTGCGCCACGGACGTCCCTACGGCCGGGGCCGGGCGCCGGCCACCCCGAGACCTGCCCGGCTTCCGAGCGGGCAGCGCCGCAGGCGCTTCCTCATGTCCGTCGTTGTCGACCGAGGACCCGTCACCGATCTTCAGCCGCGTCACCTTCGGCCTGAGGGTGGGCGCCAGCGGGGACGTGGGGCCGGGCGTCTTGTGTTCCCTGGTCATGCGGGGACCTCCTTCTGGAAGCGCTGTGCGAGCAGCTCGTAGATGGTCTGGGCTTCGGTGCTGTCGCTGCCCTCCAGTGGCTTGCCGTTCTCGTCGGCATCCGCGATCACGGATCGGCGGGGCACGGTGCCCCACAGGGAGTCTCCGAACAGCCTCCGTACACCTTTGAGCTGTTCGCCGTGGCCGCCGACCCGCATGTCGTAGCCGCTTACGATGATCCCGATGGTCCGCAGGTTGGGGTTGTTCAGATCCTCACCCGAGTCAGCCACGAAGTCCCGGAACCGGATCGCGCCTTCTACCGAGTCGTACTCGGGTTCAGTGCTGATCAGGGCGTAGTCGGCTGCTGCCAGGGCCATCTGGGTCAGGTGGCCCAGGGAGGGCTGGAGATCGAGCAGCACGTAGTCCAGGTGGTCGTCCGCGCCCTTGAGCGCCTTGGCCAGGCGCCGCCATGCTCCACGCTGCCCGGCCTCCGAGGTCCGGTCCTCCAGGGTGAACCGGGCGGGCAGGAGGGAGATCCGGTGAGCCCAGGGGGTGTTCCAGCCGATGGGCTGCCAGACCTGTGCGGCCACGCCTTCCGCGTTGGCCTCGATGGCCTCGGAGATGGTCAGCGGCGGCGCGTCCGGGTTGTCCTGCCATCCCAGGCGCCGGGACGCGTTGCCCTGCGGGTCCATCTCGGCTACGCCCACGGTCTTCCCGGCCTTGGCGAGGGCTTCAGCCAGGCGGACGACGTTGGTGCTCTTCTTCGCGCCGCCCTTGTTGTTGCCGACCGCTACTCGTCGTGCCATCGGTCCTCCTTGTTGTCGTAGAGAGCCTAGGTCACGGCGTCATGGAGCCGCGACGCCGTGACGCCACAAATGAGCCGTGTCGGCATGGGCTCTTAGGGTGTTGATCAGGTGACGAGAGGGGTTCGTGGTCGTGGTGAAGGATCAGGCGTTAGCCGTCACGGTGGGCCTGCTGCTGCTGGTGGGCGGCACCCTGCTGGGCCAGCAGCTCATCGGGACCTGGCCCACCTTCGCCGTAGGCGCCGGGCTGATCCTGACCGGCTACGCGACCCCGGCCGTAGTCCGGGAGGTCACCGTACGTCGGTTCGCCCGGCGCCTGCGCCGCTCGGGCTGACCGAGACCGGTCAGCCCTTCGTGTGGATCACGACGCCGCCCACGATCGGCGTGCACCGGGTGGTCGCCGGCAGGCGCTCGATCACGGCGAGCTGCGCGGCCTGGCCGCTCGTGACGACCTTCTGGAGGTGGTCCCGGCCATACAGCACGTCCCCCATCTCCCCGTTGATCGAGCCCGTGATGCAGAGCACGGGGTCCGCGACGAACTGCCCGCCGCCGCGGAGCGCGGCCGGCAGTCCCACCGACGAGTTCACCTCGGCCTCGGTCGACTCCTCTGGGGTCTGGCAGTCACGGCAGAGGATGAGGACCAGGCGGCCGCCCTTCCACTGGCCGCTCCACTCCTCGGCTTCGGGGGCCGTGAGGTCGGCGGGGGCCGGCGCCTTGCAGCGCCCGCACGACAGGTTGTGTCTCATGTCCAGCACAACGCGGCCCCGGCGCGTCGGACACGGCGGCGGCCCCGGCGCCGTGTCCGACAGACAGGACTGCTCCCCCGACTCCGAGCCCGCCCTTTGCCCATCCCGCCCCCATCATTCAGGGCGGGCAAACAGGTGTAGAGGAGTTGTCCGGGGCTTTCCCGGACCCGACCATGCGGGCTGAGCTGGGCAAACGGAAGCGGGAGCCCGGAGGCTCCCGCAACCCTTCTCGCAAGAGGAGACGCACCCGCAGCCGCAAGGGCTGTCGCACCTGTTGTCGCAGCTAGTGCGCCGATGGGTGGATGCTGCGGATGGTGGACGCGCCGACATCGATCAGTTCGCCGGGGATGCCATACGCCTCCGCGATCAGGGGGATCACCACCGACAGCGCGCCGCCCTCCAGGGCCTCGAAGTAGGTCCGGACGTCGGCGCCGTGCAGGGTGCCCGACATGATCCCGTCCCACTGGGTCCGGGAGATGACCCATGTCCCGTCCGCGCTCACGTGGACGAACGAGGGGTAGGTGCGCACGCCGGGCTCGGTGGTGACCGCGCCCTCGCCCCCGGCCGGTGCTGCCGGGTGGACCTCGGTGGGGCCTGCTTCGGCAGGCGCCGGGGCAGGTGCGGCTGGCGCCTCGGGCGCCTCCTTCTCCTTCTTCTTCCCCCGGCCGAACAGCCGCCCGAGCCCCCCGAACCGCGACTTCTTCGGTTCTGGCGCCGGGGCCGGTTCGGCCGGCGCCTGGGGAGTCGGCTCGGGCCGGGCCCCCTCCTCCGGGGCGCCCTTGTCCTTCTTGCCGAACCCGAGCTTCCACCACTTCGCCATGGGTCACTCCCCCCGGTCGGACAGGTAGCTGTCGAGTGCGCCGTGGGCGCCGGTCTTGTGCTGAGGGTCGTCCAGGAGGGCCAGGAGGGCAGCCATCGGGGCCTGGCCCTCGGTGCTCCAAGTCCCGCCGTCCGTCCCGATCCGCATGGATGCGGGCTTGGCCTCCAGCGGGTCGGGGGAGTCGCTGGCCCAGGTCGCCGCGTCCACGTACACGCTCAGCGGCTGCCGCCCGTCCTCCTCGGAGAACCGGACCAGGTTGCGGTACAGGTTCGCGGTCGCCTGCGCGATCAGCATGTGAGCCCAGTCCGGCCGGAAGAAGACGTCCTTCTCCCAGTCGCCCCCGCTCGCGTGGTCGACCTTGTGTTCCTGCCGACCGAGGTAGCCGCGGAAGCTCTGGTAGATCCGGCCGTTCACCTGCTTCGCCCACTTGGCGCCGGGCCGCCCGGCCTCGATCGCGGCCACGATCCGCTTCCGGCTGGTCGACACCAGCTTGTACATGCCGGACAGGGCGGCCTTCGAGGTCTCCCAGTGCCAGGACTCCAGCACGTGGGGCGTCCACTGGGGGTACAGCTCTACCAGCAGGTCGACGCTGGGGGTCGGCAGCCAGTAGCCGCCCTCGGGCACCTCCCGGAACTGGAGCTCGGGCAGACCATCCAGGCCGGTGCCGGGGACGTCGGCCAGCCGCCAGTACCCGGCGAGGGACCGGTCGAACTCGGTGCCCTCGCCGCCGTGGGTCGGCTCACCGATCCCGAGCTTGGTCGGCCCGTACGCGCCGAGCCAGGCGGCGGTCTTGTCGTACCGGTGCAGCCACCCGGCCGCCCGCTCAGCGGCGGTCGGCTCGCGGTGCCACTGCTGCGGGACCATCAGCGGCGCCAGCCGGAGACCCTGCGCGGCCGGGGGCACGGCCCCGGCCCGGACCGCCTGGCACAGCACCTCGGTCCGCCCGCGCCCGCCCGCGAAGTCCTCGCCGGTGGCGTTCGGGCTCATGTAGTACGGCACCACCTTGGGCCGGTCGTGGGTGCCGTGCAGCGTCGACAGCAGGTAGACCATCAGCGCGTCCAGCAGCTCCTCCGGCGTCCGCGCGCCGCCCCAGCCGCCCCGGCCGACCTGCTTGGCCTTGTCGAACCGGGTCTCATAGGCGGGCACGGAGACCACCAGGCGCCGGTCCTCCCCGGAGGCGCCGGCCGCGAGGGTGAGCGTCATCCAGGCGGTGACCCCGGCCGGGGCGACCGCCGCGACCATCGACCCCTCCCCCGGCGTTGCCCACGGGTGGGCAACCGGGTTCATCGGCCCCGGCGCCTGCACCGGCTGGTCGTCGGGGAGCCCTCTGGCCGCCCGCGCCTGCGCGGTGCCCAGCTCCCGCCGTTCCTCGAAGGAGGGCAGCCCCATCGCGGCCATCGCCTCCTGGTGCACCCACAGGGTCTTGATCCCGTATGCGGCGGCCAGCGCGGGCACGTCGTCCACCGAGCCGGGCATGGGCACGGTCACCGGCTCACGGTTGGGCAGGTGCAGCACCCCGTCGCCCAGGACGCCGAACCGGGTCGCGGCCAGGGTCCGGCCGCTGGCCCGCCCGGTGAGGGCGGCGAAGGTCTTGTCCGTGACCCGCTCGGCAGCCTCCGGGAACACGATCCGGGGCGGGTGCGTCGGCCGGGGCGGAGCCTGCACCGTGGCCGTAGTGACGTCACGACGCCGCGACGCCATAGCGTCATCGTCCGGCATCTGAGCTGCGGGCTCCGGGGCAGTGAACGTCGCGCCCATGGCCCGCAGCTCGGATGCCGCAGTAGCCGAGTCCTCCCCCGGCCGGACCAGTCCGTCCGGCGCCACGGCCGGAGGAGTCTCCCGGTCCGCGAACGCCTCGTGCGCCGCCTTCGGGTCGAAGACGTACACCCGGCCCGGCACCCTGTCGCGCAGCTCCCTGGTGGGGTGCTTGCAGGCGAGCTTGGCCGACTCCTGCACGATCAGCACCCCACGCCGCTTCAGCTCTTGCAGGCCCGGCACCGGGGTGTCGATCCCGGCGCCCTTCGCGGTCTCTTTCAGCGTCGCCACGTACACGTGCACGCGGTCCTGGTGGTAGTAGCCCAGGACCCGGCGGGGCTGGAAATCCATGGGTCCCCAGCCCCCGGTCAGGGTCGTGGACGTCACCCAGGCGGCGGGCTCCTGCGCGATGGCACCGGCCACGGCCTCCCAGAGCATCTGGCCGGGGGTCAGGTGGGTCTCCACCACGTCGCCCAGGACGCGGGGCAGCTCCAGGAGGGCGTCTTCCTCCGCGCGGGTGCCCAGCTCGGGCACCCCCAGCACCTCACCCAGCATGTAGGCGCCCACGCACCAGGCGGCCAGGACGCGGGCCACGGTCAGCGGGATGCCGCCGCGCTCGCGGGCTTCCTCGGTCGCCAGCCGGGCCACGATCTCGGTGTGCAGCTCCCGCCAGCCGGCCACCCGCTCCCCGGTGAAGAAGCCGTTGTCCCGAGCCCAGACCAGCGGCCAGCCGTGGAAGCGGGCGGCCAGGTCCCAGGCTTCCGCGCTCGCGGCCGCCGACTCGAAGAACGGCGCCTCCATCTGGATCAGCCGGGAGGCCAGCGACTCGACCTGACCCTGCCGGAGCAGGGACTCGTTGGAGCTGGTGACGAAGACCGAGTGCCAGGTACCGGCCGATGCCTTGCGGGTCCCGCCCTGCCCGAGCCGGGCCCGCTTGCCACCCGCCACGATCCGGCTGAACAGCTTCTCCAGCTCCGGCAGCGAGAGCGCCGACGACGACGTCTCCTCCCGGCACATCGGCAGGTAGCGCGCCTCGATCAGCAGTTCAGGCAGTGCGAGGCCGGTCGTGTTCATGGTGCCGAACAGCTCGTACGCGTCGGTCGGGTCACCCATCAGCGCGCACATGATCCGCTGCGTCGTGCTCTTGCCGAGCTGTCCGGCTCCGGTGAGGTTCAGGATGTGCGCGGGCACGCCGTGCAGGCTGGAGACCAGGGGCCCGCAGAACATCGCGGACAGGGCCAGGGTGGTGCGGTCGGCGCGGGTGGCAAGCCACATCACCCGGCGCCAGCCCTCGCGGGCAGCCTCCGGGTCCGGCTCGCTGGTCCGCAGGTAGCCCAGCTCCTGGGCGTCGACGTCCGGCAGCTCCAGCCCGCCGTCGACGTCCTTGACCGGGAGGGCCGGGACCTCCCAGGCCTCCATCACGTCCTCACCGAAGATGCGGGCGTAGGCGTGCCGCTCGTCCGGGGTGGTGGGGCGCCGCATCCCCAGCCGGTCGGCCCAGGTGCCGTCCAGCACCTCTTCCGCCGACACGATCCGCGGCCCCTCATCCGACTGGAGTTGATACGCGATCTTCGTGTGGCGGCGGTCCGACATGCGGTAGGTGATCCGGCCCAGGACCACCGGCACCATCCCGATGACCAAAGCCGGACCGTCCTTGGCCGCCTGGTGCAGGATCATCCGGTCTACCGGCCGGAAGTACCACCCGGCTTTCAGGCCCGCGATGGGCTGAGTCCCGACCGGGGCGCCCTCGCGCTCAAGGTTCGAGACTGTGGCCCCGCGCTGCTGCGGGGGCTTGTCGGCAGTCTCCTGTGACTGCGGGTGCTGCGGTGACACGCTGGCCTCTCCGGCCCACCCGGCAGAGTGATCAACAGATGGGAGGGTAGAGAAATCTCCCTGCTGCTGCTTTACACTCGCAGGTGGACCACGTAGATGCCTGTCCAACGCGAGCCCGCTTCCGGATTTCGACCCCTCCACTGGTTTCGACGCCAGCGAGGGTCCGGGGCGGGCTTTCGTGTTGAACAGTCCGTTTGGTGCTCTTGATCTTTGGTTTGCCGGGTAGCTTACGCCCGGCTGAGTGCTGCCCCGGCGCGTTAGTCACGCAGGGACGTAGACCACCGGAGGATCGTCGACCCACCCGTGACCTTCACCGCAACTTCAACGACTCGCCCATCTGCCAAGGTCACGGTTCGGACCACCTGAGTCACGATCACGTCACCGGCTGTCAGTCCGAGTGCTGCCTTCTCCGACTCGGTGGCTAGGCGTGAGGTGACCTCCTCCAGCACCTGATCCTGAGCCACCCCCAGCCGCTCAGCGGCCAACTCGCGTGATCCACCCGTCGACACCGGCTGAGTCAGCTCCGGAGTTACTGCGATCACATAGGCGGGGTAGTACGAGCTGCTCAGGTGTACCGGAACGCCGTTCCGGCTGACGAGGCGGCGGCGTACGTGGACCGGGGTCCCAGGGGCGACGTCGAGGCGGGGAGCCACGAGTTCGTCCGCCCCTGTGGTGCCGATCTCCAAAATCTGCGAGGTCTCCCCGCCTCCGAGGGCCTTGCCGGTCGCCTGGTGCAGCCGGACGCGGGTTGCGATGTTGTTGCTGACGGGGCCGGCCACCACCGTTCCGACGCCCGGCTTGGGGAGGGTCAGGCCCTCCATCTTGAGCACCTTGTACGCGCGGTTTGCGGTGGTCTGCGCCACGTCGAAGTGCTCACATACCTGTCGCAGTGACGGCATGGTCGCGCCAGGTCCAAGGGTTCCGTCCTGGATCTGCTGGCGGTAGTGGGCGGCGATCTCTCCGTAGCCGATGTTCTTGGGCATAGCTGCCTCCCTTCCGGTGTCGTACTGCACTTCCCCCCGGCGGAGCGGTGCACTCGTAAGGCTAGTCCATGTACACACCCATCGCTACCACTAGCGCTAAGCGTCGCTAGTGGTCTACCTTCTTTCCGGGGGCAGCGCCTGCCGAAGCTCAATGGCAGAGCTTTGCCTCAACGCAAAACGGCCCCTACCTGCGGTGCAAGCGCGGGTGGGGGCCTGAGACCAAACCCATCTGACGTGCACAGAAGGGAGCGATCCTGTGATGGATCGTACTCAGGACACCAAGGCGGCCGTCCGCCTCCCCGGCACGACCGCCCTGACGCTGTTCGTCGCGTCCGCGGACGGCTCGGTCTCCGTCATCGACACCGTGGCCGTGGAGCGCGCGGTGCGGGGTGAGCGGTCCGGCTGGACGCTGACCAGGGATGAGATCGAGTGGGCGGCCTCCTTCATGGTCGGCCGGCGCCCCTACTCCGTCATCGCCAAGTGGCTCGGGATCTCTGGTGAGGGACTGCGCAAGCTCTACCCCGAGGTTGGGCCCGTCTCCCCCGCCGCCGCCCGCTCAGGTCGCCGCGAGCGCGGGCCGGTCACGTGCGGGACCCCCCGTGGCTACCGGGCCCACCACCGGCGCAAGGAGGCGCCGTGCGTCGACTGCAAGGCGGCCAACGCGGCGGCCGACCGCCGCTACCGGAGCACCGGCACGCAGGCGGTGGCGGCATGACGCGGCTGACCGACGCCGAGCGCGAAGACCTGAGCAAGAAGGTCGGCGAGGCCAACAAGCGCTCCCGTGAGGGCCGGGGGGGTGGCCAGGGATGAAGCTCCCCCGCCGCCCCCAGGCCGAGACCCCGTTCGAGGACGACACCCGCACCCTGGCCCTCCTGGCCTCGGCCGACCTCGCCTTCGAGCGCGAGCCCGCGACCGAGCTGCACGAGGACTTCGAGGCGGTCGTCATGGAGGGTCTGCTGTCCGACCGTGCCGTTCCGGTCTACCCCCCGGCCGGCCACACCTACCCGAAGCGAGGCTGACATGGCTCTCCCCCCCTGGCTCCAGACGTACATCGCGGAGCACGAGAGGAAGGCGGCCTGGGTGCCGTCGTCCCCCCGGGTCACCAACCAGGTCCGGCCGTTGCCGGTGATCGCCCGCTACCTCACGGTCGCCGGGGCCCACGTCGTCATCAGGGAGATCACCTCCTCCCAGTTCGGCGTGTCCGTCCCCCTGACCTTCGCGGAGTGCGGCGGCTGCCCCGAGGCCAAGACCTTCGAGTGGTGGTGCTACGACGACGACCCCCAGGTCGGGCAGGGGCACGCCCGCAGCAAGGCCCGCGACTGGTCGCAGGCCCACGCTGAGACCTGCCGCGCCCTGGCGATGGAGGGCTGACCCATGGCGAACACCCGCCAGATCGACCGCCTGATCCGCGCCACCGAGTCCCGGCTGCGGGGCATCAAGGCCGGGGAGGTCTCCGCCCTGTCCGTGGGTGAGCAGGCCCGTGTCGCCGTCCACCTCGGGCGCGGGGTGCGCCGGATCATGCGGGGCAAGGGTGCCGGTCCCGCTGACCGGGCGATCGACAAGATTTTCGCCACGGCTGAGGAGAAGGCGGCGGCCGAGCTGAGCGCCGCCCACAAGGCCCGCCAGAAGGCCATCACCGAGTCCGCGGCCGCGTCCGTCGCCCGCAGGACCGAGAGCAAGTGGTGGTGACCATGGGCCTCTTCACCCTCGCCGTGCTCTACGTCCTGTCCCGCGCGATGCGGCTCGGGGTGCTCCTGGTGGTCGGCGGCCTCGCCGGGGTCATCGGACGCGGCGGTCTCCCGCTCGCCTCCGGCCTCCTGGTCGTGGCCATCGCGGCCCTGGGGGTCATGGCGGTCGGCCTGGCCGTCGCCCTCCCCCACCTGTCCGACCGTCGCCCGAGCCCCTGATCCATCCCTCAGTGGCGTCATGACGTCACAGCGCTGTGACGCCACCACAGATCCGAGAACAGCAAGGAGGTGCCAGAGATGAAGTTCCACGACCCGACCGGTGAGACGTACGGCATCCCGACCTACCCCCGCCGTCTCGCCCCTGAGGGCTTGGCCACCCGCCGCCAGCTCCGGGCGAAGGGCCTGCGGCCGGCCGGGCAGGACGTCGTGGCCCAGATCCTCTGGCACGGCCGCCGTGACCCGCTCACCCGCACCCGCCCGGTCCGGGTCGCCTACCTCTACCGCATCGACCTCGCCGCCCCCGTGCGGCCGATGACGCCGGGCCGGGCCCGCGCGGTCGCCGCGATGCTCCGCGCCCGCCGGACCTGTCCGCTCTGCCTGGTCACCTACGACTACGTGATCCCGACGTCCCTCGGCTGCTGCCCTGGGTGCGCCGACAACCCGGCCGCCCTCGCGGCGTGAAGGAGAGACAAGCCATGAACCAGGAGATCCAGCCCTACACCCCGCAGCCGCTGCCCGTGGTGCCCCCCGGAATGACCGTGGCGTACACCGCGCAGGGTCAGCCGGTCTACGTCCCCCAGGCGCCTCAGCAGCCGGTCGTTGTGCAGATGCCCTCGCAGCCGATCCCCGCCTGGCTCCGCAACATGCTCGTCTTCGCGGTCGGCCTGCTGATCCTCTGCACCCCCGCCACCGTGCTCCTGGTCGTGGCCGCCCCCGCCGTGATGGCCCTCGGGCAGGGCCTCGCCTACAGCGGGATCGGGATCGGCATCGGCGTGATCGGCGTCGCCGCCGCCATCAAGGCGCTGCGCGAGACGCCCCGCCCGGCCAAGAAGAAGTGACCACCCTCTGTGACGTCACGGCCTCATGACGCCGTGACGTCACTACAGACCTCGGAAGGCAGCATCACCATGGAAAAGAAGAAGATCAGCATCACTCAGGGCGTCGTGCTCGGACTCGCCGTCCTCCCGATGATCGCGGTCGGCGTCGCCGGAGGCATCGGCACCTACTCCAACATCAGCGCGGCGTACGGCTCCGGGACCGCCATCGGCGCCCTGGCGGCCGGTGAGGGCGCGACCGCCGTCCTCGCCTTCATCCTGCTGGGGGTCACCCTCCTCAACCAGGCGTCGCCCCGGCTGGTCCGGATGGGCCTGTGGGCCCTGCCCAGCGTCGCCTCCGTGATGGGCGCGACCGCCGCGACCGAGGGCGCCGGCCAGACCATCGTCTACGCCGCGACCCCCATGGCCATGACCGCCGCCGCCGAGGGGCTGGCCTTCCTCGCCCGCCGCATCGTCGTCCACCAGGAGGGCCGCGACGTCGAGGCCGAGGCCCGAGCGGCCGGGGTCATCCGCGACCTGGCCTACCACCAGGCCCGCGCCGCCTCTCACCCGTCCGACAGGGTGCGCAAGGCGTCCGTCCGCAAGAGCTGGCGACTCGCCCGGCGCGTCGGGACCGGCGACGTCACCCTCGGGGCTGACCTCCTCGGTGTCCAGCACACCCGCCTGACCCAGGGGGCCGACGTCGCCCTGTCCCGGATGTTCACCCCCGGCCTGGCCGCCGCCGTCCCCGCTCTGGAGACGTCCGCGACCCCGGCCCCGGCGCTCCCGGCCGCGTCCGCTGGTGACGCCACGACGTCGCAGCACCATGACGCCACTGTCCGCCCGGATGCGCACGGACGTCCGAACGACACCGCCTCTGACCAGGCAGAAAGCACCGAAAACGTCCGCCCGGATCTCAAGGTCGTCCAGGGTGCCGAGCCCAAGAAGCGCTCCATCGCCGCCGACGTCCGCGACATGGTGCGCGACGGGGTGCAGGACGTCCGCTACGTGGTCGACGCCATCGCCACCCGCCACGGGCGCGACGCCGACGACCCGGCCCTGAAGGCCACGGTCGGCAAGTACGTCCGCAAGGAGATCGACGCCATCACGGCCGCCGACACCGACGACCGCGCCACCCAGGGCCAGTACCTCTGACCCCCGCTGTCAGACCCGTCCGACAAGATCGCCCGTAGGGCGACCAGGGACCACCGCCCGGCAGGCCACTCCTGCCAGAGACCACCTGCCGGGCGGCTGGCTCCCTCTCCCACAGCACGAGGGGAACCAGCGCAATGAGCATGTCCGCCGTGGCGGCCCACGCCACCTCCTCCCCGGCCATCAGTGGCTGGGCACTCGCCGCCGCCGCCGCCGTCCTCCTGGTCCTGGCCAGGAAGAAGAAGGCGGCCACCGGCGCTCCCCGCACCAGCGTCCGGGGCCTGGTCGGCGGCCTGAAGACCATGGTCGGCACCATCACCAGCATCGCCGCCGCCGCCCGCACCGTCCTCCGGTTCGTCGGCGGCCGCGAGCTGCGCGGCCCCGCCCGCTCCACCGCGACGTTCCTGCGCGCGGGCGCCCCGACCACGGCCCCGACCAAGAAGGGCAAGGGCAAGGGGGGCCCGGAGACCGCACTGCGATCCGCGGCCGCCGCCCCGCCCAAGGTCAGCCTGGTCAAGAAGGGGCACGGCTCCCGGCCGCGCCCGTGGGCCCGGCACGCCGCCGCCTGGATCGAGACGTACGACGGCAAGGGCGCCGGCACCCTTGACCGCACCGTCCGCACGGCCCTGTGGGGCGCCCGGGCGGCGGGGAAGGTCTGGCGCGTCCTGCGGGCCATCTGGGCGGCCCTGAGCAGGGCGTACGGCGTCGTGGCGCCCCCGGTGGCCACCGTGGTCCGGGTGCTGCGGGCGTGGCACTGCTGGCCCTACGCGGCGCGCGGCGTGGTCCGCCTGATGGCCGTGGCCGCCCTGGTCGCCTACACCGTCCCCGCCTGGCGCCTGGGCGCCACCCTGGCCCTGATGGTCGGCGCGGGCCTCCTGGGGGCCCTGGCCCGCCGCATGACGCCCTTGAAGCCCTCCGACGACGTCACCTTCGGCCCCCGCCTGTGGGTCGTCCTGCGCGGGGAACTCCAGCTCCCCCAGGACGCCCCCCGTGAACAGTGGCTCCTGCTGCCCGAGCGGCTCGCCGCCCCGGACGCCCGCGTCGCCCTCCGCCTGCCCATCGAGTTCCGGGGCTCCCTCCTGGAGCGCGAGGCCGTCACCGAGCTGGTGAACTCGCGCCTGCCGGGGGAGTGGGTCGGCCGCTGGACCTTCACCACCGACCAGCCGTCCGCCACCTTCACCCACAAGCCGCCGGCCGCGCCGAAGGTGGTCCTGGAGTGCCCGGAGCGCGTGGACTTCTTCGCGGACGACATTCAGGCAGCCATTTCCGCCTGCCGCGTCGGTGAGGTCGTCCTCGGAAAGGACGAGACCGGCGCTATCGTCGTCCGCCGCCTGGACGGGGAGACCCCGCACTGGGCACTGTCCGTGGGCACCGGCGGCGGAAAGTCCACATTCAACGTGTCCGTGGCCGTCCAGCTCATCGCGCAGGGCTACCACATCATTGTCGCTGACGTGAAGCGAAGCAGCGTCAAGCCGCTGGAAGGAATTCCCGGCGTCCACATCTACAACGACCCCTCCAACCCCCAGGACATGCGCGCCGCAATCGAGTGGTTCAAAGACGAGATTGACGCCCGCTCCTACGTGAAGAACCGCGACCCGGAGACCGAATTCCCCGGCCTCCTCCTCCTGATCGAGGAAAGCAATGAATTCGCGGACGTGAGCCGCGAATGGTGGGACGACAACCGCAAGACCCGAGCCGACGAATTCGGGCCCGCCGAAAGGGCAGCCGACCCCATTTGGGGCGAGGTCGCATCCGCTGCCCGCCTTGGCCGGTTCGTGCGTGGAAACATCCTCGCTGTATTCCAGGATCTCCGCGACCAAGCCCTGGGTGGAAAGGGGCTCCGCAATCTCTTCCGCATGAAGCTCATGGGCAATTACAGCGTGAACCAGTGGAAGAACGTCATTGGCACCACGCCCGTCCCGGATTCCGTCGACAAGGCGGGCCGCATGATGATCGTGGAAGGCAATTCGCACCTGTGGATTCAGGCCCCTTGGGGCAAGGATGCCGAACTGCACCAGTGGGCCCTGGAGCGCCGCCAGGCCGCCGACTTCGACCCCAGCGCCGGTCTCTTCGGCACCCCGCCCAAGCGCTCCCCTGAGGCGCTTCCCGGCCTCCTGAGGCACCTGTCACGTGACGCTGTCGCCTCGGGCGCTCAGGGGGGTCTCAAGGGGGGTCTGAGCGACGAAAACGCAGGTGGCGGTGTCACGGACCCGGAGGGCGTGACAGGCGACGTGACAGCCTCGCGTGACAGGCTCCGCCTGGTGGCCGGCCAGACCGGCGCCGGGGCCCCTGAGGGTGCCCCGGAGGCCCCCGTCCTCTACACCGTGGCCGAGCTGGCCCGCGAACTCCAGGCCCAGGGCTACGCCATCGAGGCCGGGCTGATCCGCCAGCACAAGGCCCGCCGCGAAACCACCGGATTCCCGACCGGCGTCATGGTCGACGGAAAGGAGAAATGGACCCTGGCCCAGCTCATCTACTTCTACGAACAGCGCGGAATCGAGCGGACCGACCCCCAGGACGGCGCCACCGAGGAAAGCGACGCCATCTGACCTGCACAAACACGGTAGGCCCCCTCTCCGGAGGGGGCCTATTTGCATGTCTGGGGCCTTCCTGATACCTTTCCCTGCATTCCCAGAAAGGGCGGCATAATGGCATCAGTAAACGGCAAAGAATCACCCGAAGATTGCGGCAAGCATGACCAAGATGAGTGTGAAGAATGTGGGGTAATTATCACCCGATACACCCGTCATAAGGACTGGTGCATTACTGGAGATTGGGAGTCTGGCGAATATGGACTATCGCCGGAAACGCCTGATGCTTAAGGCTGAGCGCGGAGCGCGAGGAATTCGGATTCAATCTTAATTGGCGCCCAAAATGGCCACCAATTCGGGCGCCAATTGGCGTCCGAGCGCGAAGCGCGAGGAATTCGGATTCAAATAGAATTGCTCCGCAATTCTTTATGCCCGGCTGGGCCC
>NZ_JBVHFA010000015.1:0-13294 GCF_055562575.1 Streptomyces sp. NPDC018263
CAAGCGAATATGCTCTTTGTTTGCAACGCAAACCGCACACAAACGAAGTTTGTATAAGTGCGCCCTTCTTCACTTTGTTCATTGGGGTGATTATACCACATGCAGAGTGAAGATACTACTTTGTTATTCTAGTGTTATAGCTATAATTTGATTATAATGGAGGAAACAAGGTTATAAGGGGAGTGAGGGCTATGGCTCGAAAGACAGAAGAAGAGAGATTGCTAGATATGGATGAAAAGATTAAGAAGATGCAAGCTGAGAAGCAAAGGCTTGCGAATCAATTAAAGGAAAAAGAGCGTAAATCTAGAACAAAAAGACTCATTCAAATTGGGGCATTAATGGAGAAGCATTTAAAGATAGAAGGGGAGGAAGAAGCAATCAAGCTAATCGCTTCTTTCCAAAAGGCCATCTTGGAAAGAAAAGAACAAATTCAAGCAATGGATATACATTTAGCTAGAGAGATATTAGGAATTGAAAATAAAAAGTAACTCTCTTAAACTAGTGTTGACCACAGGGTCAAATAATGACCAATAGGTCAACGTTGATGTTTCTTTGAATAAAATAAAATGACCTCCTTCGATTTATTCGTAGGAGGTCATTTCATACTTTAGTATGGGAGCCAACCCTATAAAGAGTTGGTCAGGCTATAGATCTGAAGTATCTGTAGCCTTTTTTTATTATAATATGTAACCACATTCAAAAGATAGAATTTTTGCTTTTTGAAATTAGAAAACAGAATGATCCAATTCAAAAGAACAACCATTATTCTAAAGAACTATTGGCGACTAGTCTCTTTAAATCTTTCCTTCATAGCTTAATCTTTTTAGGAAAAACTAAAGTTACAGAAAGGAGAAATTTGATATGCGTGTTTTATTAACCATTGGTATCATGATTTTTTGCACCATCTCTAATGCTTATTTCACTCACTACATTCAAGAAAAAGCAAGAAAGCGCGGACTATACAGCGGTATTGTTTTGACTATCCTAGGTTTAGGTTACTCTACTTTTCAAACATTATTTATTATAAAAATGCAAAAAAAAGAATTTGAAAAAAAGAATTAGATATGAACCGCACTTGTTATTAGGATTTGAATACAAAAAGATTGTTAAAAAGCAGGCAATAGATAAAATCCCCCTGTATAAAGTTAATCCAAACTAATAAAATTTAATTAACCTACTGTAGAGTATGAACTTCGGCTAAATAGTCGGAGTTTTTTTGAGCTGATGATTAAAGGAAATACAAATACAAAAAAAGTGGTCATTTTTAGAGATAAAATTCCTCTCTAATGCTCACTAGACCTTCATAATCACTTTTTAAAGCGTTGCTTTTTAAATAAGAGTAGTTAAATAAGTAATTTAAATAAAATCGCTAAAATAAGGCTTAAAACAACTCTTGTTAAGTGTCCCAAAATTAATATACCCCTAAATCATTTACTTCTTCGATTGAATAAATGACCTCCCTTCGGTTTAAGTTGGCTTTACATTTAATGACCATCATGTTTATTTTTCACTAACTTCGTTTTATCCTTAGTTCCTGGTGGTTGTTCAAGCCAATTATTCTTTATCATAATGTCGGCTCCCGACTTTGCAAATGTAGCAATTTCAAGGGATAGGCGTTCATAACTAGTTGCTAGATCGTTGCGTTGACTAGCTGCGGCTGCAGTAGCATAGTTACCAGTTCCACTTGCACTTAGTAATGCCATATGGAACATGATTAATTTGTCTGAAAACGTTTGGGTCGTGGAATCAGAAATACCATGATCGGGTGACATGGGTGCTTCAATATCACAACCAAGCAAAGAATCCATAAAAATTTTCATATGTTTTTTGGATATCTCTTTACCAGTTAACAAAAAGTCCTGAACTTCTTTTAATGGCGAAGTCTGTGCAAAAGCAAGGCTAATTTTCATCCCTATATGATTGGTTTGAATATTTAAATATAAGTGAGAAATTTCAATTGCATTTAAAGGACGCTTGTCGCTTAATAGATTAAATCCACCTAAATACTTTTTACTGTCTATGTAATCCGTCTCAGTTGGAACAGGTATATAGGGTGCTCTTAAAAATATCCCTTTATTTAGCATTACTTGTGTGCTTTTATCATATAATTTAGTCGTTTCAGAGATTCCCTCTATAAAATAATCCCTTATATCTTTTCTAATACTCATGCCAAGAGAACCACCATAGGCTAATAATCCAGCTCTTGCCATATGATTGACATAGCTTATACAAAATAAATCTGTAAATAAACTCGGTGCATTCATATTAACATCTGCTTCAGAAAACCCATTCGGTATAATATAGTTTTCATGTTTAAATATAGTGATGAGTTTTTCTATATGACTAGCTGACAGATCATATGAAAACTGAATAATTGGTTTAATCTCTTTGTCCTCTATATGTTTTAGCATATAACCTAAAATACATTTACTCATGCTGTCATTCATATAGGCAGTCCAAAGAATTGCTATTTCAGAAGCTGTTAAATCTACATGGTTTCCTTTCATGTGAAACCCTCCTAAGTGGCTTAATAAAAAGCTCTGTTTAGGGTTTAGGAAAAAACAAAAAATGCTACTAATCCCCTTTTTTTAGGGTGTCTTATTCAAAGAAACTTATACAAAACGTAAAGTTAGCAGGCATAGTTCAATGAAGTTGGGATTATAAACTCAAAGTGTATATAATCGCTTTGAAATACGTTTTAAATGGCATTTTAATTTTCTAACCAATTGTAGAAAGGTACCTTTTTAACAGGTTCTTTTCCTAACATGCCTTTGACCTTCTCATATGATTCGTTATGTGCTTGCTGTTTAGCCTTAATTTGACGATTATTTTCAGCATAAAGAGCTTGCCATTCTAATTTTGTAACCAATGTATCTACGTAACTGGACATGTATGTGATTTTAGTGCCTTTTTTTATGGAATCAGTAACTCTATTAGTTACATATTGAATTATTTTATTAGCTTGCTTATATATATTATTTTCTTGTTTTTCAGGTACTAGATAGGTAGAAAAAGTTTCCCCTTCTTTTTCCCTACTGCCAGAAGGCTTTTCGCTGTTTTCTGTTTCGCAATCTGTTTGGAAATTAGTCCTATCAAGTCCTAATAAATTCACCCAATATTGGAAGTAAGGATGATTAACAAATAGATAGACTGGGTTCCCCCGACCGTTACACTTTCTGGCACGTCGATATACTTTTATAACTTGTCCCAGTTCTACTAGCTCTTTCAGGCGATATTGGATAGTTCGGTCACTGATCCCGTTCCTTTTTGCCAGGTATTCGTCACTCGCATAAAAGAATCCTAACTCCGTACTGAAGAAACAGACCATATCAAAAGCCTGTCTTGTTCCTTCTTTTAGTCGGTACCATTTATCCCCTATGGACTCTTGAATAGATTCTAATAAACTGTACTTAACTTTTTTCTTTTCTGTTTTTGTTTCTACATATGGTGTGTAAGATATCATTTGATTAAATTGGTGTGATTCCACAAATACTGTCATGTTCAATTTCTCCTTTTTCGGAACAAAAAAAGACACTATTATCCCATAAACCAATGGGAAACAGTGTCTTTTATCAAAAGTTATCGAAAAAAGGAAACTTTTTTTCCTTGAATAAACGTGTTTTATACACTAAAATGATTGGTATATAATACTTAACGTTATATGTTCAAAGGACTTCGACAAGTGTTTCCCTACCGAGAATAGGGAGACGGTTAAAGGGTGCGACCAACACCACTTTAACAGTTGGAGTTCTTTTTCATTATCCGGACTATTTAGTTATCTGTAATTTTATACCTATCAATCTATTCTAGCAATACTAATTTACTAGATTATATTTGAAATTAATAAAATAAAAAGCATAGGATCGTCTCCTATGCTTTTTTTCTTTTTATCCTAATACGAAATAAAAAGTTCATATTTTAAATGAAATGTAATTTTTTTCTATAAAAGGAGGTATTTTCTTTTTTAAAACCGAAATTAAATAGGACCGGTTACATAATACATAAATAGCAGTATAGAAGACAAAATCCCTATACTATTTAATATTTTCCCCATAAAAATATAATTGTTTTTTCTCTCTTTAATTTTTTTTGCCTGTTTATATCCTATAACTCCAAATATTATTGCAACTAAACAAAACCATAAAGAAAACACAGTCAAATAAGCAGCGATTAGAGTAACAAAACCTATTAAAATAGCTTTTACTTCCTCCTGCACAATATATACCCCCTAGAATATTCTTATTTTTTTCCATTTTTTTATTATCTATGTTATTAATCTGGAAATTATTCGGATTGATATAAAAAATTAAGGGGAAGGAAGATTGTTTCTATGAGTATGAAAAGAATTGTTTTTGTGTTAGGTTCACTTGTATTTTTATTAATTAGTAATTTTGGTTTAGATTTAAAATCAGCTAATGCAGAAAGTATCTCTACTGAAGATGGACTGAAGTATATTGAATCACCAGCTAATTATATTGAGTATTTAGAAAAGGAAAGCAAAATAGATGACTACGCAGCAGAAGGATTAGAAGCATTTAAAAATTTAAGTGAAGAAGAACAAAACACTTTTCTTTTAGCATTACAACCAGATAATTATATGAAATTAATCGGTACAGCAAATGCTAATCCTGGCGTATCAAACATTAACATAGAAGGAAATAAAGTACCTGTAGAACTACAAACAAATACTAACCCTTCAATAGGAGTATTAGCGACTGGGAAAAAAACTGTAACTGCTACCTATAAACTGTATGTTTTAGGTATTAAAACAACTACATTATATAGTACAGTTGTTTTTAACTATTCAGGTTCAACAGCTACAAAAGTTTTAGATAATTACGGAAGCCACAGTAACATAAATCCTTCTATGATATGGCAAAAAGGAATTGGAAAAGGTTATTTAAGTGGTGGAGATGCCTATGGAAGAGCTTCATGGACAGTATACTCAACTGGTAGTTTAGGTTTCATTAATGACTCTGTTGATTTTTATGCTCGTGGAGATGGAAAAAACAGATACTATAAAGTGGATTCTACACGGTCAGACTGGAAAACTGGTGGATGGATTTCTTTCTAAAAGTTGATTCCAATAAAAAAGCCTAAGATCTTAGGCTTTTTTATTTTTTCTTGAGAAATTTTATAAGTAAATATATTCCTCCTATGATAACTATAAGCCAAAAAACGAAAGGAATAATACCTAAAATATCCATAAAAACCATCCTTCAATTTTTTAAATTTTCTTTTTGCTAATCAAGTTTCTGTTGTTAAAAAAAAAACGTCTAATGAATCCAACAATTAATCCAAATCCTAATATTATTAGAACTATATAGCCATTAGACAATTTTCCTTGAAGTAGTAGAAGAAACAGCAATACCGAGATTACTACAACCACGAATAGTAAAACAACATCAATTCGCTTCATGAAATCATCTCCTTTTCTTAGTTGATACTTTACTCCCGTTGTGTTGGAAATCATAACTAATAATAACATTTTTTTCTTATTCTTATTTTGTAAGTGTTTAATAGAATTAGATAGTATTTTGCTAGTTAGTTAACATAATGCGTCTTATCCCAAGCAACCAACAAAACAAAAGACGGAATTCGGCCATATTTGGGCAAATTCCGTCTTTTTAGGTTTGGGAAATACATATAAACTTGGAACAATAATGATATCGGCGATCTTTCATTTTCTTTTAATTGCTGCGGATTGCTAGTTAGTTTCATGTTTGACAACAAAAATCAAAACAGAGACAACTCCCTCAGTTGTCTCTGTTAAGGATTACATAATAAGGAGGTATTACATGATCAATAATATGTTTGAAATGAAAGAAGTATGAATTGCTCACTCTCTTTATCAGTGTTAATCACCGTTCCAACTCATTTCTTTGCCCTTTTAAGCGTTGTTTTTGCTTCTCATTAGGATTTACCCCTCGAGTTTGGTTTCGGGCCTGTTCTAGGCCTCGGATGATGGCTGACAAGAATTCTGTGCTTGCTCCATAACCACCTTGATGCTTCCCTAACTGTAAATCTTCGATTTCTTTTATTGTTTTATCTTTCAAGTCCATATTACTTAGAATCTTATCTCGATTATGAATAAAGTGGTCTTTATCTCGAAATCCTTCTTTTTTTAAAGATTCTTGGCACTTACTCTGTATGTTTAAAAGGTCGTCATAGGCTTTCTTATTTGTTTCAGAATGAAGTACCTTTCCTTTTAACAAGGGATTACTATCAATTTTTTGCAAACGTTGTTCAATCTCTAATAATTGATCAAAATACTTTTCTACCCTTTGGATTCGCTGAATACCTACTTGGAACTTTTGTAAAAAGTTTTTATGTTCTTCAATATGTCTGTTCCGAGCACGAATAGTGGATTTAATACTATCTATACCGACAATCTTTTCAGCTTTTTTATTAAGGTTATTTAGCTTTTGCGCAGTCTCATACGATAAGAATTTTTCGGCATTTTGAAGTTCAGGATAGTGAGAAATGACTTTACGTATGACTTGCTGCTTTATTATTTCTTCGGTTTGCTTTAGAACTATTTTCTGTTCAATGGATGTCAGATTGTTTTCTTGAAGCTTTTGAGTAGCTACTTTCAGTTGTTTATTCAAATTCTTTTTAGCAAATGGAATCTCTTCCACTTTAGCCAAATTAGCTTCTTTTAAGCATTGAGCCAAATGCTGTTCTTGCTCTGGAATTTCACCTTGTACTTCTGTAATCTTATTGCGTAAAATTTCTTTTTCTTTTCGTTTAAACAATCCTGTCTTATCCAGTTTTCCCTTTAATTCTTCTAAGGTTTTTTCATAATGAGAAAGTTGCTTTTCGGCTTGTTCAGCTACGGAAACGACATGATTTTGTGTCTTTATAGATTCTATTTCTTGTTTTTGTTTTTTGGTCTGTATTTCTAATGATTTTCTATAGCTAGCAATGCTTGTCATAGTTGGTGTATCACCAATAATCTGTTTAGCTAGGATAACTATTTTTTGTTCTTCAGGAGTTAATTCTACTTTCTTCTTTTGCTCCTGCAGTTTTAACGCTGCTTCTCTTTGTTGCTTCTCTTGACGATACTTTTGAAGGTCATAAACAATCGCATTATGCTTTTGAACTTCACGATTAATAGCCCCTCGTTCGGTTTGTATGCCCTTTTTCTCCATATCAGAAGCAACATGCCCCATATGGACAGTAGGTAAGATTTCAAGTCCACGATCTGCATGGGATTTATGTGTGATTCGTTCGTTGATTTGTGCTTGTTCTAATGCTTTGTTTGCATACTCGGACCACTGCTCTCTCCATTGCTCCAGCAGGTCTTTTTTATTCCAATCACGATTCTTCGTAGTAAATCCATCTTCTGAAATTTCTCGTGTTGTCAGCATGACGTGAGCATGAGGATTGTTGGCATCATCCCGATGGATAGCGATATCAGCAACCATGCCTTTATCTACAAATTGATCCTGGATGTACCCTTTGATTAATTCTGTTTGTTGTTGTTGAGAAAGTTCTCTAGGTAGTGCTACATTGATTTCTCTGGCTAATTGAGAGTTCTTCCTTTTCTCGGAATGTTCCACTTCATTCCAAAGAATCTCACGATTCTGAATCCAAACTGGCGATTTTTCAGGGGCAAGAATATGGGTTTCTGGTTGCACTTCTCTTTTGTAAAACTTACTTTCATTTGTTTGCTCATCGACTAAACGCTGACCAGAACGATAGGCAGCAGCCGCAACTGCGGATTGCCCTTTTCCTCTGGAAATCATTTGAGCAGAGAAATGATAGATCGCCATATCCTTGTACCTCCTTTTTAAATTTAAATTGAATAACAAACTCCATAATGGAACAAAATATTAAAGCCAACTGTTGAAATTCATGTATCACACCAAAAAGGGAGTAGAAGGCTATCTACTCCTTTTTTATTTTTTAAAAATGAATTCGGAGAAATTATAAAGACAAGTTGAACAATTGCTGACATTGCCAACGAGTATTTATAAAAATCTTCCGAATCCTTTTTTGTATCCGCATTATGGCGGATACTCATTCGCCCACTAGCGAATGGAGGGTTTTGATTTTGTATTCGCACCAAGCGAATATGCTCTTTGTTTGCAACGCAAACCGCACACAAACGAAGTTTGTATAAGTGCGCCCTTCTTCACTTTGTTCATTGGGGTGATTATACCACAGGCAGAGTGAAGATACTATTATGTAATTCTAGTGTTTCTGCGATAGTTTGATTATAATAGAGAAAAACAAGGCGGTAGGGGAGTGAGAGCTTTGGCTCGAAAGACAGAAGAAGAAAGACTATTAGAGATGGATGAAAAAATTAAGAAGATGCAAGCCGAGAAGCAAAGGCTTGCTAACCAATTAAAACAAAAGGAAAGAAAGGCAAGAACACAAAAGCTAATTAGAATGGGTGGATTATTAGAAAAACATTTAGGAATAACAGGAGAAGAAGAAACTATTAAGTTGATTGCTTCTTTCCAAAAATCTATTTTGGAAAATAAAGATAGAGTAAATGCCATGGACATTAATCAAGCTAGAAATATACTAGGGATTCAAGTCCAGAGTTCAAAAGAATCTTAATCCATATTTTATTGTGTTTCTACTCTAGGTTAGATAAAAGATACCGATTTTGAAATTTATCAAAATCGGTATCTTTATCTAACTCTATTTATAAAAGGATGTATTTTCTTCTTTAAAATCGAAATTAAATGGGACCAGTTACATAATACATAAATAATAATATAGAAGACAAAATGCCTATACTATTTAAGATTTTCCCCATAAAAATATAATTGTTTTTTCTCTCTTTAATTTTTTTTGCTTGTTTATATCCTATAACTCCTAATATTATTGCAACTAAACAAAACCATAAAGAAAATACAGTCAAATAAGCAGAGATCAGAGCAACAAAACCTATTAAAATAGCTTTTACTTCCTCCTGCACAATATATACCTCCCTAAACATTCTTTGTTTTTCCATTTTTTATTATATATGTTATTAATTTGAAGAAATATTCGGATTGATATAAAAAATTAAGGGACATAATTTTAACTTTTAATAATATAGTTATTTTTTAAAGATTTTTAAAACCTTTTTACTTATTTATAGGAGCTTGAAACCCTTGGGGCTGTAAGTCTCAAAAATTTAAAAGTGAGTTTTGGTGCACTTAAAGTGAGTTTTGGTGCACTTAAAAGTGAGTTTTGGTGCACTTAAAGTGAGTTTTGGTGCACTTAAAGTGAGTTTTTTAGAAAAACTTGTTTTTTAACTCACTTTTAAATATGATAGTTATATCAAGAGTTATGAAAGGAATAAAGAAATGGCAAGGAGATTAGAAAAATTATCTGATAGAGTACCAAAATTAAAAGAAATGGAAACACGTAATTTCCCCGTTGTTAAATCTAATCATCTAATTCAAAAAACTCGTTTTGATTTAACATTGGTTGAACAAAAATTGATATTGCACGTAATCCAAATGATTGAGCCAAAAGATGATGATTTTAAAACGTATCGTTTTTCAATTAAGGATTACTGTAAAATTTGCCAAATCAGCGATAGAAGTGGGAAAAACTATTCGATTATTAAAAGTTCCCTGAAAAAGATAAGCGACAAAAGTTTTTGGATGGAACAAGAAGATGGTACGGAAGTGTTAATGAGGTGGATCGACAAAGTAGTTATAGACCATAAGAAAGACATAATTGATATTAAATTGGATAAAGATTTAAAGCCTCATTTGTTGCAGTTGAAGCAATTTTTCACTAAATATAATTACTTATATGTAATGACTATGAAAAGCCAATATAGTATTAGGCTCTATGAAATATTAAAGTCTTACGAAAATGTCCAAGGGATTATTTATGAAGTGGATGAATTAAGGAAAGTCCTAAATCTAGATGATGATACATTACCTAGATGGGTTGATTTCAAGCGTTTTGTGATAGAACAAGCTATTAAAGAAATCAATAAATTAACTGACATTACGATTACATACGATACGATTAAAAAGGGAAGAAGTGTTTTCGAAGTTGTATTTAATATTAAATCCAAGTCTGAAACACAAAAAATTATATCTCAAAGATTAATTGAAAGAACATTAGATAAGAAAAATAAAGATAATGATGATGATACTCCTTACTAATAGCATTGAGAACGTTTTAAAGGGGTTATATTGAGCCCTTTTTTAAAATAACGCATTTAAAGGTGTTAAATGGATAACGGCCTTCTACGGGCTTTGTATACACTTTAAAGGGGGAGTTGATAGTTATGGAATTTGATGATTCAAAAAAAATCATAAATGGGGAATTTGATATGAACCGCACTTGGTATGTAGGATTTGAATACAAAAGGGATTACGCAAAAAAGCCTTTGTCTGGGGAGGAAAATGAAAAACTAGTGGATGATCTAATCCAGGTCTTTGCAAAGTATGAAATGCAGTGGAAAATGAAATAAAAGGCTACCCAAAGGCAACCTTTTTATCGTTTTATTAAAGGTTCGGATTTAAAAAGAACTTTTTTTGTTTCAGCATCAACAATTATATTTTTTATATCTTTACCATTTTCAGATACTGTTAAATAAACATATACTTGTCTATTAGGATGAAAACCATCACCTGAAACTCGATTTTCACCAATAAACTCATCTACTTTTGACAACACCTTGTTCACATCTTTAAAAGAGACTTTTTCTCTAATGTTAATTTTAGCGTTCTTGTATTCAGTATATTGTTTTTGGTCTATTGAGCTATAAAAAGAATTTGGACTAGCAAACTTTTCACTAGAGTTATCAGGATATTTGCTCCATGATTCTTTTGCTGGTTCCTTAGCTTGAATTGAATTTGTGCTTATTCCCATTACTAAAACAACTAATAATATCATTGCAGTAATCATTTTCTTCATTTTGTATTCAACTCCTTTTTTGTATTATTTGATTGATTATCTGTTTTTATAAACAAATCTCTATAAGAAATAAAAAATGACCTCCCTACGGCTTGGCGCTGTTTGGAGGTCATTTCACTGATCTATAAAATATAGAGCCAATTCTTAAAAGAGTAGGCTAGCTACAGATGCTGTCACATCTGTAGCTTTTTTGAATATAGCATGATTACCTTTCTAACCCAATGTTTTGCCCTTTTAAGCGTTGCTTTGGTTTTTGCTTAGCATTTACTTTGTGTTCCTGCTTTTGGGCTTGTTCTACCCCTTCTAGGATGGCTGAAAGAAAGTCATTGCTTTGGCTTAGGCTTTGCGTTTCTTGTTGAACTTTTTCAAGTGCTGGAGCAACTTTCTCTATTTCTCTTTTATGTTGTTCCAAATGCTCCCGATCTTCATAACCGATGGTTCGAATAGCTTGAGTTAACTGTTCTCGTTTTTGTAAATCTTTCTGATAAGCTTGTTGTTCTTCCTTGGAAAACAGAATTTTTCCTTTTAAGTAAGGATTCGATTCGATTCGTTCAATTCGTTTTTCTAGTTCAGTAAGATGATTAAAATAACTTTCTGCATTTTGAGCATTCCGAACAGCCAGATTATAGTTTTGAATACCTTCTCGATTTAATTCAATTTTATGCTGTCTTTGTTCTAAAGTATGTTTTATGTTGTCGAGCGATATAGTTTTTCCTTGTTTCTCATTTAGTCGGTTCAATTTAGATGCTGTCTTGTAATCCAAATATTGTCCTGCTGTTTTCAATTCAGGATATTGGATAGCTACTTTACGAATTAGCTTTTGCTTTAGTATTTCTTCTGTCTGGTTTAGTATTTGTTTTTGGTCTACAGATTTTAAGATGCTCCCGTTTAAAGTTCGAGTAGACGTATCAATTTGTTTACTTAATTGCTTTTTAGCTAACTGGATCTCTTCACGTGCAGATAAACCAGCTTCTTTTAAACATGTATTTAAGTGGTCATGCTGGCTGATGATTTTATCTTGTAAAGTGTTGATACTAGCACGCAAATTTTCTTTTTCCTTACGTTGGAAAAATCCTACTTTATCAAGTTTTCCCTTTAATTCTTCTAATGTTTTTTCATAATGAGAAAGCTGTTTTTCTGCTTGTTCTGCAATAGAAACTATGTGATTTTTTGTCTTTAAAGATTCTAGTGCTTTTCTTTGTTGTTCGGTCTGTACTTCTAATGATTTTCTATAGTTGGCAATTGTTGCTACCGTTGGAATTTCGCCAATAATTTGTTTGGCTGCCTCCACATTTTTTTGTTCTTCAGTAGTTAATTCTACAGACTTCTTTTGCTCCTGTTGTTTTAACTCTGCTTCTATTTGTTGCTTCTCTTGGCGGTATCTTTGTAAGTCATAAACAATAGCATTATGCTTTTGTACTTCACGATTAATATTACCTCGCTCAGTTTTCATCCCCTTTTTCTCCATATCAGAAGCGACATGCCCCATATGAACCGTAGGTAAGATTTCAAGTCCACGTTCAGCGTGAGATTTATGTGTAATTCGTTCTTTGATGTTTGATTGTTCTAATGCTTTATTTGCGTATTCTGACCATTGTTCTCTCCACTGCTCCAGCAGTTCTTTTTTGTTCCAATCACGATTCTTTGTAGTAAAGCCTTCTTCTGAAATTTCTCGTGTTGTTAACATTATGTGAGCGTGAGGATTGTTGGAGTCATCTCTATGAATAGCGATATCAGCAACCATGCCTTTATCTACAAATTGGTCTTGGATGTAGCCTTTGATTAATTCAGTTTGTTGTTGATTGGAAAGTTCTTTAGGTAAAGCAATATTTATTTCTCTGGCTAATTGAGAGTTCTTTCTTTTCTCAGAACGTTCAATTTCATTCCAAAGAATCTCACGATTTTTAACCCAAACAGGGGAATTTTCAGGAGCAAGAATATGGGTTTCCGGCTTCACTTCTCTTTTGTAAAATTTACTTTCATTAGTTTGTTCATCAACTAAACGCTGACCAGAACGATAGGCAGCTGACGCAATTGCTGATTGTCCTTTTCCTCTGGAAATCATTTGTGCTGAGAAGTGATAGATTGCCATATGCTTGAACCTCCTTTTCAAAAGATTTTGTAGTAGCCGTAATAAAAATGATCGTACCGTAAGGTGGGAGAATTTTTATTATGGAATCGTAAGAAATTAATTAGACGAAATGGCATTTTGCCAATGAGAAATAATTAATCTCTTACGATGAGTTTTTGTATTCGTCACAAGACGGATACTCATTCGCACATCAGCGAATGAAGGATTTTAATTTTTATATTCGCAACAAGCGAATATGCTCTTTGTTTGCAACGCAAACCGCACACAAACGAAGTTTGTATAAGTGCGCCCTTCTTCACTTTGTTCATTGGGGTGATTATA
>NZ_JBVHFA010000016.1:0-7376 GCF_055562575.1 Streptomyces sp. NPDC018263
AACGATCTGGGCACTGTCTCAACGAGAGACTCGGTGAAATTATAGTACCTGTGAAGATGCAGGTTACCCGCGACAGGACGGAAAGACCCCGTGGAGCTTTACTGTAGCCTGATATTGAATTTTGGTACAGCTTGTACAGGATAGGTAGGAGCCTTGGAAGCCGGAGCGCCAGCTTCGGTGGAGGCATTGGTGGGATACTACCCTGGCTGTATTGACATTCTAACCCGCACCCCTTATCGGGGTGGGAGACAGTGTCAGGTGGGCAGTTTGACTGGGGCGGTCGCCTCCTAAAAAGTAACGGAGGCGCCCAAAGGTTCCCTCAGAATGGTTGGAAATCATTCGTAGAGTGTAAAGGCACAAGGGAGCTTGACTGCGAGACCTACAAGTCGAGCAGGGACGAAAGTCGGGCTTAGTGATCCGGTGGTTCCGCATGGAAGGGCCATCGCTCAACGGATAAAAGCTACCCCGGGGATAACAGGCTTATCTCCCCCAAGAGTCCACATCGACGGGGAGGTTTGGCACCTCGATGTCGGCTCATCGCATCCTGGGGCTGTAGTCGGTCCCAAGGGTTGGGCTGTTCGCCCATTAAAGCGGTACGCGAGCTGGGTTCAGAACGTCGTGAGACAGTTCGGTCCCTATCCGTCGTGGGCGTAGGAAATTTGAGAGGAGCTGTCCTTAGTACGAGAGGACCGGGATGGACGCACCGCTGGTGTACCAGTTGTCTTGCCAAAGGCATAGCTGGGTAGCTATGTGCGGAAGGGATAAGTGCTGAAAGCATCTAAGCATGAAGCCCCCCTCGAGATGAGATTTCCCATAGCGTAAGCTAGTAAGATCCCTGAAAGATGATCAGGTTGATAGGTTTGAGGTGGAAGCGTGGTGACACGTGGAGCTGACAAATACTAATAGATCGAGGACTTAACTAAAAAGATTACTTGGTTCTTGTGTTTTTCTTCCTATAGGATTTAGTTTTGAGAGAACAACTCATAAAAACATAATAGTCTGGTGGCGATAGCGAGAAGGTCACACCCGTTCCCATACCGAACACGGAAGTTAAGCTTCTCAGCGCCGATGGTAGTTGGGGGCTCTCCCCCTGTGAGAGTAGGACGTCGCCAGGCACCGAAAAGGATAGTAGTCATTAGACTACTATCCTTTTTTTTGATTTTATCGTGGAAGTTTACTTCTTTCCTCTTATGAATTAAGATATTAAGTAAGTACCAAGTCTGGATTTAGGGGTGATAAAGTGCAAAAATCTAATGTTATTAGTCAATTTGCAGACTGGCTTGAAACAGAAGGGAAATCTGTTAATACAGTCACTACTTATCAACGTGAAATGAAAAAATTTCAAGACTGGCTCTACAAATATCCTACTTATTTAGAGAATATATCTCAAAAAGATGTTCAAG
This sequence comes from Streptomyces sp. NPDC018263, assembly GCF_055562575.1. Classification (NCBI taxonomy): domain Bacteria; kingdom Bacillati; phylum Actinomycetota; class Actinomycetes; order Kitasatosporales; family Streptomycetaceae; genus Streptomyces; species Streptomyces sp. NPDC018263. Next base: position 1,404 of record NZ_JBVHFA010000016.1, read on the forward strand.
ATTATCTCTCTTTTTTAGAGCAACAGCGCAAAAGTCCAATAACTATCGATAAAATACTTGGCTCTATTAGAACGTTTGCTAAGTTCTTGAAACGTCCAGAAATAACTTTAGATATTAAAGTTATGCCTATAGAAAAAAAGGGAGAATTGGAAATACTAACTCCTTATGAATACAATCAATTACTTCAAGAAGTGAAAAATGATGGTCACGAAAGAAATATAGCTATTGTTTACTTATTACTTCATACAGGTATTAGAGTTTCGGAATTATGTTCTCTAAATAAGTCGAATATTGATATTAGAAAAAGGCAATTAACCGTTAGAAATGGGTTAACTGGTGAAGAAAGGTATATTCCATTATCGGAAGAAGCTAAGAAATATCTTCTTAAATACTGTGACTCTTTTTATAGTGAGGATGCTTTATTTACTTCAAAATCTAATGAACGATTAACAGAAAGATCGATTCAATATATGTTGAAAAAGTATAATGTTCATCCGCATAAATTAAGACATACTTTTTGTCAAAAGCTTATAGATAAAGGAATAGGCTTAGAAGTTGTCTCGAAACTTGCTGGACATAAAGATATAAATGTTACTAAAAGATATGCAAAATCCAGGATGGAACAATTCGAACTAGAAGAAGCAATACAAAAAACTTTTATTAACGATACACTAGGATAGGTTGTTTAGTATTTAATTGTCTTTTTAAAGTTAACATCAACCGATGGGTAAGCTTAAAGTGAATTCAGATTTAGAACGTTTCAGGGGCTATTTTAGCTGATTTTAGGTACTTCCCTTAGTTAAGTTCGTTTTTAGAAAAAGGACAGTATTATAGATCGAATATAAAAGCCTAAAGACGTTCGACAATGGAAATTCTATTCGTTTTTTATATTTTAAAACTGATATTAGATATTTCTTTTTAAAAAGGATGAAAAGAATTGGACAATAAAGCGCAAATATATCGTTCTAATGTATCCATATCACAACTCGAAACAACGCTAAAAGAAAAAAATCTTTTAGCGTTGTTTGTGCAAAGACAGGAAAAATCCAATGAAAATTTTGGAATACAACTATATCTCTAGAGATATTACGGTATATCTACACTATATCTCCCGAGCCAAAAAGTGATATCAATTTAAACTCCTTGAAACCTAATAGGCACCGACTATTCATCACCTTTTATCAGAAGGTGATATCAGGTTTCCTTATGCTCTTTTTTTAAAAGGATAGATAAGCAAAGAAAATAGACATATAGATACTCCATACAGCATTATAAGCATTGTCCATGCTTCAAAAATGTTTGGAATGTCAAATAGATAATGGAATAGGATCCAGGAGGAAATAGAAGAAATAAAGAGATAGTGTTTTTGAATTATAGTCTTCATTTTTGATTATTTCCCGAAGGGAAAAAGACAGAATTTGCCCGAATATGGCCGGATTCCGTCTTTTGTTTGGGGTGCTGCTTGGGATAAGACGCATTATGTTAACTACTATTAAAAATAATTTTACGTACCCAAGTTTGGATGCATCAAATTATTTACCGATATTATTTAAATAGTCCTCTAATGCTTCTTCAATTAATATATAGATGTTTTTTTCTTGTAATAAAGATTGCATTTTTAACTCTTTATGTAAGTCTGTTCGTAAATCGAATGAGACTCGTTTTCTTATCAGTTGTAGTGTAGAAGCTTTTTCCTCACTAATCTCTTCAGCGAGAGCCTGGGAAGGAGTAATCTGTTTCTGAAGACGTTTCATATTTTTTATATCGTTTACTTTGGACACGTTTAATCAACTCCTTATAAAATTCTTCATATTGTAGTAAAGCCTGCTTTAATTCTGAGTTTTTATTAAACCCATATAAGGCTAAACGACCAATAGGAGCTCTTCTAGTAATAACCGTTTTAAAAACTTCATCAGGGTAATCCTCTGTGATCATTTCATTAAAGGCCTTAGCATCACTTCTTCTTAAGTCATTCAATGTTCTTAGAATCCCTATTACTTCAGTATTTCTATTACCATGATTTTTAGCACTTGTGACAGACTCCATAAAGTTAGGTATTGCTGAATAGCACCAGTTAGAGCACTCGAATAATACCACTACATACTCACTAGCACATAGGGCATTAGTTGTTTGTTCTGATAAAGAAGGTGGCGTATCAATAATAATGAAATCATACTCATTTCTGATTCCATCTAAACTTTTATCTAGAATTAAACTAGGAGTTCCTTTAAAAGGAATTGTATCGCCTTTATAAGTCTTTCCGGTATATATCCACCTGGGGAATGTAGCTAAAAAATTTGTAGCAGGCAACAAATCTAAATTTTTCTCTATAGGTAGAATATACTTTTTTACATCTTGTTTCTGCATAGCTTCTAGTACTGATTTTCCAATGAATTCATTGGAAGGTTGATTAGATAATAGTTCTGTTAAGTTCCCTTGAGAATCCAGATCGATTGCCAACACCTTATAACCATCTCTACTTAGTAAATATGATAGTATGCCTGCAGTAGTTGATTTTCCACAACCACCTTTTTGTATCCCCATAGTAATTGTAATCGCCAAAAATGATCCCTCCTTCTTCCAACGTTCTTTTCTTCCTTTCTTCCTTTCTTCTTTTCTTTCTTTTTTTATACTTTCTAGGAAATTAATTGAAAATCCTCTAAAAAAGTGAACTATAACACCTAAAAATTAGGTGTTATAGTTCACTCAGTTTTTGTTATAGTTCACTCAGTTTTTGTTATAGTTCACTCAGTTTTTGTTATAGTTGTGACTCAGTTTTTGTTATAGTTCACTCAGTTTTTGTTATAGTTCACTCAGTTTTTGTTATAGTTCACTCAGTTTTTGTTATAGTTAGGTCCCTCAAACCCTTGATACATAAGGGTTTTTTACCTCCTAAAACAATTAAAACAATTAAAACAATTAAAACAAATAATTGATAAAACAATCAAAACAAGAGAGATTTGTAAAAACTTGTTTTTTTATTATTTTGGTAATTAAGAATATTTTAAAAAAATAAAAACTTCGTTTATCGAGTGTGTGTTTTAAATTTTCTGAAATATAACACAAGTAGACTCTCATTTGTGTTTTTTGTTATATTTTAGAATGATCAATAAAAAGGAGTTTTAATATGGGATCCAAGATAAGTGCAGACAACTTAATTACGAAATCAAATCAGCTTATTGAAGCAGCATATAAATTAAACGAGATAGAACAAAAAATCATCTTAACCCTTATTAGTTTAGTTCAACCAAATGATAAGGAATTTCAATCTTACACTTTCACAATCAAAGATTTCATAAAATTGATTGGCGGAAACAGTAATACAAGGTATAAGGAACTAGAAGAAATTACGAGGAATATGTTAGCTAAAATTTATGAAATAAGATTCGAAGAAAGATTAGTACAAGTTCAATGGTTATCCCAAGCTGATTATAACTATAAAAAGGGGACAATCGAGCTTACACTACATAAGTTTCTTACCCCTTATTTATTAGAGTTGAAAAAGGAATTTACATCGTATCATTTAAAAAACGTAAGTAAACTAAAGGGGCATTATTCTATAAGGATATATGAACTGCTTAAGCAATATGAACGTCTACAAGAAAGAACCCTCACTATGGAGGACCTAAGACATAAGTTGGGCGCAACAAGTATATATCCTGCTTACGGAAACTTTAAACAGCGTGTAATACTCCCTTCTCAAAAACAGATAAATAAAAAATCAGATATCACATTTGAATTTCAAGAGATAAAACAAGGAAGGGCAGTTAAAGAAATTAAATTCTTTATAAAAACCAAAGATTCTATTATTCAACCTTTACCTATTCCGATATCTCATTCCAGTCAAAATGCAGTGTTAGATACAGAAGAACTTGAAAATGATCTTTTTGTTGTTTCTAAAGACGATATTAAAGATATTAAAAGTTTGGCGAGTGATTTAGGAGTTAAAGTTCCGAATAAAACTATACAAAGTTGGTTGAATTATGGGAAAAGAAATGTAATTCAAGTGATGGAGTCAATTAGAGATGATCATAAAATAGAAAATCCAATAGGGTTTATCACGTACAAATTAAAGAATGAGATAGATAAAAACATTATTGAGATAAATCCTTCAGATGATGCCATTCAAGATTTTGTTAACAGTCATATACCAAAACGTAAAATCAAAAGAGTAGAATTTTTAACAGACTGGATGATGAAACCGGAAGCTTTAAAAACTTTTAGTAAATACATGAATGAAGATGATGCTTTAGATTTATGGAATTCAAAGAAAGAAGCAATAATGCAGGAACTAAATGATCGCAGGGGAAAAATGATATTAAATTAAAAGAACAAAAACCATATTGGTTCTTGTTCTTTTTTATCGGAATTATTAACGTTGAACTATCTATTGCTGTAAGAGAGTTTATTATGTAGAATAGAAAAACATTTCAACTAGTAGAAACCTCTAAAAAGAAGTTGACTTCCACGAATGCGAATGGTATATTAGTAGATGTCGCTAATTCGAAAAAAACATTCTTTCTTTTTTTAAAAAAGTTTGTTCGTAGAAGTTGACCACGGTGAAATGCTGTGTTATTATATAAAAGTTGCTCCTAACAGCAACATTAAATTGCTCTTTGAAAACTGAACAAACAAACGTCAACAATAATCGTTTTTATAACTTTCGTTATAGAAACAAAACAAGTAACAAAAGCTAGAGTTTAGCAATGAGCTAATCTTACTCTTTATCGGAGAGTTTGATCCTGGCTCAGGACGAACGCTGGCGGCGTGCCTAATACATGCAAGTCGAGCGGACTTAAAAAGCTTGCTTTTTAAGTTAGCGGCGGACGGGTGAGTAACACGTGGGCAACCTGCCTGTAAGACTGGGATAACTTCGGGAAACCGGAGCTAATACCGGATAATCCTTTCCTACTCATGTAGGAAAGCTGAAAGACGGTTTACGCTGTCACTTACAGATGGGCCCGCGGCGCATTAGCTAGTTGGTGAGGTAACGGCTCACCAAGGCGACGATGCGTAGCCGACCTGAGAGGGTGATCGGCCACACTGGGACTGAGACACGGCCCAGACTCCTACGGGAGGCAGCAGTAGGGAATCTTCCGCAATGGACGAAAGTCTGACGGAGCAACGCCGCGTGAGTGATGAAGGTTTTCGGATCGTAAAACTCTGTTGTTAGGGAAGAACAAGTACGAGAGTAACTGCTCGTACCTTGACGGTACCTAACCAGAAAGCCACGGCTAACTACGTGCCAGCAGCCGCGGTAATACGTAGGTGGCAAGCGTTGTCCGGAATTATTGGGCGTAAAGCGCGCGCAGGCGGTCCTTTAAGTCTGATGTGAAAGCCCACGGCTCAACCGTGGAGGGTCATTGGAAACTGGGGGACTTGAGTGCAGAAGAGAAGAGTGGAATTCCACGTGTAGCGGTGAAATGCGTAGAGATGTGGAGGAACACCAGTGGCGAAGGCGACTCTTTGGTCTGTAACTGACGCTGAGGCGCGAAAGCGTGGGGAGCAAACAGGATTAGATACCCTGGTAGTCCACGCCGTAAACGATGAGTGCTAAGTGTTAGAGGGTTTCCGCCCTTTAGTGCTGCAGCAAACGCATTAAGCACTCCGCCTGGGGAGTACGGCCGCAAGGCTGAAACTCAAAGGAATTGACGGGGGCCCGCACAAGCGGTGGAGCATGTGGTTTAATTCGAAGCAACGCGAAGAACCTTACCAGGTCTTGACATCTCCTGACAATCCTAGAGATAGGACGTTCCCCTTCGGGGGACAGGATGACAGGTGGTGCATGGTTGTCGTCAGCTCGTGTCGTGAGATGTTGGGTTAAGTCCCGCAACGAGCGCAACCCTTGATCTTAGTTGCCAGCATTTAGTTGGGCACTCTAAGGTGACTGCCGGTGACAAACCGGAGGAAGGTGGGGATGACGTCAAATCATCATGCCCCTTATGACCTGGGCTACACACGTGCTACAATGGA
>NZ_JBVHFA010000017.1:2500-5142 GCF_055562575.1 Streptomyces sp. NPDC018263
CCTTAAGCTGATTTGGTTCTAGGAAAACGCTCTGGAAAGAGCGGCCATAGAAGGTGATAGCCCTGTATCTGAAAGGGCCATTTCAGTGAAGACGAGTAGGGCGGGGCACGTGAAACCCTGTCTGAACATGGGGGGACCATCCTCCAAGGCTAAATACTACTGACCGACCGATAGTGAACCAGTACCGTGAGGGAAAGGCGAAAAGAACCCCGGAGAGGGGAGTGAAATAGAACCTGAAACCGTGTGCGTACAAGCAGTAGGAGCTCCGCAAGGAGTGACTGCGTACCTTTTGTATAATGGGTCAGCGACTTACTGTTCGTGGCAAGCTTAACCGTATAGGGGAGGCGAAGGGAAACCGAGTCTGATAAGGGCGCATAGTCGCGGGCAGTAGACCCGAAACCGGGTGATCTAGTCATGCCCAGGGTGAAGGTGCGGTAACACGCACTGGAGGCCCGAACCCACTCCCGTTGCAAAGGTAGGGGATGAGGTGTGATTAGGAGTGAAAAGCTAATCGAACCCGGAGATAGCTGGTTCTCCTCGAAAGCTATTTAGGTAGCGCCTCATATGTATCCTCTCGGGGGTAGAGCACTGTTATGGCTAGGGGGTCATCGCGACTTACCAAACCATTGCAAACTCCGAATACCGAGACGGACTGTATGGGAGACACACGGCGGGTGCTAACGTCCGTCGTGAAAAGGGAAACAACCCAGACCCACAGCTAAGGTCCCAAATTCACTGCTAAGTGGAAAACCATGTGGAAAGGCACAGACAGCCAGGAGGTTGGCTTAGAAGCAGCCACCCTTTAAAGAAAGCGTAATAGCTCACTGGTCGAGTCGGTCTGCGGGGAAGATTTAACGGGGCTAAGCAGTGAACCGAAGCTTGGGGTGCATACTTTGTATGCGCGGTAGAGGAGCGTTCCGTAAGCCGTTGAAGGTGGATTGAGAAGTCTGCTGGAGGTATCGGAAGTGCGAATGCTGACATGAGTAACGATAATGCGGGTGAAAAACCCGCACGCCGAAAGCCCAAGGTTTCCTTGCGCAACGTTAATCGGCGCAGGGTGAGTCGGCCCCTAAGGCGAGGACGAAAGTCGTAGTCGATGGGAAGCAGGTTAATATTCCTGCACCTCGCGTAAGTGCGATGGAGGGACGGAGAAGGTTAGGTGTACCAGGCGTTGGTTGTCCTGGGGAAAGGCGGTAGGTTTGGATCTTTGGCAAATCCGGGATCCTTTAAGACCGAGCACCGAGACGAGCCTTTATGGCGAAGTCACTGATACCACGCTTCCAGGAAAAGCTCCTAAGCTTCAGCTTACGCAGACCGTACCGTAAACCGACACAGGTGGGTAGGATGAGAATTCTCAGGCGCTTGAGAGAACTCGGGTGAAGGAACTAGGCAACATGGCACCGTAACTTCGGGAGAAGGTGCACCCTTTTTGGTGGCTCGTGCGAGCTATAGCTGAAGAGGGTCGCAGTAACCAGGCCGCTGCGACTGTTTATCAAAAACACAGCACTCTGCAAACACGAAAGTGGACGTATAGGGTGTGACGCCTGCCCGGTGCTGGAAGGTTAATTGATGGGGTCAGCCGCAAGGCGAAGCTCTTGATCGAAGCCCCAGTAAACGGCGGCCGTAACTATAACGGTCCTAAGGTAGCGAAATTCCTTGTCGGGTAAGTTCCGACCTGCACGAATGGCGTAACGACAGCGGCGCTGTCTCCACCCGAGACTCAGTGAAATTGAAATCGCTGTGAAGATGCAGCGTTCCCGTGGCAAGACGGAAAGACCCCGTGAACCTTTACTATAGCTTTACACTGAACGTTGAGTTCGTCTGTGTAGGATAGGTGGGAGGCTATGAAACTGTGGCGCTAGCTGCAGTGGAGCCATCCTTGAAATACCACCCTGTCGTGCTTGACGTTCTAACCTGGGCCCATTATCTGGGTCGGGGACCGTGTATGGTGGGTAGTTTGACTGGGGCGGTCTCCTCCTAAAGAGTAACGGAGGAGCTCGAAGGTACGCTCAGCGCGGTCGGACATCGCGCACTGTGTGCAAAGGCATAAGCGTGCTTGACTGCAAGATCGACGGATCAAGCAGGTAGGAAACTAGGACTTAGTGATCCGGTGGTTCTGTATGGAAGGGCCATCGCTCAACGGATAAAAGGTACTCCGGGGATAACAGGCTGATACCGCCCAAGAGTTCATATCGACGGCGGTGTTTGGCACCTCGATGTCGGCTCATCACATCCTGGGGCTGTAGTCGGTCCCAAGGGTATGGCTGTTCGCCATTTAAAGTGGTACGCGAGCTGGGTTCAGAACGTCGTGAGACAGTTCGGTCCCTATCTGCCATGGGCGTTGGAGATTTGAGAGGGGCTGCTCCTAGTACGAGAGGACCGGAGTGGACGAACCTCTGGTGTTCCGGTTGTCACGCCAGTGGCATTGCCGGGTAGCTATGTTCGGAAGCGATAACCGCTGAAAGCATCTAAGCGGGAAGCGCGCCTCAAGATGAGATCTCCCGGGGCACAAGCCCCCTGAAGGAACCATGTAGACTACGTGGTCGATAGGTCAGGTGTGTAAGTACAGCAATGTATTGAGCTAACTGATACTAATGATCCGAGAGGCTTGACCATATAACCTCAACTAGCCTTGTCTTTAC
>NZ_JBVHFA010000018.1:0-4792 GCF_055562575.1 Streptomyces sp. NPDC018263
ATGCTTTGAAATAGACATAATAACCTCCATAACTTAGATACATATAATATACCTTCTGGACGGTTTTTTTGTCAATCGAATTAAAGCTCTTATTTAATATCACTCTTTCACATAAAAATAATCCAATAAATTAATCTAAAGATTGTGAAGAAATGTACTTAAAGTAAAGGGAGCTTTAGTTCAACAGTCGATTTCTTAAAATCGGCTTTATTTATGGGTGAAAATTACATTACCGTTGTAAATCCGCATTTTCAGGACTCTACCCCTTCTAGAGCGCCTCTCATTGTTTTAGCGATTAATTATTATTCCCCTTATTATTTTTTTGAAAATGTTCTTTGTAATATAAATAATCAACTTTATGTTTTGTGGACATTAATTGAGTCGCTAATATTGCGGTGTAAATTGTCGTCAATCCTAGTGCTACTACGGCTAATAAATTTAAATTACTTTTATTAATGCTACTGTTACTATTCATGAAAGCTCAACTCCCTTCTTTAAAATTAGATTTCTAAATATCAAAGATTTTTATTCGAACACCATCAATTCTCCCCTTGTTTTAGGGTGGAGGCTGGCAAGGGGGTTTGGGGGAAGCCCCCATATTGCGTAGATCCATAAGGCAAAAGAGAAAATTTATGAACGGAAGCTCTGGCGGTTTTGGCGGTATAATGGCTCGAGCAAGCCGATTTCCTGAATTCCTCGTTTTAGGTACGTCGGCTTGGCGAAAGTACAGCACCGCCAAAATTTCGGAATGCAAGGAGAAAAGGGTGGAGATTTTTCGGTGGTCTGTCCGAAAAATACTACCCGAACCTTGCGTGGAGAAAAGCCCTTTAGGAGATATAGAAGGGAACACAGAAAAAATGTTGATATATCAATGTTTTAGTTAAGGTAATGTGTCATAGCTTGTGACACGTATATGTGTCATAGCTTGTGACACATAGTTGAATTAAGATGTGTCATTTTTTGCTTGACTATAGTTCATTTTTGACCTATGATGTGTCATAAATTATACATATAGGTATCACAGCTGATGATACATAACAAGGGAGAGAAGGATTCTATGCCAGCAGAGGTGCGTAAATTGGACGAGCAGAGAAAAATTAATGTTGAGTTAACCCCTGAACAACTTCAAATGCTTCAAAGACTTATTGATCTTGAACAGCAAGAAAACAAAGACAAAGAGCAATTTGAAGAGAAAAAGAAAAATCATAATTTCATCCAGCTTTATCGTGACAACATGCCAGAATTAAGATGGTTAATGGCAAATCATAACTTCGCAAGTTCTTTATTATTTTTTATCTTGGAACACATGGATAACAGAAATGCTTTAGCTTGTTCTTATGCAGTTTTTGAAGATTATTTTGGCAAATCAAGGTCAACAGTTTACAGAGCAGTAAAGCTTTTAGAGGAGAATGGATTTTTAAATGTTTTAAAAATGGGAACATCAAACGTCTATGTAGTGAACGAAGACCTTGCTTGGACAGATGGCAATGACAAAAAGAAATTTGCTAAATACGATGGTAAAATCCTTGTCAGCAAAAAGGAAAACAAGGACTTTGAATACAAAAGCCAATTTGATAAATTTAAAGCCCTTAGAGAACGTGAAAACTTAAAATAAAGCGAGTAGATAACTACTCGCCTTTCTTTATTTCAAGAGCATATTTGCCCTCATTTGAATCTTGGTCAACACTTGTAAAAACACCAATATCTTTTATTGGAATAAGAGTTCCAGAACCTAAATGAGGTCTCTTTCTATCCCTCATAAAAAGCATTAATTCTCCCTCTTGGTCTAGTTTCTCCAACTTCTCAACCAATTGTTTCACCTTCATCAGCGTTCCATCTCCATCCCTTTTTGCCTTTGTGGCTTCTCCATTTTTTCTAAAGAGTCCTGGACTAATTTATCTTGCCTATCATCCAGGAACTTGATTGTACTTCGGTCTACATCATTCATCCTCAAGAACGTTTTTACTCGGTCAAGTTGAGCGTGTAAAACTTTGCCCACCCTCTCTTTAAAAACAGAAAACTCCTTGCTGATCTGCACGAGTTTTCCCTTCAATTTTCCGTTCTCTAATTTCAATTCCCGATTCTCATTTTGGTAAGACCGGTTCTCAATTTTTAGAGTGTCCACCTGTTGTTTTAACTCCTTTTTCTCCTTCAACTGGTCATTATATTTATTAACGAGTCCATTGTACTTTTCTATCAAGTCTCCATAGTTCTTTACAATGTCTGTTTGCTTCACTTTTTGCAGTGCTTTTTTCTCTGCTAAGGAGTCTAAATTCTCTTCAATATCTTTGTAGTAATAGCGAATTTTATCTTGTCCAATTTGCATATCAGCTTTCAGCTGCGTAACTTCTTTTTGAGTCTTTTCCAACTCTTTCTGCAGATTCTCTGCTTGTAGCTGATAAGCCACACCATTGGTCGCATAATCGACTAGGCTTTTGTAGTCTTGTTCCTTCATTCCAACAAGCCCTAGAACCTTTTTAGCTTCGATATTCGCAATCGATTTCGATTTATCATCAATCTCTTGAATATGCCCCATTGTCCGCTCATATTTCTCTTGGGCTTCCTTCTCCATGCTTTGAAACGTTTGAGCCTTATATTTAGCCGTCTCCACGTGTTTACGGCTCGACGAGACCCCTCTTTCCAAATTAAAGTCATTTTGCTTCAGGTACTGATTAAAATCGTCCTGAAGACTCACCAGTTGCTTTTTCTGGCCAAAGAAATCTTTAGCCGATAGTCGGCCATCCTCCGTTACTGGAACGAAGCCTACGTGCATGTGAGGGGTTTTCTCGTCATAGTGAACAGTCGCATAGATTAAATTCTTTTCACCGTATCGATCAGCAAGGAACTCATGAGCCGTTTCAAAATACCTTTTCTGCTCTTTGGGTGAAATTTTATCGAAGAATTCCTTGTCAGAGGTAATTAAGAATTCAGCCAGCTTAACTGCATCTTTACGGATCTTTTTTCCAGAGGTCACATTGTCCTCAATTACTTGGCTAATTTTCTCGTTGTAATCAATCTGCCTTTGACCGTTTATCAAGTCATAATTCAGATGAGAATCAGCTTTATTGATGTCGGGATTCGTTTCACTTTCCCTCTCTCTTTGGTTGTGAAATTGAATCCCTTTTATCCCATTTGATTTCATTTTCTGCATTCGGATAATGGAGTAACTCATGGGGTACGCACCCTTTCTGAAAATCGATAGATTAATAGAAAGTGTAACACACTACACTTTGCACGCAAAGTTTCATGTGGTCTGCGACGCTAAAAGCCAAACCTTGGGCTTTGCCCAAACCCACTGGGGAACTCTTCCCCAGACCCCCTTAATCGAACTCCCCAACCCCTCAATCCTTGAGGGGCTCCCTCGCCGGTAGGCAGCTCAAAAGGTGTTGCCTTTTGAGACACCAAGAGGGTCTTGGTGAAGTGAGTCTATCAACTCCTTATCCTCCCTTCGGTCCGGTACCGTTGACAGACGCCATACGGGCCTCTCTCGCCTTTGTAAGAGGTTGCCCCTAGTAAAAACCCTTAAAAAGCAAAAAAGACGCTTCTAGGGGTAGCGTCAGGGAAATGCGGATTTACAACGGTAAGCATTTGATACAAGTCTTATGAGACAGTCAGAAGTCATTTAAAACGCTAATTTCATTATGTCTCAATAAACTCTACTCTATTGGAATTGTGAAGTGATACACTTAAACTAACGTACGCAGGTTTGTTGAATAAGGACTTCAAAAAATACCCTTAATTAAGCTAAAAAGTCCTTCTCTTTATTAAGAAGGACTTTTTTATGTGTTATTCCATTGTCTCATTCATTGTAATAGTTTCGCTTGCTTCATGACCAGATTCTCCATGTCCTGGTCCAAACAAATTCAATATTACAACTCCTACAAGAATCAGTGTTATTCCTGCAATGCTAGCCATGTTAAGTTTTTCCTTCCAAACTAAAACTGAAATTACTGTAGTCAAAACAAGTCCTAAACCTGCCCATAATGCATATGCAGTGTTTAAGGGGATTGTTTTTAGCGACAAGGATAAAAAGAAAAAACAACCAACGAAAGCTATTATTACCCCTATTGTAGGATAGAGTTTTGAAAAGCCTTCAGATGCTTTTAATAGGGAAGAGCCAATAATCTCCCCCACTATTGCAAGTGCTAAATATAGATATGACATTATTCGTCCTCCTGAATCATGTTTATTAGTTCATCAAAAACTTGTGTTTTTAGTTCTTCATTTAATGGTGCCATTCCAAATATTTCTGAAAACCAAAGACCATCTATGGATAATCTTGTAATTGTTATTTTGACAGGATCAATTCCATCAGTTATTAACTTTGTATGCAAAATATCGTATCTCTGCCGGAATTCATCTAATAAATCTGGATTAATAAACATAGCAGCCATTAGTGCGGAATTTAGATTATTGTTTTCTAAATCGGAAAATGTAGATTTAAGATAAGCCCTATTCCATTTTCCTATTGCGTTATCATCGTCGTTATTAACTAACGTATTAATGCATTCGAAATAATTATTTGTCCAATCTTCCACCATTCCTTTAATTAATGCTTCCTTGCTAGGAAAATGGTATAATAATCCACCTTTACTCACGCCAGCTCTTTGGGCGACTGCCTCTAATGTGAGTTTGACAACTCCTTCTTCTTTTACAATTTCAGATGCAGCAATCAATATATTTTTTTTCTTATTAGCATGCTTTGAAATAGACATAATAACCTCCATAACTTAGATACATATAATATACCTTCTGGACGGTTTTTTTGTCAATCGAATTAAAGCTCTTATTT
>NZ_JBVHFA010000019.1:0-1796 GCF_055562575.1 Streptomyces sp. NPDC018263
AATTTGTATCTTATGAATATTGCCTAGATATTCATTTTCATAGTTTTTGGAATATGTTATATATTCGTCATGAGACTTTAGCAGAGTCTCTTTTTCTTTTTCCGTCAAAATATACTCTTCAGGCTTCTTTAACCCTCTACTCGAAAAATAAGACTTCTCTCCAAGTAATCTTTCGTCAATATTATCCTTTATCATATATTTCGTTATATAAGCCCCTACATTGTCCACGTGGTCTATTTTATTTATTTTAACAAACCCATGACCCCAGATGTCCGATAGAACGTCTACAGGCGTGTAAGGAAGGTTATAGACCAATAGGTGATAATGTATAGCCCCTCGTTTCTGAAACTCAATTACAGCAGTGTATTTTAGTTTTATTTTTAAAGTGTAATTCAGCCTTTGGATAAACTTTTTGAAGTTATAGTTAGATTGTTTTATGTCCTGCATGTTTTCAGCATATGTAAGTGTGAAAAATTTCGGTTGCTCGTTCCACGCATTTGCATTGGCATTTGCTTGGTTAAACACTTGCTTCCTTGCACGATATAACACATCAGACCTGTTCTTCATCTTTGTTTCAGCATCATTTATCCAATCATGATCAGACTGTTTTTTCCTACCAGCATTTTCACGAACTGCATCTTTACCTGTTGCTACCTCTTTCTCGTAGCTCAATAATTCCCATACACCGCCACTTTTTATTAGTTTGTGACGATACCTCAATTATAAAATACCTCTCTTCCTTGTCTAAATTTTTCTGCTTATTAATCGCTATAATCAAGTTAAGTAAGAAACAGAAATAGCGATTAAATATTAACCTATTTTTCTATCAGATTTAAACGGAAATATAAATCCTAAATCTACTAGAATTGTACCACTAAATTCGCCGCAGCCGGTTATTACTTTTCTATCAACTCCTGAAATTTTATAAAAGAATCCTGGTTGCAAAATGATAGTTTGTTTTAGTGCGTGTAATGTAACCACCATTACTTTTGTGTCTTCGGTTTTGTAATAAGAAATATTAAACATGTGCTCGTCCTCTTTTCTTGTTTTTTTAGTTGCGCTTCACCATCACCACTGCGTAGATCTACTCCATGAATCCTTGACTCGGAACCTTTGCGACCCAGATTACTTGCCACCGTCGCCACCTTCTAGAAATCTTTAATGTGGCAAACCGAACTAGGTTATCAGAGTCGCCTTTCCAAGTAAAGGAACCGCTACGCTTTCACTACGTAGAACTACTCCGTTAAAACTCTTTATCGTCTTTATATTCGCTCAGTATGTATGAAATCAAAGCGTTGACCGACATACCTCTCTTTTCAGCTTCTTTTTTTAACCATTCGTGTAGGTCTTCAGTAAGCCTTAGAGAAAAAACCGCTTTTCCCAATAACTTCACCTCCTTATGGTATCATTATAGTATCAAAGTGGTATCATGTCAATACCATAATGGTTAGTGTTATTTCTCTCGGTCTTTTATAAATAAAATAAATCCGCCTTGCGGTGTCGGGGGCCCCAACTGGAGTCACCCCACCCACACGCAAAAGGGCGGATTTTATATTTTCAAGGAAATTAAATAAGGACCCCATTATAGGAGTCCCATTGTCAAAGTTTGAACACTTTACCCGCTATTAGAAAACGGTAAAGTCATAGTATTTTTATTTTCTATGTGTTAAAATAGCGCTGTTAACTTTTGCGATTTAAGTTAATTTGTATCTTATGAATATTGCCTAGATATTCATTTTCATAGTTTTTGGAATATGTTATATATTCGTCATGAGACTTTAGCAGAGTCTCTTTTT
>NZ_JBVHFA010000021.1:0-1193 GCF_055562575.1 Streptomyces sp. NPDC018263
GAGCTGGGGGTGGCCGCAGAGACCAGCGAGAAGCGACTGTTTACTAAAAACACAGGTCCGTGCGAAGCCGTAAGGCGATGTATACGGACTGACGCCTGCCCGGTGCTGGAACGTTAAGGGGACCGGTTAGTCCTGTTTCGACAGGGCGAAGCTGAGAACTTAAGCGCCAGTAAACGGCGGTGGTAACTATAACCATCCTAAGGTAGCGAAATTCCTTGTCGGGTAAGTTCCGACCTGCACGAATGGCGTAACGACTTCTCGACTGTCTCAACCATAGGCCCGGTGAAATTGCACTACGAGTAAAGATGCTCGTTTCGCGCAGCAGGACGGAAAGACCCCGGGACCTTTACTACAGTTTGATATTGGTGTTCGGTTCGGCTTGTGTAGGATAGCTGGGAGACTTTGAAGCATGCACGCCAGTGTGTGTGGAGTCGTCGTTGAAATACCAGTCTGGTCGTGCTGGATGTCTAACCTGGGTCCGTGATCCGGATCAGGGACAGTGTCTGATGGGTAGTTTAACTGGGGCGGTTGCCTCCTAAAGAGTAACGGAGGCGCCCAAAGGTTCCCTCAGCCTGGTTGGCAATCAGGTGTTGAGTGTAAGTGCACAAGGGAGCTTGACTGTGAGACCGACGGGTCGAGCAGGGACGAAAGTCGGGACTAGTGATCCGGCGGTGGCTTGTGGAAGCGCCGTCGCTCAACGGATAAAAGGTACCCCGGGGATAACAGGCTGATCTTCCCCAAGAGTCCATATCGACGGGATGGTTTGGCACCTCGATGTCGGCTCGTCGCATCCTGGGGCTGGAGTCGGTCCCAAGGGTTGGGCTGTTCGCCCATTAAAGCGGTACGCGAGCTGGGTTTAGAACGTCGTGAGACAGTTCGGTCCCTATCCGCTGTGCGCGTAGGAATATTGAGAAGGGCTGTCCCTAGTACGAGAGGACCGGGACGGACGAACCTCTGGTGTGCCAGTTGTCCTGCCAAGGGCATGGCTGGTTGGCTACGTTCGGGAGGGATAACCGCTGAAAGCATCTAAGCGGGAAGCCTGCTTCGAGATGAGTATTCCCACCTCCTTGAGAGGGTAAGGCTCCCAGTAGACGACTGGGTTGATAGGCCAGATATGGAAGCCCGGTAACGGGTGGAGTTGACTGGTACTAATAGGCCGAGGGCTTGTCCTCAGTTGCTCGCGTCCACTGTGT
>NZ_JBVHFA010000022.1:0-1149 GCF_055562575.1 Streptomyces sp. NPDC018263
TCACTCCCCTTCCGGGGTGCTTTTCACCTTTCCCTCACGGTACTGGTTCACTATCGGTCACTAGGGAGTATTTAGCCTTGGGAGATGGTCCTCCCTGCTTCCGACGGGATTTCTCGTGTCCCGCCGTACTCAGGATCCACTCAGGAGGGAACGAAGTTTCGACTACAGGGTTTTTACCTTCTGTGACTGGCCTTTCCAGACCTATTCATCTACCCCGTTCCTTTGTAACTCCATGTAGAGTGTCCTACAACCCCAAGAGGCAAGCCTCTTGGTTTGGGCTAATCCCGTTTCGCTCGCCGCTACTAAGGGAATCGCGTTTGCTTTCTCTTCCTCCGGGTACTTAGATGTTTCAGTTCCCCGGGTCTGCCTTCAGTTACTCTATGTATTCAAGTAACGATACTATCCCATTACGGATAGTGGGTTTCCCCATTCGGAAATCTCCGGATCAAAGCTTACTTACAGCTCCCCGAAGCATATCGGTGTTAGTCCCGTCCTTCATCGGCTCCTAGTGCCAAGGCATCCACCGTGCGCCCTTTCTAACTTAACTTGATTTGGCTAAAGATGTTACTCTTTACCCTAATTCTTCTATTTACATAGAGAATCTAAGATGGCGATTACTCGGTTTTATCTTGGTTTTTCTTCTATATGATTTAGTTTTCAAAGAACAATTTTATATCATGAGGAATTGCTCCCTCAAAACTGAACAACAAACTATCAACAATCTATGAATGGAATAAATCCATTTTTCCTTAGAAAGGAGGTGATCCAGCCGCACCTTCCGATACGGCTACCTTGTTACGACTTCACCCCAATCATCTATCCCACCTTAGGCGGCTGGCTCCCAGAAGGGTTACCCCACCGACTTCGGGTGTTACAAACTCTCGTGGTGTGACGGGCGGTGTGTACAAGGCCCGGGAACGTATTCACCGCGGCATGCTGATCCGCGATTACTAGCGATTCCAGCTTCATGTAGGCGAGTTGCAGCCTACAATCCGAACTGAGAATGGTTTTATGGGATTGGCTCGACCTCGCGGTTTTGCTGCCCTTTGTACCATCCATTGTAGCACGTGTGTAGCCCAGGTCATAAGGGGCATGATGATTTGACGTCATCCCCACCTTCCTCCGGTTTGTCACCGGCAGTCACCTTAG
>NZ_JBVHFA010000023.1:0-1124 GCF_055562575.1 Streptomyces sp. NPDC018263
CTAAGGTGACTGCCGGTGACAAACCGGAGGAAGGTGGGGATGACGTCAAATCATCATGCCCCTTATGACCTGGGCTACACACGTGCTACAATGGACAGAACAAAGGGCTGCAAGACCGCAAGGTTTAGCCAATCCCATAAATCTGTTCTCAGTTCGGATCGCAGTCTGCAACTCGACTGCGTGAAGCTGGAATCGCTAGTAATCGCGGATCAGCATGCCGCGGTGAATACGTTCCCGGGCCTTGTACACACCGCCCGTCACACCACGAGAGTTTGCAACACCCGAAGTCGGTGAGGTAACCTTTATGGAGCCAGCCGCCGAAGGTGGGGCAGATGATTGGGGTGAAGTCGTAACAAGGTAGCCGTATCGGAAGGTGCGGCTGGATCACCTCCTTTCTAAGGATATATGGAGCAGCGTGCGTTTTCGTCTTGTTTAGTTTTGAAGGATCATTCCTTCAAAACATGTCTCTAGCGAGACAGGATTGTTCTTTGAAAACTAGATAACAATAAGTAATACATTCACATTGAATGCAATGCAAAGTTCATCACACATAGTGATTCTTTCTAAAGTAAGAAATGGTTAAGTTAGAAAGGGCGCACGGTGGATGCCTTGGCACTAGGAGCCGATGAAGGACGGGACGAACACCGATATGCTTCGGGGAGCTGTAAGCAAGCTTTGATCCGGAGATTTCCGAATGGGGAAACCCACTGCTCGTAATGGAGTAGTATCCATACTTGAATACATAGAGTATGAGAAGGCATACCCGGGGAACTGAAACATCTAAGTACCCGGAGGAAGAGAAAGCAAATGCGATTCCCTGAGTAGCGGCGAGCGAAACGGGAACAGCCCAAACCAAGAGGCTTGCCTCTTGGGGTTGTAGGACACTCTATACGGAGTTACAAAGGAACGATATAAGCGAAGAGGTCTGGAAAGGCCCGCCAAAGAAGGTAACAGCCCTGTAACTGAAATGTTATTCTCTCCAGAGTGGATCCTGAGTACGGCGGAACACGTGAAATTCCGTCGGAATCCGGGAGGACCATCTCCCAAGGCTAAATACTCCCTAGTGACCGATAGTGAACCAGTACCGTGAGGGAAAGGTGAAAAGCACCCCGGAAGGGGAGTGA